>NZ_JAUYWF010000017.1 GCF_030708455.1 Halomonas sp. SSL-5
CTGATGGACACGGTGCGCACCACGGCGATGCTGTTTGCGGTGGTGTTGACGGCACTGATCTTCGCCAACTTCATCAATATGGCGGGGCTGCCCAATGACCTGCTCGCCCTGGTCAGTGGCCTGAACGTGGCACCCTTCGTGGTGATCCTGGTGATCATCGCCATCTATGTGGTGCTGGGCTGCGTGTTCGAGAGCATGTCGATGATGCTGCTGACGGTGCCGGTGTTCTTCCCGGTGGTGGCCGGCCTGGGCTACGACCTGGTGTGGTTCGGCATCCTGGTGGTGATCGTGATCGAGATCAGTCTGATCACACCGCCGGTGGGGATGAACGTCTTCGTGCTGCGGGCGGTGTTGCCGGATGTGGCGACGGGGACGATCTTCCGCGGGGTGACGCCGTTCTGGGTGGCGGGCACGATCCGCGCCCTGCTGGTGCTGCTGCTCCCCGGTATCGTGCTCTTCCTGCCCGACTTGCTCTACTAGGAAGCGTCCAGAGTCATAAAGCGACACGGTTTGTTTTTCTGATAGATGCTTTTTGTATCAATAAGCACCCTGATTTGACCTCGGTCAAATCAGGGTGCTCTTCGTTGGGCTACCCTGAAAGCGTGCAGTAAGCGACACCCAATGAGGAGATCAAAAATGGAAAGAATGGCCGATTATATTCAGGGCGAACGCGTGGTTCGTGAGCTTCGTCGCCACGCTCCGGAGGCGCTGGAAGAGCTGGCCCAGGACCTGGAACAGCCGCTGAGCATGCCGCTGGAAAGGGCAGTGGCAAGGACGCTCGATGACCGCCGGGTACCCGACTTCCAGGCCGCCGAGGTGTTGATGCCGGTGATGATGAAGACCTTCGAGGTGGGCCCGGCCGCCATTGCGGAGGAGGATCTGGCGTCACTGGAGTCTGTCTGCAACCGCTGCGAGGTGGTGGGACACTGCTGGAAGGCGATGCGTCGCGGTGCCGATGCCGAGGCTTGCCGTGGCTTCTGTCCCAACGCCAGCCGCTTCATGGCGCATGGCGCCGCAGGGAAGGAGTCGGTGACGGCATGAGCGGTATGACACGCTGCCTGGCCAGCGGTTAACGCAGCGGCTTGCCAGGCGCGTCGAATAGTGAAGGATGAAGCGAGTGATGGGTTCCAGGCGGGGCGTATCGCGCCACCGCCTGGAGGGGAGTGCAGCGCAGGTTTACTGGCGCTTCGCCACCAGCGTCAGGATGTCATAGCTGGCTACCAGCTCGTCGTTCTGGTTGGTGACATCCACATCCCATACGACCACGCCCTGAGGATGCCCCTCGGGGGAGGTTCGGCCCTGGTCGATCTTGCGCTTGCAGGTCAGGCGAGCACGGATGGTATCGCCGGCGATCACGGGGGTGATGAAACGCAGGGTGTCGATGCCGTAGTTGGCCAGTACGGGGCCTTCGCCGGCATAGACGAACAGGCCGGCGGCGGCGGAGAGCACGAAGTAGCCGTGGGCGATGCGCTGGCCGAACTGGGTCTCCTTGGCGGCGATGGCGTCGAAGTGCATGTAGAAGTGGTCGCCGGAGAGGCAGCCGAAGTTGACGATGTCAGCCTCGGTGACGGTGCGCCGATGGGTCAGCAGGGATTCTCCCACCTGCAGATCGTCGAAGTGACGGCGGAAGGGGTGGATATCGTTCTCGATCACCGTAGCGCCACGCACATATTCCCGGGTCACCGCGGCCACCATGGTGGGTGAACCCTGGATGGCAGTGCGCTGCAGGTAGTGGTGAACGGAGCGGATACCGCCGAGTTCTTCGCCGCCCCCGGCGCGTCCCGGGCCGCCATGCTTGAGCATGGGCAGCGGGGAGCCGTGGCCGGTGGATTCCTTTGATGCTTCGGCGTTCAGGATCTGCAGGCGACCGTGCTGCGCAGCCAGTACCGGGATCATCTCGGCGGCGATGGCCGGATCCTTGGTGGTGAGCGTGGTGACCAGGCTGCCCTTGCCCTTGGCGGCGATGGCCAGGGCCTCGTCGATGCCGTTGTAGGGCATCAGGGTGGCTACCGGACCGAAGGCCTCGATGTCGTGGGCGCCGCCGTCGTTCAGCGGGTTGCGGCTGACCAGCAGATGAGGCGCGATAAAGGCGCCATTCTCCACGCCTTCGCCCATGGGGCGCAGGCCTTCGGCTCGGCCGTACGCGCATTCGCTGGTTTCCAGCAGGCGATCGATGGCGGCCGTGACGTCTCTCAGCTGCTCATGGGAGGCGAGAGCGCCCATGCGGACGCCGTCAGCGGCGGGGTTGCCGAAGGCGATCTTGCTCAGTCGCTGTTTGAGGCGTTCAGCCAGGGCGTCCAGATGCTCGGCCGGCACCAGCACCCGGCGTATGGCGGTACACTTCTGGCCGGCCTTGGCGGTCATCTCCTTCGCCACTTCCTTGGCGAAGATATCGAACTCGTCGTCTTCCGGGGTGACATCCGGTGCCATGATGGCGCTGTTGAGGGAGTCCGCCTCGGCGTTGAAGGGGATGCTCCTGGCCATGATGTTGGGGTGGCTCTTGAGCTTCAGGGCGGTGCTGGCAGAGCCGGTGAAGGTGACGAAATCCTGCTCCTCCAGCCGATCCAGCAGGTCGCCGGTGCCGCCGATGATCAGCTGCAGGGCGCCTTCGGGAAGCAGGCCCGAATCGTTGATGACGCGCACAGCGGCCTCGGTGAGGTAGCTGGTGGCCGTGGCGGGCTTGAAGATGCATGGCATGCCCGCCAGGAAGGCAGGCGCGAACTTCTCCAGCATGCCCCAGATGGGAAAGTTGAAGGCGTTGATGTGCACGGAGACACCACGGCGAGGCACCAGGATATGTGTGCCGTTGAAGTGGTTTTCCTTGCCCAGCTGGGTGACTGGTCCCTCATGAGCCACGTTCCCGGAAGGCAGTTCCTTGCGGCCTGTGGAGGCGTAGGTGAACAGGGTGCCGAAGCCGCCGTCGATGTCGATCCAGGAGTCGGCCTTGGTGCAACCGGTGTGATAAGAGGTCGCGTAGAGCTCATCCTTGCGGCCCTGTATGTAAGCAGCCAACTCCTTGAGGATGGCGGCGCGCTGTTGGAAATCAAGCGCAAGGAGATTCTTCACCCCGGTGGAGCGGGCGTATTCTACGGCTTCAGCGAAGTCGATGGTTTCCCCATGTGTATGCGCAACGGTATCACCGTTGATGGCGCTGGGCAGTGCCTTGGCTGGCGTTTCTCCCAGCCACTTTCCGGCAATGTAACTCTGTAGGACTGACATTAGGCGTTCTCCCGGTAATAAGTGTAGGTCGGTGACGATCTTGCGTCGTCACCGTGACCAGAGCGTGGCGTGGAGTGGAGTGAGCGTATCGAGGGATTAGGGTGGCTCAGCCGATCATCAGCGCTGATCGAAGTCGAGGGTCACTTCATCGGTGAGAGGGTGAGCCTGGCAGCTGAGCACATAGCCCGCCTCGATTTCGTGCTTCTCGAGGCCGTGGGTCACATCCATGTCCACTTCGCCCACTACCAGCTTGCACTTGCAGGTGGAGCAGACGCCGGCCTTGCAGGAGTAGGGAAGGTCCATGCCGTTGGCGATGCCTGCATCCAGGATGTTCTCGCCTACTGTGGCCAGATCGAACATCACGGAGCGGCCATCCGCGACCACGGTCACCTTGCTGCTCTTCTCCTCGCCATACTCCGCGATGCGCTGCTGCGCCTTCTCGAGCATCTTCTCGGAGTCCGCGGCTGAGTTGGCGAACAGCTCATAATGGATCTGCTCATTGCTCAGGCCCTCGAGGCGAAAGCCATGCGAGACCTCCGCCATCATGGCCTCGGGGCCGCAGATAAAGGCTTCATCGGTGTTCTTGATATCAATCAGGCCACTCTTCTGAAGTTCGTAGCCCTTCTTGTTGTCGATCTTGCCGTTGAGAAGGTCAGCACCCTGGTCTTCGTAGTTCATGATGTTGAGCCACTGGAAGCGGTCCATGTGGCGATTCTTTACGAAGCTCAGCTCATCCTTGAACATGACAGAGTTGCTGCGGCGGTTGCCGTAGATCAGCGTCACCTTGCTGTTGGGCTCCGTGTCGAGAACGGATTTCACGATCGAAAGGACCGGTGTGATCCCGGAGCCTGCGGCAATGCACATGTACTGCTTGGCATTGTTTTCGTCCAGCTGGGTATAGAAGCTGCCCTGTGGCGGCATGACATCGATTTCCATGCCGCGCTTGAAATGGTCATTGGCATAGTTGGAGAAGCGACCATTCTTGACGCGCTTTATGCCGACGCGCATATGGCCATCCTTGACGCCGGAACAGATGGAGTAGGAGCGGCGAACCTCCTCGCCATCAATCCTGGTTCGCAGTGTCAGGAACTGCCCCTGAATGAAGTCGAAGGTTTCCTTCAGCTCCTCGGGAATGTCGAAAGTCACGCGGATAGCGGTGTCCGTCTCCGGCTGGACGTCGGCGATTCTCAGCGTATAGAAGTTCGTGTCTGACATCACGTAGCCTATATTGTCTTGAAATAATCGAAGGTCTCCTTGCATGACTGGCACTGAAACAGCGCCTTGCATGCGGTGGAGCCAAATTCACTGAGGAGCCGTGTATCACGCGAGCCGCAGCGTGGGCAAAGTGCCTGCGATTCGGAGCTCAAGCCCTCCTCGGAGGCCTCGACATCCTCCGGGGGAGCGATGCCGTAATTACGTAGCTTGCGGCGCCCTTCGGAGGACATCCACTCGGAGCTCCAGGCCGGTGATAGTTTTACCTTTACCTCGAGATGCTTATATCCCTTGGCGTACAGGGCGGCCTCGATATCTTCGGTAATGGTGTTTATTGCCGGGCAGCCAGAATACGTCGGTGTGATGGTGACGATGATGTGATCACCCCGGCGATGGATATCGCGCAATATTCCGAGGTCCCAGATGCTAAGGGCCGGAATTTCGGGATCCTTGACGTCATCGAGCAAGTCCCAGAGCTCTTTTACTTCGGAAGTATTACGCTGCTGTAACCGGTGGTACTCTGCCTCCGGCATCAACGAGATTTCGCTCATGATCCATTACCAACCTTGCGCTTACCACTGGCAACCAGGGTAGGAGCGGTGTACGAATTGCATTTCTGTCAGCACATGGCCAAGGTTCTCGGTGTGATAACCGATACGGCCACCACGCACTGCCCAACCGTCTTCCGGAACGCTCAGAGTGGCTTCCGAGAGGATAGCGCTGACGTGCTTCAGCCACGCTTCGCGAAGCTGGGTGGTATCGACGCCGATGCCGTTATCGGCCAGCAGCTTCTCGGTCTCGTCCATATCGAACAGCTCATGGGTATAGCCCCAGAGGCTGTCGACGGCGGCCTGTGCACGATGATGGCTTTCTTCGGTGCCATCACCCAGGCGCAACACCCAGTCACGGCTGCGCCGCAGGTGATAGCGGGTTTCCTTGATCGCCTTGGCGGCGATGGCTGCCAGGGTGTCATCCTTGGAATTTACCAGTTCCGGCAGCAGAAGGTTGTAGTAGATATCGATGAAAAGTTGCCGAACCTGAGAGTAGGCGAAATCGCCTCGCGGCATCTCCATCAGCAGCAGGTTCTGATACTGGCGGTCGTCGCGCATGTAGGCGAAATCGTCTTCCGTTCGACCATCGTTGGCCAGCTCCGCCGCATAGCCATAGAACATGCGAGCGCGGCCAATGTAGTCCAGCGCCACGTTGGCATAGGCGATGTCCTCTTCCAGGAAGGGTCCACGACTGACCCACTCTGAAATACGGTGACCGAGGACGACGGCATCATCGCCCAGGCGGGTTGCATATTCCTGCGTCGCTGCCTTGATGTTGTCACTCATCACGCGTTCTCCTCAGAAGTTACATGTTGTTGACGGCATCGGGGAGTTCGTAATAAGTGGCGTGCCGATACGGTTTGTCGTCGTTGGGATCGAAGAAATCTTCCGCATCATCTTCCTGAGACGCGCAGATATCCGATGACTTGACCACCCAGATGCTGACGCCCTCGCTGCGCCGTGTATAGACATCGCGAGCGTACTCCAGCGCCTGGGCATGGTCTTCGGAATGCAGGCTTCCGACATGTTTGTGATCGAGGCCGCGCTTCGAGCGAATAAAGACCTCGAAGAGTTCCAGGGCATTGTCTTGCATGATGTTGTCTCCTTAGGCGGCTTCAGACTTGTTGGCCTGCTTCTTGGCGTTGTAGGCAGCGAGGGCTTCCCTCACCCAGGCCCCTTCTTCATGGGCCTTGATATGGTGCTCGAGGCGCTGGCGATTGCAGTGGCCATTGCCGTTGATGACGTTCTGGAACTCTTCCCAGTCGATCTCGCCGCTGTCGTAATGACCGCGCTCTTCGTTCCACTTGAGATCCTTGTCGGGATGCTCGAGTCCCAGAAACTCGATCTGTGACGCCGTCTGGTCGATGAACTTCTGGCGGAGGTCATCGTTGGTCTCGCGCTTGATTTTCCACTCCATGGACTTCGCGGAGTGTGCCGACTCGGAGTCGTGCGGACCGAACATCATCAGCGCCGGCCAGTAGAAGCGGTTCAGGGCGTCCTGGGCCATGGCCTTCTGCTCGGGGCTGCCATTGACCAGGGAGAGCATGATGTCGTAGCCCTGGCGCTGGTGGAAACTCTCTTCCTTGCAGATGCGAATCATGCCGCGTGAATAGGGGCCATAGGAGGTGCGCTGCAGGGAGACCTGGTTGACGATGGCGGCCCCATCGACCAACCAGCCGATGGCACCCATGTCGGCCCAGGTCAACGCTGGGTAGTTGAAGATGGAGGCGTACTTGGCCTGGCCACTCTGCAGCGCTTCGATCAACTCCTCACGGGTGATGCCCAGGGTTTCCGCGGCACTGTAGAGGTAGAGCCCATGCCCCGCCTCGTCCTGAATCTTCGATAACAGGATCGCCTTGCGGCGCAGAGAGGGCGCGCGGGTCAGGAAGTTGCCTTCGGGCTGCATGCCGATGACTTCCGAGTGGGCGTGCTGAGAAATCTGGCGAATCAGGTTCTTGCGATATTTCTCGGGCATCCAGTCCTTGGGCTCGATCTTCTCTTCCGCCTTGATCTTGTCCATAAACTGCTGTTCTTGACGAGAAAGCTGCTGTTCAGTGGACATCGTCACACCTCCAGTCCAGTGATGGATTGAGCCGATCCTGTCGTGGCTGCTTGATCGCAGCATAGCAGACCGGCTTCAAAAGCGACACGGAAAATGATGTTATACTTCAGTTGGTGTGTCACCAAATGGGTTAGCGCAGATCCTTGACGCGCTTCGCCTTGCCCACCGAGCGCATCACCTCCTCCACGCCACACACATCGATCTTGGTGCTGATACCCACATAGGTCTTGATGGCGTGCTGCAGTTGCTTGCCCAGCTGTTCGCAGGTCACCAGGTCCCGGGCAACGTCGTTGCTGCACGCCTCGACCCGCACAAGCACCATATCCATGTTGCCCTGGCGTGTTACTTCGATCTCGTAGTGGGGGGAGAGCTGCTCGATCTTGAGCAGTTGCTCCTCGATCTGGGTCGGGAAGACGTTGACCCCACGGATGATCAGCATGTCGTCGCTGCGCCCGGTGATCTTGTCGATGCGGCGCATGGGGCGCGCGGTGCCCGGCAGCAGGCGGGTGAGGTCGCGGGTGCGGTAGCGGATGACCGGCAGCGCCTCCTTGGTGAGGGTGGTGAATACCAGCTCACCGTATTCGCCGTCCGGGAGCAGTTCGCCGCTGACCGGGTCGATGATCTCGGGATAGAAGTGGTCTTCCCAGATGGTCGGGCCGTCCTTTGTCTCCAGACACTCCATGCCGACGCCCGGTCCCATCACCTCGGAGAGGCCATAGATGTCCAGGGCATCGATGCCCAGGCGCTTCTCCAGAGAGAGGCGCATATCGTTGGTCCAGGGCTCTGCACCGAAGATGCCGGTACGCAGAGGCAGTTCACGTGGATCGATGCCCTGCCGCTCCATCTCATCGGCGATATTGAGCATGTAGGAGGGGGTGACCATGATGATGTCCGGCTCGAAGTCTCGGATCAGCTGGACCTGCTTCTCGGTCTGACCGCCGGACATGGGGATGACGGCGCAACCCAGGCGCTCGGCGCCGTAGTGGGCGCCCAGGCCACCGGTGAACAGGCCGTAGCCGTAGGCCACATGCACCTTGTCGTTACGGCTGCCGCCGGCAGCGCGGATCGAGCGGGCCACCACGTCGGCCCAGGTGTCGATGTCGTTCTGTGTGTAGCCGACGACGGTGGGCTGGCCGGTGGTACCGCTGGAGGCGTGGATGCGCACGATCTCGCTCATCGGCGTGGCATACATGCCGAAGGGGTAGTTGTTGCGCAGGTCGGCTTTAGTCGTGAAGGGCAGCTTGCCCAGGTCCTCGAGGCTTTTGACATCCTCGGGGTGGACGCCGGCTTGATCGAAGGACTGCCGGTAGTGGGGCACATTCTCGTAGGCGTGCTTCAGGCTCCACTGCAGGCGCTTGAGCTGGGTGGCGCGCAGCTCGTCGATGCTGGCGGTCTCCAGGTGGTCGAGCTTGGCGGTGTCGATGGGGGTTACGCGCTGGTTCATGGTATCTCGTCTCCGGTCGCAGGGGTTGTTGTAATGCGCGCTATCAGAGGCGCTCAATGATCAGGGCGATACCCTGACCCACGCCGATACACATGGTGCACAGCGCGTAGCGACCCTGCCGGCGTTCCAGCTCGTGCAGGGCGGTGGTCACCAGGCGGGCGCCGCTCATGCCGAGCGGGTGGCCCAGGGCGATGGCGCCGCCGTTGGGGTTGATGTGCTCGGCATCGTCGGGGAGGCCGAGGTCGCGGGTCACGGCCAGTGCCTGGGCGGCGAAGGCCTCGTTGAGCTCGATCACGTCCATCTGTTCGAGGGTCAGGCCGGTTTGCGCCAGCACCTTGCGGGTTGCAGGGGCCGGGCCGAAGCCCATGATGCGTGGCTCGACGCCGGCGGTGGCCATGCCGACCACCCGGGCGCGGGGCTTGAGGCCGAATTGCGCGGCCTGCTCCGGCGAGGCCAGCAGCAGGGCGCAGGCACCATCGTTTACGCCCGAGGCGTTGCCGGCGGTAACGCTGCCGCCTTCACGGAAGGGGGTGGGCAGCTTTGCCAGTTGCTCCAGGGTGGTCGAGGCGCGGGGGTGCTCGTCGGTATCGACCACCAGCGGTGCCTGCTTGCGGCGCGGCACTTCGACGGGAACGATCTCCTCCGCCAGGCGACCGGCTTCCATCGCCGCGGCGGTGCGCTGCTGGCTGCGCAGGGCGAAGGCGTCCTGATCCTCTCGGGAGATCCCGAACTGAGCGGCAACGTTCTCGGCGGTCTCCGGCATGGAGTCGATGCCGAACTGCGCCTTCATCTGGCGATTGACGAAGCGCCACCCGATGGTGGTGTCGTGGATCTCGGCGCTGCGCGAGAAGGCCTGCTCGGCCTTGTTCATCACGAAGGGGGCGCGGGACATGGACTCGACGCCGCCGGCGATCATCAGGCCCGCCTCGCCGGCCTTGATGGTGCGGGCGGCATTGCCGATGGCGTCCATGCCGGAACCGCACAGGCGGTTCAGCGTAGTGCCCGGCACTTCCACGGGGAGGCCTGCCAATAGCGCCGACATGCGCGCCACGTTGCGGTTGTCCTCACCGGCCTGGTTGGCGCAGCCGTAGAAGAGGTCGTCCACCTGGGACCAATCCACCGAAGGGTTGCGTTCCATCAAGGCTCGCATGGGAACGGCGCCCAGATCGTCGGCGCGCACCGGGGATAGTACGCCGCCGTAGCGGCCGATGGGGGTGCGAATGGCATCTATGATCAGTGCATCTTTCATGCTTGGCCCTCTGCGGTAGTCTCTTCCTGGCGACGAACGGTGCCGCGGATCTTGTAGGAGCGGCCCCTGAACAGGGCTACCTCGTGACCGTGCTGGTTGCGCACGGTGATGTCGTAGATGCCGGTGCGGCCTCGGCGGCTGCGCTCCTCGGCGGTGGCGGTCAGCACGTCGCCCAGCTGGCCCGGTCCCAGATAATCGATGCTGCAGCCCGAGGCCACGGTGGCCTCGTCATAAGTATTGCAGGCGAAGGCGAAGGCGGAGTCCGCCAGGGCGAAGATGAAGCCGCCGTGGCAGTTGCCGTGCCCCTGCACCATGTCCTCGCGTACGCTCATGGAGAGCACGGCGCGGCCTGGAGCCACGCTCTCGATGCGCATGCCCAGCCCCTGGCTGGCATGGTCGCGGGAGAACATGGCGTCGGCGCAGGCCTCGGCCAGCTGCTGGGGGCTCAGCTCGGATTCAGACATGGAAGGGCTCCTCGGCCAGGGCCTTGCGGCGCAGCAGGAAGGAGGCGCGATAGCGCTCCTCGCCGTAGCTCTGCTGCAGGTGGCTCAGGGTGCGGTGGACGAAGGCCAGGCCCAGTGCGTCGGCCCAGGCCAGCGGCCCGCGGGGGTAGTTGAGGCCGGCCTGCATGGCCCGGTCGCCGTCAGCGGCGCTGCAGACCCCCTGCAGCACGGCGTCGGCGGCCTCGTTGGCCAGCATGGCCACGCTACGCAGCACCACCAGGCCCGGGGTGTCGGTGAGCCAGGCGGCGTCCAGCCCCAGGCG
Organism: Halomonas sp. SSL-5; assembly: GCF_030708455.1. Lineage (GTDB taxonomy): Bacteria > Pseudomonadota > Gammaproteobacteria > Pseudomonadales > Halomonadaceae > Halomonas. The sequence continues at coordinate 10,503 of NZ_JAUYWF010000017.1, forward strand.
CTGGAAGAGCGCCGTGGCCTGGGTGCGGGCCTCGGCGTCGACGCCGGGGCTCGCCGCCAGGGCGATGGCGTCGGCGTTCGCGTAGTCCAGGCAGAGGTCGAAGAGCACCAGGGCCTCGAGGCCTTCATCGCGGGCGCGTTCCGTGGCGCAGCGGCCGTCGCTCAACGCCAGGGTCAGGCCGCCCAGGCGCAGGCGTGCTTCGCCCGAGATGCTCTCCCGGCGCACCACCTCGAGACCGGCGGCCTCGGCGCGGGCCACCAGCGGTGCGATGGTCCCGAGCTGGCCTTCGGCCACCAGGGGGGGCAGGGAGGCCTCGACGGCGGGGGCGAAGTCGGGTGCGTCGGGCTCGGCGTCGTCTCGATAATCATAGAAGCCCTGGCCACTCTTGCGGCCCAGTCGGCCGGCCTCGACCAGCGCCTGCTGCACCAGCGAGGGCTCGAATCGGGTATCGCCGTAGTAGGCATCGAATACCGAGCGGGTCACGGCATAGTTGACGTCATGGCCGATCAGGTCCATCAGCTCGAAGGGGCCCATGCGAAAGCCGCCGGCCTGGCGCAGCAGGGCGTCCAGGGTGGCGGGGGTAGCGGCGCCCTCCTGCATCAGGCGCAGCCCCTCGGCGTAGAAGGGGCGGGCGACGCGGTTGACGATGAAACCCGGCGTGGAGCTGGCGTGGACCGGCACCTTGCCCCAGGCCGCGGCGGTGGCATAGAGGGTCTCGGCGACCTCGCTGTCGGTGGCCAGGCCCGAGATCACCTCGACCAGCTTCATCACCGGCGCCGGGTTGAAGAAGTGCAGGCCGGCGACGCGTTCGGGGCGTTCGAGGTCGGCGGCGATGGAGGTGATGGAGAGCGATGAGGTGTTGCTGGTCAGCAGGGTGTCGGGGCCGCAGAGGGCCTCCAGCTCGGCGAAGACACCGCGCTTGACCTGAAGGTTCTCGACGATGGCCTCCACCACCAGGCGGCTGTCGGCCAGCTCGGCGAGGGTGGCGGCCGGCGTCATCCTCGCGATGATGGCCTCGACTTCCTCCTGGGCCATCTTGCCCCTGGCCACGCGCTTCTCTAGTTGGCGGCGCACGCCGTCGATGCCGGCCTGGGCGGCGCCGTCGCGGTTGTCGTAGAGACGCACCGGGTGGCCGGCCTGGGCAGCCACCTGGGCGATGCCGGCGCCCATGGCGCCGGCGCCGATCACGGCGATGATGTCGCTGGTTGCAAGGGCTGGCATGTCACTCCCCCTTGAAGCTGGGCTGGCGTTTGTCCATGAAGGCGGCCACGCCCTCGCGATAGTCGTCGGTGCGGCCGGCCAGGCGCTGCAGGTCGCGCTCCAGGTCGAGCTGGGCATCGAAAGTGTTGTCGGCGCTGGCGTGCAGGGCGCGCTTGATCAGTGCCAGGCCGCGCGTCGGCTGGTTGGCCAGGTGGCGGGCCAGGGTCAGCGCCTCGTCCTGCAGGGACTCGTCGTCTACTACCTTCCAGATCATGCCCCACTGCTCGGCCTGCTCGGCGCTGAGCTTGTCGCCCAGCATGGCCAGTCCCTTGGCGCGGGCCATGCCCACCAGGCGCGGCAGGCTCCAGGTGCCGCCGGAGTCCGGCACCAGGCCGATCTTGCAGAACGCCTGGATGAAACTGGCCGAGCGGGCCGCCAGCACGATGTCGCAGGCCATGGCGATATTGGCGCCGGCACCGGCGGCCACACCGTTCACCGCACAGATGACGGGAAACGGCAGGTCCCTGATGGTGCGCAGCATGGGGTTGTAGCGCTTCTCAAGGGACTCGCCCAGGTCCGGCGCCTCGGCCCCGGGGGCCACGTTGCGGTCGGAGAGGTCCTGGCCGGCGCAAAAACCGCGGCCGTTGCCGGTCAGCAGCAGGGCTCGGACGCTGTTGTCCTGACGTGCGGCCTTGAGCGCATGGCGCATCTCGGCGTGCAGCTCGGCATTGAAGCTGTTGAGGTTGTCGGGGCGGTTCAGCGTGATGCGGGCGACGCCGTCTTCCACGGAATAGAGCAGGGGCGCTTCACTCATGATCGATTTCCTGTGTCATTGCCCGTTGAAGGTGGCGGGGCGTTTTTCCTGGAAGGCACGGATGCCCTCCTCTCGGTCCTGGGTGCCGGCCAGCAGCGTGAAGGCGTGGCGCTCGAAGCGCAGGCCGGTGGCCAGGTCGGTGTCCTCGGCCTTGTGCAGGGCCTCCCGGGCCAGGCGCACGGCGAGCGGCGCCTTGGTGGCGATGGTTTCGGCTACGACCAGGGCGCGCTCCACGGTCAGCTCGGGCTGGGTGATCTCGCTCACCAGGCCGGCTTCCATGGCGCGACGGGCACTGATCGGCTCACCGGTGAGCACCATCTGGGTGGCCAGCGCCTTGCCCACGGCGCGCACCAGGCGCTGAGTGCCGCCGGCGCCGGGCATGATGCCCAGGTTGATCTCGGGCTGTCCGAAGCGGGCATCCTCGCCGGCAATCAGGATGTCGGCGTGCATGGCGAGCTCGCAGCCGCCGCCCAGGCAGAAGCCGTTGATCGCGGCGACGATGGGCTTGTTGAAGCGGGCGATGGTGGCCCAGTGGCGCTGGCGGGGGTCTTCCAGCATGCCCACCAGGTCGCGCTCGGCCATTTCCTTGATGTCGGCACCGGCGGCGAAGGCGCGCCGGCTGCCGCTGATCACCACGGCGCGTACCTCGGCGTCGTCCAGGGCGGCGGTCAGGGTCTCGGCCAGCTCACCAAGGAGGGCCGTATTGAGGGCATTAAGCGCCTCGGGGCGGTGCAGGGTGATGTGCAGCACTCCGCGCCGGGGCCCTTCGATGATCAGGTGGTTTGGCATGGTCTCCTCGCTTCTGGCGTGGCGTTGCGGCGACAGGGTGGCCGGGTCTTGGTCTGGGGCGAGTATAGGTTTTTTTTGATACGCATCAAATTGGAGAGTTGGTATATAGTGTATCGTTTGTCGCGCCTTTGGCGGTTAAAACTGAAGATTTTCAGTAGTTTGCAACAAAATCACGGCGGTCGAACGGGTGGGGTTATACCATGGTCGAAACTCGTCGCAAGTGACCTTGGATTATTATTTAACTAATTGATATTGATCTAGAATTTTCAATTTTTCGTCGAGTGTTGAAAACGGCCGGAAGCGGGTCGATGTTTGATGTTTTGTTACGCTATGGGTAGTTTAATCTGATTAAATCGTATCGGATGCAGCCTCCCGCTGCGCAGGAGCCAGCATGTCACAGCAAGCCCAGCAGTTGTTCGACCGTCATCGCGAGACCCTCGACCGGGCCGTCGAGGCCATCGCCACCCGCGAGTTCTGGACGCCCTACCCGGAGAGCATCAAGCAGTATCCGGAAGAGGCGGTGAAGGGAGCGCCGGGGCGCTTCGAGGCGCTCCTCAAGCGGCATTTCTCTCTCAAGGTCCCGAGCGTGGCCGGCCAGGTCGGGAGTGAGGTCTCGCCCTATGGCTTCGAGCTGGGGGTGACCTACGACCAGCCCGAGCAGGATGCGCTGATCGCGGCCATGCGGGCGGCGCTGCCCGCCTGGCGCGACGCCGGCGCCGAGGCGCGAGTGGGTGTCTGTCTGGAGATCCTGGCGCGCCTGAATGCCATGAGCCCGGAGATCGCCCAGGCGGTGAGCCACACCAGCGGCCAGGGGCCGCTGATGGCCTTCCAGGCCGGTGGCCCCCACGCCCAGGATCGCGGTCTCGAGGCCGTGACCTACGCCTGGCAGGCGATGTCAGGGGTGCCGGCCACGGCCAGGTGGGTCAAGCCCCAGGGCAAGCGTGACCCCCTGGTGATGGAGAAACGCTTCCATATCGTGCCCCGCGGCATTTCCCTGGTGGTGGCCTGCTCCACCTTCCCCACCTGGAACACCTATCCGGGGCTGTTCGCCAGCCTGGCCACCGGCAACCCGGTGCTCCTCAAGCCTCACCCGGGCGCCATCCTGCCGCTGGCGATGACCACGCGCGTCGCCCAGGAGGTGCTCGAGGAGGCCGGCTTCGACCCCTGCCTGGTGAGCCTGATGCCCGACAGCGCCGAGGCCCCGGTGGCCAAGGCGCTGGCCCTGGATCCGGCCGTCAAGCTGATCGACTTCACCGGCTCGAGCGCCTTCGGCGAGTGGCTGGAGCGCAACGCCACCCAGGCCCGGGTCTTTACCGAGAAGGCCGGTATCAACACCGTCATCATCGACAGCGTCGAGCGGATCGAGCCGGTGGCCCAGAACCTGGCCTTCAGCCTGAGCCTCTACTCCGGCCAGATGTGCACGACCCCCCAGGCCATCTACGTCCCCCGTGGCGGTATCCAGACGGCAGAGGGCTGGCTCTCCTTCGACGAGGTGGCCGGTGCCTTGGCCAGGGCCGTCGAGGCATTCCTCGCCGATAATGAGCGTGCCTGTACCGTGCTGGGCGCCATCCAGTCCCCGGCCACCGCCGCTCGCATCGAGGAGTGTCGCGGCCTGGGCGAGGTACTGCTGGACAGCGAGCGTCGCCAGCATGCCCAGTACCCCGAGGCGCGTATCCATACGCCGCTGCTGCTCAAGGTGGATGCCAGCCAGCGCGACGCCTTCAGCGAGGAGCGCTTCGGCCCGATCGGTTTCTTGATCGCCACCGACAGCACCGCGCACAGCATCGAGCTGGCCGGTGAGGTGATCGGCGGGCAGGGCGCCATCACCTTCGGCGCCTATACCACCGATGATGAGGTCGCCGAGCGGTTCGAGGAGCTGGCCATGGAGGTGGCGGTCCCGCTATCGCTCAATCTGGACGGTGGTATCCTGGTCAACCAGTCCGCCGCCTTCAGCGACTTCCATGCGACCGGAGGCAATCCGGCGGCCAACGCCTCGCTGTGCGACCAGGCCTTCGTGACGCCCCGCTTCGTGGTGGTGCAGAGCCGCCGCCATGGTCAGCCGACCTGATCCAGCCGAGCTTATTCAGCAGAACTCATTCAGCAGAACTCATTCAGCAGAACTCATTCAGCAGAACTCATTCAGCCGAGCTTATTCAGCAGAACTAAGGGGGGAGAGAACCATGCCCTGCTATCGACTCGAGGGGGTGACCCCTGTGGTGCATCCTTCCGCCTATGTCCACCCCACGGCGGTTCTGATCGGCGATGTCATCGTCGGCCCCGGCTGCTATGTGGGGCCCGGTGCGGTGATGCGCGGCGACTTCGGCCAGCTGGTGCTGGAGGAGGGCGCCAACCTGCAGGATACCTGCGTGATGCATGGCTTTCCTGGCTGTGTCACGCGGGTGGAGAAGAATGGCCATATCGGGCATGGCGCCGTACTGCATGGCTGCGTGGTGGGTCAGGATGCCATGGTCGGCATGAACGCCGTGGTGATGGACTACGCCGTGATCGGCGCACGCTCCATCGTCGCCGCGGCGGCCTTCGTCAAGACCGGCTTCGAGTGTCCGCCCCAGTCGCTGGTGATGGGAGCGCCGGCCAAGGTGAAACGGGAGCTGAGCGAGCAGGAAGTGGCCTGGAAGCAGCAGGGCACCCGTGAGTATCAGCGCCTGACCGAGCGCTGCCGGGACAGCCTGGAACCCTGCGAGCCGCTGGCCGAGTTGGACGCCGACCGTCCCCGGCTGAGTGCTGGTGATACCCAGCCCAAGCAGCAGACCCTGAGCCAGGAGGGCCAGGGCCGGTCCTGAGGGATGAGAAAGTGGGCAGATGGCGCATCCGGCTGTCTGCCCTGACGCAAGCGCCCCCTGCCATCGGCAGGGGGCGCTTGCGTGTGGCTGGCCGTTACTGCTCCAGCCCGCCGAAGCGCCGGTAGAAGCTGGGACCGGGAGCGGGCAGGGGCCCCTCGGCGGTCTCCAGGTGGCGATCCAGCCAGTTTTCGGCGCGATGGTGGATCATGCGGTAGATGTTGCGGCAGAGCTGGTGGGCGTTGCGGCCCTCCCAGGCGGTGGGGAGCAGTTCGTCGGGGAGCTGCGGGTCGCGCAGCTGGACACGCCGGTACTCGTGGATCAGCAGGGTGCGAGCGATGAAGCAGGCCTCCTCGTCGAGGTGGTTCTCCTCGTTGAGAGCCTTCCACAGGGGGCGAAACAGTGTCAGGAAGCGTTGATAGTGCCCGGCCAGCTCGTCGAGGTTCCAGCTCTCGCGGACCTGCAGGCGCAGCGGCCGGCTGGCCAGGGGTTCCAGGGCCTCGGTGCGCATGACGATGGCCTCCTCCGCGGCGTCCAGCTCCTGCAGGACGGCAAGCGTCTCCCTGCGGCTCAGGGTGGGATGGGCGAGCAGCCCGTTGGCGAAGTGCCCGAACCCGAGCCACTCCAGCTCTTCCCGGACCTTCTGTCGGCGCAAGACCTCCAGCTGGCTGAGCAACACCAGGGTCCACTGGCCCGACCAGGGGGGCTGGGTGCCGTGGTAGACGCGCTTGAAGGCCTGCTCGAAGCGGCGCCTGCCTGGGCCGCTGAGGCTGTAGTAGCTTCGCCGCCCGACCTTCTCGCCCTGCAGCCAGGTTTCCCGGGTCAGGCGATAGACCGAGGTGCGCACCAGCCGCTCGTTGATGCCGATCGGCTCCACCAGCTTCGAGATGCTGCCCAGCCAGACGGTGCCGCCGCGGGGCACGATGGCATCGCCGTAGAGGGTGATGATCAGCGAACCGGCGCGTATCGGGCGGCGCTGCTGGAACTCATCGACGAGGGCATTGACGCATTCGATGGCCTGGGGCATGGGTAATAGCGGTTCCGAGATGGCCAGAGGCAGTGGAGTGTGGGGCGCGCCGGCTAGGGCGAGCGCACCGCTTCATGATACCGATTTGTCGGCATCATGTAACTATTTTGAATCAGGTTTCCAGGCGTGCCCGGGAACAGTGCCCCCCAGCCGGGCGGTGATCTCGGCGGCGGTGTCGCGTACCAGGGCGCCCAGCTCCAGCAGGCGCGCCTCGGGGATGCGTGCCACCGGGCCGGAGACCGAGATGGCGGCCAGCGGAGTGCCGTGCTCGTCGTGGAGGCAGGCGGCCACGCAGTGCAAGCCGATGGCGTGCTCCTCGCGGTCGCAGGCGAAGCCCTGGCGGCGGATCTCGGCGAGCCCCGCGCGCAGCGACTCGGGGGTGTGCAGGGTGTTCTCGGTGACTCGTGCGAGGCCCTGCTCGGCGAGGATGCGTTCCAGCTCGTCGTCGGGGAGCCATGCCATCAGCGCCTTGCCCACGCCCGAGGCGTGCAGCGGGGCCCGGGAGCCGAGTCGGGTGATCATGCGCATCATCTGCGGCGACTCGCTCTGGGCCAGGAACACCGCGGTGCCGTCGTCGCGGATGCCGAGATTGGCGGTCTCGCCGGTCGCGGCGGTGAGGCGGCGCAGGAAGGGGCGGCTGGTGCCCACGAAGTCGCGGGCCTCGAGGAAGCTGTTGCCGATGCGGAAGGTCTTGACGTCGATCTTCCAGACGCCGAGCTCGCCGTCCTGGGTGACGAAGCCCTGGCTCTGCAGCGCCTGCAGCAGGCGGTGGGTCGTCGAGGGGGCCAGGTCGGCCTGCTCGGCGAGCTCGGAGAGGGCCAGGCCGCCGGGGTGTCCGGCGAGACGCTCCAGCAGGTTGAGGCCGCGCACCAGCGACTGGCTGTGGCCACCGCTGGCCTTGCCTGATCCCGCGGGGCGTCCCGCCGTCCTGCGCTTGACTTCACTCACCCGGTGACTCCTTATGCCTTGGCTTCGCCGGCACAGGATACCCTGTCGGGGCGCGCCTGTCGCGTCTGCGGAAATCGCTTCCATTAACCCGTTTGCGCAGCGCTTGCCGTGCTCAGCGGTCCTTCCCCCTCAACGGTCTTTCCATACGGGGCGGCGCTTCTCGATGAAGGCATCGATCCCCTCGGCGACGTCCTCGGCCAGCATGTTGCCCGCCATCACCTCGCCGGCGAAGGCGTAGGCTTCGTCCAGGGGCATGCGCAGTTGGCGTTGGAACATCGCCTTGCCGGTACGCACCGCCACCGCGCTCTTGGCGCAGATGCTGGCGGCGAGCTCGGCCACCGCCGCGTCGAGGGCCTCGTCGTCGGCCACCCGGTTGACCAGCCCCCAGTCCCGGGCGGTGTCGGCATCGATGAACTCTCCCGTGAAGAGCATCTCCATGGCGCGCTTGCGGGCCACGTTGCGCGACAGTGCCACCGCCGGGGTGGAGCAGAACAGCCCGGCGTTGATGCCGGAGACGGCGAAGCGCGCCGAGCGCGCCGCTACCGCCAGGTCGCAGCTGGCCACCAGCTGGCAGCCGGCGGCGGTGGCGATGCCCTGGATGCGGGCGATCACCGGCACCGGCAGCTCGACGATGGCCTGCATGACCCGTCCGCAGCGGGCGAAGAGTTCCTGGAAGTAGTCGCGGTCGTCGTCGTGGGCGCGCATCTGCTTGAGGTCGTGGCCGGCACAGAAGGCGCGCCCCTCGGCGGCGATCACCACGCAGCGCACGCTGCCGTCGTCCGCCAGGCGCTCGAGCTCGGCGCCCAGCGCCTCGAGCATCTCCTCGGAGAGGGCGTTGAAGCTGGCCGCGCGGTTGAGGGTCAGGGTGGTCACGCCGCCCTCGTCAAGGCGCTTAACCGGTGGGGTCGTCTCGCTCATCGAGGTCTCCTCGTTGTTGTTCAGGCCCTGTCTCGTTGATGTGACAGCCTAGCGCGCCAGGCCTCCCCCGCGCACTGCGACCAAGGGGGAGCTCGCCCTGCCGGCTCCCGAACGCAAGCCGCCGCGTCGGAGAGACGCGGCGGCTGTGATTACTGCAGCGGGGTGGCGGGATCAGGCGTCCTGGCCGCCGTCGGAGTAGAGCACTCGCACCTTGAGGGTGTGTGCCACCTGGCGCAGGGCGTCCAGCGCCTGGGGGCCGTAGGCCTTGTCGACGTCGATCACCACGTAGCCGACCTTCTCGTTGGTCTGCAGGTACTGGCCGGCGATGTTGATGCCGTTCTCGGAGAGTACCCGGTTGATCTCGGAGAGCACACCAGGCACGTTGTCGTGGATATGCAGCAGGCGGTGCTTGTCCGGGTGTGCCGGCAGGGCGACCTCGGGGAAGTTGACCGAGGTGACGGTGGTGCCGTTGTCGGAGTAGGTCGCCAGCTTCTCGGAGACCTCGATGCCGATGTTCTCCTGGGCCTCCAGGGTGGAGCCGCCGATGTGCGGGGTCAGGATGACGTTGTCCAGGCCGCGCAGCGGGCTCTCGAACTCCTCGTCGTTGCCCTTGGGCTCCACCGGGAAGACGTCCACCGCGGCGCCGTTGAGGCGTCCCTCGCGGATCGCCTCGGCCAGGGGCTCGATCACCACCACGCTGCCGCGGGAGGCGTTGATCAGGATGGCCCCCGGCTTCATGCTCGCGATCTGCTCGGCGCCGATCATCCAGCGTGTCGACGGCAGGTCGGGGACGTGGAGGCTGACCACGTCGGCCTTCCCCAGCAGCTCGTCGAGGCTGCCGACCTGGCGGGCGTTACCCATGCCCAGCTTGGCGATCACGTCATAATAGATGACGTCGAAGCCCAGCGACTCGGCGAGCACCGAGAGTTGCGAGCCGATGCTGCCGTAGCCGACGATTCCTAGGGTCTTGCTGCGGGCCTCGTGGGAGTTCTTGGCGCTCTTCAGCCAGCCGCCCTGGTGGGCGCGGGCATTCTTCTCGGGGATGCCGCGCAGCAGCATGATGGCTTCGGCCAGCACCAGCTCGGCCACCGAGCGGGTATTGGAGTAGGGCGCGTTGAACACCGGGATGCCGCGGACCAGGGCGGCGTCGAGGTCGACCTGGTTGGTGCCGATGCAGAAACAGCCCACGGCCACCAGCTTCTCGGCGGCGGCGAACACCCGCTCGTTGAGCTGGGTCCGCGAGCGGATGCCGATGAAGTGGACGTCGCGAATCTTCTCGATCAGCGCGGCTTCATCCAGCGAGGTGGGCAGGTGCTCGATGTTCGAGTACCCGGCGTTGCGAAGATTGTCCACCGCGGTCTGGTGGATGCCCTCGAGCAGCAGGATCTTGATCTTGCTCTTGTCCAGGGACGTCTTTGCCATGGTCGAATCAACCCCTTCCGGCGCGAGCCGCATGCAGTGTCAGAAACTGGTGAGGCCACCATCTTATCACAGCGGAAAATGAGCCAGGATGAAAATGCTGCGCTGCTCATATGAGCCAGATGCAAGTTCAGGGCGTCGCGTCGGCCGGCAGGCGGCGGGGCAGACGCCCCCCGGGGGGGAGCGTGTATACTGTGCCCTTTGCATGATGTCTTTGAGACTATTTCTGACGATCTGGGGCGGTAAGGAGCAGCATGGCAGAGCGCAACGAGCGGTCCCGCGAGCCACAGGCCGATGATGCCGCGTCCGGGGACTTCGCCGCCACCGTCGAGCGGCTCGAGGGTCTAGTGGCGCGGCTGGAGTCCGGCGAGCTGTCGCTGGAGGACTCGCTGGCCGCCTTCGAGGAGGGGGTGCGGCTGACTCGTGATGCCCAGCGCCGCCTCGATGCGGCGGAGCTCAAGGTGCGCACCCTGACCGAGGGCACCCAGGGCGGCATCGAGCTCGAGCCCTTCGTGCCACCGTCGGAGGACGACGGTGAACGCTGAGACCCTGACGGCCGTGCTGGCCGCGGATCGTGCCCGGGTGGATGCCCGGCTGGAGGCGCTGTTCGTCGAGCGCGCCGCTCCCGCCCCGCGCCTCGAGGCGGCCATGCGTCACGGGGTGCTGGTGGGCGGCAAGCGGCTGCGCCCGCTGCTGGTGTACGCCTCCGGCCGCGCCCTGGGGGCCGAGGACGCCGCCCTCGACGCCCCGGCCATGGCCATCGAGCTGGTCCACGCCTATTCGCTGGTCCACGACGACCTGCCGGCCATGGACGACGACGACCTGCGCCGTGGCCAGCCCACCGTGCATCGCGCCTATGACGAGGCCACGGCGATCCTCGCCGGCGATGCGCTGCAGTCGCTGGCCTTCGAGGTGATTGCCCGCTCCCGGCACCCCCGCCTGGCGGCGAAGATCGCCAACCTGGCCGAGGCGGCCGGACGCGACGGCATGGTGGCAGGCCAGGCGCTGGATCTCGATGCCGTGGGCGGCCACCCCGATGTGGCGGCCCTGGCCACCATGCATGCGCACAAGACCGGGGCGCTGATTCGCGCCGCGGTGCGCCTGGGCGGATTGACCGCGGTGGCCGAGCACGACCCGCGCCTGGCCGCCCTGGACGCCTACGCCCGGGCCATCGGCCTGGCCTTCCAGATCCACGACGACGTACTCGATGTGATCGGTGACACCGCCATCCTGGGCAAGGCCTCGGGGGCCGACGCCGCCCGTGACAAGCCCACCTACCCGACCCTGCTGGGTCTCGAGGGGGCCCGCACCCGGGCGGCGAGTCTGGTCGAGGAGGCCGTCGCCGCCCTGGCGCCGCTGGGCGAGTCGGCCCGGCCGCTGGCGGCGCTGGCCCGATACATGATCGAGCGTGACCACTGACACGACAGATGCCTACATGAAGCTGTTCGATGACATTCCCGTCGAGCGTCCGGCCACGCCGCTGCTCGACACCCTGGACACCCCGGCGGCGCTGCGCGCCATGTCCACCGCGCAGCTGGCGCAGGTGGCCGACGAGCTGCGTGCCTACCTGCTCTACAGCGTGGGGGTCTCCGGGGGGCACTTCGGAGCCGGCCTCGGCGTCGTGGAGCTCACCGTGGCCCTGCACCAGGCGCTGGAGACCCCCTTCGACCGCCTGGTATGGGACGTCGGTCATCAGGCCTACCCCCACAAGATCCTCACCGGGCGCCGCGAGGCGATGCCCAATATCCGCCACCATGGCGGGCTGGCGGCCTTTCCGCGGCGTGCTGAGTCGGAGTACGACACCTTCGGCGTGGGCCACTCCAGCACCTCGATCTCGGCGGCGCTGGGCATGGCACTGGCCGCCCGTACCCGTGGCGAGCAGCGGCGGGTGTGCGCGGTGATCGGCGACGGCGCCCTGACCGCGGGGATGGCCTTCGAGGCCCTGGCCCATGCCGGCCACGTCGATGCCAACCTGCTGGTGGTGCTCAACGACAACGAGATGTCGATCTCGGAGAATGTCGGCGGCATGGCCAGCTACCTGGCGCGCATCCTGACCAGCAAGCCCTATACCACCATGCGCGAGGGTGGCAAGAAGGTGCTCTCGCACCTGCCCGGGGCGCTGGAGCTGGCGCGGCGTACCGAGGAGCACATGAAGGGCATGGTCAGCCCGGCCACGCTGTTCGAGGAGATGGGCTTCAACTATATCGGTCCCATCGACGGTCACGACCTGCCGCTGCTGGTGCAGACCCTGCGCAACATGCGCGACCTGGAAGGGCCCCAGTTCCTCCACGTCAAGACCTGCAAGGGCAAGGGCTTCCTGCCCGCCGAGGCCGATCCCATCGGTTACCACGCGATCACGAAGCTGGAAAAGAATGAGCTGGAGAAGAACGGCGATACGCCGCCGCCGCTCAAGCCCACCGCCCCGCCGGTGAAGAAGCCCGCCGCCCCGAAGAAGAAGTACTGCAATGTCTTCGGCGACTGGCTGTGTGACATGGCCGCCACCGATGCGCGGCTGATCGGCATCACCCCGGCCATGCGCGAGGGCTCCGACCTGGTGCGCTTCTCCCGGGAGTATCCGCAGCGCTACTTCGACGTGGCCATCGCCGAGCAGCATGCGGTGACCCTGGCGGCGGGCATGGCCTGCGAGGACATGAAGCCGGTGGTGGCGATCTACTCCACCTTCCTGCAGCGCGGCTACGACCAGCTGATCCACGACGTGGCGGTGCAGGACCTGGACGTCACCTTCGCTATCGACCGCGCCGGCCTGGTGGGCGAGGACGGTCCCACTCACCACGGCAGCCTGGACCTCTCCTTCCTGCGCTGCGTGCCCGGCATGGTGGTGCTGGCGCCGGCCGACGAGGCGGAATGCCGCGCCATGCTGAGCGCCGCCTATCACCACCCCGGCCCCGCCGCGGTGCGCTATCCGCGGGGCACCGGGCCCGGCACCGAGATCCCCGCCCACCTGGAACCGGCCCCCATCGGGCAGGCGCAGGTGCGCCGCGAGAGCGGCGCCGAGGCGGGGCGGCGCATCGCCCTGCTGGCCTTCGGCAGCCTCAACACCCCGGCCGTCGAGGTGGCTGGGAGGCTCGATGCCAGCCACCTCAACATGCGCTCGGTGAAGCCCCTGGACCGCGAGGCGGTGTTGTCCGCGGCGGCCGACCATGACCTGCTGGTGACCCTGGAGGAGAATGTGATGGCTGGCGGTGCCGGCAGTGCGGTCAACGAGCTGCTGGCCGCCGAGGGCGTGCGGGTGGCGGTGCTCAACCTGGGTCTGCCCGACGCCTTCGTCGAGCACGGCAAGCCCGCCGAGCTGCTGGCCGAGTGCGGGCTGGACGTGGATGGCATCGAGGCGGCCATCCACCGCCGCCTGGCGGCCGCTGATGCCGCCGTCGCAAAAGAGGAGACTCGCTGATGTGGATCGTCGTCCTGATCGGTGCCGGCCTGGGCTTCATGATCGGTGGGCCGGTGGGCGGGCTCGTCGGTGGCGGACTCGGTTACTGGCTCGTCAAGCGCCTGCGCCGCAGCATGCTGGGCAAGCTGGCCGCGTCCCGCGTCCAGTTCCTCGAATCGACCTTCGCGGTCATGGGCTGCCTGTGCAAGGCGGATGGCCGGGTCAGCGAGGATGAACTGGAGGCCTCGCGCATCCTGTGGGATCGCCTGCGCCTGAACGAGGCCCAGCGCGCCCGGGCCCGGGCCGATTTCAACCGCGGCAAGGCGGCGGACTTCGACCTGGACGCCGAACTGGCCAAGATTCGTCATATTACGGCGCATCAGCCGGCGCTGCGCCAGGTGTTCCTGCAGGTGCAGCTGGCGGCGATCGCCGCCGACGGCCGGCTGCATCCCGCCGAACGGGAGATGCTGATGCGCGTGGTGCGTGGCCTGGGCTGCTCCGAGGCGGAGGTCGCCCAGGTCGAGGCCATGCTGCACGGCGGCGCCGAGCAGGTCGCGGGTGGTGCCTCCGGGGGGCTCACCCTGGCCGATGCCTACCGGGTGCTGGGGGTCGAGGAAGAGGCCAGCGATGCCGAGGTCAAGCGCGCCTATCGGCGTCTGATGAGCCAGAACCACCCCGACAAGCTGGCCGCCAAGGGCCTGCCCGAGAGCATGCGCGAGGTCGCCCGGGAGCGCACCAGCGAGATCGGCAACGCCTACGAGCGCATCCGCAAGGCCCGCGCCGCCTGACGCTGCCGTCAACCGTCGCGCCCCGCGCTCAGGCCGCGAAGGGCAGCACCGCGGTGTAGACGGCGAAGTAGTGGAAGATGCTGCCGCCGAGCACGAACAGGTGCCAGATGACGTGGTTGAAGGGAATCGCGCGCACGGCATAGAAGAGCACGCCGAGGGTATAGGTCAGGCCGCCGGCCACCAGCAGGGTGAGCCCGGCGGATGACAGCCGCGCGACCATCTCGCTACCCGCGAACAGGATCAGCCAGCCCATCAGCAGGTAGATGCCGACGCGCAGCGCCGCGAAGCGGTGTGGCCAGGCCAGCTTGCAGGCGATGCCCCCCAGCGCCAGGCCCCAGACGGTGACGAATAGCGTCCAGCCGGTGGGGCCGCGCAGGTTGACCAGCAGGAAGGGCGTGTAGGTGCCGGCGATCAGGAGATAGATCGCGCAGTGATCCAGCAGCTGGAACAGCCGCTTGAGGCGCGAGTCGCGCACGCCGTGGTAGAGCGTCGAGGCGGTGTAGAGCAGTACCAGGCTGGTGCCGTAGAGGCCGAGGCCGGCCAGCTTCCAGGGGTCAAGCTGGGGGGCCAGGCTGGCCATCACCAGCAGCACCGTGACCCCGGCCAGGCTCAGCAGCGCGCCGACCCCGTGACTGATGCTGTGCAGCCACTCCTCGGCGACGCTGAAGGGGGCATCGCTGGCGCGGGATGGGGGGGTCATCGGGCCTCCTCCCTGTGCAGGAGTCGCCCCGATCGCGGGGAGAGGCTCCCGTTCTCAGGGCTTGCGTTCGATATCCACGTCGTCGGCCTGGGTGAAATCGCCCAGCACCATCATGTGACCGAGCTTGCCGGCCTTGGTAGAAAGATAGTGCTCATTGTGAGGATTGAGACCGGTGGTGAGCGGCATGCGTTCCACGACGTTGACGCCGGCCTGGGTCAGGGCGTCGACCTTGCGCGGATTGTTGGTCATCAGCCGCAGCGCGGCGATGCCCAGATGCTCGAGCATCGGCACGCAGAGATCGTAGCGGCGCAGGTCCGCGGCGAAGCCCAGCCGCTCGTTGGCCTCCACGGTATCGGCGCCCTGGTCCTGGAGGTGGTAGGCGCGGATCTTGTTGAGCAGCCCGATGCCGCGACCCTCCTGGCGCAGGTAGAGCAGCACACCGCGGCCCTCCTCGGCGATGCGCTTGAGTGCCTCCTGCAGCTGGTAGCCGCAGTCGCAGCGCATCGAAAAGAGCGCATCGCCGGTCAGGCACTCCGAGTGCACCCGACCCAGCACCGGCTCGCCATCGGCCACGTCACCCAGGGTCAGGGCGATATGGTCCTTGCCGGTGGCCTCGTCCTCGAAGCCGTGCATGGTAAAGGTGGCCCAGGGGGTGGGCAGACGGGAGGCGGCGATAAAGCGAATCGTCACGGGTTACCTCGGTATCAGGCCGCGGGCGGCGCCGCAGGAGTGGGCGGTATTCTATCAGGAAGGCCGGCGAGGCTCACGACCGGGGCGCAAGCATCGGGTACAATGCCGGGCACATTTCCCGTGGATGACCGCCTGCATGGAACTCAAGAACGATCGCTTTCTGCGCGCCCTGGCGCGTCAGCCGGTGGACCGTACCCCGGTATGGATGATGCGCCAGGCCGGCCGCTACCTGCCGGAATATCGTGCCACCCGCGCCGTGGCCGGCAACTTCATGGACCTGTGCCGCAACCAGGACCTGGCCTGCGAGGTTACCCTGCAGCCCCTGGAGCGCTATCCGCTGGATGCGGCGATCCTGTTCTCGGATATCCTCACCATTCCCGATGCCATGGGCCTGGGGCTCTACTTCGAGACCGGCGAGGGGCCCAAGTTCCGCAAGCCGGTGCGCACGGCCGAGGCGGTGGCGGCGCTGAGCGCCCCCGATGCCGAGCGTGATCTCGACTACGTGATGCGGGCGGTCTCCACCATCCGCCGGGAACTCAACGGGCGCGTGCCGCTGATCGGCTTCTCGGGCAGCCCCTGGACGCTGGCCACCTACATGGTCGAGGGCAGCTCCAGCAAGGACTTCCGGCATATCAAGACCATGCTCTACGACACGCCCAGCGTGATGCATGACCTGCTCGATACCCTGGCCACGGCGGTCACCGACTACCTCAACGCCCAGATCCGCGCCGGCGCCCAGGCGGTGCAGATCTTCGATACCTGGGGCGGGGCGCTCTCCACGCCGGCCTATCTGGAGTTCTCGCTGCGCTACATGGAGCAGATCGTCGCCGGCCTGATCCGCGAGCACGAAGGCCGCCGTGTGCCGGTGATCCTGTTCACCAAGAACGGTGGGCAGTGGCTCGAGGACATCGCCCTGGCCGGCTCCGACGCCGTGGGCCTGGATTGGAGCACCGAGCTCTCCAACGCCCGTGCCCGGGTTGGCCACAAGGTGGCCCTGCAGGGCAACCTCGACCCCAACGTGCTGTTCGCCCGCCCGCCGGCGATCCGCGCCGAAGTGGCGCGCATCCTGGAGAGCTATGGTGCGGGGCCCGGCCACGTCTTCAACCTGGGTCACGGCATCAGCCAGTTCACCGACCCGGAACGCGTCACCGCCTTCATGGAGGCGCTGCACGACCTGAGCCCGGCCTATCACCGCAATATCGCCCATGGCTGAATGGCTGGGGCTCGCTTGGCTGCAACGCCTGCACGACCGGCGCCGCCTGTGGGCGGCGCTGGCCGTGGCGGCGGCCCTGGTCATCGCCCTGGGCAGCCTGACACCGGGCGCTGAGATGCCCAGCCGGCTGCCCTGGGACAAGCTCAGCCACTTCGTCGGCTATGCCGGCCTCGCCGGCCTGATCGGCCTGGCCGGCGTCCGCCTGCCGCTGGCCTTCCTGCTGGCGGCAGGCTACGGCGGCATGGTCGAGTTCGCCCAGATGCCGGTGCCGGGGCGCAGCGGCGGCGACTGGGCCGATATCCTGGCCAATGGCCTCGGCGCCGGCTCCGCCGTGCTGCTGCTGGCCGGCCTGCGCCGCATCCTGCTATAGGCGTGGCTCTCCGGCCGCCGGTTCGGCATGGGAGACGCCGGTGAGGTCCAGGGAGGGCTCGCGGCCGCTCCGGGAGCGCAGTGGCTCGGCGGGTCGGGTCACCCGCGCGCTGCCTACCGCCTCACCCTCGGTGGACAGGGGGCGAGCCTCGCTGGTCCAGGCGGCCTGGGGGTCATGCACCGCCGGGCGGCGCTCCCAGGAGCGGGTGATCACCGGCCCGGCGCCCAATTGACCGGCCAGATGGTGGGGCAGCAGCCACAGCTCGGCCATCAGGCGCAGCAGCATGGCCGCCAGCAGCCACAGGCCGCCGCCCAGCGCCAGGTCGGGCCAGGCAGCCTGCCAGGTGGAGGCCGCCAGCCACGGCGTGCGCGGGGCGAGCCATAACGCCGCGCCAGCCGCGAGGCCGAGCTGCAGCAGCAGGTGGCAGGTGAGCAGGGTGCCGCGTGACAGCGGGCGGCGGGGAAACAGTAATTGACGCATCGGGGTCCTCCCGGGGGCACATCGTGGTGATGAGACGCGCCGACATCCCTGCCGGCCAGCTGGGATGCTACCCCAGATCAAGCTTCTCTGCAGTTGTCGCCGATCGCCGTCGGTAGCGGGTTGACCCGCGTCAAGGCGCTTGCCATGGTTGATTCAGAAGCGGTCGGCGGTCGCCGGTCGCTGTCCCACCGGTATCGAGGAGTGGCTATGACAACCTATATCGTGGTGGCGGATGCGGCGCGGGCGAGGATCTTCACCCGTGACGCGCTCAAGCTGGTCGAACAGGATAGCCTGCTGCATTCGGCGAGTCGGCTGCACGAGGGGGACCTGGTGACGGATCGCGGCTCCGACGTGCATGAGTCGACCTCGAACAGTGCACGCTCCTCCGGTGGCGAGAGCACGGCACGCACCCATGAGGAGCAGGTGTTCGCCAAGGAGGTGGCCGATCGCCTCTATCGGGCGCGCATCGACAACAGCATGGGGAAGCTGATCCTGGTGGCGCCGGCCCGTTTCCTCGGCCAGCTGCGCGACAAGCTCGATGGCCCCACCGCGAAGCTGGTGATCCACTCGCTGACCAAGGACCTCACCAAGGCGAGCCTCGACGGCATCCAGGAAGCGGTCAGCGATATGCGCTGACCCCGCACGACCCTTTTCAAGCTTCTCTCGGGCCCGGCAATGCCGGGCCCGGTGCCGTTGGGAGGGGCGGCATCGCCTCAGGGCACCGGCGGCAGGTCGATCTGGTCGCTGCGGGTCACGCCCTCGGTCATCTGCCGGCACAGCTTGAGGAACTCGCGCATGCCGGTGGCCAGGTACTTGTGGCGGTGCCAGATGAAGGTGAACTGGCGGCTCAGGTCCAGTTCCGGGGTGGCGATGGGCACCAGGCTGCCGCGGCGGAAGGCGTCGCGCAGGGCGAGCCGGGAGACGCAGCCGATCCCCAGTCCCGACTCCACCGCGCGCTTGATGCCCTCGGTGTGCTCCAGCTCCAGCAGCACGTTGAAACGCCCGCGGCGGTGACGCGCCGCCTGCTCCAGGGTCAGGCGTGTGCCGGAGCCCTCCTCGCGCATGATCCACGCCTCGCGCAGCAGCCGTTTGAGCTCCACCTCGCCGGCCCCGGCGAGGGGGTGGCGCGGCGAGCAGAACACCACTAGCTCGTCCTCCACCCAGGGCTGGGTGACCACGTCCTCCTCCTCGCACTGCCCCTCGATCAGCCCCAGGTCGAGGCGATGATGGCGCACGCTCTCCACGATGGCACGGGTATTGCGCACCGCCAGGCGTACCCGGCTGCCGGGGTAGCGCTGCATGAAGTCGCTGATCAGCAGGGTGGCCAGGTAGTTGCCGATGGTCAGGGTGGCGCCTACGTCGAGCACGCCGATGCCCTGCTGGCCGTGGAGCAGCTCCTCCACTTCCTCGGCACGGTCGAGCAGTGCCACCGCCTTGGGCAGCAGCTGGAAGCCCAGGGCGTTGAGGCGCAGCCGCTTGCCGTGGCGGTCCAGCAACTGGCAGTCGAACTGCTTCTCCAGCTCGGCCAGTGCGCTGCTGGCGGCGGACTGGGAGAGCGCCAGGGCGCGCGCCGCCCGCGACACGCTCTCGTGCTGGGCCACCGCCACGAAGACTTCCAGCTGGCGCAGGGTGAAGCGCATGGGGGGCTCTCCGATGATCTATATCAAGGCCATGGATAAAGGTTATCCATACAATCCATTTAACAGATAACGCCTCCTGGCTTAGAATTCAATGTAAATCTTGATACCGCTTTTATTCTTTTTAGGCATATAAACCCTTCAACCGCATAGAGGAGCCGGCATGAGCAAGTTCGCCCTGGAAGAGGTGCTCAGCGTCCACCACTGGAATGACACCCTGTTCAGCTTCCGTACCACCCGCGAGCGTAGCCTGCGCTTCAAGAACGGTCAGTTCGTGATGATCGGCCTGGAGGTGAACGGCAAGCCGCTGATGCGCGCCTACTCCATCGCCAGCCCCAACTACGAGGACCATCTGGAGTTCTTCAGCATCAAGGTGCCCGATGGCCCCCTCACCTCGCGCCTCCAGCACCTCCAGGTGGGCGACCAGATCATGGTCAGCCGCAAGCCCACCGGCACCCTGGTCACCGACGACCTGCTGCCGGGGCGCAACCTCTACCTGCTCTCCACCGGCACCGGCCTGGCCCCGTTCATGAGCCTGATCCAGGACCCCGAAGTCTACGAGCGCTTCGAGAAGGTGGTGCTGATCCACGGCGTGCGCAACGTCAGCGAGCTGGCCTATGCCGACTTCATCCAGCAGGAACTGCCGGCCCACGAGTACCTGGGCGAGGAGATCAGCGAGAAGCTGGTCTACTACCCCACGGTGACCCGCGAGGAGTTCCACACCATGGGTCGCCTGACCGATCATATCCGCAACGGCAAGCTCGCCGAGGATACCGGCCTGCCGGCGCTGGATCCCAAGCAGGATCGCGCCATGATCTGCGGCAGCCCGGCGATGCTGGAGAGCACCAGCGAACTGCTCGACGAGCTGGGCTTCAAGATCTCGCCGCGCATGGGCGAGCCCGGCGACTACGTGATCGAGCGGGCGTTCGTCGAGAAGTAAGCGCCGAGCTGCAAGCGCCGAGCCGCCAAGCTGTTCTGTGGTGGGCGGCAGCTGGCGAGGCAGAAACGCGAACCCCCACCGGGCTGACCGCCGGGTGGGGGTTCTTGCGACTGGCCACCTGGACCTAAGCTTCGCTTGGCCGCTTGGCCGCTTGGCCGCTTGGCCGCTTGGCCGCTTGGCCGCTTGGCCGCTTGGCCGCTTGGCCGCTT
>NZ_JAUYWF010000018.1 GCF_030708455.1 Halomonas sp. SSL-5
GAGGGTTGCTACATAAGCAGAATCTATGGCAACATTATATCTGGTCGTTCTTTGCTCATTTTTGTTTTGACGAGCAAATAGCACCAACCACCTTTGCCGAGGTGGTTAGCAAGAAAATCGCAGTAGCAGTACGAGGTAAAAGCGTGCACTGATGTGTGCAGCTGCTTTCACGCTGCCTAGTTCAGCCCTCGGCTGAGGCGCGCGTATCATACACCTTAAGCCAGAGGGTTTCTAGGTCTATATAAAGATGCTGTACCCCACTCCATGAGAATGGAGGTACGTTATGAAAGAGAAGACCGTGCGCGTGCGCGCGTATCCTCGCTTTCGTTTCGGCCGCTGGGAACACGTGGTAATGCACTACCGCAGCCTTCCCCGCTAAGCCGTAGCTAGCTAGAGGCCCCCTAGGGGGCCTCTTTTTTCTGCACCTCCAACATACAACTGTTCCTAACGCTCAGTAAATAGCACCCTCACTTGCTGGATGCACATACAGAAAAATCTCTAAGACACCGTCGAAAAGCCGACCACAAGAGGCCTACAAGGCTTCCTAAGCGCTTTACGCCGGTCACACGCAACAACCCATTGAGGTGCGTTAAACGCACCTCTGAGGCGGACTCCAGGCGATATCGCAGGAATTTCTGTCACTGTCTTTTTTGTATCTTTCTGTAACCTTGCGCTGCATCGGCCATAGAATGAGGGAGTTTGGCAGTCAGAAGCCAGACAGTAGGGGGTCAGCTCACCAGGGTTGCCAGCCTGGCCAGCACGTCATCCATGATCTCCGGCGGCACGCTTTCCACCCACCGCCCATGACGGGCCTCGATGTCCAGGGTGCGTATCTGGCTGCACAGCACGACGCCGGTGGTGGTCGTACCCGCCTCGGCCAGCGACACCGTGAAGCCCCTAGAGCGCGCAAAGCCACCTCCGTTGGTGATTGGCGCGACCAGGGGCGTGCCCATGGCGAGATTGAACGCGTCCGGCGATACGATCAGCACCGGACGCATGCCTTGCTGTTCATGGCCCCGAGTGGGGTTGAGCGAGACGAAATAGATGTCACCGCGCCGCATTACAGCAGCTCACGGCCGACGGGCTCGGCATCCAGCCACTCGCGCTCGCCGGCGGACATGTCTGCCGTAGTGTCGCACTGGGCCAGCAGCTCCTCGAGGGAGTACCGCGGCTTGGCCGGTTCCACGACCAGACGCCCGTGATCAACCTCGATCTCGACTTGAGAGCCGGCGTGCAGATGCAGCTGATCGAGCAGTGCTCGCGGCACCGCCATCATGACGGAGCCGCCGACGCGGCGAAGATTGGTGGTGCTCATGTTGACCTCCTGCGCGTGTTGCGCCATTAAGTTATATAAAAATATAACCTTGAGCCGCGCACAGCGCAATCGTCCTACCGATGCACCTCTAAGGCCTGTCAGGCTTCCGCGGCTTATCTTGAGCCAATAAACGGGACATAGTCCCGCATTTATACTACCCTGGTGGGTAGCTCAACCTTCCAGGAGTGTCCCATGGCCCTACGCCGCATCAGCGACCTCGAGCAGTCGTTCAAAAGCCAAGACGGCAACGTCGTCGAGTGGAAGGCACCGAGCCGCTGGCTCTACCGCTACGAGCGCGATCGCAGCGCCGTAGGCATGGAAACCGGCCCCGGCACCGGCGAGTTCCTATGGTACATACTCGAGAAGAACGACCTTACCCACGCCAAGCGCCGCGTGTTCGACCTCATCAACGAGGACGAGCTCTGATGGGACGGAGGCGCGTGATTGTGCCGGAGGAAGCATCGCTGTGGTTGGGCGTACTGCTGGACGCGGCCTTCGATCCCACCTCGACTGCCCTGGATCTGGCGCGCAGCGCCGACGCGCTTAACTACACGGAACCTGGGCATGGTTGGCAGGCTCGCCACGGCCAGGCCGGTCTCCTGGCGATCGCCAGCGACCTTACGCAGTATCCCCATGACTACAGCGATACACGACGCGCCGAGCTGCTGCTGGCCTGGGCCGAAC
Source organism: Halomonas sp. SSL-5 (assembly GCF_030708455.1). Lineage (GTDB taxonomy): Bacteria > Pseudomonadota > Gammaproteobacteria > Pseudomonadales > Halomonadaceae > Halomonas. The sequence goes on from NZ_JAUYWF010000018.1 coordinate 2,000, forward strand.
GCTGGGTCCAGGCCGAAGACTGGTCGCGACTCACAGCCCGAGTACGCAAACGCCGGCAACGAATGGCTTCCTAAACTGAAGAAGCAGACACTAGACGTCATCCGCACAGATCAGTGTCCAAGCTCGTTGACTGATGGTTTCCGGTAGGTTCACCCCCAGAACACGATCGATCGATGCATCCGCGTGACAAGGAGAAAATCTCCATGCATGACATCCTGCGAGGTCTGCTACTGACCAGCCCTCTCTGGCTGGGCGCCCTGCTCCTGCTACCCAGCACAATGAGGGAGCTGAGGCGACCACCGAAGCGACGCTAGCCACCAAGAGACGTCACTGCTCCGATTAGTCACTTATGACTCACCGATTAGTCACTTATGACTCACCGATTAGTCACTTATGACTCACCGATTAGTCACTTGTGACTCACTGATGATGCACTTCATGGCAGAAATGATGCACCTGTGATGCATCGATGATGCTTTCCTCCTGCTTTCCCTGTGGTGATGCCAGCCCCACGCCTAAGCTGCTGCGCAGCAGCTTAGGGCCCATTGCAACCTTCTTGGGCGTCGAGACACGTCGAAACTGGGTTCCTTAACCACCCAGGGCGGGGAAATCCTTAACGGTGGAAGTCACACACCATACGCACCCCTTCGGGATGCGCAACAAATTGTTTATAAAAGGAAAAATCCCGAAGCTTCATATTTTTTTGTTATACAAGGTGATATACCAGACTGCCTGGAACCTCCATGGAATGGGCCATTCACGTTATACGGGACGTTATACACCGGATGCCAGGTTAAGGAGCTGAGAATGATGGTATCTCGTGGTCAGCCACACGAGGCCGAACAACTGCGCCAGAGGCGCCCTCGTACTCGCACGACCGGTGATGCGTGTCTTGGAGGCTGACTACTTTAGCGGCGAGGCCTGATGTGAGGCGCGCAGGCGCGTAGCGCCTCGACCGCGCCGATCCCTCGACTTGTCGAGGCCTTTTGCGGCCTTCGGCGGCCTTCGGCCGCCTAGGCCGCCTAGGCCGCCGAAGGCGGGGCGGAGGGCGAGGTACGAGCCCGGAGGGTAGGTGAGCGCATAGCGCTCTTTCTTTTATGTCCTTTTTCCTTTTCCCCTTTTAGCCTCGATAAGCCTTTGATTTAAAATAAAAAAAATGATCAAGTGGGGACAAAAAGGTGGTTAAGAAGGGACAAAAAGGTGGTTAAGAAGGGACAAAAAGGTGGTTGAACCAGGGACAGGAAGGTGGTTATATGTGACACAAATAAACAAGTCACATAGTCCCAGGGAGGGGAGATGAAAAACGCCCTCGTCTACAAGGCTAACGCTTTGGTCGAAGCTTCTTACCGCCTGAGCCTATACGAACAGCGCATCATCCTGGCTTGTATCGCCCAGGTTCGTCGGGACGATACCTTGACTGATCAGCAGCTCTACACTGTCAGCGCCCGGCAGATCGCCGACATGGCAGGTATCAGCGTCGACCGCGCCTATCAGCACCTCAAGGCAGCGTCAGAACGCCTGTTTGATCGCCGCGTAACGCTCCACGAGGCGCCCAATGGTCAGGGGGGAAGTAGGGTCAGGTTAACCCGCTGGGTGCAAACGGTGGAGTACCGGGACACCGAAGGCGCGATAGCCTTGCGCTTCGGTACAGATATGGTGCCCTATCTTTCCCAGCTCACCGAACAATTCACCCGCTACGCCCTGGCCGATGTGGCCAAGATGAGCAGCGCTCACGCGATCCGGCTCTATGAGTTGCTGGCCCAATGGCGTGGGACAGGGGAGCGGGAAGTGTCTATCGAATGGCTCCGCGAAGCACTCCAGCTCGAGGACCGCTACGACAACATCCGTGATCTTAAACGCCGTGTGATCGAGCCGGCAGTGGAGCAGATCAACGAGCACTCGCCTCTCTGGGTGAAGTGGAGCCAGCGAAAGACTGGGCGGCGGGTCTCTCACCTAGGATTTACCTTCGGCGAGAAGACTTCCAAAAAGCCCCACAAGGCCCGCAAGAAGAAAACTCACACCGATACCAGCAACAAAAAAGAAAGCGCCTCAGGCGCGCGATACGGCATTCCTCAGAGCATCATAGAATCCCAAGCCTACCCAGGCGAAAGCTATGACGACGCGGCACTGCGCATCTTGGACGAACGGCGCCACGCAACTAAGGCGTGAATCTTTCACGCTATACGGGAAGACCTACTAGGCTATCTGCAACAGCCGACTTGCAACCAATTAGGCCCCCATGCAACTGACCATACCCAAGGCGGCCAAGCTGTACGGAAAACACCGCTCTACGATACACCGCCATATCGAAGCAGGCCGCCTTTCATGCGGGTTCCGAGGAGATGGGACCCGAGTTTTGGAGATGTCCGAGCTGATTCGGTGTTACGGCGAACCCAAGCATTTTCCGGACGAGATGCAACCATCCGCAACCTTTCACCAGGAAAACATGCAACAAGCAATGTTGCAGGCGTTGCACGCGATGCACAGTGAGCTTGTAGCCCTTCGCCAAGAGGTCGCCGAGCTCCGTCAGTTGCCGCCCCCTACTGCACAACCCGCGACGCCACCTCCCGAGGAAACGCCCCCAATACAGCCCCAGGATGAAGATCCCCATGGCCTGCGCTCGCTGGTCCAGTCGCTACGCGACCACGACAACAACACCTCCGATCGCTAGAAGCTCAGCCGCTCGAACGGCCGCCCGGTGAGGGCGGTATAGGCCACCGTATTCTGAATGTTGGCGTGGCCCAGATACTGCTGCACGGTGCGCAGATCCACGCCCTGGTTGATCAGGTGCACGCCGCAGGCGTGACGTAGCGCGTGCGGATGCCACTTCACGCCCAGCACGCGTTCGCTGAGGCGATGCAGCAGGCGCCGGAAGCCGTCGGCGCTGACCGGCGCCCCGCGCTCATTGACGAACACCAGCCCTGCCGCGCTACCGCTGTCACGCTGGTAGCGCTTTAATGCTCGCACTGTATCGCCCTGGAGGGGATGCGTGCCATCCCAACTGTCTTTGGCGCGGGTGACGCGCAGCTCATGGTGAACCAAGTCGACGGCTAACCAACGCAGCCCCACCAGCTCCGAGACCCGCAGCCCGTGCTCGAAGGCCAGCCGCAGCATCAGCGCATCGCGCCGCCCGTGCCGGTTGTGCCGAATCGCGCCACGCATCAGGCGGTGTACCTCGTCGCGGGTCAGGTGCTTGCGGCCACGTGCCGCATCGTTGGCAGCGCGGCTGCGCACTGTCCGGGTTTCAATGGCTGGCGAGACTGTCGGGGTGGGGTGTCGAGGCTTATCGGGCACGGGCGGGAGCGCTCCTGGTCGCGGGAACTGTCCGGGTTTCAGGTGAAAGCCAGACAGTAGCAGCCGCTTCAAGGCACGTCATTTTAGGGGAGACCAGCACGTGTCTTATGAAACTGGGAGCCATCTAGATGGTCGTTCGCGCTTCCAGGGACAAAGCAGGAAATGATTTTTTGAGGCCGTCACAACGGGCGAACCTCAACATATCCACAACATAGCAAAGAAAAACACAATATGTAGGAGGCAGGAAGGGAGGGGGCACTTTATATGGTGCTTTTTACCGACCAGAGGGTTGCTACATAAGCAGAATCTATGGCAACATTATATCTGGTCGTTCTTTGCTCATTTTTGTTTTGACGAGCAA
>NZ_JAUYWF010000019.1 GCF_030708455.1 Halomonas sp. SSL-5
GTGAGGTCGACGTCGGAGTTATCCGGCTTGACGCGGATCTTGACGTTGTAGTCGATGACGCGTTTGACCGCGACGAGGATCTTCATGGTGTTTCTCCTGTTCTTGTTATGGGCCCTAGCAGAAGGCCTGGAGGCCGGTCTGGGCGCGACCGAGGATCAGGGCGTGGACGTCATGGGTGCCCTCGTAGGTGTTCACCACCTCGAGGTTGACCAGGTGGCGTGCCACCCCGAACTCGTCGCTGATGCCGTTGCCACCCAGCATGTCGCGCGCCAGGCGGGCGATATCCAGGGAACGGCCGCAGCTGTTGCGCTTCATGATCGAGGTGATCTCCACCGCGGCGCTGCCCTCGTCCTTCATGCGGCCCAGGCGCAGGCAGCCCTGCAGGGCCAGGCAGATATCGGTCTGCATATCGGCCAGCTTCTTCTGGATCAGCTGGTTGGCGGCCAGCGGACGGCCGAACTGCTGGCGGTCCAGGGTGTATTGGCGGGCGGTGTGCCAGCAGTCCTCGGCGGCGCCCAGCGCGCCCCAGGCGATGCCGTAGCGAGCCGAGTTGAGGCAGGTAAAAGGACCCTTGAGGCCGCGCACCTCGGGGAACAGGTTCTCCTCCGGCACGAAGACATCATCCATGACGATCTCGCCGGTGATCGAGGCGCGTAGCCCCACCTTGCCGTGGATCGCAGGAGCGGAGAGGCCTTCCCAGCCCTTCTCCAGCACGAAGCCACGAATATCGCCCGCGTCGTCCTTGGCCCACACCACGAAGACGTCGGCGATGGGGCTGTTGGTAATCCAGGTCTTGCTGCCGGTCAGGCGGTACCCGCCCTCGACCTTGCGGGCACGGGACACCATGGAACCGGGATCGGAGCCGTGGTTGGGTTCGGTCAGGCCGAAGCAGCCGATCCACTCGCCGCTGGCGAGCCTGGGCAGGTACTTCTGCTTGGTCGCCTCATTACCGAATTCGTTGATCGGCACCATCACCAGCGAGGACTGCACGCTCATCATTGAGCGGTAGCCGGAGTCGACCCGCTCGATCTCCCGGGCGATCAGGCCGTAGCAGACATAGTTGAGGCCACTGCCGCCGTACTCCTCGGGGATGGTGGCGCCGAGCAGGCCGGTCTCACCCATCTCGCGGAAGATGGCCGGATCGGTCTGCTCGTGACGGAAGGCCTCCAGCACGCGGGGGGCGAGCTTGTCGGCGGCGAACTGGGCGGCACTCTGCTGCACCATGCGCTCTTCGTCGCTGAGCTGCTGGTCGAGGAGCAGCGGGTCCTGCCAATGGAAAGCGGGATTCTGGGACATGTGGGAATTTCCTCTGTTTGTGGTGGTGGTCGCGGGAAGCCGTCAGCTGGCCTCGAGAAGGTCGGCATAGGCCTTCAGGTGGCGGTCGTCATCGCCGAAGCGGTGGCCAAGCATCACCAGATGGCGGGCATGGTGGGCGAGGCTGTACTCCCAGGTCATGCCGATGCCGCCGTGGAGCTGGATCGCCTGCTCGGCGATGAACTGAGCGGCGCGCTTGACCACATGCTGAGCAGCGATCAGCTGGCGGCTACGCTCGGCGCTCGTCGGCTCGTCGGCCACGCAGGCGGCGAGGATCGCCATGGAGGTGGCCAGTTCCAGCTCGGTAGTCATGTCCACCATGCGATGCTGAAGCACCTGGAAGCGGCCAATCGGCTTGCCGAACTGCTCACGAGTCTTGAGGTACTCCAGGGTCAGCTCGCAGGCCTGCTGCATGCTGCCTACCGCCTCGGCGCACTGGGCCGCCATGGCGCGTCCCAGCTGATGATCCAGGGCCGCAAAGGCCTCACCGGCCTGCCCAAGCAGGGCATCGTCGCTCACCGTCACACCACCGAAGGTGAGATCGCAGGCCCAGGGGCCTGCCATGGTGGGATAGCTACGGCGCTGCACGCCTTCAGCGGTGGGGTCGACCACAAACAGCGAGAGGCCGTTGCGCTCGCCGAGCTCGCCTGCCGTACGTGCCACCACCAGGATCTTGTGAGCGGCCTGCCCGCCGATCACCACCGACTTGCGGCCGGTCAGCCGCCAGCCGTCACCCACGCGCTCGGCGCGGGTCTCGGTCCACTCGGGCCGGTAGTGGGTATGCGGCTCCTCGCTGGCCACCGCAAGCAGCAGTTCACCGGCAGCCAGGGCCGGCAGCAGCGCCTCGCGCTGTGACTCGCTGCCCAGCGCCTGCACCAGGCCGCCGCCGAGGATCTGCGACTCCAGGAACGGCTCCAGGCAGAGGCCACGACCAAGCTCCTGCATCACCACCAGATTCTCGACCCCGCTGCCGCCCATGCCGCCCTGGGCCTCGTCGATGGGCATCGCCAGCACGCCGAGTTCGGCCAGCTGAGCCTGGAAGGCCTCGCTGAAGCCCGGCTCGCTGCGTTGCACCCGGTCGCGCTCTTCGAAGGTATAGTGCTCCCTGACCAGTCGGGTCAGCATGTCCTGCAGCATCTGCTGCTCGTCACTGAAAGAAAAGTCCATGGTGGCCTCCTATAAGCCCAGCTGGGCCTTCGCCAGGATGTTCTTCTGGATCTCGTTGGAGCCGCCGTAGATCGACAGCTTGCGCAGATTGAAGTAGTGCGCGGCCGGCGAGACGCTGTAGTCGGCGTGGAGAGGCTCGCCGTCATGCTCGAGTGTCATCTCCTCCACCAGGAACGGCAGGGCGTGAGGGCCCAGCACCCGACGGGCCAGGTCGCTGATCGCCTGACGGATCTCGGAACCGGTGATCTTGAGAATCGAGCTCTCCGCACCGGGCACGCCACCGGCCTGAGCACGGGCGAGGATGCGCAAGGTGCTCATCTCCACCGCCATCAGGCGCATCTCCACCTCGGCGATGCGCTGGCGCAGCAGCGGATCCTCAAGCGCGGGGCGACCGTCGATCACCTCGTGGCGGGCGATCTCCTTGAGATGGGCGAGTGCTGCCTTGGAGATGCCGACGCCGGCCTGGCCGGTGCGTTCATGGGTCAGCAGGTACTTGGCACAGGTCCAGCCGTCGTTCTCCTCTCCCACCAGGTTCTCCACTGGCACCCGGACGTCATTGAAGAACACCTCGTTGACCTCGTGGGCGCCGTCCAGGGTGATGATCGGCTGCACCGAGATCCCCGGCGTATCCATGTCGATGAGCAGGAAGGAGATGCCGGCCTGGGGCTTGGACTCGGGGTCGGTGCGCACCAGGCAGAAGATGCGATTGGCATGCTGGCCTAGAGTGGTCCAGGTCTTCTGGCCATTGACGACGTAGTGATCGCCGTCGCGCACCGCGCGGGTCTTCACGGAGGCTAGGTCGGAGCCGGCACCCGGCTCGGAGTAGCCCTGGCACCACCAGTCGCTGCCATCGAGGATGCGCGGCAGGTAGTAGTCCTTCTGCTGCTGGGTTCCGAACTTGATGATCACCGGCGCCACCATGTTGACGCCGAAGGAGATCAGTCGCGGCGCACCTGCCGCCGCGCCCTCCTCCTCGAAGATGTGCTTCTCCACCACGCTCCAGCCGGTACCACCATATTCAACCGGCCAGTTGGCGGCGTACCAGCCGCGGCGATGGAGGATCGCCTGCCAGCGCTGGTGGTCCTCCTTGGTCAGTTTCTTGCCCAGTCGCACCTTGGCGGCGATGTCATCGGGCAGCTCGTCCTTCAGGAAGGCCTGCACTTCCTCACGGAAGGCGAGCTCCTGATCATTGAAGTGGATATTCATGGGTTGGTCCCCCGTTGGTCATCTCCGCCTGGCTGCGCCTTGCGGCTGTCGCTGCCCCGGGCCAGGAAGGCCTCCACCTTGGCCTGGCGCTGCGGCGAGGCCAGGCACTCGAGGAATAGCTCGCGCTCGCGCGCCAGTGCCTTGTCGAAGGGTTGGGTAAAGGCGGCTTCGAGTGCCTCGGTCGCCTTGAGTGGCGCCAGATCGCCGGACTCCGGCAGTGCCAGTGCCGCGCGCTGACGAGCCAGCCAGTCGAGAGGGTCGTCGCTCGAAGAATGGAGCGCCTGCTCCCGGGTGGGCCTTACGCCCCGTCCGGCGAACTCGGCCCCCATGGCGATACGCACCTCCTCGGCGGTATGCCCCTGCTCGGCCACGCCATCCACCAGCCCCAGCTCGAGGGCCCGGTCGCTACCGATGGGCTCTCCGGACAGGATCCGTTCGAGGGCGGCTTCCAGGCCGATCAGTCGCGGCAGGCGCTGGGTGCCGCCGGCGCCGGGAATCAACCCCAGCTTCACTTCGGGCAGGCCGAAACGCGCCTCGGGCGCGGCGAGCCGGTAATGACACGCCATGGCCAGCTCCAGCCCTCCGCCCAGGGAGACGCCGTGCATCCAGGCCACCACCGGCTTGGGCGAGCTCTCGATGGCATCGATCACCTCCGGAAGCAGAGGCGCCTGGGGAGCCTGGCCGAACTCCTTGATATCGGCACCGGCAGAGAAGCAGCGCCCCCCCGACTGCAGCAGGATCCACTCGATCCGGGAGTCATCCAGTGCCGCAACCAGGGCCTTCATCAATCCAGATCGCACCGCCTGTCCCAGGGCATTCACCGGCGGCTTGAAGATCGTGATCAGGCCACAGCGGCCCTCTCGAGTCATGGTGACGGGGTTGCTCATGTGACGCTCTCTCCCGTGTTGTTGTCGTCAGCCACGCGGCCAGGGCAGCGCTCTCGCCAGGCCGACTCACCGACAGCATTCATGACAATGAGATGTCACACCGTCTGCTGAATCACTGCACCTGACATGAAGCCGAGTCTAGCCACACCCAAAATAAAAGACAATGTATTGACATAATTTTTATCCTGGCCTAGCTTGATATCAGCCGCAGGGCGATGGCGGCACCGAAAATCAATCAAGCATTTGATAAATAACAATTTACCATCAGGAGCTTGCATGCCAATCCATACGAATCTGACGCCTGAGCGCAGAAGCACCATGGTTGAGCAGGGCGTCTGGAATGACAGGGTCATTACGGACTATCTGGATGAGGCGGTGGCCTCGGCCGGTGACAAGACCGCCATCGTGACCTACCGAATGGCTGACGGCAGCCGCAGCGAACTCAGCTATCGCGAACTGAACGACAAGGTCACTCGCCTGGCGGCGGGGCTGGCGGGGCTCGGCGTGGAGCAGGGCGATGTCGTCTCCTGCCAGCTGCCCAACTGGTGGCAGATGACCGCCCTGCATCTGGCCTGCGTGCGCATCGGGGCGGTGCTCAACCCGCTGATGCCGATCTTCCGCGAGCACGAACTCGAATTCATGCTCGGCATGGCCGACAGCAAGGTGCTGGTGGTGCCGCAGACCTTCCGCAAGTTCGATCACGGCGCCATGGCCCACCACCTCCAGCACTCACTGCCCAAACTCGAGCATGTGCTGGTGATCGACGGCCAGGGCGAGGAGAGCTTCGAGCGGGTACTGCTGGAGCGTGCCTGGGAAGAGGAAATCGACACCGCCGAGCTGTTCAAGGCACGCCGCCCCTCGGGCGACGACGTGGTGCAGATCCTCTATACCTCCGGCACCACCGGTAAGCCGAAGGGGGTGATGCACACCTCCAACACCCT
>NZ_JAUYWF010000002.1 GCF_030708455.1 Halomonas sp. SSL-5
ACGGCCCCGGTATCGCCCAGTGCCACACCCACCACGCCACCGGCGGCATCCGCCCCGTCGGCGCCGAAGACGTCGGCCGTGTCTCCGTCGGTCAGCACGTTGCCGCTGACGTTCTGCTCACCTTCCGCCGCACTGTCGGTGTTGGCGTAAGCCGTCGGCACGTCGTCCTGGATGTTGATGTAGATCGTGCCGGTCTCGGTGTTGCCGTTGGCGTCTGCCACCTGATAGGTGAAGCTGTCGGCGTTGTCGACGACGTTGGTGCCGTCGTTACCGGTGGTGTCGTCGGTCACCGGACTGGTCAGCGTGTAGGTGTAGCTGCCGTCACTGTTGACCTGGATCTGGCCGTAGGTGCCAGTCGCAGAGCCCACCAGGCTGTAGGTCAGCGTGCCCACGCCACCCGTGGCAGTGACGCTGTCGTTGGCGGTCTCGGCCGGGCTGCCCGGCAGGCTGCCGGTCACCGTGCCCACCGCCAGGTCATCACCGTCGGGCAACGCATTGGTGTCCAGCGCGGCCTCGTCCACCGTGACGTCGTCATCGTCCGGTGCCATCAGGCCGCTGTCGGCCACATCGATGGTCAGGGTGCTATAGGCCAGATCACCATCACCGTCCTTGATGGTGTAGGTGAACACGTCCTGCGCCCCGCTGGGGACCGTGATATTGGCCTTGGCGTCGTAGTCATAGCTGCCATCGGCGTTCAGCGTCAGGTAGCCGTAGGTGCCTTCCAACTGGGTGCCCAGGGTGGCGCTGTCATCCAGCACGGCCCCGGTATCGCCCAGTGCCACACCCACCACGCCACCGGCGGCATCCGCCCCGTCGGCGCCGAAGACGTCGGCCGTGTCTCCGTCGGTCAGCACGTTGCCGCTGACGTTCTGCTCGCCTTCCGCCGCACTGTCGGTGTTGACATAGGCCACCGGCCCGTCGTCGTTGACGTCGATGGTCAGCGTCGCCGGGTCGGAGACATCCCCGTCACTGTCGGTGACCCGCACATCGAACAGGTCCTGCACCTGGTCGGCACCCAGGATGGCGTCGGCGGTGTCGTGATCCAGAGTGTTGTCGCTGAGCGTGTAGCTCCAGCTGCCGTCGGTGTCGACGGTCAGGGTGCCGTAGTCACCGCTGACTGTGGTGCCATCCGCGGCAATCACGACCCAGGTGCCCGACGCGTCCTGTACCTCGATCTGGTCGAGGGTGTCGGCGCCGGTGGTGATCTGGAAGGTGCCGGTCACGGTGGTGGTAATCGCCGCCCCGCCCTGGCCACTGCCGTCGGCCAGCGCGGATTCCCACACGGTGTCGCCGTCCTCGTTGAGATCCGGGGTGGTGACCGTGGGCGTGGAGTCCTCGGCGATGCTCAGCGTCACCGTGGCGGTGCTGGTGTCGCCATCTGCATCGGTGAGGGTGTAGGTGAAGCTGTCGCTGCCTTCGGCACCGGCATTGGCGGTGTAGGTAAAGGTGCCGTCGTTGTTGTAGACCACGCTGCCCTGGGTGGGCGCGGTGGCCACGGCCACCCCCGTGGTCAGGTCAACGCTGTCGGCACCGGCGGTGTCGTTGGCGAACACGTCGATGTCGACGCTGCTGTCCTCGGCGATCTCGCCCACGGCATCATCCACAGCCGCAGGCCCATCATCGGTGATGGTAATGGAAAGCGTCGCCGGGGCGGAGACATCGCCATCGTCATCGGTGACACGCACGGCAAAGGCTTCTCCGGGCACCTGGTCGCTGGCCCCGGTCTGGCCGGCCAGCGGATGATCGAGGGGTTGGGTCAGGGTGTAGGTCCAGCTGCCATCCGGGTTGACGCTCAGCACGCCATAGGCGCCCTGCACCTCGGTGCCGGCCGCGGAGATGGTCACCCAGTTACCCGCGGCATCCTGAACCTCGATCAGGGCCAACTCGTCGCTGCCGGTATCGATCTGGAAGGCACCGGCGGTAGTCGCCACGCCGCCGCCGCTGCCCTCCTCAAGGGCAGACTCCCAGACGGTATCGCCATCACCGTTGAGGTCCAGCGCGGTGACGGTCGGAGTGGAATCCTCTTCGGCCTGGGCCAGGAAGGTATCCTCCGGGAACTCACCGCTGTCGAGCGTGCCCATCCCGAACGCATAGCTGAGGGGGCTGAGCGGTTCGGTGATACGCGCGAGCATCACGAAGCTGTGGCCGCCTTCCGCACCGCCACCGGGTCCGGCACCCGCCGCCGTGGGATCCAACTCGGCGAGCAGATCCCCCTCGCCTTCGTCGATGGCCGTCAGCAGGGCTTCCAGATCCTCATCGAGGGCACTGGCCTCCTCCTCGGCCACCGCCTCCTCGCCACCGAGGTCCGGGGTCATGGCCACCTCCTGGCCGCCCTGGATGACGGTGGGATCGAGATTGTCGCCGAAGTCGAGCTCGACGCGGGCACCGTCGGCGGTGACGAGGACCTCGCCATCCTGCAGGGTGTCACCGATGCTGAGCTCGCGAAGGTTGCCGTCGGCGTCGCGCGCCCAGGCCTGACCGGTGATGGCGGTAACGGTAGCGATGGTCATGGTATGACTCCTGCAGGGTGTTCTGGCGATAACAGGCGTGCCGACGCACGCCCGGTCAATACATTGAAGCTAGGCAATAACCATGGGGCGGGATATTGGACCGATGGACAGTAGGCGGCGGCAGTTGATCTACGTCACGACATCGGGGCAATCGCCGGGAGACAAGGGAGTGGGAGATGGACCGGACTCACCGTCTTGCTCACTGGCTGGTATCGGCGATCGCTTCGTGGGTCGGTGACAGCCGCAGTACCAGCTGCATGCGGTCGCGCACACCCAACTTGCGGAACACCGCGCCCAGGTGCGCCTTGACGGTACGCTCGGTGATGTCGAGCCGACGCGCCACCTCCTTGTTGCTGTAGCCCTCCATCACCGCCAGGGCCACGGCACGCTCACGCTCGGTCAGCTCAGCCAGGGCCTCGCTGCGCAGGCGCCCGGCACCGCCCAGGGCCTGGAAGGCGCCGCCCACCACCCGCGCCATCAGCTCCGGCGGCACCCAGATCCCCTGGTTCATGATCACCAGCCGGGCCTGGCGCAGCAGCTCCGGCGGTGAGAGGGCGTGCACATAGGCCCGGGCACCACTCTCGAGCGCCTGGAAGGCCTCGGCGGCGCTGGGGGAATAGGTCATCACGCCCACGGCGGCGCCGCGACGCTGCAGCTCACCGACCCGCTCAGGCCACTCCGGCACGTCCGCCATCACCCAGACGCAGTCGCCTCGCACCAGTCGGGCATCGAGGTCATCCGGGCGGATCAGGCGGGCATCCTTGAAGGCCTCCTGCCAGCGTGGAATCTCGTCGTGGCCCTGACTGACGAAGTAGGTCGCCATCTATCGTTCCCCCATCGAATTGCTCCACGCCCGCAGCACGGGCTTGAGCATGAACTGCATCACGGTGCGCTTGCCGGTCATGATATCGACCTGGGCGGTCATGCCGGGGATCACCTCCATCTCGGGATGGGCACTGGCATCCTCGGTCGAACGCACGCGCACCAGGTAGAAGGTATTGTCGTTGTCGTCGGTGATGGTGTCGGCGCTGATGCGCTCCAGCTCGGCCTCGAGGCCGCCATAGATGGCGAAGTCGTAGGCGGTGAGCTTGATGGTGGCGGGCTGACCGGGACGCAAGAAGGCGATGTCCTGGGGGGCGATGCGCGCCTCCACCACCAGCTGGTCATCCGAGGGCACGATCTCGACCACCTCCTGGCCGGGCTGGGCCACACCGCCCAGGGTATTGATATTGAGCCGCTGCACCACGCCATCGACCGGCGAGCGGATCTCGGCCAGGCGTACGCGATCCTGCAGACCGGTGCCAGACTCCTCCAGGGCACTGAGGTCGCCGATGGTCTGGCTCAGGTCGTTACGCCAGTCGTTGCGGCGCTCGGCCCCCAGCTCGCGAAGCTGGGTCTCGGCCTCCTCCACGGCGGCCTGCAGGCGTGACACCGCCGCCGCCGCCTGGTCGCGCTCACCGGTGGCGCGTGATACCTCGCGACGCAGCCTGAGCACCTCCACCTCGGAGACCGCCCCGGAATCCAGCAGCGGCCGGGTCAGGTTGAGCTCCTGGCTGGCCATGTTCGCCTCGCGCTGGGCGGTGTCGCGACGCGCCCGCGCCTCCCGGAGCTCCTCCTCGCGCTGTCGGATGCGGTCGCCCAGCACATTCTCCTGCTCGCGCAACTCCTCGCGGGCGCTCTCGTAGGCTTCACGCTCCTGGGCAACGATATCCGGCGCCTGGGCACGCAGTTCCTCGGAGGGCGCGAAGGGGGTGTCGGTGACCAGCGCCCGCAACCGCTCGGCCCGGGCCTGCAGCGACTGGATCTGGGAGCGATTCTCGCGGAAGTTGGCCAGGTAACGCGTCGGGTCGATGCGCATCAGCACCTGCCCCTGCTCCACCCGTTCCCCCTCGCGCACCAGGATATCCTGCACCACGCCGCCGTCGTAGGTCTGCACGCGCTGGAGCTGGCTGGTGGGAATCACCCGGCCGGCCCCGCGGGTCACCTCGTCGATGGGCGCGAAGTAGGCCCACACCAGCAGGGCGACGATGGCCAGCAGCACCACATAGAGGAACCAGCGGGCACGGATCGGATCCTGCTGCAGGCGGGCCCAGTCGGCATCGCTGGCCCAGTCGCGGTTGAGGTGCGCCGCGGTGACGCGCTTGGCAAACAGGCGATCCATGAAGGGGCGAAACGGCTTTCCGCCCACCTCGGAGAAGCGCCCGATCGCCTCGAAGCCACGCTGTTCGGCGCTGGCACCCTGCTTCCTGGCCATCAGCGTGCCCTCCCGATCTGTCCCTTGCGCAACGCCTCGACCACCTTGTCGCGGGGCCCATCGGCCATCACCCGGCCGGCGTCGATGACGATGATGCGGTCCACCAGCGACAGCAGCGAGGTGCGGTGGGTCACCACGATCATGGTCTTGCCCCGCGCGTAGCTCTTGAGGTTGGCCTTGAAGGCCTCTTCGCTGGTGTGGTCCATGGAGCTCGTCGGCTCGTCGAGCAACAGGATCTGCGGGTCATTGACCAGCGCTCGGGCCACCGCCACCGACTGGCGCTGACCGCCGGAGAGCGCCTGCCCCCGCTCGCCCACCGGCAGGTCGACCCCATGGGGGTGGCCGTTGACCAGGCCCTCCAGGCCGCTGAGCTTGATCGCCCGCAGCAGCGCCTCATCATCCACTCCCTCGCTGCCGCCACCGGCAACGATGTTCTCACGCAGGCTGCCGTAGAACAGGCTGACGTCCTGGGGCACATAGCCGATCTGGCGGCGCAGCTGGATGGGATCGAACTGACGCAGGTCCACGCCATCGATCATCACCGCTCCGGCGGTGGGCTCGTAGAGTCCCAGCACCAGCTTGTTGAGGGTGGTCTTGCCACAGCCGATGCGGCCCAGCAGCGCCACCTTCTCGCCGGCCTGGATGGTCAGCGAGACATCGCGCAGCGCCTCGTTCTCCTGCTCGGGATAGCGCAGCGAGACCTTGTCGAAGCGGATCTCGCCGCGGATCACCGGGCGACTGACGAACGCCTTGCCCTCGGGGCGCTCCACAGGACGCTCCATCACGCCGTTGAGCGACTGCAGCGCGGTGGAGGACTGGTGGTACTGGGCCAGCAGCGCGGCGGCCTGGCTGACGGGCGCCATGGCCCGGGAGGAGAGCAGGTAGGCGGCGATCAGGCCACCCTGGGTGAGGTTACCCTCAATGATCTGGTAGACGCCGATGATGATCACGCACACCGCCACGCTGTGCTGGGCCCACAGCGCCACGCTGGAGACCGAGGAGCTGACCAGGCGCAGCTGGGCGGCGGTGCGCGAGAGATAGGCCGACGCCTTCTCCCAGGTGCTCTGGATGCGGCTCTCGGCGCGCAGTGTCTTGACGGTCTCCAGCTGGGAGACCGACTCCACCAGGGTGGCGTTACGCTGGGCGCTGACCCGCCAGGTGGTCTCGGAGAGTTCATGCAGCTTGCCCTGGGCGGCCATGGCGTAGAGCAGCACGAAGACGATGCCCACCAGCACCGGGATCACCAGCGGCGGGCCGATCAAGGCGATGATGGCGGCGAACATCAACACGAAGGGCAGGTCCACCAGCGCCACCACCGTGGCCGAGCCGATGAAGGCCCGCACCGCCTCGAAGGACTGCAGGGTGGCGGCGAAGGAGCCGGTGGAGGCCGGCCGCGCCTCCATGCGCAGCCCCAGCACCCGCGCCATGATCGACGACGAGAGCTTGACGTCGGCGCGGCTCGCCGCCAGGTCGACGAAGGCATTGCGCATCAGGCGCAGCACCAGGTCGAAGCAGAGCACCACGAAGATGCCCACCGCCAGCACCCACAGCGTCTCGGTGGCGTGGTTGGGCACCACCCGGTCGTAGACGTTGAGCACGAACAGCGGCATGGCCACGGCGAACAGGTTGATCATCACCGAGCCGGCGATGACGTCGCGGTAGAGCTTGCGATTCTCGCGGATCACGCCCCAGAACCAGTGCCGGGAATGCTGGCGGTTCACCTCGGGGCCGCGGGCATCGAAGTGGAAGCGGGGGCGCACGTAGATGGCCTGGCCACTGTAGCTGGACTCCAGGCCGTCCAGCGCCACCTCGCTCTCGGCGTCGCCCAGCTCGGGAAAGATGACCCTGGCCTTGCGTGCCTTGAGGTCAAGCCCCAGCAGCACGCAGGCGCGCCCCGGCTCGAGCAGCAGCACCACCGGGAAGAGTGCCGGATTGAGCTGCACCAGGCGGCTCTTGACCAGGCGCGCCGACAGGCCGGCACGACTGGCGGCGCGGGGGAAGACGCCGGGCGTGAGGCGCCCCTGCTCCAGGGGCAGCCCGGCGGTCAGGGATTCGGCGGTGGTCGGCCTGTCGTGGCAGGTGGCCACCGTCTGCAGGCATTCCAGCAGTTCATCCTGAACCGCGGAACGCGATGAACCTTCCGATGACTCAAGCGGCTCTCTCTGCGTCACACACACCTCTTTTCATCGAATGGCCCCACCGGCACTAGGTCGATGGGGCCAGGGTAGCACCGGGGAAGAGTCCGTCTCCCCCGGCATAAGGCCGCAGGGCGCTCAGCCGCGGGAAGCGACCTCCGGGGCCAGTTGCACGTAGCTCGCCGGCTCCGCCGCCACCAGCGCATCGATCTCGGCATAGAGACCGCCGGCCACGGGGGCGAAGTCGGCCGCCGTGGGCGCCGGCACGCCCCGGGACGCCCTGACGGCCGAGCGCGACGCCAGGGCGTCGAGGGCCGCGGGGCGGAAGTCGGTCATGTCGAGGTTCTCGCCGACGCGCTCCAGGGTCACCTCGACGCGACGGTTCTGGCGACGCCCCTCCACGGTGGCATTGGTGGCCACCGGCTCGCGAGAGCCGTAACCACGCGTCTGGAGCAGGTCGCGATCCACGCCCTGGCTAGCCAGGTAGCTGGCCACGCTGTCGGCGCGCCGCTGGGAGAGCGGATCGTTGATGGCGTCATTGCCGGTGGTATCGGCATGGCCGGCGATGAAGACCCGCGCCAGGTCGGTGCGGCCACGGATCTGCTCGGCCAGGTCCGAGAGCTCGCGGCGCGCCTCGGCGGAGAGCTCGGCGCTGTTGATCTGGAAGAGGGCGTCCGCGGAGAGGGTGATGTCCGGTGCCCGGGTGGGTGCCTCGATGCCGCCGGTGAAGTCCGCCAGGGTAAAGCCCATGGGGCCGTCCGCCGGGCAGATGGTATCGGGATCCAGTGCAACGCCGTCGCTGCCCATCTCGGCCAGGGTCGGCATATCATCGCGCACCACGCCCAGGGTCTTCATCAGCTGCCCCATGGCCGCCAGGGTGCGGGCATCGGCCAAGGCCACATCATACTGGGCATTGACGAAGGCGCGACTGGCCTCGAAATATTCATTCTCGCTGTCCAGCACGTCGAGCAGGGTGCGCTGGCCGATATCGAACTGTTGCTGATAGGCACCGCGCACGCGGTCGATGGAGAGGCGGTGCTGGTTGAGGTACTGGAGCTGCTCGCGCAGGCGCTGGGTATCGTTGTAGGCGATCTGGGTGGTCTGACGAACGTCGATGCAGGCCTTCTCGCGCAGGTTGATCGACTGCTCGACGCGGTTGCTGGCGGCACGGAACGCGGCCAGATCGCTGCCGCCGCGGTAGAGGTTCATGCTCGCCACCAGCTCGATGCTCTGGCGCTCGC
Source organism: Halomonas sp. SSL-5 (assembly GCF_030708455.1). Classification (GTDB taxonomy): domain Bacteria; phylum Pseudomonadota; class Gammaproteobacteria; order Pseudomonadales; family Halomonadaceae; genus Halomonas. Next base: position 8,141 of record NZ_JAUYWF010000002.1, read on the forward strand.
GATCGCCGATGCCATCGAAGCCGCTATCGTTGCGATATTCACCGGCGCGCCCGCGCAGGTCGAGGCGCGGATGGAAGGCGGCCTTGGTGCCCTCGCGCTCGGCGCGGCTCGCCGCGATGTTCTCGATGGCGGCATGGAACTCCGGGTTGCCCTGGAAGGCCATGTCCAGCGCCGCGGCGACGTTGGGCGGCAGGCGGTCGTCGAGCTCCGGCGCCGGCGCCAGCTGGGCGGCGGGCAGTGCGCCGACGATACGCTGGAAGCGCGCCGTGACGTCATGCAGGTTGGAGGCCTCGGTCATCAGGTTGGACTCGGCCAGGGCCAGGCGGCCGCTGATCTGCTCGAGGTCCACCCCGCGGCCGGCGCCCGACTGCACGCGCTCCTCGATCTGGCTGAACACCCGCAGGTGGTCGGCATAGTTCTGCTGGGCCAGGCTCACCAGCTCGCGGTAGCGACGCACGTCCAGGTAGGCGCGTGTCGCCTCCAGGGTGACATTCTCGCTGGCCCCGATCAGCTCGTAGTAGCGCACCAGCTTGGCGCGGTCGAGGCGCTCCACCTCGCTGGCGGTGGCGAAGCCGTCGTAGATCATCTGGGTCAGGGTGATCTCGGCCAAGCGGGTCTCGTAACTGCCGCTATGCGGCTGGTTAAAGGTACCCACCTCACCCTCGCGATATTCGCGACCGATGCCGGCATTGACGTCGACGCTGGGCAGGTAGTTGCCGAAGGCGACATCCACATCGTTGTCGGCGGCGCGCAGGCCGTTCCAGGCGGCATGCACCTCGGGGTTGGTGGTCAACGCCTGGCGCACCACGCCGGTCAGGTCCGCCGAACCCGGTGCGGCGAGGCCCGGCGGCAGGCTCTGGGCCACCGCGGCAGCAATCGGCATGAGGGTCAGGGCGGCACCCAGGGTGGCGGCACCGGCCAGACGACGAGAGGATGACGTTGCGAGTGTGCGATTCATGACGATTCCCTTGCGATGAATGATCTGGGGATTCGGCAATGAACTCCCGCAGAACACGAGCTTGCTGTTATCGGGCCACAGCCGCTGCTTCTTCCGCGCGACCGGTGCTTCCTTTCCCGCCTGAAGGCTCCCCTGAAGCTTGGCTACGTCAATCACGCCCACCTGTCTCGTGGCCGCTGACCCCGACTCATCCCGGGTGACCAGATTACTCAGACCAGCGTCATGACGTATTTGTAACTTAGCGTAACTCAAGGCGCGGCGTTGTCCAGCACAATTCAGCTTCCTGAACCAGGAGATTGTGATTTTGTGATATGCGACAAGGCTTCCCCCAACTCCCGGGCCCTCACCTACTGCGAATAAACGTGCTATCGTCACGACCATCGACACGGCCGGTCATCACAAGGAGAACGCCATGTCCTCATCGGAAATCCAGAAAACGCGCGTCATCAATGAGTTGCGGGGCTTCATCAAGAAGCTCCTGCAGGACCCCAGAATCCTCGAACAGTCGCTGGAGGTCGCCCGCCGCCACCTGCCGGAAGGCCATTCCGAGGCGGTCATGGCGCGCATCGCCAACGAGATCTCCAACACCACCAGCGTGCATATCCCGGAGGACCCCGCCGAGCACTCCGAGGCAGACAAGCTGTTCCTCGAACTGCTGCGCGAGGTGGTCGGCGAGGAGCAGGCGCTCTACTGAGCCCTGCCTGACTCGATTCCCGCACCAGTGACGCCCGGCGATGGCCGGGCGTCGTCGTGTAAGAGCCATGGGCAGGCGGCTCTGGTAGAATGGTAAATCCTTGTTTTTACTAGAGCTGTACAACCTCTACCGCCATGTACTACCTGCTCAAGCTGTTCCCCGAGATCACCATCAAGTCACGCTCCTTGCGTCGACACATGACCCGCTGCCTGGCCGCCAACGTGCGCAATACCCTGAAGCCGCTGGACCGACGCATCGCGGTGCGCGATGGCTGGGACCTGCTGCGGGTATCACTGCCCGGGAATGCCAGCCCGGCGCTGATCGACGAGGCGGAAGCCCGCCTCACCCGGATGCCCGGCGTTCAGGAAGTGCAGGAGGTTCGCGAGGTCGATTTCACCGACATCGACGAGATCGCCGCGCAGGTGGTGCCGCGCTGGCAGGCCCATGTCGCCGGGCGGCGCTTTCGCGTCTCGGCCAAGCGGCGAGGCCGGCACGACTTCTCCTCGGAGGATCTGGAGCGCCATCTCGGCGCGGCGCTGCTCGCCGCCGCCCCCGATGCCCGCGTCGAACTGACGCGCCCCGAGGTGACGGTGACGGTGGAGGTCGTGGACCATCGTCTGCGCCTGATCGATCGTCGCCTGGCCGGCCTCGGCGGCTACCCCCTTGGCGTGCAGGGACAGGCCATGGCGCTGATCTCCGGCGGCTACGACTCACCGGTGGCCGCCTGGCGAATGATCCGCCGCGGCATCAAGACTCACTTCCTGTTCTTCAACCTGGGCGGCCCCGAGCATGAGCGGGGCGTGCGCGAGGTGACCCACCATCTCTGGCGGCGCTACAGCCTGTCACACCGGGTCAACTTCATCTCGGTACCCTTCGAGCCGGTGGTCGGCGAGATCCTGCGCAACGTGCCGGACGGCATGATGGGCGTGGTGCTCAAGCGCATGATGGCGCGCGCCGCCTCGCGCCTTGCCCGGCGCGCCCGGGTGCCGGCGCTGGTCACCGGCGACGCCATCGCCCAGGTCTCCAGCCAGACCCTGACCAACCTGGCGCTGATCGACGATGCCAGCGAGCTGCCACTGCTGCGCCCGCTGCTCACCGACGACAAGCAGGCGATCATCACCCAGGCCCGCGAGATCGACACCGCGCGCTTCGCCGAGACCATGCCGGAGTACTGCGGCGTGATCTCGCGGCGCCCCCATACCCGCGCCCGGCGCGACCAGATCGCCGCGGCCGAGGCCGACTTCGACTTCGCGGTGCTCGATGCCGCCGTCGACGCCGCCGAGATCACCCGCATCGACCGTCTCGTCGAGACCGGCGGCGCCGCGCCTGCCGCCCAGGCCGACAACCGGGTGATGGAGGCCCACGCGGGCGACGATGTCAGCGTCATCGACATCCGCCCCGAGGGGGAGCGAGAGGCGTCCCCGCTCCCCCTGACGACGGGACGGCGCCTGGAGATTCCCTTCTACGAGCTCCAGCAGCGCGCTCCACAGCTACCCGATGACCGCCACTACTTTCTCTACTGCGACCAGGGGGTGATGAGTCGCATGCAGGCCCTGCACCTGCATGATCGCGGCCTCACCCATTTCGGGGTCTACCTCGCGTCCTCGGCGCGTTGAATTTGCTGCCTCAACCGGCGCGGGAGCGTCTACGCTGGAGGGAAAGATACCTTTCGTTACACGAAGGGGCACCCCGGGAGCGAGACGATGGTCAGGCGCAGGCGTCAGGCCCCATGCAGAGACCCCGGAAACGGCGAGATAGTGCTCGACGACGGCTGGCCGCAGCCGCCGCGACTGGCCGAACCCCGCGAGGCCCCGCGGCGACGGCGGTGGCCCTGGCTGCTGCTCGTCCTCGCCCTGGTCGGCACCACCGTGGCCGGCCTGGTGGTGGCCGAGGTTCGCTCCTCGGAGTGGCAGGCCCGCGAGCTCTCCCGCTATGCCGGAGAGCTCAGCTACACGCTGGCACCGGGCCCCAGCGCGCGCTGGCAGCCGCCCGCGCATGGGCCCTTCGATGCACGCCTCGGCTACACCCGCCTGGCCGATTTCCAGCGCCGGCTGCTGCAGAGTGACTTCGCGATCGAACAGCAGGCGCGCTTCTCGCCGGCGCTGCTGCGTTATACCCGGCGAGGTTTCTTCCCCCCCTATCGCGAGAAGGCGCGGGCCGGACTCGATCTCGCCGGCTGCAGCGGCGAGCCGCTTTACCACTTTCGCCATCCACAGCGCCACTATCCCGACTTCGAGTCCATCCCGCCCCTGGCGCTGGCGATGCTGCTGTTTATCGAGAATCGCGGCCTGCTGGACACCGAGAGCCCCCACGCCAATCCCGCAGTGGACTGGCCGCGCTTCGCCCGCGCGGCCCTCTCCCAGGTAAGCGAGGCGCTGGACCTGCCCGGGCAGTCCGCCGGCGGCAGCACCCTGGCCACCCAGATCGAGAAGTACCGCCACTCTCCCGGTGGCCTCACCCACTCGCCCATGGAAAAGCTGCGCCAGATGCTATCGGCCAGCGTCCGAAGCTACCGCAATGGGCCCGAGACCCTGAGCTCTCGCCGCGATATCGCCCTGGACTACCTCAATACGGTGCCGCTCGCCGCCGTCCCCGGCAGCGGTGAGGTGCACGGCCTGGGCGATGCCCTCTGGGCGTGGTTCGACGCCGACTTCGCCGTCACCAACCGGCTGCTGCACGAGGCGCCCGCCGCCACGCCGCCCACCGCGGCCCACGGCCAGGCCCTGCGCCGCACCCTGGCGCTGATGATCGCCCAGCGCCGCCCCAGCGGCTATCTCAATGCCGGGCGGGAGTCCCTCGAGGCACTGACCGACAGCCACCTCGGGCTGCTGTCCGAGCATGGCGTGATCTCCCCCGCGCTTCGGGATGTCGCCCGGGCCCAGCGGCTGCGCTTCCGCGACTTCGCCCGGGACCCCATCCGCCCAAGGGTCGAGGCCGGCAAGACACTGCAGGTCGCTCGCACCCGCCTGGCGGGGCTACTGGGCGTCTCGCTGCAGGTGCTGGACCGCCTCGACCTCTCGGCCACCACCACCCTCAACGCCGCGCTGCAGGCGGCCGTCACCGAGCACCTCCACCGGCTCGCCGACCCCGAGTTCGCCGCCGAGCAGGGGCTCATCGGCGAACGCCTGCTGGATGCCGACAGCACCGCCGCGGTGCGCTACAGCTTTACCCTGCTGGAGCGGGGCGATGCGGGGTTCGACGTCCGCGTGCAGACCGACAATGACGACCAGCCCTTCGACCTCAACCAGGATGGCAAGCTCGAGCTCGGCTCCACCGCCAAGCTACGCGTGCTGGCCAGCTACCTCGAGGTGGTCGCCGAGCTTCACGCCGAGTACGCCGGTCAGCCGGTCGAGACGCTGCGAGCCCTGACGGTGGATCGTCGGGATGCCATCCGTCGCTTCGTGATCGACAGCCTGGTCGCCCGACCGGAGATCAGCCTGGCCGAGCTGCTCGAAACCGCCATGCGGCGGCGCTACTCGGCGAGCCCCCATGAGGCCTTCTTCACCGGCGGCGGTCGCCACACCTTCAGCAACTTCAGCCGGCAGGACGACCGCCGCCGACCGACCCTCGAGGAGGCGCTGCGAGAATCGCTGAACCTGCCCTTCGTGCGCCTGATGCGCGACCTGGTGCAGTTCACCATTCATCAGGAGGCGGATCGCCGGCGCCTGCTGGAGGACGATGATGACCCGCGCCGCCTCGACTACCTGGCGCGCTTCGCCGACCGCGAGGGGCGCGTCTTCCTGCAACGCTTCTGGCGCAAGTACCGCCACCTCGACACCGCCGCACGCCAGGAGGCCCTTCTCGGCGGCCTCAAGCCCGATGCCCGCCGCCTGGCCGCGGTCTTCCGCTACCTCTACCCCGAAGGCGACGCCATCGCCCTGACCGCCTTCCTCGCCGAGCGCCTGGACGACCGGCGGCGGCTCGATCTCGACCTCACCGCCCTGCACGAACGCAGCGACCCCAGCACCCTCGGCCTCTCAGACCAGGGCTATATCGCCGGCGTACACCCGCTGGAACTGTGGCTGGTGGGCTTTCTCATCGACCGCCCCGACGCCGACTACGCCGATGCCGAGCGGGCCAGCCGCGAGGCGCGCCAGGAGGTCTATGGCTGGCTGTTCCGAACCCGCCACCGCGGGGCCCGGGACTCACGCATCCGCACCATGCTGGAGACGGAGGCCTTCACCGAGATCCAGCGACGCTGGGAGCGGCTGGGCTACCCCTTCGCCCACCTGGTGCCGTCGCTGGCCACGGCGCTGGGCAGTTCCGGCGACCGCCCGGCCGCCCTGGCCGAGCTGGTCGGCATCATCCTCAACGACGGCGTACGCTTGCCCACGAGACGCATCGACTCGCTGCATTTCGCCGCCGACACTCCCTACGAGACCCGCTTCGTCGCCGACGCCTCTCGCGCCCGGCGGGTCATGGCCCCGGAGGTGGCCGCCACCCTGCGCCGCGCCCTGGGGCAGGTAGTCGAGGGCGGCACCGCGCGGCGCCTGCAGGGTAGCTTTGCCCTGGCGGATGGTACCCCGCTTGCCCTGGGCGGCAAGACCGGCACCGGCGACAACCGTTTCCAGACCGTGACCGCCTCGGGCCAGGTGATCCACTCCGAGACGCGCAGCCGCACCGCCACCTTCGTCTTCCACCTCGGCGACGACCACTTCGGTACCCTCACCGCCTATGTCCCCGGCAGCGACGCCGCAAATTTTGCCTTCACCTCGGCACTGCCGGTACAGGTACTCAAGGGCATGGCTCCCCTGCTAACCCCCTACCTCATCCCGGGAGAACAGAGCCGCTGCCGCCCAGGCTCGCCACCCGAGCCGCTGATGGCCGACGACACCCGCCAGCCCAACGACGCCTCCTGAACCCGCAGGACAATCGCAGCTAGCTATGCTGCGATAGCGAAAGGCGCCGGGGACAGGTCGGAGAGGGGGTCCGAGGACCAGGGGTGAGGAGCACTGCTCCGAACGGGCTGGCCATGGATGGACAGCACCGGACCTGCAAGCGGAGCGGGACGCGAGAGCGCAGCAGGGCCGAGGTAGCGCCCAGGGAGGGGTTCACAGCGCCTCCTCGAAGGCTTGTCGCCAGATCAGCCCAAGGCTGCACGCTATCTTCGATATCCCTGCCCAAACCCGCCTGCCGGGTGCAGTCAGGCGCCATCCCGGCTACAATCGAGCGTCTGATTTTCCTGGGATTCAAGAGCCGATATGTCGACGAACGCCACGCGCAAGATCCTGGTCACCAGCGCCCTGCCCTACGCCAACGGCGCCATCCACCTCGGCCACCTGCTCGAGTACATCCAGACCGATATCTGGGTGCGTTTCCAGAAGAGCCGCGGCCAGCAGTGCCACTATGTATGCGCCGATGACGCCCACGGCACCGCCATCATGCTGCGTGCCGAACAAGAGGGCATCACCTCCGAGGCGCTGATCGACCGCGTCAGCCGCGAGCACCAGGCGGACTTCGCCACCTTCGGCGTGGCCTTCGACAACTATCACTCGACCCACTCGACCGAGAACCGCACCTTCAGCGAGCTGATCTACACCCGCCTGCGCGACAAGGGGCATATCGCCACCCGGGACATCGAGCAGATGTACGACCCGGTGAAGGGGCTGTTCCTGGCCGACCGCTTCATCAAGGGCACCTGCCCCAAGTGCCAGGCAGACGACCAGTATGGCGACAACTGCGAGGCGTGCGGTGCCACCTATACCCCGGCGGAGCTGATCGACCCGGTGTCGGCGATCTCCGGTGCCACCCCCGAGGTGCGCGGCTCCACCCACTATTTCTTCAAGCTGCCCGACTTCGCCGACTTCATGCACCGCTGGATCAACGACGGCCACGTCCAGCCGCAGATCCGCAACAAGCTGATGGAGTGGTTCGAGGCCGGCTTCAACGAGTGGGACATCTCCCGCGACGCTCCCTACTTCGGCTTCGAGATCCCCGACGCCCCGGGCAAGTACTTCTACGTCTGGCTCGATGCGCCGATCGGCTACCTGGCCAGCTTCAAGAACCTCTGCGACCGAGAAGGCCTCGACTTCGACAGCTACTGGCACAAGGACAGCGACGCCGAGGTCTACCACTTCATCGGCAAGGACATCGTCTACTTCCACGCCCTGTTCTGGCCGGCGATGCTGCATGGCGCCGACTTCCGCACCCCCACGGCGGTCAACTGCCACGGCTTCGTCACCGTCAACGGCGCCAAGATGTCCAAGTCCCGGGGCACCTTCATCAAGGCCGCCACCTACGCGGACTACCTGAACCCGGAGTACCTGCGCTACTACTTCGCCGCCAAGCTCACCTCCCGAGTCGACGACCTGGACCTCAACCTCGAGGACTTCGCCGCCCGGGTCAACAGCGACTTGGTGGGCAAGGTGGTCAACATCGCCAGCCGCTGCGCCGGCTTCGTCAAGAAGCTGGGGGGTGGCAAGATTTCCGCCCACTGCGCCGAGCCCGAACTGGTGGCCCGCTTCATCAGCGCCGGCGACGAGATCGCCGAGCAATTCGAGGCCCGCGAGTTCGGCCGCGCCATGCGCCTGGTGATGGAGCTGGCCGACGAGGCCAACACCTATATCGCCGAGGCCGAGCCCTGGGTGCTGGCCAAGCAGGCGGGTCGCGAGCAGGAGGTGCTGGACATCTGCTCGGTGGGCATCAACCTGTTCCGCCAGCTGATGGTCTACCTGGCCCCGGTGGTGCCGTCCATGGCCGAGGGCGCCCGCGAGTTCCTCAGGCTCGACACCCTCGACTGGCATAGCCGCCACGCGGTGCTGCTGGACCACGAGATCGCCAAGTTCAAGCCGCTGATGACCCGCGTCGAGCGGGAGAAGATCGACGCCATGATCGAGGCGTCAAAGGAGGACCTGGTGGAAGAACAGAAGCTCAAGGAGACCCCCAAGGGGCCCCTGGCCGACGAGCCGATCGCGCCGGAAATCGCCTTCGACGACTTCATCAAGGTGGACCTGCGCATCGCACGCATCGCCAAGGCGGAGTACGTCGAAGGCGCCGACAAGCTGCTCAAGCTGACCCTGGACCTGGGCGGCGAGAGCCGTACGGTGTTCTCCGGCATCCGCGCCGCCTACGCCCCCGAGGCGCTGGAGGGAAGGCTCACCGTGATGGTCGCCAATCTGGCGCCGCGCAAGATGCGCTTCGGCGTCTCCGAGGGCATGGTGCTGGCCTCGGCCAACGACGAGGGTGTCTACCTGCTCTCGCCGGACACCGGCGCCGAACCCGGCCAGCGGGTGACCTGAGCCACCGTGAGTCGCCGTGACCTGATCGAGGCCATCGACGCCCTCCTGCCCCAGACCCAGTGCGGCAAGTGCGGCTTCGATGGCTGCCTGCCGTATGCCGAGGCGATTGCCGAGGGCGAGCCGATCAACCGCTGCCCGCCCGGCAGCGAGTCCACCCTCGCCCGGCTGGCCGAGCTGACCCGCCAGCCCGAGCGCCCCCTGGCGGAGCCCGCCCAGTTGCCGCTGGCCGCGGTGATCCGCGAGGCCGAGTGCATCGGCTGCACCAAGTGCATCCAGGCCTGCCCGGTGGACGCCATCCTGGGTGCCGCCAAGCGCATGCATACGGTGATCACGGACGAGTGCACCGGCTGCGAGCTGTGCGTGGCGCCCTGCCCGGTGGACTGCATCGACCTGGTGCCCCATCCCGCCTGGCAGGCCGCCGAGACCGACGCCGAGCGCGACGCCTACCTGGCACGGCGCGCCGAGCTGGGGCGTCGTCGCCATCGTTTCCGCCAGTTGCGACTGGCACAGGAGGCCCGCGACAAGCGCCTGGAGCGCCAGAAGCGTTTGATGCAGCAGCGCCGGCGCCCCGACAGCGCCGGCGGCGCCGCCACCTCGGGAAGCTCAGTCGTGAAGCGCCAGCGCAAGATGGCGCTCAAGGCCGCCGAACAGGCCGTCAAGCGTGTGCAGCAGCAACTGGAAAGTGCCCGGCGCCGCGGCGATGCCGACGCCGAAGCCACCGCCCGCGCCCAGCTCCCCGAGGCAGAACGCTTGCTCGCCGAGGCCAGAGGCGCGTTGGAGCAGGCAGGCACGGACGAATAACCCGATGACACCTTCCCGACTCACCGCGCGGGCTAATCCGGCGACAGGCCATGGTGCAGGTCTATAGAGGTTCATCACGAGCTGTCGTAAACCCGTTGGCAGGGAGTGGTGGGAGTCCGGGTTTTCCCGGGCGAATGGAGGCCGCAGGCCTCCTGGCGGTGATCGCAACAGACAGAGCACCACCTCCGGGGCGCCTTCGGCGCCATTCGCGCGGCAGAGCCGCCCTCCCACAATGCGACTTCACGCTAATGGGCGAAGAACCAGGAAACGGAACACCATGAACGCCCAGAAACGCTTTGAAATTTTCGCGCGGCTGCGCGAGCACAACCCCGAGCCCACCACAGAGCTCCACTGGGCGAGCCCCTTCGAGCTGCTCGCCGCGGTGCTGCTCTCCGCCCAGGCCACCGACGTGGGCGTCAACAAGGCCACGGCCCGGCTCTTCCCCGTCGCCAACACCCCCCAGGCGATCATCGACCTCGGCCTCGAGGGGCTCAAGGAGCACATCAAGACCATCGGCCTCTACAACACCAAGGCCGAGAACCTGATGAAGACCTGCCACCTGCTGGTGGAGAAGCACGGCGGCGAGGTGCCCGAGACCCGGGCCGCCCTGGAGGCGCTGCCCGGCGTGGGGCGCAAGACCGCCAATGTCATCCTCAACACCGCCTTCGGCCAGCCCACCATCGCCGTGGATACCCATATCTTCCGGGTCGCCAACCGCACGGGCATCGCCCGGGGCAAGGATGTGGTCGAGGTCGAGAAGAAGCTGCTGCGGCATGTGCCGAAGGCGTTCCGCCAGGACGCCCACCACTGGCTGATCCTGCATGGCCGCTACACCTGCGTGGCGCGCAAGCCCCGCTGCGGCAGCTGCGTGATCGAGGATCTCTGCGAGTTCAAGGAGAAGACCGAGCTGTAACGGGGCAGCCGTTGACCACCGAAGGCTGGCATCGACCGCCGGAGCCTGCTTGACTGGCGGCAGGCCCCGACGAGTTCACTCCATGGAAGCGCTGAAGTATCTGCTGTTGCCGCCGGTCATCAATGTCCTGCTGATCCTGGGTGGCCTGGCCGCCGGCACCCGGCGGCTGACGGGCAGGCTGCTGATCGCCCTGGGCCTGGCCAGCCTGCTGGCGCTCGCCACCCCGGTGGCGAGCCACGCCCTGCGCCAGGGACTGGAGCCGCCGCCGCTCTCCGGCCCAGCGGCCCTGCGCGGCGAGGGGGCCATCGTCATCCTCGGTGGCGGCCGCGACTACCAGAGCCCCGAGTTCGGCTGGGGCGACGCCCCCGCCAACCCCACCTGGCGACGCCTGGCCTACGGCGCCTGGCTGCAACGCGGCAGCGACTGGCCGATCCTGGTCAGCGGCGGCCGCGTCCATGACGAACACAGCGCCGAGGCCAGCCTGATGGCCGCGGCACTGCGCGAGGTGTTCGGGGTGCCGGTACGCTGGCTCGAGGGCGAGAGCCGCAACACCGCGGAGAACGCCCGCTTCAGTGCGGCCATGCTGGCCGGTGCGGGGATCGAGCGCGTCGCCCTGGTCTCCCAGGCCTGGCACCTGCCCCGGGCAACCGCCGAGTTTGAGGCCGCCGGCCTGACAGTGATTCCCGCCCCCACCGAGTTCGCCAGCGCCCCGTCGCCGGGACTCCACGCCTGGATCCCGCGCGCCTACCATCTCAACCAGAGCACCCGCGCCCTGCATGAATGGCTGGGCCGCGGGGTGGGCTGGCTCAAGGCCCGGCTCCCGACACGCTAGAAGCCCTCGGACTCCAGGCGCTCGGCCAGCTGCTCGAGGATCTCGATGCCCTGCACGTCGGTGGGCAGCCAGGGCAGCCGCGGGCGCGGCAGGTGACCCAGCTCCTCGTCGATGCGTGCCAGGTAGGTGGCTTCCTGCTCGCGTCGGGCCCGCAGGAACTCCCCGTCGGCATCCTCGGGGATCACTCGGTTGACCAGGGTGCCCGCCACCGGGACATGGGCCTCCTCCAGGGTCGCCACCGCGCGGGCGGTCTCGAGGATCGGCAAGCGTTCCGGCGTGAGCACGAACAGGAAGCCACTCTCGTCGGCATTCTCGATGCGCCGCCGCGCCTGGTGGAACAGGCGCCGGCGATCGATCAGGGTCTTCGCCACGTCGCGGGTCTTCTCGTCGAGGTCGGCGAGTCCATCCTCCTTGGGATCATCGAAGGGCGAGGCGACATCGCGGCCGCGCTTGGGCGTCAGGTGGGAGAGCACCTTGCCCAGCTCTTCGGACTTGCGGTTATGGGCCAGCAGGCCATCGGTCCAGGCCGCCATGGCTTCGGGCAGGGTCAGCAGCCGCAGGGTATGGCCGGTGGGCGCGGTATCGAAGATGATCAGGTCCCAGTCGGCCTCGTCGTCGGTGATGATCCGCGCCAGCCGCTCCAGCAGCGCCGCCTCCTGGGTGCCCGGCGACTGCCGGGTCAGGCGCATCTGGCGCTCCAGCTCGGCCATCATCTCCGGCGCCGCATAGCGGCGCATCTGGGCGGTGACACGGGCCAGATGGGCCTCTACCTCGGCGTCGGGGTCGATCTCCATGGCGTCGAGGTTGGGCAGCAGCCGACGGGGCGTGTCGGCCAGCTCGCGGTCGAACACATCGCCGAGGCTGTGGGCCGGGTCGGTGGAGACCACCAGCACCCGCTTCCCGCGTCGGGCGGCGAGCACCGCCAGGGCCGCGGCCACGGTGGTCTTGCCCACCCCGCCCTTGCCGCCCACCCATAGCAGGCGCTTTTCCAGTAACTGTTTCATATGACTCCAGTGGCAATGAACTGAGGGCCGCCAATACAGATCGATTCAGGCCCTCGGAGCTAGACCGGTGACATCCCTTCGGGGAGGCGCTGTGAACCCCTCCCTGGGCGCTACCGACGCCATCCCTGGCGTAGGACCTCCCCTACGAGATGTCACCGGCGCTCCTCGGTCGAAGCCTGCTGCTGATTCTGTTCAGCAACACTTGAAGTGATCCAGCGGCGAACGCTCCATGCCCATGCGGCGGTGCCAGTCGTGGAAGCGCTCCAGCAGCAGCGGCTGCAGCTCCAGGGTGTAGTAGGCCGCCGGGTTGGGGACTCCCATCATCTCGGAGAACACCAGCAGCATGAACAGGTCGTCCTCGTCTCGACGGGCGCGGGCAATCGCGCCCCGATAGGGGGAGGAGTAGACCTCCTCCGCGAAGAAACGGGCCTGGCTAAGCCAGGCCCGAATCCGTTCGAGACGAGCCTCACGACGCTCCTTGCCGTCGTTGTCGCTCATCCTTCTCTCCTTCTGTTCACTCCTGCTTGGCAGGCGCCTCGTTGCGCAGCCGCTTGAGCGCGGAGACGCACTCCAGCGCCACCAGGATCGCGGCGACCAGCACCACGATATCCAGCACCAGCAGGAAGGTGTTGCCCTGTTCGAAGAAGGTGCGCAGCTGGATCAGCAGCGCGGCGATGGTCATCACCAGCAGGAAGGCCAGGGGGGCCAGGGTGTACCACATCGGGCGACCCAGGCGCACCAGCATCACCGTGACCACCAGCAGGGTCAGGCCGGCCAGCAGCTGGTTGGTGGTGCCGAACAGCGGCCAGATGATCAGGCCACCGGAGCCATCCGCGCCGCCGGCGCCGAAGGCCAGCAGCAGGCAGCTGCCCACCGCCAGCAGGGTGGCCACGGCCGGCTTCTTCATCCACGGCTGGTTATAGATCTCGCCCCACTCCTGGAAGATGTAGCGCTGCAGGCGCAGGCCGGTATCCATGGTGGTGCCGGCGAACAGCGCCGCCATCACGGTGAGCAGGGTCGCCGCCGTGGCTTCCGGCAGGCCCAGGCCATTGTGGATGATGAAGGCGCCGCCCTCGACGAAGGCGTTGACGCCACCCTGGCCGAAGGCGGTGTACATCGCCTCCCAGTCGGCGAGGCTGGCGAAGCCGGCCGTCGCGGCGAGGATGGCGGCCAGCGCCAGCATGCCCTCGCCCACGGCACCGAAGTAGCCGACGAAGCGGGCGTCGGTCTCCTTGTTGAGCTGCTTGGAGGTGGTGCCGGAGGAGACCAGGCCGTGAAAGCCGGAGATGGCGCCGCAGGCGATGGTCACGAACAGCAGCGGCAGCAGCGAGGGCGTGCCGGCCGGTACGTTGTCGTTGAAGGCCGGGGCGATCATGCTCGGGTTGAGCAGCAGGACGGCACCGTAGAGGACGATCAGGCCGACGAAAAGCTGCAGGCCGTTGATGTAGTCACGCGGCTGCAGCAGCACCCATACCGGCAACAGCGAGGCGATGGCGGCATAGCCGAACAGCAGCAGGATCCAGATGGCGTTACCCGAGACGCCGGCCACTTCCGCGGGCATCTGCAGCGGCACGGAGGGGCCGATGCCGATCAACGCATAGAGGGCGGCGACGCCGACGATGGAGACCATGGGCAGGCTCATCTTGCGGCGATAGATCATCTGGCCGATCACCAGGGCCACCAGGATGGCCCCCCACACCGGCACCACGGCGCTGGAGAAGTTCATCATCAGCCCGGCGATCACCACGGCGAATACCGCGTTGACCATCAGCAGCACCAGGAAGATGACGATCATGAAGATGCTGCGGGCACGCTTGCCGACCACATCGCCGGTCAGGGCGCCGACCGACTTGGCCTTGTTGCGCACGCTGGCCCAGATGGCCCCTGAGTCGTGCACCCCGGCGAAGAACATGGTGCCCAGCACGACCCACAGGAAGGCCGGCACCCAGCCCCAGATCACCGCGATGGCGGGCCCCACGATGGGGGCGGCGCCAGCCACGGACGTGAAGTGGTGGCCCCACAGTACGTAGCGGTTGGTAGGCACGAAGTCGACGCCGTCCTCGAACTCGTGGGCGGGCGTCTTGAAGTCGGGATCCAGTCGGTAGATCTTCTCGGCGATGAACTTCGAGTACAAAAAGTACCCGGCCGCCATCGCGGCAAGACCCAGGACCAGGACGAGGATGGCACTCATGGCGCACTCCTAGCAGATGGGTGTGGGTTGAACAGGATGCAAGGCCCCGCTACGAGAGCCTGCAGGCAATGGTCTAACCTTGTTACCGCCGCGTCCATGTGCTTCGTCAGCTAATTACTTTATTTACGACCAAAGTATTAGACGCCATCCCGTTGGCGGGCATCAGTCGGCGTGGAGCCCGAACTCGCCGATACGCGCCACCGTCCGCCGATAGGCCTCGCGCTCGCGGCACGCCGCGAGGAAGGCCTGCAGGCGCGGATAACCCTCCAGGCCGCCCCGGCTGGCCAGGGCCAACACCGGGAAGCTCATCTGGATGTCGGCGACACTGAACGCCTCACCGGCGAACCAGGGTCCCTGGGCCAGCTCTCCCTCCCAGAAGTCCACCAGGCGCCGGATCTCCGGCCCGAGGTACTGCTGCTCCACGCCGCGCGCAAACATCCTGCCCAGCGGGCGCGCCAGGGCCGGCACCGGTGGCTGACCGAGCCGCGAGAACACCAGCCGCATCACCAGCGGCGGCATCGCCGAGCCCTCTGCATGGTGCATCCAGAACCGGTAGCGCTCGAAGGCCTCGCTGCCGCCTGGCGGCACCAGCCGACGCTCGGGGTCGTGATGCTCGACCAGATAGTCGAGGATCGCCCCCGACTCGGCCAGCACGCGCTCGCTTCGGCCAGGGTCCCGGATCAGCGGCGACTTGCCGAGGGGGTGCAGCTCACGCAGGGCCTCGGGGGCGAGCATGGTGGCCGGGTCGCGACGGTAGGTCACGACCTCGAACTCGACACCCAGCTCCTCGAGCAGCCACACGACCCGCTGCGAACGGGAATTTTCCAGATGGTGTACCTCGATCATGCCACTCTCCCGATTGTCCATGGGCTCACCCTAGCACGGCAGAATGCGCGCCTCCTGCCAAGGTCGTCTTTGCCCGGCCACCGGCGGCCACTTAGACTGACGGCAACAACGACGATAAATAACAGGAGTGCGTCATGGCCAAGGTGCTGGTGGTGGACGATGAGCCCAATATTGTCCTGTCGCTGGAGTTCCTGATGCAGCAGGCAGGCTTCGAGGTGGTCACCGCCGAGGATGGCGAGAGCGCCCTGGCGCGGGTCGAGGAAGGCGTGCCGGACCTGGTGCTACTGGATATCAGCCTGCCCGGCATCAGCGGCTTCGATGTCCTCGAGCGCCTGCGGGGCGATCCGACCCACGCCCGCCTGCCGATCATCATGCTCACCGCCCATGGCCGGGAGGTGGAGCGCGAGAAGGGGCTGGCGCTGGGCGCCGACGACTATGTCACCAAGCCGTTCTCCACCCAGGCGCTGGTGGAAAAGGTCAAGTCCCTGCTCGCCGAGGTGTCCTGATGGCGCGCCTCCTCTCCGGCATGCCCCGCCGCCAGCGCCTCATCGGCCTGTGGCTGCTGCTCAGCGGCGTCAGCATCTTCGGCGGCGCCACCTTCGCCCTGTGGCTCGACACCCTGTTCCAGCCCCAGGGCATCGCACGCCTGGTGCTATGGGCGGGGTGCTTCTCCGGCGGCGCTACGATCTTCCTGGTCGGCCTGCTCCTCGAACGCCAGCTGTTTACGCCGCTGCGCCACCTGCAGGTGCAGCTGGCGCGCCTGGTGGCCAATCCCGACGCCCGCGACGACTACCCCCCCGAGGGCTGGTTGCGCGCCCTCGGTCCCGACCTGGTGCGGATGCGCGAGGCGTGGCGCAGCGACCGCACTCGCTTGGCCACCGCCCACGCCGAGGGGGCGCGTAGCGCCGCGCGTATTCGTCAGGAGCTCGAGACCCTGCTGCAGGTGCTCGACACCCCACTGCTGCTCTGCGACCACCACCGCCGCATCCTGCTCTTCAACCAGGCCGCCGAGACACTGTTCGAGGACCACACCAGCCTGGGGCTGGGCAAGCGACTCGAGACCCTGCTGCCCGCCGCGAGCCTGCAGGATGCCCTGCGCCAGCTGCCCGCGAATGGCGCCCCGCGCGAGGTGCTGGTGCCCAGCGGCGAGCGCTGGCTGCGCGCCATGCTGCGCCGGGTGCCCGGCAGCCACGGCGAGACCCTGCTGACCCTCACCGACACCACCGCCGCCTGGACCAGCGAGATGGGCGCCCGCGCCGAACTGCTCGATGGCCTGCCACGGCTGCGCCGCCACGGCGCCAGCCTGACCAGCGCCGCCGACGCCCTCTCCGCCCTGCCGGAAGGGGCCGGGGAGATGCGCCGTCGGCTGGAGAGGGTGATCCATGAGGAGAGTCAGGGCCTGGGCGAAGACATCGAGGGCCTGGCGTCCCTGGTCGAGCGCATGCAGCAGGAGGGGGAGCGGCTGGTGCCGCTGTGGTCCAACGACCTCTGGGCCAGCCTCAACGAACGCCGCCCCGTCGAGCGCCAGGTGACCGCCGTGGGCATGCCGGCCTGGCTCAAGGGCGACGCCAGTGCCCTGCTGGTACTGCTTGGCTCGCTGCTCGACACCCTGGAGGCGACGCTGGGCGAGACGCCCCTGGAGGGCGAGGTGTGCCTGGGTAACAAGCGGGTCTACCTCGACCTGATCTGGCAGGGTGCGCCGCTCTCCGAGCGGCATCTGGGCGAGTGGCAGCAGCGACGCCTGGAGTCGTTGCCCCTCAATCCTCGGGTGGCCGACGTGCTGCGCCAGCACGCCAGCGACGCCTGGAGCCTGGCCGATGACGACGGCCAGCATGCCCGCCTGCGCCTGCCCCTGCATGCCGCCGAGCGGGTCGGTGCGCCGCGTGCGGCGACCCCGCCACGCCCCGAGTTCCACGACTTCGGCATCGCCGACCTGCCGGCCCCCGATGCGGAACTGGCCGCGCGCCCGTTGCGCGCCCTGGAGGTGGTGGCCTTCGACACCGAGACCACCGGGCTGGAGCTGCGCCGCGGCGATACCGTGATCAGCATCGGCGCCTGTCGTATCGTCAACGCGCGGCTGCTGGCCAGCGAGACCTTCGATCTCTATGTCGATCCGGGCAAGTCGATTCCGCCGGCCAGCACCGCCATCCACGGCATCACCGACGATGCCGTGGCCGGCGCGCCCCCCCTCGCCGTCGCCCTGCCGCGCTTCCGCAACTACGTGGGCGACGCGGTGATCCTGGCCCACAACGCCGCCTTCGACCTGCTGGCCCTGCAGCCGCCGGGCGCCGGCATCGATCTGGACATGCCGGTGCTCGACACCCTGCTGATCTCCCGGGCCCTCGATGCCAGCCTCGACGGACACGACCTGGATACCCTCGCCGAACGCTACGGCCTCACCTTCCCGCCCGGCACCCGCCATACCGCCCTGGGCGATGCGCGAGTCACCGCCGAGCTGTGGCTCTCGCTGCTACCCCGCCTCGAGGCCCGCGGCATCGATACCCTGGAGAAGGCGCTGGCCCTGCAGGCCAGCGCCCTCAACAAGGAGGACGCCTGTGCGTCATGACCGCCACCGCTGACCACAGGGCCGCCCCATGCTGAGCGCCCCGCGCCGCCGTGAACGCCTGCTGGCGCTGATCGTGCTGGCCAGCCTGCTGTTCACGCCACCGCTGGTGCTGGTCCCCGACCGCGCCGGCGCGATCTCCTGGTTGCCGCTCTATCTGTTCATCGCCTGGGGCCTGGTCATCGGCCTGGCCGCCTGGCTGATGGAGCACCCGGCGCCGCCAGCGGAACGCACCCCACCCGAGGAGTAGGCCATGCGCAGCGACCTCGTGGTGCTCGGCGTCGCCTTCGGCTACCTGGCACTGCTGTTCCTGATCGCCGCCTGGGGCGACCGCCGTGCGGAACAGGGTCGCTCGCTGATCGGCTCGCCCAACGTCTATGCGCTCTCCATCGCCGTCTACTGCACCGCCTGGACCTTCTATGGCAGCGTGGGGCGCGCCGCCCAGTTCGGCCCCGGCTTCCTGCTGATCTACCTGGGCCCGACCCTGGCGATGCTGATGGCGCCCTTCCTGATCCGCAAGATGGTGCGCATCGCCGGTGCCCAGCGCATCACCTCCATCGCCGACTTCATCAGCGCCCGCTACGGCAAGAGCTCGAGCCTGGGTGCCCTGGTGGCACTGATCGCGCTGATCGGCATCACGCCCTACATCGCCCTGCAGCTCAAGGCGATCACCGTCAGCCACGCGGTGCTGGTCAACTACCCCCAGGCCGCCGACCTGCGCCTCGCCGACGAGCCCTTCTGGTTCGACAAGTCGTTCTGGGTGGCGCTGGTGCTGGCGGTGTTCATCATCCTCTTCGGCACCCGCCACCTGGATGCCAGCGAACGCCACGAGGGCATGGTGGCGGCCATCGCCTTCGAGTCGCTGGTCAAGCTGGTGGCCTTCCTCTCGGTGGGGGTGTTCACCGTCTTCGTGCTCTTCCAGGGCCCCGGCGACCTCTTCGCCCGGGTCGCCGCCACGCCGGAACTGGCCGCGCGGCTGGGGCTGGATGCCGTGCCCGGCGGCGCCACCGGCTGGGCGGGCATGCTGGTGCTGGCCTTCCTGGCCTTCCTCACCCTGCCCCGCCAGTTCCAGGTGCTGGTGGTGGAGAACGTCGATGAACGCCATCTGGCGCGCGCCAGCTGGCTCTTCCCGCTCTACCTGCTGGCCATCAACCTGTTCGTGATCCCCATCGCCATGGCCGGGCTGCTGCTGATGGGCGACGCCGACCCCGACAGCTTCGTGCTCACCCTGCCGCTCTCGGCGGACCTCAAGGGCCTGCCGCTGCTGGTCTTCATCGGCGGGCTCTCGGCGGCCACCAGCATGGTGATCGTCGAGACCATCGCCCTCTCCACCATGGTCAGCAACCAGCTGATCATGCCCCTGCTGCTGCGCACCCGGCGCCTGCACCGCAGCGCCAGCGGCGAACTGGCCGGCTGGCTGCTGGGCATCCGCCGCGTGGCCATCGTGCTGATCCTTCTGCTGGGCTACCTCTACCACGCCCTGGTCGGCGACGCCTACAGCCTGGTGACCATCGGCCTGGTCTCCTTCGCCGCCGCCTGCCAGTTCGCCCCGGCCATGCTGGTCGGCATGTACTGGCGCGGCGCCCATCGCCGCGGCGCCGCCCTGGGGCTGATCGCCGGCACCCTGGTGTGGGCCTGGACGCTGCTGATCCCGGGCTTCGCCCAGTCCGGCTGGCTGGACGCCACCTTCCTCGAGCAGGGCCCCTTCGGCATCGCCTGGCTGCGGCCCTACGCGCTGTTCGGCCTCGAGGGCTGGGACATCTATACCCACTCGCTGTTGTGGAGCCTGACCGCCAACCTCGGCCTGCTGGTCGGGGTCTCGCTGTTCAGCCGCCAGTCGCCGCTGGAGCAGACCCAGGCGGCGCTGTTCGCCGAGGCGATGCACCCCCACCTGCTGCAGACCTCGCTATGGCACGGCCAGACCACCCGCGGCGAGCTGCGCGCGCTGCTCGACCGCTACCTGGGCACCGGCGCGACTGCCCGGGTGTTCGCCGACGTCGAACTCCAGGAGAGCGATGCCGAACAGCCGGCCACCCCGACCCAGATCGCACGGGCCGAGCAGGCCCTCTCCGGGGCGCTGGGCAACGCCTCGGCGCGGGTGCTGATCAACTCGGTGGTGCGCGGCGAGGCGTTGGACCTGGAATCGATCCTCAGCATCCTCGACACCACCTCCGAGACCCTGGAGATGAACCGCCGCCTGGAGCAGAAGTCCAGCGAGCTGGCCCAGGCCAGCGAGGAGCTGCGCGCCGCCAACGAGCGCCTGCGCGAGCTCGACCGTCTCAAGGACGAGTTCGTGGCCATGGTCAGCCACGAGCTGCGCACCCCGCTCACCTCGATCCGCGCCTTCGCCGAGATCCTGCGCGACAGCGGCGACCTGCCCGAGGAGAAGCGCCTCCACTTCCTCGACGTGGTGGTCAAGGAGAGCCAGCGCCTGTCGCGGCTGATCGAGGAGATCCTCGACCTGGCGCGCCTGGAGAGCGGGCGCCTGACCCTGACTCCCCAGCGCCTGGACCTGGTGGCGCTGGCCCGCCACAGCGTGGATGCGGTGCACCATATGCAGGAGGATCGTGGTGTGGCGCTCGAGGTGGCGATCGAGCTCGAGGAGGCCCCGGTCATCGGCGACCCGGACCGGCTCGAGCAGGTGATCATCAACCTGCTCGACAACGCCGGCAAGTTTGCCGACGAGGCAAGGCCCCGGGTGCGCCTGAACCTGGTGCGCCACAAGACCCACTACCGCCTGGCGGTGGAGGACAACGGCCCCGGCATCGACCCGGATGAGCGCGAGCGGGTGTTCGAGAAGTTCCACCAGATCCAGCGCCCCGAGGAGTCGCCGGACAAGCGCCGCGGCCGCCCCCGCGGCAGCGGCCTGGGCCTGCCCATCAGCCGCGGCATCGTCGCCCACCTGGGCGGCCGGCTATGGGTGGAGGATGCCCCCCACCTGGGCGGCGCCTGCCTGATCATGGAGCTGCCGGAGGCGCCCCCCGAGACGCCTTAACCCCGGCGCGCCTGCCGCTGCAGCGAGCGGATTCGCTGCAGGTCGTGGCGTAGCAGCAGGCGCTGGTCCTCGCCCAGGCGCGAGACATCCACCCAGCCATCCGCGGCACGGCCGGCGGCCAGGTTGTGGCGCTGCTCGGCCAGCAGCAGCTCCTGCAGCCGGCCATGGGCGGCGGTGAGCCCGCGGCAGGTCTCGGCATCGATGGCCTGCCGAGCGACCAGGGCGGCGAGGCGCCGCCGGGTGTCGGTCTCGCGCACCGCGTGGCGCAGCGCCAGCAGGCGCACCGCGGCGACCAGCGGCAGCATCGCCTGGTGCTTGAGGTTAATGGCTCGCTCATGGGGCGCTCCCTCCAGGGAACCGGCCAGCCGGCCGAAACGATCCAGGGCCAGCGGCTGCTCGTCGAGCAGCGCGGCCATCTCGTCGAGGAAGAGTCCCGCCGCGGGAAGCCGCCCGGCGACCCAATCACGCAGCGCCTCGGCCAGCGCCTCATCGCCGTAGACCGGGGTGAAGTCGAGCAGGATATTGGCCTGCTGCACCCGCTTCACCCGTCGCTCGGCACTCCATATCTCCAGCTGGCGCTGCCACTCCGCCAGGCGCTTGCGCCACATCGGCCAGCGCGCCATGACATGGCCCTGGCACAATGGGATGCCCGCCGCATCGAGGCGCTCGGTGAAGCGCTCGCCCAGCGACTGGAAGTAGCCGTCGATCTCGACGTGCCGGGCATCCGGATAGTCGTCGATGATCATGGCATTGTCCTGGTCGGGCCCGAGCAGGCTCTCGTGGCGGCCGCCGGAACCGAGCACCAGCACGCAATAGCCCACCGGCGGCGCCCCCCAGCCCTGTCCGCGCATCTCGATCTCGGCGAGGCGAATGGCGTGGCGGGTGAGCCAGGCGTTGTGGTCGCTGATCAGCTGTGCGATGCGCCAGCCGGGCAGGTCGAGGCGCACCAGGGCCTCCACCAGGGTGGGCTGCCAGGCGTGGGCGTCGGCGAGGTCGGGATGGGGCCCCAGGGTGATCAGGGCCTCGCGCAGGGGCGCGAGCAGGTCAGGCAGGGTGGCGGGATCCGGCGGGGTCTCCCCGGCGAACAACCCCCGCCACGGTGAGGCGCGATGCAGGAAGCGCACGGCTCTCTCGACGGGCTCTAGCGGGCGAACATGTCGTCGCCCATCTCGTCGATGAAGCGTCGCGCCTTGCTGATCATCAGCTCGTCGCAGGCCTCGCGGCCGGGCACCATGTCCGAGCGCTCGAAGCGATGCTCGAGTACCTCGTCTTCCTCCTCCTCGCCGTCGCCGGTCAGCGGGCGGCGAATCCAGCCGCTGACGCGGTACTGACCGCCCTCCCTGGCCGGCTCGGAGATGATCAGGTAGCCGTTGTGCTCCACCGGCTCGGCGGCCGGCGCGTTGCCCGGGGTGGCATCGTCATCGCCGGCACCGAACAGTCCGGAGAGAAGCTTCTTGAACATGGTGTGGCTCCTTGTGCCTGCGGGGCACCCGTGGGCGCCCCGCAGAGGCATCAATCCTGCTTGCGGCCCTTGCCGGCGGCGATGCGCAGGCGCAGGGCATTGAGCTTGATGAAGCCCTCGGCATCCTTCTGGTCGTAGGCGCCGGCATCATCCTCGAAGGTCGCGATGGACTCGTCGAAGAGTGACTGCTTGGACTGGCGGCCGGCGACGATGACGTTGCCCTTGTAGAGCTTGATCCGCACCACGCCGGAGACGTTGTGCTGGGTCTCGTCGATGGCGGCCTGCAGCATGCGGCGCTCCGGGCTCCACCAGTAGCCGTTGTAGATCACCTCGGCATACCGGGGCATCAGCTCGTCCTTGAGGTGCGCCTCCTCGCGGTCGAGGGTCAGCGACTCGATGGCGCGATGGGCGCGCAGCATGATGGTGCCCCCCGGGGTCTCGTAGCAGCCGCGGGACTTCATGCCCACATAGCGGTTCTCGACGATGTCGAGGCGCCCGATGCCGTTGTCGCCGCCAAGCTTGTTGAGCTTCTCCAGCACCTCGTGGGGCTTCATCGGCACGCCGTCGATGGCCACGATGTCGCCCTTGTCGTAGGTGAGCTCGATGTAGGTGGGCTCATCGGGCGCCGCCTCCGGGGAGACGCTCCAGCGCCACATCTCCTCCTCGGCCTCGGCCCAGGGATCCTCGAGGATGCCGCCCTCGTAGGAGATATGCAGCAGGTTGGCGTCCATGGAGTAGGGGGACTTCTTCTTCTGGCCGGCGAAGTCCACCGGGATATCGTGCTGCTGGCAGTAGGCCATCAGCTTCTCGCGGGAGGTCAGGTCCCACTCGCGCCAGGGGGCGATCACCTTGACGCCCGGCTTGAGCGCGTAGGCGCCCAGCTCGAAACGCACCTGGTCGTTGCCCTTGCCGGTGGCGCCGTGGGAGATGGCATCGGCGCCGGTCTGGTTGGCGATCTCGATCAGGCGCCGGGCGATCAGCGGACGCGCGATGGAGGTACCGAGCAGGTACTCACCCTCGTAGATGGTGTTGGCGCGGAACATCGGGTAGACGTAATCGCGCACGAACTCCTCGCGCAGATCCTCGATGTAGATCTCCTTGACGCCCAGCGCCTGCGCCTTGGCGCGAGCCGGCTCCACCTCCTCGCCCTGGCCGATGTCGGCGGTGAAGGTCACCACCTCGCAGTTGTAGGTTTCCTGCAACCACTTGACGATTACGGAGGTGTCCAGGCCGCCGGAATAGGCCAGCACAACCTTCTTGACATCGGACATTCGAGGAGCTCCTTTCTGATCAACGCGTGAAGTGTCCAGTATAGCGCGCCAGCCGGGCCTCGAATACCGTCCGCGGGACGTCTCGGAAGCGAGCTGCTAGACTGCGCGGATTCGGCCCCGGCCGCGGCCGACCCGCCCCTGACACGAAGGCCAGACACGAAGGAGAGGTGCATGAGCGAGGCGATCGCCCGCGACCTGATGGCACAACGATTCCGCAGCTACCTGCCGGTGGTGGTGGACCTGGAAACCGGCGGCTTCAACCCCGAGCGCAACGCGATCCTCGAGATCGCCGCGGTCACCCTGACCATGGACGCCGAGGGCAACCTGATTCCCGAGTCCACCTACGCCTTCCACGTGGAGCCCTTCGCGGGTACCAGCGTCGAGCAGTCGGCACTGGACTTCACCGGCATCAAGCTCGACGACCCCCTGCGCCGCCAGGTGGCGGTCTCCGAGGCCGAGGCGATGAACGAGATCTTCCGGCCGGTGCGCAAGTCGATCAAGGCCCATGGCTGCACCCGCGCCATCCTGGTCGGCCACAACTCGGCGTTCGACCACGGCTTCCTCAACGCCGCGGTGAACCGCTGCGGCATCAAGCGCAATCCCTTCCACCCGTTCTCCAGCTTCGATACCGCCTCACTGGCCGGCCTGATGTATGGCCAGACGGTGCTGGCCCGCGCCTGCCGCGCCGCCGGCATCGAGTTCAGCAACAGCGAGGCCCACTCGGCGCGCTACGATACCGAACGCACCGCCGAGCTGTTCTGCGCCATGGTCAACCGCTACAAGGAGATCGGCGGCTGGGCCCAGGCCCAACGCGAGCAGGGGATGGAGGAGCAGCCGTAAGCTGCAAGGAGCAAGAAACGCAGGTTGGGTGGGGCATCCATCAAAAGCAAAACCCCCGAAGGCTTCCACCTTCGGGGGTTTTGCGTGTAGCCCGTCGCTTGGCGCTTACTGCTCGGCGTCATCCTTGTGCTTCGCGGCGGTTTGCTTGATCAGCGTCTCGAGCTCACCGTTCTGGTGCATCTCGATCACGATGTCGCAGCCGCCGACCAGCTCGCCCTCGACCCACAGCTGCGGGAAGGTAGGCCAGCTGGCGTACTTGGGCAGCTCGGCGCGGATGTCGGGGTTGTCCAGGATGTTGACGAAGGCGAAGCGCTCACCGCAGGACATCAGTGCCTGCACGGTCTGGGCGGAGAAGCCGCACTGGGGCAGCTGGGGGGTGCCCTTCATGTAGATCAGGATCGGGTTCTCGCCGATCTGGCGCTGGATGTTCTCGAGGGTGGTGCTCATGGCGTCTCCCTATGAATGTCACGGATAACAGAGGTCGCGGATGCCGGCTCGGACAATACCCGACCCCGGCGGTAGGTCTTGGTACTGGCCATTCTACTGATCCCTGTCGCGTTGCGCATCCCCCGGCGGCTGGCTAGGATGTGCGTTTTTACGAGGAGCACCCCATGGCCACTCGGCACTTCCTGACCCTGTTGGATGCCAGCCCCGAAGAGCTGAGCAACCTGATCCAGCGCGCCATCACCATCAAGAACGCGCTCAAGGTGGAGGGGCCCACCTATACCCCCTTCCCGAACCACACCATGGCGATGATCTTCGAGAAGTCCTCGACCCGCACCCGGGTCTCCTTCGAGACCGCCATGGCGCATTTCGGTGGCCATGCGCTGTTCCTCTCGCCCC
Organism: Halomonas sp. SSL-5; assembly: GCF_030708455.1. GTDB lineage: Bacteria > Pseudomonadota > Gammaproteobacteria > Pseudomonadales > Halomonadaceae > Halomonas. The sequence continues at coordinate 33,592 of NZ_JAUYWF010000002.1, forward strand.
GCGACACCCAGCTCGGCCGCGGCGAGCCCATCGGCGATACCGCCCGGGTGCTCTCGGAGATGGTCGACATCGTGATGATCCGCACCTTCTCCCACACAGGTCTCGAGGCCTACGCCGCCGCCAGCAGCGTGCCGGTGATCAACGCCCTCACCGACGACTACCATCCCTGCCAGCTGCTCGCCGACGTGATGACCTGGACCGAGCTGCGTGGCAGCGTGCGGGGCAAGACCGCGGTGTGGATCGGCGACGGCAACAACATGTGCCACTCCTGGATCAATGCCGCCCGCCAGTTCGACTTCCGGCTGCGCATCTGCTGTCCCGAGGGCTATGAGCCGCGCCAGGATATCCTCGCGGCCGCCGGCGATCGCGTCAGCATCGTCCGCGACCCCGCCGAGGCCGTCGCGGGTGCCGACCTGGTGACCACCGATGTCTGGGCCTCCATGGGACAGGAGGAGGAGCAGGCCAAGCGCGAGGCGGCCTTCGCCGGGCTCCAGGTGACCGAGGCGCTGCTCGACCGCGCCCAGGACGACGCGCTCTTCCTGCACTGCCTGCCCGCCCACCGCGGCGAGGAGATCAGCGAGACCCTGCTCGACGACCCGCGGGCCGTGGTCTGGCAGGAGGCCGGCAACCGCCTGCACGCCCAGAAGGCGCTGATCGAGTTCCTGCTGCTCGGCGAGGTCCACGACACGCCGTGACATTCGGGCACACATAGACCTTTGTCTTATTCGACCAAGGTTGTATAATGCGCCGCAGCACATTCCACCAGGGAAGACGCGGCGCATGACTACACCTTCGATCGATACCTTCGGCATGCAGCGCAGCCTGCGCCAGTGCCTCTCCAACATGGCCGCCCTGCTCTATCGCCAGGGCCACGTCCTCGAGACCGTCACCGTGCCCCATCGCGGCCTCGACCCCGATGCCCTGGAGACACTGGAAAGCGATTGCCGCGAGTGGTCGGCCTGCCAGCGCATCCTCGAGACCAGCGAGGCGGCCACCTGGAACGACCAGCGACGCTTCGTGCTCACCGGCATGGGTCGCGAGCTGCTGTTCGACATGTTCGGCGAGGGCGCCGCGGACTGCGCCTGACCCACCCGCTGCCGAGATACACCTGAGGCCCGCCGACGCTCGATTGCGTCGGCGGGCCTCTTTGGTTATGTTGGCACCACTTGTCGGGGAGCCCCGGTAGCCGCAACGCGGTGACCTCGGGGGCTGAGATCGGTACGGCCGAACCCGTTGAACCTGATCAGGTTGATGCCTGCGGAGGGAACAAGATCGTGCATCGCTGCCCGCCCCTGTCCCGCATCTGGCCTGCTCACCATCGTCAACCGCCGGATGCCAGACCCATGACCGCTTCTTCCCGATACCGCATCGCCGTGGCCGGCGCCGGCCTGCTCGGCCGCCTGCTCGCCTGGCAGCTGCTGCGCGACGGCCACGCCGTCACCCTGTATGACGCCGGCGATCTCGACACCCCGCCCGCGGCCGCCTGGGCCGCCGCCGGCATGGTCGCCCCGCTGGCCGAGACCGTGGTCGGCGAGCGCTGCGTCTACGCCATGGGCCGAGTCGCCCTGGAGCGCTGGCCGCAGTGGCTCACCGAACTCGCGGCTCCGCAGCTGTGGCACCAGCAGGGCAGCCTGGTGGTGGCCCACCCCCAGGACGAGAACGAACTGACCCAGTTCCGCCGCGATCTGGACGACGCCATCGGCGAGCCCGGCGGTTATCGGGCGCTGGATGCCGCCGGCGTCCAGGCGCTGGAACCCGGCCTGACGGGCTTCCGCCAGGGCCTGTTTCTCGCCGCTGAGGCCCATCTCGACAACCGTGAACTGCTCGGCCGGCTGCTCGCGGCGATCCGCGAGCTGGGCGGTGAGTGCCATGCCCATGCGCCGGTCGAGGCCCGACCCGGCGAGATCGAGACCGACGCCGGCCGCCGCGCCTTCGACCTGGTGCTCGACTGTCGCGGCCACGGCGCCAGGCCCCGGCACCCGACACTGCGCGGGGTGCGCGGCGAGACCCTGCATGTCCATACCGACGAGGTGGCGCTGTCCCGGCCGGTACGCCTGATGCACCCGCGCTATCAACTCTACGTGGTCCCAAAGCCCGGCGGGCGTTTCGTGATCGGCGCCACCTCCATCGAGAGCGAGGACCGCTCGCCGATCTCGCTGCAGTCGTCGCTGGAGCTCGCAAGCGCCCTCACCACCCTGTCGCCGGCCTTCGCCGAGGCGCGCATCCTCGAGCAAGGCGTCAATCTGCGCCCGGCGTTCCGGGACAACCTGCCCCACGTCACCCGGGAGGACGGCCTGATCGGCGCCAACGGCCTGTTCCGCCACGGCTACCTGCTGGCCCCGGCGGTGGTCGACCATGTGCTGGCCGAGATCCGCGGCGAGGGCCAGCGCCCCTTCGCCGCGGTGCTGTCCGCTGCCGCGCCCCAGGAGTCCCTGTCTTGACCCGGCGTCGAATGCTTTTGAAGAGGAGCGCCCCATGAACGAGATCACCCTGAGCCTCAATGGCGAGCCCGCGCGGCTGCCCGAGGGAACCGCCCTGGCCACCGCCCTGCAGCGCTGGGGCTACGGCGAGCGCCGTGTCGCCGTGGCCGTCAACGACGCCTTCGCGCCGCGCTCCACCTGGCCCCAGCGCACCCTCGACGACGGCGACCGCATCGATATCGTGGCCCCGGTAGGAGGCGGCTGATGAACACGCTCAACGACGCGCACGACGACGCCCTGGTGCTCTACGGCGAGGCCTTCACCAGCCGCTTCCTGCTGGGCACCGCCCTCTACCCCTCGCCCATGGTGATGCAGGAGGCGATCGCCGCCGCCGGCTGCGACATGCTGACCCTGGGGCTGCGCCGCCAGAACCCCGCCGGCGGCGACGGCGAGGCCTTCTGGCAGATCCTGCGCGAAAGCGGCTGCCGGCTGCTGCCCAACACCGCCGGCTGCCGCTCCGCCCGGGAGGCGATCACCCTGGCCGAGATGTCCCGGGAGCTGTTCGACACGCCCTGGATCAAGCTCGAGGTGATCGGCGACGACTACAACCTGCAGCCCGACCCCTTCGGCCTGCTCGAGGCCGCCCGGGAGCTGATCGACCAGGGCTTCAAGGTGCTGCCCTACTGCACCGACGACCTGGTGCTCTGCCAGCGCCTGCGCGAGGCCGGCTGCCAGGCGCTGATGCCCTGGGGCGCCCCCATCGGCACCGGCCGCGGGCTGATGAACCGCTACGCCCTGGGCACCCTGCGCGAACGCCTCGACGTGCCGCTGATCATCGACGCCGGCCTCGGCGCCCCCTCCCAGGCCGCCGAGGCCATGGAGATGGGCTTCGATGGCGTGCTGCTCAACACCGCCGTGGCCAGGGCACGCCGCCCCGCCCAGATGGCGGCCGCCTTCGCCCGGGCCATCGAGGCGGGGCGCGAGGCCTTCCGCGCCGGGCTGATGGAGCGGCGCCAGACGGCGAGCCCCAGCACGCCAACCCTGGGCCAGCCGTTCTGGCACACCGGCCAGCAGTGACGAAGAACCGGATCACTCGTGGCGCAGCGCCTCCATCACGCTCCCCGCTGGCCATCGCCCAGCAGGCCATCCTCGAGGGGGAACGCTTCGCCCCAGGAGGGCAGCCCCGACACCCTCTCGCTGCTCGAGTCGCGCGGCCACACCATCAGCCAGCAGCCTGCCATGGGTGCCGCCCAGTCGATCCTGATCGAGGACGGCATCTACTACGGCGGCGCCGACCCACGCCGCTCCACCTCGTCGGCCATCGGACTGTGACCCTGCCCGCCCCCGGCCCAGCCGGGGGCACACGAAAAAGCCGCCTAGCGGAGTACGCTAAGCGGCTGATTCGTTGAAACTTGTTGGTGGAGCCTAGCGGGATCGAACCGCTGACCTCAACACTGCCAGTGTTGCGCTCTCCCAGCTGAGCTAAGGCCCCACACCGTCTCGCCGTTGCGAGAACGGGGCAAATATTACGGTTCCGAGAACGCCGCGTCAAGCCCTTTTTTCATGACCCTCCCTGCCTAAGTAGGCTTTCCTCCCGGATGCCAGTTGTGCCACTCTTTACCCTACTAATGACCCGTTCCTTTCGTTGAGACGCCTCGCCGCTGACGAGCCGTTCAGGAGTCACCCGTCTTGATCAAGGTACTCATTGCCGATGACCATCACCTGATAAGGACCAGCCTTGCCCACCTGCTGAACGCCGAAAAGGGCCTGCGGGTCATCGGCGAGGCCTCCAGTGGCGAGGAAGCGATCGCCCAGACCCGCCGCCTTAAGCCGGACGTGGTGCTGATGGACATTCGCATGCCGGGCATCGGCGGGCTCGAGGCCACGCGCAAGATCACCCGCACCCTGCCGGATGCCCGCGTGCTGATCCTGACCGCCTGGCTGGAGGACACCTTCGCCCAGCGCCTGCTGGACGCCGGCGCCTGGGGGCTGGTCAGCAAGGACTCCCAGCACGATGAGATGGTCGGCGCCATCCGCGAGGTGTTCCATGGCCAGCGCTATGTTAGCCCCGACGTGGCACAGCGCCTGGTCCTGGCGCGGATCGATTCGCCGGAGAACCCCTTCGATGAGCTCTCCTCCCGTGAGATGCAGGTGGCGATGATGATCATCAACTGCCAGAAGGTCGCGGACATCTCCGACCGCCTGTTCCTCAGCCCCAAGACGGTCAACACTTACCGCTACCGCGTCTTCGAGAAGCTCGGGGTCAACTCCGACGTGGAGCTCACCCACCTGGGGCTTCGCCACGGATTGGTGGAAGGCTTCTCCGGCGTCGAGTAACCTGCGCGCCATGACCTTCGACCATCGCCGCTTCCTGGCCCACGTCAGCGAGGCCCCCGGCATCTACCGCATGCTCGACGCAGCCGGCGACACCCTCTATATCGGTAAGGCGCGTCGCCTGCGTGCGCGCCTGGCCAGCTACTTCCGTGGCGCACTCAACGCCAAGACCCAGGCGCTGGTGGGCCGCATCGCCGATGTCCAGGTCACGGTGACCAACAGCGAGACCGAGGCCCTGCTGCTCGAGCAGACCCTGATCAAGGAGCTGCGCCCGCCGTACAACATCCTGCTGCGGGACGACAAGTCCTACCCCTTCGTGTTCGTCACCGACCGCCACCCCTTCCCGGCCCTGGAGTACAAGCGCGCCCGGAGCCGCCGCGATGACGGCCGCTACCTGGGCCCCTATCCCAGCAGCCACGCGGTTCGCGACAGCCTCTCGCTGATGCAGAAGATCTTCCGCATCCGCAACTGCGAGGACAGCGTCTTCGCTCACCGCACGCGGCCCTGCCTGCAGTACCAGATCGACCGCTGCAGCGCGCCCTGCGTGGACTACATCAGCGAGGCCGACTACCGCCGCGACCTGGAGCACGCCGTGCAGTGCCTGGAGGGCAAGAGCGAACAGGTCACCCGCGAGCTGACCACCGCCATGGAAGCCGCCAGCCGCGAACTGGCCTTCGAGGAGGCGGCACGGCTGCGCGACCAGGTCCAGCAGCTGCGCCAGCTGCAGCAGCGCCAGTTCGTGGATACCGGAGACGGCGATGCCGACGCCTTTGCGCTGGCCAGCCGCCCCGGGGCGTTGTGCATCTCGGTGCTGGCGATCCGCCAGGGGCGCCTGTTGGGGGCGCGTCATCACGCCCCCGCCAATGGCCTGGACCTGTCGGAGGAGGCGCTGCTCGGCGACTTCATCAGCCAGTACTACCTGGGCCAGGCCCGCGAGATTCCCCGCGAGGTGATCACCAGCCACGCCGTGCCCGATGCCGAGCTGATCGCCCGGGCGCTGGCCGAGAAGGCCGGCCGACGGGTACGCCTGACCGATCAGGTGCGCGGCCATCGTGCCCAGTGGAAGGAGTTGGCACGCACCAACGCCGAACAGCAGCTGGCCGGCCAGCTGGCCAGCCAGAATCAGCTTGCGCGGCGCTTCGAGGCGCTGCGCGAAGCCCTGGGCATGGCGACGCCCCCCGCGCGCCTGGAGTGCTTCGATATCAGCCACAGCCACGGCGAGGCCACCGTGGCCTCCTGCGTGGTGTTCGACGAGAACGGCCCGCGCAAGTCGGACTACCGGCGCTTCAATATCGAGGGGGTCCCGGCGGGCGACGACTACGCGGCCATGCAGCAGGCGCTGACGCGACGCTTTCGCCGCGTGAAGGGGGGCGAGGGCCAGGCGCCGGATGTGCTCGTAGTGGATGGCGGCAAGGGGCAGCTCAACATGGCACGGGAGGTGCTCGAATCCCTCGGGGTCACCGGCGTGGCGCTGCTCGGCGTGGCCAAGGGCACGACCCGCAAGGCGGGCCTGGAGACGCTGTTCCTGGAGACCGTGGACCGCACCCTGAACCTGGAGGCCTCCTCGCCGGCACTGCACCTGATCCAGCATATTCGCGATGAATCCCACCGCTTCGCCATCACCGGCCACCGCACCCGGCGTGACAAGGTCCGGCGCACCTCCACCCTGGAGGGCATCGCCGGGGTCGGCCCCAAGCGCAGGCGCGAGCTGCTGCGCTTCTTCGGCGGCCTGCAGGGGGTCAAGCAAGCCAGTCGCGACGAACTCGCCCGGGTGCCGGGCATCAGCGACAGCCTGGCCGAGACGATCCATCGCGCCCTGCATGGATGATGACCGCCAAGCGGGATAGAATACGCCAACGCTTGACGCCCCCTCACCGGCAAGGACAGCTTCGCGCGATGAACATCCCGAATATCCTCACCCTGGCCCGTATCGCCTTCATCCCGCTACTGGTAGTGCTGTTCTATCTGCCCTTCACCTGGAGCATGCCCCTGGCGGCCGCCTTCTTCGCCTTGGCCTCGATCACCGACTGGCTCGACGGCTACCTGGCCCGGCGCTGGGACCAGGCCACGCCGTTCGGTGCCTTCCTCGACCCGGTGGCCGACAAGCTGATGGTCGCGGTGGCCCTGGCGCTGATGATCGAGCGCTACGACGTGATCTGGCTGACCCTGCCGGCGCTGGTGATCATCGGCCGCGAGATCGTGATCTCGGCGCTGCGCGAATGGATGGCCGAGATGGGCAAGCGTGGCAGCGTGGCGGTGTCATGGATCGGCAAGCTGAAGACCACCCTGCAGATGGTGGCCATCTTCCTGCTGCTGGCCTTCGCCCCCGGCACGCCCATCGCCGTGCTCGCCGTGGTGACGCTCTACGTGGCCGCCGTGCTGACGCTGTGGTCGATGGTTCTCTACCTCCGCGCGGCCTGGCCGCACCTCAGGCGCTCCATGTAGGCAGTGACGCAGTAGGCGGGGCGCAAAAGCGCTTGACAGTCACCGGCTTATCCGTATAATTCGCTCTCGAGTCAGGCGGGAATAGCTCAGTGGTAGAGCATCGCCTTGCCAAGGCGAGGGTCGCGAGTTCGAATCTCGTTTCCCGCTCCATTCCTACGGAATGGCACGACTCGATGAGGCTGGATGGCAGAGTGGTTATGCAGCGGACTGCAACTCCGTGTACGCCGGTTCGATTCCGACTCCAGCCTCCACTCCCCGATTTCCTGTACTGCCCGACACCGTGCCGCCCGGATGGCGAAATTGGTAGACGCAAGGGACTTAAAATCCCTCGGTGGCGACACCGTGCCGGTTCGAGCCCGGCTCCGGGCACCAGCCATCATGTGATGGGCTAGTCAATACCCCAGCGGGGCAACCGCTTGATGAACCTGCCGCCCCTGCGCGACCCCTTCTTCACCTATCGCTATCGTCGCCGATTGCATGTCCTGCGCGTGCTGCTGGCGCTGACCACCACCTTTGTCATTACCCGTACCTTCGCGATCCCCCACTCCGGCTGGGCGCTGGTCAGCACCGTGATGGTGATGGGCAACCTGCCGCATATCGGCGGCGTGCTCGACAAGGGTCGCCAGCGACTGCTGGGCACCGTCCTCGGCGCCGGCTCCGGCCTGCTGCTGATCCTGCTGCCCCCCGACCCGCCCCTGCTGATCCCCGCCGGCAGCCTGATCGCCATCGGCATCGCCACCTGGTTCACCTTCGGCAATCGTCACGGCTACAGCGGCCTGATGTTCGCCATCAGCCTGCTGCTGGTGGTCGGCGACGGCAGCCACGCCCTGAACGTGGGCCTGTGGCGCGCCTTCGATGTGCTACTCGGCACCCTGGTCGGCATCATGGTCACGTTACTGGTCCTGCCCCAGAAGGCTACCGACATGATGCGCTTCATGCTGGCCGAGAACCTCGAACGCATGGCACGGCTCTTCCACGTCCACACCACCGCCTCGGCCGCCCTGGATATCGACACCCGCGCCCTGCTCAAGGCCACCAGCTCGGCGCTGGTCAAGCAGCGCGGCCTGGTCGATGCCATCCATCGTGAGCGGCGCCTGAGTCGGGACGAGCTGGATGACATCATCTCCCTGCAGCGGCGCATGCTCTCGACCATCGAACTGCTGCTCGAGACCCACTGGAACACACGGGCCGGCCACGATCTTATCGAGGCGATGGACGGCCTGCGTGACGAACAGCACCGCCTCGCCCGGGAGCTGGGCACCCTGGCCTACCAGGTGCGTACCGGCCAGCCCATCGAGGTCGAGGTCAGCCAGTTCGACCTGCAGCGCCACGCCACGCTCGCCACCACCGCGGTCAGCGCCGAGGGACGCGCCCTCTTCAGCCCCAGCGGCTATCTTTGGCTCAACCGCGAGCTGGCACGCCTCACCGAGGCCCTGGTCACCCGCCTGGGGGGCCTTACCCGCCTGCCCAGCCGCCGCCTCCGCCGCGCCTCGGGGCGCAAATGGGCGCTCCGCCACCCCGCCACGACCGATAGAGGAACGCAAGATGCCCCACGGCAACCATGACGTGCTGATCATCGGCGGCGGCGTCGCCGGCCTGGTACTGGCCCTGGAGGTGGCCGACCAGCGTGCCGTGACCCTGCTGCGTCCCGCCAGCGACGACCAGGGTGCCAGCCGTTGGGCCCAGGGCGGCATCGCCGCGGTGCTCTCGCCAGGCGATGACATCGAGGCCCATGTCCAGGACACCCTGGTGGCGGGCGACGGCCTGTGCGACGAGGCCGCGGTGCGCTTCACCGTGGAGCAGGGGCCGGCGGCCATCCAATGGCTGCTTGGCCTGGGCGTGCCCTTCACGCGGGATGCCAGCCCCGGGGCCGACTACCCCTACCACCTCACCCGCGAGGGCGGACACGGCGCGCGACGCATCATCCACGCCGCCGACGCCACCGGGCGCGCGCTGATGGATACCCTCAAGGCCCATGTCGCGGCACACCCGGCGATCCACATCCGCGACGACCTCACCGCCATCGGCCTGCTTCAGGACGATGCCGGCCGCTGCCGCGGCGCGCGCTGCCTCGACGCCGCCGGGCAACGGATCGACCTGCCGGCCCACGACACCGTGCTGGCCACCGGCGGCGCCAGCGGCCTCTATCGCCACACCACCAGCCCCCAGCCGGCCAGCGGCGAGGGCATGCTGATGGCCGCCGAGCTCGGCGCCACGCTGATGAACCTGGAATTCCAGCAGTTCCACCCCACCTGCCTCTACGACCCACAGGGCACGCCCTTCCTGATCAGCGAGGCAGTACGCGGCGAGGGGGGACGACTGCTCAACATCCACGGCGAGCGCTTCATGCCGGCCATCGACCCACGCGCCGAACTGGCACCGCGCGACGTGGTGGCCCGCGCCATCGATGCCGAGATGCAGCGCACCGGAAGCGAGCATGTCTTCCTGGACGTGCGCCATCTGGGCGAAGCGGCGATCCGCGAGCACTTCCCCACCATCCACGCCCACTGTGTCGGCCGCGGCATCGATATCGTCAAGGCGCCGATCCCGGTGGTGCCGGCGGCCCACTACAGCTGCGGCGGGGTGGCCACCGACCATCACGGGGCCACCGACGTGAACCACCTGCATGCCGTGGGCGAGGTGGCCTGTACCGGCCTGCATGGCGCCAACCGCATGGCCAGCAATTCGCTGCTGGAGTGCCTGGTATTTGCGCGCAGCTGTGCCGCCGTGCTGCGGGAGGCGACGCGGGCACCCCTCGCCGGCAGCCCCACCGCCGCCACCCGGGCCGAGGCGGCGCCGGCGTCACTCGTGGCGTGGCGTGAGCGCATGCGCGGTGTGATGAGCGCCCGGGTGGCCATCGTACGCCGTGACGCCGGGCTGGATGAGGCCGCAGAGCGGCTGGCCGAGCTTCACGGGGAGGTCGCGGAGGCCGTTCACCTTGGCCAGCCCGCCGCCGAACTGATGAGCCTGTGGCATTCGCTGCGCCTGGCGCGGCTGACCGTGGCCAGCGCCCGGGCGCGCCGCGAATCCCGCGGCCTGCACTACAACCCGGACTGCCCGCACCACGGCGACGCCTCCCCCCGGCCCTCCCGGATTCGGCTAGGCGAACTCCGCTGAGCGGCAAGCCCGAACGGATGACCACGCCGGCCCCGGCGGAGAGCGGGAATCGGCCTAGCGACGAATCAGGTAGCGGCGCAATTCGCGATGGGCAGCCACCGAACAGCTATCGGGCCACAGCCATAGCCGCCTGCCGTTGAGGCGCAGCCCGATCAGCCAGGGCCCCAGGTAGTCACACTGCAGGCTCACCGGTTGTGGGATCGCGTCCCCGGCGGCCCGCCAGCGCCACTGCAGCGCGCCACCGGGCAGGGCCTCGGCGCTCAGCTCGCCCTGCGGCGGGTGGCGCGCGCACCAGATAGCGAGGGCGACCAGGCCGAACGCCGCCGGCAGCCAGCCCCAGATGGGAAGCACGAGAACGAGGAGGCCGGCCGCCGCGGCGGCCGGCAGGAGATGTGCCAGCAGTGCCAGCCTAGACCGGCCGATGCGACACGCTGTCGGCGCTCTCGGCATGCTCGATGATCATCTGGACGATGCGCCGACGCTGCGGCTCCGCAGGGAGCTCGCGCCGCATCAGCCACATGAAGAGGTCCTGATCCTCCTCGTCGATCAGGTCGCGAAACGCGGCCTGGTCGGCCGGCTCCAGGGCGTCATAGCGCTGTTCGAGGAAGGGCACCAGCAGCAGGTCCAGCTCCCACATGCCGCGACGGGAGTGCCAATAGAGCCGCTTGCGCTGTGCCGCCTCCGGGCTTGATGGTTCGTTCAAGGTCGACCTCGCCTTTGCCTTGGGGATGTAGCGCCAGTATACCCGAGGCGGCGCGTCGGCACAGCTGACACCGGTCATGGATCGCGGTCTCTGCCTATGGTCGTAGTGCGTTGTTTTGTCTCGTTTTGCCGAGTATGCTTGGAAGAAAACAACAGCCGCGCCGCCAACGGAGACCCGAGATGACCAAGTCCGAGCTGATCGAACAGATCGCCATGCGTCAGCCCGAGCTGTCGCTCAAGGAAGTGGAATCGGCGGTTCGGCTGATTCTCGACGATATCACCGAGACCCTGTCCGCCGGGGGGCGCGTCGAGATACGCGGCTTCGGCAGCTTCTCGCTGCACTACCGCGAACCCCGCATCGGGCGCAATCCCAAGACCGGCGATCCGGTCGCGCTGGACGGCAAGTTCGTGCCACACTTCAAACCCGGCAAGGAGCTGCGCGAGCAGGTAGACGACAGCCGCGTGCTGGGCTACTGAGCCCGACGCTCCACCTTCCCGACCCAACTCTTACATCACAGGGGACACTTCGCATGCGTTGGCTAAAAGGCCTGATCCTGGCCATCATCCTGCTGGCGGTCGTACTGGTCGGCATCCTGTTCGCGGTGAACAATCGCGAGGCCCTGCCGCTCAACCTGATCTGGCTCGAGCTGCCGCCCGCCTCGCTGTCGGTCTGGCTGCTGGCCTCATTGGCGTTTGGCGTGATACTGGGCATGCTGGCCATGAGCGGCGTCTACCTGCGCCTGCGTGCCCTGCTGACGCGCGCCCAGCGCCACAACCAGCAGCAGCGCAAGGAGCTCGACAAGCTGCGTGTCCAGGAGCTGAAGGAACTCCCCTGATATGCCAGATGCCCTGCTGCTGACCGTCCTGGTGGCAGCCGTCGCCATCGGCTGGTGGCTGGGCCGCCGCGAACGCAGCAAGCCAACCGATCCCGCGCCTCCGCAAGGACTGGCGCGGGATTATTTCGTGGGCCTCAACTACCTGCTCAACGACCAGCAGGACCGCGCCATCGAGACCTTCGTCGGCGCGCTGCAGGTCAACAGCGAGACCATCGATACCCATATCACCCTGGGCAACCTCTTCCGCAGCCGCGGCGAGGCCGATCGGGCGATGAAGATCCACCAGAACCTGCTGGCCCGCCCCAGCCTGACGCCCGCCCAGGGCGAGCGCGTGCAGCTGGAGCTGGCCCGCGACTTCCTCGCCCTGGGGCTGCTGGATCGTGCCGAGCGGCTGCTCAAGGGATTGCTGCGCGACACCCATGACGACGGGCTGCGGCGCTCGGCACGCCGGCTGCTGGCCGACCTCTTCGAGCGCGAGGGCGAGTGGTCGGAGGCCTTCGCGGTGGCCAACCCCCAGCTGATCCGCGAGGATCCACAGCTGCGGCGTGCCGCGGCCCACTGGCTCTGCCAGCTGGCCGAGGAGGAGCGCGGCAACACCACGCCGGTGCTGGCCCGCCGCCACCTCAAGCAGGCCCTCAACGTCGACCCGCGCTGCGTACGCGCCAACCTGCTGCTGGCTGCCCTCGAGCACGACACCGGACACTACCGCCAGGAAATCACCCTGCTGTCGCGGATTCCCGCCCAGGACGCGGCCTTCACCCCGACCCTGCTGGAGCCCCTGGCCAACGCCTATCGCCTGCTCGACGACGAGGATGGCCTGATCGATCATCTCCACGGCCTGCTCGAGGAGACCCCCTACACCAGCGTGATCATCCTGCTGGCCGAGACCCTACGTCATCGCCAGGGCATCGAGCCCGCGATCGCCCTGGTCAGCACGCAGCTCAACCGCGAGGCGAGCCTGGGCGCGCTGGACTACCTGATCGACCTCTACCACCAGCACAGTCGCGACGAGGCGCTGGAACAGCTGGCCCTGCTCAAGCGCCACACCGCCGACCTGCTCGGCAAGCTCCCCCGCCACCGCTGCCGCCGCTGCGGCTTCACCGGTGACCAGCTGCACTGGCAGTGCCCGCGCTGTCGCAGCTGGGGCACCACCCGCCCGATCACCGGCATCGAGGGAGAGTAGCGGCTAGTTGAGCTCGGCCTCGATGGCGGCGAGGGCCTCCATGGGCTCCTCCGCCTGGGTGATCGGGCGCCCCACCACCAGGTGGGTACTGCCCGCGGCCATGGCATCCCCGGGGGTCATGATGCGCTGCTGATCGCCGGCCTCCGCGAAACTGGGCCGGATACCGGGGGTCACCTTGAGGAAGTCATCGCCGCACAGTTCGCGCAGGCGCGCGGCCTCGAGGGCCGAACACACCACGCCGTGCATCCCGCTGTCGCGCGCCAGGGCCGCCAGGCGCTCCACCTGCTCGGCAGGCGAGACGCCCACACCCACCTCGACCAGGTCCTCGGCCATCATGCTGGTCAGCACGGTCACCGCAATCAGTCGTGTCCCCAGGCCATGGCGCTCCAGGCGTTCCCGGGCCGCCTCCATCATGCGGCGCCCTCCCCCGGCATGGACGTTGACCATCCATACCCCCTGCTCCGCCGCTGCCTGGACGGCGCCGGCCACGGTGTTGGGGATGTCGTGGAACTTGAGGTCGAGGAACACCTCGAAGCCGCGCCCATGCAGCGCCTCCAGCACGTCGGGACCGCTGCGCGTGAAGAGCTCCTTACCCACCTTGAGGCGGCAACGCGCCGGATCGAGGCGGTCGGCCATGCACAGGGCGGCATCCAGGGAAGGGTAATCGAGGGCAATAATCAGAGGGGAATCGGTAGACACGAACCGGGCTCCGGGCAAGAGGAAATCGTCGCCAGAGTATACCAGCCATGGGCTATGTGAGCGGTGCGAGTTCGACGACCCGATATCGCCGTTGCGTCCTACGTCTTGCACGCCAGGACGACGAGGCATTGACGACCTGTCCCACAGGGTAGCGGGCAGAAGCCCCACGGGAAGTTCTTCCCGCCGCGTCTAGCTTGAAGAGGCACCCGCGAAGGATGCGATGACAACAACGGAGGAAGTGACATGAAAACCAGGTTTCACGCCCTCTTCGGGGCCTGTCTCGTCGCGCTCATGCTGGGTCTCGCGCCGCTCGGCGCCATGGCCCAGGAGGTCGAGCCGATCAACGTCAATACCGCCGGTGCGGAACTGCTGACCGAGCTGCCGGGGATCGGACCGAGCAAGGCGGCGGCCATCATCGAGGACCGCGAGGCCAACGGCCCCTACGCGAGCGCCGAGGACCTCACCCGCGTCAGCGGCATCGGCGAGGGCACGGTGGCCAGCCTGGAGGACCAGGTGACCTTCTGAACCAGCGGTCGATGGGCGGCCAGCGGACGGCCGCCATCGAGACATGCGTCCCTGAGGTCGATCAGAGTCGCAGGCCGCCGTCACACTCGATCACGCGGCCGGAAAAGTAGTCATTCTCGAAGATGAACAGCGCGCTCTGGGCGATGTTCTCCGGCTGGCCAAGGCGCTTCAGCGGCACACCGGAAGTCAGCTTGTCGAGCATGTCCTGGCGCATCGAGGCGGTCATCTCGGTCTCGATGAAGCCCGGGGCCACGGCGCCCACCCGGATACCATGGCGCGCCAGCTCCTTGGCCCAGGTAGTGGTGAGGGCCACCACGCCGGCCTTGCAGGCCGCGTAGTTGCTCTGCCCCATGTTGCCGGCCCGCGAGATGCTGGAGATATTGACGATCACGCCCTCGTTGCCTGCCTCGACCATCTGCGCCGCCGCCTCGCGCCCGCACAGGAACACGCCGGTGAGGTTGACGTCGATCACCGATTGCCACTGCTCGAGAGACATGGTCTTCTCGACCTTGCCGCCCTTGGCCTTGACCAACAGGGCGTCACGCAGGATGCCAGCGTTGTTGACCAGGCCGCTGACCGGCCCCATGGACGCCGCGATGTCGGCGAAGGCCTGCTTCACGGAGACCTCGTCGGCCACATTGGTCACGAAGGCGCGCGCCTCGACACCGGCCGCGTGGAGCCCGGAGACGGCCTCATCGAGGGTGGCGGCATCGGTATCGAGCAGGGCCAGGCGGGCGCCCTGGCGGCCCAGCATGGCGGCCATGGCCAGCCCCAGGCCGCGGGCGCCACCGGTAATCGCGATGACGGAATTCTGCAGTTGCATCGTGTTTCCTCCAGGAGATGGTGGGTAAATGATGGATACCAGGCACTGTAGCAGACTTTTGTGCAGTGCATCATTACACCATGACTAAGCTTATACTCTCGCCTTTGTCGCCCGCTGGCCAGCGCCGCCGCTCAACGCTTGATTTCCTTGCCTTCGCCCCCATCTCCCCGTGAACGTCACCACGGGAGGCCACATGCCCTTTCTGCTTATCTTCACGCTGTTCGCCCTGCTCGACTTCGTCATCCTCTTTTCGGTGGGCAGCCAGATCGGCCTGCTCACCACCCTGCTGCTGGTGCTGGCCACCGGCTTCATCGGCCTGCACCTGATCCGCCGCGAGGGGGCGGCCACCTTCGCCCGGGCCCGGGAACGCCTGGAGCGCGGCGAGGTGCCCTCCGGCGAGCTGCTCACCGGCGCCGCCCTGATCTTCGGCGGTGCGCTGCTGATGGCCCCCGGCTTCGTCTCCGACGCCCTCGGCTTCCTGTGCCTGATTCCCGATGCCCGACGCCTGATGGGCAAGTTGCTGGCCTGGCTTGGCATCCGCACCCAGGGCTTTCATGTCCACCGCGAGGGTTTCACCAGCACCTCAGGCAGCGGCACCGGCAGGCCCCGGGATGATTGGGCACAGGCCGACGAGGGCCGCCACCGCCGCGGCGCCGACGAGCCTTCGTCACGTCACGAAGACGACGGCGTCATCGAGGGTGAGTTCATCTCCCGTGACGAGCGCCGCGGCTGATCCGGGCAGATCGGCAAAAAAATTTCCCGGGGGGCCTTGAAAGGCCATGGGCGAGCCCCACTTACACGTCAGCAACAGGTTTCGGCGCGAATCTCGCGCCATTGACACGGAAGGCGCCCGACGCCTCCCCTCGCTGCCTCGGTGGCGAGGTCGTGATGCAAACCGCCGGATCATCGGCACACAAACCATCAGGAGAACGTGAGCAATGAACATCCGTCCCTTGCACGATCGCGTCATCATTCGTCGCGTTGAGGAAGAACAGAAGACCGCTGGCGGCATCGTGCTCCCGGGCAGCGCCCAGGAAAAACCGACTCGTGGCGAAGTGCTCGCCGTCGGTAACGGCCGGATCCTCGACAACGGCGACGTCCGCGCACTCGACGTGAAGGTCGGCGACACCGTGATCTTCAAGGATGGCTTCGGCGTCGAGAAGCAGAAGATCGACGGCGAAGAGGTCCTGATCATGAGCGAGTCCGACATCCTGGCCGTAGTCGAAGGTTGAGCTGAAGGCTGAGCGCAGGCCGCTCACGCCGTGCACACAGCGAATTGTGACGTTCACGAATTGAAAGGAAGATAGCGAACATGGCAGCTAAGCAAGTCAAGTTTTCCGATGATGCCCGCAAGCGCATGGCGCGCGGTGTCGACCTCCTGGCCAACGCGGTCAAGGTTACCCTGGGCCCGAAGGGCCGTAACGTGGTGATCGAGAAGTCCTTCGGCGCGCCGACCGTGACCAAGGACGGCGTCTCCGTGGCCAAGGAGATCGAGCTCAAGGACCGCTTCGAGAACATGGGCGCCCAGATGGTCAAGGAAGTCGCTTCCAAGACCTCCGATGTCGCCGGTGACGGCACCACCACCGCTACCGTGCTGGCCCAATCCATCGTCAACGAGGGCCTCAAGGGCGTCATCGCCGGCATGAACCCGATGGACCTCAAGCGCGGCATCGACCAGGCCGTCATCGCCGCGGTCAAGGAGATCGAGGCCCTGTCCGTGCCCTGCACCGACTCCAAGGCCATCGCCCAGGTCGGCACCATCTCCGCCAACGGCGACAAGCGCATCGGTGAGATCATCGCCGAGGCCATGGAGAAGGTCGGCAAGGAAGGCGTCATCACCGTCGATGAGGGCCGCGGCTTCGAGGACGAGCTCGATGTCGTCGAGGGCATGCAGTTCGATCGCGGCTACCTGTCGCCCTACTTCGTCACCAACCAGGACACCATGGCGGTCGAGCTGGAAGACCCCTACATCCTGATGGTCGACAAGAAGATCTCCAACATCCGCGAGCTGCTGCCGACCCTCGAGGCCGTGGCCAAGGCCGGCAAGCCGCTGGTGATCATCGCCGAGGACATCGAAGGCGAGGCGCTGGCCACCCTGGTGGTCAACACCATGCGCGGCATCGTCAAGGTCGCCGCCGCCAAGGCGCCTGGCTTCGGTGACCGCCGCAAGGCCATGCTGCAGGACATCGCCATCCTGACCAACGGCACCGTGATCTCCGAGGAAGTGGGCCTGAGCCTGGAGCAGGCTACCCTGGACCACCTGGGTACCGCCAAGCGCGTGACCATGTCCAAGGAAAACACCACCATCATCGATGGCGCCGGCAACGACGGCGACATCGAGGCCCGCGTCAACCAGATCCGCGCCCAGATCGAGGAGACCTCCTCCGACTACGATCGTGAGAAGCTCCAGGAGCGCGTCGCCAAGCTGGCCGGCGGTGTCGCCGTGATCCGCGTTGGTGCCGCCACCGAGGTGGAAATGAAGGAGAAGAAGGCGCGCGTCGAGGACGCCCTGCACTCCACTCGTGCCGCGGTCGAGGAAGGCGTGGTGCCTGGCGGCGGTACCGCCCTGGTGCGCGTGCTGACCAAGATCACCGACCTCAAGGGTGACAACGAGGACCAGACCCACGGCATCGCCATCGCCCTGCGCGCCATGGAATCCCCGCTGCGCCAGATCGTCACCAACGCCGGTCAGGAAGGCTCCGTCATCCTGAACCAGGTGAAGGCTGGCGAAGGCAACTACGGCTACAACGCCCAGACCGGCGAGTACGGTGACCTGTTCGAGATGGGCGTGCTGGACCCGGCCAAGGTGACCCGCTCTGCCCTGCAGTCCGCCGGCTCCGTGGCAGGCCTGATGATCACCACCGAGGCCATGATCGCCGACGATCCGGACGAGAAGGACGCCGCTCCGGACATGGGTGGAATGGGTGGCATGGGTGGCATGGGCGGCATGATGTAAGCCAGCCCCACCCTGCCCCAGGCACTGCCCTTCCAGGCAAGGCCTGAGACACACCCCGCCGGCGAGAGCCGGCGGGGTTTTTTCTTGCCAGCGCCAAGCACCGAGCGACAAGCAGCAAGCATCCCCGCTCCGTCCGTGGCGGCTTGGCGGCTTGGCGGCTTGGCAGCTTGAAGCTTGCCCCTTGTGGCTGGCCGAAGGCCCGGTAAGATACCGCCACACTCACGGATTACCCGGCCCTGCCCATGCTTTCGAATATCCGCATCGTCCTCGTCCAGACCTACCACCCCGGCAATATCGGCGCCTCGGCGCGGGCCATGAAGACCATGGGCCTCTCCGACCTGGTGCTGGTCAACCCGCGTCAGTTCCCCGACACCGAGGCGACACGTCTCGCCGCGGGTGCCGAGGATCTGGTGGCGGGTGCCCGGGTGGTCGGCTCGCTGGCCGAGGCGGTGGCGGACTGCGTGCAGGTGGTGGGCGCCAGCGCGCGACTCAGGAGCCTGCCGCTGCCCCACTTCGACGAGCCCGACGAGATGGCCCGCGACGCGTTGGAGCAGGCCGCACATGACCCGGTGGCACTGGTGTTCGGCCGCGAGCGCTTCGGGCTGACCAACGACGAGATCCGCCGGTGCAGCCACCAGGTGAGCATTCCCGCCAACCCCGACTACGGCATCCTCAACCTCTCACAGGCGGTGCAGGTACTCGCCTACGAGGTATTCAAGGCCTGGCGCCGACGACCCGGGAGCGGCTACCGCCCGGCCCTGCCCGCCGAGGAGCGCCAGCCCGGCCGCGAGCAGCTCGGTCATTTCCACGACCACCTGGGCCGGGTGATGCAACGCAGCGGCTTCATCACCCAGCCTCATGCGCGCACCGAGGCACACCTGCATGCACTGTTCGCCCGTGCCCAGCCCTCCCGCCGCGAACTCTCGCTGCTGCGCGGGCTGCTCGCCTCGCTGGAGGGCCACCTGCCCGAGGAGTAGATACCCATACAACGACGGCGGCCCGCAGGCCGCCGTCGAGGGTCACTCGGTAGCTGCTGCCTACAGGGTCATGGCGGCCAGCCAGCCGAAGGCGATCAGCGGGATGTTGTAGTGGAGGAAGGTCGGCACCACGCTATCCCAGATATGATCATGCTGGCGGTCGACGTTGAGGCCGGAGGTCGGCCCCAGGGTGGAGTCGGAGGCCGGCGAGCCGGCATCGCCCAGCGCCGCGGCGGTGCCGACGAGGGCCACGGTGGCCAGTGGCGAGAAGCCGAACTGCACCGCCAGGGGCACGAAGATGGCGGCGATGATCGGGATGGTGGAGAACGACGAGCCGATGCCCAGGGTGATGAACAGGCCCACCAGCAGCATCAGCAGCGCGGCCAGGCCGCGGTTGTCACCGATCACCGCGACGCTGGACTCCACCAGGGACTCGATCTGGCCGGTGGCGGTCATCACCGCGGCGAACCCCGATGCCGAGATCATGATGAAGCCGATCAGCGCCATCATGCGCATGCCGCTGGTGAAGAGGTCGTCGGCCTCACGCCACTTGAAGATGCCCCCCACAGAAAGCAGCGCGAAGCCCACCAGCCCGCCGAGGATCATGGAACCGGTCCAGAGCTGGATGCCCAGGGCCGCCACGATGGCGACCACCGACATCGCCAGGCCCAGGGCATGCGGCTCATGGGTTTCCGGGTGGTGGTGCGGCACGTTGCTGGTGGCCACCTCCAGCGCCTCGTAGTCACGCGGCCTGCGATAGCTGATGAACACCGCCACCGCGAGGCCCAGCGCCATGCCGCCCACCGGCACCCCCATGGCCAGGGGCACCATGCCACGGGTGATCTCGAGGCCCAGCGCCTCGCCGGCCTGGTTGATGTTAGCCAGCAGGATATCGTTGAGAAATATCGCCCCGAACCCGACCGGCAGCAGCATGTAGGGGGCGGTCAGGCCGAAGGTCAGCACACAGGCCACCGCGCGGCGGTCCAGACGCAGCTGGTTCATCACCTTGAGCAGCGGCGGGATCAGGATGGGGATGAAGGCGATGTGCACCGGAATCAGGTTCTGGGAGGAGATGGCCACCAGCAACACCGCCCCGAGCAGCAGATACTTCACCACCGCCTGCTTGCTGGCGCTGGCCTCCTGGCCCAGCAGGGCGATCAGCCGGCGGGCCAGCAGGTCCGGCAGTCCGGAGCGCGAGATGGCGACCGCGAAAGCCCCCAGGGTCGCATAGGCCAGGGCCACCTTGGCCCCGCCACCCACGCCGTCATTGAAGGCGCCGAGGGTCTCCTCCACGGAGAGCCCTCCCACCAGGCCGCCCACCAGCGCCCCGACCACCAGCGCGAAGACGACCGAAACCCGTGCCAGTGACAGACCCACCATCACCAGCACCGCAATGATTACCGCATTCATGGCAGCGTTCCCGAAGCAAGAGTTGGATTGAGACGAAACGGCGCAGGATTCTACCAGAAGCGCCCTCTCGGCGCCCGGGCCACCGGACCGGGATGTCATGGAAACGACACGCGACGGTCACCGCGCTGTTACCTGCATCGGCGATAAAGGGAGTCGTCCAGCAGGACACGGCAAGGGACACTGCCACTTATCCGCCACGGATGCGCCAGGGCTGGACGCCCTGCAGGGAGGTCGGCAGCAGGACGCTGCCCATGGAGGCCCTATCGCCACGGCAACCGCCGTGGCGTTCTTCGTGGTTACGACTCCCCCTTCCCCTCTTCAGTCTGCACCACGCTCGGCGGCCAACCCGGCACGCCTTCGCGAATCCGTCGGGAGAAGCGGGGGTCATCGTGGGCCGCGACGGCCCGCTGGGTGATATCACCGCGGTGCCTGAGCTCGTCCAGCGAGAAGCCGGGCACCAGGCCACCGTGATCATGGACATAGCCGGGCAGCAGCCCGCTGAGCAACAGCCGATGGTCCAGCGGCAGCCCCTGGATAATGCGTCGCATCAGAGCGTAGACCAGGGTGGTGCAGTTGGCGCTGATGGTGTGGTAGAAGCGCGGCTCACGCTCCAGCCGGTTGGCCTGCTCGACCAGGGCCAGCAGCAGCTCGCGGCGCTCGTGTTGACCGAGCAACACCCGATAGAGGGTCACCGCTTCGCCGCGCACGTTGCTGCGCAGGCGTACCGCGTCACGCTCGTCGGCGACGATAATCGCCAGCTCGAAGCGCTTGAAGAAGCCGCCGATCTCCGAGAAGGGCTCATGGCGTTCACGCCGCACCTCCACCGAGAAGGCCACGAAGTCATCGACCGCTCCCGCATCGTTCTCGAAACCGAAGGAGAGCAGCACATGGGCGATGCCCGGCCGGCCCCAGCCGGAGACGAGCAGATCCAGGGACGCCAGTCGCCGGAGGTCATATTCTCGCCGCTCCCAGGCCACCCGGGCGTCGTCCCGGGTCAACCAGTCGAAGCAACGCACATGGTCGAGCCGCAACCGCTCGTCGTGGCGGCGACCGGTCGCCAGGTGGGCCACATCATCGGCCCAGGCCAGATAGCTTGCCGGCACCAGGCGCCGCCACCAGCCCAGCAGCACCAGCATGCTCACCGCCATCACCAGCGCCGGTCCTGCCCTGGCGCCCTGCCAGTGCCACGCCAGGCACAGGCCACCCAGCAGCAGCCAGGCAAGGGCAGCGACACGGCGCCAGGGAATGCCGGCGGGAAAGCGATGCAGCAGCGCCAGGCCGCCCCATAGCGAACACACCAGCAGCACCAGGCGCAGGGTGAGATCGAGAAACAGCGACATGGGGAAACTCCTTACGGCCTGTCGCCAGGCTACCACGCCCTGCCACCACCGACCTCAAAGCCTCACACCGGCGTCTCATCGATGCGCGCCCTTCAACGCCGGCGCCGCTAGCCACTTCCCCGGACGCTTCGCCAGCGTTGAACTGGCTGCCTGCCCAAGCGGCGGCGGTCTCTATAGTGTGAGGAGCGACCACCGTCGGACAGGGAGACGCGTCCATGCCGCTTGTGCTGATCATCCTGCTGCCGCTGACCGGCGCCTGCCTGCCCGCCCTGCTGCAGGGACGATCATCGCGCCTGCTGGCCTCGGTCGCCGCCCTGCCCGCGCTCTTCTGCCTGCTGCTGCTGCTCAGCTGGCTGCCCCATGTCATGGGTGGCGGCGAGGCCGTGGTCCAGCGGCTCGCCTGGCTGCCATCGCTGGGCCTCGACGTGGCCTTCCGCCTCGACGGCCTGGGGCTGCTGTTCGCCCTGCTGATCACCGGGATCGGCTGCCTGATCCTGCTCTACGCGCGTTACTACTTCGCGGGCAGCGACACCTCGGCACGCTTCTTCACCCTGATCCTGCTGTTCATGGCGGCCATGCTGAGCATCGTGCTCTCCGAGAACCTGCTGTTCATGCTGGTGTTCTGGGAGCTGACCAGCCTGGTCTCCTTCCTGCTGATCGGCTACCACAGCCACGACCACGCGGCCCGGCTCGGCGCCCGCATGTCGCTGGTGATCACCGGCGGCGGCGGCCTGGCGCTGTTCGGCGGCGTGGTGCTGCTGGGCCAGGCCGCCGGCAGCTATGAGCTCACCAAGGTGCTCGAGGCCGGCGACCGGATCCGCGCCCACGAGCACTACGGCCTGATGCTCAACCTGATCCTGCTCGGCGCCTTCACCAAGTCGGCCCAGTTCCCCTTCCACCTGTGGCTGCCCCACGCCATGACCGCCCCCACCCCGGTCTCTGCCTACCTGCACAGCGCCACCATGGTCAAGGCGGGGCTGTTCCTGGTCGCCCGGCTTCACCCGGCGCTGGGCGACACCTCGCTGTGGTTCCACCTGATCACCCTGACCGGCATGGTGACGCTGATGCTGGGTGCCTTCGTGGCGATGTTCATGCACGACATGAAGGGCCTGCTGGCCTACTCCACGGTCTCCCACCTGGGGCTGATCATGCTGCTGCTGGGGCTGGGCACGCCCATGGCGCTGGCGGCGGCGCTCTTCCACCTGCTCTGCCATGCGCTGTTCAAGGCGCCGCTGTTCATGATGGCGGGCTACGTCGATCGCGCCACCGGCACCCGTGATATGCGCCGGATCAACGGCATGTGGCGTTTCATGCCGGCGCTGATGGTACTGTCCGGTATCTCCGCCGCCGCCATGGCCGGCCTGCCGCTGATGAGCGGCTACCTGAGCAAGAAGATGCTGTTCGGCGAGAGCCTGCAGGTGACGGCGCCGGACTGGGCGGTGGTGGTGATTCCCCTCTGGGTGACCCTGGCCGGGCTGTTCTCGGTGGCCTACTCGATCCGCATCTTCCACAACGTCTTCTTCAACGGCCGGCCGGTCGACCTGCCTGTCTGGCCCCCGGTCTCACCGCGGGCGGCGGCGCTGTCGCCCATCGCGCTGCTGGCCTTCGCCACCCTGCTGGTGGGGTTGGCCCCGGAGGCCTTCTACGCCGGCCTGGTCCACCCCGCCTTCGCCGCGGCGCGCCAGGCCATGGTGACGCCCTTCGACTTCGCCACCCTGGGGGGCCGCCTGCCGATGCTGATGAGCCTGTTCGCCCTGGCCGGCGGCGCGCTCTTCTACCACTTTCGCGATCCCCTGTTCCGCCTCCATGCCCGCCTGCCGGAGGTCGACGCCAAGGAGATCTTCGACTGGCTCATGCGCCGCACCATCGCGCTCTCCCAGCAGCGGGTCTTCCAGCTCGAGAACGGCTCGCTGCAGCGCTACCTGACCTTCATCATGGCCACCCTGGTGGTGCTGGTGGGCCTCGAGCTCGGCGGCGTGACCCACTGGGACGGCGGCGTGGCGCTCGCCCCCCTCGACCCGCTGACCCTGCTGGCGGCAGTGCTGTTGTGCCTGGCCGCCATCGGCGTGGTGGCCTTCCACCACTACCGCCTGCCGGCCCTGCTGCTGCTGGGCGTCACCGGGCTCTTCGTCACCGTCACCTTCGCGCGCTTCTCGGCCCCCGACCTCGCCCTGACCCAGCTGATGGTGGAGGTGATGGCGGTGGTGATCATGATGCTGGCGCTCTCCTTCCTGCCCCAGACCTCGCCCCGGGGCTCGAGCGGCTTCCGCATGGGGCGCGACCTGGCCATCGCCGGCCTGATGGGCATCGGCGTGGCGGCTTTCAGCTACGCCATCCTGACCCGTCCCCAGCAGACGATCTCGGACTTCTTCCTGGTCAACAGCGTGCCCGGCGGCGGCGGCAGCAACGTGGTCAACGTGATCCTGGTCGACTTCCGCGGCTTCGACACCCTGGGCGAGATCACCGTGCTGGGCATCGCCGCGGTGGCGGTGTTCGCCTTCACCCGCGACCTGCACCTCAAGGAACGGGTGGTGGAGACCAACCCCATGCACTGGGTCGCCGAGCCGCACCCGATCATGCTCAGCACCGTGGCCCGGCTGGTGCTGCCCATCGCCCTGCTGGTCTCGGCCTATATCTTCCTGCGCGGCCACAACCTCCCCGGCGGCGGCTTCATCGCCGGGCTGATCACCGCGGTGGCGCTGACGCTGCAGTACATGGCCGGCGGCCTGGTGTGGGCCCAGGCGCGCATGCTGACCGCCTTTCGGCCGCTGATCGGCGCCGGCGTGCTGATCGCCACCTTCACTGGCCTGGGCAGCTGGCTGTTCGGCTTCCCCTTCCTCACCTCGGCCCACGGTCACTTTCACCTGCCGCTGGTCGGCGAGTTCGAGCTGGCCACCGCCATGCTCTTCGACCTCGGCGTCTATGCCACCGTGGTCGGGGCCACGCTGCTGATCCTGGCCAACCTCGGCAAGCTGATGACGGTGGCCGGCCCCGGCAAGGAGATCGGCTGATGGAACTGCTCTACGCCATCACCCTGGGCGTGCTCACCACCTGCGGGGTCTACCTGCTGCTGCGGGCGCGCACCTTCACGGTGATCCTCGGGCTGACGCTGCTCTCCCACGCCGTCAACCTCTACCTGTTCGCTTCGGGACGCCTGGTCGCCGGCGCCCCGGCCATCGTCGGCCTGACGGAGCACTCCGCGGACCCGCTGCCCCAGGCCCTGGTGCTCACCGCCATCGTCATCGGCTTCGCCATGACCGCCTTCGTGGTGGTTCTGGCGCTCAAGGCCGCGGTGGAGCTGCGCAATGACCACGTGGACGGCGAGAACCCCGACGAGGACCGCGCATGAACCACGCCTTGATCCTGCCCATCCTGCTGCCGCTGCTCACCGGCGCCGGCCAGCTGCTGTTCTACCGAGCCCCGTTCCCCCTGCAGCGCCTGCTGGGCTTCGCCAGTACCGGCTGGCTGGTGTTGCTGGGCATCTGGGCACTGGCCACGGCCGGCTCGGGCGACTACCTGCTCTACCAGGCCGGCGACTGGCCGGCCCCCTTCGGCATCGTGCTGGTCCTCGACCGCCTCGCCGCCATCATGCTGGCCCTGACCGCCGTGCTGGGGTTGTGCTGCCTGCTCTATGCCAGCGGCGGCACCGACCAGCGCGGCGCCCACTTCCACGCCCTCTTCCAGTTCCAGCTGGCCGGCCTCAATGGCGCCTTCCTGACCGGCGACCTGTTCAACCTCTTCGTGTTCTTCGAGATCCTGCTGATCGCCTCCTACGCGCTGCTGCTGCACGGTGGGGGCCGCGCCCGCAGCCGCGCCGGGCTGCACTACGTGATCATCAACCTGGCGGGCTCGGCGCTGTTCCTGATCGCGCTGGGCACCCTCTACGGCCTCACCGGCACCCTCAACATGGCCGACCTGGCGCTGCGCGTGGCCGCGGCGCCGGCGGAGGATGCCCCGCTGCTCGCCGCCGCCAGCCTGATCCTGCTGGTGGTGTTCGGCATCAAGGCGGCGATCCTGCCGCTGCTGTTCTGGCTGCCGCGGGCCTACTCGGCGGCCAGCGCCCCGGTGGCGGCACTCTTCGCCATCATGACCAAGGTGGGGGTCTACGCCATCCTGCGGGTCTTCCTGCTGGTCTTCGCGCTGGGCGAGGCGCCGATCAACGAGACCGCCTGGGCTTGGCTGTGGCCGCTGGCGCTGCTGACCCTGGCGCTGGGCGGCGTCGGCGTGTTGGGCTCGGACAGCCTGCGCACCCTGGCCGCCTACCTGGTAATCCTCTCGGTCGGCACCCTGCTCGCCACCATCAGTCTGGTGACCCCGGCCGCCCTGGGCGCCGCACTCTTCTACCTGATCCACAGCACCGGCATGGCCGCGGTGTTCTTCCTGCTCGCCGACCTGCTGGGCCAGCAGCGCGAGGAGGGCTACGACCGCTTCTCGGCGCCCGGCCCCATCGGGCATCGCCGGGTCCTGGGCACACTGTTCTTCATCGCCGGCATCGCCATGGCGGGGCTGCCGCCGTTCGGCGGCTTCGTCAGCAAGGCGTGGATCCTTCAGGCCAGCGCCGCCGACCCCCGGGGGCTGTGGCTGTGGGGCGTGCTGCTGGCCTCGGCCCTGCTGGTGATCATCGCCATCAGCCGCACCGGCAGCAGCTGGTTCTGGCGCCCGGGCGAGATGGCCAGGCCCTATCCACTCAGGCGCGGCCTGCTCACACTGGTCTACAGCATGGTCGGCCTCAACGCGCTGCTGGCGGTCTTCGGCGACCCACTGATGGGCTATCTCGAACTGACCGCCGAGCAGCTGCTCGCGCCCCGCGGCTATATCGCCGCCGTGCTGTCCGACGCCCTCGCGTCCACCAGGGAGTCCAGCCCATGACGCCATCCTTCCGCTCCCGGCGGTTCTGGCTGCCGCACCCGCTTTTCTCGCTGTTCCTGGCGCTGCTGTGGCTGCTGATGGTCAACGAGGTCAGCGTCGCTCACGCCCTGCTGGGGCTGGCCCTGGGCGTGGTAATCCCCCGGGTGACTCACGCCTTCTGGCCCGAGGAGGCGAAGATCCGCCGGCCCCTGCCGCTGCTGCGCTACCTGCTGGTGCTGCTGGTGGACATCCTGCGCTCCAACCTGGTGGTCGCCCTGCGCATCCTGCGCCCCGCCCGCCACCTGCGGCCGGGCTTCTTCACCTACCCGTTGACGCTGGACGACGACTTCGCCATCACCATCCTGGCCAGCACCATCTCGCTGACGCCGGGCACCGTCTCGATCCACTACGACGCGAAGGCCAACACCCTGCTGGTGCACGCCCTGCATCTTGAGGATGAGGCCGAGACCATCGCCGGCATTCGTGAACGCTACGAGCAGCCGCTCAGGGAGATCTTCCGATGATCGCTTTCGTGATACCCATCGCGATGACGCTGTTTGCCATCGCCGCCCTGCTCAACCTCTACCGCCTGGCCGTGGGCCCGGACATCGTCGACCGGATCCTGGCGCTGGATACCCTGATGATCAACAGCATCGCGCTGATCGTGCTGGCCGACATGCGGATGGGACTCGGCGTGCTGTTCGAGCTGGCCCTGCTGATCGCCCTGATGGGCTTCGTCAGCACCGTGGCCATGAGCAAGTACCTGCTGCGGGGAGACGTCATCGAATGACCAGCATCGACATGCCGTGGTATCTGCAACTCATCGTCGCCGCCTTCCTGCTGGTCGGCGCGATCGTGGCCCTGATCGGCTCCTGGGGGCTGGCCAAGCTGCCCGACTTCTACACGCGCCTGCATGGCCCCACCAAGGCCAGCACCCTGGGCGTCGGCTGTACGCTGATCGGCTCGCTGCTCACCTTCAGCCACCAGCAGGACGGCGTCTCGGTGCAGGAGGCGCTGGTGACCATCTTCCTGTTCGCCACCGCCCCGGTCAGCGCCCACATGATGGGCAAGGCCGCCCTGCGCCGGCGCCTGCCGGGCGTGGCGGGCACGCGCAATATGCCCAACGACAAGTAGTCAGCTACCGGCAAGAGGCCACGTGATAGCCCGGCGAGGTCCATCTCCTCACCAAAGCCTGATAGGGTGAATAGCCAGCTGGCATCAACGACTGGAGGCCGACATGCCCCGCTTCCCCGACCATCTGACCGGCGACGGTCCCCACAACCCCTTCCCCGGCGTGCGCGTGCTGGAGCGGCGACTGGGCCGCGAGATCCCCCACCAGCTGGGCTCCAACGAGGGCCTCGACATGCCCCATCGCGCCCTGCGCGAGCGCTTCGGGGATGCCATGGCCGAGCATGTCTACAGCTACGGCGATGCCGAGGCACTGGGGATCCGCCGTCGCCTGGCGGACCAGAAGGGCATTCCAGTGGAGGCGATGCTGGTGGACGCCGGCGCCGACAGCCTGATCGCCCTGGCCCTGCGCGCCCTGGTCACGCCGGGCGACGCCGTGGTCGGCACCCGGGGCACCTACCCCACCTTCGGCTATTTCGCCCGTGGCGAGGGAGCTCGCCTGGTGGAGGTGCCCTATGACGAGGGGCCCGGTCGGCTGGCGCCGGACCTCGAGGCCCTGGCCAGGTCCGCCAGGGAGGAGAGCGCGCGGCTGGTCTACCTGGCCAATCCCGACAATCCCGGCGGTCACCTGCACCGCGACGACGACGTGCTGGCGCTACGCCGGGCGTTGCCGGATGACTGCTGGCTGCTGCTCGACGAGGCCTACCACGACTTCCGCGACGACGCCGATGGCGAGTTCGGCCGCCGGGTACTCCCCGGGGTGGTACGCCTGCGCACCCTCTCCAAGGCCCACGGCCTCGCCGGGCTGCGTGTCGGCTACGCCATCGCCGCCCCCGAGACCCTGGCGGTGATGATGAAGGTGCGCATCCACTATGCGGTGTCGACCCTGAGCCAGGCCGCCGCCGAGACCGTGCTGGACCACCCCGCCGAGGTCGATGCCCATGTGGCCGCGGTACGAAGGCGTCGCGAGCGTCTGGCGGCACACCTGGGTGGGCTGGGCGCCGACGTGCTGCCCAGTGCCACCAACTTCGTTGGCATCCGCCTGGCCAGCGCGGCGCTGGCCGGCG
This sequence comes from Halomonas sp. SSL-5, assembly GCF_030708455.1. Classification (GTDB taxonomy): domain Bacteria; phylum Pseudomonadota; class Gammaproteobacteria; order Pseudomonadales; family Halomonadaceae; genus Halomonas. Next base: position 62,402 of record NZ_JAUYWF010000002.1, read on the forward strand.
AGGTACACAAGGCGCTGCTCGACGAGGGCAAGCTGATCGCCCGCCCCGCCGACCCGTCGCTGGGCCACGTGCTGCGCATCACCGCGGTGGAGGATGCCCTGGTACCCGGCCGGCTGGCCACCCTGGAGAGGGCGCTGGCAACCCCCTGAGCCGGCAGGCCTTTCCGGTACCTCAGCAGCGTCCCTTCTTGGCCTGTCCCGGCGGGCAGAAGTATCCGCCACGCGAGCGGGAATGGTAGCCACCGCGATCGTCGTCGATGACGATCAGCGGCTCGGAGCTGATGCGTGCGGGGGTGTAGCTGCAGCCGGCCAGCACGGCCGCCGAGAGAGTCAGGACAACGGGGAACAGCAGGCGCCGGAACATGGGATCCTCCTTGAAAGTATCATCAGCGAACGCAGCGCATTCTAGCCAAGCGGGCGCCGACAACACATGTGGAGCATCGGCGACATCGATGTCGCCATCAGGAGACAGTAGCCAGCGGATCGTCACCGGGCGATAGTGACGGCTATTAGCCTGCAAACCGCACCCGCGACCTCAATCACAACGACAACCACGATAACGGAACGACCATGGATGCCCTGCGCCGCCACTCCCTATTGATCATCCTCTTCGGCAGCCTGGTGGTGACCCTGGCCATGGGCCTGCGCCACGGCTTCGGGCTGTTCCTGGAGCCCATGAGCAGCGAGCTGGGCTGGGGCCGTGGCGTCTTCGCCTTCGCCCTGGCCATCCAGAACCTGCTGTGGGGTCTCTCCCAGCCCTTCGCCGGCGCCCTGGCCGACCGCTTCGGCGCCGCACGCGTGGTGGTGGTAGGCGGCGCCCTCTATACCCTGGGCCTCGTCTGCATGGGGCTCTCCGACTCGGCGCTGGGCATGAGCCTCTCCGCCGGGGTGCTGATCGGCCTGGGCCTCTCCGGCACCACCTTCTCGGTGATCCTCGGCGCCGTGGGCCGCGCCGTGGCCCCGGAGAAGCGCAGCATGGCCATGGGCATCGTCAGTGCCGCCGGCTCCTTCGGCCAGTTCGCCATGCTGCCCGGCACCCTGGGGCTGCTGGGCTGGCTGGGCTGGTCCGCGGCGTTGCTGGCGATGGGCGCCATCGCCGCGCTGATGCTGCCGCTGGGCGCCCTGCTGCGCGACCGTCCGGCCGCTGCCGCCGCCGGTGACCTGCCGCTGCGTGAGGCGCTCGACGAGGCCGCCGGCCAGCGTGGCTTCTGGCTGCTCTGCATGGGCTTCTTCGTGTGTGGCTTCCAGGTGGTGTTCATCGGTGTTCACCTGCCCGGCTACCTCTACGACAACGGCATCGCCGTCCAGGTCGGCAGCACCGTGCTGGCGCTGATCGGCCTGTTCAATATCTTCGGCACCTACGTCGCCGGCTGGCTGGGCGGGCGGTTCTCGAAGCCCCGTCTGCTGAGTGGGATCTACCTGACCCGGGCGGTGATCATCACCCTCTTCCTGATGGCCCCTCTGAGCCCCACGACCACCTACCTGTTCGGCATCGCCATGGGGCTGCTGTGGCTCTCCACGGTGCCGCTCACCAACGGCATCGTCGCCTCGGTATTCGGCGTCCAGCACCTCTCGATGCTCGGCGGGATCGTCTTCCTCTTCCACCAGCTCGGCTCCTTCATGGGCGTCTGGCTCGGCGGCTTCCTCTATGACCTGCAGGGTGACTACGACGTGGTCTGGAAGCTGGCCATCCTGCTCGGCGTGGTGGCGGCCATGCTGCACTGGTGGATCAGCGAGGCACCGGTGGCGCGCGGCGCCCGCCAGGAGATCGAAGCATGAGTCGCCAACTGGCCTGGCGGCTGGCGGCGGCGGCCCTCACCGCGGCCGCCCTGGCGCTGGTATGGTGGGGCTGGCATCGGCTGGACGCCGCCCTGCTGCTGCTCGGCAGCCGGCTCTGCTGAGGCCCTTGCCGGAGCGAGTGACAGGGCGAAAGGGCTGACAGCCACGCCCGTGCGGCAGGCCGGCCGCGGAGGGGGGATCATGCGCTTGCCCGAGGACGACATACCGCGCCGCCGCCGGCGCCCGCTATGGGTGCTGCCAAGCCTGCTTCTCGGCATGCTGCTGTCGGGCTGCAGCGCTCTGGAGCGCCAGCATGAGGCCCTGCTGGTGCTCGGCGACCTGGCCGCCGGCGAGGGGCCGAGCCGGCTGAAGCAGCGTACCCCACCTCCCGAGCGTGAGCGACTCGCCTACGCCGTGGCGGGACGCGACTACCTGGCGGACCTCTACCGGCCGGAAACATCACGCCGCGGGACCCTGATCCTGGTGCATGGCCTGACCGAGGCGGGCCGGCGCGATCCCCGCCTGATGGCCCTGGCCCGCTCCCTGGCACGGGCCGGTTTCACCGTGCTGGTGCCCGAGCTGGACGGCCTGCGTGACTTCTCGGTCGGCACTCGCGAGGTGCAGGGCATCGCCGATGCCATTCGCTACGCCAGCGACGCGCTTGCCACCACCGACGGGGGGCCGGCGCTGGCCGCCATCAGTTTCGCCACGGGTCCGGCGCTGCTGGCGGCCATGCAGCCGGATACCGCCCACCGGGTACGTTTCGTGATCGCCGTTGGCGGCTATTACGACCTGACCGACCTGCTGCGCTACGCCACCACCGGGGAGGATCGGGGTAGCGCCTGCCGCCGGCCGCCTCCGCCCCAGCGCGACGTGCGCTGGGCCGTGCTGCGCAGCCAGCTCCACGCCCTGGAGGATGCCCAGGACCGGGAGCGCCTGGCGGCCATCGCCCGCGCTCGGCTGGCGGGCGAAGAGGCGGCGGATCCCGACACGAGCGAGCTAAGCCCCGAGGCAATGGCGCTGTACGCGCTGGTGACCAACCGCGACCCGGCGCGGGTCACGCCGCTGCTCGGGGCGCTACCACCGCCGCTGCTCGCCCAGTTCACGGCGCTGGATCTGGCGTCTCGGGATCTCGATGCGCTGGAGGCGAGGCTGGTACTGATCCACGGCCCGGACGACCGGGTGATCCCGGTCAGTCACTCGCGGCGGCTGCGCGCCGCCCTCCCCGCCGGCCAGGCGCGACTCTTCGAGGCCGAGGGGCTCGGCCACGTGGAGGTCTCGGCCAACTGGCGCGACGCCTGGACGCTATGGCGGGCGATCCATCATGTGCTCTGGCTGGGCGAGGATGCAGACACGAAGCGGTAGCCGGGTGTGGCCTTCCTGCGGCTCAGACAAGGACACGGAAGCGACGGCGACCCTCAGGCGTTGTAGACCACCCGCCCGAGTTCGCCGATATCGTAGCCGCCCAGCGCCTCGGCGCGCTCGGCGAAGCGTGGCTCCTGGACGAACGCCAGCAGACGCTGGATCGGCGCTTCGAAGTAGCTGCGCCGACGTAGTGCCAGGTCGAAATGCTCCCGGTGCAGGGGCAGGAAGGTCAGCCCCTGGCGCCTCGCCGCCGCCTCCACCCCGAGCCCCGCATCCGCTTCGTCCTGGCGTATCGCCAGTGCCAGATCATCCTCCGAGAGTGAGGGGTGGGCCGTGAAATGCAGCCGTGAAGCCTCCACGCCCGCCTGCTCCAGCAACCAGCTCAGCAGCCGCCCCGCCCCGGCGTCCGGCTGGCGATGGGCGATGCGCACCTCGGGACGCGTTAGATCGGCCAGGCGGCGAATGCCCAGCGGGTTGCCCGGCGCCAGCAGCAACCCCTGGCGCCGGGTCGCCCAGCGCACCATCACCAGGTCGCGCATCCCGCCCATCCCCAGGGCCTGGGGTTGGTTGTAGCCACCGCTCGCCGCATCCAGCAGGTGCAGCCCGGCGAGCATCGCCTGGCCCTCCAGCAGCCGTCGCACGCCGTCACCGCTGCCCTGGCACAGCAGCGCCAGTTGGGAGCCGCTCTCGCGCACCGCCCACTCCAGCAGCGGATCCTGGCTGCCGGCTAGGACCACCGGCACCGGGCGCGCCGTCGCCTGGTCGCCCTCCAGATGATTCATCAGCCACAGGTCGATGCTGTGGCGCGGAAACAGCAGCTTGCCGGTGACCCGCACGCAGGGGATCGCCCCCTGGCGCACCAGATCGTAGACCTTGCGCTCCTTGAGGCGCAGGTAGTCGGCCACCTCGGCGGTGGTCAGGTACGTGGCCCTCGATTCCATCAGGCTCTCCTTGCTTGCGCCGCCGGGGCCATCACCCCGGTCACCTCGGCCCTGCTCGAGCGGGAAGGGCAGGGTCCCACTCTCCTCACCTACTGCATATAGCTGTGTCTCACTGTTTTGATTTCCACACTGCATGCATATTGGAACCTGAGCGCACAAGATGCCAGACAACCAGAGGAGAACTGCATGCCCAGCGACTCCGGTGCCTTCGTCACCGCTCTCGACCTTATCCTCGGACTCGATCCCGACCTGCTGAACATCGTGGCCCTGTCGCTGCGGGTATCACTGAGCGCCGTGGCGCTCGCCACCCTGATCGGCCTGCCGCTGGGCGCGGCGCTGGCGCTGTGGCGCTTCCCCGGCCACGGCGTCCTGGTGGTGGCGCTCAATGCCCTGATGGGGCTGCCCCCGGTAGTGGCGGGCCTGTGCGTCTACCTGCTGCTGTCCCGCGCCGGCCCGCTGGGGGAGCTGGGCCTGCTGTTCACCCCCACCGCCATGGTGGTGGCCCAGCTGGTGCTGGTGCTGCCGATCATCGCCGCCCTGGCGCGCCAGCAGGTGGAGGAGCTGCACCAGGAGTATCGCGAGCAGCTCACCTCCCTGGGGCTGTCGCGGCTGCGCATGATCCCTACCCTGCTGTGGGACGCACGCCTGGGGCTGGTCACGGTGGTGCTCGCCGGCTTCGGGCGCGCCAGTGCCGAGGTGGGTGCGGTGATGATCGTGGGTGGCAATATCGATGGCGTCACCCGGGTGATGACCACCGCCATCGTGCTGGAGACCAGCAAGGGCGACCTGCCCCTGGCGCTGGGGCTGGGTATCGTGCTGCTGGGGCTGGTGGCGCTGGTCAACGCCGGCGCCTATCTGGTGGGCGAGACGTCGCGGAGAAAGCTGGGATGAACGACATGACCACGCTGGCCATCACCGAAACACCGGCGCTCGAGCTGCATGGCGTCAGCTTCACTCACCGTGGCCAGCGCCTGCTGGGGCCGCTGGACCTGCGCCTCACCGGCTGCCGGCGCACCCTGGTGATGGGCCCCAACGGCGCCGGCAAGAGCCTGCTGATGCGCCTGGCCCACGGCCTGCTGGCCCCCTCCGCGGGCCGGGTGAGCTGGCAGGAGCGCACCCCGCGCCAGGCGATGGTCTTCCAGCGCCCGGTGCTGCTCAAGCGCTCGGCGCTCGCCAACCTCACCTACGCCCTGGCGGTGAACGGTACGCCACGCCCCGAGCGCCGCCCGCACGCCCGCGAGGCACTGGAGCGTTTCGGCCTGGCCGCCCTGGAGAAGCGCCCGGCGCGGGTGCTCTCCGGGGGCGAGCAGCAGCGCCTGGCCCTGGCCCGTGCCTGGCTGCTCGACCCCGAGGTGCTGTTTCTCGACGAACCCACCTCGGCCCTGGACCCCGCCGCCATCAAGGCGGTGGAGGATGCGGTACAGGAGTTCCATCGCCGCGGCACCCGCATCCTGATGAGCAGCCACGACCTGCATCAGGCGCGTCGCCTGGCGGACGAGGTGCTGTTCCTCCATGCCGGTCGACTGATCGAGCACACCGACGCCACCACCTTCTTCACGGCCCCTGCCTCGAAAGAGGCGCGGGCCTTCATCCGCGGAGAGCTGGTGCTCTAGCCCGGCGCTCCGAACCCACCCGGCAACTCTCATCCCGACACAACAAGGAAGCGACCATGCAACACAAGGCACGCATCGCACTCACCGCCATCGGCATCCTGGGCCTCTCGATGGCCGCCCAGGCCCAGGACGGGGAGAAGTACATCACCCTGGCCTCTACCACCTCCACCGAGGCCTCGGGCCTGTTCGACGCCATCATCCCTCAGTTCACCGACAAGACCGGCATCGAGGTGCGCGTGGTGGCCGTGGGCACCGGCCAGGCCTTCGAGATCGCCCGGCGTGGCGACGCCGACAGCCTGCTGGTCCATGACACCGTGGGCGAAGAGCGCTTCGTCGAGGAGGGGTACGGCACCGAGCGTGCCGACGTCATGTACAACGACTTCGTGCTCATCGGCCCCGGCGGCGACCCGGCCGGCATCGCGGATGCCGAGACCGTCGCCGAGGCGCTGCAGCTGATCGCCGAGGCCGAGGCGCCCTTCGCCTCCCGGGGTGACGACAGCGGCACCAACCGTGCCGAGCTGCGCCTGTGGGAAGCCGCCGGCGTCGAGGCTGACGGCGAGTGGTACCGCGAGCTCGGCAGCGGCATGGGGCCGACCCTGAACACCGCCGCCGGCATGGACGCCTACGTGATGAGCGACCGCGCCACCTGGGTCGCCTTCGAGAATCCCCAGAATCTCGAACTGCTGTTCGAGGGCGACGAGGCCCTCTTCAACCAGTACGGCAGCCTCGTGATCTCCGAGGAGCGCCACCCCCACCTCAAGCATGATCTCGCCGGGCAGTGGCACCAGTGGCTGCTCTCCGCGGAGGGCCAGCAGGCCATCGGTGACTTCACCGTCAACGGCCAGCAGCTGTTCTTCCCCAACGCCGCCGAATAACCCTGCGGGGTCAGGCCCTTCAGGATACTTGAGGGCCTGACCCCAGCCCCGGGGGCGCCGCCTGGACCACCTCCAGGCGCCTCAGCAACACCGGTAGCTCATTGCTCAGAAAGCGTGACTCCACGCACTCCGCGAGTCGCTGGGCGCCGAAGCCCAGGAAGCCCAGCGCCGCATGGGAGAGGCGGCGGTCGCGGCGCACGATGAACTGCCAGTGACTCTCGATGGGCAGCCCCTCCACCGGCAGGATCACCAGCTCCGGGTGCTGCGGCGGCAGCACGTGCTCGGAGAGCACCGCCAGCCCCATGCCGGAGGCCACACCGACGCGAATCGCCTCGTTGCTGGCCATCTGCAGGGTCGGCCCCAGGGTCAGCCCCTGCTCCTGCAGCCAGCTCTCGAACAGCATCCGCGTGGCCGAGCCCGGCTCGCGCAGCAGCCAGCGCTCCTCGAGCAGCTCGCTCATGGCGATATGCTCGCGCCCCGCCAGCGGGTGTCCCCGAGGCGCCACCGCCACCAGCGGATTGCGCAGGAAGCGCCCGGCCAGGGCGTGGGCCAGCGACGGTGGATGGCTGAAGACGTAGAGGTCATCCTCCTGGCGCTCGAAGCGGGTCAGCATCTGGCGGCGATTGCCGATATGCACCGTGACCTCCACCTCGGGGAAGGCCTGGCTGTAGGGACCGAGCAGCCGCGGCAGCACGTACTGGGCGGTATTGACCAGGGCGATGGAGAAACGCCCCCGCTCGCCGCCGCGCAGGGCGGCCAGGTAGTCATCCAGGTCGTCGAAGCGCCCCAGCACCTCGCGGCTGGCACGGTAGAGTTCGCCGCCCGCCTCGGTGGGCGTCAGCCGCCCCTGCCGGCTTACCAGCAAGGGCTCACCCAGCGTCTCGGCCAGGCGCTTGAGCTGCTGCGAGACGGTGGGCTGGGTCAGGTGCAGGCGGCGCGCCGCTTCGCTGATCGAGCCGGCGCGTACCACCGCCACATAGACCTGCAGCAGGCGAAACGTCAGGTGTCGGATGTTCATTGCGGGTGATTCCAGCATGCATAGATAATTATCTATAGTGCATTGCAGAAGAGTTTATTGGAATCAATGGGCGTGGGTCAGCAGAATGCGTGGCGTTTCAACCCGCCACCAGAGACCCTCCGATGCCCGATATCGTGGTGATGTTCTTCCTGCTCGGCCTGCTGGCCGGGCTCGTCAAGTCCGACCTGGCCATTCCCAAGGCCGCCTACGACACCCTCAGCCTGCTGCTGATGCTGACCATCGGCCTCAAGGGCGGCATGGCGCTGTACGGCAACCTGGGCTGGTCGCTGCTGCCGGAGCTTGCCGCCGTGGCCGCCCTCGGCGCCCTGATCCCCCTGGCCCTGATGCCGCTACTGCGCCGCCTGGTGCGGCTCTCCGCCGCCGACAGCGCCAGTCTCGCGGCCCACTACGGCTCGGTGAGCGCCGGCACCTTCGCCGTGGCCCTGGCTTTCGCCGAGGGACGCGGGCTGCCCATCGGCGCCGAGGTGACCCTCTACCTGGTGATGATGGAACTGCCGGCGATCATGGTGGCCATCGCCCTCTACCGTCGCCACCAGGGCAGCAATGCCGGCGAGGCGATGCAGGGCATCTGGCACGAGACCCTGACCAACCGCGGGGTGATCCTGCTCGCCGGCGGCGCGGTGATCGGCGCCATGTACGGCCCCATGGAGGGCGCCAAGGTCACCGAGCTCTTCACCGGCGCCTTCCATGCCGTGCTCGCCCTCTTCCTGCTGCAGATGGGCCTGACCGCCGCCGAGACCCTGCGCCCCATTCCCTGGTTTCACTGGCGGCTGCTCGCCTTCGCCCTCATCGCCCCGCCGCTGCTGTCGCTGGCCGGCCTGGGTGTCGGCCTGGCCCTGGGGCTGCCCGCCGGGTCGCTCTTGATCCTGACCGCGCTGGCCGCCAGCGCCTCCTACATCGCCGCCCCGGCCGCCATGCGCACCGCCATCCCCGAGGCCAATATCGGCCTGGCGATGCTGGCCTCGCTCGGCTTCACCTTCCCCTTCAACGTGATAGTGGGCATTCCCCTCTATCACCGGCTGATCACCTGGCTGACCGGGTAGGCGCCCCGCCCGTCGCTTTCGACGCGGGGCCCCGACATTCGTCTAAGGCATGAGTAGCTTCACTTTACGTTAACGTCAACCTGACCTAGTCTTGACGAATCACGGTTCACCACCTGACCCGGACCGCTGTGCGCGCCGCCTTTGCCCCCTGGATCATGGACAAGAGGCAGGCGCCACCGCCCTGACCAGTACGCCTGACAAGAACGGGAGTCCCGCCCATGCACACGCCCTTCAAGCCCCTCGACTTCGGCCTCGACGACGAGCTCAACATGCTGCGCGAGCAGGTCAACGCCTTCGCCCGCGACGAGATCGCCCCGCGCGCCGCCGAGATCGACGAGAAGAACGAGTTCCCCAACGACCTGTGGCAGAAGTTCGGTGACATGGGCCTGCTCGGCATCACCGTCTCCGAGGAGGATGGCGGTACCGGCATGGGCTACCTCGCCCACTGCATCGCCCTGGAGGAGATCTCCCGGGCCAGCGCCTCGGTGGGCCTCTCCTACGGCGCCCACTCCAACCTCTGCGTCAACCAGCTCAAGATCAACGCCAGCCCGGAGCAGAAGGCCAAGTACCTTCCCAAGCTGATGAGCGGCGAGCACGTCGGGGCGCTGGCCATGTCCGAGCCGGGCGCCGGTTCCGACGTGGTCTCCATGAAGCTGCGCGCCCGCAAGGATGGCGACAAGTACATCCTCAACGGCAACAAGATGTGGATCACCAACGGCCCCGACGCCGACGTGCTGGTGGTCTACGCCAAGACCGACCCCGAGGCCGGCTCCAAGGGCATCACCGCCTTCATCATCGAGAAGGGCATGCCCGGCTTCTCCACCGCCCAGAAGCTCGACAAGCTCGGCATGCGCGGCTCCAACACCTGCGAACTGGTGTTCCAGGACTGCGAGGTGCCGGAGGCGAACATCCTCGGCGAACTGAACCGCGGCGTGCGCGTGCTGATGAGCGGCCTCGACTACGAGCGCACCGTGCTGGCCGCCGGCCCCATCGGCATCATGCAGGCCGCCCTGGACATCGTGGTGCCCTATATCCACGAGCGTAAGCAGTTCGGCCAGTCCATCGGCGAGTTCCAGCTGGTGCAGGGCAAGGTGGCCGACATGTACACCACCCTCAACGCCTGCCGCGCCTACCTCTACGCCGTGGCGGCCGGCTGCGACCGCGGCCAGACCTCGCGCAAGGATGCCGCCGGCGTGATCCTCTACTGCGCCGAGAAGGCCACCCAGGTCGCCCTGGACGCCATCCAGCTGCTGGGCGGCAACGGCTACATCAACGAGTACCCCACCGGCCGCCTGCTGCGCGACGCCAAGCTCTACGAGATCGGCGCCGGCACCAGCGAGATCCGCCGCATGCTGATCGGCCGCGAGCTGTTCAACGAATCTGCCTGAGCCACCGGCTTGTGTAGGAGGGATGCTTCGCATCGCGACCGGAGGCCGCAGGCCTCCCACGGAAAACCCCAAGGCACCTGACGGTGCCTGTCGCGCAGCGGAGCTGCCCTCCTACAACACCACCGGTACCCTGTGTTGGCATATCATTTCAAGGATTCGCTATGAGCATCCTGCAGACCCAGATCAATCCGCGCAGCGAGGGCTTCCAGGCCAACGAGGCGGCGATGCGCGCCGAGGTGATGAAGCTGCGCGAACTGACCGCCGCCATCGCCCAGGGCGGCGGCGAGAAGGCCCGCGCCCGCCACGAGAGCCGCGACAAGCTGTTCGTGCGCGACCGCATCGACCACCTGATCGACGAGGGCTCCCCTTTCCTCGAGTTCTCGGCGCTGGCCGCCCATGAGGTCTACGACTCTGCGGTGCCCGCCGCCGGCGTGGTCACCGGCATCGGCCGCGTCTCCGGCGTGGAGTGCGTGATCGTCGCCAACGACGCCACCGTCAAGGGCGGCACCTACTTCCCGCTCACCGTGAAGAAGCACATCCGCGCCCAGGAGATCGCCCGCAAGCACCGCCTGCCGTGCATCTATCTGGTCGACTCCGGCGGCGCCTTCCTGCCCCGCCAGGACGAGGTCTTCCCGGACCGCGACCACTTCGGCCGCATCTTCTACAACCAGGCCACCCTCTCCGCCGAGGGCATCCCGCAGATCGCCGTGGTGATGGGCTCCTGCACCGCCGGCGGCGCCTATGTGCCGGCCATGGCCGACGAGTCGATCATCGTGCGCGAGCAGGGCACCATCTTCCTGGGCGGCCCGCCCCTGGTGAAGGCCGCCACCGGCGAGAGCATCAGCGCCGAGGACCTTGGCGGCGCCGACGTCCACGCCAAGAAGAGCGGCGTGGCCGACCACTATGCCGAGAACGATGCCCACGCCCTGCAGCTGTGCCGGGCCAGCGTGTCGCGGCTCAACTGGCAGAAGCGCGGCCAGCTGAAGATGCAGGAGCCCAAGGCCCCGCGCCTGGACCCCAGCGAGCTCTACGGCATCGTCGGCACCGACCTCAAGAAGCCCTACGACGTGCGTGAGGTGATCGCACGCATCGTCGACGACTCCGACTTCGACGAGTTCAAGCGCTACTACGGCGATACCCTGGTCACCGGCTTTGCGCATATCCACGGCTACCCGGTGGGCATCGTCGCCAACAACGGCGTGCTCTTCTCCGAGTCCGCGGTAAAGGGTGCGCACTTCATCGAGCTGTGTGCGCAAAGGAAGATCCCGCTGATCTTCCTGCAGAACATCACCGGTTTCATGGTGGGCTCCAAGTACGAGCACGAGGGCATCGCCAAGCACGGCGCCAAGCTGGTCACCGCGGTGGCCTGCGCCAGGGTGCCCAAGTTCACCGTGCTGATCGGCGGCAGCTTCGGCGCCGGCAACTACGGCATGTGCGGCCGCGCCTACGATCCCAACCTGCTGTTCATGTGGCCGAATGCCCGCATCTCGGTGATGGGCGGCGAGCAGGCGGCGGGCGTGCTGGCCCAGGTCAAGCGCGAGCAGATCGAGCGCGAGGGCGCCGAGTGGACCAAGGAGGAAGAGGAAGCCTTCAAGGCGCCCACCCGCGAGCAGTACGAGCACCAGGGCCACCCCTACTACGCCAGCGCCCGGCTGTGGGACGACGGGGTCATCGACCCGGCCCAGACCCGTGACGTACTGGGCCTGTCGCTGGCGGCGGCGATGAACGCCGAGGTCGAGGAAACGAAATTCGGCGTGTTCCGGATGTAAGGGGAATCAGACATGTCAGATAGCACCTTCTCACGCCTGGAACTCGACGATCGCGGCGTGGCCTGGCTGACGCTCGACCGTCCCGAGGTCCACAACGCCTTCGACGACAGCCTCATCAGTGAGCTCAACGCCCAATTGGAGCGACTGCACGACGCCGCCCACCACGGCGAGATCCGAGCCGTGGTGCTGCGCTCCGAGGGCAAGAGCTTCTCCGCCGGCGCCGATCTGAACTGGATGAAGCGCATGGTCGAATACGATTTCGACGGCAACCTGGCGGACTCGCGCAAGCTCGCCGCCCTGATGCACGGCCTGGACACCCTGCCCTGCCCCACCGTCTGCCGCGTGCAGGGGGCCGCCTTCGGCGGTGCCGTGGGCCTGGCCGCCTGCTGTGACCTGGTGGTCGCCTCCGATAAGGCGAAGTTCTGCCTCTCCGAGGTCAAGATCGGCCTGTCGCCGGCGGTGATCAGCCCCTATGTGCAGCGCGCCCTGGGCAAGCGTCAGATGCGTCGGTATGCGCTGACCGCCGAGGTGATGGATGCCCCCACCGCCCTGGCCCTGGGCCTGGCCCACCAGGTGGTAGCGCCCGAGGCCCTCGACGACGCCGTCGCCGCCATGCTCGAGACCCTGCTGGCCGGCTCGCCCCAGGCCCAACGCGCCACCAAGGCGCTGCTCGCCGAGGTGGCTCGAGAGCCCGACAGCAAGGCCACCCGCGAGCACACCTGCCGGGTGATCAGCGAGCTGCGCGTCAGCGCCGAAGGTCAGGAGGGGCTGGCCAGCTTCTTCGAGAAGCGCCGCCCCGCCTGGACAAACGAAAGCGACAACCGTGTCGCAGAAAACAAGGCCGCGGAGCCCCGCTCATGACTACCGATCTGAACAAGTTCGACACCCTGCTGGTCGCCAACCGCGGCGAGATCGCCTGCCGGGTGATGCGCACCGCGCGCGCCATGGGCCTGCGCACTGTGGCCGTCTACTCCGATGCCGACGCCAACGCCCGCCATGTGCGCGAGGCCGACGAGGCCGTGCGCCTGGGCCCCGCCGCCGCCCGCGACAGCTACCTCAAGGTGGAGGCGGTGATCGAGGCCGCCAAGCGCACCGGCGCCGGCGCCATCCACCCCGGCTACGGCTTCCTCTCCGAGAACGGCCCCTTCGTGGACGCCCTGGAGAAGGCCGGCATCACCTTCGTCGGCCCGCCCGCCTCGGCCATCGCCGCCATGGGCGACAAGTCCGCCGCCAAGGCGCGCATGCATGACGCCGGCGTGCCGCTGGTGCCGGGCTACCACGGCGACGACCAGGACGACGCCCTGCTCAAGGCCGAGGCCGACAAGATCGGCTACCCGGTGCTGCTCAAGGCCAGCGCCGGTGGCGGCGGCAAGGGCATGCGCGTGGTCGAATCCGCCGCCGGCTTCCAGGCCGCCCTGGACGGCTGCCGCCGCGAGTCCCAGGCCGCCTTCGGCGACCAGCGCATGCTGATCGAGAAGTACCTGACCCAGCCGCGCCACGTGGAGGTCCAGGTGTTCTGCGACAGCCACGGCAACGGCGTCTACCTCTTCGAGCGCGACTGCTCCGTGCAGCGCCGCCACCAGAAGGTACTGGAGGAAGCCCCGGCCCCGGGCATGAGCGCCGAACTGCGCCGCGAGATGGGCGAGGCCGCCGTGCGCGCCGCCCGCGAGATCGGCTACGTGGGCGCCGGCACCGTGGAGTTCCTCCTCGACGTCGATGGTTCGTTCTTCTTCATGGAGATGAACACCCGCCTGCAGGTGGAACACCCGGTCACCGAGATGATCACCGGCCAGGACCTGGTGGAGTGGCAGCTGCGCGTGGCCATGGGTGAGCGGCTGCCGCTCGCCCAGGACGAGCTGACCATCACCGGCCACAGCTTCGAGGCGCGCCTCTACGCCGAGGACCCGGAGCAGGACTTCCTGCCCGCCACCGGCACCCTGACCCGCTTCGCCCTGGACCTGGAAGGCGCCGGCCTGGATGCCAATAAGGTACGCCTGGACAGCGGCGTGGAGAGCGGCGACGCCGTCTCCATGCACTACGACCCCATGCTCGCCAAGCTGATCGTCCACGGCGGCGACCGCGACCAGGCGCTGGCCACCCTCAACCGGGCGCTTGCTGCCCTCGACGTGCAGGGCGTGGTCACCAACCGCGCCTTCCTGCAGCGCCTGGCCACCCACCCGGCCTTCAAGGGGTGCGAGCTCGACACCCGCTTCATCGAGAAGCACGAGGCGACCCTGTTCGCGTCCCGTGAGGTCACCACCGAGGCCTACGCCTCCGCCGCGCTGATCGGCCTCAAGCAGCTCTCCCGGGAGTGCGAGAGCGACTCTCCCTGGGATCGCCACGACGGCTTCCGCCTCAACGCCCCCCACACCATTCGGCTGGCCCTGTGCGCCACCGGTCACGACCTGACCCGCGCCCAGGCCCCGGACGCCGAGGACGTGGTGATCGTGGAGGGCCGCCGCGAGACCGCCGCCGATCCCTGGCAGCTGGTGATCGGCGACGAGACCCTCACCGCGCGCATTCAGCACCTGGAGGGCGACGCCGTGGCGGTCACCCTCAATGGCCACCGCCGTCGCCTGCAGGCGCGCCTCGCCGACAACGGCGTGGTGGTGATGGCCGACGCCGCCGGCGAGACCCGCCTGTTCTGGCGCCGCATCGACGCCATCGACCATGGCCAGCACGAGGCGGAATCCACCCTCACCGCGCCCATGCACGGCACCGTGGTGGCGCTGCTGGTGGAGCCGGGCCAGAAGGTGGAGAAAGGCATGCCGCTGATGGTGATGGAAGCCATGAAGATGGAGCACACCATGTCCGCCCCCGCCGATGGCCATGTGGAGAGCTTCCACTTCGCCGCCGGCGACACCGTGGGCCAGGGCGACGTGCTGCTCGAGTTCGCCCCGGAGGAGTAACGCAGATGGCATTCCCGAAACACGTCCGCCTGGTCGAGGTCGGCCCCCGCGACGGGCTGCAGAACGAGCCTGAGCCGATCGGCACCGCCACCAAGCTGGAGCTGATCGACCGCCTAGGCGCGGCCGGCCTCTCCTACATCGAGGCGGCGAGCTTCGTCTCGCCCAAGTGGGTGCCGCAGATGGCCGACCATCGCGAGGTGATGAAGAACCTCGCCCGACGCGACGGCATCACCTACGCCGCGCTGACCCCCAACCTCAAGGGGCTGGAGGCGGCCCTGGAGTGCGGCCTCGAGGAGGTGGCCGTGTTCGGCGCCGCCTCCGAGGCCTTCTCACAGAAGAACATCAACTGCTCCGTGGCCGAGTCCCTGGCCCGCTTCGAGCCGGTGCTGGAGCGCGCGCAGCAGGCCGGCGTGCGGGTGCGCGGCTACGTCTCCACCGTGCTGGGCTGCCCCTACGAGGGTGAGATCGCTCCCGCCAAGGTGGCCGAGGTCTCGAAGGCGCTGTACGAGATGGGCTGCTACGAGATTTCGCTCGGCGATACCATCGGCACCGGCACCCCGCTCAAGGCCAAGCGCATGATCGAGGCCGTGAGCCGCGACATTCCCATGGACAAGCTCGCCGCCCACTTCCACGACACCTACGGCCAGGCGCTGGCCAACCTCTACGCGGTACTGGAGGAAGGCATCGCGGTGGTGGACAGCTCCGTCGCCGGCCTCGGCGGCTGCCCCTATGCCAAGGGCGCCTCCGGCAACGTGGCCAGCGAGGACGTGGTCTACCTGCTCGATGGCCTAGGCATCGAGACTGGCATCGACCTCGACAAGCTGGCCGACACCGGCACCTGGATCACCCAGACCATCGGCCGGCCCAACCGTTCCAAGGTGGGGGTGGCGCTGGCCGCCAGGTAATCGCAACGCCAACACGCAAAAGACCCGAGCCAGGTGACTGACTCGGGGCTTTGTTTTTGGACAGTTTAACGCCTGAGTTGGGCGGCAGCTCTTCAGCGATCACGACTTAGGAATCTCGATGAAAAGGACACAGCCCCCTGATGCAACATCTCTGACCCGCATGGCTTCGCGAAACTCGGCTTCACTGACCTTTGTTTCGACCCTAAATATACGTTCGGGAGACATTTGGACAAGGCTCATGTCGTCTTTCGAGACATCGAGTGCCGCTTGCATTGCACAGCCGAATTTAATTGCCATCGTTCCGCCCGGCCATTCCGTAACAACAACCAATACAGGCCTCTTACTTATCCGAGCCTTTTTTGGTGGCGCTTTCGTAGCACGAGGCACTTCGATCTGAGCATCAGGTTCCGACGGGCGTACTTGTGAATGCGAGATATCGCCGAAAGTATCGTTGTCGATTCCTCCCATCTTGAATGCGTCAGTCTCAGTGTTGGCAACCTTGACTTCCACCTCGCTCACGACGAAATACTTGCCATCGTACAAGTAGATTTTCACCCCTGAGCCGCCGGACCAAGCCTGTTCAGCCACTGGCTCCCCTAGCTCCGTGTAAAGGTCGCTTGGCACCAAACTCGGATCTAAGCCTGCGGATATAACCTCATACTCACCACATAAGAAGAAATCGTTGAGGTCGAATCCTTCGGAATCAACGTAATCGATTACATCTTGAAAATTCTCTATTGAATCGATTTCCGCAAGCTTTGACTGCCAGAATTCGTAATCCTCGGAACCTTTCACAGGCAAATTCATACCGACCCACTCTTCTAGGCGTGCAAGAAGGTCCGCTTTCATTCTCTCGATGACTTCAGCTTGGATAGTGCTCATGGCCGTTTTTGTTTTCGCTCCTAGAAATGGATTGCCGAGCACCCAGCACACGGAAGGGTGCATTGCCTCCCAACGCTGGGCTTAGCGATGCCCTTGAAAAGGAGGCGAAGCCGCGATGCAAAGGTCGCCCCGACGGCCACCGGCGGCGTAGTACAGTGATTTTTTCAAATACACTTCAAGCCCCGAGGTAGTAACCCAATGCAACGATGACGACTGCGATGACCAAATTCTTTAAGTAGCCACCGACTTCAAGAAAACGGACGGGAACCATACTTACCAGAAACCAGCCGAGAACACCTCCAAAAAAGATGTGCGCAACGCACGCTATTACTCCCGACCACCAGTTCACAGCATAGCCAACATATATTGCTGGCCCAACGGTGCACAGTAATACCCATATATTCTGGACCGGTGTCATGAAAACTCCATGAGCAATTGAACGCTGAGTTTAGCGACGCCCTTGTAATGGAGGCGTAGCCGCAATGAAAAGGGAGTCCGGCGGCCATCAGCCGCGCACTAAAGAAACTTTTTAAAACATCAGGCCCGCTTTGGGTAAACGTGATAACGGTCAGTACCAGTCTTCTCGATTACCACCCGATCGCCTGCAGCCAAATTGTGGACCTCGAAAAACTCGCCCACCCAAGCCCGACGACGAAAAATTTTCTTATCGCCTGCAATGTCAGTTCGCACTGAGGACGCGATGCCGCTATGAACTTCGAGAAATCGCGGAGCCAAACTAGAATCGTTGCTGCCTCCGATAGAATCGGATGGGAAGAACTCGATTACCGACGAGAGATAAAGATGATTGTTTTTGATATTGCCCTGAGTAAGCTCAATTTCGACAAACTCCATTTTATGTTTCCTTTTACATTTAACTCTTGCAGCATGCGCGCCCACGAAATGGAGCCGAAGACGCAATGTAGTGGGTGTCGCCGTGCCTGCAATTGTTAGGATTTTTCCCCATTCAAGTCCTCAATCTTGTCGTGTAGCTCTTCTATTCTTACTGGCAGTACGAAAAAGTATTCGATCAATTCCTCTGCCAAATCCAGCATCAATTGAGAGACCTCCTGTGTCGGCTCGGCTTCCAAATCGAAATGCGCACCCAAGTTCCCTCCCTTACGGATAGCATCTGCAATTTTCAGTACCGGTTCCGAAAGATCCTTTGTTTCGGGAAGCTTTTCTACTTGCTTGGCTAGCGGAAGAGACTGGTACTCTGGTGGAAGTAATGATTTGGTTACACCCTCCAGAAGCCTGCGAGTTAGTACAGCTGTTGCTCCCCATTCTTGGGCATTGAATACATTTACCGCTGAGACATAAGCTCGCTTAAGTGGGTCATCCAAGCCCTTCCCATCCAAAATTTCAGGAAGAGCCTCTCTTCCTGGTGGTTTAGCATGTATGTAAAGCTGCTCGTCACTGCCAAGGGTTCCTGCTTCCCCTTTATGATTCAGCAAAAAAAACATCGTAGGTGTTTGGCATGCCGGACATCGAACTACCGCTATTCTTGTATTCTGTGGCGCAGGACTCCATTTGGCTGTCGCGAATGAGACCAGACGCCCGCACTCTGGACACTGAGAGTCGATTGATGACGGCAGAAAAACGGAAGATTCCTTTTTCCATCTCGGGATCTGATCATTCGACAGTCGATACATAGATAGTCATAGCTCCACGCTCTGCGGAAACTTTGGAGCGCAGCGGAAATTTTGTCTTACAGCAGCGCTTTGTTAATCGATTACTTACCGTCATCCCATGAATTCAAAAAGTCTGCCAACAAGGAAATCGGGGACAGCCCCCCCCCCAATTGTTAAGTCACGCTACCGCCCCTACCCGGCAAGCCATGATGGCTCCCTGCCATCCCTGCGGTAGTCCCTGCGCTGCGTGTAGTGGCATTTCGCCTGGTCGTCTAAGCGACCTTAACCAATCAGCGTATGTGACGAAGCCGATGGATGCCACACCCGATTGGTCGCAGTGGTGGCAAGGCCCCCGAGCCAGATGAGTGACTCGGGGGCCTTGCCTGGGGGGGCAACGCTCAGCGGCGGTGCACAGCGCGATCTGCGGCATGCTGTTGTCAGGTCGAGGGCTTCTCACCACGAACCGCCGCTTCGATTGCGGCGATGTCGATTTTCCTCATCGTCATCATGGCATCGAACGCCCGCTTGGCGGCGGCGCGATCGGGGCTGGTGTAGGCCCTGGTCAACGCGATGGGGGTAATCTGCCAGGAGATGCCCCACTTGTCCTTGCACCAGCCGCAGTCGCTCTCCTGGCCGCCGTTGCCGACGATCGCCTTCCAGTAACGATCGGTCTCGGCCTGGTCCTCGGTGGCCACCTGAAACGAGAACGCCTCGTTGTGCTGGATGCCTGGCCCACCGTTAAGCCCCAGGCAGGGAATGCCCATCACGGTGAACTCGACGGTCAGGACATCGCCCTGCTTGCCCGCGGGGTAGTCTCCCGGTGCGGGATGGACCGCGCCGACGGAGGAATCGGGAAAGGTCCTGGCGTAGAACCTCGCCGCCTCCTCGGCATCGCGCTCGTACCACAAGCAAATCGTGTTCTTGGCAATCGTCGTCATAGGCGCCTCCATCATGGTTCCAGGCTTTCAATGGTGGCCGATCCGACGGGGCTTCGCCGGCATGCGCTATGACGCCGGGGTCGCAAGCGCCTCCTCAACCGCCTGTTCGGCGTGGATGGCGGTGGTGTCGAAGAGGAGAACGTCCGTGTCGTCGGCCTCGATCAGCAGCCCAATCTCCGTGCAGCCGAGGATGACGCCCTGGGCGCCCTGCCCGGCCAGCGAGGCCACGATCTCAAGATAATCAGCTTTCGAATCCGCGCGGATCTCGCCACGGCAGAGCTCTTCGTAGATGACACGGTGGACTGTCTCGCGCTGGGCGGCATCGGGAGTCAGCACCTGGATGCCCTGCGCCTCCAGGCGCTCGCGGTAGAAGGCCTGCTCCATGGTGAAGCGGGTGCCGAGCAGCCCCACCCGGTCCACGCCCTGCCGGTGCAACTCGTTGGCCGTGGCATCGGCGATGTGCAGCAGGGGGATATCCACGGCCTGCTCGAGCTGCGGGGCGACCTTGTGCATGGTGTTGGTGCACAGCAACAGGAAGTCGGCGCCGGCCGCCGCCAGGGAGCGGGCCGCCGCACCGAGGATCTGCGCCGTCGCGGCCCAGTCGCCGCGGTGCTGCAGCGCCTCGATCTCGGCGAAGTCCACGCTGTAGAGCACCAGCCGGGCGGAGTGCAGCCCGCCCAGCCGCGCCTTCACCCCCTGGTTGATGAGGCGGTAGTAGGTCTGGGTCGATTCCCAGCTCATGCCGCCGATCAGCCCTATGGTCTTCATCGTCTGCCCTCCTCTGCCCGGAACCCAGAGCGTCATCCAGGACAGGCCCCCAACGCAAGGCCCCCGAGCCGTTGAGTGACTCGGGGGCCTGGTGGAGCTACTCGGGCTTTCGCGCCAGCAGGGTGGCGAACTGCAACCGCGCGCCATTGTGCATGGTGCCCACGTCCTCGTTGTACTTGACCAGCTCCCACCCCGCGTAGGCCTCGCGCAGCTGCCCCTCGCCGATGGTGAAGGGGAAGCCCACCGGGCAGGGGTAGGCCTGCGTATCCATGGCACAGACGATGGTGTTGTATCCCCCGGGCAGGGTGTGCGCCTTCATGTCGGCGATCACCGCTTCGACACGCGCCGGGTCGAGGAACATCAGGGTGACGGTGCAGACGATCAGGCCGTAGTCCCTGTCCAGGGCAGCACGATTGAGGTCGTAGACTTGGGCATCGATATTCTCGATCCGCTCTCGGCTGACGATCTGCTGCAGCATGTCGATGGCGCCGGGGTTGTGGTCCACCGCGGTCACGTCGAAGCCAAGCTGGCTCAGGTAGAGGGCGTTGCGCCCGTTGGAGCAGCCCATGTCCAGGGCGCGGCACGGCGCCACCTGCTGGCATGTCTCGACCACTTCACTATGCGCGGGATTCAGGCCATAGCGGCTGTTCGGATCTGACGACATCGGATCTTCCCCTGCCTTTCAATAAAGAGCATTGATTTTACTCTTTTAAGGGCGCAGCGAAACAGCAACCGACAACACGGTGAAGGCTCGGGTTAGCGGCTCGCGCTAGAACCTGGGGTTGATACTCAGCGACAGCATCGCCGAGAGCTGGCAGAGCGGCCTGCCGGAAGCCTGCTGCAGCGCGTTGAAAGCGTTCTGCACCTGCTGTTTGTCGCGCTGGCTGGTGGGGGCCTGGTCGACGATGCCGGCGGCGACCAGCCGGGCCACCACGTCGCTGGTGAGCAGGAAGGTGTCCTTGCCCACCAGGCGCAGGAAGCCGGCGGCGGAGCGCCCGCCCAGGCGCTCGCCTCGCCTGGCCAGCAGTCGCCACAGGCCAACGATGTCGCTGCTCGGCCAGTCGGCAATGAACTCGCCGAAGCTGCCGCCCTGCTCCTGGCGGATATCCAGGATGAACTGGGCGTTGCGGGGGATGGTCTGCAGCTTGATGCGATGGCGGATGAGGCGCGCATCCTGCATGAAGCCCTCCAGTTGCTCCGGGGTGAGCAGCACCAGGGTCTCGGGCGCGAAGCCCCAGAAGGCCGCCTCGAAGGCGGGCCAGCGGGCATCGACCACCGCGTGATTCATGCCGGCGCGGAACACCCGCCGGCTCATGGCGGAGAGGTAGCGGTCATCCCCGAGTTGCTTCAACTCGTCGGGCGTCAGCGCCCGGGGCAGGAAGGCCTCCATGGCGGCGTCGGAGTCGAAACGCTGACGCACCGTGTCGTGGAGCCATCGGTAATCCAGTGTCATGCCTGCCTCGCTCTGGCTGGGCCATCATCGTCCTCGACCTCCACCCCGATGAAGCCACCGGACTGGCGGCGCCACAGGGCGGCGTAGAGGCCATCTCGCGCCAGCAGCTCGCGGTGGCTGCCGCTCTCCACGATACGCCCCTCGTCGATCACTACCAGGCGGTCGAGCATGGCGATGGTGGAGAGACGGTGGGCTATGGCGATCACCGTCTTGCCCTCCATCAGGGTGTAGAGCTGCTCCTGGATCGCCGCTTCCACCTCGGAATCAAGCGCCGAGGTGGCCTCGTCCAGCACCAGGATGGGGGCGTTCTTGAGCAGCACACGGGCGATGGCGATGCGCTGGCGCTGCCCGCCGGAGAGCTTCACGCCGCGCTCGCCCACGTGGGCATCCAGGCCGCGGCGCCCCTGCAGGTCCACCAGGTCGTCGATGAAGGTGTCGGCATGGGCGCGGCGCACCGCCTCCCGGATCTGCTCCTCGCTGGCCTCGGGGCTACCGTAGCGGATGTTGTCGCGCACCGAGCGGTGCAGCAGCGAGGTGTCCTGGGTGACCATGCCGATGCTGCGCCTCAGCGACTCTTGGGTCACCCCGGCGATGTCCTGGCCGTCGATCAGGATGCGCCCGCCCTCCAGGTCGTAGAAGCGCAGCAGCAGGTTGGCCAGCGTCGACTTGCCGGCGCCGGAGCGGCCGATCAGCCCCACCTTCTCGCCCGGGGCGATGGTGAGATCCAGTCCGTCGAAGACGCGCTTGCCCTCCCCGTCCGGCCGCTCGTAGCCGAAGCGCAGCGCCGCGAAGCGGATCTCGCCGCGGGGCACCGCGAGCTCGCCGGCGTCGGGGGCGTCGCGCACCGCCGGTTCCCGGGCGATGGTGTTGATGCCGTCCTGCACCGTGCCGATGTTCTCGAACAGGCTCGCCACCTCCCACAGGATCCAGTTGGACATGAAGCGGATACGCATCACGAGTGCTATGGCCACGGCGATGACGCCGAGCGACACCGCCTCCAGGTACCAGGCGCCGATGGCCATGGCGCCTACGCCGGCCAGCAGCAGCGAGTTGAGCAGGGTCAGGCTGACGGTGAGGCCGGTGGCCAGGCGCATCTGGCGGTGCACCGTGGTCATGAAGCCTTGCATGGCGTCACGGGCATAGGCCTCCTCCCGGCGGGTATCGGCGAACAGCTTGATGGTCTGAATGTTGCTGTAACTGTCGACGATGCGCCCGGTCATCACCGCCCGGGCGTCGGCCTGCTCCATGGAGACCCGGCGCAGGCGCGGCACGAAGACCCGCATGATGACGAGATAGCCGGCGAGCCACAGCACCAACGGCAGCATCAGCCAGGGCTCGGCGTTGCCCATCAGCAGCATGGCGCCGGTAAAGTAGACGATGACGTAGACCATCAGGTCCATCAGCTTCATCACCGTCTCGCGGATCGCCAGCGCCGTCTGCATCACCTTCTGGGAGACCCGCCCGGCGAACTCGTCCTGGTAGAAGGCCAGGCTCTGGCCGAGCATATGGCGGTGCGCCAGCCAGCGGCCGATCATCGGGTAGTTGCCGAAGATGCTCTGGTGGGTCACCAGGGCCTGGAGCAGGGTGATCAGCGGCAGGCCGATCACCACCAGCGCCGCCATGCCGGCCAGGCGCCAGCCATACTCGGCCAGGAAGCCCTCACGCTCGGCGTCGGCCAACCAGTCCACCAACTCGCCCATGTAGCCGAAGAAAACCACTTCCGCCGCCGAGACTAGGGCGGTGAGCAGCGACATGACGATCAGCAGCGGCAGCACCGGCCGCGAAAAGTGCAGGATGAAGGCGAAGAGACCCCGCGGCGGCGTGCCGCGCCGGTCCGCCGGGTAGGGCTCCACCAGGGTCTCGAAGCGGCGAAAGAGGGCGAGCATGGCGTCGCGGAGCATGGCGGCAGTCCGTTGGCGTGGGTGGCATCAGGCTCGGGGGGCTTGCCGGCGCGTGGCAGGGACTGATGAACCCGTCGGCGCCTGCAGCGGTTCGGTTTCCATGGTAGCGTGAACGCGACTCATCGGCCTTATCCCGACGCAACGGAGGCGCCTGTGCTGACCTGGCTGCAACGTCGACTCGGACTGCAGACCATCCCGGGGGTCTTCTTCACCTCGGCTGGCATCGCGGCGCTGTTCGTCGGGATATCCATTCCCTTTGACGAAGCCGTTGCCAGCAGTTTCGGCCTGCTGACCGGCTGGGTCGCCGCCAACCTGGGCTGGTTCTACATTCTCGTGGTCAGCGCACTGCTGATCTTCCTGCTCGGCCTGGCCGTCAGCCGCTATGGCAATATCCGGCTGGGCGCCGACGACAGCCGTCCCGACTACTCCAACCTGACCTGGTTCACCATGCTGTTCGCCGCCGGCATCGGGACCATCCTGATGTTCTGGGGCGTGGCGGAACCGATTTCCCACTTCGCCCGTCCACCCTTCGATGGCGTCACGCCACGCTCGGAGCAGGCAGCCAGCGATGCCATGACCCTCGCGCTCTACCACTTCGGCCTGCACACCTGGACCATCTTTGCCCTGCCGGGCCTGGCGATCGGCTACTTTGCCTACCGCCACAACCTCCCCATGCGCATCAGCAGCCTGTTCTACCCCATTCTGGGCGAGCGGGCCTTCGGGCCCTGGGGCTGGACCATCGATGTGATCGCGGTGCTGGGCACCCTGTTCGGGGTCGCCACTTCGCTGGGGCTCGGCACGCTGCAGCTGAACAGCGGCCTGAACTATCTGGTCGGTGCGCCCTCCAGCCCTCTGGTCCAGGTCGGCCTCATCGCCGTCATCACCGGCATCGCCGCGACCTCCGTCGCACTCGGGCTGGACAAGGGCGTTCGCCGCCTCTCCCAGGTCAATATCCTGCTGGCCGTGGTACTGCTGGCCTTCGTTCTTCTCGCTGGCCCCAGCGTGTTCATCGCCGAGGGCATGGTACAGAGCGTGGGCGACTACCTCAGTGCCCTGCCCTGGCTGGCCTTCTGGACCGAGACCTACAAGGAGACCGACTGGCAGCGGCAGTGGACCCTGTTCTATTGGGCCTGGACCATCTCCTGGGCGCCCTACGTCGGCATCTTCATTGCCCGCATTTCACGGGGACGCACCATTCGCGAGTTCGTGGCCGGCGTGCTGTTTGCCCCCACGGCCTTCACGCTGGTCTGGTTCGGCATCTTCGGTCTCTCGGCCATCCAGGCGGAGATGAGCGGTCAGCTGACGCTCGCCGGCCAGGTGCAGCAGGATCCCTCGGTGGCCATCTTCGCCTTCCTGGAGGGGCTACCGCTGACCAGCGTGGTATCGGCCTTGAGCGTGGCCATCATCGTGATCTTCTTTACCACCTCGTCGGATTCCGCCTCGCTGGTGATCGATATGCTGACCCGGCGCGATGACCAGCCTTCGCTGGTTCGCCAGCGCATCTTCTGGGCCGTCGCCCAGGGGGTGATTGCCGCGACGCTGCTGCTGGCCGGCGGCCTGGACGCCCTGCAGAACGTGATCACTGCGCTGGGCCTGCCCTTCTGCACTCTGCTGGTGTTCATGGCGATCGCGCTATTCAGGGCGCTGCGAGCGGACTATCGCGGCTTCGGCGTCGATGCGCTGGTCCAGGGGAGAGTATTTCCCGAGGTCGAGGCCACTACCTCGGCGAAACAGGAGATCACTGATGTACCAGAAACTAATACTCGCCATTGATCCGGAGGACGATGGCGAAGGCAAGTGCGCGATCGAGGCGGCCATGGAGCTACTGGCAGAAGATGGCGAGCTCCACCTGGCCAGCGCCTATCACCCCGGGGGCGGCGGCTTCTTCCCCCATGTGGCAGAGGCGCCGGAGGAGAAGGAAGCCGAGGTGCGCAAGACCCTGGACCTGCTGGTGCGCAAGTACCTGCCGCTGGACCGCGACGCCACCCTGCACGTGCTCGCCGGCAATGCCGGCGAGAAGCTGGTGGGCCTTGCGGCACAGCTCGGCGCCGACCTGATGATCCTCGTCTCCCGCGGCAGCAGCGGCCGCTGGCCCCTGCGCCGTGCCACCGTGGAGTACGTGGCGGTGAACGCCCCGTGCCGGGTGCTGGTGCTGCCGGCGCTGGAGAAGGCCGATGCCCACGCCGATGAGGAGCCGCCCGCCCAGGCCTGATGCCGTGCGCGCCTGGCTGTCGCGGGCGGAGCGCCTGGTGGCGAAAGGCACGCCCTAAACATGACGCGTGACAGGCCAGCTAGGCCAGTGGCGGCGCGCTCGACGCCGAGCGGCCCCGCTTCATGCGGTACATATCGCCGTCGGCATGGCTCAGCAGTGCATCGGCGTCGGCGCCGTCATCGGGATAGCGGGCCACTCCGATACTGCAGGACGGCGTGATCCCGCTGAGCTCGGCGCCGAACGGCTCGGCCATGACCCGGCGTATCTGTTCTATCTTGCGGGACACGGCATCCGCCGAGTGAATATCCGTCAGCAGCACGGTGAACTCATCGCCACCCATCCGGGCCACCGTGTCCGTTTCCCGCACGCAGCCCTCCAGCCGACGCGCCACCGAACAGATGACACGATCCCCCACGGCATGACCCTGAACATCATTGATCATCTTGAAATCATCGAGATCCAGAAACAGCAGGGCCACGCCGCTTTGGTGACGGTGCGCCGCATGAAGGGCGGAGTCCAGGCGATCATAGAACAGGGTGCGGTTGGTCAGCCCTGTCAAAGGGTCGTGATGGGCGAGGCGGCGAAGTTCCTCCTCGGCCTGCCGGAGCGCCGTCACGTTCCGGGCGACACCGATCCTCACCCCCTCCTCCTCGACCCACTGCGCCGACCACAGGATGTAGACGATGCCGCCATCCTTGCGGAGGTAGCGGTTGCGGAAATCGATGTGGGGTGTCCCCTCCATGACCCGCTGAATGGAGGCCCGGCTAGCCTCCAGGTCGTCAGGATGCATGTAGTCCAGGATCTGAGTGCCAATCAGCTCGTGGGCACGGTAGCCCAGCAGCGTCTCGCAGGCATCGCTCACGAAGACGATCCGGTTGTCGCGGTCGACGACGAAGACCGTGTCCAGCATCAGGTTGATCAGCTTGGGAAAGAGGGCCTTGAGGTCAACGGGCATAGGTCTGGAGAATCCGGTTCAATGAGTGGGATATCAGGCCGTTAACAAGAAGACGCGCGATCTCGCCTGGCATGATCCGGCTGGCGGGGACAACAGGTCGCCAGCCATCGACCCGAAGATGCCTGCGGCGCGCCGAATAGGCCGCAGCATAGCACCGCCATGATGATCGATGACGGGCATGGAGTCTCCAAAGGCAGGATCGCTGCCTCGAGCCTATGCGTGCGGACGCTGGTTGCAAAGTGGCACGGTGTGGCCGGGGTGGCCAGCGGCTCACTCGTGAGCCAGGCCCAGCAGCCGCCCACCGAGACGGCGCGCGAGCCCTTGGGCGCCATCTCGCATCACTGCATGGTGGCTCCAGACGAACAACGGCCGAGCCAGCGGAGCCACTCGATTCATCCACGGCCGGGTGGTGTGGACCTGCCACTCGTGGCATACCCGCGTCACCCCACCCTGCTCACTGAGCCGCCAGCGGCCAACACCGAACACATCACCGCTGGCCACGCCTTCGATGAGCCATGGTCTGACGACACGGGTCACCCGAATATCGAAGCACAGGCGATAGCCCAGGCGGCTTCGCCAAATGTAGTGGTAGACCCGCCCCGTGCCGTCATCCGCCCCCACGTCACGCTCCTCCACGGCGATCAGGTTCGGCCACCAGTCGGGCCACATTGGCGCCTCGCCGAGGGTGTCGAATACCCGGATGATGGGCGCTTCCAGGTACCAGAGGGTCGTCAGGGCGTAGGTCGCCATGCCCGCGCTGCCATCAGGCGCGGCGCCCGGTGGCCCTCCGTCACAATGCCACTTCAATGGGATCCACGAGCCGCTGGAAGTCCCCGTATGACAGCTGCATGACGTCCGTGTGGCTGCCGGCATTGAAAGCGATGCGATCGGCGGCGGTCAGATGCGGGGAAACGAATACCTCCACCCCGAAAAGATTACCGAAGGGCGGCATCGCACCGAGTTCGCAATCCGGAAAACTGCCCTTGAACTCGTCCTCTTTAGCCAGCTCGACGGACGTTGCGCCGACGGAGTGCGCCATGCGTTTCAGGTCCACCTGGTCGGTTGCCGGTAGGACCACCTGCGCCAGCCGTCCGTCGAGCTTCACCATCACGCACTTGGCGAAGTGCCTGCCGGTCACATGGACGGACTCGGCGACCTCCTGGGCGGTGTAGGCGGGGGAGTGCTGCAGGATGGAATACTTTACGTTCTGCTCATCGAGATGCTGTTTCACTCGCTCCATGGTCATGGCGATCACCTTCTCGTTGCCTTTTCAGAGCATTGCTATCTCTACAAGGATAGCCAGCATCGGAGCAACGGTCCTCAAGGATCGCTTGGTCCACACCATCATGCTAGGCGGCCTGCTGACCGATGACTCGGGCTCGGCGGCGCGAGGCCCGTACACCATGGAGGCGGTCCACCACCCAGTCCAGCCTCAACAGCGCCTCGTCAGCACGGACGCTGACCTCTGGCAGCAGAGGAAGGGCCTACTGCAGCTGCAACCGCATCCCGCGGAATCGGCGCCGGTACTGACGCGGCGTCAGCCCCACTCGCCTGGCAAAGAGCCGACGAAAGAAGCTGGGATCGGCATAGCCCACCTGCTCGGCCACCACCTCGATAGGTTCGTCACCGCTCTCCAGGAGCTGCTTGGCCTCCTCCAGGCGCAGGGTGTGGACGTACTCCATTGGCGTCATGCCGGTGGCGGCCTTGAAGCGTCGCTTGAAGGAGCGCTCGGAGAGTCCGCTCTCATGGACCATGCCCGCCACCGGCGAGGGAGTGTCGTAGTGGTAGGCGACCCAGGCCTGGCAGCGCGTGATGCAGGCGTCCTCCACCTGCCGCGAGATCGTCAGGGCGGCGTAGGGCTGCTGTCCGTCATGGTGCCAGTCCACCAGGTTGATGCGCGCCAGGTGCATGGCCTCCTCGACTCCCGCCAGACGCGCCACCAGGTACAAGGCCAGATCCACCCAGGAGGAGCCGCCGCCGGCCATGATCAGGCGCCCACCCTCGCCACTCACCACCAGGCTTCGGTGGGCGTGTACGCGTACCGTCGGAAAGCGCCGCTTCAGGGCATCGCAATAGGCCCAGTGGGTGGTGGCATCCTGGTGCTCCAGCAGGCCCGCCTCGGCGAACAGCAGGGCGCCGGTGCAGGCCGCGGCCAGCAGGGCACCGCGGCGATGGCAGGCCTGCAACCACTCAACCTCCGCCGCATAGTCCGCCAGACGGGCACCGGGGGCGACATACAGCTCCGGCACGCACACCACCTCGGGGGCAACCAGCGCCTCCAGGGCGGCATGGGGCTCCACCCAGGCGCCGTTGGCGGTGCGGAAGCCCTTACCGTCGCGGGAGACGATCACCGGCCTGAGCAACGGCTCCCCCATCCGCCCGCGGGTCAGGAACTCCCAGTCGCGCCCGGCCGAGCCGAACAGGTCGTACATGCCATAGAGGGCCGAGGCGGTCGCATCGGGTCCGGCCAGCAGCGCGATGCTGGTCGTCATGGAGGATTCGCTGGGTTCGCTCATGGCACAAACCCCTCGCTTGTGTCGCGATACGCCTGCGTGCCGCCCTCGCGCCGGCGTTATCTTGCTCCCGTGACCCCTGCCACATCACAACCACAAGAGGAGCAAGATCATGTGTGATATTGCCGTCATGTCCCAGGACCAGGCCGCGGCCAGCGACTTCGAGACACGGCTGGTACAGGCCCTCAACCACGGCGGCCTGCTGCTGCTGACCTCCATCGGCCACCGCACCGGCCTGCTGAATGCCATGGCCGGCCAGCCACCGCTCACCAGCCAGGCGCTGGCCGAACGTGCCGGCCTCCAGGAGCGCTACGTGCGCGAGTGGCTGGGCGGCATGGTGGCGGCCGAGGTGATCGAGACCGACCCCGCCACCGCCCGCTACTGGCTGCCGGCCGACCGCGCCGAGCTGCTTACCGACCGCGGTGAGGTGAACCTGGCCGTCTATGCACAGTTTATGCCCTTGCTGGGCAGCGTGGAGGATGATGTCGTGCGCTGTTTTCATGAAGGCGGCGGCGTGCCCTACTCCCGCTACCCACGCTTCCAGGAGGTGATGGCCAGCGATAGCGGCCAGACCGTGCTGCCGGCGCTGTTCGACGCCATCCTGCCGTTGGTGCCGGGGCTGATCGAACGCCTGGAGGCCGGCATCCGGGTGCTGGACTGCGCCTGCGGCCGCGGCCGGGCCCTGCTGGCCATGGCCGAACGCTTCCCGGCCAGCCGCTTCGTGGGCTATGACCTCTCCACGGAGGCGATCGACTGGGCCCGGGAGCGGGCCGCCGAGGCGGGGCTTTCCAACCTGACCTTCGAGGTCCGCGACCTGAGCGATTTCGATGTCAGCGCCACGCCCGAGGCCTTCGAGCTGGTCACCACCTTCGACGGCATCCACGACCAGGCCCAGCCGCGTCGGCTGCTGGCGGGCATCCACCGCACCCTGGCCGACGACGGGGTCTACCTGGTGCAGGATATCCACGCCTCCAGCCATCACCACCTGGATCGCGAGCACCCCCTGGGCGCGATGCTCTACGCCGTATCGCTGAGCCACTGCATGACGGTCTCCCTGGCCCAGGGCGGCGAGGGGCTCGGCACCATGTGGGGCCGCGAGCGGGCGCTCTCCTACCTTGAGGAGGCGGGCTTCCGGGATATCCGGGTCCATCAGCTGGAGCATGATATCCAGAACGACTACTTCGTCTGCCGGCCCTGATCGGCACCATGCAAACAAGGCCCGCCCGACGCTTGTCGGGCGGGCCCTGTACATGACGGTCTGAATCAGGCCTTGCGAGTCGACGGGATGATCACACGCCGGCCCTGGCCGCGCGGGCCGCATGCAGCTTGCGGTAGCTCTCGATCAGCCGCTGGTGCTTCTCCAGCCCCTCCAGCGCCATGCTGGTGGGCGTGAGACCATGGAAGCGCACCTCCCCCTGCACCGAGCCGATCACCGCCTCGATGGTCGCCTCGCCGAACATGCGACCGAGGTTATAGCGAAAATCGGCTAACCTGAGCTCGTCGTCCAGTGCGATCTCCAGCACCGCCTGTACCGCCTGGTAGAAGAGGTTGCGCTCGACGGTATTGTCGTTGTACTGCAGGAACATCTCGACCCGCTCCAGCGCCTCTTCGTGCTGAGCCAATGCCAGATTGATCAGCAGCTTGAGCTCGAGGATGGTGAGCTGGCCCCAGATGGTGTTCTCGTCGAACTCGATGCCGATCAGGCTGATGATCGTCATGTGCTCGTCGAGCTGGCTCTCCTCCAGGCGCTCGAGCAGGTCGGCCAGCGCGTCGTCATCCAGTCGGTGCAGGTTGAGGATATCCTCGCGGTAGTCCAGGGCCATATTGGTGTTGTCCCACACCAGGTCCTCCACCGGATAGACCTCCGAGAAGCCCGGCACCAGGATGCGACACACCGGCGCGCCGAGCTCTTCGCGCACCGCGACATAGGACTCCAGCCCCAGCTCGTCGAGGATGCCGAACAGCGCCGCGCTCTCCTCTTCGTTGCTATAGGTGCCGCCTCCGGTGAAGTCCCAGTCGCAGAACTCGAGCTGCGAACGGGCGCTGAAGAAGCGCCAGGAGATCACCCCGGAGGAGTCGATGAAGTGCTCCACGTAGTTGTTGGGCTCGGTGACCGCCATGGAGTTGAAGGTGGGCGCCGGGAAGTCGTTGAAGCCCTCCAGGCTGCGTCCCTGGAGCAGCTCGGTGAAGGTGCGTTCCAGGGCCACATGGAAGCTCGGGTGGGCGCCGAAGGAGGCGAACACGCCGCCCGTCTTGGGATTCATCAGGGTGACGCACATCACCGGGAACCGCCCGCCCAGGGAGGCGTCCTTGACCAGCACCGGGTAGCCCTGGGCCTCCAGCGCCTCGATACCCTCGAGGATCTCGGGGTAGCGCGCCAGCACCTCCCGGGGCACGTCGGGCAGCGCCAGCTCCTCCTCGATGATCTGCTTCTTCACCGCCCGCTCGAAGATCTCCGAGAGGCACTGCACCTGGGCCTCGGCCAGGGTGTTGCCGGCGCTCATGCCGTTGCTGAGGTAGAGATTCTCGATCAGGTTCGAGGGGAAGTAGACCGTCTCGCCGTCGGAGTGACGCACGAAGGGCAGCGAGACGATGCCGCGATCGGACCGGCCGGAGTTGGTATCGATCAGGTTCGAGCCACAAAGCTCCCCCTCCGGGTCGTAGATCTCGCGGCAGTAGGAATCCAGGATGCCCTCGGGCAAGGCATCATCGGGCCCCGGCTGGAACCACTTCTCGTTGGGGTAGTGGACGAACTCGGCGTCGGCGATCGCCTCGCCGAAGAACTGGTCGTTATAGAAGAAGTTGAAGTTGGTACGCTCGATGAACTCGCCCAGCGCCGAGCAGAGCGCGCTCTCCTTGGTGGCGCCCTTGCCGTTGGTGAAGCACATCGGCGAGGCGGCGTCGCGGATATGCAGCGACCAGACGTGGGGCACGATGTTGCGCCAGGAGGCGATCTCGATCTTCATGCCCAGCTCGGCCAGGATCCCGGTCATGTTGGCGATGGTCTGTTCCAGCGGCAGGTCCTTGCCCTCGATCCAGGTGCCCTCGCCGCGCTTTGCCCCCTTGGGCACACCCGTCAGCATGGCCTGGGCGTCCTCGTCGATGTTCTCCACCGCCTCGACCTGAAATTCGGGGCCTTCCTGCACCACCTTCTTCACCGTGCAGCGGTCGATGGAGCGCAGGATGCCCTGGCGATCCTTGTCGGAGATGTCCTCGGGCAGCTCCACCTGGATGCGGAAGATCTGCTTGTAGCGGTTCTCCGGGTCGACGATGTTGTTCTGCGACAGCCGGATGTTCTCGGTGGGGATGTCTCGGGCGTTGCAGTAGACCTTGACGAAGTAGGCCGCGCACATCGCCGAGGAGGCCAGGAAGTAGTCGAAGGGCCCCGGCGCCGAGCCGTCGCCCTTGTAGCGGATGGGCTGGTCGGAGATGACCGCGAAGTCGTCGAACCTGGCCTCCAGGCGGAGGTTGTCGAGATAGTTGACCTTGATTTCCATGGACGGGCACCGGAGCGTTGGGCGAAGCGGGGGCGGAAAACCCGTCATTATCCAGCTTTTCCCGCCAGGCGTCATGGAGGGGTTACAAAAAAGCACCGGCCCCGGCGACCATGGCGCGGTGCTGCATGTTGCGTGTGCCGTCGCCTCTCGGGGCAGCGAGGCGACGCTCGCGATTCAGCCTCCGGACCCGTTTGCCAGGACGGCCAGGCCATCGCAGTTTTCCAGGCGCAACCCGATGATCTCCTGGTACTCGGGCGAGTCATACCACCCCTTCGCCGCTTCCTTCGAAGGAAACCGCAGCACCACCGTCACATGCCCGGCATCGCCTTCCAAGGCTTCGCTTGCGAAATCTGCCGCGAGAATCTCTGCGCCATGGGCTTCCAGGATGCTCGCCACGGCCACAAGGTAGGGATCGTACGCTTCCCGATCATTGATCCGATAGTTGAAGACAAGATAAGCAGACATATCGTGTTCCCCCTTTCCTGCAGGACCCTGAGCCACGAGAAATGTGGCCGCCTCCCAGTGGGCGGTCCATGCCCTTACATTCTAGTCGGCTTCGCTGTCCTCGCCGGCAGGTCCTGCCTGGCTATTCTGGGCGGCCTTGGCGCTTGAGCCCTCGAAGAGGTCCGCAACATTGTCCAGCAGCTCGCGCTTCCACTGGCTCAGCTAGGGACGGGTGCATCTCGAAGCGAGCGGCCAGCGGCGTGGTGGTCTTCGCTGCTGTACTACCGACGCATGCCGCACAGGCGTCAGGCATTCATGGCATCGCTGACGATGTGCCCATCCACCAGGTCGATGGTGCGGTCGCAGGTGGACGAGAGGCGCGGGTCATGGGTCACCAGCAGCACCGCACAGCCGCGTTCGCGATTGAAGCGCCGGAACAGTTCGAACACCTCGGCCGCGGTGCGGGTATCGAGGTTGCCGGTGGGCTCGTCGGCGAGCAGCAGCGCCGGCTCGGTGATCAGCGCCCGGGCAATGGCCACGCGCTGCTGCTGGCCACCGGAGAGCTGGTTGGGCCTGGCGTCGGCAAAGCGCGCAAGCCCCACGGCGGCGAGCAGTTCGCGGGCGCGCTCGATGGCCGCCCGATCGGGTTTCCCCTGGGTCAGCATCAGCGGCATCAGCACGTTGTCCAGGGCGCTGAAGGCCTGTATCAGGTGGTGGAACTGGAAGACGAAGCCGATGGCGCTGCCGCGCAGCGCGGTGCGGCCGGCATCGCCCATCCCGCTGGTGGCCTGGCCGAGCAGGGTGAGCTCGCCGCTGCTCGGGGTGTCGAGCAGGCCGAGCAGGTTGAGCAGCGTGCTCTTGCCCGAGCCCGAGGGGCCGACCAGGGCGGCGAAGTCGCTGCGCCCCAGGGAGAGGTCGATGCCGTGCAGCACCTCGGCCTCGTTGGGTCGGCCGACGTTGTAGGACTTGCGCAGCGCCTCCAGGCGCATCACCTCGCGGATCGCCTCAGACATAGCGTATCGCCACCACCGGGTCGAGCCGCGCGGCGCGACGCGCCGGCACGGCGGCGGCCAGCACGCCGGTCAGGGTGGCCAGCAGCAGCGACGCCACCATCAGGAGCGGGGGCACGGGAATGTAGAAGAGCCCCGGCCCGAAGGCGTTGAACACCCACACCAGCAGGTAGCTGACCGCGATGCCCATGACCGAGCCGAGCAGGCCGAACAGCGCACCCTGGATGAGGAACACCCGCATGATCTGCCGCCGGGTGGCGCCGGTGGCCCGCAGGATGCCGATTTCCCGGGTGCGCTGCACCACGCTCACCGAGAGCACGCTGGCGATGCCGAAGGCCACCGAGATGGCCACGAAGACGATGATCATGTTGGTGGAGAGGCTCTGGGCGGTGAGGGCGTTCATCAGCTGCGCGTTGGTCTCGATCCAGCTCTCCGCCTTGAGCGAGGTCAGCCGGCCCACCCGCTCGGCGATCGTGTCTGCAGCGAAGATGTCGGCGACCGTCAGGTCGATGACCGTCACCCCGCCGGGCAGCGCCAGCAGCGACTGGGCCTGCTTGAGGTCCAGATACACATAGCGCGAATCCAGCTCGCGAACCCCCAGCTCGAAGATGCCGGCGATGTTCACTACCCGGCTGTTCTGCTGGCCGGTCTCCAGCCGTAGCTTCATGCCCACCTTGACGCCCAGGTCGTCGGCCAGCAGCTTGCCGATCATGGCCTCATCGGCCCCCACCCGCAGCCGGCCGCTGACCAGGTACTGCTCCAGTGGAATGATGCGCCGGTAGCGCGCCAGGTCGATCCCGGTCAGTGCCACCGACTGCACGGCCTCGCCGCGGCGGGCGAACGCCGGCCCCGAGACCACCGGCGACACCGCCGTCAACACCGGCAGCCGGTCGAGGGTGGTGCTGACCTGCTGCCAGTTGTTGATCGAACGCAGGCGTTGCGCGCGCCGGTCTTCCTGGACCAGCTGCAGGGTCCCGGGGGCGGCCGGCAGCACCACATTGACCTCGTCCGGCGAGAGCAGGCGGATGTGAGCCTGGGTGCCCAAGGTGCGCTCGACGATGTTGGCCTGCAGGCCCTGGATCAGGGCCGCGATGAACACGATCACCGCCACCCCCACCGCCACGCCCACGGCGATCATCAGCGACTGGGCGCGCCCCTCGCGCAGGAAGGCGACGGCGAGGGTCCACTCGGTCCACAGACCCCGCAGCGGGCGATTCAATTGAAGTTCACCGGCAGTTCATTGCGGGTGGCGGCGTCCTCGCCACTGCCGGACACCGGCGCCGCGCGCGGCGCGAACCGCACCCGTGCGCCCTCCTCGAGCGCGGTCGTGGGGTCCGCCAGCACCCGGTCGCCCGCCCTCAGCCCGTCGAGGACCTCGGTCATCGCCAGGCCGCGCAGCCCCAGGGTCACCTCTTGGCGTTGCACCCTGCCCTCGCGCACCACCCACACCCGCGCCTGGTCGCCCTGGACGTCAGCGAGGGCATCATTGGGGATCGCCAGCGACTGCTCGCGCCGGCCGGTCTCGATGTTCACCGACACGGTCATGTCCTGGCGCAGGAAGTCGGGAACCGGGTCCACCGCCAGGCGCACCTCAACGGTGCCGCGCTGGGGGTCGATGCTCGGGGCGATGAAGCCGACGCGGGCGGGGAACGGGCGCTGCGGATAGGCATCGGCGACGGCCATGGCGTCCTGCTGCAAGGCCAGCAGGGCGAGGTTGCGCTCATCGAGCGGCACACGGATCTCGGTGGCGCCGCTCAGCGCGATGGTGAACAGCACCTGGCCGGGCTGCACCAGGTCGCCGGGCTCCGCGTCACGGGTCAGCACCGTGCCGGCCACCTCGGAGCGCACCACGGTCTTGGCGAGCCTAGCCTGCAGGGCGGCAAGGCGCTCTCGCAGCAGGGTCTCCTCGACGTTGCCCGGCGCCAGCGCCGTCGCCGTCAGCCGGGCGGCATCAAGGGCATTGCGCGCCAGCGTCTGTGCCTGCTCGGCCTGCTCCAGCGCCTCGGTGGAGAGCAGCGCGCGCTCGGCCAGCGTGCGCCGCCGGGCCGTCTCGCGACGCGCCTGGGCCAGCTCGGATTCGGCGCGCTCGAGCGCCACCCGGGCCTGGGGGCGTCGACTGGTGGCAAGCTCGGTCAGCGCCGCCTCGGCCTCGCGCACCTGGGCGGCGAGCTCATCCGAGCGCAGCACCAGCAACGTATCCCCGGGCATCACGCTGTCACCTTCCTCGACATGGCGCTCCAGCACGACCCCGGTGATCTCACTGCCCACCTGGGCCCGGGAGGTCGTCACGACTCGCCCGGTCGCCACCACCGTCTGCACCAGCGGCTGCCGCTCGAGCACATAGCCCTGCACCTGGGGCCCCTGCCACCAGCGCCACAGGCCGACGCCGACGGCGAGTGCCAGGGCCAGTATCACGAGCACGGACGTGTAACGGACGCGGCCCAAGGCGTGTCTCCTTATCAGAATCTCCTCCACTTCCCCCTGACTTGACGCAACAAGCGCAGCAGCTGCGCTGTCCCGGGCTCTCGGGCGTTGCCCCGACATCAGCGTGCCGGTTTCAGGAGGATACCAGCAAGCGAGACGGGCTGGCGCCTCGCGGCGTCAGCTGGCCGTGATGCCGCCCGGCCTATCCCGCAGCCACTCATTGCAGGCATGCTGGAGACCCGATCCCGTCCCCGACCCGGAGGCCCCCAATGACGGTACGCCTGATCGACTTCCGCCACGCGGACGAGGCCACGCGCTGGCGGGCCATCAACGACGACGTGATGGGCGGCGTCTCCCGCGGCGGCCTGCATGGGGAAGACGGCGTCGGGGTGTTCCGCGGCGAGACGTCGCTTGCAAACAACGGCGGCTTCGCCTCGGTGCGCCGGGAACCCGAGGCCATGGACCCGAGCGACGCCCCAGGCCTGGAGCTAAAGGTGCGCGGCGACGGGCGCCGCTACCAGCTGCGCCTCTATACCGACCAGCTGCCACAGGGCGCGGCTTACCGAGCGATCTTCCAGCCCGAGGCCGGCGAGTGGCAGCGCGCTGGCCTGCCCTGGCACGAGTTCGAGGCGGTGTTCCGCGGCCGGCGGCTGGAGGATGCTCCGCCGCTCGACCCCGCGGCGATCCGGCAGGTGGGGTTTCTCATCGCCGACCGGCAGCCTGGTCCCTTCCGGCTGGAGGTGGCGTGGTTGGGGACGTTAAACAGCTAAGCCTTTCACCTGACGCCACCCGTCAGCACCATTCGGCCTGCGTCATCACACATATTGCCTATCCTGAGGTTACGGATGACAAGCCCGTCCACTGGAGGCACGACCGTGATCATCAAGGGACTCGTACTCAGTCTTATCCTCTTCGGTTCCGTCGGACTGGCCAGCGCCGATTACGCCGACGGCATGCGCTACTACGAGCGGCAGGAGTACCGCCAGGCACTGCAGGAATTCGGCGACGCGGCCAGACGCGGCGATGCCGATGCCCAGTACATGCTGGGCCGCCTGCACGAGGCCGGCAACGGGACGGCCCAGGATTTCGTGCAGGCCCACAAGTGGTACAACCTGGCCGCGGCCCGCGGACACCGCCATGCCGCCGAGGCTCGCGATTCACTGGCCCAGCGCATGACGGCCGGCCAGGTCGCCGAGGCGCAGCAGGCGACACGCGGCTGGCAACCGGAAGAGGCGCCTGCCTCACAGGCGACCGAGCGAGCGCGGCCCGACATCGAGACCCTGTCGGACCGGCAGGGCGTGGCCGAGATACAGCGTGAGCTCAATCGGCTCGGCTATGACGCCGGCCCGGTGGATGGTGCCATGGGACGCCGTACCCGCAATGCGATACGCGAATACCAGGCGGACAGGGACATGGCCCAGGATGGCTACGCCACGGCCGGTTTGCTGAAACGCCTGCGCGAGACACAGCGCGCCACACAAGACATGGCAGCCGCCAGCGAGCCGCCCCCCGCCGTCGAGTCCCGGGTCGCCCTGCAGGACGACTTCGCCGACGGCGATTACCGACGTGATCCGCCCTGGACGGTGCTCGGTGGCGATTTCGAGGTGGATGAGCACGGGTTGCGCAGCATCGTGGAGACGCGGCGCACGACCGAGCGGGAATCACGCCAGCTGAGCGCCGACCGGCCGGAGGAGCTTGGCCTCGCGGTACTCGAACTGATCCTCGAGCAGGCGAGCAATGGCCGTCAGGGCGAGTTGAGCATCCCGGTCGAACCGGCGCGTATCTTCGTCAATGCCCCCGTCGACAACGC
This sequence comes from Halomonas sp. SSL-5, assembly GCF_030708455.1. GTDB lineage: Bacteria > Pseudomonadota > Gammaproteobacteria > Pseudomonadales > Halomonadaceae > Halomonas. The sequence continues at coordinate 100,462 of NZ_JAUYWF010000002.1, forward strand.
CTTCAGGATGGAGCTCGAGCTCGCCTCCCGGCAGCGGCCCGGCAGCCTGGAACTCGGCGTCTTCCAGGGCAACCGACCCAGCGGCACCGGCTATCGGCTGGTCTACACGCCCGGTTCCCGCCCGGGACTCAGCCTGGTAAGGCTGGTGGCCGGCAGCGCCGAGGTCATCGCCCGCCACGAGGGAAGCCTCGACCTCGAGGATGCCCGTTTCCACCGCATCGTCTGGACCCGGGACGATACCGGGGAGATGCAGGTCCAAGTGGATGGCCAGCGCCTGATGCGTGTCAGCGACCGCGGCCTGCGCGACCCCTTCCAGGGCGTCGTACTGGCCAACCAGGGGGGCGACTACACCCTGCGCCGGATCAGGCTGGAGGAGTAGGCGGTGTCCCCCATCTGCCCCTCGCTATCCCAGCGGATGGCCGTGCGCCTCGACTCGACGCCTGAGCCAGGCACCGATCAGCAGCAGCAAGGTCAGGGCGACGAGTGGCAGAATCACGCTGGGACTCACGGCCTGCTCGGCCTCCACCGCCTCCAGGGCGCCGTAGATGGCGCTGGCGTAGACCGCCCATTTCAAGGCCAGACCGATGATGGCCGCCATCACGAAGGTGGCCAGCGGCAGCCGCAGCAGGCCGGCGGCGAAGTTGACCACCGAGTGCGGGAAACCGGGCAGCACGCGCAGGGCGCACTGGGTCAGGAAGTCACTGCGCCTTTCCAGCTTGACCATGACCTTGCGCGTGAGCCCCCGGGGCGTCCAGCGGTCGCTGAAACGGGAAGAGAGGTAGTAGGCCCCCAGGGCGCCTGCGACGCTGCCGAGGGTCAGCATCAGGGTGGCGATCGGGGGCGCGTAGAAGGGGGCGATCAGCCACAGCCCGATGCTGCCGGGAAAGCCGATCGCCAGGGTCACCGCCATGACCGCGATCACCGAGACGATCACCGCGGGGTGGTGGGAGGCCTCGTCGGCCCAACGCTGCACGTCGGCCAGCTCCGGCGAATGCCAGATCCACAGGTAGCCGGCCATCAACAGCGTGGCGACCACCGCGACCCAGCGCCACAGGCGGCCTGGCGAACTGCCGTTTAACATCAGCGGGTCTCGGTCATCCATCGAGGGCCATGGTGGCATGCCCACTTCGCCGGGTCACCCCTTGGGACGCCGGCCGAAGCCTTTAGGCTTAAGCCTATCCCTTTAGACGTTAGTCGAACATTGTTAGAATGCTATCGCTCTAGCCGGCGCCATGATCCATCGGCGCACACATCCTCCACCACTAGAGCCTCCTCATGCCTCCGAACAACACCCCCGTCCCACCCGGGGCCTCGCCACTGTCGCGCCTGGGCGATCCCATCGTGCTGCTGCTCACGGTCGGCTTCATCGTCGCCTTCGTCGGCCTGTCACTTTTCGACATCGACCTGGTGGCCGACAGCATCAGCGCCGGCTTCGCCTGGACGGCGGCCACGCTGGGCACCTACTTCCAGCTACTGCTGCTGCTGACCTTCCTGATCGCCATCGGAGTGGCCATCTCGCCGGCGGCCGGTGCCCGGGTCGGCAACCTGGATAGCCCGCAGATCGGCACCTTCAAGTGGCTGTCGATGATCATGTGCACCCTGCTGGCCGGGGGCGGCGTGTTCTTCGCCGCGGGCGAGCCGGTCTACCACTTCGTGGTGACCCCGCCGGCCTTCGACACCGAGGCGGGCACCGCCGAGGCGGTGGCCGGCGCCCTGGCCCAGTCGTTCATGCACTGGGGCTTCCTGGCCTGGGCGGTGCTGGGCTCGCTCTCCGCCATCGTGCTGGCCCACGCCCACTACGTGAAGGGCCAGCCGCTGCAGCCGCGCACCCTGCTCTACCCGGTACTCGGCGAGCGCGTCATGAAGGGCGCCCTGGGCAGCCTGGTGGATGCCTGCTGCGTGATTGCGGTGGTCGCGGGCACCGTCGGCCCCATCGGCTTTCTCGCCACCCAGGTGAGCTTCGGCCTGCACGAGCTGTTCGGCCTCAGCGAGGGCTACGCCACCCAGCTCGGCATCCTGGTGCTGCTGGCGGGGGTCTACGTCACCTCGGCGATGACCGGCATCCACAAGGGCATCCAGATCCTGTCTCGCTTCAACGTCTTCCTGGCGCTGGCCATCGCCGCGGTGATCCTGGTGGCCGGCCCCACGCTTTTCCTGGTCAACGCCTTCAGCCAGGGCTTCGGCGAGTACCTGTCGTCATTCTTCAGCATGGCCACCATGAGCGCCGAGACCGCGCCGGCCTGGTGGATGCAGTGGTGGACGGTGTTCTTCTTCGCCTGGTTCATCGGTTACGCGCCGCTGATGGCGATCTTCGTGGCACGCATCTCGCGGGGCCGCACCATCCGCGAGATGATCCTGGCCGTGGCGGTGATGGCCCCGGTGGCCACCGCGATCTGGTTCACCCTGCTGGGCGGCTCGGGCATCCACTTCCAGCTGACCGGGGCGATCGACCTCACCGAGGCGCTGAACAACTTCCAGTTCGACGTGGCGACCCTCAGCGTGGCCCAGGCGCTGCCGGGCGGGTCCCTGATGGCGCTGGCCATCCTGCTGCTGACCAGCATCTTCGTAGCCACCACCGGCGACTCCATGAGCTACGCCATCGCCGTGGTGTGCACCGGCCACGACGCGCCGAACCGCCTGGTGCGCGCCTTCTGGGGCATCGCCATGGCGCTGATGGCCGGCATCCTGCTCTACATGGGCGCGGGGCAGATCGGTGCGCTGCAACAATTCATCGTGATCACCGCGATCCCCGTCTCGCTGGTGCTGCTGCCCTCGCTGTGGGCCGGGCCCCAGGCGGCCTACGCCATGGCGCGTGAACAGGGCATCATCGCGCCCAATGCGGTGGCCACCACCAGGGCCGAGTGAGCCGCAGCTGACGAGCGGTGCACTACCTGAAGGCGGCACCCGGCCGGGTGCCGCCTTTGCTGTGCCTGCGGCCTACGTCTCGAGCCCCAGTCGCCGGTGCCACTCGGCGAGGCTCTCCTCGGGATACTCGGCGAAGCACCTGTCGTTCTCCCTTGCCTCGACCTCGACCCAGCCGGCCTTGCTATCGAGCAGCAGATGGACCCGTTCCGGCGGGATCGGCAGCTCGCTGTCGATCGCCGAGGCGAAGGGGTGTACCAGCTCCGGCCAGCGCGGGTCATAGACCCACAGGGCGCTGGCACAGTGGTGGCAGAAATGGCGCTCGCCGGGGCTCTGCTCCCCGTCGATGACGGCGCGGTAGATGCTCTTGCTTTCCTCCCCCTGGACCTCGAGGGTCTCGGCACGCGCACCGAGGTTGATGGCGTAGCCTCCGCCTCCCGCGGTCTTGCGGCAGATGGAGCAGTAGCAGCGCTGATAGGGATAGGGGTGCGGTGAGTCGACGCTAAATCGCACGGCGCCGCAGTGACAGGAGCCTTCGAGTCTCATCTTCGATCCTCCGATGCCAGGATGGCGCTATCGCGTCAGCTCCCGGCGCATGATGGTGACGCGCTCGCCGCGGTAGTCGCGCACCTCCACGGCGCACCAGCCCAGCCGGCCATAGAGCGCCTGGCGGTCCGGGGTAAACAGGTGGAGAGTGGCGATGCCATGCTCGCTGGCCTCCTGTTCCACGCGGCGAACCAGTCGCGAGGCGATGCCCAGCCCGCGCCATTCGGGGCACACATAGACCGAGGCCAGCCAGGGATTGAGCGCCGGACGGTCGTGCATGTCGTCGTCGATCAGGCTGGCCATGCCCACCGGGGAGTCACCGGAAAGCGCCACGAACACCGACGGCTTCCCGCCCTCCCCGCACTGGGCGTGGAAGGTGTCCAGGGCCTGGTCGAGGCGCCTGTCGGGGGCGAGGTGTCCCCACTGGGCAACCTCCCAGCGCACCAGGGCCAGCAGATGGGGCGAGTCTGGCACCAGGCGCACGATACGCACCCGCGGCGTGCCCGGGACCTGGCGCTCCGCCGCCGCCGTCACCTCGGCGGAAGGCGCCCTCACAGCCCCGGCTCCATCACGCCCGCGTAGCGAACGCCACTGAGCAAGGCCATCTCGCGCTTCCAGGTGGCCAGGTCGTTGGCGTTGAGGCCGGCCAGGCTGGCGTGGCCGCAGGCCCTCGCCATCACCTGCATCAGCCCCGTGGAGGCGCGCAGGAAGCGCTCGAGCTGGGCGGCGGACCTGTCGACGTCGAGGCGCTGGCGCAGGTCGCCGCGCTGGGTGGCGATCCCCGCCGGGCAGTTGTTGGTGTGACAGATGCGCGCCGCCACGCAGCCGATGGATTGCATGGCGCTGTTGGCGATGGCCACGCCGTCGGCACCCAGCGCCAGCGCCTTGACGAAGTCGATGGGCAGGCGCAGGCCACCGGTGACGATCAGGGTGACGCGACCACTCGCCCCCTCGTCGTCCAGGTAGCGGCGTGCCCGGGCCAGGGCGGGGATGGTGGGCACGCTGATATGGTCGCGGAACATCAGCGGCGCCGCCCCGGTACCACCGCCGCGGCCGTCGAGAATCAGGTAGTCGGCGCCGGCGTCGAGGGCGAACTGGATATCGCGCTCGATATGGTTGGCGCTGAGCTTGAAGCCCACCGGGATGCCGCCGGTGACCTCGCGCACGCGGTCGGCGAAGCGGCGGAAGTCGTCCACCGTGTGCAGGTCCTCGAAGGTGGCCGGCGACTCGGCGGCTTGCCCCTCCTCGAGGCCACGCACCTCGGCGATCCTGGCCGATACCTTGTTGCCCGGCAGGTGACCACCGGTGCCGGTCTTGGCCGCCTGGCCGCCCTTGAAGTGGAACGCCTGCACCTTCTCGAGCAGGCGCTCCTCATAGCCGAAGCGGGCACTGGCCAGCTCATAGAAGTAGCGGGAGTTCTCGGCCTGCTCCTCGGGCAACATGCCGCCCTCGCCGGAGCAGATGCCGGTGCCGGCCCGCTCGGCGCCACGGGCCAGCGCCACCTTGGCCTCCTCGGAAAGCGCCCCGAAGCTCATATCGGAGACCAGCAGCGGCATCTCCAGGGTCAGCGGCTTCCTCGCCTCGGGCCCGACCACCAGCCGGGTGGCCACCTCGGCCTCATCCAGTAACGGCTGGGTGGCCAGCTGCGCCACCATCAGCTGCAGGTCGTCCCAGCTCGGCAGCGTATGGCGCGGCACCCCCATGGCGTCGACGGGGCCATGACGCCCGACACCCTCGAGCCCCTCCCGGGCCAGGCGATGGATCAGCTCGACCGTGGGCTCCTCCTCGGTGGCCTTCGCCTCCGGCATGCCATCGTCGCCCTTGCCCTCGTCGCCCTTGCCCTCGTCGGGCTCCGGCGCTGCCTGGCCGACCTGATCGGCGTCGAACTGCTGGTGGGTGCCGTCGCAGTAGGGGGCGTCGCCGGTCTGCTTGCACCGACAGAGATAGGCCTCGCCCTCCTTATCGGCGGTGAACATCTTCGGCGTGAAGCCGCTGCCCTGGTGAGAGCCGTCGCAAAAGGGCTGGTCCTGCGAGCGGCCGCAGCGGCAGAAGGCGTACTCCTTGCCCTTCTCCAGCCTGACCTTCTTCGGCTTGTTGTCGGCGATGATCGGCTGATTCATGGTCCCCTCCCGTCGGCTAGGCCACCGCGTGGCGGCAAAGGTCTCCTGCTCCAGTCTGGTGGAAGGGCATCGACGCTGCCAGCGACGCCTATCGGGCCGCGTCAACGCAGCCGGGGTGTCGCGCAGCGAGGCGCCGCGCCATTCCCGACCCGGCGGGTCTTCGCTACCATGGCGGTTCACTGAACCACGAGCCCACGCCATGCAAGCCACCCTCGAGCAGCGCGCCCTGAAGCTCTCCATCGTGATGACCCTGGTGGTCTCGAGCCTGGGGGTGAGCGTGGGCCTGGCGGCCGGCTCCCAGTCGATCCTCTTCGACGGGGTCTTCTCGACCATCGATGCCGCCATGTCGGGTCTGGCGCTGCTGGTGGCACGGCTCGCCGTGCGCGAGGCCAGCACGCGCTTCCAGCACGGCTACTGGCACCTGGAGCCGCTGGTCGCGGCCCTGAATGGCAGCATCCTGATGCTGCTCTGCTTCTACGCCTTCCTCACCGCCCTGCTCGACCTGCGCGAGGGCGGTCGCGAGCTCGCCTTCGACCTGGCCATCGCCTACGCCGTGGTGGTGGCCATCGTCTGCTTCGCCATGACCGCCTACCAGCGGCGCATCGATCGCACCGCGGACTCCGAGTTCGTGCGCATCGATATGCAGGGCTGGCTGATGGCGGCACTGATCACCACCGCGCTGCTGGTGGCCTTCGTCATCGCCCGCCTGCTGCAGGGCACCGCCTGGGCGCACCTCACCCCCTACGTGGACTCCGTGCTGCTGATGGTGCTGACGGCCGGCTTCATGCCGGTGCCCATCGGCATCGTGCGCCGGGCAGTGAAGGAGATCTTCCTGATCGCCCCGAGCGCGCTGGACGAGGAGGTCCACGCCGCCATGGCCCCGGTGATGGCCCGTGAGGGGTTGCTTCACTACTACAGCCATGTGGCCAAGGCGGGACGCGGCCATTTCATCGAGATCCATATCGTCACTGCCCCGGACTTCGCCGCGGGCGAGGGGGTGGCGGTGATGGACGCGATCCGTGAGCAGATCGCCGAACGCTTAAGCCCGCCCCCCGAGCGCCGCTGGTTCACCGTGGCCTTTACCGCCGACGAGCGCTGGGCCTGACGGCCTCCATCGGAAGAACAGGAAAGCCACCGCGGTGCCTTCTCTTGCGCGATCACGATGAAGGCGCGTCACCGGTGGCGACGTCGCGACGCTGGAGGGCGACCACATCACGCGGCCACCACTCCGGGTGCTCGTCGCGGATGAAAGCGAGCAGCTGCTCGCGCAGATGGTTCTCGGCGCCCCAGCCGCCGATGGGCTCGCGGGTCATCAGGTAGCAGGTGACCTCGAGGGTCGCCTCGTGCTGGGCCGTCACGTGGCACTCCAGCTTGTCGAGTTCGACCACGTCGGGCTCCTCCCGGGCCAGCTCGACGAAGCGCCGGCGCAGGCACTCGACGTCGGTGCTCAGGTGCAGGGTCAACGTTACCCGGCGATAGAGGCGCGCGTCCTTGGCGGAGAGGTTCTGGAAGGGCCGGGAGACGAAGTACTTGACCGGCACGATCAGACGGCGCTCGTCCCAGCTACGCAGCCGGATGAAGGTGTAGAAGATCCCCTCGACGTAGCACCACTGCCCCTCGAAGACGATCAGGTCCCCCATGCGGATCGGCTTGGCCAGCGACACCTGGAAGGAGGAGAGGATATTGCCCAGCACCGCCTGTCCGGCGATGCCCACCAGCACCGTCAGCACACTGGCCGAGGCCAGCAGCGACAGCCCCAGGGTGCCGAACAGGTTGATCTGGGCAAGGATGTAGACCGCCACCGCGGCGACCGTGACCAGGATGATGCCGCGGCGCAGCGCATAGAGCGAGGTGAGCAGCTTGCGCTCGTCACGGTGGCGGGTATCGTCGATCTCCCCCACCAGCCGCCGGGTCATCCCCATCAGGAAGGTGTCGACCAGGCGCAGCGCTGCCAGCCCCATGCCCCAGGCCATGATCACGATCAGCAGGACGCGGAAGGTGGCGGTGGCGATCCCGGAGAAGGAGACCACGCCGTCCAGCAGCAGCTGGGCGAGCAGCGACATGGCGATGAAGGCGAGCGGCATCGGCACCTGGGCGACGAAGCGCTGCGCCAGGCCACCCGCCGGCAGCCAGCCGGCCAGGGTCGCGGTGACGCGATGCACCGCCCACCCCAGCAGCCCGACCAGCACCAGGAACAGCGGGATCGCCAGCCACTCCCACAGCCGCAGCAGGCCCAGGGGGCGCTGGAAGCGCTCGGGGATGCGCTGCTCGAGCCAGGAGGGACCGTAGGTGGCGTAGAGTACGGGGACGAAGGCCAGGGTATCGGGGGTGATCAGCCACACCGGGTCGTCCTCGCCGACCCGATAGCGGGCGATGCGGATGTCGTGGGTCTCGCCCTCGGCGTCCAGCGAGGTGAGACGCAGGTTGCGCCGCGGCTGCCCCGCCAGGGGGTGCTGACCGGAGGGGTCCTCGACCATGGCGTCGCGCCGGCTGGGGAGATCCGAGGGCTCGAGCCAGTCGCCCCGCTGCAGCACCGAGGCGAGCTGACGCGCCAGCTCGTCGCCCCGCGCCGCCTGCTCCTCGGGCGGCAGCTCGGTGAGGTTGAGCAGATGGGCCGCCGCCGCGAAGTCGCCCTCCCGGGTCAGCGTCAGGAAGCTGCGCAGCGCCTCGCGCGGGGTCTGGCGCCGCGCCGCCTCGGGTGGCTCGCCGAGCCCGCTGTTGAGTGCATCGAGAGTGAACCAGCGGCTCTCCTCTCCCTCGGAGGACTGCGCCACTGCGGAGCCGGCCATGAGCAGAAGGAGGAGCAGGCACCACGTGAGAAAGCGTGTCATGTCGATGACTCCCAGCCAGGACGTCCGCCACCCGATCATCCCGGACCGGGCCCCATGGCAGTACACCCCATGGCCGCCGCGACGTCCACCCTGGCCCTCTGCCCCCTGCACCGCCATCTCAGCACCGGCACAGGCGCAGGCCAGCCAACGACGTCAGCCCTCCACGACCTCCCAGAGGGCGTCACGCTGCCGCGCCCTCCCCTCCACCTCCAGCTTGAGCAGATGCGCCAGCGCCGAACGTGCGGCCAGTGCCCGACGTGCCTCGGGCACATCATCGTAGGCATGCTGCGTCAGCGTCTCCAGGCTGGCAGGACCGTGTCGCGCCAGCGCCAGGCGCACCTTGTGCTCCCGGGCCAGGCGATGGGTGACCAGGAAGTCGATGGCGGCGTGGGCCTCACCGATCAGGAAACCGTGGCCGGGGGCGATGGTATCGAAGGGTTCCTCGCCCAGGGCGTGCAGCGCGGCCAGGTAGGCGGCCATGTCGCCGTCCGGCGGGTTGATCACCACCGTGGAACCCTGCATCACCTGGTCGCCGGCGAACAGCAGCCGCGCGGGCTCCAGCAGGTAACAGAGGTGGTTGGAGGCGTGCCCCGGGGTATGCAGCACCTTGAGCGGGCCGGCGGGCGTTGCGAGGCGCTCGCCGTGGTCCGGCCGCTGATCGGGCATGAAGCCGGCGTCCTGGCTGGCCCCGGGCGGCGGCGGCAGGCCCACCAGCCTGGCGCCGGTGCGCGCCTTGAGCCAGGCCGCCCCCGGCGAGTGGTCGATATGGGTGTGGGTCACCAGCACCCGGGAGATGCGTCCGCCGGCCAGCGCCAGCAGCCGCTCCAGGTGGGCCGGATCCGCGGGGCCCGGATCGATCACCAGGTGATCATGGCCGTCACCCAGCAGGTAGCTGTTGGTGCCTGGGCCGGTCATCGCCCCGGGGTTGGGCGCGGTGACCCGAGTCACCCCCGGCGCCAGCTCCACCGCCTGGCCCGGCACGATAGCGGCGCTGGCCGTGCCCTGGCGATGCGGGTCCAGGCGGCTCACCTCCGCATAGGCCGGGGAATCGGGCTCCACCTGCCAGGCGGCGCCGCCCTTGCGGGCCGGCCAGGGACGGCCGGGACGCGACACCGGCGGATTGGCATGGGCATAACGCAGCAGCGCCTCGGGGGTCGCAAAGTCGGCGATCAGGCGCAGGGTACGCAGGGTGGGATAGCCCAGCGCCATTCGCCCCTGGCGATGCGCGGCCAGGGCCTCGGCGGGGCTCAGCCAGGCGTGGTCGATGGTCTCACTGCCGTCGTGGGCCGCCTGCTGGCCCGGTGGCGCCAGGGCCACGAAGAAGCGCGTGTCGAAGCGCCGCGGCGCGCCCCGGGGCGTGACCCAGTGGCCCAGGTAGGCCAGCCGGTCCAGCGGCAGGCCGAGGCCGTGCTGCTCGCACAGCGCCCGGAAACTCGTCGCCTCGCGACGCAGCGCCGCGCGCCCCTCGTTCAGCACCGGATGGTCGCCCGTCGGCAGGCGGCCTCGGCCGTCCACGGCCAGTAGCAGGCCCGCCTCCTCGAGGCATTCGCGCAGTGCCGCGATCATGTAGTCGGCCCCGCCCTCATCGAGGCTCAGGGTCTGGCTGATCGCGGCATCCCCGCGGCCGGAGGTGAAGGACCGCACGTCCGGGTCCTGGCGGTCCACGGCCCCGCCGGGAAAGACGAAGTAGCCGGGCAGGAAGGCCGCCTGCCAGGTGCGCTGAAGCAGCAGGACCTCCAGCCCCCGGTCGCTGTCGCGCACCAGGGCGAGGGTCGCGGCGGGACGGATCTCGGTCATGGGTTCCACCACCGTCACCGCGGCGTGACCACGGCCAGGGTCACCGTGGCCTTGGCCACTAGGCTGGCGCTCCCCTCGCCGGCGTAGACCTCGGACTCGGCGACGATCAGGGTGCGCCCGGGCTTGAGCACCCGGCCCACGCAGCGCAGTTCACGCCCCCGGGCCGAGCGCAGCAGGTTGATCTTGAACTCGGCGGTGAGCACGATCGCGCCCGCCGGGAGCAGCGTGGCTCCTGCGGCGCCGGCGGTGTGGTCGGCGATGGTGGCCAGCACGCCGGCATGCACGAAGCCATCCTGCTGCTGGTGCTCCTCGCGCACCGCCAGGCGCGTCACGCACTGGCCCGGGGCGATCTCCTGGGCCTCGACACCCAGCGCGCGGATGAAGGGCGCCGCCTGGAGGATACGCTCCACCTCGGTGCGATAATCGGGGTTGGCCGGCGGGAAGTCGGGGGCCTGGGGCATCACGGGGTCCTTGTGGTCAATGGCTAAACTTCCAGCAGTATCACAACAGGCACGCCCGGCCCATTGGTCGATGGCAGGGGGCCGGCCTGTCAGCCCCCTGCCAGGCGCCCGACGCTATTCGTCCACCACCACCTCGAAACCGCCATAGATCAGCCGCTTGCCATCGAAGGGCATGGGGTTCGCCTCGGGCTGTAGGCGCGGGTCCTCCATGACCTTGGCCATCCCCCGGTCGCGCACCTCACGGGAGGGCCAGGTGATCCAGGAGAAGATTACGGTCTCGTCCGGCTGGCACTTCACCGCCATGGGGAAGGAAGTGACCTTCCCCTCCGGCACGTCGTCTCCCCAGCACTCCACCATGGTGAGGGCGCCGTGTTCCTTGAACACCACGGCGGCGTCGCGGGCGTGCCGGATGTATCTCTCGCGGTTGGCGGTGGGCACCGCGGCTACGAATCCATCGACATAGGTCATGAGGGGTCTCCCGTATCTCTTGGGGGAAGTTCCCGCACCGGGCGCACCTCGATGGTGCCGAACCGGGCGGGGGGAATGCGGCTGGCGAGCTGCACGGCCTCGTTGAGGTCGCGGGCGTCCAGCAGGTAGAAGCCGGCCAGCTGCTCCTTGGTCTCGGCAAAGGGGCCGTCAGAGATCAGCACCTCGCCATCGCGCACCCGCACGCTGGCGGCGCGCTCCACCGGCTGCAGGGCCTGGCCGGCCAGGAAGTGCCCCTGGTCGGTCAGGCGCTCCACCCCGGCCAGGCACTCCTGGTTGAGGTCGTGCCACTCCTGCTCGTTCATGGCCTGGATGAGGCGCTCCTGGTAGTAGACCAGTGCGGCGTATTTCATGGTTGGCTCTCCTCCTCGCTCATAAGGCATTGGCCGGTCTGGCAGCCGATCATCCAGGGCACGCCGAAGCGGTCGGTGAGCATGCCGAACCCCTGTGCCCAGAAGGTGGCGCCGAAGGGCATGGTGACCTCACCACCCTCGGCCAGCCGGCTGAACACCGCCTCGGCCCGGTCGAGGGTCTCGTAGTCGAGGTGCACCTGGGCGACCTGCGGCGCCTGGTAGCAGTCGCCGGCCATGTCCGCGCCCATCAGGCGGCGGCCACGGACGTTGAGTGATGCATGGATGATCCGGTCGTGGCGCTCGGGCGGGGTGTCCCGGGCGGCCGGCGTCTCGCCGCAGGTGATCAGCGCCTCCAGCCGACCGCCGATGACCTCGGCGTAGCAGGTCATGGCCTCGCGGCAGTTGCCGGGAAAGCACAGGTGTACGTTGAGCTCGCTGGGCAGGCGCGCCATGGCGCGGTGCTTGTCCAGGCCGGGGCCGGGCTCGAAGTCCTCCAGGGCGAAGTAGCGGCGCAGCTCCAGGGTGACGTCGCCGTCTTCGGCGGGCCACTGCCTGGCCCATTCGATGGCGGCCTCCAGCGAGTCCGCCTCCAGCACGCTGTAGCCGGCGAGCAGCTCCCCGGTCTCGGCGAAGGGACCGTGGGTGACCCGCACCTGCCCGTTGCGACGCTCGATCCGGCAGCCTTCGCTGCTGGGTCGCAGGCCGTCGCCGGTGACGAAGACCCCGGCCTCGAGCATCCGGTTGTTGTAGTCGGCCATGGCCTCGAGCACGCCCTGGCCGGGCAGCTCGCCGGCCTCGGTGGCCGGGTCGGCCTTGCGCATCAGCATGTAGCGCATGAGTTCCACCTCCATTGGCTGGTTGCCTCCCTGAGTCGTGCGACGGCAGTGCGGATCGACATCGCCGCGCGTTTTTTATTGCGACGCGGAGGCCAGTTCGGCCAGCCGGCGCCGCAGGAAGCGGCGCTCCGGCTCCTGGGCGGTCAGCGCCAGGGCCCACTCATAGGCGAGCCGGGCCTGCCGAGGGTGGCCGGCACGGCGATGCAGGTCGGCCCGGGCGGCATGGAAGAGGTGGTAGTTGACGATCGCCTTGTGGGCCTCCAGCGCCTCCAGCAGGCGCAGGCCGGCCTCCGGGCCGTCACGCATGGCCACCGCCGCCGCCCGGTTGAGGGCGATCACCGGCGAGGGCTGCTGGCGATAGAGCGCCTCGTAGAGCATCACGATCCGTCCCCAGTCGGTCGCCTCGGCGCGGGACGCGCGGACATGCTCGGCGGCGATCGAGGCCTGCAGCGTGTAGGGGCCGGTGGGCGTCAGCGCCAGTGCCTGGCCGAGATGCACCATGCCATCGCGGATACGCCGCCGGTCCCAGCGGCCACGGTCCTGCTCCTCCAGGGGGACCAGCTCCCCGTCCGGGCCCTGGCGGGCCACGCGCCGAGCGTCGTGCAGCCACATCAGCGCCAGCAGGCCGTACACCTCCCCCTCCGGCAGCAGCCGGGCCAGCGCGTCCGCCAGCTCCATGGCCTCGGCCGAGAGGCTGACGTCGACCAGGGCATCGCCGGCACTCTGCGAGTAGCCCTCGTTGTACACCAGGTAGATCACCCGCAGGACATCGGGCAGTCGCCCCGGCAGCTCCCTGGCATCCGGCACCTCGTAGGGAATGCCGGCATCGCGAATCCGGCGCTTGGCCCGCACGATGCGCTGGGCCAGGGTGGCGGGCCGTTGCAGCAGCGCCCTGGCCACCTGCTCGGTGGTCAGCCCGCACATCTCGCGCAGGGTCAGGGCCACCCGCTCGTCCAGGGCCAGGCCGGGATGACAGCAGGTGAAGAGTAGCCTCAGCGGGTCATGCTGGATGCTGCGCTCGTCGAGGCTCGCCGCCGGCTCATCGGGCGCCACCAGATGTGCATGCTGGCGGGACGTCTGGCGGCGGCGAATCTGGTCGATGCCGCGCCGCTGGCCGGTGCGGATCAGCCAGGCGGCGGGATGCTCCGGCACCCCCTGCGCCGGCCACTGCTGTACGGCGGCCATGAAGGCCTCCTGGAGCGCCTCCTCCGCCAACTCGAAGTCGCCGAGCAGGCGAATCAGGGTCGCCAGCACCCGCCGCGAGTGCTGGCGGTAGATCACTTCGATGACGGCAGCATGGTTCATGACGGGAGTTGGCTCGGCCGGGATGCTCACTGCAAGCTTAGCCGCCAGGCGCGAGAACGCCGTAGGGGGAACGGCACGAGGTCAGCGGGGGCTTCATCGTCGATGAGCAGGAGCATCCCACCGGGCTGGAAGCCTGGCATGGAAACGCACGGAGATGGAAATCCGTGTGCGTCTGGACGACGCTTGACCAGATGCCGATCCACCCGCTCGGAGTGCGCCACCATGCCTCAATACCGCAACGACCCCACCCTCCCCGGCCTGCTGTTCCCGGGCAGCCATATGGTGATCGACGACGACTACGTCTTTCTGTCGGGGCTGAGCGCCGAGGATATCCAGGGCGGCGAGACCGTGCTCGGCAACATGGCCGAGGAGACTCGGCTGGTGATGCGGCGGATCCAGCGCATGCTGGTTTCCGCCGGCTGCGACATGGCGGACGTGGTGCGGGTCGACGTGCATATCACCGACCTCGACCTGATTCGTGAGATGGATGCCGCCTACGCCGAGTTCTTCGATGCCCACCGCTACCCGGCGCGCACCTGCACCGTGTCACCCCGACTCTACGGCGGCGCCCACGTCGAGATCACCGTGATGGCGCGCCGCCCGGCCGGCAGCCAGGCGCCGGGCAGCGTGGCGGACGCCGACTGACGTCCCAGGAAGCCCGGCGTGGTCAGCCGCGCTGCGCCGAGCCGCTGCGTGCGCGACAGGGGCCGAACAGGCAGGCGGCGAGCAGGATGATCCCGGCGACGGTGGCGATCATGCCGGCGGCGCTGAGCGAGGCCTCGAAGCCGAGCCAGCGTGGCGCCTCGCCGGCCAGCAGGTAGCCGGCCACCGCCGCCGCCACCGCGAAGCCCTGGCTCCAGGCGATCTGGGCACCGAGGCGGTTGGTCATCAGCCTTGCGGCGGCCGCCGGGCAGATGAACATGGCGATGACGATGATCGACCCCACCGCCTCGAAGGCGGCGATGGCCGCCACCGCCACCAGGGTCACCAGCAGCAGGTCGACCAATGCCGGGCGGGCCTGCAGGCTGGCGGCGAAGTCGGGATCGAAACTGGCCAGTACCAGCGGGCGGCGCATCACCACCACGAAGGCCACCACCAGCAGCCCTACCCAGGCGGCCCGGCCCAGCTGGGGCGGCAGGTCGGCCAGGGCTACCGGGTCGAACAGCGCGGCGAGGCCGGTGCCCTCGAACCAGATCAGGCTCTCCAGGTTGCCGTACAGGGCGTGTTCGACGTCCAGGTGCACCCCGCCGGCGCCGTGCCACTCCAGCAGCAGCACGCCCAGGGCGAACAGGCTGGTGAACACCACGCCCATGGCGGCGCTGCCCTCCACCCGGCCCAGGCGGCGTATCAGCTCGATCAGCACCACCGTCACCAGGGCGGCCACCCCGGCGCCCAGCATCATGGCCAGCGAGGCCAGGCTGCCGGTGATCAGGAAGCTGACCACGATGCCGGGCAGCGCCACATGGCTGATGGCATCGCCGATCAGGCTCTGGCGACGCAGCACCAGGAAGTTGCCGAGCAGCGCACAGGTCATCGAGATGATGATGGCGATCGTCAGCGGCACCAGGCTGAACATCATGAACTCGCTCATCGCGCCTCCTCCGGCGGCAGCTCCGCCTCCAGGGCCATGATGGCGTCCGCCGAGAGCACCTGGCCGATGGGCGTCAGGCCGGCGTGCTCGCGGTGCAGTGCATCATCCGGGTAGCGCCGGCGATAGAGCGCCCAGAGGCGCTCCTCATGCTCGGCGTCTCGCGCCGCCGCCTGGCCCGCCGGGGTAGCCACCCCATCGCGACGCACATGGCCGCGCCGCTGCAGCAGCTTGAGGGTCAGGCCATCGAAGATCGGCTCGTCGCGCCCCAGGGCGAGCAACCCTTGGCGAAGATGCACCCGGCGGCGCAGGCGACGATAGGCGAGCAGGGAAGCCAGCACACCGCGACGCGGCGAGAACAGGAAGGAGACCAGGAACAGGGAGAAGGCGGCGAGCACGATCAGCGGCCCGGTGGGCAGCCCCTCGCGCACGCTGGATAGTGATACGCCGAGATACCCCGACAACGCCCCGAGCAGCGCGGCCAGTGCCATCATGCGCATGGGCTGGTCGGTCCAGAAGCGTGCCGCCACCGGCGGGATGATGGTCAGCGCCACCACCAGGATCAGCCCGGTGACCTTGAGCCCGATCACCACTACCGCCATCAGGAGGAGGAGCAGCAGCAGGTCGAGCCTGCCGGTATCCAGGCCCTGGGTGCGGGCGAAGTCCGCGTCGAAGCACAGCAGCAGCAGGTCTCGGCGCCACACCAGCAGCGCCAGCAGCAGGCCTACGGCACAGGCGGCAATCAGCAACGCCTCGGAGTAGAGCATGCCGGCGGTGGCACCCACCAGATAGCCGGTCAGCCCAGACTGGCCGCGCACCGAGAGGGTCTGGATCACGGTGATCAGCACCACACCGAAGGCGAAAAAGGTGGAGAGCACGGCGCCGATGGCGGCGTCCTCCCCCAGCCGGGTGCGCTCGCTGATCCGCTGCACCAGCCACAGGCCCAGGGCGGCACTGGCCGCGGCGCCGGCCAGCAGCGCCGGCAGCACCCGGCCATCGCCCTGCCACACGCCCATGACCAGGAAGGCCAGCGCCAGCCCCGGCAGGGTGGAGTGGCTGATGGCATCGCTGACCAGGGCACGCTTGCGCAGCAGCACGAAGCTGCCCACCATGCCGGCGGCGGCGGCCAGCAGCATGGCGCCCACCGTCACCAGACTGGTGTTGTAGCCCAGGGTGAAGGTAAGCGCCCGCCACCAGGTTTCCATCATCATTGCCCCGCCTCTTCCTTGCGCACTTCTATCGGCGACTCGATGAGCCGTGCCAGCTGCACGGGGCTTAACCGACCGCCATAGGTGGCCTGCAGGTTTTCCTCGGTGAAGGCCTCGTCCACGGGGCCGGCGGCGATGCGCCGCACATTCATGAGCAGCACATGATCGAAATAGTCACGCACCGTGGCCAGGTCGTGGTGCACGCAGAGCAGGGTCCGCCCCTCGTCGCGCAGCGACTTGAGGACCTCGATGATCGCCGCCTCGGTGGCGGCATCGACCCCGGCGAAGGGCTCGTCGAGGATCGTGATGTCGGCCTCCTGGACCAGCGCCCTGGCCAGGAATACCCGTTGCTGCTGGCCTCCGGAGAGCTGGCCGATCTGACGTTCGGCGAACCCCTCCATGCCGACCCGGGCCAGGCTCTCCATGGCTCGCCGGCGCAGCCGCCGGGCACCGAACTGCCACCAGCGCAGGTCGCGGTAGAGCCCCATGCCCACCACGTCGATGACCCGGGCCGGAAAGTCCCAGTCGATGCTAGAGCGCTGGGGCACGAAGGCCAGATGGCGCATCTCCTGCTCGAGGGGACGGCCGAAGACCCGCACCTCGCCGGAGAGGCGCCGGGTGATGCCCAACGCCGCCTTGAGCAGGGTCGACTTGCCGGCGCCATTGGGGCCGATGATGGCACTCATGCTGCCCGGCGGCGTGATGAAGTCTACCGAGTGCACCACCGGACGGTGGTCATAGCTGACGGTGAGCCCCTGGATCGCCAGGGGGCTGGCGATCACCGCCTTGCCGAGTCGTGAATCGGGCATGGGTTACTCCTCCTCGGCAGAGCCTGGGTCGGCCTTGGCCAGGCGGCCCTGCCAGCCGGCCACCGGGGCGTCGCCGTCCAGTGCCCGGGCGATGGTGGTGACGTTGTGATCTAGCATGCCCAGCCAGCTGCCCTCGTAGCTGCCCTCGGGGCCCATGGCGTCGGAGAACAGCTCGCCACCGATGCGCACCTCGTGGCCCACGGCGGCGGCGCCCTCGATCAGCGCCCGGATGCTGCGCTCCGACACCGAGGTCTCGACGAAGATGGCGCCGATCTCGCGCTCCACCAGCAGGTCGACCAGGGTCTCGATACGCGAAAGCCCTGCCTCGCTCTCGGTGGAGAAGCCCTGGATGCCCAGCACCTCCAGCCCGTAGGCGTCGCCGAAGTAACCGAAGGCGTCGTGGGCGGTAACCAGCACGCGGGATTCCTCGGGAATGCTGGCGAGGACCTCGCGGGCATAGGCGTCAAGCCCCTCGAGCTCCTCCAGATACGCCTCGGCACCGGCCTCGAAGGCGGCGACACCATCGGGATCCAACTCGACCAGCGCATCGCGCACGGCGATGACAGAGTGGCGCCAACGCCCGGGGTCCATCCACACATGGGGGTCGGGCTGGTCGGGGTAGGCCTCATCGGCCAACAGCGCCTCCCGTGGCACCGTCTCGGCCACGGCAAATACCGGGCTCCGCCGACCCAGGCGCTCGAGCAGCTCGGCCAGCTGCACCTCGAGGTTCAGGCCGTTCCAGAACACGGCATCGGCGCGGGTCATGGCGACCACATCGCTGCGCGTCTGGCGGTAGAGGTGCGGGTCGACGCCCGGCCCCATCAGCCCCTGCACCTCGACCCGATCGCCGCCCACCTCCCGGACGATATCGGCAATCATGCCGGTGGTGGCGACCAGGCGCAGTGTCGACGCCTCTTCGGCGACGGCCTGTCCCCAGGAGAGCAGCGCGCACAGAGCGGCGATCGGGATCGACAGCGAACGGGGACTAGGCAAGGGGTTCTCCTCGGGTGGGCTCGATTGCCCCCTAGGGTACCGCGCCGGAGGGACTTTGCTAATGGCCACTTGTCGATCTCCCCGATAGCCTCGCGCATTTTCCCTGGCATGGCTGTCCTCTCTGACAGTGGCGGCGGTCAGTCTCGCTCCGCCAGGCGCGTGACGCGTTCAAGGGTCAGGCGTCGCCCCTCGTCGGGCGAGAAGGCGAAGCGCCCCTCGACCCGCACCGCTTCCCCCAGATGCGGGGCGATCTCGTCGTGGGGGAAGATCTCCACCCGATGCAGGTCCTCGTCCTCGATCCAGTAGTGCAGTGGCTCCTCGAAGCGGCGCACCACTCCCTGGGTGGCCACTCGGCTGCCGTCGTGGGTGGCCGGCTCGGCGGCCAGCACCGGCAGGGGCACCTCGGCCAGGCCCGGCTCGCCGCCGCAGCCGGCGAGCCAGGACACCAAGGGCAACAGCAGAAACAGAGAGAGCGCCGGCAAGCGATGCGTCATCGAGGACCTCGTGAAGGTGTCAGGGTAGCCGGTGGCATGGCGCCACCCTGACAGTCTAGATGCCCCGGCAGCCATTGGCCGGTCTCCCCGTCCCGCGCCGCGCCTGCTCATGGATCGCGGCCCCCTGCGGTCTGCGCTATGGTAGCGAATCGCCACTCATCGCCGGGAACCGCCATGCCACGCCGCCACCACGCCGCCCTTCTCCTCGCCGCGCTGCTGTGCGGCCAGACCGTCGCCCTGGCCGATGAGTGCCCCGCCGCCGGCGAGTGGCGGCGCCAGGGCGAGGCGGTGGCCCCGGACGCGCTTCTGCGCGAACTCGCCGAGCAGCGGGTCGTGCTGCTCGGTGAGCAGCATGAGCGCCTGGCCCACCATCGCTGGCAACTGCATACCCTGGCGGCGCTGCACGGCCATCAGCCGAACCTGGCGATCGGCCTGGAGATGCTGCCGCGGGAGGCCCAGCCGGCGCTGGATGCCTGGGTGGCCGGCGAGCTGGACGAGACGGCCTTCCTCGAGTCCAGCGACTGGCACGACGCCTGGGGCTACGACCCCGACCTCTACCTGCCGATCCTGCACTTCGCACGCATGCACCGCGTTCCACTGGTGGCGCTGAACGTCACCCCCGAGTTGCGCCGGCGTCTGGCCACGGAGGGCTGGGAGGAGGTGCCGGCGGCAGAGCGCCACGGCCTGACGGCGCCGGCGCCGGCCTCGCCCGAGTACCGCACCCTGCTCACCGAGACCTACGCCGAGCACCCCAGCGAAACCGCGGTCCCCGGAGGATTCGAGCGCTTCATCGATGCCCAGCTGGTGTGGGACCGCGCCATGGCCGAGGGACTGGCCGATGCCAGCGAGCACTCGCCGCTGGTGGTCGGACTGATGGGCGAGGGCCATGTGCGCCACGGCCATGGCGTTCCCCACCAGCTCGATGCCCTGGGTATCACGGCGCAGCGCACGCTGCTGGCCTGGTCGCCAGACCAGGAGTGCCCGCCCCCCGCGGCGATCGCCGACGCCCTGTTCGGCCTGGGCGACGAGGCGCGCCACGAGCCGGCGAGCCCCATGCGCCTGGGGGTGATGATCGTTCCGGACCCGGCGGGGGTGCGGGTGGCCCGGGTCGAGCCCGACAGCGTGGCCCAGGCGAGTGGCCTGCACGAGGATGACATCATCAGTGCCGCCGCCGGCAGGCCGCTGGGCTCCCCCGGCGAGCTGATCGACCTGGTACGCCGCCAGGCGCCCGGCACCCTGCTGCCGCTGGAGGTCGTTCGCGACGGTGAGATCCGCGAGCTCCTCGCCCGCTTCCCCGGCGAGGCTCCCTAGCGAGAAGGGACTGTCCCCGGATGGCCGGCACGTGCGATAGCTCGGGTGGCCGCTCGTCGGGGGGCGTGGCATCATGGCCGCCCCCTGCGAACCAACGAGGATGCCTAGACGCCATGCGCCCCCTGATCCGCCTCTTCTTCCGCGGCCTGCGCCTGCTGCTCGCACCGGTCGTGCTGATCGCCGAGAAACTCTCGACTCCCAAGGCCCTGGAGCGCTCCCCGGAGGCCCAGGCCGAGGTCGACCGCGCCTGTGAAGACCTCGCCCTCTACCAGTTCCGCAGCTGTCCCTTCTGCGTCAAGGTGCGCAAGGAGATCGCCCGCCTGGGTCTGCCCATCGAGACCCGCGACACCCGGCTCGACCCGGATCATCGCCGCGAGCTGGCCGAGGGCGGCGGACGCGTCAAGGTCCCCTGCCTGCGCATCGCCCACGCCGACGGCGAGATCGAGTGGCTCTACGAATCCGACGACATCAACGCCTGGCTGCAACGGCGCTTCGCCGTGGCCTGAGGCGCCCTCCTCTTCAGCAGCCCTTCGACGGCCCCTCCACCGGCCGGCTGGCCTTGCCGGGGCAGGCTGTCCCGCGCGACACCGGTGGACGTCGCCTGACCGGGCACCTACACCTAGGTCATGGAGACCACATCGGCGCCCACCGGCCGCGGCCCCCTGCCGGTGCTGCGCTTCCTGGGGCTGGTGTTGCTGGGTGCCGTCATCGGCGGCGTCGCGGCGCTGTGCGCCGCCGGCTTCGTGCGCGGCGTGCTTGTGCTCAACGAGCTGCTGCTGATCTCACCCCGCAGTCGCATGATGTTTCCCTGGCCCGAACTGCTGGCCCTGACCACCATCGCCGTGCCGACCCTGGGCGGGCTGATCGTCGGCCAGCTGCATCGCCACCTTCCCCAGGGACGCCCCCACACACCCGCCGACGCCATCGCCGCCGTCCAGACCCGGCGCGGTCGACTCCCGGCCAGGGAAGGGGGGATCTCCGCCCTGACCGCCATGATCTCCCTGGGGGCCGGCGCCTCGGTGGGTCAGTACGGCCCGCTGGTGCACCTGGGGGCCACCCTGGGCTCGCTGGGTGCTCGGCTGCTGCGCCTGGGCCGCTCCGACGACAACATCACCATCGCCTGCGGTGTGGCCGCGGCCATCGCCACCGCCTTCAATGCCCCGCTGGCCGGCATCGTCTTCGCCCATGAGGTGGTGCTGCGCCACTATGCGCTGCGTGCCTTCGCGCCCATCGCCGCGGCCGCCCTGGTCGGCCATGTGATCGCCACCCAGGCGCTCGCCCAGGGCGCCCTGTTCCATGTCGCCGAGACCGTGGTGCCACGGGCCTGGGAATTTGCACTGTTCGTGGCCATGGGGGGGCTGGGGGCCCTGCTGGCCGGGGCCTACATGCACGCCATCCTCGGCGTAGGCCGCCTCGCCCGGCGTCTGCCGCTGCGTCCCGACCTGCACCCCGCCCTGGCCGGTGCCCTGCTGGGGTCGGTGGCGTTGTGGGTGCCCGACATCCTCGGCATGGGCCAGGAGACGCTGCGCTTCGCCACCATCGCCGGTGCCTTCGGCGGGGGCGAGCTGCTGCTGGTGCTGGCTCTCAAGGTGGCGGCCACCGCCCTGTGCCTGGGCATGGGATTCAGTGGCGGCGTCTTCAGCCCCGCCCTGGTGATCGGCACGCTGTTCGGTGGGCTCTGCGGCAGCCTGGTGGCGGCCCTGGCCGGCGTCTCCCAGGAGACCTTCGTGTTCTATGCGGTATGTGGCATGGTCGCCGTCACCGCCCCGGTCATCGGCGCTCCGCTGACCAGCCTGCTGATCGTCTTCGAGCTCACCGGCAACTACGCCCTGACCACGGCGGCCCTGGCCAGCGTGACCCTGGCCAGCCCCATTGCGGCCCAGCTGTTTGGCCGCTCGCTGTTCGATATCCAGCTGCGCAACCGCGGGCTGGACCTCTCCTCCGGACGCGGCCAGGCGCTGCTGATGGACACCCGGGTGATCGACTACCTGACCCGGGAGTGCGTGATCCTCTCCCCCGAGGCCTCGCTGGACGAGGCCATCGCCACCCTGGCCCGTGAACGCCACGGCGAGGCCTACCTGGTGGACACCCAGGAGCGCTTCCATGGCTGCGTGACGCTGGCCGAGCTGGAGTCGGCGCGCCAAGCAGCGGGCGCGCACCGGGTGGGCGACTGCGTGGACGGCGAACGCCCGACGCTTCACTCCGGCACCACCCTGTGGGCGGCGATGGCGCTGCTCGAGGAGGTCACCGGCGAGGCCCTGGCGGTGGTCGACGAGGGCATCTTCCGCGGGGTGGTCTACGAGGTGCATATCGCCCGCGCCTACCTCCACCAGAGCGATGCGCTGCGCCGCGAGGAGCACGGCCATGGCTAGGACGTTTCGGACAACGCCTTGCCGCCTCGCCGCCGCCCTGTTGCTCCTGCTCGCCGGCACATCGGGGCTTCTCGCCGAGCCGCTGCGGGTGCTGAGCTGGGGCGGTGCCTACGAACGCGCCCAGCAAGAGGCGCTGTTCACCCCCTTCAGTGAAGCGCACGGCATCGAGGTCGAGGTACAGCGCTACGCCGGCGGCCTGGCCGAACTACGCCGGGCCGTGGCCGCTGGAGAGGTCCCCTGGGATGTGATCGACATGACCCGCAGCCAGGCCATGGCGGCCTGCGACGAGGGCCTGCTCGAACCCCTGCCGACGGATCTCGCCGCCCCGGCCCCGGACGGCCCCCCCGCCGAGCACGACTTCATGCCCGGGGCCATCGGCGACTGCGCGCTGACCCATACGCTGTTCGCGACGGTGGTGGCCTATCGCACCGACGCCTTCCCGGGACGCCGCCCTACGCGCATCGCCGACCTCTTCGATCAGCGACGCTTTCCGGGGCCCCGGGCGCTGCAGCGCACCCCGGCAGTCAACCTCGAGTGGGCGCTGCTCGCCCACGGCGTGCCTCGCGAGGAGCTCTACCGACTGCTGAGCACGCCGCGGGGCCTGGCCCTGGCGCTGGCGCGGCTGGATGCGCTGGAGGAGATCCGCTGGTGGGAGGATGGCGAAGCGCCCGTGCGCCTGCTCACCGAGGGCGAGGTAGTGATGGCCTCGGGCTACAACGGCCGCTTCTTCGATGCCATGGTCAACCGTGACCTGCCCATCGAGATCCTCTGGGATGGCCAGGTCCAGGAGCACGAGACCTGGGTGATTCCCCGCCACGCCGGCAATCCGGACACGGCACGGGCCTTCATCCGCTTCGCCACATCCACCGAGCGCCTCGTCGCCCTGGCCGAACGGATTCCCTACGGGCCGGCCCGCGCCTCGGCGGCCGAGCGGGTCGGCCGGCATCCCGACACGGGCGTGGACATGCGCCTGCACATCCCCACCCACCCGCTCAACGCCGAGGGCGCCATCGCCAAGGACGAGACCTGGTATGCGCGTACCCTGACGCGCATGGACGACTACTTCGCGGAGTGGCTGGAAGCTCGGCAAGCCCGCACCGGTGAGGCGCCAACGCCAACCGCCGGTGGTGACGACCAGCCGGTGGCGCCATGACAGCCACACCATGACCTCAAGCGGTGGCGGGGCGGCGTGCGCGGATCAGCAGGTTGCGTGGGGTGAGCTCGCGGTCGCAGAAGGTACCGATCTGGGCGTCATAGCCGGCCTCCTCGAGAAACACCAGGCGATCCAGCGCCAGCCACACCTCCAGGGGTCGCCGGAACAGGTGGCGTACAAGCTCCAGGCGTGCCACCTCGGCCTGGCGGCGCCACCCCGATGCCTCGAGGCCCGCCCAGTCGCTGTCGTCGGGCAGCGCGATTCCCTTCTGCTCGGCGGCCCAGTGACAGAAGTCGACGAAGCTCCCGGGCATGCGGCCATAGGCCAGGCTGGGCACCGGCAGGTAGTCATCCTGGCCGCGCACCGCCCGCTGCAGCCGGTCGAAACCCAGCCGCCAGGCATTGGCCCGCTGGCGATGGCGCTGCACATGGCGCGGGGCGGTGACCGTCTCCTGCACCGCCATGGCCAGATCCTCCCGGGACAACGACAGGTGATGCCGCGCCATGCCGTCGGCACCGAGACGCGAGAGCGGCCGGTAGCCTGCATCGGCGGTACGCTGATAACAGCAGGGGGCCAGGGTCAGCGCGCTGCCGGCGGCTACCGCCTGCTCCAGCAGGCGGCGGTGCAGGTCGCCGCAAGCGTGCAGCGCGCTGACATGGGTGGTCGGGGTCAGCCAGCACGCGACATCCGCTGCCATGACATCCTGCTGGACCAGCGTGAGAGGGACGTCCTGTGCCTCGGCCAGCGCCGCGCCACCGTCGCAGAGCGCCGCATCCCACTCCAGCGCGCTGACCTCGACCCCATGCCGGCGCGCCAGGGTGCGGGCCAGGTGTCCCTTGCCGGCACACCACTCCAGGGGCCTGTCGCCCGCGGCCAGGCGCACCCTGGGCAGGAAGGCCTCGATCTGGCGCCACTTGCGACCCCCGACATGGGTCGCCCAGCCCTGCGCAAGCGTCTCGCCCTCGCCCGGCAACTGCGGCAGGCTGGCCAGTCCCTCGAGCTCCGCGACCGGCAGCCATGCGGCCAGGGGGGGGTCGGTGAAGGGGGCATCCTGCAGGCGCGACACCTCGGCATCGGAGAGCGCCAGCAGCGCCTCAACCATGGCGGGCCACTCGGCCTGCCAGGGCAGCCGAGGGTGCTGGAAGGGCAGCGGCTGCCACAGCGGTTGCCAGGCGGCGAGCAGCTCGGTCAGACGCTCAAGGCGACGGCGGGCATCGTCGCTGGTGTTCATGGACTCTCTCCTTCAGGTTCGGCGCTTCCCCGCCGATCCGGGGACGCCATTGTGGCATAGCCTCGGCGACGTGCCAGCGCCTGACCCTCGGCGCCGGCGAGTGGCGACGAGTGGCGGCTGATGCCGAGCCAACGCTGTGGCATCATCAAGACTCCCTTTCGAGACAAGGAGCCCTGCCGTGCCCCAGATCATCACCCCAGACATCTGTGACGCCCACCCCGAGGTACGCGCACTCGATCCGCTGTTCATCAACTTCGGCGGCCGCGAGGCCTTCTGCGGCCCGATCCGCACCGTCAAGTGCTTCGAGGACAACTCCCTGGTCAAGCAGGCCGTGGCCGAGCCCGGTGAGGGCGCCGTGCTGGTGGTGGATGCCGGCGGATCACAGCGCTGTGCCATGCTCGGCGACATGCTGGCCGAGCAGGCGGCCGGCAACGGCTGGAGCGGCGTGATCCTGTACGGCTGCGTGCGCGACGTCGATGTGCTGGCGGAGACCGACCTCGGCGTGCAGGCACTCGGTGCCCATCCGCGCAAGAGCGAGAAGCGTGGCGAAGGGCAGCGCGATATCCCGGTGACCTTCGCCGGCGTCACCCTCGCCCCCGGCGAGTGGCTCTACGCCGACAACAACGGCATCCTGGTGGCCGAGGCGCGCCTGCCCCTGGAGGGCTGAGCCCGCCCCGCCGCCCTTGCCCAGGTCAGGCGGCGGGTGTCACCCTGCCCCCATGAAAGCGATATCGAGCCCGCCATGCTGGCCCTCTCGCGGCTGAGTCGAGACGTCCTGCGCAGCCTGCGCGAGCACCTGCGCCCGCTGGTGGCCTATCACCTGTTCTTTACCCTGCTGGCCTCCAGCCTGCTGCTGCCGGCGGTAGCCTGGAGCCTGGCCCACCTCGTGGGTCGCTTCGGCCGCACCGTGATCAGCAATGCCGAGCTCATCGACCTGCTGGTCAGCCCCGCCGGCACGCTGTGGCTGCTGGCCGCCACCGGACTCACCTTCCTGGTGCTCTACCTGCAGCAGGCGGGCATGATCCTGGTGGCGGCACGACCCCGCGACCATCACCTGCGACTGGCCTTCGAGGCGCTGTGGTGGACCCTGCATCGCCTGCCGGCCCTGGCCGGGCTGGTGGTGGTTCAGGTGGGTACCCACCTGCTGCTGGTGCTGCCGGTGGCGTTCGCCCTGGTCTGGCTGCATGGTGCCCTGCTCGGCGGCCTCGACCCCTACTATGTGCAGCGCGTGCGGCCGCCGGCGCTGTGGCAGTTCCTCGCCCTGGCCGTGCCGCTGGTGACCGCCTGGGCGTGGCTCGCCGCCTCCCTCTATGTGCGCTGGATCCTGGCCCTGCCGCTGGTGGCGCTGGAGACACTCTCGCCGCGCCGGGCCCTGGCGCGCAGCGGCGAGCTCACCCGCGGCAACCGTCGCCCCATCGCCGTGGTCACCCTCGCCCTGCTGGCGATGATCGTGACCCTGCCGATACTCGCCACGCTGATCTTCGACCGGCTGTTCACACCGCTGCTTTGGTGGCTGCCGGAGCGCCATGCGGTCCTGGTGCCCGCCACCCTCGCCTACCTGACCGCCTACGTGCTGGTGACCCTGGCCATCACCTTCGCCGGGATCGCCGCCAACGCGCTGCTCTCGGCCTGCCTCTACCTGCGCCTGGCCCACCGCGAGCCACGCCCCGCCCCACCACCCGCCGATGCCCATCCCGGGCGCCTGGCCTGGGCGGTGGAGCTCGGCGTGGTGTGCTTCGCCCTGTGGCAGGCGTGGCTGATCGTCAACAGCTTCACGCTGCGCGACGAGGTCGCGGTGATCGCCCACCGCGGCAGCTCCCTGGTTGCCCCCGAGAACACCCTGCCGGCGATCCAGCGTGCCCTGGACGACGGGGCGGACATGGTCGAACTGGATGTGCGCCTCACCGCCGACGAGCAGGTGGTGCTCTATCACGACGGCACCCTGCAACGCCTGACCGGCGATCCGCGTCGGCTGGGCGAGCTCGAGCGCGAGGCGCTGGCCGGCATCGATGTGGGCAGCTGGTTCGGGGACGCCTATGTGGGCGAGCGGATTCCCGGCCTGGATGACGCCCTGGCAGCCGTCCGCGGCCGCAGCGGTCTGATGATCGACCTGAAGACCGATCCCGGCCGCGAGGTGGCGCTGGTGGAGGCGGTCGTCGAGGCGCTGGTCGCCGAGCAGGCGGAGCGCCGACGCTGCCTGGCCGAGGCGGTGGTGGACCGGCAGGTCCGGGCCTGCGGCGACCCCGACCTCTTCGCCGAGACGCGCCTGGCCACCACCTCGCCGACGCTGGCGCGAACGATCCGTTCACGCCACCCCGAACTGCGCGTGACCCTGCTGGCCCAGCTGATCCTGCCCGGCACCCTGGAGCGCCGGAGCCTGGACGCGCTGGGCCTGCGCCATAACCGTATCGATGAGCGCGAGGTCAGCCTGGCGGGACGCTACGGCTACGAGTTGCACGCCTGGACCATCAACGACCGGACGCGGATGTCACAACTGATCGACCTGGGCGTCGACGCCATCATCACCGACCGCCCGGCCCTGCTCGCGGCGCTGGTCGCCGAGCGCCGCGAGCTCGGCGACGGCGCCCTGCTGCTGATCAAGCTGCGCAACTGGCTACGCCATTAATCGCCCATGACCACCCCTTCCCGGCGCGGGTCGGCGCCGCCGAAGAAGCCCTCGCCCACCACCTGGATCGCCTGCAGCCCGCTGACCAGCTCGCGCTCGCTGACCTCGTGGCCGCGCGCGGCCAGGCCCTCGAGGGTAGCCGCCGGGAAGCGGCCCTGCTCCAGGTAGACCGGCCCTCCCAGGGTGATGGCGTGGGGCAGGTCGAGCGCCTCCTGGGCGTCAAGCCCCCAGTCCTGCATCGCCACCAGTGACTTCGCTGTGTAGTGGATGATCGCCGCGCCACCGGCGGAGCCCAGGCTCGCCATCAGGTCGCCGCGTTCCTCGCCATCGCGGGCGAAGACCAGGGTCGGGCTCATGCTGGAGCGCGGCCGCTTGCCGGCCTCGACGCGGTTGGCGATGGGCTGCCCCTCGGCGTCCTCGGGGGTGAAGGAGAAGTCGGTGAGCTCGTTGTTGAGCAGGTAGCCGCCGGGCAGGCCGGTGCCGCCATCGGCCATGATCCGCGAGCCGAAGGCCTGCTCGATGGTGGTGGTCATGGCCAGGGCGTTGCCCTGTTCGTCGACGATGCTGATATGGCTGGTGCCGTACTCCGGCTGCTGGGGGTGCTGGCCCCAGGCGGTGTCGAGCACGCCGGGGGTGCCGGGCTTCGCGCCGCCGCTGCCCAGGCTCTGCTCGCCGACCCGCTCGGCCCGCTTGGCGAGGTAGTCGGGGGCCAGCATGCTCGACCAGTCGCCGTCGGGGGCGTCGACGAAGGCGGGGTCGGCGATGTAGCGGCCGCGGTCGGCGAAGGCCAGGCGAGCGGCCTCGAGGAAGGGGTGCAGCCACGCCTCGCTCGGCACCCCGTCGACCAGCGGTTCTTCGACATCCGGCAGCGCCTCGAGGATGCCGAGGATCTGCATCACGGTGAGGTGCCCCGAGGAAGGTGGCGGGAAGCCGCATACCACATAGGCCTGCCAGGGGGTGCAGAGCGGCGCACGCTGCTTGGCCTCGTAGGTTGCCAGATCCTCGCGGGTGAGCGTGCCGGAGCGCTCGGGGTGCCCCTGGACCCGCAGCACCAGGTCGTGGGCGACGGCGCCGGTGTGCAGCGCCGAGCTGCCCCCCTCGGCTACCTGACGCAGGATCTCGGCCAGCGCCGGGTTGCGCAGGGTCTCGCCGGCCGCCAGGGGCTCGCCGTCGGGGTAGTAGAAGGGGCCAGCCTGGGGATCGTCGCGCAGGCGTTCCTCGCCGGCGAGGCTAGCGGCCAGGCGCGGGCTCACCGTGAAGCCCTCCTCGGCGAGACGAATGGCCGGCGCGAAGAGCTCGGCCCAGGGCAGCACGCCGTGCTGCTTATGCGCCATCTCGAGCATGCGCAGGGTGCCGGGCACCCCCACCGAGAGGCCGCTGGCGGCGGCATCCAGGAACGCGAGGGGCTCGCCCTCCGCGTCGAGAAACAGGCTGCCGTCGACGGCGTCCGGGGCGGCCTCGCGGCCATCGAAGGCGGCCACCTCCTCGCCGTCGTAGTGGACCAGGAAGGCGCCGCCGCCGATGCCGCTGGACTGGGGCTCGACCAGGTTGAGTACCATCTGCACGGCGATGGCGGCGTCGATGGCACTCCCCCCGGCCTTGAGCACCTGATAGCCGGCATCGGTGGCCAACGGGTTGGCGGCGGCCACGGCGAAGCGCTCGGTGGCCCAACCGGGCTTCTCCTCGCTCTCTGACGACACCTCGGGGGCGATGGCGGGAATGTCGTAGGTGAAGGCGGTGTCCGCCTGGCCGGCCAGGGGCAGGCCGAGCACCAGGGCGGCGACGAGCGGCGCGAGCTGGCGGCGACGGTGGTTGGAGGGGGGCAGCGTCATGGGACAGGCTCCTTGTCGTGGCGGGTGGCCAGGCACTGAGCCTCTCAGCATAGACGAAGGACGCCCGGTCGACGGGGGTCGACCGGGCGCCATTGGCCTATCGCTCATCAGCTCGGAACTTGCCTGGCGTAGGACCTCCTCTACGGCTTGTCCCCAGCGCTCCTCGTATTTACCCCAGGGTTTCCCCGGCGAGCATGAACCAGGTCTCGAGTACCGCATCCGGGTTGAGGGAGACCGAATCGATGCCCTGCTCCATCAGCCACTTGGCCAGGTCCGGGTGATCCGAGGGGCCCTGACCGCAGATGCCGATGTACTTGCCCTGGGCCTTGCAGGCCTGGATGGCCATGGCCAGCAGCTTCTTGACCGCCGGATTCCGCTCGTCGAAGAGGTGGGCGACGATGCCGGAGTCGCGGTCGAGGCCCAGGGTCAGCTGGGTGAGGTCGTTGGAGCCGATGGAGAAGCCGTCGAAGTACTCGAGGAACTCATTGGCGAGCAGGGCGTTGGCCGGCAGCTCGCACATCATGATCACCTTGAGGCCGTTGTCGCCGCGCTTGAGGCCATTGGCCGCCAGCAGGTCGATCACCTCGCTGGCCTCCTCGGTGGTGCGCACGAAGGGCACCATGATCTCGACGTTGTCCAGACCCATCACCTCGCGCACCCGCTTGAGCGCCCGGCACTCCAGTTCGAAGCAGGCGCGGAAGGCATCGGAGATGTAACGCGAGGCACCGCGGAAGCCGAGCATGGGGTTCTCCTCCCCCGGCTCGTAGAGCTTGCCGCCGATCAGGTTCTCGTACTCGTTGGACTTGAAGTCCGACAGGCGCACGATCACCCGCTCCGGATAGAAGGCCGCGGCCAGGGTGCTGATGCCCTCGACCAGCTTGTCGACGTAGAAGTCCACGGGGCTCGAGTAGCCGGCGATGCGCAGGTCGATGGTCTGCTGCAGGTCCTCGGGCAGGGTGTCGTACTCGAGCAGCGCCTTGGGGTGCACGCCGATCATGCGGTTGATGATGAACTCCAGGCGCGCCAGGCCGACGCCGGCGTTGGGCAGCCCGGCGAAGCCGAAGGCACGGTCGGGGTTGCCGACGTTCATCATGATCTTGAAGGGGATATCGGGCATGGCGTCGACGCTGGTCACGGTGCGATCGAAATCGAGCAGGCCCTCGTAGACGTGACCGGTGTCGCCCTCGGCGCAGGAGACGGTGACATCGCGGCCATCGGCGAGCACCTCGGTGGCGTCGCCACAGCCCACCACGGCGGGGATGCCGAGCTCGCGGGCAATGATCGCCGCGTGGCAGGTGCGCCCGCCGCGGTTGGTGACGATGGCCGAGGCACGCTTCATGATCGGCTCCCAGTCGGGATCGGTCATGTCGGTGACCAGGACATCGCCGGGATTGACCTTCTCCATATCGCTCGGCGAGGCCACTACCCTGACCGCTCCGCGCCCGATACGCTGGCCGATGGCGCGGCCGCTGACCAGGTTGCGCCCCTTCTCCTTGAGCTGAAAGCGCTCCAGCTTGCCCCCCTCCTGCTGGGAGACCACGGTCTCGGGACGCGCCTGGACGATATAGAGTTCACCGTCGTCGCCGTCCAGCGCCCACTCGATGTCCATGGGTCGCTGGTAGTGCTGCTCGATGGTCACCGCCTGGCGCGCCAGGGCCATCACCTGTTCGTCATTGATGCAGAAGCGGCCGCGCTCCTTGAGCGGGACGTCCACGGTCTCCACCGACTTGCCGGCGCTGGCCTCCTGGCCGTAGACCATCTTGATCAGCTTGGAGCCCAGGTTGCGGCGCAGCACCGCCGGGCGGCCGGCGGCCAGGGTGGGCTTGTGAACATAGAACTCGTCGGGGTTCACCGCGCCCTGCACCACCGTCTCACCCAGGCCCCAGGAGGCGGTGACGAACACCGCGTCGCGGTAGCCGGATTCGGTGTCCAGGGTGAACATCACGCCGGAGGCACCGGTCTCGGAGCGCACCATCTTCTGGATGCCGGCGGAGAGCGCCACGTTCTCGTGGGCATAGCCGCGATGGACCCGATAGGAGATGGCGCGGTCGTTGAACAGCGAGGCAAACACCTCGTGCACGGCGCGCTTGATGTTGTCGAAGCCCTCGATGTTGAGGAAGGTCTCCTGCTGGCCGGCGAAGGAGGCATCGGGCAGGTCCTCGGCGGTGGCCGAGGAGCGTACCGCCGCCTTGAGGTTGGGGTGCTGGGCGAGCAGCGTGTCATAGGCGCTGCGCAGGTGCTGCTCGAAGGTCGGCGGCAGGGGGGTATCGATCACCCACTGGCGGATCTGGGCGCCGACCCGCGCCAGTTCGGTGACGTCGTCCACGTCCAGCGTGGCCAGTGCCTGGTTGATGCGCTCGTTGAGCCCCTCGTGGGAGAGAAATTCGCGGTAGGCGTGGGCGGTGGTGGCGAAGCCGCCGGGCACGGTGACACCGGCGCCAGCCAGGTTGGAGATCATCTCGCCGAGCGAGGCGTTCTTGCCACCCACGCGCTCGACATCGTCCATGCCCAGTTCATCGAACCACAGAATATAATCGTCCACGGGACCCCCTTGGCTTGCGACGACGGATCGTCATGCCGGCAGGCATGACGGGATGCTGGCGACTCTACCAAGCGGTGACCATATTCGCCATTGGTCTAACAGCGAAGTCACTGGAGGATTTTTACAACAGACGGGCGTTTTCGGACATTCATGTAGTCTGCAAACTACCGGGAGGCTTGTCGGGCGGGTACCCCGGCACCGACAATGGCGGCCTTTCCCTGCCAAAGCGACGCCGCCATGACCCGTACCGCCTTCTTCATCTCCGACGGCACCGGTATCACCGCCGAGAGCCTGGGCCGCAGCCTGCTGGCCCAGTTCGAGAACGTCGAGATCCGCATGCTCACCAAGCCCTATATCGACACCCTCGAGAAGGCCCACAATCTGGTGGAGATCATCAACGGCGTGGCGGTACGCGACGGCGAGATGCCGATCATCATCGACACCATCGTCGACAGCAATATCCGTCAGATCATCAGCGACGCGGAAGGCTTCAATATCGACATCTTCTCGACCTTCCTCGAGCCACTGGAGCAGGAGCTCAAGACCCACTCCAGCTACACCGTGGGGCGCACCCACTCCATCGGCAAGGATGAGGCCTATATGGACCGCATCCAGTCGGTGCACTTTGCGCTGGACAATGACGATGGCGCCCGTACCCACCAGTACGACAAGGCCGACGTGATCCTGATCGGCGTCTCGCGCTGCGGCAAGACCCCTACCTCGCTCTACCTGGCCCTGCAGTTCGGCATCCGCGCGGCCAACTATCCCCTCACCGAGGATGACCTCGACGAGGACGGCACCCTCAAGCTGCCCAAGGCGCTGGCGCCCCATCGCCACAAGCTGTTCGGCCTGACCATCGACCCCAGGCGGCTGGCGGCGATCCGCCACGAGCGCCGACCCAACAGCCGTTACAGCTCCATGGACCAGTGCATGCAGGAGGTGGGCCAGGCCGAGGGGCTCTACCGCCAGCTACATATCCCCTTTATCGACACCACCCGTTTCTCGGTGGAGGAGATCTCCACCCGGATGATCGCCGAGATGGGGCTGATGAGGCGATTTTCGCCGAGGTAATGCTGTCACAGCCGCGGCTTTCCCGGGGTCAGGCCTTCGCGGAGGCGCTGTGAACCCTTCCCTGGGCGCTACCGACGCCTTCCCTGGCGTAGGACCTCCGCTACGGCCTGGCCCCGGCGCCGCTAACTGGCTGTACTACCGGACCACCCCCGCCCGCCTGAGCCTGGCGATATCCTCCGCGGTGAGCCCCATCTCGGCCAGCAGGGCATCGCTGTCCTGGCCCAGGCGAGGCGGGGCCACCTCGCTGGTGGCGGAGGCGCCGTCGAAGCGCAGCGGGTTGGCCACCTGGGGTACCTCGAGATCGCCACGCTTGAGGACACGGTGCATCTGGCGATGCTGCACCTGGGGATCCTCGAACACCTCGCTGACGCTGTTGATGGGCCCGGCGGGGATGCCGCGCGCCTCCAGCTCACCCAGCCACTCGTCCCGGGGCCGGGTGGCCAGTATCGCCTGGATCATCGGCACCAGCACCTCGCGGTTGCCGACCCGGGCGGCGTTGGTGGCATAGGCGGGATCCCGCGCCCACTCGGGATGGCCCAGCAGTGCGGCGAAGCGGGCGAACTGGGCATCATTGCCCACGGTGAGCACCAGGTGGCCGTCGGCACAGTCGAAGGCCTGGTAGGGCACGATATTGGGATGGGCGTTGCCGTGGCGCTCGGGGTCCTGGCCGCTGACCAGGGCGTTGAGGGCCTGGTTGGCCAGGGTGGCCACCTGGACGTCGAGCAGCGCCACGTCCACATGGCGGCCGACGCCGGTGCCAGCACGCTCCTGCAGCGCCGCCAGCACGCCCACCGTGGCGTAGAGGCCGGTCATCACATCGGTGATCGCCACTCCGGTCTTCATGGGCATGGCGTCGGCTTCGCCGGTCAGGCTCATCAGCCCGCCCATGGCCTGGATCATGAAGTCGTAGCCGGCGCGGTGGGCATAGGGGCCGTCCTGTCCGAAGCCGGTGATGGAGCAGCCGATCAACCGCGGGTTGTCGGCGTGCAGGCTGGCGTAGTCGAGGCCGTACCTGGCCAGGCCACCGACCTTGAAGTTTTCGAGCAGGATATCGGCGCCCGCCGCCAACCGGCGCACCAGCGCCTGGCCCTCCTCGGTGGCGATATCCACGGCCAGGGAGTGCTTGCCGCGGTTGGCACAGAGGTAGTAGGCGGCGACCTTGTCGCGCTCGCTCTCCTCCGCCAGCCACGGCGGTCCCCAACCGCGGGTGTCGTCGCCGCGGCTGGGGTGTTCGATCTTGATCACCCGGGCCCCCAGGTCGGCGAGCAGCTGGCCCGCCCAGGGGCCGGCCAGCACCCGCGACATGTCGAGCACCGTGATGCCATCCAGTGGTCCACTCATCTCGAGCTCCTTGCTCACTCTCAGCTCACTCGGGCTGATCCGGCAACCCGCCTGCGGGGAGGCGCTGTGAATACCTCCCTGTACGCTACCGATTCCTTCCCTGGAATCGGACCTCCCCTTCGGCTGGTTCCCGGCGCCCTCGTCAGACGCATGTCATGACCTACCGGCTTAACCGGTAAAGGCCTGCAAGCCGGTCTGGGAACGGCCGAGGATCAGGGCGTGGACGTCGTGGGTGCCCTCGTAGGTGTTGACCGCCTCGAGGTTCATCACGTGGCGGATCACATGGTACTCATCGCTGATGCCGTTGCCGCCGTGCATGTCGCGGGCGACGCGGGCGATGTCCAGCGCCTTGCCGCAGTTGTTGCGCTTGATCAGCGAGATCGCCTCCGGCACCAGCTGGCCGTCGTCGATCATGCGCCCGACGCGCAGCGCGGCCTGCAGGCCCAGGGTGATCTCGGTCTGCATGTCGGCGAGCTTCTTCTGGATCAGCTGGTTGGCGGCCAGGGGGCGGCCGAACTGCTTGCGCTCCAGGGTATAGTCGCGGGCCGCATGCCAGCACGCCTCGGCGGCGCCCATGGCGCCCCAGGCGATGCCGTAGCGGGCGCGGTTGAGACAGGAGAACGGCCCCTTGAGTCCCTTGACGCCGGGCAGGCGCTGCTCGTCGGAGACCTCCACGTCCTGCATGGCAATCTGGCCGGTGATGGAGGCGCGCAGGCTGAACTTGCCCTCGATCTTGGGCGCGGAGAGCCCCTTCATGCCCTTCTCGAGGATGAAGCCGTTGACGACCCCCTCGTCATCCCGGGCCCAGACCACGAAGACATCGGCGATGGGCGAGTTGGTGATCCAGATCTTGGTGCCGTTGAGGCGCCAGCCGCCATCGGTGCGGGTGGCCCGGGTGCTCATGCCGCCGGGATCGGAACCGTGGTCCGGCTCGGTGAGGCCGAAGCAGCCTACCCACTCGCCGCTGGCCAGCTTCGGCAGGTACTTCTCGCGATGCTCCTCGCTGCCGAAGGCGTGGATGGGGTACATCACCAGGCTCGACTGCACGCTCATGGCGCTGCGATAACCGGAGTCGACCCGCTCCACCTCGCGGGCGATCAGGCCATAGCTGACATAGTTGAGCCCGGCACAGCCGTAGCCGTCGATGGTGGCGCCGAGCAGCCCCAGCTCGCCCATCTCGTTCATGATCTCGCGATGGAAGATCTCGTGGCGGTTGGCCTCGAGGATCCGCGGCAACAGCTTCTCCTGGCAGTAGTCGCGGGCGGTCTGGTGGACCATGCGCTCCTCTTCCGAGAGCTGGTCGACGAGGCGGAAGGGGTCGTCCCAGGTGACGGGGGTGATCTGGCTCATGGCGGACTCCTGTGGGGTGGCGGCTCTATAATGTCTACATTTTTTTCAAATGTAGACCACTAGCACCACCCTGCCAAGCCCCGATGGAGAAAAAACGCCCCTCAACGATAGCGGGAAAGCACCACCCGGATCTGCCACCAGGCGACCAGGGCCATCAGCAGGTTGGCGGCGAGCATGCCGGCGAAGATGCCGGTGGTGCCGGCCAGCCGACCGCCCAGCCAGGCCAGGGGCACGCTGAGCACGAAGAGCCGCACCACCGAGAGGCGCATGGCGCGGGCCGGGCGATGCAGGGCGTTGCACGACGAGACCGCCAGGATCACCACCCCCTGGGCCCCCAGGCCCAGGGGCACCAACCACAGGAAGTGGCGCAGTACCTCACCCACCGCCTCGCGCTCGGCGTAGCCCGCTACCAGCCAGGGCGCCAGCATCTGCAGCAGGGCCCACACCAGCAGCTGCCAGAGCAGCACGAACAGGAAGCAACCGAGGATGGCACGGCGTACCCGGTCGTACTGGCCGGCGCCGGCGTTCTGGCTGACCAGCGGCGAGAGAGTCATGGAGAGCCCCAGCACGGCGATCTGGGCGAACGCCTCGATGCGGGTGCCGACACCGAAGCCGGCCACGGCATCGTGGCCGTGGCCGGCGACGATGCGCGTCAGCAGGCCCATGGCCAGCGGGGTGAACACGCTGGTCAGGGCCGCGGGGCCGGCGATACGCCCCAGCTCCTGCCACGACTCGAGAAGCCCACGCCGGGTCAGGCCGGCGACGTCGAAGAGGCCGCTCAGTTCGCGCTGGAAGACCAGGGTCACCGCCATCAGGCCCCAGCTCAACACCGTGGCCAGCGCCGCCCCGGACACTCCCATGGCGGGTATCGGCCCCACGCCGAAGATCAGCCACCAGTCGAGCACCACGTTGACCAGGGCGGCCAGCGCCATCATCAGCCCCTGGGTGACGGTGTTACCGTGGGCACGCAGCAGGCTGTTGAGCACCCGGGGCACGATCATCGCCGCCGCGCCGAAGTACCAGACGCCCATGTAGTCGCGAATATGCGGCATCAGGGTGGCGTCGGCCCCCAGCAGACGGAACAGCGGCTCCAGGGTGGCAAGGCCCAGCAGTGTCATCAGCAGGCCGACGACGAGGCCCATCAGGGCGGCGTCGGTGGCGCGGCGCCGCACCGCTTCGAAGTCGCCCTGCCCCAGCCGTCGCGCCACCACCGCCGAGGTGCCGATCCCCAGGCCGATCGCCAGGCTGATCACGGTGAAGACCACCGGGAAGGTGAACGACACCGCCGCCAGGGGTTCGGTGCCCAGCCGCGAGATGAACCAGGTATCCACCAGGTTGAAGCTCAGCATGGCGATCATTCCACCGATCACCGGCAGGGTCTTGCGCAGCAGGGTGGCGGCGATGGGGCCTTCCAGCAGTTCGCGGCGGGCGGGGCGAGGCGGCGCGGCGGTGTGGGATGCGCTCATGGGGGCCTACTTGGTATCGATGTAGCGATGATCGTTGAAGGTCGCCACCCAGTGCGGGTGATAGACCAGCAGGATGCTCATCAGCATGCCGGTAATGAATGCCTCGGAGGGCATCAGCAGCGGCAGGAAACGGGCATACTCCATGGCCTGGTAGAGGGCGTGGGCATCGCTGGCACCGAGCAGCATCAGCCCCACCGCGGAGAGCCCCGCCGCCAGCGTGGAGAGGGCGGCGCCGAAGAAGCCGCAGACGAACAGGAACACCATCAGGTTGTCGGGCAGGAAGCGATCCACCAGTCGCCAGATGATCACCATGGTCAGCGCCGGCATGACACCGGTGACCAGCAGATTCACCCCCAGCAGCGGCCAGGCGACCCGGCCCGTCACCACCATCGCCAGGTTGATCAGCAGCAGGGAGAGCAGCGCCAGGGGCGCCTTGAACACCAGCACCAGCAGCGCGGTAAACATCAGGTGCAGGGTCAGCCAGTCCACCGCCTGGGCGCGCAGCTGCCACATCAGCAGCACCGCCACGCTGGCGGCCAGCCAGCGGTGCTGCAGCCCGCTGTCGGCGAGCAGGGCCCGCCAGGGACGCTGCAGCAGGGCCAGGGCCATCACGCCGAAGGCGATCAGCGAGGCGCTGACCAGCAGCCAGGGGGCCAGCACCGCATCGGAAAAGGACATGGACGCCTCCCGCCCTCAGGCAAACACCACGGTCTTGTTGCCGTGGATCAGCACGCGATCCTCGAGATGCCAGCGCAGCCCCCGCGCCAGCACCGCCTTCTCGACGTCACGGCCGAAGCGCACCAGGTCATCGGGGGTATGGCAGTGGCTGACCCGGTGGATGTCCTGCTCGATGATCGGCCCGGCGTCGAGTTCGGCGGTGACGTAATGACAGGTGGCCCCGATCAGCTTGACCCCGCGCTCAAAGGCCTGGTGGTAGGGCTTGGCCCCGGCGAAGCTGGGCAGGAAGCTGTGGTGGATATTGATCACCCGCCCGGTGTAGCGCTCGCACAGCGCCGGCGGCAGGATCTGCATGTAGCGCGCCAGCACGATGCAGTCCGCCCGGGCCTCGGCGACCAGACGCTCCACCTCGTCGAAGGCCGCCTGCTTGCCCTCGACCGGGACCGGCACATGGTGGTAGGCGATGCCGTGCCACTCCACCAGGCCACGCATGGCCTCGTGGTTGGAGATCACCGCGGCGATATCGCAGTCGAGCTCGCCGGCGGTCCAGCGGTAGAGCAGGTCCACCAGGCAGTGGGACTCCTTCGACACCATCAGCACCACCCGCGGACGCTGCCGGGTATCGGCCAGCGCCCAGGTCATGTCGAACTCCGCGGCGATGGGCGAGAAGGCCTCGCGCAGCGCCTCGGGCGGCATGCCGATGGA
Organism: Halomonas sp. SSL-5; assembly: GCF_030708455.1. Taxonomy (GTDB): domain Bacteria; phylum Pseudomonadota; class Gammaproteobacteria; order Pseudomonadales; family Halomonadaceae; genus Halomonas. The sequence goes on from NZ_JAUYWF010000002.1 coordinate 138,829, forward strand.
GTCGGCCAGGATCTCGTAGCGCATGAAGAAGCGCCCCGTCTCGAGGTCGGAGTGCTGGCTCGCCTCGGTGATCGAGCCGCCGTGACCGGCGATGAAGCCGGAGACGCGGGAGACGATCCCCACGCGATCGGGACAGGAGACAACCAGGCGGTAGTAGTGTGACATGCGAAGCTCCAGGCTCAACGGGACGGGCGCGACAGTGTAGCGAAAACAGCGAGTTCCGACATCCGCCGGACGCCGCGCGTTGTGGGCCCCGGCGGGCTTCCCGTATAGTGAAACCGCCATGTCTCAGGAAATTCCCTCCGCGATGCCCAAGCCTCGAGTCCAGATCCGCCCACGCCGCCGCCCTCCCCTGCGCTTCCTGCCGCTGGGCGGCTGCGGCGAGATCGGCATGAACCTCAGCCTCTATGGCCATGGGGATGAGGAGGGCGACTGGATCGCGGTGGACTGCGGCATGATGATCCGCCAGGACCTGCCGGACTCGCCGTTGCAGGTGCCCAACCTGGCCACCCTGGAGGCACTGGGCATCGTGCCGCGGGCGCTGGTCATCACCCATGGCCACGAGGACCATATCGGCGCCGTCGCCTGGCTGTGGCCGAAATGGGGCTGCCCCATCCATGCCACCCCGCTGGCCGCCGGCCTGCTGCGCGCCAAGTTCGGCGAGCGCGGGCTCACCACCGAGGCCATCCAGGTGATCGAGCCCGGCGAGGCCATGGAGACGGGGCCCTTCACCCTGCGCTTCCTGCCGGTGACGCATTCCATTCCCGAGAGCTGCTCGCTGCTGATCTCCGTCGGCGAACACCGCGTGCTGCATACCGGTGACTGGAAGCTGGACCCTGACCCGCTGCTCGGCGCGCCGATCTCACCGGCCACCTTCCGTGCCATCGCCCCGGTGGACCTGGTGGTGGGCGACTCCACCAATGCCCCGCTGCCCGGCGACTCGCGCAGCGAGGGCGAGGTGGCCGAGGCACTGGAGCACACCATCGCCCGCTGCGAGGGACGCGTGGTGGTCTCCTGTTTCGCCAGCAACCTGGCCCGGGTGCTGGCCATCGGCCGGGCGGCCGAACGCTGCGGCCGCCGGGTCAGCCTGATGGGGCGTTCCATGGAACGCATGGTGGCGGTGGCCCGGGGCCTGGGCTATCTGGACGACTTCCCGCCCCTGGTGCCCAGCAACGACCTCGGCTACCTGCCCCCCGAGGAGGTGCTGGTGATCGCCACCGGCAGCCAGGGGGAGCCGCGCGCTGCGCTGCAGCGACTGGCCCGGGGGCGGCATCGCTCGCTGGAGCTTACCCCCGGCGACAGCGTGATCTTCTCGGCCAAGGCCATCCCCGGCAACGAACTGTTGATCGAGCGTCTCAAGCGGGGGCTGCGCCACCTGGGCATCGAGATCCTCGACGAGTTCAACCACCCCGAGCTGCATGCCTCCGGCCACCCGGCCCAGGACGAGCTGCGCACCCTCTACGGCTGGGTGCGACCCCGCTACCTGCTGCCGGTGCACGGCGAGCCGCGCCACCAGCAGGCCCATCGCGAGATCGCCGAGGAACTCGGCATCCAGGCGCCGCTCTCTCCCCTGAACGGCGACATGATCCGCTTCGATGCCGACGGCCTGACCCTGGAGGGCCGCCATCCCCAGCCGCCCTGCATCGTCAGCCAGAACGCCGTGGCGCCGCTTCCCGGACTGGGCGGCCACCACGGCGGAGGCAGTCGCCACGGCAGTCTCTACCTGGCGCTGTCGGTGGCCGCCACCGAGGAGGGAGGCTGGACGCGCATCGGGCGGCTGATGCTCGACGCCGGCGAGGTGCAGGCCTTCGACGAGACCGACTTCTGCGACTGGCTCGATGACGCCCTGGAATCGCTGCGCGCCGACACCCTCGCCGATCTGCGCCTGGCCCTGCAGCCGCGGCTGATCGGCTGGTTCGCCGACCACCTGCGTCGCCTGCCGGAGATTCACCTGCAGATCCTCGCCATGGAGGCCCCGGCCACCAGCCACTCATGATAAGGCGGCAGGCCGGCATCCCCGCCTGGCCATGCTCCCGACAATGAAAAAGCCGCTCATCGAGAGCGGCTTTTTCTTATCGCTGTCACTGCCCGAGGCCTTATCCCTTGCTGGCATTCTTGGGTGGACGTCCGCGCTTGCGACGCGGCGGCTCCACCACCAGATCATCCACGGAAAGTCCCGCCTCGGTGATCGCCTCGAGGATCTCGGAACGCTTGCGCTCCTTCGCGGCCTCCTCCTCCTGACGCTGCTGCTCCTCGTCCTTCTTCTGCTCGATGACCTCCTCGATCACCTCGGCGAGCTTGTGCAGCTGTTCCATGCTTAGCTGACGTGCCGCGGCGCGTGCCACGTTCTTGTTGCGAGCGATGCGCTCCAGGGTTTCGCTGGACATCAGTCTCTCCTGAGCCGAATTGATGAGACGGGTGACGTGTGGTTACGTTGTGAAAAGTATATGCAGTAACTACCGCTTGGCAAGAAAAGTCGACGGAATTTATGCGGCGAAGCGGAAGACAAAGCCGGCACCCGGTATGCGGTAATATCATGCAAAAGCGGCGCTCGAGGACGCCGCTGAAGTGAAGACAAGGGCCAGGATGACACCCCGGAGGCGTATCAACCTCCGGTCATGTTCATGAAGCGCACCACCTGGACATCGCCATCGGTGGAGAAGTGATGACGCTCGGGCTTGAGCGGCATGGCGGCGACGATAGCCCGCTTGAGTGCCTCGATATCGCCGGGATGGGCGCGCAGCACCCGGCGCAGGTCCACCGAGTGCTCGTTGCCCAGACACAGCAACAGCCGGCCCTCGACGGTCACCCGAACCCGGTTGCAGCTGGCGCAGAAGTTGTGGCTATGCGGCGAGATGAAGCCGACGCGGGTGGCACTGTCGGCCATGCGGAAATAGCGCGAGGGTCCCGGTGTGGTTTCCGTGGTAGGCGTCAGGGGATAGCGCGTCTCGATCATCGCCTGTACCTCGTCGCTGGAGCAGTAGGTCTCGGCGCGACTGTGGTCGGAGACATCCCCCAGCGGCATCTCCTCGATGAAGCTGATATCGAGCCCCTCGTTGCGGGCAAACTCGACCAGGTCGAGGACCTCGTCATCGTTGCGCCCCTTGAGGATCACCGCATTGAGCTTGATGCGTTCGAAGCCCGCCTCCCGGCCGGCACGAATGCCGTCGATGACCCGATCGAGATCCCCGGTGCGGGTCAGCTGACGGAAGCGCTCGGGATCCAGCGAATCGAGGCTGATATTGAGGCGCTTGAGCCCCGCATCACGCAGTCGAGACGCATATCTGGGCAGGCTGGCGCCATTGGTGGTCATGGCGAAGTCCCTGAGCCCGGGCAGACCGCCGATCTGCTCGACCAGGGAATCGATATCGCGCCTGACCAGCGGCTCACCGCCGGTCAGGCGTATCTTCTCCACGCCCAACTCGACGAAGGCCCGGGCCACCATCGCCAGCTCCTCCAGGGTGAGGACCTGGGCCCGTGGCAGGAAGGTCATCTCCTCGCTCATGCAGTAGACACAGCGAAAATCGCAGCGGTCGGTGACGGAGATTCGCACATAGCTGACGCGGCGTCCGAAGTCATCGATCAGTTCGCGAGGCAGGGTCGTCATGGGGTGTCTCCCGTTTCAAGCTTCCCAGCGACGGGCATCCGAGTGATCGGAATGCCGCTCCGACACCCAGTAGTCGGCGTCGCTGGCGTGCTCTTTCTTCCAGAATGGTGCGCGCGTCTTGAGGTAGTCCATGATGAAGTCGCAGGCCTCGAAGGCGGCACGTCGATGGGCGCTGGCCACCACTACCAACACGATAGGGTCACCCGGGGTCAGTCGTCCAACCCGATGGATCACACTGACCGCATCCAGCGGCCAGCGGGCCCGGGCCTCCTCGACGATGGCCTCGAGCGCGGACTCGGTCATCCCCGGATAGTGCTCCAGGGTCAGGGCCACCACCTCGGGGCGCTCGTTGAAGTCACGCACCAGGCCGGTGAAACTGACCACCGCCCCGATATCGGTGCGCCCCGCCAGCAGGGCCTGCTGCTCGGCGCCGGCATCGAAGGGCGCCTCCTGCACACGAATCATGGCTCAGCCTCCGGTCACCGGCGGGAAGAAGGCGACCTCATCCTCGTTGGTCACCGGGGTGGCGTCACTGGCCATCACCTGGTTGACGGCACACAGCACGCGGCCCTCATCGAGTCGCGAGAAGCGCGGGTCGAGCGCCTTGAGGGCCGCCTTGAGGCCGGCCACATCCTGGCGCTCGAGGCTATCCAGGGGCACGCTCGTCTCACCGATGCCGAGGCGCTCGCGCAGCTCGGCCAGGCACTTGACGCGGATACAGGGCGAGTCGATGTCACAGCGACTGCCCAGGCTGACCTCGCCGGCCAGCCCCTCGCCGGTGACGATGGGGGCGGGCCGGGACTCGCCGGTGTCGCGGCGATAATCGCCGGAACGGCCGCCGCTCTTGGTCTCGAGCCGGATGGCGCCGATCTCCATCGACTTGTCCACCGCCTTGCACATGTCGTAGAGGGTCAGGCAGGCCACCGACACCGCGGTGAGCGCCTCCATCTCGACGCCGGTGCGGCCATTGAGGCGGCAGGTGGCGGTCACCTCGACGCAGCTCTCGGCCTCGTCGAGGCGGAAGTCGATCGCCACTTTCGACAGCGCCAAGGCGTGACACAGCGGGATCAGCTCATGGGTGCGCTTGGCCGCCTGGATGCCGGCGATGCGTGCCGTGGCCAGCACGTCCCCCTTGGGCAGCCCGCCTTCGGCGAGCAGCGCCAGGGTCTCGGGGCGCATGTGAATGCGTCCAGAGGCCGCGGCCTCGCGGCGGCTCTCCGGCTTGTCGGCGACATCGACCATATGGGCCTCACCGCGCGCATTGAGATGGGTCAGAGACATGGATCGGCACCTCATGGAAGTCGAAACAGGGGTTGAATGGTGACGCTCTCGCCCGCCTCCACGCCGGCGCGGGCGTCGTCGATCTCGATCAGGCAGTTGGCGCGCACCATGGAGGAGAGGATGCCGGAGCCCTGGCCGCCGCTCTCGTGCACCACCAGGCGGCCCTCGCCGTCGCTGCGGAAGAGGCCGCGCAGGTAGTCGACGCGCCCCTCTCGGCTGCGCAGCGGCTGCTCGGCCACCGCCGTCAGCCGCCGCGGCCAGGCGCCCTCGCGACCCTGCAGCCGGGCCAGCAACGGCGCGGCGAACTGCAGGAAGGTCACCATGCTGGCCACGGGGTTGCCGGGCAGCCCCAGGAAGGGCACGGCGCGCGCGCCGAGGCGGCCGCAGGCCAGCGGCCGGCCGGGGCGGATGGCGATCTTCCAGAATCCCAGCTCGCCCTGCGCGAGGAGCGCCGCCCGGGTATGGTCGGCATCGCCCACCGAGACGCCGCCGCTGGAGAGCACCAGGTCGGCCTCGGCGGCGGCACGCGCCAGGCCATCGGCGATGGCATCGCGGCGATCGGGCAGGATCCCCAGGTCAAGCACCTCCCCACCATGCTCCTCCACCAGCGCCATCAGCGCGAAGCGGTTGGCGTCATAGATCCCGGCGGCGGGGAGCGCCTCACCCGGCGCGGCGACCTCGTCGCCGGTGGAGAACAGCGCCACCCGGGGGCGACGCACCACCCTGGCCTCGGCGAACCCGAGGGAGGCGATCAGGCCCAGCTCGGCGGCGCCCAGGCGGGTACCGGCGTCCAGTGCCACCGCGCCGCGGGGAATGTCCTCGCCGGCCTGGCGCACGTTCTGGCCGCGTCGCACGCGCTCGGGACGCTCGACCCGGACACGGACCTCGCCGTCGGCGCCCGCCTCGATGACCAGTTGCTCACGCATGATCACGGTATCGGCACCGGGGGGCAGCGGCGCCCCGGTGGTGATCCCGGCGCACTCGCCGGCTGCCAGGGGGCGGTCGGCGCCGTGGCCGGCAAGGATCTCCACCACCCGCAGGAAGCCCTCGGGTGGCAGCGTCTCTGGCCAGGCCAGGGCCACGCCGTCCATGGCGGCATTGGTGTTCTGAGGCACGTCGATGGGGGCGAGGAGCGGCTCGGCCAGCACCCGGCCGCGCAGTGAGCACAGCGCCACCCGCTCGTCGGGCAGCGGCCCCTCGGCCAGCGACAGCACCGCGGCACGCGCCTCCTCCACGGGGAGCATGCGCTCCCCCAGCTCGAAACAGGAGAGGCTCATGACGACATCCCCTCCCCCACCCGCGGGTGGCGTTCGCCGGGCCAGCGCGCCGGCCAGGCGGCGATCCAGTCGGTCAAGGCCTGCAGGTCGTTGAGATCCAGGCGCTCGACCCCATCGGGCAGCGCCAGGGGAGCGTCCGTGGCCACGGCGCGCACCCAGGGATCCTCGGTCACCCGCAGGGGCTTGCCCAGCGCGGGGCGATGCAGCTCCAGCTTGGGCAGCGGCCAGGCCTTGAAGCCCTCCACCAGCACCAGATCGGGACGCTGGGGAGACACCATGGCGAGCAGCGCCGCGAGGTCCGCCTCCTCCTGGTCCGGAGTCTCCATCATCAGCGCCAGCCTCGCCCGGGAGGCGATCAGCATGGGGCTGGCACCGGCCTGGCGCAGGCGGTGGCTGTCCTTGCCGGGCTGGTCGACATCGAAGGTGTGGTGGGCATGCTTGATCACCGCCACCCGTAGCCCCCTCGCGCGCAGGCGCGGCAGCAGCGCCTCGAGGAGCGTGGTCTTGCCGGTACCGCTCCAGGCGGCGATGCCCAGCAGCGGCAGCTGCTCATCCAGCCTCAGGTCGTCCACGGGCTCGTTCATCGCTTGACGGGCTCCTCGCCCAGCGCCTGCTCCAGCCGGCGCTTCTCGTCCAGGGTATTGAGGTTGGCAAAGGCCCCCTCCCCCTCGGCGAAGTCCACCCGCACCCAGGCGTGGCGGGCGTACCAGCGGTCGATCTTGCGCTCGCCGGCGGCCAGGGCAGCCGCCAGGTCGTCGGCCAGGTCGGTGCGGATCAGCGCCACCACCGGGTGCAGACGCTCGCCATCGCCGGCCACGGCGATATCGGCCTCGCCGATGCCGGCCATCAGGCGCGCCACCAGGTCGTCGGGCAGCGCCGGCGTGTCGCAGGGCACCACCAGCAGCCAGGGAGTGCGCGCCGCCCGCAGGCCACTGTAGATGCCCATCAGCGGGCCCTGGTAACCCGCTTCGGCGTCCTCGATGACGCGGTCGGCGAACTCGCCGTAGGCGTCAAGGCTGCGGTTGGCATTGACCAGCAACTCGGCCACCTTGCCCTCCAGGCGCTCGCGCACGTGGGCCACCAGCGGACGGCCGGCGAAAGGCACCAAGCCCTTGTCGACGCCGCCCATGCGGCGCCCCTGGCCGCCGGCCAGGATCAATCCGGTGAGGTCATGTTGCGGGATCATCGAAGGTCTCCATCTCATCCCGTCATGATGCCTGAGCCGGCCGCCGGGTGCCACGCCGAAACGCCGCGCAAGTCATTGTCCTGACGAGCATCAAGCCATCGCCACTGGAGCGCTCCTGCCATCGGCAAGCGACGCTTATCGGGGCCGGCGTGAGCCGCTATCATATGTGCAGTTTTCTTGACAGGATGCCCCATGCAAGCGGAAAGCGGATTCGACGTGGGCGGCCGTCTGCGCCAGTTGCGCCTGGCGCGCGGTCTCTCCCAGCGCGAGCTGGCCAAGCGCGCCGGCGTGACCAACAGCACCATCTCGCTGATCGAGCAGAACAGCGTCAGCCCCTCGGTGAGCTCGCTGAAGAAGATCCTCGATGCCCTGCCGGTATCGATCAGCGCCTTCTTCGCCGGAGACGAGCTCAGCGCGCCCAAGATGTTCTACCGTGCCCGGGAGCTCACCGAGATCGGCGACGGCCGCCTGTCGTTTCGCCTGGTCGCCGCGCGGCGCCCCGAGCGGCACATGTCGATCATCCATGAGCGCTACCCGCCGGGGGCGGATACCGGCGAGGAGATGCTCGAGCACGCGGGCGAGGAAGGCGGTGTGGTGGTGGCCGGCGAGATCGAGATCACCGTCAACGGCGAGAGCGAGGTGCTCGGGGTGGGTGACGCCTACTACTTCGACTCCCGCCTGCCCCACCGCTTCCGCAACCCGGGCGAAGAGGTCTGCGTGATCGTCAGCGCCAACACCCCGCCCGGTTTCTCCGACGGCGGCCAGGAGCTGCATCACGCCTGAGGCGTCGCCTCGCCCCCCACCTTCAGGCGGGCTCCGCTGTCGGGCGCCGCCGCGGGCTGGCCAGGATGCGCCGCAGCACAAGCCAGGCGGCGACACCGGCCAACAGGTTGCCGATGGCGGCCCCGACGGCCAGGCCGAGGAGTCCACCCAGCCAGGCCCCCAGCGCCAGGCAGGGCAGATAGAAGATGAACAGCCGCGCCCCCGACATCAGCATGGCACGCAGCGGCCAGCCCAGGGCATTGCCCGCCGAGACCACCACCATGCACACCCCCAGCGCCGCATAGCTGGGCAGCAGGAAGCGGATCAGCAGCGCCAGGTCGTCACGCACCTCGGGGTTGCCGGAGAGCGCCAGCGCCACCCAGGGCGCGGCGACGGCCATCGCCAGGCCCAGCACCAGCTGCCAGGCGACGATGACCCGCAGCGCCAGGCGCATCAGGCGGTGTATCTGGTCCCAGTCCCCGGCCCCATAGCAGCGCCCCAGCCAGGGGGGCAGCGACATGGTCATGGCCAGCACCACCATCAGCGACAGGGTCTCCAGGCGACTGGCCAGACCCCAGGCGGCCACCTGGGTCTCGCCCAGGCTCGCCACCACGGCGATGGCCAGCATCGCCGCCAGCGGCGGCATCAACTGGCTGACCATGGCCGGCCCGGCGATGCCGGCGAAGGGGCGCGCCGAGGCCTTGAACTCGGCGGCGAGCCCGCGGCGCGCCAGCCAGTCGGTCTCGCCGATCCGCCAGCCCAGTACCGCCAGCCCCACGCCGAAGGCGATCACCGTGGCCCAGGCGGCACCGGGCAGCCCCAGCCCCTCCCAGGACCCCACCCCGAAGATCAGCAGCGGGTCGAGCACCAGGTTCACCAGGCTGGTCACCACCATCATGATCCCCGGCAGCCGGGTGTTGCCGTGGGCCCGGAACAGGCTGTACCCGAAATAGAGCGCCGCCCCCAGCCACGCGGCCAGCAGCTGCGGCGACCAGTAACCGCGGATCAGTTCGCGGGTCGGCGCATCGGCGCCCAGGGCGGTGAAGATCGGCGCCTGCAGGGCCCACAGGGCGACGGCCAGCAAGCCGATGACCGCGGCTCCGAGCAGCAGCACCAGGCTCCCCAAGCGGCTTGCCCGGGCGTTCTCGCCGGCACCCAGAGAGCGGGAGATCAGTGCGGCGATGGCGATCCCCATGCCCACCTGCACGCCGATGATCAGGAAGCTCAGCGGGAAGGTGAAGGTCTGCGCGGCCAGCTGCGAGGTACCCAGGCGCGCGATGAAGGCACTGTCCACCAGCTGGAAGCCGAGCAGCGCCAGCACGCCGATGGCCATCGGCCAGGTCTGGCGCCACAGGGTGAGGCCAAGGGAGGAAGAGGGTGCGTCAGGGGAATTCACAGCGACTCCAGGGTCATTCGCAAGGCTGCATTCTACGCCAAACCGGCGCCGGACTCAGCCCGAGCCCCCCGGACTCCCCGCCACCAGCCCGCCCAGTACACGCTCCATCTCCAGGGCAGGCATGGGTCGGAAGAGATAGAACCCCTGAACCAGGTCGCAGCGCATCTCCCGGATCAGCGTGAGCTGCTCGAGGGTTTCCACCCCCTCGGCCACCACCTCGAGGCCCAGGCGATGACCGATGAAGATCGCGGCCTCCATGATGGCGCGATCCTCGGGCTGGTCCGGGGCATCCCGCACGAAGGTCCGATCGATCTTGAGTGCCGTGACCGGGAAGTGCTTGAGGTAGCTCAGCGACGAGTAGCCGGTGCCGAAATCGTCGATGGCGATGCGGAACCCCTGCTCATGGAGCCGGCGCAAGCCCTCGAGGATCCTGTCATCGGCCTCGATCAGTACGTTCTCGGTGAGCTCGAGACCGATGTGCCGGGGCCCCAGGCCGTGGCGTGCCAGGCAGTCCTCGAAGCGCTGGAAGACATCGGGACGGCTCATCTGGCGGCCGGAGAAATTGATGTCGATGCGTTCGATGGCCAGGCCGGCCTCACGCCAGAGCGCCCGCTGACGGCAGGCGGCCTCCATGACCCAGTCGCCGAGACGATGGATGAGGTCGGAGCGCTCGGCGAGGGGAATGAACACGGCGGGCGAGATCGGCGGTCCCTCCGCCGGCTGCCAGCGCAGGAGAGCCTCCAGGCTCTCGATGCGCCCACTGACGGCCGAGACCTGAGGCTGGTAGTGCAGCGAGAGCTCATCCTTGTCCAGGGCCTGCTCCAGCCGGTCGACCAGGCGATGCTGGTGGAGCAGCTCGTCATGGAGCTGCTGGTCGAAGAACCACACGCTGCCGCGACCATCCAGCTTGGCCCGGTTCTTGGCCACATCGGCATTGCGGATCAGCTCGCGTGCCGTATCGCCGTTGTCCGGACACAAGCTGAGACCCAGACAGGCCGTCACCAGTCGCCACGAACCATCGATCAGGAAGGGAGCCCGCAGCACCTGCTGGACCTTGTGGACCAGCTGCGTAAGCACATCCTCACGCTGGAACCCCGGAAAGGCGATCACGAACTCGTCGCTTGAAATGCGAGACATCAGATCGGAGGCCCGCGTCGCTTGATGCAGTCGTCGAGTCAGCTCGATCAGCAGCCGGTCACCCTGCTCATAGCCGAAGGCATCATTGATCTCCACGAAGTGATCGACATCCAGATAGATCAGCACCAGTCCGGCGTCCCGACGCCGACACTCGGCGATGGCCTCGTCCAGCTGCGCCTCGAAGGTCTCGCGATTGGGAAGATGGGTCAGGTGATCGAAGCGCCTGGCGAAGTCCAGCTCACGGTGGGCTCGCTTCTGGTCCGACAGGTCGACGTCCACGCAGAACATCAACGGCGTGTCCGTGTGCTCGTTGAGCATGACATGGTGAGAGAAGACCGGGACCCGCTCCCCGCTCTTGTGCTGGAGCTCGAGCTCATCGGCCGGAATCTCGACGCCCTGCTCTACCCAGGCCCGGTGGGCCAGGATCACCGGCTCGCGCATCGGCTCCGGAATGATCAGCTCTTCCAGCAGCTGACCCTGGGCCTCCTCGGGGGCGTAGCCGTAGAGCCGGGTGCTGGCCTCGTTCCAGTAGATCACGCGACGGTCACGATCATACCCTTGCACCGCCACCCGGGGCAGGCTTTCCAGCAGGGCACGGAAGCGCTGTTCGCTCTCCAGGTACTGGCGGCGAACCCGCTCCACCTCACCCGTCGTGCCGACACTCGCTTCGCTCCCCCGGGGGTCCCGGGGGCCCTGGCGGTGCTTGAGGGGGTGATGTCGCCTCAGCCAGCGCCTGAGGCGGAATCGGGGTCCACTCATTCTGGCTCTCGTCAGGGCGGTGGCCGTGAAACGGCACGGCAAGGCGCGGGGTGTAGGAATCTCCTGCTGCCGGATCAGGGTATCGCATCGGCGTCTTCCTGCCTAACGCCTCCTTCCACGCGCTTACTTACACTGCCCTCGCCGCCGACACCGAGCTCTACCCAGGGCACTGCGCCTTGCAGGGGCAGGCCCGACCCGCACGGCTGAGCAGACGTCACCCAGAGTAAAGAACCGCTCCCGGCCTGGCCGGGAGCGGTTCGTCGTGACGCGGCGTTCCCCGAGGGAAGACGCTTACTGGCGAATGCCCTCGAAGGTGACATAGAGCTCCAGCTCATGCATCACCTCGGGGAAGTCGCTCATGTCGATGCCGTAGTCGGCGAGTTCCAGGGTGGTGCTGCCCTCGAAGCCGGCACGGTAGTTGCCCCAGGGATCCTCGCCCTCGCCCAGCAGGGTGACCGGCATCTCGACCTGGTTGGTCTCGCCGTGCAGGGTCAGGTCGCCGGTCAGCACGCCTTCATTCTCGCCGGTCGGCTCGAACCCGGTGGAGCTGAAGGTGGCGGTCGGGTACTCGCCCGCATTCAGGAAATCATCGCTCTTGATGTGCTTATCGCGCTCGGCGTGGTTGGAATTGAGGCTGTCGACCTGCACCTCGACCTGGGCACTCGATGCCTCGAGATTCTCCGGGTCGTACTGGAAGCTGCCGTCGAACTGCTCGAAGCTGCCGAGCAGATAGGAGAAGCCCAGGTGGCTGATCTTGAACTGCACGAAGGCGTGCTGGCCGTCGGTGTCAATGGCGTAGTCGGCGGCCTGGGCCTGGCTGACACCCATCAGGGCGGTGGCGCTCAGGGCGGCGGCGATGGCGGTCTTTTTGAACATGCGTAGTCTCCTTGTGGGACGGGGAAGCATTGATAGTTGCTGAGCAGCCGGTCAGCGCCGGCTCACTCGGGGATCGATCATCCGCATGAGCACCGGATGCCGATCGATGAAATGATGCTTGAGGGCCGCGGCGGCGTGCCCGGCGGACAGGATGATCAGGGCCAGGGCAGAGTACCAGTGCACCCAGCCGGCCACGCTGGCCTGATTGGGCAGGTCACTGATCAACGCAGGCACCGTGACCCAGTCGAATATCGCGATGCCCTTGCCGTCGGCGGTTGAGATCAGATAACCGCTGACCAGCACCACCAGCATCAGCACATAGAGGCCCAGGTGCCCGAGATGGGCGGCGAGGCGCTCCAGGCGATGGCCCAGGGCCTGCGGGGTCGGGTTGACCAGGCGCCAGATCAGCCGCAGCAGGGTGGCAAAGAGCACCAACATGCCCAGCGAGCGATGCCACCAGGGACCCAGGTTGTACCAGGGGTCGTAATAACCCAGCCCGGTCATCCACCAGCCCAGGATGAACAGGCCGATGATGGCGATCGCCAGGACCCAGTGCAGCAGGATGCTGACGAGCCCCCAGCCGTGTTTGGTGTTACGCCACATGGTCGCTCCGAACGCGTAATCGATGCATCACAGCCTACCCGAGCCGACCGTTCGAGTCCGCTGAATAATGCCGAATGCTGCATTCGGAAAAACCGCTGCTTCGGGGGGAACCGTCGAGACAAGAACGCCCGTGCCGGGGGTCACGGCACGGGCGTCATGCTGGGCCGACGCCGAAGCCGGATCACACCAGGGCGTCGAGCCCTCGGGCGAGGTCGCTGCGGATATCGTCGAGGGCCTCGAGACCCACCGCCACGCGGATCAGCCCCTCGGCGATACCGGCTGCCGCCTTCTGGGCGTCGGAGAGGCGCCCGTGGGTGGTGGTGGCGGGATGAGTGATGGTGCTCTTCACATCCCCCAGGTTGCCGGTGATGGAGAGCAGCCGGGTGGCGTCAATCACCGACCAGGCCGCTTCACGGCCGCCCTCGACCTCGAAGCCCAGCACGGCCCCGAAGCCGCGTTGCTGGCGGGCGGCCAGGGCGTGCTGCGGATGGCTCGCGAGGCCGCTGTAGTGCACCCTGGCCACCGCGGGGTGGGCCTCGAGCCACTCGGCGAGAGACTGGGCATTCTCGCAGTGGGCCTTCATGCGCAGGTTGAGGGTCTCGAGGCCCTTGGTGAAGACCCAGGCGTTGAAGGGGCTCAGGCAGGGGCCGCAGGTACGCACCACCCCGAACACCTCCTCCAGCTCCTTGTCGCGGCCCACCACGGCACCGCCGATTGCCCTGCCCTGGCCGTCCAGATACTTGGTGGCGGAATGGATCACGAGATCCGCACCCAGCGCCAACGGCTTCTGCAGCGCCGGGGTCAGGAAGCAATTGTCGATGGCCAGCAGCGCGTCGTGGCGATGGGCGATCTCGGCCAGGGCGGCGATATCCACCACTTCGGAGAGCGGGTTGGAGGGCGTCTCGGCGAACAGCAGCTTGGTGGCCGGCGTGATCGCCGCCTCCCAGGCCGCGAGGTCGGAGAGCTCCACATAGCGGGTGGTGATACCCAGCTTGCCGAGGTACTTGTCGAACAGGCTTACCGTGGAGCCGAACAGCGAGCGCGAGGCGACGATCTCGTCACCGGCCGAGAGCAGTGCCAGCGCCGTGGAGAGGATCGCCGCCATGCCCGAGCTGGTGGCCACGCAACGCTCGCCACCCTCCAGCGCCGCCAGGCGACGCTCGAAGGTACGCACCGTGGGATTGGTGAAGCGCGAGTAGATGTTGCCGGGCTCCTCGCCGCTGAACTTGCGCGCCGCCTCGGCGGCACTGCCGTAGACGAAGCTCGAAGTGGGGAAGATCGGTTCGCCGTGTTCCTGCTCGAAGGTGCGGTCGTGGCCGGCACGGATCGCCAGGGTCTCGAGCGCCCAGGGCGATGCGGAATCGTGTTCGTCATGCATGCGGGTCGGCCTCAATCGTCGATATCGTCTTCGAGGTTGTGGGTGCCGACCAGGGCGTGGTCGCCGGCACTCTGCTGCTTGGCATCGTCATTGCGCGAGGCCTCCAGCGCCGCCAGGTAGGCGTCGTCGATATCACCGGTCACGTAGTTGCCATCGAACACCGAGCAGTCGAAGGCCTCGAGGTTGGGGTTGACCTCGCGACAGGCCGTCTTCAGGTCCTCGAGGTCCTGGTAGAAGATGCGGTCGGCGCCGATCAGCTCCCCCACCTCGGCCTCGCTGCGCCCGTGGGCGATCAGCTCGCCGGCCGCCGGCATGTCGATGCCGTAGACATTGGGGTAGCGCACCGGCGGCGCGGCGGAGGCGAAGTAGACCTTTCGCGCGCCGGCCTCTCGGGCCATCTGGATGATCTGCCTGCAGGTGGTACCGCGCACGATGGAGTCGTCCACCAGCAGCACGTTCTTGCCCTTGAACTCGATGCCGATGGCGTTGAGCTTCTGGCGCACCGATTTCCGGCGCTGGGTCTGGCCCGGCATGATGAAGGTGCGACCGATATAGCGGTTCTTCATGAAGCCCTCGCGGTAGGTCACTCCGAGGTGCTGGGCGAGCTCCAGCGCCGAGGTGCGCGAGGTGTCGGGGATCGGTATCACCACGTCGATGTCGTGCTCCGGCCACTCGCTCTGGATGCGATCGCCAAGCTTGCGGCCCATCTGCATGCGGGTGCCGTAGACATAGGCGCCATCGAGGATCGAGTCCGGGCGCGCCAGGTAGACGTGCTCAAAGATGCAGGAGGTCAGCCGCGGGGCATCGGCGCATTGCTGGGTGTGGATCTCGCCCTGCATGTCGACGAAGATCGCCTCGCCCGGGGCCAGGTCGCGATGCAGCTCGAAGCCGCCCACGTCGAGCGCCACCGACTCGGAGGCGATCATCACCTCCTGGCCGGCGCCCTCGTCCCGCGTACCGAACACCACGGGACGGATTCCATGGGGATCCCGGAAGGCCACCAGGCCCACGCCGTTGATGATCGCCACCGCGGCGTAGCCACCCTTGCAGCGCCGGTGCACGCGGCGCACGGAGTCGAAGACGTCCCCCGGCCCCAGGTGCAGCCCCTGCTTGCCCAGTTCGTGGGCGAAGACGTTGAGCAGCACCTCGGAGTCGGAGCTGGTGTTGATATGACGCAGGTCCGAGGAGAACAGCTCCTGCTTGAGCTGATCGGAATTGGTCAGGTTGCCGTTGTGGGCCAGGGCGATGCCGTAGGGGGAGTTGACGTAGAACGGCTGGGACTCCGCCTCGCTGGAGGAGCCGGCGGTGGGATAGCGGACGTGGCCGATGCCCAGGCTGCCCTTGAGGCGCGCCATATGGCGGGTGTGGAAGACATCCCGCACCAGCCCGTTGCTCTTGCGCAGCAGAAAGCGGCCCTCATGCCAGGTCATCATGCCGGCGGCGTCCTGTCCGCGATGCTGGAGCACCGTCAGGGCGTCATAGATGCCCTGGTTCACCGCCTGCTTGGCCATCAGGCCCACAATACCGCACATTCCACCTTACCTCGCTTTGCTGGAACTTGCCTTGACTGAGACTTCAGGTCTATCGCAAATAGCTCGGGGCTGATCTGGCGACAAGCGCCCCTGTGTTCCTGTAACTGCGATAGTTCTGACTGAAACTTGCCTTGCTTGGAACTTGCTTGTAGAGACACCGCGCCCCGCGGGGCCGGCACTCGGAAATCATCTCTCGGAGGGCGTCGTCGTGTCGCTGTCGGGCGTGGCGTCCTCGGCCGGTTTGGCGCCCGGCAGTGAGAGCTCGCCAAGCGACCCGGGCGCCTCGGGAATCCGGCCATCCCAGGCCTCGAAGTGGCTCACCGCCCAGCCACGTAGCTGTTCGAGATGCGGACGCAACACCGCTCCCTGCCACGCCTCCAGCCTGGCCAGTGGCGTCAGCCCGATCACGATGGTCACCAGCACCAGGATCGCGGCCCCCTTGGCCACCCCGAAGGCGGCCCCCAGCAACCGGTTGACCAGCCCCATGCCGACCCACTCCACGGCGGCCTGCAGCAGGCGAATGATGATGCCGCAGGCCAGCACCACGCCGAGTATCACCAGCACGAAGGCCAGCACCAGGCGGCCATCGGCGCTGTCGATGACACCGGCCAGCAGGTCGGCCACCGGCTGAGCCAGCACACGCGCCGCCAGCAGGGCGACGACCCACGCCGCCAGGCCCAGGGCTTCGCGGACCAGGCCACGCAGCAGGCCAGTGATACCTGTCACCGCCAGCAGCGCGATAAAGGTCCAATCGAGCCAGGTCAGGGTCATGTCACTCTCTCACCCGCACCAGCAGGCCCTGGAGGTTGATCCGCGCCTTCACCTCGGCGACCGCCCGTTCGCCGGCCTCGGAGCTGGCGAAGGGTCCCACGTAGACGGTGGTGAGGTCGTTGCCGCGCGGGCGGCTGTAGGCGCTGAAGCCCTCGTCGCGCAGCTGGCTCAGCAGCCTCTCGACGTTGGCCGGCTCGCCGAAGCTGCCCACCTGAACGGCCCACTCGCCCTCCGCCACGGCGGGCTCCACCGTCTCGGCGTCGGCCTGACCGGATGCCGAGGGGGTCTCGGCCAGGCGCTGGTCGGCGGCCCGCGCCAGCTCGGCGATCGGGTCGATGGCGGGCTCGGCGGCCGGCTCCTCGGCGGGAGACTCCCCGGCCATCCCGGTCGGGTCTGGCTCGGGACTCGCCTGGTCATCCGGAGAGAGCCGGGGAGCCGGCTCGGGCACCTCGTCGGACGAAGCGGACCCCGACAGGCTGGCCGGTGGCACCGGCTCGGGGACGTCGTGTCGCTCGACGTCGATGGGTGCATCGATGCTCAACACCGGCTCGGGACGCTCGTCCCGAGGGGCCGGCTCGTCGAACAGCATGGGCACGAAGATCACCGCCAGGGCAATCAGGATCACGGCGCCACTGAGACGCTCTCGCATACCGTACTTCACGGGGCTACCTCCCTGGAGCTCGTGTCCTCAGTCTGACCCGGCGAGGCGTGACTCGCCAGCCATTGCAGTACCTCGCCCACCGTGAAGAAGGAACCGCATACCAGCACGCGGTCCTCGGCTTCCAGCCGGCTGGCCAGCCAGGCCGCCGCCTCGCCGGGCGAGGCGGCGCGGTGCAGGACGCGCTCGCCCTGTTCCTCGAGGTGTTCGGCCAGGTCATCGGCGCTGCGCGCCCGCTCGCCGGCCAGGCTCGCCGTTACCCAGCCATCAACAACCGGCGCCAGGGCGGCGATCACGCCGGGAGCGTCCTTGTCGCCGAGCATGGCCAGCAGCGCCAGGGTACGCCCGCGACAGGGACGGGCCCGCAAGCGGGCAGCCAGATAGTCGGCCGCGTGAGGGTTGTGGCCCACGTCCAGGCACCACTGCCCCAGCCACTGCATGCGGCCGGGCAGGCGCACCTCGGAGAGTGCCCGCCGGCACGCCTCGTCCTCCAGCGTCACACCAGCAAGACTCAAGGCCTGGAGCGCCGTGGCGGCATTATCCAGGGGCAGGCCGGGGTCCGGGAGGGTGGGATCCCAGGCGTAGGCCTCGCCCAGGGCGTAGACGGGGGCACCCAGCTCGTCGGCGACCTCCCGCACGCTGGCGGGGAGCGTGGTGCTGCCCAGCACCGCGGGACGCCCTGGGCGCAGGATGCCGGCCTTCTCGCGGCCGATCTGCGCAAGGTCGGTACCCAGGAAGGCGGCGTGGTCCTGAGCCACGGTGGTCACCACCGCCACGTCGGGGTCGATGATGTTCACCGCGTCGAGCCGGCCACCCAGGCCCACCTCGAGGATGGCGAGGTCGAAAGGCCGCTGCGAGATGGCCCACAGCGCCCCCAGGGTGCCCACCTCGAAGTAGGTCAGGCTGACGGGGGCGCCGGCCAGGCGTGCCGCCTCCACCGCCTCGAAGCCGGCGATCAGCGTCGCGTCGTCGGCCTCCTGACCGTCGAGGCGCAGCCGCTCGTTGTAGCGGACCAGATGAGGAGAGGTATAGGTCGCCGTGGTCAGGCCATGGGCGCGGGCCAGCGCCTCCAGCATGGCCACCGTGGAGCCCTTGCCGTTGGTGCCCGCCACGGTGATCACGCGGCCGGCCAGGCGGCCCTCCAGCAGCCCCATGCGCCGGGCGACCTCGGCAACGCGCTCGAGGCCGAGGTCGATCCCCACGGGATGGGCGGCCTCGAGACGGGCCAGCCAGGCGTCCAGGGTGGTGGTAGGCGTCGCCTCGCTCATGGAGGCGTCAGCGCCGCTCTTCAGCGGACGCCTCATCGTCCGCCGATGCCTCGCCCTCGGCGCCGGCATCTCGCACCTCGTCAGCGGGGTCGGCCACGGCCGGCTCGGGGGCCTGTGCCTGCTCGGCCGCGTCGACCAGGTCCGGCGTCGGGGTGACCGGTGGTTCGGGCTCGCCCATGGCGGGCTGATGAGTCAGCTTACGCAGCACTCGGCCCAGGCGGTGACGGATCTCGCGGCGATGCACGATCATGTCCACGGTGCCGTGCTCGAGCAGGAACTCGCTGCGCTGGAAGCCCTCGGGGAGCTTCTCGCGCACGGTCTGCTCGATGACCCGCGGGCCGGCGAAACCGATCAGGGCGTTGGGTTCGGCCACGTTGAGGTCACCGAGCATGGCCAGCGACGCCGAGACCCCGCCGAACACGGGGTCGGTGAGCACCGAGATATAGGGCACGCCGGCCTGCTTGAGCTTCTCCAGCGCCGCCGAGGTCTTGGCCATCTGCATCAGCGAGAACAGTGCCTCCTGCATGCGCGCCCCGCCGGAGGCGGAGAAGCAGATCAGCGGGATGCGCTCCTCGAGGGCCAGGGTAGCGGCGCGCACGAACTTCTCGCCCACCACGGCGCCCATGGAGCCCCCCATGAAGGAGAACTCGAAGGCCACGGTGACCACCGGCAGGCCGTCCAGGGTGCCGCGCATGGCGATCAGGGCGTCCTTCTCGCCGGTCTCCTTCTGGGCCGCGGCCAGGCGGTCCTTGTACTTCTTGGAGTCGCGGAACTTGAGGCGATCGACCGGCTCCACCTCGGCGGCGAGCTCCTCGCGGCCCTCCCTGTCGAGGAACCAGTCGAGCCGCTTGCGGGCGGTCAGGCGCAGGTGGTGATCGCACTTGGGACAGACGTTGTGCTGCTTCTCGAGCTCGGGAAGGTAGAGCACCGATTCGCACTTGGGACACTTGCGCCACAACCCGTCGGGTACGCTTGCGCGGCGGTCGTGGCGCTGGATACGCCCGATGGAGGGCACGATCTTGTCTAGCCAGCTCATGTCAGAAAGGGTCCGTGTTCGTGTCGACACCCGGGCAGGCCCCGGGTGCATGGATCGATTCGTGTGGCGAGTCTCAGGCGCCCAGCGCGTCCAGGGCCTGACGCATCTCGCCGAGTACTGCCTTGAGCTCGGCGGGAATCGCCTCGGGCGTCTCGGCATTGGCGGCGATACGGCTGACCAGCGCCGAGCCGACGATGACGCCGTCGGCCACCTTGCCCACCTCGGCGGCGGAGGCGCCGTCGCGGATGCCGAAGCCCACGCACAGCGGCAGCTCGGTCATGCGCCGCAGCGGGGCCAGGTGGTCGGCAACGTCCGACGCATTGAGGATGGCGGACCCGGTGACGCCCTTGAGCGAGACGTAATAGAGATAGCCCTCGCCATGGGCACATATTGTAGCGGCCCGCTCCTCGGAAGTGGTAGGCGCGACGAGAAAGATCGAGGCGAGGCCGTGGGACTTGAGCAGCGGCCCGAGCTCCTCGGCCTCCTCGGGCGGCATGTCCACCGCCAGCACGCCGTCCACGCCGGACGCCGCGGCCTGCTCGGCGAAGCTCGCCAGGCCGATGCGCTCCATGGGGTTGAGGTAGCCCATCAGCACCACCGGGGTGGTGGCGTCGGTCTGACGGAACTCGCGCACCATCTCGAACAGGTGGGAGAGGCGCACGCCATGCTTGAGCGCCCGCTCACAGGCCTTCTGGATCACCGGACCGTCGGCCATGGGGTCGGAGAAGGGCACGCCCAGCTCGATGATGTCGGCCCCCGCCTCCACCAGGGCGTGCATGAACCCCACGGTGTGCTCAGGCGACGGGTCGCCGGCGGTGATATAGGGAATCAGCGCACGGCGGCCCCGGGACTTGAGTTCGGCGAAGCGTTGGTCGATACGATTCATGGTCTGGCCCGTCATCTAGAATTCGATCCCGTCGATCTTGGCGACGGTCATGATGTCCTTGTCGCCGCGGCCGGAGAGGTTGACGACGATGTTCTGGTCGGGGCGCATGGTGGGCGCCAGCACCTTGGCATAGGCCAGGGCATGAGCAGACTCCAGGGCCGGCATGATGCCCTCGACGAGGGTCAGCTCACGAAACGCCTCGAGCACCTCGGTGTCGTTGGCGGCCACGTAGTTGACCCGGCCGACATCCTTCCAGAGCGCATGCTCCGGGCCGACGCCCGGGTAGTCGAGGCCCGCCGACACCGAGTGGGTGTCGGAGACCTGGCCGCCCTCGTCGGACATCAGATAGGTGCGATTGCCGTGCAGCACGCCGCGCGGCGCGCCGGAGGAGAGCGGCGCCGCGTGGCGACCGGTCTCGACGCCGTCGCCGCCGGCCTCGACGCCGTACATCACCACCTCGTCATCCTCGACGAAGGGGTAGAACAGCCCCATGGCGTTGGAGCCGCCGCCCACGCAGGCGACCAGCGCATCGGGCAGTTTGCCGAACTCCTCGAAGGACTGGCGACGCGCCTCGCGGCCTACCACGGAGTTGAAGTCACGCACCAGCATCGGGTAGGGGTGGGGGCCGGCCACGGTGCCGATGATGTAGAAGGTGTCGTCGACGTTGGTGACCCAGTCGCGCAGCGCCTCGTTCATGGCGTCCTTGAGGGTGCGGGTACCGGACTCCACCGAGATCACGTTGGCTCCCAGCAGGCGCATGCGATAGACGTTGAGCTTCTGACGCTGGATATCCTCGGCGCCCATGTAGACCTCGCACTCCAGGCCCAGCCGTGCCGCCACGGTGGCGGTGGCCACGCCGTGCTGGCCGGCACCGGTCTCGGCGATCACCCGCGGCTTGCCGCTCTTCTTGGCGAGCAGCGCCTGGCCGATGGTGTTGTTCACCTTGTGGGCGCCGGTATGGTTGAGGTCCTCGCGCTTGAGCCAGATCTGCGCCCCGCCGAGCCGCTTCGACCACCGCTCGGCATGATAGAGCGGAGACGGCCGACCCACATAGTGGGCCAGGTCATAGTCGAATTCCGCCTGGAAGGCCGGATCATCACGAAGACTCAGGTAGGTCTTCTCCAGCTCGTCCAGGGCGAAGCTCAGGGTCTCCGAGACGAACCGGCCGCCATAGGGGCCGAAGTGGCCGCGGGCATCCGGCAGTCGGGTCAGGTCACTGAACTTGCTCACGAAAGACACCTCACAGGTCGCCATTGGGCTTGGGTTCACAGGGGCTTGTATTCCGGCGGTCGCTGGCGTCACCGGCACCGATCGCCATCGCGTACCGCGGCCATGAAGGCCGCCATGCGCGAGACATCCTTGATGCCCGGTGCGGCCTCGATACCGCCGGAGACATCGAGTGCGAAGGGCGCGACCGCCGTGATGGCCTCGGCGGCATTGGCCGCGCTCAGGCCTCCGGCGAGGATAACAGGTTTTGCCAGGCTTGCGGGGATCCGCGACCAGTCGAAGGTCTCGCCGGTCCCCCCCGGCACGCCGGGCCGGTAGGCATCGAGCAGCAGCGCCCGGGCCCCGGCGTAGCGCTCGGCGGCGGCGCCAGGATCGAGGTCGTCGCGCATGCGCAGGGCCTTGATCCAGGGGCGCCCGGCGGCGGCACACGCCTCGGGGGACTCGTCGCCGTGGAACTGCAGCAGGTCGAGGTGGGGCGCGCAGCGGGCGATCCACGCCGGCTCGGCATCGACGAACAGCCCCACCCGGGTGACGAAGGCCGGTACCCGCGCGACGAGCTCGGCCAGCCGCGCCTCGTCGATGGCGCGCCGGCTGCCCGGCCAGAGCACGAAGCCCAGGGCATCGGCCCCCGCGGCCACCGCGGCATCCACGTCTTCGACCCGGGTCAGGCCGCAGAACTTCACCCGCGTGCGTCCGCTCATGTGGCCTCCCGTTCGACGGCCGCCACCGGCCAGCCGCGACGAAACTCGACCATGGGGCAGTCCGGCAGCGGTCGCTCGCCGGTCCACTCCCCCAGGAAAGCCAGCAGGTTAGGACCCAGCGGCTCGCGCGGCAGCCCCCAGTGGTCGTCGTACAGGGAGTCGACGAAGTGCAGGCCGCAGGCCGGGGCGGTGACGTCGGCAAGCCGCCGGTTCTTCAACGCCATCAGCTCGCTCAGGTAGTCATCGCCACGCTCGCCACGGCCCACGGTGACCAGGGCGCCGACGATGTTGCGGATCATATGGTGCAGGAAGGCGTTGCCCTGGACGTCGACCACCACCAGCGGACCGTGGCGGTGCACCTCGATGAAGTGCAGGTGGCGCCAGGGAGTCTTCGACTGGCAGCCGGCGGCCCGGAAGCTCGAGAAGTCGTGCTCACCCACCAGCGCCTGGGCGGCGCGGTGCATGGCAGCGGCGTCCAGGGGGTCACGACACCAGGTCACGTTGGCACGCTCGAGCACCGGGCGGCTCGGCTGATTGAGCAGCACATAACGATAGCGGCGCGCCAGGGCCTTGAAGCGCGAGTGGAACGCATCGGGCACCTCGGTGACCCAGCGCACGGCGATGTCGCGGGGCAGGTTGGCGTTGGTGCCGAAGACCCACGCCTTTTCGGAGCGCGACACCGGGGGATCGAAGTGGATGACCTGGCGCGTAGCGTGGACACCGGAGTCGGTGCGACCGCTGGCATGGACACGAACCGGGTGGCCGGCCACCCGGGCCAGGGCCTGCTCCAGCGAGGCCTGTACCGAGGGGGAGTGCTTGAGGAACTGCCAGCCACAGTAGGCACTGCCGTCATATTCCACCCCCATGGCCAGGCGTCCGGTCATGGGGGTGCGTTCGTCGAGGTGGTGGAAGAGGGTCATGCGGTGATCAGGCATCCAGTCGTCTGAGCAGCGCCAGGGCCTCGTCGCGAATCGCCGGGTCGTCGCTGCGACTCAGCTCATCGAGCAATTCGCGGGCCCGCCCGGATTCGCCGGCCTCGACCAGGCGATGAGTCTCGGCCAGGGGCTCGGCAGCGCTCATGGAAAAACCACCATTATCCGCCTGCAGTGGCGGGAAGGAAACCTCCTCGACGTCCCAGTCATCGGCAAGCGGGCGCACGCCGGGCCCCTCTCCGGCATCGCCACGCGGCAGGCTCGCCCCCTCGTCGAAGCCGGCCCCCTTCTCGGCCACGCCCAGGCCTTCGGTAGTGAAATCGACGCTCGGCTGCATGGGCATCTCCTCGCGGGTGGGCGTGGAGTCATCGAGGCTGGGCGGACGGTAGTCGATCACCTCGCGGCCATCATCGAGGCGCCGGGTGGCCACCTCGGGCAGCGGGGAGGCTTCTTCCGGTTCCTGCTCCTGCTCCTGCTCCTGCTCCTGCTCTGCTTCAGGGTAAAGCTCCGGCTCCCGCTCCAGCCCCTCCATGGCGCCGGGGGCCGCCGTGGCCTCGGGGGGTGTCGACGCCGTGGCCAGCGGTGACGCCCGCTCGGCGGCGGGACCGGCCTCATCGTCGGCACCCTGCTCACCGGCCCTGTCTGCGGCGGCATCATCGGTGGCCTCCGGGCGGCGGTATGGCGAGGCATCACCGGGCGACGCCGAAGGCTCATGATCGGCCAGCATCGAGGCACCCGTCTCGGCTGCCGGATCCTCCGCATCGGCATCGGACGGCTCGTCGAAGAGTCGCGGCGGGAAGGCGGCCGCTTCACCGAAGTCGGCGCGCTCGCCCCGCGGCTCGGGATCGACGCGGCCCGGCTCCCCGGCGGCGAGCCCGTGGCGTGCCATCATCCCCTCGGCCTCCTCGATCACCGCCGGGTTGCCACCCTCGCGCAGGGTGGCCAGCTCACGCTGGGCGGCCTCGCGGCTGCCCTGCTCCAGGTGGACACCGAGCAGCTTGAGACGCAGGTCGTCCCGCTCGGGCTCACGGGCCAGGTTCGCGTCCAGCAGTTCCCGCGCCTGGTCGTAACGACCGTAGGCGATAAAGATATCGGCCTCGTTGATCGCCTCCGCCTGGGGCAGGCTGGCACGCACCGAGGCATCGTCACGCGCGGCGTCGGCGGCAGGCAGGCCGTCGGTCGTCGATGCCGAGGGCCCTACCGGCGAGGCCGCCCCCGGGATGGCGACGCGCACCGCCCCCCCTTCCGGCGAGGCGCCCTCCTCTCTGCCGCGCCGCCGGCGCACCGCCAGCCACAGCGCGAGCAGCGCAGCCAGGCCGGCTCCCCCCAGCATCAGGTTACGATCCAGCGCTCCCGGGTAGAGCCCGCCCCACCAGGGCGTCTCCTGCTCGCCGCCGGGCGCGGCATCCAGCCCACCGCCGCCGGGAGCGTCGGCGCCACTGCCGCCGGCCGTCAGCGTGGCGAGCTGGTCACGCAGCGCCGCCAGCTCATCCCGCATCTCGCCGAGATCCTGCTGCAGTTCGTCGCGCTCCGCCTGAACCGCCTCCAGCTGGGCCTGGCTCTGCTGCCAGCGGTTTTCCAGGCGCAGCAGGCGCTGATCCTCGCTGAGGCCACCCTCGCCGTAGAGCACCTCGAGCCATTCGGGGTCGATCTCGACCCGCGGGGAGGCCTCGCCGCCGGCCTGCTCCGGGAACGGGTCGGCACCGCCCTCCCCCTCACCGGCCGCCTCGCCCCCGGCGGGACTAGCGCCATCGACACCCAGGGCCTCGGCGGCCAGCACCTGCTCCGCCGCCAGCTGGGCATCGGTCAGCAGGGTCAGGCGTGGCTCGGCAGCAGTCTCATCGACTGCCTGTGGCTCGCCCTGAGCGGCATCCTCGCTGGACGCCACTGCATCTGTTTCCTCGGCGGCGGAAGCCCGGTCCTGCGGGGATGTATCCGGCGCGGTGGCCGCCACACTCGTCGCCGCCGAACCGTCCGAGCCACCCAGCGGCACGCGAGCCGGGACGCCGCTCCCGCGATTGGCCCAGGCCTGGTTCATGGCGCTGACGGTGCGGTCGGCGTCTGCTTCCGAGCGCTCGGTGATGGTAGCGCGATCGGGTACCGCCAGGGTGATGCCGGCACGCATGGCGTTGATGTTGCCGGAGGGGAAGGCCTCGGGGTTGGCCGCCACCAACGCCACCATCATCTGGTTCATGCTGATGCCACTATCCGGCCTCAGGCGGCCGGCCACTCCCCAGAGGGTGTCGCCGCTGCGCACCCAGGCGGGGTCCCGGTTCGTGGTGGCGGCCGGACGGGGTGACGGCGAGGTGGCGGCTGACGTCGCCTGCCGATCCGGCTGAGCCGTCCTGGAGGATGCCGCCACCTGTCGGCTGCCGGTCACCAGTGCCGGCATCTCGGCATAGTTGGGGGGATCGAGCAGCAGTGTCACCTCTCGCACCTGCTGACCCGTGGGCCAATCGAAGCGCAGCAACAGATCGAGCCAGGGCTCGCGCACCGGCCGCTCGGTGGTGAGGTCGACGACCAGACGCCCCTGGCGTCGCTCCACCGCCAGCCTCACGCTGGCGGCGAGCGGCGTGCGTGAGAGACCGGCGGCGGCATAGGCCCGATCGTCGGCCACCGAGACGTTGAGCAGGCCGGGCTGGATGCCACCGGCATCCACCAGGGGAACCGAGGCGCGCAGTGGCGCATTGAGGGTCGAACGCACTTCCGCCTCTCCGAGCCCCAGGGCCAGCGCCGTGGAGCTGGTGGCAGAGAGCGAGAGCAGCATGGCGAGTGTCAGCTTGCGTTTCATGAGATTCCCTTGCAGACGGCGGCGAGCCTGACGCGTCACTCAGCCGAGGCGAAGCCGTTATGTCATCTTCTTCTTACCGCCTATGTATCATAAATCTGCTACCGCTGCGCCCGTGAACATCATCCGGGCGCCTTGCCCTTCAACGTAAGCCATTGATCCTGACGTGACGAATTCACCGCTCACGAACAGACAACGGGGCGCCCCAAGGGGCGCCCCGTTGTCGAACGACCGCCGGCACGCGGCGCGATTACTGCTGCCTGAGAATCGCGATCATGCGCTTGAGCGGCTCGGCGGCTCCCCACAGCAGCTGGTCGCCGACGCTGAAGGCGGAGAGGTACTCACCGCCCATGGCCAGCTTGCGCAGGCGGCCCACCGGAACGCCGAGGGTGCCGGTCACGGCGGACGGCGTCAGGTCGCGGATGGTGGCCTCCTTGTCGTTGGGCACCACCTTGACCCAATCGTTGTGCCTGGCCAGACGATCCTCGATCTCATCGATGGGAACGTCCTTCTTGAGCTTGATGGTGAAGGCCTGGCTGTGGGAGCGCATGGCACCGATACGCACGCAGAGGCCATCGATGGGGATGGGGTTGTCCTGGAGGCCAAGGATCTTGTTGGTCTCCACGCTGCCCTTCCACTCCTCGCGGCTCTGGCCGTTGTCGAGCTTGGTGTCGATCCACGGCAGCAGGCTGCCGGCCAGCGGCGCGCCGAAGTTGTCGGTGGGGAACTCGCCCGAGCGCATCGCCGCGGTGACCTTGCGGTCGATATCGAGGATGGCGCTGGCGGGGTCGGACAGCTCGTCGGCCACGCTGTCACGCAGGCCACCCATCTGGTTGAGCAGCTCGCGCATATGCTTGGCGCCGGAGCCGGAGGCCGCCTGGTAGGTCATGGAGGTCATCCACTCGATCATGTCGGCCTCGAACAGCCCGCCCAGGCCCATCAGCATCAGGCTGACGGTGCAGTTGCCACCGACGAAGGTCCTGGCGCCGCGGGCCAGCTGGGCATCGATGACGTGACGGTTGACCGGGTCGAGCACGATGGTGGCGTCATCCTCCATGCGCAGGGTGCTGGCGGCATCGATCCAGTAGCCCTTCCAGCCCCCCTGGCGCAGGTCGGCGTAGACCTTCTTGGTGTAGTCGCCGCCCTGGCAGGTGACGATCACATCCAGCGCCTTGAGCGCGTCGAGGTCGAAGGCATCCTTGAGCGGCGGCACGTCCACACCCACGTCGGGGCCGGCCTGACCGACCTGGGAGGTGGTGAAGAAGACCGGCTCGATGCCCTTGAAGTCTCCATCCTCCACCATGCGCTGCATGAGTACCGAGCCCACCATGCCGCGCCAACCGACGAAACCGACTTTCAACATGTGAAGTCCTCCAGAAATCGAATGTGGGACATATTATACAGAAACCGGGCCCGCCTCGCAGGCGGGCCCAGTAACGACTCAGGGCTATCGCTCTTCGTGGGAGCGCAGATTCTGCGCGATGGCGCCGGCAGGCGCCCTTGTACCACCGCAATCGCCGATAAATCGGGCTCCCACAATAATCGAGATCAGAGCGCCTCGAAGGCGGCCAGCACCGCATCTCCCATCTCGATGGTGGAGACGGTGCGCGTGCCCTCCGAGGCAATATCGGCGGTTCTCAGGCCGTCGTCCAGCACCTTGCCCACCGCCTCCTCGATCCGCTTGGCCAGGGTCGGCGCGTCCAGGGAGTAGCGCAGCATCATGGCCACCGAGAGGATGGTGGCTAGCGGGTTGGCGACGCCCTGGCCGGCGATGTCCGGGGCGCTGCCGTGGCAGGGCTCGTACATCCCCTGGCCACTCTCGTTGAGCGAGGCGGAGGGCAGCATGCCAATGGAGCCGGTGAGCATGGCGGCGGCATCCGAGAGGATGTCACCGAACATGTTGCCGGTGACCACCACGTCGAACTGCTTGGGGGCACGCACCAGCTGCATGGCGGCGTTATCGACGTACATATGGGAGAGTTCGACGTCGGGATACTCCGGCGCCAGGCGCTCCATCACCTCGCGCCACAGGATGGTGACCTCGAGCACGTTGGCCTTGTCCACGCTGCACAGTTTCTTGTTGCGCTTCTGGGCCATCTCGAACGCCACCCGGCCGATGCGTTCGATCTCGCTTTCGGAGTAGACGTAGGTGTTGAAGCCGACACGCTCGCCGTCACGCTCCTCGATGCCGCGGGGCTGACCGAAGTAGATGCCACCGGTGAGCTCGCGCACGATCATGATATCGAGGCCGGCGACCAGCTCGCGCTTGAGGCTGGAGGCCTCGGCCAGCTGCGGGTAGGTGATGGCCGGACGCAGGTTGCCGAACAGGCCCAGCTGCTTGCGAACGCCGAGCAGCCCCTTCTCGGGCCGCTTGGCGAGGTCCTCGATCCGGTCCCACTTGGGACCACCCACGGCACCCAGCAGGATGCCGCGGGCCGCCCTGGCCTTCTCGAGGGTCTCCGCGGGCAGCGGCTCGCCATGCACGTCATAGGCGGCGCCGCCCAGCAACCCCTCCTCGATCTCGACATCCAGGCCGCGGGCCTGGCAGGCGGCCAGGATGCGGCTGGCCTGGGCGGTGATCTCTGGGCCGATGCCGTCACCCGGCAGTACCAGAATCTTCTGAGTCATAACTTCTTCCTTGTCAGGTTACCGCCGGACTCGCAGCGGGGCGCCGGGGGCAGGCCGAAGAGGAGGTCCTACGCCAGGGATGGCGTCGGTAGCGCCCAGGGATGGGTTCACAGCGCCTCCTCGCAGGCCTGCCGCCGGATCAGCCCCGCATCCAGGCGGCAAGATCGTGAGAGTGTCAGGCCTGGGCGCTATCGCGGAACAACCAGGGGCGCGCGGCGCGGTGCTTCGCCTCGAAGGCGCGGATGGCGTCCTCATCCTGCAGGGTGATGCCGATGTCGTCGAGACCCTCGAGCAGGCAGTGCTTGCGGAAGGCGTCCACCTCGAACTCGATGACCTCACCCGAGGGCGTGGTGATGCGCGACTTCTCCAGGTCCACGTCCAGGGCATAGCCTTCGCTGGCCGCCGCCTCCAGGAACAGCCGCTCCACTGTCTCCTCGGGCAGGGTCACCAGCAGCAGGCCGTTCTTGAAGGCGTTGTTGTAGAAGATGTCGGCGAAACTGGGGGCGATCACCACCCGGAAGCCGAAGTCTTCCAGCGCCCAGGGGGCGTGCTCGCGGGAGCTGCCGCAGCCGAAGTTGCGGCGCGCCAGCAAGACGCTGGCGCCCTGGTAGCGCGGCTGGTTAAGCACGAAATCGGGGTTCAGCGGGCGCTGCGAGCAGTCCTGGCCCGGGTAGCCCTCATCCAAGTAGCGCAGCTCGTCGAACAGGTTGACGCCGAAGCCGGTGCGCTTGATCGACTTGAGGAACTGCTTGGGGATGATCAGGTCGGTGTCGACGTTGGCCCGATCGAGGGGGGCGACGAGACCTGCGGTGCGTTCGAACTTCTTCATGATTCAGGCCTCCTCTACCTGGGTGTCGTCGTTGGCCGCCAGCTGACGCACATCCACGAAATGGCCGGCAATGGCGGCGGCGGCGGCCATGGCCGGGCTGACCAGGTGGGTGCGACCCCCATAGCCCTGGCGCCCCTCGAAGTTGCGGTTGGAGGTGGAGGCGCAGTGCTCGCCGGCACCCAGCTTGTCGGCGTTCATGGCCAGGCACATGGAGCAGCCCGGCTCGCGCCATTCGAAGCCCGCCTCGATGAACACCTTGTCGAGGCCCTCCGCCTCGGCCTGGCGCTTCACCAGGCCGGAGCCCGGCACCACCATGGCCAGCGTGATGGAGTCGGCCACCTTCTTGCCGCGCGCCACCTTGGCCGCCTCGCGCAGGTCCTCGATGCGCGAGTTGGTGCAGGAGCCGATGAACACCTTGTCGAGGCGGATATCGGTGATCTTCTGCTTCGGGGCCAGGCCCATGTACTGAAGCGCGCGGGTGTAGCCGTTGCGAACGGTGTCATCATCCTGCTCGGCGGGGTCGGGGACCTCGCCGGAGACGCCGGTCACCATCTCGGGACTGGTGCCCCAGCTGACCTGGGGCTCGATCTCGGCGGCATCCAGCACCACCACCTTGTCGAACTCGGCGGCGTCGTCGGAGACGAGCCCACGCCAGTCGGCCACCGCGGCCTCCCACTGCTCGCCCGTCGGCGCGTAGTGGCGATCGCGCAGGTAGTCGATGGTGGTGTCATCCACGGCGATCAGGCCGACCCGGGCACCGGCCTCGATGGCCATGTTGCACACCGTCATGCGGCCCTCCATGGAGAGGCCCTGGATGGCGCTGCCGGCGAACTCGATGGCGTAGCCGGTGCCGCCGGCGGTGCCGATCCGGCCGATGATGGCCAGCACCACGTCCTTGGCGGTGACGCCGGTGCCGAGCTGGCCCTCGACGCGCACCTGCATGTTCTTCATCTTCTGGGCCAGCAGGCACTGGGTGGCCAGCACATGCTCCACCTCGGAGGTGCCGATGCCGTGGGCCAGGGCGCCGAAGGCACCGTGGGTGGCGGTATGGGAGTCACCGCAGACCACGGTCATGCCCGGCAGGGTGGCGCCCTGCTCCGGCCCCACCACGTGGACGATGCCCTGGCGGGGGTCGTTGATCTTGAACTCCTCGATGCCGAACTCGCCGCAGTTGTCGTCCAGGGTCTGCACCTGGATCAGCGACACCGGGTCCTTGATGCCGGCGTTGCCCTCGGCACGCTCCTTGAGGGTGGTGGGCACGTTATGGTCCGGGGTCGCCAGGTTGGCATCCAGGCGCCACGGCTTGCGACCCGCCAGGCGCAGGCCCTCGAAGGCCTGGGGCGAGGTCACCTCGTGGAGCAGCTGGCGGTCGATGTAGATCAGCGCGGTGCCGTCATCGCGCTCCTTGACGAGGTGCTGCGACCACAGCTTGTCGTAGAGTGTCTGGCCTGCCATATCGTTCTCCCGGGCCCTGGGCCCTGCCTGTCATGTCCGGTCTTGGGGTTGCGCCACCGACGCGGCTTTCCCGGCGGCAGACCTCCAAGGAGGCGCTGTGAATACGTCCCTGTACGCTACCGATGCCATCCTTGGCATAGGACCTCCTTTGCGGTCTGCCCCCGGCGCCGCTGCTGCGGAATGCACCGCGCGGGGCTCGGCGTTGGCGCTATGCGAGCAGTTTCCCGCCCCTCGCCCATAAAATCAATTCATGTTATTTATGTTACGCATTCCCAATTGGAATTCATAATGGAGGCGTCGTGGATACCCAGAGCCTGCAGGCCTTCCTCGCCGTGGCCGACAGCGGCAGCTTCTCCCGCGCCGCCGAGCAGCTGCACCTGACCCAGCCGGCGGTGAGCAAGCGCATCGCCGTGCTCGAAGGCCAGGTCGACGCCCGGCTGTTCGACCGCATCGGCCGGCGCGTCACCCTCACCGAGGCCGGACGCGTGCTGCTGCCCCGCGCCCGCGAGATCCTGATGATGGTCAACGACAGCCGTCGGGCGCTGGGCAACCTGGCGGGGGCGGTGGGCGGCAACCTGACCCTGGCCACCAGCCATCATATCGGCCTGCACCGCCTGCCTCCCCTGCTCAAGGCCTATACCCGGGCCCACCCCGAGGTGCGCCTCGACCTGCACTTCCTCGACTCCGAGGAGGCCTACCAGGGGGTGCTGGATGGCTCCCTGGAGATCGCCGTGGTGACCCTGGCGCCGCATCCGCACGCCCAGCTCGAGGTGGTACCGCTGTGGGTCGACCGCCTCTGCTTCGTGTGTGCCCACGACCACCCGCTGGCAGGCCGAGGGCGACTGGGGCTCGACGAGCTGTGCGACTTCGACGCCGTGCTGCCCGGACCGCTGACCTTCACCCGCGGCCTGATCGAGGCGCGTTTCGAAGCCGCCGGCCTGCACCTGCCGGTGGCGCTCTCCACCAACTATCTCGAGACCCTGAAGATGATGACCGCCATCGGCCTGGGCTGGAGCCTGCTGCCGGAGCGGCTGGTGGCCGATGAGCTGCATGAGCTCGAGGTCGACCAGCCGCCGATCCACCGTCCCCTGGGTTACCTGGTGCACCGCAACAGGACGCTCTCCAACGCGACCCGGGCCATGCTCGAGCAGCTCGAGGCGGCACGCGAACCGGACGCGCGGTCGCTGTCTCGCGGAATTGGTTAGACTGCTCACTTGACCGCCAGGAGCCTCTCGACGTGCCCCACTCCACTTCCCTTCCAACGCCGCTGCGTCATGTCTTCGCCGGCGGCCTGATCCTGACCGGCCTGGTGCTGCAGGTCATGCGCCTGGCCGGGCTGCCCGTGGCGCTGCCGGTGGTCAGCGTCGCCTTTTGGCTGGCGGTGGGCCTGCTGTGGCCGGACCTGCGTCGGGGCAATCGCCGCCAGGCACTCGCCCTGGCCGGCGTGGGGGTCGCTCTGCTGCTTGCCGCCGCGCTGTTCCACGACGCCGAGATCGCCTGGGGTCATCTGCTGGACGGCAACGTTTACGTGGTGGCCATGCTGGTGGGGGTGAGCTTCATCGGCCTGATCGGCACTCATCGGGGGCATGCGCCGCCCCCCGGCAGCGCGCTCACCGGCCCACGCGGTACCGCCGGCACCTGGATCGGGGTGCACCTGCTCGGGGCGATCCTCAACCTCTCCACGGTGTTCATGGTCGGCGACCGCCTGCGTCGCCATGGCGAGCTCTCCCTGCCGCAGCTGCTGGCCCTCAATCGCGGCCTCTCCAGCGCCGCGCTGTGGTCGCCCTTCTTCGCCTCCATGGGGGTGGTGATGACCCTGGCGCCGCAGATGAACTATGCCACCATCCTCGCCTTCGGCCTGCCCCTGGGGCTGGCCGCCGGCACCCTGTCGCTGCTCGACCTGTCACGACGCTTCGATCTGGACACGGTGGCGGGCTACTCGCTGTCGCCAAGGAGCCTGCTGATGCCGGTGGCCATGGCGAGCCTGGTGATGCTGTTCCACTACGGGCTAACCCCGTGGCTCTCCATCGTCAGCATCATCACCTTCCTGCTGCCCGGTGTGGCGCTGGCCAGCAACCTGCCCCGCGGCCCGCGCTGGACCCTGCAGCGGGTGCGTGGCCATGCCCTGGAGCGACTGCCGGCGATGCGCGGCGAGATCTCACTGTTCCTGTGTGCCGGGCTGCTCACCCAGGGGCTATCGGCCTACATCACCGCCGCCACGGGCAGCGACTGGCAGCTGTTCGAGCGCTTCGCGGCCCCCCAGGCCATCGCCAGCTTCCTGGCCATCGTGGCCAGCGCCGTCGTCGGGTTGCATCCGATCATCGGCGTCTCGGTGCTCGCCTCGATGCTGGAACTGCCGGGCGAGCGCCAGACACTGTTCGCCTTCGTCGCCCTGGCCGCCTGGGCGGTGGGCACCTCGGTGGGACCACTCTCCGGCATCAACCTCTCGCTGCAGGGGCGCTATGGGGTCAGTGGCACGCGCATGATGCGCCACAACCTGGGCTATGCCGCCGCCCTCTCCGCGCTGGTGGTGTCAGGCATCGTGCTGCTCGACGCCTGGCTTTGACGGCCTACTGCGACACCCGCCGGAAGTAGCGATGGCCACACTGGTGACAGGGTTCGATACGCGTCATCTCGGGCAGCTCCACCTCGGCGTCGCAGTGCACGCAGGCCAATCGGCCGGGTACCGCCATCTCGCCCTCGCAGTAGTCGGCGCGTGCCGCCTCGAGATCCTCCTCGAAGCGCTCCCGCTCCACCACGCTGCGGTCGGCGATGGAGAGCAGAGACTCGCTGACCTTGCGTGACAGCGCCGAGAGATCGATGCCGAGCCAGGCCGCCACGCCCTCGCCGCCGGCGCTCAGGTAGCGGCGCATGTCCTTGAGGTCGCGCTCCACCCAGGCGCGCAGCAGGGCGAGTTCGTCCCTGGTGAACTCCTCGAGCTCGGACTCGAACTCCACCGCATCGTCCAGCTCCTTCTGCAGGTTCTCCCAGGTCAGCTCATGGGCGCCCTCGCGAAGGCGATCCAGCATCCGCTCGTAGCCGTCCCTCAGGCGATGGTCCTGCGGTTCCTTGGGGTCTGTCTCACTCATGATGCTCTCCTCATGTGCGGATAGGGCGCGCCTGCCGAACGTAGCCGGGCGACGCCGTGCTGGGGTATCCTCTGCCTACCATTTAGACGACTTCCCGCCGTCAGTTCAACGCCTTGTCGCCAGCATGCACAGGGAACATGACGCCGGACAAGCCATACGAGCGTGCGCCGCCGGCGCGCCGAACCGACATCCAAGGTACCCGTTGACAGCGATGGACGCACAGTACAAGCCCCAAGAGATCGAACGCGACGCCCAGCAGTTCTGGGACAAGAACCAGTGCTTCAAGGCGGTGGAGGATGCCAGCCGCGAGAAGTTCTACTGCCTGTCGATGTTCCCCTACCCCAGCGGCAAGCTGCACATGGGGCATGTGCGCAACTACACCATCGGCGATGTGGTCTCGCGCTACCAGCGCATGCAGGGCAAGAACGTGCTGCAGCCCATGGGCTGGGACGCCTTCGGCATGCCGGCCGAGAACGCGGCGATCCAGAACCGGGTGCCGCCCGCCGAGTGGACCTACGCCAACATCGACTACATGCGCAACCAGCTCAAGGCGCTGGGCTTCGCCTATGACTGGAGCCGCGAGTTCGCCACCTGCGACCTGGACTACTATCGCTGGGAGCAGTGGTTCTTCGCCAAGCTGGTCGAGAAGGGGCTGGTCTACAAGAAGATGTCCACGGTCAACTGGGACCCCGTGGACCAGACGGTGCTCGCCAACGAGCAGGTGATCGACGGTCGCGGCTGGCGCTCCGGCGCGCCGGTGGAGCGCAAGGAGATCCCGCTGTGGTTCCTGCGCATCACCGACTACGCCGAGGAACTGCTGGCCGACCTCGAGAACATCGAGTGGCCCGAGCAGGTCAAGACCATGCAGCGCAACTGGATCGGCAAGTCCCGCGGCGTGGAGCTTTCGTTCGACATCAAGACCGCCGACGGCACCGCCTGCGAGCCGCTCTCGGTCTACACCACCCGCCCCGACACCCTGCTGGGGGTCACCTACGTAGCGGTGGCCGCGGACCACCCGCTGGCCAGACAGGCCGCCGAGAGCAACTCGGCGCTTTCCGCCTTCCGCGAGGAGTGCGCCCAGGGCGGCACCTCCGAGGCCGAACTGGCCACCCGCGAGAAGAAGGGCATGCCCACCGGCCATGTGGCGGTGCACCCGCTCAGTGGCCGCGAGGTGCCGGTGTATGTGGCCAACTTCGTGCTGATGGAGTTCGGTACCGGTGCGGTGATGGCGGTGCCCGCCCACGACCAGCGTGACTGGGAGTTCGCCACCAAGTACGGCCTGCCCATCGAGGCAGTGATCGCCGATGCCAATGGCCAGGCCCCGGACCTCTCCGCGGGCGCCCATGACGAACACGGCACCCTGATCCACTCCGGCGAGTTCGACGGCCTCGACTTCGAGGCGGCCTTCGATGCCATCGCCGCCAGGCTCGCCGAACTCGGCCGCGGCGAGGTCAAGACCAACTATCGCCTGCGCGACTGGGGCGTGGCTCGCCAGCGCTACTGGGGCGCGCCGATTCCGGTCAAGTATGGCCCCGAAGGCCAGACCGCACCGCTCTCCGACGCGGAGCTGCCGGTAGCGCTGCCCATGGAAGTCACCGTGGATGCCACCGGCTCGCCGCTCAAGCGCATGCCGGAGTTCTCCGAACTGGGCGACGGCTGGGTACGCGAGACCGATACCTTCGACACCTTCATGGAGTCCTCCTGGTACTTCGCGCGCTTCTGCTGCGCCGACAACCGCGAGGCGATGCTTGATGAGCGTGCCGACTACTGGCTACCGGTGGACCTCTACATCGGCGGCATCGAGCACGCTATCCTGCACCTGCTCTACGCACGCTTCTTCACCAAGCTGATGCGCGACCTGGGCCTGGTCAACGTCGATGAGCCCTTCCAGCGCCTGCTCACCCAGGGCATGGTGATCGCCGAGACCTTCTACCGGGAGCTGCCCAACGGCGGCAAGCAGTGGTTCAATCCCGCCGACGTCGAGGTCAAACGCGACGACAAGGGGCGCCCGATCAGCGCCGTGCTGATCGAGGACGGCCAGCCCGTGGCGATGGGCGGCATCGAGAAGATGTCCAAGTCGAAGAACAACGGCGTCGACCCCCAGTCGATGATCGACCGCTTCGGGGCCGACACCGTGCGCCTGTTCATGATGTTCGCCGCCCCGCCGGAGCAGTCTCTGGAGTGGTCCGACGCCGGCGTCGAGGGCGCCCACCGCTTCCTCAAGCGCCTTTGGCGCCTGGTCGGCGAGCACCTCGAGGCGGGCGAGCCCGGTAGGCTCGACACGGCCGCCCTCAACGATGCCCAGCGCGAACTGCGCCGCAAGACCCACGAGACCGTCCGCAAGGCGGGCGACGACATCGGCCGGCGCACCACCTTCAACACCGCCATCGCCGCGGTGATGGAGCTGACAAACGCTATCGGCCAGTTCCACAAGCAGAGCGATGCGGCCTCGCCCCTGGACCTGGCCGTGGCGCGCGAGGCGGTGGAGGCCTGCGTGCTGCTGCTCGCCCCCATCACCCCCCATGCCTGCCATGCACTGTGGTCGGCGCTGGGACACGCGGAGCCGGCGATCGACGCCCGCTGGCCGGGGGTCGACGAGAGCGCCCTGGCCCGCGACAGCATCGAGCTGGTGGTACAGGTCAACGGCAAGCTGCGGGCACGCATCGAGGTAGCCGCCGATGCCGACAAGGCCGCGGTCGAGGCCGAGGCCTTCGCCGCCGAGAACGTCCAGCGCCACACCGAGGGCAAGACGGTGCGCAAGGTGATCGTGGTGCCGGGCAAGCTGGTCAATATCGTGGTGGGCTGATGCCGCCACGACACAGGGAGCGACCCATGCAGCGACGCACCTTCCTTACCCTGGGCCTCGTCGGCGGTGCCGGCCTGGCCCTCGCCGGCTGCGGCTTTCGCCTGCGCGGCCTCGACACCCCCTCGGCACCGCTGAGTGAGCTCGCCCTGGCGGGACCCGACAGCGACCTGGCGCGGCTGGCCGAACGGCGCCTGACGGCCGCCGGCACCCAGGTGCATGACGGCGCCGGGCTGACCCTCAACCTGGGAGCGCCCGTGTTCCGCCAACGCCGCCTGAGCGTGCTGAGCTCGGGCCCCCGCGACGAGGAGATGCGCCTCGTCGCGCCCTTCTCCGTGCAGCGAAACGATGGCGCCTACCTGCTCGACCAGCAGCGACTCGAGGTCAGCCGCATCTACAGCGTGGACGATGGCGATCTGCTGGGCCGCGAGGAGCGCCGCGAGGAGACGCGCGAGGAACTGCTCGAGGAGGCCGTCCGACAGCTGATGGAGCGACTGCGCTCACTATAGATTCCAAAACTTGAGATACCGGGAAAGGGGCGCCGGGGACAGGTCGGAGAGGAGGTCCTATGCCAGGGATGGCATCGGTAGCGCCCAGGGAGGGGTTCACAGCGCCTCCTCGATGGTCCGACACTTCGGGGCCTGTCCCCGGATCAGCCCCGTTGGCAAAGGATGCACTCGTTGAAAGTCTTCCCCGATAAACTGGCCGATGCCCTGGCGAAGAAGCTGCCCCCGGTGGTGATCGTCGCCGGCGAGGAGCCGCTGCAGCACATGGAAGCCTGCGACGCCGTGCGCGCCGCGGCCCGCGAGCGCGGCATCGAGGAGCGCGAGGTGCTCCACGTGGAGGGCAACTTCGCCTGGGGACGCCTTCACGAGGCCTCGGCCAGCCTGTCGCTGTTCGCCAGCGCCAAGCTGATCGAGCTGCGCCTGTCCGGCAGCAACCTGGGCCAGGAGGGCGCCAAGGCTCTCAAGGCCTACGCCGAGGAGATGAAGGGCAGCGACAACGTGCTGCTGCTGGCCATGGGCAAGCTCGACTTCCGCCAGCAGAAGAGCGCCTGGTTCCAGGCCCTCGACAAGGCGGGACTCTTCGTGCCGGTGTGGCCGGTGGACGTCTCGCGGCTGGGGTTCTGGCTGCGCGACCGGGCCACACGCCACGGCCTCAACCTCGACCTGGACGCCGCCCGCCTGCTGGGCGAACGCACCGAAGGCAACCTGCTGGCCGCCGACCAGGAACTGCAGAAGCTTGCCCTGCTGCTGCCCCAGGGCAGCCGGGTCGCGCCCCGGGACGTCGCCGGCGGCGTGGAGGACAGCGCCCGCTTCGATGTCTTCACCCTGGTGGATGCCTGCCTCAAGGGCGAACGCTCGCGGGTCGCTCGCATCATGACCGGCCTCGCCGGCGAGGGGGTGGAGCCCCCCATCGTGCTGTGGGCCCTGACCCGGGAACTGCGCACCCTGCTCTCGCTGCACCAGCATCTCGACCAGGGCCAGAGCTTCGAGCACGCCTGCAAGGCCCAGAAGCCGACCATCTTCGAGAAGCGCCGCCCCGCCTACCAGCAGGCCCTCGGCCGCCTGCCGGTGAAGCGCCTGCACAAGCTACTGCTGTTCGCCCAGCGCCTGGACCTGGCCATCAAGGGTGCCGCCGCCCTGCCCCTGCAGGATGGCCTCCACGACCTGGCGCTGACACTGGCCGGCGGGCGCGGCCTGCTCGCCGAACTGCCCTCCTCCTACCGCATTGGCTGATGCCTGATTGTTACTATGGCTACTATCAGGTGCGAGGGGCGCCGGGGACAAGCCGAAGGGGAGGTCCTACGCCAGGGATGGCGTCGGTAGCGTACAGGGAAGTATTCACAGCGCCTCCCCGCAGGCTTGTCGACGGAACGGCCCAGAGCAATGCCAGCTATCTGCAATAGCCTTGACTCGTGATGACAAGGGTATGAAATCGAACACCATTTCGTCCTATACTGGGCAGGCATCATCGTGACGCCACACAGTCGCCAGGACGCGACGCGTGGATCATCCTGGAGCCGGAAGCCCACTCAAAGAAGAAGGAACACCGACATGATGAAGAAGATCTGCCGTTTCCTCAGCCCGCTGCTGATCGCCGCCCTGGTGCTGGGCAGCTTGCCGGTCGCCGCCGCCCCCTCACCCGCCGGCGGCATGGTCACCACCCAGGACGCCCTCGCCGCGGAGCGCGTCCAGTCCGACCGAGAGCGGATTCATGCCGTACTGGCACGGGATGACGTTCGCGAACAGCTGGTCGCCCAGGGTGTGGACCCCGCCGAGGTCGAGGCCCGTGTCGCGGCCCTCTCCGACGCCGAAGCCGCCCAGATGGCCGAGCGTCTCGACCAGATGCCCGCCGGTGCCAGCGTGGTCGGTGCGCTGTTCGCCGTCTTCGTGATCCTGCTGGTGACCGACATCCTCGGCCTGACCAACGTCTTCCCCTTCACTCGCTGAATGGGTGCCATGATGTTCGACTGCCCCAGGCGGCAGCCGACCAGCGACAGGAACGCCCGCCCAGCGGGCGTTCTTGCGTTGGTGCTGATGCTGCTGTTGCTCGCCGGCTGTGCCTCGGCACCCCGGCTCGATGACACCACCCGAGCGGCCGTAGCCCCCCGGGTGCTGCTCGACGATGTCCCCTTCCATGGCCAGCGCGACTATCAGTGCGGGCCGGCCTCGCTTGCCATGACACTGCAGCACGACGGGGTGGAGACCGACGTCGACGCCCTGATCCCCCAGGTCTTCACCCCCGGTCGCGAAGGCAGCGTGCAGCCGGAGATGCTGGCCACGGTGCGCCGCCACGGGCGCATCCCCTTCGTGATCGAAGGCCGGCTCGATGCCCTGTTGACCGAACTCGATGCCGGCCACCCGGTGGTGGTGATGCAGAACCTGTCACTGCCCGCCTGGCCGCTGTGGCACTATGCCGTGGCCATCGGCTACGACCTGGAGGCCCGGGAGATGATCCTGCACAGCGGCACGGAGGCCCAGCGCGTGGAGTCCTTCCGCCCCTTCGACGCCACCTGGGCGCGCAGCGACCGCTGGGCCTTCGTCGCCCTGTCACCGGGGGAGCTGCCGTCCACCATCGCCCCCCAGGCCGCCCTGCAGGCCATCGGCGACTTCGAGGCGGCCCGTGGGGCCGAGGCGGCACTACCGGCCTGGGAGGCGCTCGCGAGTCGTTTCCCCGACCACGCAATGGCCCACTTCGCACTGGGTAACGCGCGCCACGCCGAGGCGGATCTCGAGGGCGCCATCGGCGCCTTCCGGGACGCGGTCGCGTCGGATGCCACCCTCGCCCCGGCCTGGCTCAACCTGGGGCTCGCCCTGGAATCGGCGGGGCGCAGCGATGAGGCCCTCGACGCCCTGAGGCGTGCCGCGGCGCTGCCCGGGCGCTGGCAGCCGCACAGCCGCGAGGCCTTCGAACGCCTCAGCGAGGAAGCGAGGAGGAGTGAATGAGCTACCACATCGAGATCAAGGGCCTCGCTCAGCCCGCCGAGCCTGATGACGGCGCCCGCGTGCTGGTCGACCGGCTGTGGCCCCGCGGGCGGTCCCGGGAAGCGCTGGCGTTAGACGACTGGTATCGCGACGCCTCGCCGAGCCCCGCGCTGCATCGCCAGTACCGCCAGGGCGAGATCAGCGAGGGCGTCTTCGCCGTGCGCTACCGCGGCGAGCTGCGCGACCACCCCGAGCTGCTCGTACCGCTGATGCGCCAGGTCCGTCAGCGTGGGGCGCTTACCCTGCTGACCGCCGAGCGCGAGATCGAGGCCTCGCCGTTGCCGCTCCTCAAGGAGCGGCTGCTCTTCGCCCTGCACGAGGAGGATGCCGCCGATATCGAACCCGCCTCGCCGCCCTGCTTCGCCCATGAGCTGGACGACAAGCGGACCCCTTGAGGCGCGGGCCCCGCAACGAGACGGCCCCCGGTGGCTTTCACTACCGGGGGCCGAGCCGTCTGATCAGGCGGGGGGATGACTCATCGCCGCCGACTCAGCGCCGGGTGGCGTCATACCCCAGGTCGGCTCCACGACTCTCGTCGCTGCGACGCCGGGCGCTGCCCTTCTTGCGGTTCTCCTCCTCGCACACCTCGTCCTTGCCGCCGCAGATCTCGCAGCCGTCCTTGAGGCCGAGCTGGTTGAGCCCGCCGCAGGAGCCGGCGATGGGCTTGCGGCCCATGATCACACCCACGGCCATGGCCGCCATGATCAGCAGCATGATGGCGAATACCACCAGATAAATCGTCATTGCAACGCTCCTCGGTTACGGAAAAAGGGCAACCTGCGTACTCGTCTGACAACACTGGAGCGCCTGGGATCCAGTGTCACGGCAAAATCTGGTGCTTGAGATGACGACAGCAGGCTATCGCCATGTCGAGCAGCAGCATGGAAGAGGCCGGCCTTGCGGCCGGCCCGGTCTTCAACTTGCGACGATGGTCATCATCCTCCGAAGTCGTCCAGGAGGATATTCTCCGGCTCCACCCCGAGATCGAGCAGCAGCTTGATCACGGAGGCGTTCATCATGGGCGGTCCGCACATGTAAAACTCGCAGTCCTCGGGGGCCGGATGGTCCTTGAGGTAGTTCTCGTAGAGGACATTGTGGATGAAGCCGGTGGGGCCTTCCCAGTTGTCCTCGGGCTGCGGGTCGGAGAGCGCCAGGTGCCACTCGAAGTTGTCGTGCTCCTCGGCCAGCTTGTCATACTCCTCGTTGTAGAAGGTCTCGCGCCAGGAGCGCGCACCGTACCAGAAGGAGATCTTGCGCTTCGAGTTCAGGCGCTTGAGCTGGTCGAAGATATGGCTGCGCATCGGTGCCATGCCGGCACCGCCACCCACGAAGATCATCTCGGCATCGGTGTCCTTGGCGAAGAATTCGCCGAAGGGCCCCATCACGGTGACCTTGTCACCCGGCTTCAGGCTGAAGACGTAGGTGGACATCAGGCCCGGCGGATGATCGGTGTTGGGCGGCGGCGTGGCGATGCGGATATTGAACTTGAGGATGCCCCTCTCTTCCGGATAGTTCGCCATGGAGTAGGCGCGGATGATTTCCTCGTTGTTCTTGTGGGAGATGTTGAACAGGCCGAACTTCTCCCAGTCGCCCCGGTACTCCTCCTCGATATCGAAGTCCTTGAAGGCGATATCGTAGGGCGGCGCCACCAGCTGCACGTAACCACCGGCGCGGAAGGCGACTTCCTCGCCCTCGGGCAGCTTGAGGTTGAGCTCCTTGATGAAGGTGGCGACGTTGGGATTATCGATGACCTCGCACTCCCACTTCTTGACGCCGAAGACCTCCTCGGGCACCTCGATCTTCATGTCCTGCTTCACCGGGACCTGGCAGGAGAGACGCCAGCCGTCCTTCTTCTCGCGCATGGTGAAGTGCGACTCCTCGGTGGGCAGGATGGCGCCACCGCCCTCCTCCACGCGGCACTTGCACTGCGCACAGGAGCCACCGCCGCCGCAGGCGGAGGAGAGGAAGATGCCGTTGGCGGCCAGGGTATTGAGCAGCTTGCCCCCGGCCTGGGTGGTGAGGGTGTGCTCGGGGTCGCCGTTGACCTCGATCTGCACGTCACCGGTACTGACCAGCCTGCTGCGGGCGGCCAGGATGATCAGCACCAGGCCAATGACGACCACGGTGAACATGACCACGCCGAGCAAGATAAGTGATGTATCAACCATGTCGGTTTCCTATTGCTTGCGTTGCCTGGTACCCGGCCCCTGACGAGGCCGGGCAAGGACGACCTGCTTCAGAGCTGGATGCCGGAGAAGGACATGAAGCCCAGCGACATCAGGCCCACCGTGATGAAGGTGATGCCCAGGCCCTGCAGGGAGCCGGGAACGTCGCTGTACTTGAGCTTCTCGCGGATACCCGCCAGGGCGGTGATGGCCAGCGCCCAGCCGACCCCGGAACCGAAGCCGTAGACCACCGACTCGCCGAAGTTATAATTGCGCTCGACCATGAACAGCACGCCGCCCAGGATGGCACAGTTCACGGTGATCAGCGGCAGGAACACACCCAGGGCGTTGTAGAGTGCCGGCACATACTTGTCGAGGAACATCTCCAGGATCTGCACCAGCGCGGCGATGACGCCGATATAGCTGAGCAGGCCCAGGAAGGAGAGGTCGATGTTCTCGGCACCGCTGATGCCGGTCCAGGAGAGCGCCCCCTCCGCCAGCAGGAAGCTGTAGACCAGGTTGTTGACCGGCACGGAGATGGAGAGCACC
Organism: Halomonas sp. SSL-5; assembly: GCF_030708455.1. Lineage (GTDB taxonomy): Bacteria > Pseudomonadota > Gammaproteobacteria > Pseudomonadales > Halomonadaceae > Halomonas. Next base: position 181,896 of record NZ_JAUYWF010000002.1, read on the forward strand.
ACGATCACGGCGATGCCCAGGCCGAAGGCCGCGGAGACCTTCTTGGACACGGCGATGAAGGTACACATGCCGAGGAAGAATGCCAGGGCCAGGTTCTCGACGAAGACCGAGGCAACGAACAGGCTCAGATAATGTTCCATGTTACACGGCCTCCTTCGGTTCGGTATTGGCCTTCATCTTGAACTCGTTCTCCTCGACCTGCTCCGGGTTGAGGCTGCGCAGCACCCAGATGAACATGCCGATGATGAAGAACGCGGAGGGCGGCAACAGCAGCAGGCCGTTGGGCACGTACCAGCCGCCGTTCTGCACGGTCTCGAGCACGGTGAAGCCGAACACGCTGCCGGAGCCGAACAGCTCACGAATGAAGCCCACGGTCATCAGGATGACGCCGTAGCCCAGGCCGTTGCCGATGCCGTCCAGGAAGGAGAGCTTCGGGCTGTTCTGCATGGCGAAGCCTTCGGCACGCCCCATCACGATGCAGTTGGTGATGATCAGGCCGACGAACACCGAGAGCTGCTTGGACATCTCGTAGGCATAGGCCTTGAGGATCTGGTCCACCACGATCACCAGCGAGGCGATGATGGTCATCTGCACGATGATGCGGATCGAGGAAGGAATATGGTGACGGATCAGCGACACGAACAGGTTCGAGAAGGCCGTCACGAAGATCACCGCCAACGACATGACCAGCGACACGCTCATGCTGGTCGTCACCGCCAGGGCCGAGCAGATGCCCAGCACCTGCAGCGCGATGGGGTTGTTCTTGAACAGCGGCGTCGTCAGGACGCCTTTCGGAGTTGCATCCGCCATGATCAGGCTCCTTCCGCTTCGAGTTCGACGTCGGCGTCCTGGGCCTCGTCCTGGCTCACGCCAGTGCGGAACTTGGCCAGGTAGTCACCGAAGCCTTCCGGGCTCAGCCAGAACTGCAGCATGTTGGTGACGCCGTTGCTGGTCAGGGTAGCGCCGGAGAGGGCATCCACCTCGTTCTCGCCGCTGGCGCCGCCCTTGGTCAGGTGGATCGCCGGGGCGAGGGCATCCTCGCCGCCATAGACCTCCTTGCCTTCCCACTGGGCCTGCCAGCGCGGGTTGTTGACCTCGCCACCCAGGCCAGGCGTTTCGGCATGCTCGTAGTAGGTGATGCCGACGATGGTGTTGCCGTCACCCTCCACGGCGAGGAAGCCGCGCATCAGGCCCCACAGGCCCTGGCCACGGATCGGCAGGATGATCTGCTCGGGATCATCCGGGTTGCCGACCAGGTAGACGGTGGAGTAGGTCTCGACACGGGTCAGCCCGGCCGGGTCCTTCTCGCCCGAGAGGGTCCGGGAGGCGGCCGGGTCACGGCGCGCCTCGAAGGCGTTGTAGGTGGCCGGGTCATGCTCTTGCGAGTATTCGCCGGTCTCCAGGTTGACCACCCGCGGGGTGATGCTGGACTCGAAGGTCTCGTTCACGTCCATGCCGGACTCGTAGAGGTCGGCGACGTTGAGGATGTTGGTCTTGCGATCCAGCTCCTGGTTGAACTGCTGCTTCGAGCGCAGTGCCACCGCGGCGGTAGAGACGATGACCGAACACACGATGCAGAGTGCGAACGCCACCGTCAGGATCTTCTTGATGGAGTTGTTGCTCTGTGCCATCAGGCAGTCTCCTCGGCCGGCACACCGGTGCGCTTGAGTCGGCGCTTGATGTTGGCCTGAACAAAGATATGGTCGATGAGCGGCGCGAACAGGTTGGCGAACAGGATCGCCAGCATGATGCCCTCGGGGAAGGCCGGGTTCACGACGCGAATCAGCACGGTCATGACGCCGATCAGGGCGCCGAAGATCAGCCGTCCCTGGTGGGTCATGGAGGCGGAGACCGGGTCGGTGGCCATGAACACCATGCCGAACGCGAACCCGCCCAGCACCAGGTGCCAGTACCAGGACATGGCGAACATCGGGTTGCTGTCGGAACCGACCAGGTTGAACAGCGCGCTGGTCGCCACCATGCCCAGGAAGACGCCGAGCATGATTCGCCACGAGGCGATGCCGGTCCACAGCAGCACCGCGGCGCCGATCAGGATCGCCAGGGTCGAGGTCTCACCCACCGAACCGGGGATGAAGCCGAGGAAGGCGTCCCACCAGCTGAACTGCTCGGTGAGCGCGGCCATGCCATCCTGGAAGGCGATCGACAGGGCGGTGGCACCGGTAAAGCCATCGGCCGCCACCCACACCGCATCACCGGAGATCTGCGCCGGATAGGCGAAGTAGAGGAAGGCGCGACCGGTCAGGGCCGGGTTGAGGAAGTTCTTGCCGGTACCGCCGAAGATCTCCTTGCCGATCACCACACCGAAGGTGATGCCCAGTGCCACCTGCCACAGCGGGATGGTGGCGGGCAGGATCAGCGCATAGAGCACGGAGGTGACGAAGAAGCCCTCGTTGACCTCGTGGCCACGCTTGATGGCGAACAGCACCTCCCAGAAGCCACCGACCACGAAGGTCACCAGGTAGATGGGCAGGAAGTAGGTGGCACCCAGTACGAAGTTGGCCCACAGGCTGTCCGGGTTGTGGCCGGAGGCCAGCAACATCATGATCGCCTCGCGCCAGCCGGCCATGGAGGCGTAGCCGTCGGCGATGGCCATGTTGGCCTGCCAGCCGGCGTTCCACATGCCGAAGAACATCGCCGGGAAGGTACACAGCCAGACGGTGATCATGATGCGCTTGAGGTCGATGCCGTCACGCACGTGGGCGGTGGTCTTGGCAACATCCGGGGGCGCATAGAAGATGGTGTCCACCGCTTCATAGAGCGGGTAGAACTTCTCGTACTTGCCACCCTTGTGGAAGTGCGGCTCGAGATTGTCGAGTGTCTGTCGAATACCCATCATCAGGCCTCTTTCTCGATCGTGGTGAGGTTGTCACGCAGGATGGGACCGTACTCGTACTTGCCGGGGCACACATAGGTGCACAGCGCGAGGTCCTCCTCGTCCAGCTCCAGACACCCGAGCTGCATGGCGGTCTCGATATCGCCGACGATCAGCGAGCGCAGCAGCTGCGTGGGCAGGATATCCAGGGGCATCACCTGCTCGTAGGCACCCACCGGCACCATGGCGCGCTCGGAGCCATTGGTCGAGGTGGTCGGCGCATAGTCCTTGAGGCCGGTCAACTTCGAGAGATAGATCCCAAGCACCGAGTGGCGGTTCTTGCCCGCGGAGAGCCAGCCCATGAAGGCACGCTTGTTGCCCTCCTCGAGCAGGCTGACCTGATGATGGAAGCGGCCCAGGTAGCGCAGGCTGCCTTCGCAGGTAAAGCCCGAGAAGACGGAACCGGAGATGACGCGGGTGTCGTCCGGCTCGACTACTTCGCCGGCGAGCAGCTCATCGGTGCTGGCACCGATCCGGGTGCGCAGCAGGCGCGGCTGCTCGGCACGGGGGCCACCCACCGCGACGACGCGATTGACGTCCAGCTTGCCCTCGACGAACAGCTTGCCAAAGGCGATGACGTCCTGGTAGCCGACATGCCAGACCCGCTTGTGCAGGGCGACGGGCGAGAGGTGATGGATATGGGTCCCCACCAGGCCGGCCGGATGCGGTCCGGCGAAGGTCTGGGGCGACACGCCATCGATGTTGCCACCGGGGATGCTGCTGTCGGGGCCGCTGCACAGGTAGACCTTGCCCTCGGTGAGGCGGCTCAGCACCTTGAGGCCATCCTCGAAGGCCTGGGTCTGCTCGTTGATCACCTTGGCGGGATCAGCGGCCAGCGGATGGGTGTCGATGGCGGTGACGAAGATATCGGCGGGCACGCCGTCGATGGCCGGGGTGCGCGAGTAAGGGCGAGTGCGCAGGGCGGTCCACAGGCCCGACTCCACCAGCTGGTCGACCACGACCTGGCGCTCCAGACCGGCCAGGCGATCGCGACCGTGGGCGGTGAACTCGACGGCCTCCTCGGACTCGGCGACCTTGATCACCACCGAGAGAAGACGACGCTTCTCGCCGCGGTTGATCGCCACCACCTCGCCGGCGGCCGGCGCCGTGAAGCGCACGCCGTCGATCTTCTTGTCGGTGAAGAGCAGCTGGCCAAGCTTGACGGCATCTCCCTCCTTGACCTCCATGGTCGGCTTCATGCCGACGTAGTCGGTGCCCAGGACCGCCACGTGGCGCACCGGCCGCGCATCCTCGATACGCGGCTCGGGCGCTCCCGTGATGGGGAGATCCAGGCCTTTCTTGACTTCGATCATAGTCTCGCCCAGTTGGTGGATCGTAAAAATAAGGAAAGGGCCACGAGGCACGCCCGGCCCACCCCGAAAAATCCACCGTATTATAAAGAGAAGGCGAGGAGATGACTACCTGAGCGAAGGTCGCAAGCGCCGGCACGACGCAAGGGAAGGATTGTCGCAGGGGGCGGGGCGGCCAAGGGCAAGGGGCAAGGGGCAAGGGGCAAGGGGCAAGGGGCAAGGGGCAAGGGGCAAGGGGCAAGCTGAAAATCAGCAGCATGCTCCCGACCAAGCAAAAACAAACCCCGCGGCCATACAGCCTGCGGGGTTCCTTGAAGCTCGTCCCTTGTAGCTTGTAGCTCGTTGCTTAGGCGCTGGCGCGCGGCAGCTTGAGGAAGCTGACGTTGGACATGTGCTGCAGGATGCGGATCACCTGGCAGCTGTAGCCGAACTCGTTGTCGTACCAGACGTAGAGCACAGCGTTCTTGCCATTGGCGATGGTCGCCTTGGCATCGACGATGCCGGCATGGCGGTTGCCGACGAAGTCGGTGGAGACCACCTCGGGGGAGTCGACATAGTCGATCTGCTTCTGGAACGGAGAATCCAGCGACATGTGACGCAGGAAGTCGTTGAGCGCCTCGGCGTCGGTCGCCTTCTCCAGGCGCAGGTTGAGGATCGCCATGGAGACGTTGGGCGTCGGCACGCGGATGGCATTGCCGGTGAGCTTGCCGGCAAACTCCGGCAGCGCCTTGGCGACGGCCTTGGCGGCACCGGTCTCGGTCAGCACCATGTTGAGCGGCGCGCTGCGCCCACGGCGGTCACCCTTGTGGTAGTTGTCGATCAGGTTCTGGTCGTTGGTGTAGCTGTGGACCGTCTCGACGTGGCCATGCTCGACGCCGAACTCGTCGTTGAGCACCTTGAGCACCGGCACGATGGCGTTGGTGGTGCAGGAGGCCGCGGAGATGACGCGGTCATCGTCGCTCAGGTCATCATGGTTGATGCCGTAGACGATGTTCTTGATATCCCCCTTGCCCGGCGCGGTGAGCAGCGCCTTGGCCACGCCCTTGCACTGCAGGTGCTGGCCGAGGCCGGCCTCGTCACGCCAGATGCCGGTGTTGTCGACCACCACGGCGTTGTCGATGCCGTAGGCGGTATAGTCGACATCGGCCGGGGAGTCGGCGTAGATCACCTGGATGACATTACCGTTGGCGGTGATGGTGCGCGCCTCGGCGTCGACGCTGATGGTGCCGTCGAAGGGGCCATGGACGGAATCGCGGCGCAACAGGCTTGCCCGCTTCTCGAGGTCCTTGGCGATATCGCCGCGGCCGCGTACCACGATGGCGCGCAGGCGCAGCAGATTGCCGCCACCGGCCTTCTCCACCAGCACCCGGGCCAGGATACGGCCGATGCGGCCGAAGCCATAGAGGACCACGTCCTTGGGCTCGCCGTTACCGGCATTGGGGTCGTGGGCGTCGACGATCTCGGCGAGCTCCTCGCGCAGGAAGGCCACGGCATCGCCGCCGCCCTGCTTCTTGAAGGCCACGCCCAGCTTGCCCACGTCGACGTGGGCCGGCCCCAGGTTGAGCTCGGTCAGCGCCTTGACCAGCGGGTAGGTATCCTGCACGGAGAGCTCGGTTCCCTCCACCTTCCGCACGAAGCGGTGATCCTTCAGGATGCGGATCACGCTGCGATTGAACAGCGAGCGCCCATAGAGGGTGGTGACCACGTTGTTATGCCGGTAGAGGCTACCGATCATCGGGATCATCTGCTCGGCAAGCGCCTGGTTGTCGTGCCAGTCCTGAAAGACGGTATCGGAGGGTTGCTGACTCACGTGTGGCCTCACTGGTGGGATCGAAGGGTTCCCGGCCATTATCCCGGGGCCGGGTTCCTGCGGCAATCGCTGGATGGTCGCAACCGCTGTAGGGGGATTACAGGAACGGGCGTTTGACTACAAGAAACCGAGGGGCTGGTATGATGGTGCCCCCGCGAGGAGCCACACAGGATCCGTCGGGCCGCGCCCGTCGACAGCCCAATAGAGACCCATGCCGACATTCTCTCCGCTCGACCCACCGCGCCCCCAGGGGGTGCGCGAGACACGCTACTGGCAGATGCCCCAGGGCAGCGCCGCGTCGCTGGCGCTGGCGCACCTGGCCAGCGATGCCCCGCTGCTGGTGATCACCGCCGATACCGCCCAGGCGCTGCGCCTGGAGAGCGAGCTGCGTTTCTTCAGCCGGGTGCCGGTACTGCCCTTCCCCGATTGGGAGACCCTGCCCTACGACAGCTTCTCCCCTCACCAGGACATCGTCTCCGCCCGGCTGCGCACCCTGCGCCGGCTGCAGGACGGCGAGCACGGCATCGTGCTGGTGCCGATCAACACCCTGATGCAGCGCCTGGCGCCTGTCGAGTACATCGCCGGGCGGGTATTGACCCTGGAGGTGGGCCAGACCCTGGACCGCGAGGGCTTTCGCGACGCCCTCTCCCGCGCCGGCTACCGGGCGGTGGAGACGGTCTACGAGCCCGGCGAGTATGCCCTGCGTGGCGCCCTGATCGACCTCTTCCCGATGGGGGTGGAAGCGCCGCTGCGCATCGACCTGTTCGATGACGAGATCGACACCCTGCGCACCTTCGACCCCGACACCCAGCGCAGCGCCGACCGGGCCGATCGAATCGAGCTGCTCCCGGCCCACGAATATTCGCTGTCGCGCGGCGCCATCGCCTGCTTCCGCGAGGGCTTCGAGACGCTGTTCGATGTCGACCCGCGCCAGTGCCCGCTCTATGTCGACGCCCTCAAGGGCATCCCCTCCCCCGGCCTCGAGCAGTACCTGCCGCTGTTCTTCGAGGAGACGGCCACCCTCTTCGACCACCTCGCCGAAGGCACCCGGGTGGCGCTGTTGCCGGAGTGCCTGGCCGCCGCCGAGCATCACTGGGCCTCCATCGAGAGCCGCTATGAGAACCTGGGGGTCGACCCCACCCGGCCGCTGCTGCCGCCGCATCGCGCCTTCGTACCGGTAGCCGAGCTGTTTGCGGCGATCAAGCGCCACCCGCGGGTCGAACTGACCGAGGCGAGCGAGCATCGTCACGCCCTGGCGCCGGCCACCCAGGCGCCACCCGACGTGGGCATCAATGCCCGGGCCAAGGAGCCGCTGGCCCCCCTGGCACACTTCCTCGAGACGCGCGGCGACACCCGAGTGCTGTTCGTGGCCGAGTCCCGTGGCCGCCGGGAAGCCCTGGAGGAGGCCCTGGCGCCACTGCGCCTGGCGCTGCCCCACGTCGAGGACTTTGCCGACTTCCTCGCCGCCGAGATGCCCATCGCCATCACCGAGGGCGAGCTCGAGGCGGGACTGTGGCTGACCGACCCCGGGCTCGCGGTGATCAGCGAGTCCGAACTCTACGGCGAGGTGGTACGCCAGAGCCGTCGCCGCGAGAAGGCCACCGATGCCGACGAACTGGCCGTGCGCCACCTCTCCGAGCTGCGCCCCGGCGCGCCGGTGGTCCACCAGGCCCACGGCGTCGGCCGCTACAAGGGGCTCGAGACGCTCGAGGCTGGCGGCCAGGCCGCGGAGTTCGTGACCCTGGAGTATGCCGACGGCGCCCGGCTCTATGTGCCGGTGGAGAGCCTGCACCTGATCTCGCGCTACGCCGGCGCCGACGACGAGCTTGCCCCGCTGCACCGCCTGGGTTCCGAGCAGTGGCAGAAGGCCAGGAAGAAGGCCGCCGAGAAGATCCGCGACACCGCCGCCGAACTGCTCGACATCTATGCTCGCCGCGAGGCCCGCGAGGGGTTCGCCTGTGCGCCGCCCGACGCCGAGTACTCGCGCTTCGCCGCCGCCTTCCCCTTCGAGGAGACCCCCGACCAGCGTGCCGCCATCCATGCCGTGATCGAGGACATGACCGCGCCACGCCCCATGGACCGGGTGGTGTGCGGCGACGTCGGCTTCGGCAAGACCGAGGTGGCCATGCGCGCCGCCTTCCTGGCGGTCCACTCCGGCCGCCAGGTGGTGGTACTGGTGCCCACCACCCTGCTGGCCCGCCAGCACTACGAGAACTTCCGCGACCGCTTCGCCGACACCGCCGTCAATATCGAGCTGATCTCGCGCTTCACCGCCGGCAAGGGCCAGGCCGCCTCCCTCAAGCGTATCGAGGAGGGTCAGGCGGATATCGTCATCGGCACCCACAAGCTGCTCTCGAAATCCATGCAGCTGCCCAAGATGGGCCTGCTGATCATCGACGAGGAGCATCGCTTCGGGGTGGCGCAGAAGGAGCGCCTGAAGAGCCTGCGCGCCGAGGTGGACATCCTGACCATGACCGCCACCCCCATCCCGCGCACGCTGAACATGGCGATGAGCGGCATCCGCGACCTCTCGATCATCGCCACCCCGCCGGCGCGGCGCCTGTCGGTGAAGACCTTCGTGCAGCGCCGCGAGGAGGCGGTGCTCAAGGAGGCGGTCCTGCGCGAGATCCTCCGCGGCGGGCAGGTCTATTTCCTGCACAACGAGGTCAAGACCATCGAGACCGCCGCCGAGACGGTGCGCGAGCTGGTGCCCGAGGCCCGCGTCGGGGTGGCCCACGGCCAGCTTCCCGAACGCGCCCTGGAGCGGGTGATGTCGGACTTCTACCACAAGCGCTTCAACGTGCTGGTGTGCTCCACCATCATCGAGACCGGCATCGACGTTCCCAGCGCCAACACCATCCTCATCGAGCGCGCCGACAAGTTCGGCCTGGCCCAGCTCCACCAGCTGCGCGGCCGGGTCGGGCGCAGCCACCACCAGGCCTATGCCTACCTGCTCACCCCGCCGCCCAAGGCGATGACCCGGGACGCGATCAAGCGCCTGGAGGCGATCGGCGCCGCCGAGGACCTCGGCGCCGGCTTCACCCTGGCCAGCCATGACATGGAGATTCGCGGCGCCGGCGAGCTGCTCGGCGACGAGCAGAGCGGCCAGATGGAGGCGATCGGCTATGGCCTCTACATGGAGATGCTCGACCGCGCCGTGGCGGCCATTCGCGCCGGCAAGACGCCCAATATCGAGGCCCCCCTGGACGACGGCGTCGAGATCAGCCTCAACCTCCCCGCCCTGATTCCGGACGACTACCTGCACGATGTCCAGCAGCGGCTGGTGATGTACAAGCGCATCGCCAGCGCCGCCGACGAGGCCGAGCTCAAGGAGCTGCAGGTGGAGATGATCGACCGTTTCGGCCTGCTGCCGGGGCCGCTGAAGACCCTGCTGCGCCAGACCCGACTTCGCCAGCGGGCCGAGCGCCTGGGCATCACCCGCCTCGAGGCGGGCCCCGAGCGCGGCCGCGTCATCTTCGGCGCCCACACCGGTGTCGACCCCTTGACCCTGGTGGAGCTGATCCAGCGCGAACCGGGGCGTTATCGCCTGGATGGCGCCGACACCCTGCGCTTCGAGGCCGCCATGGACGACGAGGAGGCGCGCTTCCAGGCCGTGGAGCAGCTGCTCGAGACACTCAACCGCAAGGCACAAGCCGCCTGAAGCGGCCAAGCGGCCAAGCGGCCAAGCGGCCAAGCGGCCAAGCGGCCAAGCGGCCAAGCGGCCAAGCGGCCAAGCGGCCAAGCTGCAAGCTGCAAGCTGCAAGCTGCAAGCTGCAAGCTGCAAGCTGCAAGCTGCAAGCTGCAAGCTGCAAGCTGCAAACCAGGATGATGTTGCTCACATCGCTGGAAGCACAGGTTTTCCTTGAAACTTGCTCCTTGTAGCTTGTGGCTGGCCGAAGGCCTAGAAGAACTGGCGAACTCGTGCCTTTACCGGCACTCTATACTGTTAACCAAGAACTCATCGCACCGCCCACGGGCCACCGGTCACAGGAGTCACCGGTGCCCCTCCAGACCAAGAGTTGAACGCCCCTGATGAATACCCTGACACTGATCCGTTGCGGTGCCCGCCGCGCCATGGCGATAGGATTCGGTGCCCTGCTCGCATCCAGCGCTCAGGCCGCCATTCCCGACTATGACGATGTACACGATCTGCCTCGTGGCCACTATGCGCTGCCCGAAGAGAGCAGCGTAATAGGGGAAAGCTATACGATCACCGTCGAGGAGGGGGACACCCTCATCGACATCGCCCGCGAACATAACGTCGGCTACGAGGAGATCCGGATGGCCAATCCGGATGTCAGTATCTGGGCTCCCTTCGCGGACACCGAGGTCACCATTCCGGCCCGCCGGGTGCTTCCCGATGCCGAACGGGAAGGCATCGTGATCAACCTCTCCGAGCTGCGCCTCTACTACTTCTCGGAGCCCGGCGTGGTGGAGACCTATCCGATCAGCGTGGGCCGCGAGGAGTTCGCCACGCCGGTCGGGGTGACCAAGACCACCATCAAGGTCAAGGATCCCGCCTGGTCGCCGCCCGCCTCGATGCGTCGCGAAGCCGCCGCCCGCGGTGAGCCGGTACCGTCGGTGGTGCCGGCCGGGCCCGACAACCCGCTGGGCCGTCACGCCATCCTGCTGGGCATTCCCAGCTATCTGATCCACGGTACCAACAAGCCCGAGGGAGTCGGCATGCGCGTGAGTCGCGGCTGCATCCGCATGTTCCCCCAGGATATCGAGTCGCTCTATGAGCGCGTCCCCAGCGGCACCCGGGTCAATATCATCGACCAGCCGTTCAAGGCCGGCTGGAGCGCGGATGGGGAACTGCTCGCCCAGTCCTACCCGGCCCTGGAAGAGAATCGCGAAGGCTTCGAGCCGCTGATGCTTGCCATGGACACGCTGGCCCAGGCCTTCGGCGAAGAGCAGCCACCGGTGGACTACAAGCGCCTGCGCGAGCTGGTGGAGTCCCCGGACGGACAGGCGATCTCGCTTCTCAAGACCGCCGAGGAAGCTCCCACGCCGGCGCCGGCCAAACCCCGCAACCTCTATGAGTCTATCGCCATCGCCGAGCGCTGATTCGAGAGGCCCCGGACCTGAGGGCAGAACAGAAACCGGAAGGCCGGTAACAAGAAGACCCCGCCGAGGCGGGGTCTTCTTGTTCTTGCAGAACCGCCATCGCCCTGAGGCGATGTCAGAACTCCGGCAGAATTACTTCTGCATGGAGCGGCTGAACATGCGGTTCATCTCGTCACGGTTCTGCTCGGACATCTGCAGAGCCGCCTGGGCGTCACGCTGGGCCTGGTTGGCGGTGTTCTGCGCCTGAACAGCGATGCTGCGAGCTTCTGCAGCGTCGGCCTGTGCAGACTCAGCGGTCATGCGGACCTCTTCCAGGGCACTGGTGGAAGCACAGCCAGCCAGGATGGCCAGAGATGCGGCGGCGGCGGTCAGCTTCAGGGTGGTCTTCAGAGTCATGGTGTTCTCCTTGGGTCTTCCTTGGTACTGCGTTGAAAGAAGCCTGAGGTTCAGGCGTCTTGCCTGCGATTGCAGGCGCGTCTGCAGCGACTTGTGCTCGAGCCAACTTGTACTCGAAGCACGGGAGTCAAACGCTGTTTTATTATACGCAACGGCGCTTGTCCATCGCTTTAACGTCCCTTGCGCATGTACCAGCCTAGCGGATCACGACGCGTGTGCCAATATCGATCAACGCGACCAGGCGCTCGATCTGGTCATCGGTCACCGCTACGCACCCCTGGGTCCAGTGAAACCGGCGATGAATATCGGGGTCTCCCTTGCCCACGCCGTGCAGGCCGATGAAGCCTCCCAGCGCGGTATCCTGCGGCGGATACCCGTTGGCCCGGTAGTAGCGAAAATAGTCGTCGTAGTCCTGCTGGGTGAAGATGCCCTCATCCAGGGCGACACGCGCATGGGTCGGCGTCGGGTAGTCGAGCCCGACGAACAGGTGCCAGTCGCTCTCGTGGTTGAAGCGATTGACGCGAAACTCCCCCTTGGGGGTGGCCCCGCTGCCCTTCAGGCGCGTGGAGCGAGCCCCGCCGCGCCCCAGCGAGATGGGCACATAGCGCACCAGTTCGCGGTTGCCGCGGTAGACGATGAGCGTGGCATCGCTGTCATCCACCAGCACCCAGACCTCGTCGGCATGGCGCGGCAGGTGCGCCCGGGTGAGTTGTGTCTCGACCAGGTTGGCCCGGGCCGACTCGATGCCCAGCAGCGCCAGCGGGGTGGCAAGGACGAGTCGGCTGAAGCGACGGCGGGAGAGAGAAGGCATCGTGTGGGAACTCTTGAGCACTGATATCGAGCGTCGTCGATTCGTCACGACGACGCGGCTAGGTGGGTTATAGCGTATCGGCAGGCCATCTGTCAGGCCCGTCAGGACGGCAGTATCGCCCCCATGCGCAGCACCTCACGCAGCGAGGTGATGCCCTCCTCGGCCTTGTCGAGGCCATCCTGGAGCATCAGCACCTCGCCGCGCTCGACCAGGGCAGTGCGCAGCCGCGTCTCGTCGGCCTGGCGCAGGATCAGCCCATGGTCGTCTGCGGTGGGCTGCCAGACCTCGAAGATGCCGGTGCGCCCGCGATAGCCCAGTCCATCGCAGCGTTCACAGCCCACCGCCTGCCAGGCGGCACCGGGCAGCGCGACGCCCATGGCGGCCAGCCACTGCGCCTCGCGCTCCGGCAGCGGGCGTCGCTCGCGGCAGTGCGGGCAGAGACGGCGTACCAGGCGCTGGGCGACCACCAGCCCGAGGGTACCACTGATCTCGGCGTCACCCAGCCCCAGGTGGCGCAGCGTCGAGACCACCCCTACCGCGTCACGACTGTGCAGGGTCCCCATCAGCGAGCGCCCGCTGCCGGCCACGTTGAGCGCCGCCTGGGCGGAGTCGGGATCACGGATCTCGCCGATCAACACATAGTCGGGATCCAGGCGCAGCAGCGATCGCGTGCCGGTCGCGAAATCCAGGCCGCTCTCGGCATTTACCTGAACCTGGTTGATCCCCGGGATCTCGTACTCTACCGGATCCTCCAGGGTCACCACATGGCTCTCCTCGAGGCGCAGCTGGTTGAGCAGGGTGTAGAGCGTCGTGGTCTTGCCCGCACCGGTGGGCCCCGCCACCAACAGCATGCCGCCGGTGGCGTCCATCCAGCGCCGGATGCCGCGGGCGCCCTGCTCGCCTATCCCCAGTGACAGGGTGTCGCGGAAGGTCTCCGGCGGCGCCAGGAAGCGGATGGCCAGCTTCTCGCCCCCCACCGTGGTCACCGCCGTGACACGCAGGAAGGTCTCCTCGCGCTCCTCGTCGGGTGGCCAGCTGAAGCTGCCCTCCATGGCGCCCAGCGAGGGCACCGGGTTGAGGCGCGCCAAGACCTTGAACTGGTTGACCAGGCGAGCCCCGACGGCCGCCTCGACCGACATCGCCTCCACCACCCGGCCATCGATGCGCAGGCGGATACGCAGCGTCTCCTGATGGGGGTCGAGGTGGATGTCGCTGGCGCGGGCCCGCAGCGCATCAGCCAGCATGGTGTAGGCTTCGAGCCGCTCTTCGGCCGGGTCCGGCGGGGCCTCGAGCAGCGCTCGCAGGCGGGGCAACAGGCGAGGCGGGGCGGGATTCGATGCATCGACAGGCATGGCGTCCTCGTGGGTCCAGGCACCCGGCCGGGTGCGTACCCCCGTAAGACTAGGCGCCTCGCCTGCTCCTGCCCAGCCCGCACGCCGGCCGTGGGGCCGGCGCCGTCAGCCGAACAGCCCCTGGTTTCTCAGGTAATCGTCATAGCCGCCGCTGAAATCGGTGATCCCCTCCGCACTCATGTCGAGGATCCGGGTGGCCAGGGAGGAGACGAATTCACGGTCGTGGCTGACGAAGACCAGGGTCCCGGGGTAGTTCTCCAGGGCCAGGTTGAGCGCCTCGATGGACTCCATGTCCAGGTGGTTGGTGGGCTCGTCCATCAGCAGCACATTGGGGCGAGTCAGTGCCAGCTTGCCGAACAGCATGCGGCCCTGCTCGCCGCCGGAGATCACCCTGACCGACTTGCCGATGTCGTCGCTGGAGAACAGCATCCTGCCCAGGGCACCGCGCACCTCCTGCTCGCCGCCATCGGTCCACTGGGCCATCCACTCGTAGAGGGTGGCGTCGTTGGCGAAGTCGTCGGCGTGGTCCTGGGCGAAGATGCCGAGATCGGCGCTGTCGGTCCACTTCACGCTGCCGGCCAGCGGAGCCAGCTCACCGGCCAGGGTACGCAGCAGCGTGGTCTTGCCGATGCCGTTGGGGCCGATGATGGCGATGCGCTCGCCGGCCTCGACGGTCATGCCGAATCCCTCGAACAGCGCTGGCTCGCTGCCGAAGCCCTGGGCAAGCCCCTCGACGTTGACCGCGTTGCGATGGATCTTTTTGGCCTGCTCGAAGCGGATGAAGGGGCTGACCCGGCTGGAGGGCTTGATCTCCTCGAGCTTGATCTTCTCGATCTGGCGCGCCCGGGAGGTAGCCTGCTTGGCCTTGGAGGCGTTGGCCGAGAAGCGGCTGACGAAGGCCTGCAGATCGGCGATCTGCGCCTTCTTCTTGGCGTTGTCGGCGTGCTGGCGCTCGCGGGCGGCGGTGGCGGCGGTCATGTACTCATCGTAGTTGCCCGGGAAGAGCCGGATCTCGCCATAGTCCAGGTCCGCCATATGGGTGCAGACGCTGTTGAGGAAGTGTCGGTCGTGGGAAATGATGATCATGGTGCTGTTGCGGGCCGTGAGCATGCCCTCGAGCCAGCGGATGGTATTGATGTCCAGGTGGTTGGTGGGCTCGTCGAGCAGCAGCACATCGGGGTCGGAGAACAGCGCCTGGGCGAGCAGCACGCGCAGCTTCCAGCCCGGGGCGATCTCGCTCATGGGGCCGGTGTGCTGGTGCAGCGGGATACCCAGCCCCAGCAGCAGTTCCCCGGCCCGGGCCTCGGCGGTGTAGCCGTCGAGCTCGGCGAAGCGCACCTCGAGGTCGGCCACGGCCATGCCATCCTCTTCGCTCATCTCGGGCAGCGAGTAGATGCGCTCGCGCTCGGCGGCCACCTGGGAAAGCTCGGCATTGCCCATGATCACGGTATCGATGACCCGCTCCTCCTCGAAGGCGAACTGGTCCTGGCGCAACTTGCCGAGCCGGGCACCGGACTCGACCATCACCTGGCCCGAGGAGGGCTCCAGGTCACCACCGAGGATCTTCATGAAGGTGGACTTGCCGCAGCCGTTGGCACCGATCAGGCCATAGCGGTGGCCATTGCCGAACTTGATGGAGACATTCTCGAACAGGGGCCTGGCCCCGAACTGCATGGTGATATTGGCGGTGGAGATCAAGGAGAGGGTCCGGTCGGTACATGGAAGGGGCGCGATTGTACCGGTTATGGGCGTCCTTCACACCGCCCCTGAGCCGGGGCGCCTATCGGCGCCTTCGCCGGTTTGCTGTGGGAGGCCAGGTCCCCCGGGCGAATGGAGGCCGAAGGACTCCCCGGCGGCAAGCACAACGTCAGTGACATCGCCTGGGCACCTGTCGGTGCCTTCGCGCGGCAAAGCCGCCCTCCCACAGAAACCCCTGGCCCCAAGGCACAGCCCCTGGAAACGTCGCGGCCCCGGCGGGTACTCCGCCGGGGCCGCGTGTCACTTCGCCTGGGAACCCCTCAGTCGTGGCGCTCCACGGTGAAGATCGCCTGCAGCTTGTCCTTCCTGCCATAGAGATGGACGGTGGTGCGATCGAAGGGAAAGCGCTCCAGGTAGGGGCTATGCTGGTTGAGGCGGGGCTTGTGGGCATGAATCATGGCCGCCTTGAGGCGTTCGCGGTTGGCCTTGCCGCAGGGGCCGATGGCGTACCACAGCGCCTCGTCGGGTTGCAGGCATGCCTCCCAGCGCGGGCGGTGCTCGTCGTGCTGTATGCCGTGGCGAGCGCTGCCGCTCTCGCCGACGTAGAGCAGTTCCTGAGCCTCCATGACACCGGTTTCAGGATCGTTGGCTGCACGGTAGATGCAGAAGATCCCGGGCTCATCGGTGGCCTGGGCAATATCCGCATCGCTCCAGTAACCCAGCATCTTGGGCGAGAGTATCTGGTCGTTCATGGCGGTCTCCTCAGTAGTCCTCGAGTCGCTGCATGTCACGGGCGATGCGCCGCACCTCCGCCTCGTGGCCGCGGGAAAGGGCCTCGAAGAATTCGCGCTCGCCACTGCCGGCGGCACGCTCGGCACGATGATCGTAGAGGTCCTGCAGGGTGCGATGTGCCGTCAACGCCGTGGCGAGCACGGCCTGCACACTGCCGCAGTCGATGCACTCCGGCAGGCGCTCGAGCACGGGCGGATGCGGGAAGTCGGCCGGGTCATCGAACCAGGCCTCGAGCACCGCGCCGTGGTCGCTGCCATCCTGGCGATACTCGGTGAGATCCTGCTCCATCTTCCGCTCGTGCTCGGCCAGATACTCGAGGGCCATCTGCACCCGCTCGCCCACCTCGCCGACGGCCAGCGCCGCATACTGCTCGGCCAGGCGTCGATGATATCCCGACGCCCAGTCGACCAGCTCCTTCACCTGATGAAACCGCATGGCACCCTCCCTCTCTGGCGTCACTGACGGACAGTCATGGCATCCGCCGGGTGGCGGGCCGATGACTTCAGCGTAGCCAAGCTGGCGGCCGAGCGCTTGATGTGCATCAACTGAAGACGATACAGCCGTCGACGATGGACTAGAGCAGCAGTGCCCCCTCGATGGGCACGAAGTCGCTGGCCGCGCGGACCAGGGCGTCTGCGGTAAGGGACGCGACGCCGACGACGGTGACAGTGACGCCGAGGCGCTCACGCAGGCGGGTGACCAGCAGGTCGAAGTCACCATCGCCGGAGACCAGCACCAGATGATCGACCCGCGGTCCCGCTTCCATGGCGTCCAGGGTGATACCGACATCCCAGTCGCCCTTGGCGGAACCATCGCGACGCTGGATGAAGGGCTTGAGCTTCACGTTGAAGCCGATGCCGCGCAGGATCGCCTGGAACTGGCGTTGACGGGCATCACCGCGATCGATCGCATAGGCGTTGGCCACCACCACCTCGCGACCGGCCGCGAAGCGCGCCCACAAGGCGTTGTAGTCGAAGTGCCGGCCGAAGGCCTGGCGGGAGGTATAGTAGACGTTCTGGACGTCGACGAGGATGGCGAGGCGCTCCACTCGCCCTACCACTCCTGGCTGGTCTCGCGCAGGGCGGCGATCTCGGCCTTGGCCTGACGCAGACAGTCGCCAAGCTCGCTGCCAAGCTCGGCGCCGCCGCCCACTGCGATCAGGCCGGCGGCGGCTCCCCCCCGCCGACGGGCGGCGCCGTCGTCACCGTGCAGCGCCTCGAGCCTGGCGACCAGCCAGTGAAGCCAGCTGCCCTCCCGGGCGGCCAGGTCGCGCAGGCGCTGCAGTTCGGCGATGCCGGCACCCTCGCGGCCGAGAAGCTCGCGCCAATCGTGGCCGGGCAGGCGGGCATGCTCGGTGACCTCGCGCAGCAGCGACTGGAGCGCCAGTTCGGTGAGCGCCAGGGCACCCTCCTCGGCCGCCATGCGGCGGGCCTCGGCATGCTCATCATCGCCGGCGGGCATAGCGAGCAGCAGTTCGGCCTGGTAGAGCAGCTGATTGGTGCGAGAGCGTGGTGTCACTTGCGCTTGTCCTCCACCTGCCACCGGCTGCCATCGAAAGTGGCCTTCCAGCCGGTGGCCTTGCCGTTGTCGTCGCTCATCACGAACTGCTCCTTGGCCTTGCGCGAGAAGCGGATCTGGGCGGGGCGGCCGTCCGGGTCCTCGCTGGGCGCGTCGAGCAGGTAGCGATACTTCTCGGGCAGCTCCTCGGCGTGGGCCTTGAGTTCCTTGACCAACGGCGGGCGTGTCTCACGGTTCTTGGGGAACTTGCTGGCCGCCAGGAACAGGCCACTCGCCCCGTCGCGCAGCACATAGTGGTCGTCGACCTTCTGGCACTCGAGCTCCGGCATGTCGATGGGATCCATCTTGGGTGGCGCCACCTCGCCGCTCCTGAGCAGCTTGCGGGTGTTCTTGCACTCGCTGTTGGTGCAGCCGAAGTACTTGCCGAAGCGCCCGCTCTTGAGCTGCATCTCGCTGCCGCACTTGTCGCACTCGATGGTGGGGCCGTCATAGCCCTTGATGCGGAACTTGCCCTGCTCCACCTCGTAGCCGTCGCAATCGGGGCTATTGCCGCAGATATGCAGCTTGCGGGTCTCGTCGATCAGGTAGCTGTCCATGGCGGTGCCGCACTTGGGGCAGCGGTGCTTGGCGCGCAGCGCATCGGTCTCGGCCTCCTCGTCGGCGTCGGCGGCCACCGCCTCTTCGCCGGGAAGCAGGTCGATGGTGGTCTTGCAGCGCTCCTTGGGCGGCAGGTTGTAGCCCGAGCAGCCCAGGAAGACCCCGGTGGAGGCGGTGCGGATCTGCATCTTGCGCCCGCAGGTCGGACAGTCGATATCGGTGGGCACCGGCTGGTTGGGGCGCATGCCCTCCTCGCTCTGGGCCGCGTCGAGCTCCTTCTTGAACTCGGCATAGAAGGCGTCGAGCAGCGCCTGCCAGTTGCGCTCGCCATCGGCCACCTCGTCGAGGCCATCCTCCATGCGCGCCGTGAAGGAGTAGTCCATCAGGTCGGGGAAGGACTCCTTGAGACGCTCGGTGACGATATCGCCCAGCTTCTCGGCATAGAACCGGCGGTTCTCCAGCTTGACGTAGCCACGATCCTGGATAGTGGAGATGATCGCCGCATAGGTGGAGGGACGGCCGATGCCGCGCTTCTCAAGCTCCTTGACCAGGCTCGCCTCGGTGTAGCGGGCCGGCGGCTTGGTGAAGTGCTGAAGCGGGTCCAACGACGCCAGGGTCATGGTGGTGCCCTCGGCGAGGTCCGGCAGCGACTGGTCATCGTTCTTGCCGGCGGGCTTCATGACGCGGGTATAGCCGTCGAACTTGAGCACGCGCCCCTTGGCCCTGAGCTCGTAGCCATCGACCTCGACGGTGAGCGTGCTGGAGAGGTATTCGGCCGGGGTCATCTGGCAGGCCACGAACTGACGCCAGATCAGCTCGTAGAGTCGCTCGGCGTCACGCTCCATGCCGGAGAGCTCGGTGGCACGCCGCCCCACCTCGGAGGGTCGGATCGCCTCGTGGGCCTCCTGGGCGCCCTCCTTGCTGGAGTAGCGGACCGGCGACTCGGGCAGGTAACGCGGGCCGAACTCACCACCGATGAACTCGCGCACGCTCTCCACGGCATCCTTCGACAGGTTGGTGGAGTCGGTACGCATGTAGGTGATATAGCCGGCCTCGTAGAGGCGCTGGGCCAGGGTCATGGTCTTCTTCACCGAGAAGCCCAGCCGACCGCTGGCGGCCTGCTGCAGGGTCGAGGTGATGAAGGGAGCATTGGGCTTGGAGCGGGTCGGCTTGTCCTCCCGCGCGGTGATGGCGAGCGACGCCTGGCGCAGTGCGGCGATGCGCTCCAGGGTCTCGGCCTCGGAGGTGGGCCGGAAGGCCTTGCCATCCTGACGGGTGAGCTCGAAGCGCACCGGCTCACCGCTGTCGGCAACGAGATCGGCGTGGACATCCCAGAACTCCTCGGGCACGAAGGCGCGGATCTCGCGCTCGCGCTCGACAATCAGGCGCATGGCCACCGACTGCACTCGCCCTGCCGAGAGCCCGCGGGCCACCTTGGCCCACAGCAGCGGCGAGAGCATGAAGCCCACCACCCGATCGAGGAAGCGCCGCGCCTGCTGGGCCTCTACCCGCGGGATATTGAGGTTGCCGGGGTCCTGAAAGGCCTCCTGGATGGCATTCTTGGTGATCTCGTTGAACACCACGCGCTTGTAACGCGCCTCGTCTCCGCCGATGGTCTCGCGAAGATGCCAGGCGATGGCTTCCCCCTCGCGATCAAGGTCGGTGGCGAGATAGACGGCATCGGCCTTCTCGGCGAGCTTCTTGAGCTCGGCAACGACCTTCTCCTTGCCGGGCAGGATCTCGTAGTTGGCCTTCCAGCCGTGCTCGGGGTCGATCCCCATGCGGCGGATCAGCTGATCCTGGGCCTTCTGCCGGCGATGCTCGATCTTCTCTTCCGGCGACATCTTGCGCGTGGCCGCGGCCTGACGGGCTCGCTCCTTGGGATCGGAGGCCGCCTTGCCCGAGCCGCTGGTCGGCAGGTCGCGGATATGACCCACGCTGGACTTCACGATGAAGTCGCTGCCGAGATACTTGTTGATCGTCTTCGCCTTGGCCGGCGACTCGACGATGACCAGTGACTTGCCCATAGTGCTCCACTAAGTGTCGGTGACACGAGCCCGGTGCCGTGCCTGGCGAATTCCTGCCGCCTTGCCTTGGCGGGTGAAAAATGCGCTTACCCTACCCCAGCGCCAGGCGTCACGCCAGTGGCGCGCCCGGGCAGGCACTCTGACCCTAGACCGCGGATCACGCCCGGGCAAGCACCCGGCTCACACGACGGCGCCCCCGCCGCACGAAGCGACGGGGGCGCCGGGATAGCGCAGGCGACCGATCAGCGCGAGTTGTTACCGCCCCTCGGCTTGCGGCGCGTGGTGGTGCCGCGACGCCGCGCGGCCGCGGGCTTGGCCGCCGAACTGGCCTTGGGCTTGGGCTCGGACGCTGCCGCGGCGGGCTCCGCCTTGGCGGACTCGGACGTCGGCTCGGCGGGCTTGGGCTCGGCCGCCGTGGCATCCGCCTTGGCGGACTCGGACGCCGGCTCGGCGGGCTTGGGCTCGGCCGCCGTGGCATCCGCCTTGGCGGACTCGGACGCCGGCTCGGCGGGCTTGGGCATAGGCGCTGGCTCGGCCGCCTCGACCCGCTGCGCCTTGGGCGCAGGCTTCTTGGCCTTCTCGACCGTTTCGGGCTTTTCAGAGACCTCGGCGACGGACGCCGCGCGGGTCTCCATCAACCCCTCCAGCTCGCTGTAGGCCAGGCGCTGCGCCTGAGCCTGGCTGTCGAGCCATGCCTCGGCCTCGGCACGGGCCTCCGCCTCGATCTGCGGCGCACGGTCGATGGCGCGCTCGAAGAGGCCACGCACCCGCACCAGGCGACCGGCGGAGTTATCCGAGAGCTCGCCGCTGGCCGCCAGCACATGCTCGATATGCTCGAGGTGTGCCGCGATCTGCTCGGCATTCTGCCCCTTGAGCAGCGCCGGCAGCGCCTCCACGGCCGCCTCGCGATCCAGCTTGAGGATAGAGAACTGTTCGCGCATCAGGCGCTTGAAGTCGGCCAGCGAGAGCTGCGGCTCGAGCTCGGCGTGAGAGGCACGCAGGCGCTTGAAGTTGCGCTCATCGGTGGAGCGGGCACCGCCCAGTACAAAGATCAGCGCCCGGACGACCGCCTCGTGGCTGCCGCCCTCGGCGACCCGTTCGCCGAGCTCGGCCCGACGACGCTCGATGAAGCGGCGATGTTCCGGCTCGGCCCCCGGACGGCGGCGATGCACATGGGCGTCACCGCCCAGACCCACCAGGGACTGCAGCAGCGGCTGGCCGTAGATGTCCAGGAACAGACGCTCGGTGGCGCCGTCACGCAGGTCGCGCCAGGCGTTGAAGCTGCCGGTGATCTGGTCCGAGGCGATCGACTCCAGCACGCGGAAGAGGTTGTCCTCGTCCAGGGGGTGGCGGTCGGCGCGAATGCGTTCGGCCAGCACCGGAATCGAGGCCATCAGCGGGTTGCGGTCGGAGAGCAGCCGGTAGCCCAGGCGGTTGGGGTGCATGCGGCGCATCCAGTGGGCCGACTCGGGAGTGGCCAGGGCGCGCACCCAGGGCTGCACGAAGAGCCGGTAGAGCCCCAGGTTGATCTCGGAGAGACGCGCCACGGTGGCGAAGCGGGTATCGTCCTCGGCGCTGTGCTGCACCACCGTGTCGAGTTCGTCGACACTGCGCGGCGTGAACTCCAGCAGATAGTCGCGCTCGATCAGGTCGCTTTCGTCGTGCTCGTGGGCCTCCGAGATCGTGGTCTCGTAGAGGCCGGGCGGCAGCACATCGATATAGTCCATGTTGGCGGTGAACTCGGTGTGCTCCTTGCGCGACACGCTGCCCGAGACGAAGATGCCGAGGTGGCCCGTGGTGTCGTGGACGCAATAGACGATGGTCTGCTCGTTGGCGACGATGTCGTCACTGCCTTCGTAGAGGTCGCGCACCCAGCCCAGCGCCTGGGGGGGCGGGGTGATATCGTCACCCTGGGAGCAGAACACCACCACCGGCGAGCGCACGTTGCGCAGGTCGATGCGTCGTCCGTCGGAGGTCACCAGCTGGGCGGTGGAGAGACGGTTGCCGACGAACAGGTTGTCGACGATGTACTGGATCTCGTCACCGGCCAGCACCACATGGCCGCCCCACCAGCGTTCGAACTCGAGATAGCGCTGCGCCTCTGTATCCACCTGGGAGTAGAGCCGATACTGCTTGTTCCAGAAGGTGTTGGCCGGATTGAGGTTCTCGAAGTTCTGCACCAGCCAGGCACCATCGAACTGGCCGTCACCCAGGTCGCTGAACAGCGAGGTCATCCAGCTGCCGCCGGTCATCCCCCCGGTGTAGCGCATCGGCGCATCACCGCGCACCCCCGCCCAGTAGGAGAGCGGTGCCCCGGCGATCAGGATCGGCCCGAACAGGTCAGGCTCCAGGGAGGCGGCCATCATCACTTGCCAGCCCGCCTGGCAATTGCCCACCACCATGGGCTTCTCGGAGAGCTCGGTGTGGCGCTCGTTGACATGGCGCAGGAAGGCCACCTCGGCTTCCACCACGTCCTCGACCTGCTGGCCGGGCACCGGATAGGGCAGAAAGCCGATGAAATAGCAGGGATGACCGGCACGCAGCGCCACCCCGATCTCGCTGTCGGGCTTGAAGCCGCCGATGCCCGGGCCGTGGCCGGCACGCGGATCGACCACCACGAAGGGGCGCATCTGCAGGTCGGTGGGCTGGCCGGCGGGCGGCACGATGCGCAGCAGCTCGTAGTTGACCGGGCGCGGCAGGTCACGACCGTCCATCAGCACCTCGGCGTCGAAACCCAGCACGCTGGGCTTGGTCTGCTCGATATGCTCCAGGTACTGGTTGCCACGTAGGCGCATCACGTCCATGTAGAGCACGCTGCGCTCGAAGGCATCGAGCCAGTAGCGCCCTGCGGCGCGGCCGAAGCCGAAGGGATCGACAAGGGACAGCGCATCGGCCGACGGGGTCGGCATCGGAAGGGTCATCATGGTGACCTCCTGGTGTTGGCGGTCAGGGGAAGAGGGAACTCGGGTCGTCAACCCGGCATTTGCTGCAATGCAATATAGCGTAATATGGTTACGCTTGCGAGACCGATCTCGCAATGTGCGGTGACACGGAATGGTCCCGGCACAGCGCCAGACGCCCCTGGATACGATGCCGAACCCGCCCGGCTATGGTAAATTGGCGCCTGTTACCAGCAACCCAATAGCGCCAAGGCGGGCCAGGCCGGGCCAACGCTTCACCCAGCGGGTAGCGTGGCCGCGCCGGCCCGAAAGACGCCGAGCGGAGGGTTCACACCCGATGAGCGACAGCACCCCGAAAACCACCATCGCCAGCGGCAAGAAGTTTCGCACCGAGCACGGCTTCGCCGCCATCAAGGACGGCATCAAGCAGCGCTCCCAACAGGACGAGGGCGGCGGCGTCTCGGGCCGCAAGCCCAAGTGGCTGCGCGCCCAGATCCCCGGCGGCGAGCGCTTCGAGGCGGTCAAGCGCAATGTCAACGAGAACCGCCTGAGCACCGTGTGCGCCGAGTCACACTGCCCCAACATGGGCGAGTGCTGGAGCAATGGTACCGCCACCATCATGCTGATGGGCTCGGTATGCACCCGTGCCTGCCGCTTCTGCGCCGTGGACACCGGCAACCCCGGCGGCTGGCTGGATGCCGAGGAGCCGGCCAACACCGCCACGTCGGTGGAGCTGATGGGCCTGCGCTACGTGGTGCTCACCTCGGTGGACCGTGACGACCTCGACGACGGTGGCGCCGCCCACTACGCCGACTGCATCCGCGCCATCAAGGCCAACACCCCCGAGGTGGTGGTCGAGGCGCTGACCCCGGACTTCGATGGCGTGCACACGGCCATCGAGAGAGTCGTCGACTCCGGCCTCGAGGTGTTCGCCCAGAACGTCGAGACCGTCGAGCGCCTGACCGAGCGGGTGCGCGACCCCCGCGCCGGCTACCGCAAGACCCTGGACGTGCTGGCCCACGCCAAGGCCTACAAGCCCGGCGTGCTGACCAAGACCAGCCTGATGCTCGGCCTCGGCGAGAGCGACGAGGAGATACTGGCCACCTTCGACGACCTGCGCGAGATCGGCGTGGATATCGTCACCCTCGGCCAGTACCTGCGTCCCACCCGCAACCACCTGCCGGTGGAGCGCTGGGTCAGCCCCGAGGAGTTCGAACGCTTCCGCCGAATCGGCCTGGAGAAGGGCTTCATGGAGGTGGCGGCGGGTCCGCTGGTGCGCTCCAGCTATCGCGCCGACCGGGTCTTCGAGAAGAACAACCTGGGGCTGGCCGCCCCTGCCGAGGTACCCGGCCAGGCGCCCGACCCCAACCGCATCGATGCCATCAATGTAGGCTGAGCACCGAGGCAAATGTGGGAGGTCGGCCTTGCCGAGCGAATGGAGGCCGAAGGCCTCCCCGGCGGTAGACGCCAGCGCCAGCAACATCGAAAGGGCGCCTACCGTCGCCATTCGCCCGGGGGACCCGGCCTCCCACGACTGCCATATCGCTAGGCGCTATCCAGTTCCCTTCCCAACTCCCGCGCCAGGCACTCGGCCAGGCGCTCGCCCGCCGCCTCCACCCCGGGGCAGTCATCGACCAGGTCGGCCAGGCGCGTCATCGCCATGCCCGCATAGCCGCAGGGGTTGATGCGCTCGAAGGGCGACAGGTCGCCGTCGATATTCAGCGCCACGCCGTGGAAGCTGCCACCGCGGCGGATGCGCAGCCCCAGCGAGGCGATCTTGGCCTCCCCGCCAGCGGGCTGCTCCACATAGACTCCCGGCGCATCAGGGCGTGCCCGCGCCTCGACCCCGTGCTCGGCGAGCATGGCGATCACCGCGTTCTCCAGGGCGCTGACCAGCTCGCGCACGCCCAGCCCGCCGCGGCGCACATCGATCAGCGGATAAAGCACCACCTGGCCGGGGCCATGGTAGGTGACCTGTCCCCCGCGGTCGGTCTGCACCACCGGGATATCGCCGGGCATCAGCAGGTGTTCGGGCTTGCCGGCCTGCCCCTGGGTAAAGACCGGGTCATGCTCGACCAGCCAGAACTGGTCGGGGGTATCGGCATCGCGCTCATCGGTGAGCTCACGCATCGCCCGCCACACGGGCTCGTAGGGGCGGCGTCCCAGGCGATGCAGCTCGATCGACGCAAGAGTGGGGCTAGCGGCCATCACACCACCATGTGCACGCGGCCGGTGGCCTTGAGCTCGACGAACAACGCCTGCAGCTGGGCCTCGCCGGTGGCGAGGATGGAGAGCCGTACCGACTGGAAGCGGCCATTGCGACTGTCGACCACCTGCATGGCGGCGGCATCGAACTCGGGGGCATGGCGGCTGACGATCTGGCACACCACCGCGGCGAAGTCATCGGCGGCGTCCCCGACCACCTTGAGTGGGTAGCGGCACGGGAAGGTGATCTTCGGCGGCTTGCCGGAGACCGGCCGGCTGGGGCGACGCAGGTCGCGCAGCGACTTGTCGTTCATGCGGGTTCCAGGTGTTCGTGAATAGGCGACCATTTTACTCAAGGTCAGGGCTAGTGACCAATGCGCCGCCCCGAACGACAGGGCTATCGCAGATAGAGACAACACTATTTTGGGGAGCCCGATGATAGTGGGAGCCCGATTATAGTGGGAGCCCGATTATAGTGGGAGCCCGATTTATCGGCGATCGCGGTGGTACAAGGGCGCCTACCAGCACCATCGCGCAGAATCTGCGCTCCCACGAAGGGCGCCATCGCGCAGCATCTGCGCTCCCACGAAGGGCGCTACGGTAACTGCGATAGCCCTTCCCGAACGACGAGGAGCAAGCCTTAACGGCTTGCTCCTCATGGTCACGCCTGGCCGATGGCGATCAGTCGAACCAGCCACCGATCAGGTTGGAGAAGAAGCGCTGCACCTGGTCGATCAGTTTCTTGATGAAGCTGCCCTCCTCGACCGTCTCCAGGGCCACCAGGGGCTGCTCGCCGACGACCTCCTCACCGAGGCTCACCTGCAGGGTGCCGACGCGGTCGCCCTGCTGGATCGGTGCCTCGATATCGTCCTGGATATCCAGATGCGCGGTGAGCTCCTCGTTGCGCGCCCGCGGCACGGTCATCACCACGTCGCCATCGACGCCGACGCGCAGCTCGTTGATCTCGCCGCCCCATACCCGGGGTGTATTGAGCACCGAGCCACGGTCGTAGAGCTTGAGCGTCTCGAAGTAGCGGAACCCGTAGCTGAGCAGCTTCTGGGTCTCCTGGGCACGCGCCTCCTCGGAATTGGCGCCCATCACCACCGTGATCAGGCGCATGTCGTCACGCTTGGCCGAGGCCACCAGACAGTAGCCCGCCGCCTCGGTATGGCCTGTCTTGAGGCCATCCACGCTGGGGTCGCGCCACAGCAGGCGGTTGCGGTTTGGCTGGCGGATATCGCTGTAGGTGAAGTACTTCTCGGCGTAGATCTTATAGTGCTCGGGGTAATCCTGGATGATATGGCGCGAGAGCTGGGCCATGTCACGTGCCGTCGAGTAGTGATTCTCCGCCGGCAGGCCGGTGGCGTTGAGGAAGTTGGTGTTGCTCAGCCCCAGGCGGTCGGCGTGCTGGTTCATCAGGTCGGCGAAGGGCCCCTCTCCGCCGGCCAGGTGCTCGGCCACGGCCACGCTGGCATCGTTGCCGGACTGGATGATGATGCCGTAGAGCAGGTCGCGGATGGAGACCTGGCTCCCCACCTCGATGAACATCTTCGAACCCCCGGTGCGCCAGGCATTCTCGCTCACCGGCACCATGTCATCCATGGCGATATTGCCGCGATCGAGTTCACGCTCCACCAGGTAGGCGGTCATCAGCTTGGTCAGGCTGGCCGGCGGCAGGCGCTCATCGGAGTTGTGCTCGGCCAGCACGCGGCCGCTGTCGGCATCCATCAGGATCCAGCCACTCGCCGCCAGCTGCGGCGGCGAGGGAATCAGGGTCTGGGGCTGAGGAACCGGGACCTCCTGCGCCGCGGCAGGCGCCGCAACGAAAAGTGCCAGACAGGCCAGCAGCACCGGCAGCAGACGGCCACAACGTAGGGAAAACAGCTCTTTCATGGGGCGACTCTCGAAAGGATATTCTGGGAAGGGGGAGCGAGACCGATCACTCGGCCTCCTTGACGATGAAACTCTCGGCGAAGCCGGCACGCTGCAGCGCCTCGCGCAGCGGTTCGACCTGGTCGGCGCGTGAGATGGGGCCCACCTGCACGCGATGTGCCCCCGAGGCCTCGGCCACCCGCACCGGCCGCGACAACTCGCTCTCCAGGCGCGTACGCAGGGCACGAGCGCTGTCGGCGGACCCAAGCGCCGCCACCTGCAGGTAGAAGGGGCGGCCCTCCGCGGGGCGGCCGGCAGCAGAAGGCGCCTCGCGGGTCACGGACGTCATCGTGGAAGCGGCCGGCCGACCCGCGCCCTGACGCCCGGCGCCGGCAGCGGGTTGCGCCCCGCCGTTCTCGGCGAGCCAGCGGTCGACATCGATGGCCTCCACCCGCACCCGCCCGGTGCCGTTATCGAGGATATCCAGGCGCGCCGCGGCGGCGTAGGAGAGGTCGATCTCGCGATCGCTGTGGAAGGGGCCGCGATCGTTGACCCGCACGATCACCGAGCGGCCGTTATCCAGGCTGGTGACCCGGGCAAAGGTCGGCAGCGGCAGCGAGCGGTGGGCCGCCGACATCTTGTACATGTCGTAGATCTCGCCGTTGGACGTGGCGTAGCCGTGGAACTTCTCGCCATACCAGGAGGCCGTGCCCTGCCTGGCGTAGCCGCTGGCGTCCGGCAGCACATGATAGGTCTTGCCCCACACCTCGTAGGTGGACCGATTGCCACCGCGTGAGTGTGCTTCATGGCGGGGGACCGCATCGGGTACCCGGCTGACATCCGGCGGCTCCTCGGGGTAGGCGTCGCCGGACATGGCGTAGCGCCCCCCGGAAGACGCCGTGGCGGCCTGACCGGAATCGGATGGTGCGGGCCCGCCGCTTCCGGCACAGCCGGCCAGGGTGACCGCAAGGGCGATGGGCAGCCAGCGCAGCATCATGGTCGTGCCTCCTCGTCATCGGCATCCACCGCCTGCAGCCAGTTGGCGTCGAGCTCGCTCGCCGCGGCGATGGCCTCGGCCAGCTCGACCACCGCCATGGCATAGAGGTGGCTATGGTTGTAGCGGGTGATCACGTAGAAGTTGTGCTCGCCGAGCCGATAGCGCCAGTTGCCCTCGCCCTCCTCCACCGCCACCGGCAGCAGGCGATGGGCGTCGTCGACCGCCTCGGGCACCGCGATACCGGCGTCGCGCAGCGCCCCGGCGCGGGTGGCAGGCGGGCGGGCCGCGCGGTTGAAGTCGATGCTCTCCGGGGGCGTGGCGGGCCCCTCGGCCGTGTGGACGACGGGCGCACCGGGGCGCCAGCCGTGCTCGGCGAAGTAGTTGGCCACGCTGCCGATGGCATCCACCGGGTTGCTCCAGAGATCGCGCAGGCCGTCGTCGTCGAAGTCCACGGCGTAGGCGCGATAGCTGGTGGGGATGAACTGCGGGTAGCCCATGGCACCGGCGTAGGAGCCCAGTGGCTCGTCCGCGGGGACCTCCTGCTCGTGGGCGATCTCCAGGAAGGCGCCCAGCTCGCGGCGGAAGAAGTCGCCGCGGGTCGGGTGGTGGAAGGCCAGGGTGGCCAGGGAGTCGATCACCCGGTGGCTGCCGGTGATGCGACCGTAGCGGGTCTCCACCCCGAGGATGGCGGCGATGATCTCCTCGGGCACGCCGTGCTCGGCCTCGGCGCGGGCGAAGGCGTCGGCGTGGGCCTCCAGGAAGGCCACCCCGCCGTGGATGCGCTCGGCGTCGAGGAAGATGGCACGGTACTCGTCCCAGCGCAGGCGCCGCTCGGCGGCGCCTGACATGGCGTCGAGCACCTCCTGGCGATAGCGCGCCTGTTGCATGGCGCTCTCCAGCCAGCCGCGCGCGATCCCCTCATCGGCCAGTTCGTCGACCAGCGCCCGCGCCCCGGCGTGGTGGTCCGGGGCAAACTCCTGAGCGGCCAGCGGCGAGCTGGCCAGCAGGGCGGCACAGGCCAGCGTGGCCAGGCGCCCCTTCCTTCCCTGAATGCATGCCGGCATCATGTGCGGCCTCCCTTGTCGGTGCCCGGCCCTCGTCGCGCGGCTAGCGAGGCAGCAGCCTGCGGTGGGCGTGAATGGCCATGAGAATACCGAAACCGGCCATCAAGGTCACGCTGGAGGTGCCGCCGTAGCTGACCAGCGGCAGCGGCACGCCGACCACCGGCAGGATGCCGCTGACCATGCCGACGTTGACGAACACATAGATGAAGAAGGTCAGGATCAGGCTGCCGGCCAGCAGGCGCCCGAAGGTCTCCTGGGCCTCGGCGGCGAGCCACAGCCCGCGGCAGACGATCAGCAGGTAGAGCACCAGGAAGGCCAGCATCCCCACCAGGCCGAACTCCTCGCCGAGCACTGCGACGATGAAGTCGGTATGCCGCTCGGGCAGGAACTCGAGCTGCGACTGGGTACCCTCCATCCAGCCCTTGCCCAGCACCCCGCCGCTGCCGATGGCGGTGGTGGACTGGATGATGTTCCAGCCCGCCCCCAGCGGGTCGCTGTTGGGGTCGAGGAAGGTCAGCACGCGTCGGCGCTGGTAGTCGTGCATGTTCATCCACAGTAGCGGCATCGCCGCCGCCGCCAGGGCGACAAGCAGGCCGATGATGCGCCAGGAGAGACCCGCCAGCAGCACCACGAAGACCGCCGAGGCGCCCACCAGCAGCGAGGTGCCGAGGTCCGGCTGCTTGGCGATCAGCACCACCGGCACCCCGACGATCACCGCACAAACGGCAAGATCCCGGGCCCTGGGCGGGAGTTCACGGCGGCTAAGGTAGGCGGCCACCATCAGCGGCATCGCCAGCTTCATCAGCTCCGAGGGCTGGAAGCGGATGACGCCGGGAATCACCAGCCAGCGCTGGGCCCCCATGCCCATGTCGCCCACCAGCTCCACCGCCACCAGCATCATCACGCCGAGCAGGTAGGCCGGCAGTGCCCAGCGTATCAGCGTGGCCGGCGCAAACTGGGCGATCACCACCATCACCCCCAGCGCCACGCCGAAGCGGATGCCCTGGGCGATGACGATATCGAGGCGCTGGCCGCTGGCGCTGTACATCACCACCAGACCGGCGCCCATCAGCAGCAGCAGCATGCCCAGCAGCCAGGGGTCCAGGTGCACCCGCTCCCAGAAACCCCGGCGACGCGACATGCCGCTGGCCGGCGCCTTGACCGGATACGGTCGCCAGCGGCGCGAGAGGTCACTCAGCGCCATGGGTCAGTTCCCCGCCAGGCGTTCATCATCTTCCTCCATCTCCTCGCGAATCTGCTCGACATCGGACTCATCGTCATCGAGCAGCCAGGCATCGGTCATCGCCCGCGCCAGGTGGGCGGCATGGGTGCTGCCCCCGCCGGCGTTCTCGACGATCACCGACACGGCAATCTGCGGCTCCTCGATCGGCGCGAAGGCCATGAACAGGGCATGGTCGCGCAGGCGCTCGGCCAGCTCGTCGGCGTTGTACTTCTGGTCCTGTCCCAGCGAGAAGACCTGGGCGGTGCCCGACTTGCCGCCCATGCGGTACTCGAGCCCCACCCCGGTGCGCCGTGCGGTCCCCTCATGGCCGGAGATCACCTTCTCCATGCCGGAGAAGACCCGGTCCCACCAGCCCTCGTTGGCCAGCTCGATATCCTCCGGGGTATCGGGCAGCGGCTCCGGCAACGCCTCCCCGCCGAGGCTCCTGGCCAGGCGCGGCTTGACCCAGTGCCCCCGGTTGGCCAGCACCGCGGTGGCGGTGGCCAGCTGCAGCGGGGTGAGCTGCCAGTAGCCCTGGCCGATCCCCACCGAGAGCGTCTCGCCGGGGTACCACGGCTGGTTGTAGCGCTCCCGCTTCCAGTCCCGGGACGGCATCAGGGCGTCGCTCTCGCCGAAGATATCGTGGCCGACCCGCGTGCCGAAGCCGAAGTCGGTCATGTTGGCATGGATGCGGTCGATGCCCAGGTCGTGGGCCAGGGTGTAGTAGTAGGTGTTGTTGGAGACGGCGAGGGAGCGCTCCATATCGACGCGCCCGTGCCCCCAGCGCAGCCAGTTGCGGTAGCGACGATCGTCGTTGGGGAGCTGGAAGTAGCCGGGGTCGTAGATGGTCTTGTCGGGGGTGATCACGCCCTCGGCCAGTCCGGCCAGGGCCAGGAAGGGCTTGATGGTGGAGCCGGGAGGATAGTGGCCGCGAATCGCCCGGTTGTAGAGCGGCAGATCGAGGTTCTCCTGCAAGCCGCGGTAGGCGGCCACATCGATACCGGTCACGAACTGGTTGGTGTCGTAGCCCGGGGCCGAGACCATCGCCAGGATACCGCCGGTGGCGGGCTCGATGGCGACGATGGCGCCGCGCCGACCGTCGAGCAGCTCGAAGGCCAGGTGCTGGAGCTCCTTGTCCAGCGTCAGGGTCAGGTCCTTGCCGGGCACGGGATCGGTGCGTCCCAGTTCACGCAGCACCCGACCGCGGGCATTGGTCTCCACCTTGCGCAGCCCGGCCTCGCCATGCAGCGCCTCCTCGTAGAAGCGCTCGACGCCGGTCTTGCCGATGAAGTGGGTGCCGGCATAGCGACCGGCGTCCAGGCGTTCGAGCTCCTCGGTATTGATGCGTCCCACGTAACCCAGGGCGTGAGCCATCACTTCGGCATCGGGGTAGTAGCGCAGCAGCTGGGCCTCCACCTCGACGCCCGGCAGCAGGTGGCGATTGACCGCCAGCCGCGCGATCTGTCCCTCGTCGAGATCGCTCATCAGCAGCGCCGGCTGGAAGGGACGCTGGCGCTGGCGCGAGCGCACCCGGAACGCCTCCGCCTCTTCGGGGGGGAGCTCGAGGATCTCCACCAGCCGCGTCAGGGTCGCGTCGAGGTCCTCGACCCGCTCACGCACCAGGGTGAGGTTATAGGTCGGCCGATTCTCTGCCAGCAGTTCGCCGTTGCGATCGTAGATCAGGCCGCGGGTAGGCGGCAGCGGCTCGACACGCACCCGGTTCTTCTCCGAGCGCGTGGTGTAGACCTCGTGCTGAACCACCTGAAGATAGGCCAGGCGTCCCATCAGCAGTCCGGTGAGGCTGAACACCACGACCAGGGCCAGCAGCGCACGCACCCGGAAGATACGCAGCTCCTGCTCGGGGCTCTTGAGGTTATGACGTGACTTGCGCATCGGGTTCCCGGGGTTGGCGAGAGCGCGGCGAGAGAGCGGCGAGGCGTCGACTCAGCGATGGTAGGGGTGGCCGACCATCAGCGTCCAGGCGCGGTAGAGCTGTTCGGCGAGCAGGATACGCACCAGCGGATGTGGCAGCGTCAGCGGCGACAGCGACCAGCGCTGATCGGCGGCGGCGGAGAGCTCCGGCGCCAGGCCGTCGGGACCACCGACCAGCAGCGCCACGTCGCGCCCGGCCAGCCGCCAGGCCTCGGCCTGCTCGGCGAGCCGCTCGGTGCTCCAGGCCTTGCCGCCCACTTCCAGGGCGACCACGTGCTCATCGCCGCGCAGCCTGGCGCGTATCCGCTCGGCCTCGCTGGCCATGGCCCGGGTCAGATCGGCGTTCTTGCCGCGCTGCCCCGGGGCGATCTCCTCCACCGTCAGGGTGAAATCACGGGGCAGGCGCTTGCGGTACTCCTCGACCCCCTCATTGACCCAGGCGGGCATGCGCGTGCCTACCGCCAGCAGGCGCACCTTCATGCGCCGGACAGCTCGTCTTCTCGCTCCAGGTCGCTGGGCAGGTCGGCCCAGAGCCGCTCCAGGTCATAGAGCTGGCGGGTCTCGGGCAGCATCACGTGGACCACCACGCTGCCCAGGTCGACCAGCACCCAGTCCGCACCGGCCTCGCCCTCGACGCCACGCGGCTGCAGGCCGGCCTCCTTGGCGCGCTCGACCACCCGCTGGGCCAGCGCCGCCAGGTGGCGGGTCGAGGTGCCGCTGGCGATGATCATCAGGTCGGTCACGCTGGTCAGCCGTGCGACGTCCAGCTGGACGATATCCTTGGCCTTGAGTTCTTCCAGCGCGTCCACCGCCAGAGTCTTGAGTGCGTCGTTGTGCATAGGGTCTTCTGTCAGGCTGTCGTTGAATGGCCATTGTACCGCCTTGACCGCCGTCTGACAGGGCCCGTTCGGCCCTGAACGGTCTTCAGTCCCGACGATAGAGGCCGTGGGCCAGGATATGCCGCTCCACCGCCTCGGGCAGCAGGTAACGCACGTTGCGCCCCTCGCCCAGGCGGCGGCGCAGCTCGGTGGCCGAGATCGCCATCCGCGTCGGGAGTGTCAGGCGCAGCAGGCCCCCGGCGGGGCGCGCCATCAGCGCCTCGGGCTCGTCGCACTCGCGCCCGGCGACCAGCTCGCGCAGCGACTCGGGCAGCGGCGCCTCGAAGTCCGGGCGGTCGATCACCACCAGGTTGGCCAGGGAGAAGAGACGCTGCGGCTCGTGCCACTCGGCCAGGCGCAGGAAGGCATCGTGGCCCAGCGCCATCACCAGCCGCGCATCGCGGCCCAGCTCCTCGCGCAGGGAGGACAGGGTGTCGGCGCTGAACGAGGGGCCCTCGCGGGCGAGTTCGCGGTCGTCGGCGACCAGCCCCGGGGTATCGCCGATCGCCAGGCGCAGCAGCGCAAGGCGCTCTTCGGGCGCCACCCGGGGCTCCCCGCGCAGCGGCGGGGCCTTGGCGGGGATCAGGTGCACCCGGTCGAGCCCCAGCACCTCCTGGAGCTCCACGGCGCTGCGCAGGTGGCCCAGGTGCACCGGGTCGAAGGTGCCGCCGAGCATGGCGACACGCGCCGGGCGCGCGTCCTGCCGCGCCGGGGATGGCTCGTTCACTGGCGGACCTGACCGTCGCCCAGGACCACGTACTTGCGGGTGGTGAGGCCCTCGAGCCCCACCGGGCCGCGGGCGTGGAGCTTGTCGGTGGAGATGCCGATCTCGGCGCCCAGGCCATACTCGAAGCCGTCGGCGAAACGGGTCGAGGCGTTGACCATCACCGAACTGGAGTCCACCTCGGCCATGAACCGCCGCGCCAGGGTCCAGGACTCGGTGACGATGGCATCGGTGTGGTGGGAGCCGTAGCGCTCGATATGCGCCATGGCGGCCTCGATGCCGTCGACCACGCGGATCGCCAGCACCGGGGCCAGGTACTCGGCGTGCCAGTCCTCCTCCCGGGCCGCCACGACGTCCGGGAGGATCCCGCGGGTACGCTCGCAGCCACGCAGCTCGACACCATGCTCGGCGTAGGCGGCGGCCAGTGTCGGCAGCAGCGACTCGGCCAGAGGCGCATCCACCAGCAGCGTCTCCATGGTGTTGCAGGTGCCGTAGCGGTGGGTCTTGGCATTCACCGCGATGGCCAGCGCCTTCTCGGGATCGGCGGTGGCGTCCAGATAGACGTGACAGACGCCATCCAGATGCTTGATCACCGGCACCCGGGCCTCGCGGGAGATGCGCTCGATCAGCGACTTGCCCCCCCGCGGGATGATCACGTCGACGAACTCGGGCATGGTGATCAGGCGGCCCACGGCGGCGCGATCGGTGGTCGCCACCACCTGCACGGCCCCCTCGGGGAGCCCCGCGGCGGCCAGCCCCTGGCGGATGCAGGCGGCGATGGCGGCATTGGAGTCGCGTGCCTCGGAGCCGCCGCGCAGGATCGCGGCATTGCCCGACTTGAGGCACAGGCTGGCCGCCTCGAGGGTGACGTTGGGGCGCGACTCGTAGATGATGCCGATCACCCCCAAGGGCACGCGCATCTGGCCGACCTGGATGCCGCTGGGCCGGGCGCGCAGGCCATCGATCTCGCCCACCGGGTCGGGCAGGCCCGCCACCTGGGTGAGGCCCTCGATCATCGCATCGACTCGGCCCTCATCCAGGGCCAGACGGTCGAGCAGGGCGGCGTCCAGGCCGCTCTCTCGCCCGCGCTCAAGGTCCCTGGCATTGGCCGCCAGCACCTCGCCCCGCGAGGCCTCAAGCGCCTCGGCCATGGCCAGCAGCGCGGCATTCTTGGGGCCGGTGGGCGTGCGACGCAGGATCGCGGCGGCGGCCCGCGCCGCCTGTCCCAGGCCGGTCATGTAGGCATCGATATCGCGGATCTCCTCGGCGCCTGCCGCGGCGGCGCCGTCGCGCTGGACTTGAGCTGTCATGCCAGAGGGTGTCTCCTGTGGGCGTGGCCTGAACGAACCGGAACGGCGCTATACTGGCGCTCGGCGGGCACGTTGCGTAAAGGGAGTCATAGTAAGCCACCATGCAGAGCAAGTACAAAGTCGGCCTGCTGCGCCTCAATCTGCTGCTGGCGGCGCTATTCCCGGCGCTGATGGTGGCCAGCGCCCACGACATCTCAGAGGCCATGCTGCTCGGCCTGGCGGCGGCCTGGCTCGCCATCAGCGCCGGCCTGGTCGAGTTCAGCCATCGCCGCCCCCCGCTGGTGCCCTGGCAGCTGCTGCCCAGCCTGCTGCTCGGCGCCCTGCTGTGGTCCTCGGCGGAGCGCTATCCCTTCTGGCTATGGGCCTGGGCCGCCCTGGTCATGCTGCCCCAGCCCGCCTGGATGGCCGCCCTCAACGCCCTGCTGGCGGCGGCCTCCTGGGCCTGGCTGGCACGCCTGATGCCCATCGAACAGTCCCTCGCCGCCGGCCTGGTGTTCGCCCTGCTGCTGGCGCTCGGGCTCTCTCGGGCGCGCCGGCTGACGCCACTGCACGGCCAGGCCAGGGGCCGAGTCAGCCTGGAACCGGGGCTGCGCCTCTGGCCACGCGCCAGGCTGGCCGGGGACCTGGCCCGGGAGCGTGGCCGCGCCGGGCGCGACGGTACCCATGCCGAGCTGCTGCTGGTGCGTACCCGGAGGCGTCACCTCTGGCGCGTGGCCAGGCAGCTGTGCGAGATGACCCGACGCTTCGAGCACTGCTATCGACTCGATGCCCGCACCCTGGCCGCCCTGCTCGTCTGCCGCAACGCCGCCCAGGCAGACAGTCGACGCGAGACGCTGCTACAGCGCCTGGCCGAGGTGGAGCGCGTGCGAGCGGTCCCGCTGCCGCAGACCCGCCCGCTGGCCGAAGAATTACGCGCCCTGGAACAGCAGACGGCGCCACGCACCACGACGCGGAGGGCGAAGCCCAATGCCGAGGACTGATACCCCACGCCTGCTGGCGGGCCTCTATGCGCTGGGGGCAGTGCTGCTGCTCGGCCAGGCGCTGTGGCACTACCTGGTCGGTGACTACGCCCGGATCCTGCTGCCGGCCCTGCTCGCCCCGCTGCTGCTGACCGCCGCCCTGATGCGCCTGGGACAGCAGGAGACGGCACGCCTCTCGGCCTATCTGGTGCTGATCTGCGGCTACCTGCTGGTCGCCACCAGCCTGCCGGGCGAAGGCCGCCTGGCGCTGCTGTGGCTGGGACTGCCACCGGTGTTGACCCTGCTGTTGCTGCCGCTGGGCCCGGCCACCCTGCTCAACCTGACCCT
The DNA here is from genome assembly GCF_030708455.1 of Halomonas sp. SSL-5. Taxonomy (GTDB): domain Bacteria; phylum Pseudomonadota; class Gammaproteobacteria; order Pseudomonadales; family Halomonadaceae; genus Halomonas. The sequence continues at coordinate 218,578 of NZ_JAUYWF010000002.1, forward strand.
GGCACCGATCTGGCTGCTGCTGGCCGACGGCGGCCTGTCACTACCGCTGTCACTCGCCTACCTGGCGCTGGTGATCGCCGCCGGGCTCGCCCCCTGGGGAGTACGCCATCAGCAGGCCCTGCTGCTGGCCACCGACCCCCGCGACGAGGAGTGTGCCGCCCTGAAGGCGGCACCGCTTCTCGAGCGCCTGGAGAGCGAGGTGGAGCGTGCCGACCTGCTGGGCCAGCGACTCGCCGTGGTGGTGCTCCACCTCCCGCAGCTGGAGATGGCCGATGAGCCGTATGGCGGCCCCGCCCGGCTGGCCCTGCTGGGCAGCTTCTGCGGGACGGTGGCGGAACACAGCCGTGACCACGACCTGCTGGGCCGCCTCGACGATGCCGACTTCTGGCTGGTGCTGCCCGATACCAGCGAGAGCGGGGCCCTGCTGGTACGCCAGCGCATCGAGGAGGCCGCGGCGGGCGCCATGCTCGACGGCAGCGGGGGCCTGGAGGTACGCGGGGGCACCTGCAGCCACTCGCCGGGCTCTCCCTTCATGGCGCTGAAGCGCCGCCTGGATGCCACCACACGACGCCTCGCCGATGGCTGACGCCCTGTCCGTTCCTGCCCCGGAAGCCCCGCCATGGACCTGACCCAGCTGCTCTACCAGCTCACCCCGTCGCCGGGCCTGCTGCTGCTGATCATCGCCGGCATCGCCATGCTGGAATCGCTGGCGCTGGTGGGCGTCCTGGTGCCCGGCGTGTTGCTGATCACCGCCGCCGCCTCCATGGCCGGCCACCAGGAACTGGCCCTGCCGGCGACCCTGTTTGCCGCCTTCCTGGGCGCGGTGGTGGGCGACAGCACCAGTTTCGTGCTGGGCTACACCCAGCGCGAGCGCGTCACGCGGCGCTGGCCACTCTCGCGCCACCCCGAGTTCCTCGCCAGGGGGGCACGCTTCTTCCAGCGTTACGGCGTGCTGTCGGTGTTCCTGGGACGCTTCGTCGGCCCCGTACGCCCCATGGTGCCGCTGATTGCCGGCATGCTGCGCATGTCACCGCGCACCTTCACCTGGGCCAATCTCGCCTCCGCGGCACTCTGGGCCCCCGCCTATGTGCTGCCGGGCTACCTGCTGGGACGTACCTGGGAGCAACTGCTCGAGGTACCTTCGGCGTTCAGCAAGCCGCTGGCGGTGCTGGCCGTGATGCTGCTGGTGCTGGCGGTGACCTTCTCCTGGCTGCGCCACCACGCCGGCAGGCGCGGACGCGTCTACCGCCTGACCGCTGGTCTGGCCCGGCGTCACCCTCTGCTGCGCACCCTGTGGCTGCGCCAGAGCGGCAGCGGCGAGGTCCCCCTGGCCAGCCTGATGCTGCTGATACTGGCCCTGGGCGGGGTATCGGGCTGGACCCTGCTGGTGATGCAGCATGACCTGCATGGCCCGCTACCCATGGATCTCCAGGCCCAGGCCCTCTTCGAGGGGCTCGCCTTCCCCGCCCTGACCCTCGTCAGCGAGGGACTGGCCCGCATCGGCGACCTGCTCGGCGTGGCGGCGCTCGCCCTGCCCTGGGGTGCCTGGCTGCTGTGGCGGCGACGCCTGGATGCCGTCTGGCACCTCACCGCCGGTCTGGTGGGCATCGCGGCGCTCAACACCCTGGGCAAGGCGCTGTTCGAGCGACCGCGGCCGCATGTTCCCGCCCACCTGGCGGACTCCTTCTCCTACCCCAGTGCTCACGCCTCCAGCGCCGTGGTGCTGTTCGGCCTGGCGGCGGCCTTCGCCGCCCGGGAGCTGGCGCCGGCCTGGCGCCACTGGGCCTACTGGGCGGCCATCCTCGCCGCCACCCTGATGGCGCTGTCGCGCCTGGTGATCGGCGTACACTGGTTCAGCGATCTGGTCGGTGGCGCCCTGCTGGGGCTGGTGGCCTGCGCCCTGGTCCAGCTCTCCTGGCAGACGCGGGAACGGCCCCCGCTCGCCCCCTGCCCCTGGCCTTGGCTTACCGCCGCGTCACTTTGTCTGGTAGCGGCACGCGTCGCCTGGCTACCGTCGGTCTAACCCAGCGCCAGCCACAGGCCGACGCCGACCATCAGGGTCCCGGCGATGCGGTTGAGCAGGCGCACGCTGCCGCCTCGCGAGAGCAGGCGACGCAGCCGGCTGCCGCCGGTGGCGTAGAGCATCAGGCAGGCGAACTCGATGGTCAGGATCAAGGCCACCAGCACGGCGAGCTGGCCGCTCAGCGCTCGCTCGGCATCGAGGAAGGGAGGCAGCAGCGCCACGAAGAAGGCCCACCCCTTGGGGTTGGCCACGGCGGTGACGAAGCCCTGGGTGACCAGTTGTGCGCGCCCGGCGGGCGCCACCTCAAGCCCCTCCTCGGGGATCGCCATGCGCCCCCGGGAGCGCCACATCATGATGCCCAGATAGGCCAGGTAGGCCCCGCCCAGCCACTTGAACAGCGCGAAGAGCTCCGGCTGGCGGAGCATCAGCGCCGCCACCCCGGCCCCGGCCGCGGCGGCCACCAGCCCCACCCCGACCAGCTCCCCGGCCATCATCCACAGGCTGCGGCGCACCCCCTGGGTCATGCCCAGCACCATGGCCAGGGTCATGCACATCCCCGGGGTGAGGGAGACGAGGAAGAAGGTCGGCACGAAGACCGAGAGCAGTGAGAGGTTCAGCATGCCATGTCCTTGCTGCAACGAGAGGCGCCCAGGATGCCTGGGCCGGGTGACAGCGAGCTTACGTCGCCTCGCCCCAGCGCGGCATCAGGTGGTGTTCGATGCCCAGCTGATTGAGGATCCGCGCGACGATAAAGTCGACCAGGTCATCGATCGACTCGGGCTGGTGATAGAACCCCGGCGCGGCGGGCAGGATCACCGCCCCCAGGCGGCTCAGGTTGAGCATATGCTCGAGATGGATCGCCGAGAGCGGCGTCTCGCGGGGCACCAGGATCAAGCGGCGCCTCTCCTTCAGCGCCACGTCGGCGGCGCGCTCGATCAGGTTGTTGCTGGCCCCCGTCGCCACCGCCGAGAGCGTGCCGGTGGAACAGGGGCAGATCACCATGGAGGATGGCGCCCCGGAGCCGGAGGCCACCGGCGACATCCACTCCTCGCGGCCGAAGCAGCGGATCTGCCCGGGCCGGGCGCCGCTGCGCGAGATGAGCTCCGCGGCCAGACGCTCGGGGCGGGCCGGCAGGCCGGCGTCGGTCTCGGTGGCGATCACCAGATGGGCCGCCTTGGAGATCATCACCCATACCTCATGGTTGGCCGCTACCAGCGCCTCGATCAGTCGCAGCCCGTACTGGGCGCCGGAGGCACCGGTCAGCGCCACCGTCACCGGGGGGGAAAATGCCTCAGCCATGGGCCAGCTCCAGCGCCGCCAGCAGCTTCTCGTGGATGCCACCGAAGCCGCCGTTGGACATCACCACGATGCGGTCATAGGGCCTGGCCTCTGCCACCAGGGCCGCCACCAGGGCATCCAGATCCTGCTCCAGGCGCGCCGGCACCGGGCTCGCGGCGACGACCGGCTCCAGCGGCCAGTCCAGCCCCTCCGGTCGATACCAGAAGGCGATATCGGCGGCCACCACGCTCGCCGCCAGGCGATCACGCAGGGTGCCCAGGCGCATGGTGTTGGAGCGCGGCTCGACCACCGCCAGCAGCCTGCCCCGGGCGGTGGCCGCACGCAACCCCTCGAGGGTGGCAGCGATGGCCGTGGGATGATGGGCGAAGTCGTCGATCACCTGGATATTGGCCACCTCCCCACGCAGCTCCTGACGCCGCCGAGGCGACTCGAAACGTGCCAGGGCCGCGGCACCGCGGGCCGGGTCCACCCCGCAGGTGTGGGCGGCGGCCAGCGCCGCCAGGGCGTTGCGGGCGTTGTAGCTTCCGGTCAGTGGCCAGTCGACCACCGCATCCTCGTCGACGTCTTGCGCTTGATGAATCACCCGGAAGCGCGAGGCATCGTCGCGCTCCAGCTCGAGCCTCCAGGGGCTCGTGGCGGCCTCGCCGAAGCGCACCACCGGGGTCCAGGCCCCCATCGCCAGCACCCGGTCGAGGGCCTCTTCGTCATCGGCTACCAGCAGCCGTCCCCTGCCGGGCACCGTGCGCACCAGGTGGTGGAACTGGCGCTCGATGGCGGCCAGATCGTCGAAGATATCGGCATGGTCGAACTCCAAATTGCCCAGCACCGCGATCTCGGGGCGGTAGTGGACGAACTTGGAGCGCTTGTCGAAGAAGGCGGTGTCGTACTCGTCGGCCTCCACCACGAAGGGCGCATCCGCGGCGCCCAGGCGCGCCGAAACGCCGAAGTTGCGCGGCACGCCACCGATCAGGAAGCCCGGCGCCAGTCCCGCCGACTCCAGCAGCCAGGCGGTAAGGCTCGCCGTGGTGGTCTTGCCGTGGGTGCCGGCCACGGCGATCACCCGCCGGCCGGGCAGCACGTGCTCGGCCAGCCACTGGGGACCGGAGACATACGGCAGGCCCGCATCGAGCACCGCCTCCACCTCGGGGTTGCCGCGCGACAGCGCATTGCCGATCACCACCAGATCGGGGCGTGGCTCGAGGTTGGTGGGCGAGTAGCCCTCCATCAGGGCGATGCCGGCCTCCTCCAGCTGGGTGCTCATCGGCGGGTAGACCCCCGCGTCCGAACCACTGACACGGTGGCCAAGCTCGCGTGCCAACAGCGCCAGGCTGCCCATGAAGGTGCCACAGATACCGAGGATATGAAGGTGCATGGGGCTCGCTCCAGCATGGGGTCGGTGGCCGCATCGGCGCGGCGCGCAAAGGGGGGAGACTAGCATGGCCCCGACGAGCCCCTCCAGCGCCTGTTCAGGGCGAATGGCACGATAGCGCGAGGCGCCGGGGACAGGTCGGAGAGGGGCGCCGGGTGCAGCCTCGGCCACTTTCGGCTAGAATCCTGCGACTTTCGTCACCCCATTCCCGAACAGCAGCGACGCTCAGGAGCAGACCAGCCCCATGGCCCACAATGCCTTCTACGCCCAGTCAGGTGGCGTCACCGCCGTGATCAACGCCAGCGCCTGCGGCGTGATCGAGGCCTGCCGCCGCCATCCCGACCGTATCGGCAAGGTCTATGCCGGCCACAATGGCATCATCGGCGCCCTCACCGAGGAGCTGATCGATGTCAGCCAGGAGTCCGACGAGGCGATCGCCGCGCTGCGCCATACCCCGGGCGGCGCCTTCGGCTCCTGCCGCTACAAGCTGAAGGACATCGAGAGCCACCGCGCCCAGTACGAGCGGCTGATCGAGGTGTTCCGCGCCCACGATATCCGCTACTTCTTCTACAACGGCGGTGGCGACAGTGCCGACACCTGCCTCAAGGTCTCGCAGCTCTCCGAGAAGCTCGGCTATCCGCTCACCGCCATCCACGTACCCAAGACCGTGGACAACGACCTGCCGATCACCGACAACTCCCCGGGCTTCGGCAGCGTGGCCAAGTATATCGCCACCTCGACCCTGGAGGCCTCGCTGGACATCGCCTCCATGTGCGCCACCTCCACCAAGGTGTTCGTGCTCGAGGTCATGGGCCGCCATGCCGGCTGGATCGCCGCCTCCGGGGCACTTGCCGGCCAGGGCGAGGGCGAGCCGCCCCACCTGGTGATCTTTCCCGAGATAGCCTTCGACCGTGAAGCCGTCATGGCCCGCGTCGACGAGGCGGTAAAGAAGTACGGCTACTGCGTGATCGTGGTCTCCGAGGGTGCCCGCTACGAGGATGGCACCTTCCTCGCCGACGCCGGCAACACCGATGCCTTCGGCCATCGCCAGCTGGGCGGCGTGGCGCCGACCCTGGCCGGCATGGTCAAGCAGGACCTGGGCTACAAGTACCACTGGGCGGTGGCCGACTACCTGCAGCGCGCCGCTCGCCACCTGGCCTCCAGGACCGACGTCGAGCAGGCCTATGCGGTGGGCGAGAAGGCCGTGGAGCTGGCCATCGAGGGCAAGAACGCGATGATGCCGGCGATCAAGCGTGTCTCCGATGCCCCCTATGCCTGGCGCATCGAGGCCGCCCCGCTGGCCGAGATTGCCAACCGCGAGAAGTTCATGCCTCGCGACTTCATCAGCGAGGATGGCTTCGGCATCACCGCGGCCTGCCGCCAGTACCTGTCGCCGCTGATCCAGGGCGAGGACTTCCCCCCGTTCGACAACGGCCTGCCCCGGGTGGCGAAGCTGGCCAAGCACCGTGTCGAGCGCAAGCTGCCGGAGTTCAAGCTCTAAGTCACAAGGAACAAGGGTCAAGGAACAAGGGGCAACCTCCCCTTGCGCCTTGATCCTGGCCGAAGGCCCTATCGCAGCAACCAGGAAAGCACCAGCAGCAGCAGCAGGATCGCCGCGATGCCCTGCCAGAAGTGGCCGGAGTCGCGGAACCGCCGCGGGCTGAGTCGCGATGCCGTCGACTGGCGCGAGATCGCCAGGGGCTGGCGAAGCTCACGCAGGAACTCCGACATGCGCCGATAACGCAGCGCCCGCTGGGGGTCCAGCGCCCGGCGCAACGCCTCGTCCAGGGCCTGAGGCACTTCGGGGTTGCGCTGCCGCGCGCTGCGGTAGACGAGCTGCTCGAGATCGGTATGGCTGCGCAGGCGGTTGGGAGGCACTTCATAGGGCAGCTCGCCGGTCAGCAGCCAGTAGACCGTGGAGGCATAGGAGTACTGGTCGCTGCGCCGACCGATCCCGTCATCCAGGGCGTATTCCGGGGCGCTGTGTTCGGTGAGCCCCACCTGGCGCAACAGCTCGCGGGCATCCTTGAGCCCACCCCCGTCGCGCATCCGGCAGGCACTGAAGTCGGTCAGCACGACCTGCCCATGGGTATCGATCAGCACATTGCCGGGATGGATCTGCTGGTGCAGCAGCTCGCGGTGGTGCAGGGCCTGCACCGCCTTGCCCAGCTGGTTGGCGATATCCAGGCGCTGGGCCAGGCTGGCCTGGGGGTGGCGCCGCGCCCAGTCCACCAGGGTCTCGCCCTCGACATGGGCCATCAGGTAGTAGAGGAAGCGACGCGGCCGCGACGTCTCCATCACACGCACCACGAAGGGTGACTTGACCCGCTCCACCACCCACTGCTGGAGCAGGAAGTGCTCCAGGTAGATATTGCGGTGGGAGAGCTCGGGGCTCGGTGCCTTCATCACCATCTCGCGTTCGCTCTTGAGGTCGCGCACCCGGTAGACCCGCGACTGGGCGGTGCGTGACAGCACGGCCAGCACCTCCAGGCCATCGAGGCGATCCCCAGGCGAGAGCTCGGGCGGGATCGGCAGTTCACCGTACACCTTGGCCGGGTGGTCGGACTGGGCGTCGGGCAGCTCATCGATGCGCACCAGCTGGAAGCAGAACTGGTCGGCCCCGTAGCCGCGCGACTGGGCGCGCTGCACCGCCGCCTCGGCCAGGCGATCACAGGCGGCATCGAGATCGCTGGCGTCCTGGCGGATCAACTGCACATACTCCGACGGCATCAGGGTGCCCAGCACCGCCTGGGTGGTGAACAGGAACAGATCCCCCTGCTTGACCGGAAAGTGCAGGTAATCGATGTCGATGCTGTTATCCATGCCCAGGGCCCGAGAGGGGTAGCGATAGCCCCCGAGGTCGGTGACGTGATCACGGGTCAGCTGTTCGAACTCCGCCCCGCGCAGCCGGAACACCAGGGTGTCGCCCACATGGAAGAGATGCCCCTCGGCACCGCGCAGCACCAGCGCCGACAGCGAGGTGACGTAGCTGACCTCCGCCACCTGGCGGCTCTGGCTGTAGCTCCAGGCGTTAAGGGCGCGCAGCACGCGGGTCGCCGACGTCTTGACGTCCCAGTGGTCGGGGGTGGAGTAATAGTCGGCGAGGAAGCCGCGCACGCTGAGGTCCCCGGCCTGCTGGGCCATGCTGTTGCGCAGGGTGGCGTCACTGATCAGCGCACAGGCCCCCTTGGCGTTGAGCTGGGGCGCGTCGGGCAGCCGTACCGACATGGAGCTGCGATGCCGCCGGCGATTCGGCGCCACGAAGGCCTGGCCAAAACTCAATGACAGCTGCGCGGGAGTCACTCACCCCTCCTTGCCCGATGGTTGCCTGCCCGAAGCCCGGCTCCGTGGCGGCGCCCATCATACACGGGAGCGCGGCACGGCGGTGCCCCTCCGAAGGTGCCGCCCTGGGGCGAAGCAGCGACGGCACCGATGGTCGAATTGGTATTCACCCGGGCAGGCCCGTATAATTTCGCAAATTTTTTCATCCAGACGATTCGCCAAGATCATTGGCCAAGACCATTCGCCAACCACCATTTCCAACCGCTATTGGCAACCCCCCAAGGAAGCGACGATGAACTTCGACAACATCCCCGCCGGCAAAGACCTTCCCAACGACCTCTACGTGGCGATCGAGATCCCGGCCAACCATGCGCCCGTGAAGTACGAGATCGACAAGGACATGGGCGCCCTGCTGGTCGACCGCTTCATGGCCACCCCGATGTTCTACCCGGCCAACTACGGCTTCATCCCGCACACCCTGGCCGACGACGGCGATGCCCTGGACGCCCTGGTCGTGACCCCCTACCCGGTCCAGCCCGGTAGCATCATCCGCGCCCGCCCGGTGGGCATCCTCAACATGACCGACGAGGCCGGTGAGGACGCCAAGCTGGTATGCGTGCCGCATCACAAGCTCTCCAGCCTCTATGACGATGTCCAGGAAGTGACCGACCTGCCCGAGCTGCTGCGCCAGCAGATCGCCCACTTCTTCGAGAACTACAAGGATCTCGAGAAGGGCAAGTGGGTCAAGGTGGAGTCCTGGGAAGGCGTCGAAGCGGCTCGCAAGGCCATCGAGAAGGCCTCCGCCGCCTACCACAAGGCCTGAATTCGCGTCCGACTGCGGCCCTCGGCCGCCTGGACTCGAGCCAGACGTGAAGCGGGCCGCCCAAGGGGCGGCCCGCTTCATTGTTGCCCGCTAAACTGGGCCAGCCGAACACCGGGCCGGTTGATGGCCGGCTACTCGCTGGCCTGCGGTGCGGGCTCTTCCTGGCCAGCCTCTTCCTGGCTGCTCGCCTCCTCCTGGCTGCTCGCCTCTTCCTGATTCACGTCCTCCGGAGTCACGTCCTGCCCGCCTGCCTGAGGCTCGCCCTGCCGCTCGGGCGAGGCATCCCGGGTCACCTCGACCACCTCGGGCTCGCTGGCCGGCGCCTGGATGACGCCATCGCCAGACGCCTCGAGGGCGTCACTCTCGGCCAGCGCCGTGGCGATCTCCTCGACCAGGTCGCGGGCCCGGCTGACGTGGAGCGCCATCACCAGCGTATGGTTGGCGAAGGGGCCGAAGCCGGAGCCGCTCATCACCACCGGGCTCCACAGCCGGCGCTGGGTCATGGCCAGCTCGGCGCGCAGCCGCTCCCAGCGCGCGGTCACCCCGGCGCTCTCCAGCACATCGGCCTGGTCGCGCTGAACACCCTCCAGCATCTGGACCAGCGCCCAGCCGGTGCCGCGCGCCTCAAAGAAGACGTTGTCGACCCGATACCAGGGCGTGCCCTCGGGTAGTGCCTCGCTGTCGATGGCCAGCTCACGCAGCAGCTGGTGCCCTCCGGCCCCCGAGGCCAGGCGCAGGGAGAGATCGTCGAGGCGCACCCCGACATCGGCGAGCCAGCGGCGCAGTCCGGCCCCAGGGACGAAGCCCTCGGCCTGCATGCCGCCCAGCGCCGCCAGCTCGCTATCCAGGGCGGCCACCGCCGCTACCAGGTGTGTCTCGGTGGCGGGCCGGTACCAGTCGAGGCCGTCTCCGGCCAGGCCGCGCACCGCCTCTTCCAGGCGTTCGACCTCGTCCGGATGCATCGAGGGCAGGGCTCGCGCCAGATCCTTGGCCTGGTCCAGCACGCCCCGCTCCCAGCTCGGCATGTTGTCCAGCCACAGCCCCGGGGGCAGGCGATCGTTACGCAGATAGCCACCGGGCTTGGCATACAGGGTCTCGACGATGGAGGCCAGGGTGGCCACCGTCACCGCGCCTCGGGCGGCGGGCTCGCCACCGGCGTCCCCACGCCGCTCCATGGGCACCTGCTCGACGCTGTGCGGCGGCGGCGTGCGGCTCCACCAGACCCCGAGGGCCAGCGTCACCACCAGATAGATCACCAGCAGCGTCAGCAGCGGCTTCCAGATCCAGCCGTATTCAGGGCGCTCCAGCGCTTCGACCCTCTCGCGACGCCTGGCGCCGCCCTTGCCCATCCAAGCCATGTGCAGGTTCCTTTCCGATACGAGTCATGGGAGCGTGCGACAACGTGGCACACCTCTCGCCACGTCCCTCGATGAAGACACGCCCTCTCCTGCGGTATCCTAGCACCCGACCAGCGCAAGCGGTCAGCCCATCCCGGCTCTCTCGCCGGGAGTCGACACCAGCGCGCCGATGCCGGGCCGGCACCGGAACCCCCTGGGTCGGGTGGAGTCTGATCGCCAGCCACACCCCAACCCAGGACAGGATTTCCGTGACCAGCCTTCGACGATTCGCCTTGACGACCCTGCTGCTGTTGCTGCTGCCGATCGCCGCCCAGGCCCAGTGGTTCGGAAGCGATGACAAGGAGTTCCTGCCGGTACTGGAGGCCTTCCAGCCCAGCGCCTGGCATGACGGCGAGACCCTCTACATCGGCATGCAGGCCGCCGAAGGCTACTATCTCTATCGCCACCAGTTTGCGGTGGAGTCGGCCAACCAGCCGCTAGGGGAGCCGGAGCTCCCCGAGGGCACCTTCACCAGCGACGAGTTCCTCGGCGACGTCTATACCTTCCGCGACACCCTGGTCTTCGAGGTGCCCCTCGAGGAACCGGCCAGCGGCGTGGTCCCGATCACCGTCACCTTCCAGGGCTGCGCCGACGCCGGCCTCTGCTACCCCCCCGAGCGCGTCGACATGGAGGCCGCCGAGCAGCAGGCGCCGGTGGCCTTTGCCGGCTGGCAGCCGCCGGATGGCGGTGCCGGCTCCGCCGAGGGGGGTGGCACCGACAGGGCCAGCGCCGATGCCTCACCCGTCGGCCTCGCTGCCCCGCAGAGTGAGGACGGGCGCTTCCAGGCGCTGATGGCCGAGGCCAGCCTGCCGCTGGCGCTGGGGCTCTTCTTCCTCGCCGGCCTGGGGCTGACCTTCACCCCCTGCGTGCTGCCCATGGTGCCGATCCTCTCCTCGATCATCGTCGGCCAGAACCCCAGCCGGCCACGCGCATTCGCCCTCTCCGCCAGCTACGTGGCCGGCATGGCACTCACCTATGCTCTGGTCGGCGTGCTGATGGGCCTGTTCGGGGCCGGACTCAACCTCCAGGCGCGGCTGCAGTCGGCGCCGGTGCTGATCACCTTCGCGGCGCTCTTCACCCTCTTCGCCCTGGCCATGTTCGGCGCCTTCGAGATGCGTCTCTCGCCCCGACTGGCCGGCCGCATCGACGGCTGGCAGGCGCGCGCCCAGCAGAGCGGCCCCGCCGGCCTGGCCCTGGCCGGCGCGCTGTCGGTGCTGGTGGTCTCACCCTGCGTCTCGGCACCCCTGGCCGGCGCCCTGGTGTTCATCTCCACCACCGGCGACGCCGTGATGGGGGGCGCCGCCCTGCTCGCCCTGGGCCTGGGCATGGGCGTGCCGCTGCTGCTGGTAGGCACCTTCGGCACCACCCTGCTGCCGCGCAGCGGTGCCTGGATGAATGGTGTCAAGATCGCCTTCGGCATCCTGCTGCTGGGGGTGGCGATCTGGCTGGTCGAGCGCCTGCTGCCGGCCACTGCCGTGCTGCTGCTGTGGGCGGCCCTGGCGGTCGGTACCGCCCTGGCACTCGGCGCCATGTCCACCAATCTGCCCCAGGGATGGGCGCGGGCACGTCAGGCGCTCGGGCTGCTGCTGCTGGCCTGGGGCCTGGCACTGGTGCTGGGCGCGGCCGGCGGCGCCAGCGATCCGCTCCGCCCGCTGGCACCGCTGACGGCCGGGGCCGGGTCGGCGTCGGGCAGTGGCCAGCCCGCTGCCGCGGTGACCACCGTGGACGAGCTCGGCGGACTGCAGCAGGCACTCGCCTCGGTGCCCGAGGGTCAAGCCGCCTTCGTCCACTTCACCGCCGACTGGTGCATCTCGTGCAAGCAGCTCGAGCGTCAGGTCTACCCCGACCCGCGGGTCGCCGAGCCGCTGGCTGCCTTCGCCCGCATCAACGTCGATGTCACCGACACCAACGCCGCCAGCCGCGAACTGCTCGACCGCTACGAGCTGTTCGGCCCGCCCAGCCTGCTATTCTTCCACGGCGGCGAGGAGATTCGCTCGGCTCGCATCCAGGGCGAGACCCGCGCCGAACCGCTGGCGGAGCACCTCAACGGCGTGCTGGGCTGGCTCGAGGCGCGCACCGCCGAGAGCGCCTGAGGCCCCTTGCCATCGCCCTTCCCGACGCCGTTCAGGTCTCGCTCGCCGGGTTGTGAACGACGTTTTCGTCTGCGCTGGACATCCCTGCGGTTTTTCGGCAAACTCCGGCGCTACCCTCTTTTAACGGCCTATAGACGCGGAAGAGTCGCCATCTTGCCGCGATCTAATGAAACTTGGCCATGGTTGACAGCACCGGGCCAACGGCCATTCACCGCACCCAACCGATCGGGACGAACGTCATGGATATCCGCAAGGTCAAGAAGCTGATCGAGTTGCTCGAAGAGTCGAACATCAGCGAAATCGAGATCCAGGAAGGCGAAGAGTCGGTTCGCATCAGCCGCCACCCCAACGGCGTGAACTGGCAGGCCCCCATGCCCCAGGGCTACGCCCCGGCGGCGCAGCCGGCTCCCGCCAGCGCACCGGCCCCCGCCGAGAGCGCCGGCCCGGCGGCACCCGAGGGCCCCAGCTTCCAGGGCCAGGCCGTCACCTCCCCCATGGTGGGCACCTTCTATCGCTCACCGGCCCCGGGCGCCAAGGTCTTCGTCGAGATCGGCTCCCACGTCAAGAAGGGCGAGACGGTATGCATCGTCGAGGCCATGAAGATGATGAACCAGATCGAGGCCGACCGTGACGGCGTGATCGAGGCGATCCTGGTCGAGGACGGCGAGCCGGTGGAATACGACCAGCCCCTGGTCGTCATCGCCTGAGCATCGCTTACCTCTTCATTCACCCGACACTGGCGGACCCATCATGCTGGACAAGGTTCTTATCGCCAACCGCGGCGAGATCGCCCTGCGCATCCTGCGCGCCTGCAAGGAGCTGGGCATCAGGACGGTGGCGGTCCACTCCAAGGCCGACCGCGAGCTGATGCACGTGCGCCTGGCCGACGAGGCCGTGTGCATCGGGCCGGCCCCCTCGGCCCAGTCCTATCTCAACATCCCGGCGCTGATCAGTGCCGCCGAGGTCACCGACAGCAGCGCCATCCACCCCGGCTACGGCTTCCTCTCCGAGAATGCCAACTTCGCCGAGCAGGTGGAACGCTCCGGCTTTACCTTCATCGGTCCCCGGGCGGAGACCATCCGCCTGATGGGCGACAAGGTCAGCGCCATCGAGTCGATGAAGAAGGCCGGCGTGCCGACCGTTCCCGGCTCCGACGGCCCGCTGCCCGAGGGTGAGGGCGAGGAAGCCGAGATCCTGGCCACCGCGCGGCGGATCGGCTACCCGGTGATCATCAAGGCCGCCGCCGGCGGCGGCGGGCGCGGCATGCGCGTGGTGCACACCGAGGCGCACCTGCTCTCCGCCGTGAACGTGACTCGCACCGAGGCGCACTCGGCCTTCGGTGACGGCACCGTCTACATGGAGAAGTTCCTCGAGAACCCGCGCCACGTGGAGGTGCAGGTGCTCGCCGACGGCCAGGGCAACGCCATCCACCTGTATGACCGCGACTGCTCGCTGCAGCGCCGTCACCAGAAGGTGATCGAGGAAGCCCCGGCACCGATGCTCGATCCCGAGGCCCGCGCCGAGGTCCTCGAGGCGTGCCGCCAGGCCTGCATCACCATCGGCTATCGCGGCGCCGGCACCTTCGAGTTCCTCTACGAGGACGGCGAGTTCTTCTTCATCGAGATGAACACCCGCGTGCAGGTGGAGCACCCGGTCACCGAGATGGTCACCGGCGTGGATATCGTCAGGGAGCAGTTGCGCATCGCCTCCGGCCTGCCCCTCTCCCTCCGCCAGGAGGATGTGGAGCTCAGCGGCCACGCCTTCGAGTGTCGCATCAATGCCGAGGATCCGCGCACCTTCATGCCCTCTCCGGGCAAGGTCAGCCTCTATCACCCGCCGGGCGGCCTGGGCGTGCGCATGGACTCCCACCTCTACACCGGCTACACCGTGCCGCCCCACTACGACTCGCTGATCGGCAAGCTGATCACCTGGGGTGCCGACCGTGAAACGGCGCTGACCCGCATGCGGGTCGCCCTGGACGAGCTGCTGGTGGAGGGCATCAAGACCAACACCGACCTGCACAAGGATCTGGTGCGCGACGGCTACTTCCGGCAAGGCGGCGTCAATATCCACTACCTGGAGAAGAAGCTGGGGCTGTAACTCCTTGATCCCCGGCCCCGTCGGCCCCGAGTGCCACATGGCTCGGGGCTGATCCGGCGGCAGGCTTGTTCGGGGGCGCTGTGAACCCCTCCCTGGGCGCTACCGACGCCATCCCTGGCGTAGGACCCCCTCCAAGCCTGCCCCCGGCGCCCCTCGCCGCCGAGCCAAGCCATTATTCCAGGCCGCATCGACACCGCAGTGCGGCCTTTTCATTTCTGAGCCACCACGGGAACCTTTATGCCCTGGCTGCAACTCAAGGCCCATATCGCCCCGGAGCAGGCCGAGACCCTCGAGGAGCTGCTGCTCGCCGAGGGGGCGACCGCCATCACCCTTCAGGACGCCCATGACGACCCGGTATTCGAGCCCGAGCGCGGTAGCACTCCGCTGTGGCACGAGACGGTGCTCACCGGGCTCTACGACGACCTCGAGGGGGTCGATGCCATGCTCGAACGGGTACATCAGGCCTGGGCCGCCGAGCAGCCCGAGGAGCCCTGCCCCGAGATCGAGGTCGAGCTGCTCGCCGACCGCGACTGGGAACGCGAGTGGATGGACGACTTCACGCCCCTGCAGATGGGTGAACGCCTGTGGATCGTGCCCAGCTGGCACGAGCCCCCGGAGCCGGGCGCGGTCAACCTGCACCTGGACCCGGGGCTGGCCTTCGGCACCGGCACCCACCCGACGACCGCGCTCTGCCTGGCCTGGCTCGACGGCCTGGCAATAACAGAGGCCCTCGACGGCCAGGCGATCCTCGACGTGGGCACTGGCTCGGGCATCCTGGCCATCGCCGCCCTCAAGCTCGGCGCGGCCACCGCGACGGGCACCGATATCGACCCCCAGGCGCTCACCGCGAGCCGCGACAATGCCGAGCGCAACGGCGTGGCGGAGCCGGCCCTGCGCCTCTGCTATCCGGAACAGCTCGATGACGGCGAGGCCTTTCCCATCGTGGTGGCCAACGTCCTCGCCGGGCCGCTGGTCGAGATGGCGCCGATGATCGCCGGCCACGTGGCTCCCGGCGGGCGCCTGGCGCTCTCCGGCATCCTCGCGGCCCAGGCCGAGGAGGTGCTCCAGGCCTATCGCGAGCAGGGCCTGCGGATGGATGAGCCGGTCACTCGCGAGGGCTGGGTGCGCCTCAGCGGGCGTCGGCCGAGCTAGCAAGCCCCGAGTGCCACTTCACCCTGTCCGATGGGGGGCGTATGATATGCCCCCTCCTGCCGCCACTGCCCCGAGCCATGTCCGAGTCCAGCCAGCCATTGCCCCGCATCGGTGACCATACCCTGCCCAACCGCGCCATCCTGGCGCCCATGGCCGGGGTCACCGACCGCCCCTTCCGGCAGCTGTGTCGCCAGCTGGGGGCCGGGCTGGTGGTGGGCGAGATGGTCACCTCGGATCCCGGCCTGTGGCACACCCGCAAGTCACGGCTGCGTATGGATCATCGCGGCGAGCCGGGGCCGCGCAGCGTACAGATCGCCGGCGGCGATGCCACCATGCTCGCCGAGGCCGCCCGCCTCAACGCCGACCAGGGCGCCGAGATCATCGACATCAACATGGGCTGCCCGGCCAAGAAGGTGTGCAACAAGGCCGCCGGCTCCGCCCTGCTGCGCGACGAGGCGCTGGTCGCCGAGATCCTCACGGCAGTGGTGGCGGCGGTGGACGTGCCGGTGACCCTGAAGATCCGCACCGGCTGGTGTGCCGAGAGCAACAACGGCCTGCGCATCGCGCGGCTCGCCGAAGACGCCGGCATCCAGGCACTGGCGGTGCACGGTCGCCACCGCCAGCAGCGCTACACCGGCCACGCCGAATACGACACCATCGCCACCATCAAGGCGGCGGTGTCGATCCCGGTATTCGCCAACGGCGATATCGACTCCGCCGAGAAGGCCGCCGAGGTCCTCGACTATACTGGGGCGGATGCGGTGATGGTCGGGCGTGGCGCCCAGGGCAATCCCTGGATCTTTCGCGAGATCAACCACTATCTGCGCCATGGCGTCCCCCTGTCGCCACCGAGTGACAGCGAGCGTGCCGGGGTGCTCCGCGACCACCTCGAGGCGCTCCACGATTTCTATGGTGATTTCATGGGCGTGCGCATCGCGCGCAAGCACATCGGCTGGTACCTGGCCGGCGACGCCTGCATCCGCGAGGCCCAGCGCCGCGAGCTCAAGGGACATTTCAATCGCCTCGAGAGCACGGCCGACCAGCACCGTTTCATCGACGACCTCTTTGGTCATGCCCGCTCATCGGCCGCTGCGCCACACGAGTCGGGTGCGACCGCGAAAGGAACACGAGCCGCATGACCAGCCAAGCCCTTCCCTCCGACCCAGCGCTATCGACAGGCCGCCAACTGGACGACGCGCCCCCGCACCTCGCCGCACAGGAGGGTGGCCAACAGCCGCTCCGCGAGGCGGTGGAGCTCTCCATGCGCCGCTATTTCGCCCATCTGGATGGCGGCGACGTCACCGGGCTCCACGCCATGGTGATGGCCGAGGTCGAGGCCCCGTTGCTGGCCTCGGTGCTCGAGCATACCCAGGGCAACCAGACCCGCGCCGCCGAGATGCTCGGCCTCAATCGCGGCACCCTGCGCAAGAAGCTCAAGCAGTATGACCTGATTTGACGAGGGGAGCCTCGCGCTCCCTTCGGCGCGGCACTCGACCCGCCACCGCGACTTTCGCCCCCTCCATCCACCGCCCAGACGTCAAGAGAGTGTCCCCATGGCCCAAGCCTCCCCCACCGCGGTTCGCCGCGCCCTGATCAGCGTCTCCGACAAGACCGGCATCGTCGACTTCGCCCGCGGCCTGTCCGAGCACGGCGTCGAACTGCTCTCCACCGGCGGCACCTTCCGCCTGCTCCAGGAGAACGGCATCGCGGTGACCGAGGTCTCCGAGCACACCGGCTTCCCCGAGATCATGGACGGCCGCGTCAAGACCCTGCATCCGAAGATCCACGGCGGCATCCTCGGCCGTCGCGGTCAAGACGATGCGGTGATGGCGGAGCACGACATCGCGCCCATCGACATGGTGGTGGTCAACCTCTACCCCTTCGCCCAGACCGTGGCGCGCCCCGACTGCACCCTGGAGGACGCCATCGAGAACATCGATATCGGCGGCCCCACCATGGTGCGCGCCTGCGCCAAGAACCACGCCTACACCACCATCGTGGTAGACGCCGGCGACTACGCCCGGGTGCTGGGCGAGATCGCTGCCCAGGACGGCGCGGTGAGTGACGCCACCCGCTTCGACCTGGCGGTGAAGGCCTTCGAGCACACCGCCGGCTACGACGCCGCCATCGCCGACTACCTCGGCCAGCGCGTCGCGGGTGGCGAGGATGGCTTCCCGCGCACCTACAACCTGCAGTTCGAGAAGAAGCAGGCCATGCGCTACGGCGAGAACCCGCACCAGAACGCGGCCTTCTATGTCGAGGCCGATGCCAGCGAGCCCAGCGTGGCCACCGCCGTGCAGCTCAACGGCAAGGCGCTCTCCTTCAATAACGTCGCCGATACCGACGCCGCCTTCGAGTGCGTCAAGGCCTTCTCCGAGACCGCCTGCGTGATCGTCAAGCACGCCAACCCCTGTGGCGTGGCGGTGGGTGCCAGCGCCGTGGAGGCCTACGACAAGGCCTTCGCCACCGACCCCACCAGCGCCTTCGGCGGCATCATCGCCTTCAACGTGCCGCTTACCGCCGAGACCGCCCGGGCCATCATCGACCGCCAGTTCGTCGAGGTGATCATCGCCCCCGGGGTCACCGCCGAGGCCGCCGAGATCGTCGCCGAGAAGCAGAACGTACGCCTGCTCGACGTCGGCGCCCACTGGCCCGGCGAGCGTGGTCATGCCCACGACTTCAAGCGGGTCACCGGTGGACTGCTGGTCCAGGACCGCGACCTGGGCATGGTCGGCCGCGACGAACTCACCGTGGTCAGCGAGCGCGTGCCCACCGAGCAGGAGCTGCGCGACCTGGCCTTCGCCTGGAAGGTGGCCAAGTACGTCAAGTCCAACGCCATCGTCTACGCCAAGGGGGGCCAGACCATCGGCGTGGGCGCCGGCCAGATGAGCCGCGTCTACTCGGCCAGGATCGCCGGCATCAAGGCCGCCGACGAGGGCCTCTCGGTACCCGGCTCGGTGATGGCCAGTGACGCCTTCTTCCCCTTCCGCGATGGCATCGATGCCGCCGCCGCCGCCGGCATCGCCGCGGTGATCCAGCCCGGCGGCTCCATGCGCGACCAGGAGGTGATCGACGCCGCCAACGAAGCGGGCATCGCCATGGTGTTCACCGGCATGCGCCACTTCAGGCACTGACGCCAGCGCCTGCGGCGAGCTGCAAGGAGCAAGGAGCAAGGAGCAAGGAGCAAGGAGCAAGCGATGATATTCCGGGGCTCCTTGCAGGCGTCCTGACTCTGACCACAGTCACTGAAAAAACCCACTCAACTGTCAGGTCGAGTGGGTTTTTTCGTGGGAGGGATTGCGGCCCGTCGACGAGCCGCTTGTTCCTTGCCCCTTGAGCCTTGTCGCTCCTATCCCAGATCGATGCAGAGGTACTTGGTCTCGAGGAACTCATCCAGCCCCTGATGGCCGCCCTCGCGGCCGAGGCCCGAGGCCTTGACCCCACCGAACGGAGCGGCGGCGTTGGAGATCAGCCCGGTGTTGATGCCCACCATACCGTACTCCAGGGCGTCGGCGACGCGCCACACGCGGCCCAGGTCGCGAGAATAGAAGTAGGCGGCGAGGCCATACTCGGTGTCGTTGGCCATCTCCACCGCGCTCTCCTCGTCGTCGAAGGGGAACACCGCGGCCAACGGGCCGAAGGTCTCCTCCCGGGCCACCTTCATCTGGTCGGTGGCGAAGCTGATCAGGGTCGGCGTGAAGAAGTTGCCGCCCAGCGGGTGGGGGTGGCCGCCCATCAGCAGCTCGGCGCCCTTGTCCACGGCGTCCTGGACGTGCTCGCTCACCTTGGCCACCGCCTTGTCATCGATCAGCGGGCCGATGTTGATCCCGTCCTGGGTGCCGTCGCCCACCCTGAGCTCGCTGTGCATGGCCACGGCGAGCTTCTCGCAGAAGGCGTTGACCACGCTGGACTGCACCAGGAAGCGGTTGGTGCACACGCAGGTCTGACCGGCGTTGCGGAACTTGGCGGCCATGGCGCCCTCCACCGCGGCGTCCAGGTCGGCATCCTCGAAGACGATGAAGGGCGCGTTGCCGCCCAGTTCCAGGGAGATCTTCTGGATATGCCGGGAGGCATTGGCCATCAGCTCGCGTCCCACCTCGGTGGAGCCGGTGAAGGTGATCTTGCGCACCAGCGGGGACTCGGTCATGGCCGCGGCGATCTCGCTGGCACGCCCTGGCACCACGTTGAACACGCCGCGGGGCACGCCGGCACGCTCGGCCAGCAGCGCCAGCGCCGTGGCCGAGAACGGCGTCTGGCTGGCCGGCTTGCAGACGATGGTGCAGCCGGCGGCCAGCGCCGCGCCCGCCTTGCGGGTGATCATCGCGGCCGGGAAGTTCCAGGGGGTGATGGCCCCGACCACGCCCACCGGCTGCTTGGTCACCACGATGCGCTGGTTGGCCTTGGCGGCCGGGATGGTATCGCCGTAGACGCGCCGTGCCTCCTCGGCGAACCAGCGCAGGAAGCTCGCCGCGTAGGCGATCTCGCCGGCGGCCTCCTTGAGTGGCTTGCCCTGCTCGAAGGTCATGATCATCGCCAGGTCATCCTGGTGCTCGAGCATCAGCTCGTACCACTTCATCAGGATGTCGGCGCGCTCCAGGGCGCTCAGCCCCTTCCAGGCCGGCAGAGCCGCGTGGGCGGCCTCGATGGCGCGCTCGGTCTCGGCGCGCCCCAGGCGCGGCACGTCGCCCATGGCCTCGCCGGTGGCCGGGTTGACGACCTGGATCTGCTCGCCGCTGTCGGCGGCCACCCAGCTGCCGTCGATATAGGCGAAGGGACAGTAGAGCTGCGTTTCCTTGAGGGCTTGCATGTTGTTCTCCCGCCGCTTCGCGGCACTGGTCGGTTTGCCCTCATGCTAAGCGCAAAGCCCCGGCACTCCAAGCGCCGGGGCCTACCTTTTATCGTACCGCCATCAACGCGGCAGATGGCTCTCTCAGCGTGGCTGACGGCTCTCGGACAGGGTGATCGAGACCGAGTCGGCGAAGCGCAGGGCGTGGGGCTTGTCGATCTCGACCTGGGCGGTCAACACCTGCTCGTGGGCCATGATCAGGTCGAGCACCTCGCGGGTCATGCGCTCGAGCAGCAGGAAGCGGTTCTCCTCGACGTGGGCGATCACCTGCTTGGTGATGGTGCGGTAGTTCAGCGCCTGCTCGATATGGTTGAACGCCACCGCCTTGTCGGCGCGATAGCGGATCACCGCGTTGATCACCACGTCCTGGCGGTTCTTGATCTCCTCCTCCTTGATGCCGATATGCGTGCGCAGGCGGAGGTTCTTGATACGAATGGTCGCCAGATCGTGGTCGAAATGCTGGTCGTCGATGGCGTGCAGCGGCATGGCCGGCTCTCCTGGGCTCTCGAGGGTATGCACCTGGGGGGCTCAGCGCCCGTTGATCAACATCAGGAACTCCTGACGGGTCGACTGATTCTGGCGAAAGGCGCCGAGCATCACCGAGGAGGTCATGCTGGAGTTCTGCTTCTCGACGCCGCGCATCATCATGCACAGATGGCGGGCCTCGATCACCACCGCCACGCCACGGGCGCCGGTCACCTCCTGCACGGCCTCGGCGATCTGCCGGGTGAGATTCTCCTGGATCTGCATGCGGCGGGCGAACATGTCGACGATGCGCGCGAACTTGGAGAGCCCCAGCACCTTGCCATCGGGCAGGTAGGCGATATGACACTTGCCGATGAAGGGCAGCAGGTGGTGCTCGCACATGGAGTAGAGCTCGATGTCCTTGACCAGCACCATCTCGTCGGTCTCCGACTCGAAGACGGCGCCATTGACGATCTCCTCCAGCGACTGAAGATAGCCGCGGTTCAGGAACTGCATGGCCTTGGCGGCGCGCTTGGGCGTGTCACGCAGGCCCTCCCGCTCGGGATCCTCGCCCAGCGCGAGGATGATCTGCCGATAGTGGTTGGCGAGCTCTTCTGTCATGGGGGCCCCGTCAGGTCGTCGCTGATTACCAGTTGTCATGTACACTGTATATACAAGATTTTAATCTTGTACAAGTTATTGTCACTCCAAGCCCATAGTCTAGCAGTCCGCCGGCGCTATTCGGCATCTCGACCGATGCATTCTCGCCCTGCCTCGCCTCGCGACATCCTGCCGCACCCGGAATCCCGCGGTGAGTGGATGCGTCAGGCTGTGATAGTATGCAATCTTCTTGCTGTGCAGATCTTTCCGCGAGAGCCCGACATGACCAAGACACCCCTGCTGCTGGGCCTCCTGCTGGCCCCCTCCCTGGCCTTCGCCGCCACCCTGGAACTCCCCGCCGATGCCCGCCTGGAGGTACAGGTGGTCTCGTCATTGAGCCTCGACGCCGAGACACCTCGCCAGGACGACATCCTGCTGCGCCCGGTGGCCGATGGCAGCGGTAGCCATCAGGTACCCGACTACTGCGTGATGGTCGGCGATGCCCAGCTCGACGGCGAGCGCATCCGCATCACCACCTCCAGCGTCACCTGCATCGACACCGAAGGCAACGACAGCCACATCTACAGCGGCGAGATCTCTGCCGCGGCCTACGGCAGCGACGGCGAGTTCGGCATCGACGCCTGTCAGGACGGGCGCTGCGAGCTCTCCCCGGAACACGGCTTCGAGCTCCAGCTGGCCAGCGACCTGGCCATCGAGGAGCAGGCGAACCCCTCCGAGCAGATCAATATCGAGCGCCGCCAGGCCGAGGGCGACGGCGTCGCCAACCCGATCCCCGCCGAGCAGCCCGACCCCGACCAGTGATCGCAACAGCAGCTCGGCATGATCCAGACGCACCCCTCGGGGTGCGTCTGGCGTTTGGGGCGACCACTCAGGCCAGCCAGCGCGGCGCCCTCTCTAGCGCCTGGCGCTGCTGCTCCAGGGTCCTGATATGCCCATCCCAGTAGCCGGCATCGGCCAGCCAGGGAAAGGCGACGGGAAAGGCCGGATCCTCCCAGCGTGATACCAGCCAGGCCGTGTGGCGCAGCAGGCGAAGGGTGCGCAGGGGCTCGGCCAGGGCCAGCTCGCGGCGATCGAATTCGCGGTGCTGCTCGTAGCCTTCGATCACCTCCGAGAGCTGCATATGCCGCTCCTCGGGCGCCTGTGCCGTGATCAGCATCCACAGGTCCTGCACCGCCGGGGCCATCAGGCAGTCGTCGAAATCCACCAGGGCGAAGTGCTCGTCGCGGCCCAGGATGTTACCGATATGGCAGTCACCGTGGACGCGTATCGCCTGCTCCGGGGCCCAGCGATACACCGCCAGCGCCTCGTGCAGCGCCGTCGTGATGCGCGCGTAGGCCTGACGCTGAAGGCGACCCAGCCAGGGCCCGGCGAGCACCCGCTCGCGGGCCTCGAGCACCATGGCATCCAGGTCCATGGCGCCGCGATGCCGGAAGGGTTCCCGCTCGCCCACCGCGTGCACGCTGCCGATCAGCTCGCCCAGGGCAAACAGGTGGGCGGGGTCCTCCAGCTCCGGCGCCTGGCCCGGCAACTGGGGAAAGAGCGCGAAGCGAAAGCCCTCGGCATGCTGCAGGCTGCGCCCTTCGGCATCGCGCCAGGGCGCGGCCACCGCCACGTCTGCCAGGGCCAGTTCGGCGAGGAAGTCTAGCTCCTCCTGGATGCGCGCATCGCTCCAGCGTTCGGGGCGATAGAACTTGGCCACCCAGCGACGGCGCTCGTCGTCGTGGACCAGGTACACGCGGTTCTCGTAGCTGTTCAATGCGAAGGGCTCGCCGGGCAGCCAGAAGCCCAGTGACTCGATGGCCGCCACGACCCGGGCGGGCGACAGCGTGGAGAAGGGGTGCAGATCGGTGTCCATGGTCCATCCTCCAGGGAAAACCCCCACTCTACCAGGCTTCCCTTATATTTCCCCCAGCGGCGTGCGCGCCACCGCCCAGGCCTCCACCTCCTCGGCCCCGGCGGCCAGGCAGGCTCGCGCCAGGGCCTCCAGGGTCGCGCCGGTCGTCATGACGTCGTCGAGCAGTGCCACTCGCGCCGGCAGGGGGCCCACCACCCGAAAGCCTCCGCGCAGGTTGGCCCGCCGCTCGCCGCGGTCGAGCCCCCGCTGGCTTGGCGTATCGCGCAGGCGTCGGCCACGCAGCAGCGGGACCTCCAGCCGCCTGGCCAGCCGCGTCGACAGCCACTCGGCCTGATCGAAGCCACGCCCGCGGGCGCGACGCGCATGCAGCGGTACCGGTACCAGCGCCTGGGGCCACGCCCTCGCCTCCTCGCTCAGCGCCGCGTCCAGCAGCGCCAGCAGCACCGTCCCGGCCCGCGGCGAAGCCTGGAACTTGAAGCGCCTCACCAGCCAGGCGACCTCGTCCATATAGCGCAGCGGCGCCCGCGTGCGCACGAAGGTCGGTGGCCGGCGCAGGCAGGCGCCACACGTCCGGCCCCGCCACGCGCCGGGCTGGGGCTCGCCACACAGGGGGCAGGCGGGCAGATTCCACGGCAGCCCCTCGAAGCAGGCCCGGCACCAGGGCCGCTCGGCGTAGGCCGGCGCCAGGCAGAAGACGCAGCGACCCGGCAGTGCCCGACGCAGCGTCTTGTCAACCAAGGAATTCACGGAGGTTGACACTGCGAGCCCGGACCGTAAGCTATCCGTCAACTTCCTATCAAACGACAAGTTGACCACAGGCGAATCCCCATGTCCCCGACAACGCCGTCTTGCGCCGCCGATACCCAGACCCTAGCCACCCCGGGCGAGGTGCGCCACGACTGGCGCCTCGACGAGATAGAAGCGCTCTTCGCGCTGCCCTTCAATGACCTGCTGTTCCGGGCCCAGCGGGTGCATCGCGCCCACTTCGACCCCAACGCCGTGCAGGTCTCCACCCTGCTCTCGATCAAGACCGGCGCCTGCCCGGAGGACTGCAAGTACTGCCCCCAGTCGGGCCACTACAACACCGGCCTGGGCAAGGAGAAGCTGCTGGAGATCGACAAGGTGGTCGAACAGGCCCGAGCGGCCCAGGCGGCCGGCGCCAGCCGCTTCTGCATGGGGGCGGCCTGGAAGAGCCCCCGTGAGCGCGACCTCGAGGTGGTGCTGGAGATGGTCCGCCGGGTCAAGGCGCTGGGACTCGAGACCTGCATGACCCTGGGGATGGTCGATAACGACCAGGCCGGGCGCCTGGCCGAGGCCGGGCTCGACTACTACAACCACAACCTCGACACCTCGCCGGAGTACTACGGCGAGATCATCACCACCCGTAGCTATGCCGACCGCCTGGCGACCCTGGGCCACGTGCGCCAGGCGGGCATGAAGGTGTGCGCCGGGGGGATACTCGGCATGGGCGAGGCGCCCCGCGACCGTGCCGCCCTGCTCCAGCAGCTGGCACGCCTGGCGCCCCACCCGGAGTCGGTGCCGATCAACATGCTGGTCAAGGTGCCGGGCACGCCACTCGAGGACGTGGACGACCTCGACCCCATCGAGTTCATCCGCGCCATCGCCGTGGCCCGCATCCTGATGCCGAAGAGCCACGTGCGCCTCTCCGCCGGCCGTGAGCAGATGAACGAGTCCACCCAGGCGCTGGCCTTCCTGGCCGGCGCCAACTCCATCTTCTACGGCGAGCGACTGCTGACCACCGCCAACCCCCAGGCGGAGCGGGACCGGGCGCTGTTCGCCAAGCTCGGCCTGCATCCCGAACGCCGGGACACCTGCGTCGACGATGCCGGGATGCAGGCCAGGGTCGAGGACGAGCTACAGGCCGACCTCGCCCGCCAGGCGGCGCAAGAGGCCGCCGCCCGGGCCGATGCCCTCGCCTTTGATGCCAGCGGCGCCTGAGCCATGAGCAGCGACTGGCCCACGCGCCTCGCCGCCCGCGCCCAGGCCCGCCGTGCCGATGGCCGGTGGCGGCAGCGCGCCACCTGGCCGGCGTCGGGCGCGCCGCGCGACTTCGCCGGCAACGACTACCTGGGCCTGGCCCGGGACCCGCGGCTCGCCGAGGCCATGGCCCAGGGCGCCCGGCACTTCGGCGCGGGCGCCCGGGCCTCGCACCTGGTGAGCGGCCACCTCGAGGTCCACGAGGCGCTGGAGGCGCGACTGGCCGCGCTGACCGGGCGCCCCCGAGCGCTGCTCTTCTCCACCGGTTACATGGCCAACCTGGGCACCCTGCAGGCGCTTTGCGACGGTGGGACCCGGGTGTTCCAGGATCGCCTCAACCACGCCTCGCTGATCGACGGCGCGCGGCTCGCCGGCGCCACCTCGCGGCGCTACCACCACCGTGACCTGGCCGACCTCGAGCGGCTGCTGGCTCGCGCCCCGGCCGAGGCGCCCCGGCTGGTAGTCAGCGACGGCGTCTTCAGCATGGATGGCGATGTCGCCGACATTACCGGGCTCGCCGAGACGGCCCGCCGCCACGGCGCCTGGCTGATGATCGACGACGCCCACGGCCTGGGCGTACTCGGCCGGATCGGCGACGGCTGCGTGGGCCGTGCCCACGGCCTCGATGCGGTGCCGGTGCTGGTGGGTACCCTGGGTAAGGCACTAGGCACCGACGGCGCCTTCGTGGCGGGAAACGAGGCGCTCATCGAGCACCTGATCCAGTTCGCCCGCCCCTACGTCTACACCACCGCCCAGCCACCGGGGGTGGCGACGGCGACCCTCAGGGCCCTGGAGCTGCTCGCCGACGAGCCCGAGCGGCGCGGCCTGCTGCAGGCGCATATCCGGCGTTTTCGCCGCGAGGCGGCGAGCCTGGGACTGCCGCTTCTCGAGAGCCCCACGCCGATCCAGCCGCTGGTGCTCGGCGACGACGCCCGGGCGATGGCCTGGGCCGAGCGGCTCGCGCAACGAGGCATCGCGGTGGGTGCCATCCGCGCCCCCAGCGTGCCCCGGGGCCAGGCACGCCTGCGCATCACGCTCTCCGCCGCCCATACCAACGCCGACCTCGACGCCCTGCTCGAGGGGCTGGCGGCCTGCCGGGCCCATGATGCCGACCTGCAGGAGGTCGGCCCATGACGGCCCTGGTGCTGCTCTCCGGCTGGGGCGTCGACGCCGGCATCTGGCGCCCGCTGGCCGACCACTGGCCGAGTGGCGTGACGGTTACCGCCCCGGACTGGCCCGGCTACGGCGGCCGTCCTCCGCTGGCGACTCCCGGCAGCCTGGATGAGCTGGCCGAGGCCATGGCCGACGACCTGCCAGCGGACGCCGTCTGGGTCGGCTGGTCGCTGGGCGGGCTGCTGGCCGCCGCCCTGCTCGAACGCCTGCCCACGCCCCTTTCCCCACCCCGGGGGCTGGTGCAACTTGGCATGGGTGAGCGCTTCTGCCACCCCGAGGGGGTGCCGACGCGGGAGCTGGCCGCCTTCCGCCATGCCTTCGGCCGAGCCCCCGACGCCACCCTGGCCCACTTCCGCCGCTGGCAGCTTTCCGGCGAGCCGGACCCGCGGGGGGCACACCGTCGCCTGCTCGACCTGATGGATAGCGGCGTCGACACCGCCACCCTGGCCGCGGGCCTCGACCGGCTCGCCGGTCTCGATGTCAGCGACACCCTGAGTAACGCTCGCTGCCCGGTACGCCGCCTCGCCGGCCGCCACGACCCGCTGCTCGCCCCGGATACGATCGCCGGCGCCGACCGCGTGCTGGAGGATGCCGGCCACTGCCCCATGCTCTCGCGCCCCGCCGCCCTGGCCGAGGCCCTCGTCGTCCTGGCCGGCGCCATGGCGACCCCGCACACACCCGCCGAGGAGGCCCCGGCATGACCGTCGCCACCGCCCTGCCACGCCTCCGGCCACCGGACTCACCGGCCGACTGGCGGCAACGCGTGGCTCGCGCCTTCTCCCGGGCCGCGCCCCGCTACGCACGCCTCGCCGTGGCCCAGTGCGCCCTGGGCGAGCATCTCTGGTCGCGCCTCCCGGCTCGGGCCGACGCGATCCTCGACCTGGGCTGCGGCCCGGGCCACTGGAGCGCCCGCCTGGCCGAACGCTACGGCGAGCGCTGCGCGGTCGCCGGCCTCGACCTGGCCCCGGGCATGCTGGAGCAAGCGCGCCGGCGCCACGGCGAGCGCATCCGCTGGCTGTGTGCCGACGCCGCCGCGCTGCCGCTGCCCGACGCCGACCTGGATCTGCTGTTCTCCAACCTGGCCCTGCAGTGGTGCCCCGACCTCGAGGCGGTGCTCTCAGAGTTGCATCGCGTGCTGCGCCCCGGCGGGCGGGCGCTGATCACCACCCTGGCGCCCGGCACCCTGGCGGAGGTGAGCGAGGCCTGGTCCCGCCCCCGCCGGCCCGCCGCCCTGCTGGGCTTCCGGGACGGCGCTCGCCATGCCAGCGCGGCGCGACTCGCCGGTTTCTCCCACGTCGACATCGAAGCCACCAGCCGGTGCTTCCACTACCCCGACCTGGCCGCGGTGATGGCCTCGATCAAGGGCGTGGGCGCCCAGACCGCGCGGACAGGCGCCAGGCTTACCCGCGCCGACCTGGTCCGTGCCGCGCGCCGCTATGAGGCCCTGCGCGAACCCGCCGGGCTGCCCGTGACCTACCGCCTGCTGACCCTGGAGCTGACCCGCTGAGATGAGCGCCTACTTCGTGACCGGCACCGACACCGACGCCGGCAAGACCCTGGTGGCCAGCGGCCTGCTGGCCCTGGCCCGCCGCCGCGGCCTTACCACCCTGGGGCTCAAGCCCGTGGCCTCGGGCAGCGAGGCCACCCCCGAAGGCCTGCGCAACGCCGATGCCCTGGCGCTGCAGGCGCAGTGCCACCCCGCGGTGGGCTACGAGAGGGTCAACCCCCACGCCTTCGCCCCGGCCATCGCCCCGCACCTGGCGGCCCGCCGGGCCGGGGCACACCTCACACTCGAGAAGCTGGCGGTATGGGCCCGGGAGGAGATGGACACGGGACGCGACCTGATCCTGGTGGAGGGCGCCGGCGGCTGGCGGGTGCCACTCAACGAGCGCGAGGATCTGGCCGGCCTGGCCGTGGCGCTGAGACTACCGGTGATCCTGGTGGTGGGCCTGCGCCTGGGCTGCATCAGCCACGCGCGGCTCACCGCCGAGGCCATCCGGGCCGATGGCCTGCACCTGGCGGGCTGGGTCGGCAGCCTGGTGGAGCCTGGGCTCGCCTTCGATGCGGCCGCCGACGAGGCCCTCTATCGTGACAACCTGGCGACCCTCGAGGCCACGCTGCCCGCGCCCTGCCTGGGCGTGGTGCCACGGCTGCCCACCGGCGACCCGCGCGCCATGGCCGCGGCCGCCGCCGACCATCTGGTCCTGCCCGATGGCGATTGACTTGCGCGCATGCCTCCGTACAATGTGCTCGCCTGTCCGTGCGGATGTGGTGGAATTGGTAGACACGCCAGGTTTAGGTCCTGGTGCCTTCGGGCGTGGAGGTTCAAGTCCTCTCATCCGCACCATCGCTGATCCCCTCTTACATTCCTTCTCGTTCCCGCTGCTTTCCCATTCTCGACGCGCTCCCCCGACATCTCCCCGAGATGCGCGGCGTTTTCGCGTGCCCGTCATCCTGCGTCCACTCTGCCACGGAGCCCTCTGATGTCCTCGCCGTTCTCGCACTCAGCGTCTCCTGCCTCGCCCGTCTGGCACCCCTATGCCCATCTCAAGACCCAGCGCCCGGCGCCGAGGGTGGTCGGCGGCGAGGGGCCGCGCTTCACCCTGGAGGGCGGCGAGACGCTGCTCGACGCCACCTGCTCCTGGTGGTGCATGATCCACGGCTACCGTCACCCGCGCCTGGTGCGCGCCATCCAGCAGCAGGCCGACACCCTCTGCCACGTGATGCTCGGCGGCCTGACCCACGAGCCCGCGGACCGCCTGGCCCGGGCACTGGTGCGCGTCACCCCGGAAAGCCTCAACCACGTCTTCTTCTCCGACAGCGGCTCGGTAGGCATGGAGGTCGCCATGAAGATGGCCGTGCAGTATCACCAGCTGCGCGGCAAGCCCGGCAAGCACCGCCTGCTCTCGCTGATGAAGGCCTACCACGGCGACACCGCCGGCTGCATGGCGGTCTGCGACCCCGAGGAGGGCATGCACTCGCTCTTCGCCGGCTACTTGCCCCGCCACCACTTCGCCCCGGCCCCCACCGCCCCCTTCGAGGCAGGGCCCGAGGCGGTGGAGCAGGACCTCGCCGCCCTGCGCGCGGTGCTCGAGCGCCACCACCACGAGATCGCCGCCCTGCTGATGGAGCCGCTGCTGCAGGCCGCCGGCGGGCTCAACATGACCTCGCCCCACTACCTCGCGGGCGCCCGCGAAATGTGCGATGAGTTCGACGTGCTACTGGTGTTCGACGAGGTAGCCACCGGCTTCGGCCGCACGGGAAAGATGTTCGC
This sequence comes from Halomonas sp. SSL-5, assembly GCF_030708455.1. Lineage (GTDB taxonomy): Bacteria > Pseudomonadota > Gammaproteobacteria > Pseudomonadales > Halomonadaceae > Halomonas. The sequence goes on from NZ_JAUYWF010000002.1 coordinate 248,348, forward strand.
CGCCGACCATGCCGGCGTCACCCCCGACATCATGGTGCTCTCCAAGGGGCTCACCGGGGGGTATCTCGGCCACGCGGCGACGCTTGCCACCGACCGGGTGCATGACGCCTTCATCGGTGACAGCGAGATGCACGCCTTTATGCACGGCCCCACCTTCATGGGCAATCCGCTGGCCTGCGCCGTGGCCCTGGAGAGCCTGGCGGTCTTCAAGGAGGAGGACTATCTGGGCAGGATCAGCGCCCTCAACGCGGTGCTGCGCGAGGCGCTGATCGACGACGACAGGCTCGCCGCCCATCCGGCGGTGGCCGACGTGCGCGTGCTCGGCGCGACCGCAGTGATCGAGACACACGCGGCGGCGGACCTGGTCGGCGTGGGCGACTGGGCGCGCCAACAGGGTGTCTGGCTACGCCCTATCGGCCGCTGGCTCTATACCATGCCGGCCTATGTCACCTCGGAGGGCGACATGCGCCGCATCACCGACGTCATGAAGGGCTGGTTCAGACACTGAGCGACTGCCGTCTCAGCCGGTGACGCCCTTTGCCATGAAGGTGGGGGGACACCGACATCTCCGCCGCCGACCGCAGAATGTCCGTTGCATGGCCTGTCCAAATGTGTTTGACAAGCCACGACATAGGACGGACTGTAGATCCATGAGCGCAGATCCTCACGACCCCGCCCCCGATGACGACGACATGTCAGGCGAGCTAGTGAATCAGCTCGACGCCGCCATCGAACGACTGGCCGCTGCGAATGCCGTTGCAGAGGTCTCTCCCGTATTCGAGGTCATCGCTGCGGCACGCCCCCTGATGTTCGATGCCGGAGGGCTCGACGTCCTCTACGCGCGTGTACCGGCGATCGAGGCCGCCGGGTTCTTCGGTGGTAGCGACTGGAATTATCCCCAGACACTGGTGCCCTCGCTTGCCATGCGCACCGTGCGTCACGGGGACCCGACCGCCACCCTGGTCGAGAGCCTGAGCCAGATTCGCCTGCTCGCCGTTGCCAAGGGCGACTATTCGCACCCTTCGGTCTCGGCGGAGCACGCCAATCACTTCCTCGCTCAGGTGATGGCCATGAACCTCGATCTCGTCGTCAGCGACCTGCACGAGGGCGACCGGCTGCGGCCTGACCGGCTCGGGTTCGCCGTCCAGAACCTTTACCACTACCTGCTTGAGCACCTGGGCTACGAGAATCTTCTGGAGCATCTGGTGGCCGAAGTCTGGCGAATCCTGGCGCAACGCCCGGTCCAGGTGGATGGCGTCAAGCAGATGGTGACCCAGATCGCCGCCTGCCTGAACACGCCGGACAGCCCCGTGGGAGAGGCCAGCGAGGATGCCCGCACGCTCGTCAATGCCGTCTTCGGCCCCACCGAAGGCTGCCGCGAAGACCCCGGCTTTGACGTCTACGCCGAACGGCTGGCGAGCATGGATGACGCGACCCTGCTGCAGGAGGCCATTGCCTTTGCCCAGAGCATGCACAGCACTGGCCTGGTCTCGTCCTACATGCCTGGATTTATTCGCTACCTGCGTAATCGATGGAACGCACTGATTCCCACGGCACTGGGGCTGAGTCAGACGGGGGCAGACGCCTTTCATTGTTATCCGGCGCTGATTCACACGCTGATCGATGAGGCCCTGTTTCCCGAAACCAACCAGGCCGCCTATGGCCTGGCCATGATGCTCGAGCGCGGCATTCTGTACTCGCCGTCGGTGGCTCCCTCGCTGTGGCGGCAGCTGAGGCTGACGGTGTGCGATGCCGCCACACGGAAGATCGTTGCCGTCTTCGGGACCCGGCGCTCGCCGGAATGCTTTCTGCTCGCCGACGTTCTCAACGTGCTCGGCCGCCCGCTGGGTGTGGGGCAGGGTAATTACCCCACTTGCCAGTCGACACGCGCCCTGTCCATGTGGGCCTACAATACCCCTGCCGACCTGCTGCGAGTCGTCGCCTGGGCGGCCCGCGACGATGAAGTGATCATGCGTTTCGAAGGCAACAGCATTTCCTCCCGGGAACTGGGCGCCGGCCTGGCAACCGAGCCCCCGGTAGATGTCGATGCTGTCTCGCTGTTGACCGTCCCCCATCTCGACCGCATCTACTTCGAGATGGGACGCCGCAGCGTCGGGCGCGGAGAGGATCCCCATAAGTGGGTCAACGCCGAGTTTCATGGCGATCACGTGGGCCATGGCTTCCGCATCGCGGTCGATGTGTTTACCGGCGGCTTGAAAGACTTCGAGGGGTTCATGCGTGACTTCTATGCCGCGTACCACCCCTTCTACAACGGCAACATTCCGGTGATCAATCCGCAGCCGGCAGGCATCGCCGTCACCGATAGCGCCACGCGGTTCCTCGGCTGGCACGCGATCACTATCCAACGCCTCGCGCTCGATCCGCACCAGGTCATGCGGGTCTACTTCTTCAACCCCAACAACGACAGCGGGCAGGACTGGGGCCAGGGAATCATCACCTCGACCCAGGGCAATGGCGAACTCTACGGTGAGGCCTCGCTGCCGGTGGCGCAGTTCGCTTCGCGACTCTACGTCTTTCACTACGACCCGCTCGAGAAGGGCGAGCCGGCCGATGTACCAGACGATGAAGTGTATCGGGCCATGGGTCTGGCCCGAGATAGCTGGGCGTCGGGGCGATAGCCCAACGATGCTTGGCGCTTAAGCTCGACAAGAACGCAATAAACCGAGCGCCAATACTCTGCCACTGGCAGAAGGAGAACAATCTATGTCGATTGCATCAGAAGCCCCCGAAAAGGACGTTTCAAGCTGGACCGACCCGACCATGGATTCGGTCAAGGGGACTGAGACGCCCAAGGACCCCAACAAGGGCTACATCGCGCTGCTAGGCTGGAGCGTCAATGCCATCAAGGCCGCCCAGAAGTTTGACCGCCGCTATGTGGTAGTAGCACCAGACTGGGCCGCCGACTTCTGCGAAGCCAACAAGATTCCATACATTCAATGGGATTTTGTGCGCCTGAATGACCGCTCCATGGAGATCGCGGAGCGGCTCAAGGAAGAAGGCGTGGATGTGGCCATTCCGCTGTTCGAGGAAACCGTCGAATGGTCAGGCGCGATCAACTCGGTGCTCATGGACAGCCCCCGCATGTACGGGCAATCCATCCTGTTTCGCGACAAGGCACTGATGAAGCGCCGCGCCCAGCTGGGCGGTATTCGCGTGGGGATCTTCGAGGAAGCCCACGAGAAGGATGACATCATCCGCTTCATGAAACGCGTCAATCAGACGCTGCTCAAACTCGACGGCGACCCCGATGACCCGATTCACGTCAAGGCCTTCGACAAGGCCGGCTGTCTCGGACACCGCATGATCCGCAAGATCGACGAGATCGACAGCATACCGGCCGAAGAGTATCCCTTGCTGATGGAAAGCCACCTCGACGGCTGGGAGTTTGCCGTCGAGGCCTGGATCCATGATGGCAAGATCAAGTTCCTCAACATCTCCGAGTACGTGACCCTGGGCTACTCGGTATTCGTTCCCGCCACCCGCGAACTCGAGAGCTGGCGTGATGCCATCACCAAGCAGATCGAGAAGTTGATCAAGACGTTCGACATCCAGTTCGGCCTGATCCATCCCGAGTACTTCGTGGCGGCGGACGGCGAGATGTACTTCGGCGAAGTCGCCTATCGCCCGCCCGGCTTCAAGGCCTTCGAGCTCATCGAGCGCGCCTACGGCTTCAGCCCCTATCAGGCATCGATGCTGGTCTTCGACCCCAAGAGCACCAAGGAGGAGGTCGAGGCCTTCTTCCCCCGCGAGGTGGTCGACGCCAAGGGCTATGCGGGCTGCTTCGGGGTGTACCCGCGGCGACGTGTCGTCAGCAAGCTGGAGATGCCCAAGGAGACCATCGAACACCCCTACTTCGAGTCTCACGAACTGGTAGCGCCGACCGAAGAGACGGTCCCGGACCGCTCGGCGTTCGGCACCCACTGGGGCCTCGTGTTCTTCTTCGGCGACGACCCGATCAAGATGCGGGACCTGCTCAAGGCTCAAGAGGATCTGGACTTCTATGTCTAGCAACGCGTTCAACACCGATTCGCACCTGAGCTGATACGACCGGGGGCAGGGCTGACGCCCTGCCCCTTTCAATCCTGCCCCTTTCAATCAGGCTTAAAGCGTTGGCGACGTCGGCCGTTTCGCGGATAGACTTGGTTCCAGGAAATACAAGAAGGAACCCACAGATGAGAAAGGTCCTGATCGCACTGGCCGCCTGTGCTGCCCTGGGTGCTCACGCCGATACCCTGCCGGTGCCCACCGAGGGTTCGCTCGACGCCATCAGCATGCCGGAGGACGACAGCGACCTGCCCGAGTGGGCGGTGAAGCGCATCGGTCCCTTCCACGCCACCATGACCGACTGGGTAGACGGTACGTCGCGCAGTATCGACGGCTTCTTCGGTACCACCGACGCCCTCACCGTGGACTCCGACTCCTACCTGCGCATCAGCCAGGAGTTCGCCTGGAAGGAGGGCGAGGCGTTCGACCAGGACCTGGGCGCCCGCTTCCGCCTCGACCTGCCCACTACCGAGGAGCGCCTGCGCCTGATCATCGAGAGCGAGCCCGACGAGACCCGCGGCACCCTCGACGAGCAGGAGTCCTCGCTGACGGATGACCGCGTCGACAGCATCGAGGACGTGCTGGTGGGGCTGCGCCGCCTGGGGGACGGCGACAGGACCCAGGAGTGGGACACCGAGCTGGGCGCTGGCGTGAAGGTGCGCCTGCCCCTCGACCCTTACGCCCGTGTCACCACCCAGCGGCTCTGGACCCTGGACAACGGCCCCTGGCAGCTGCATAGCGACAACCGCCTTTCCTGGTTCAACGAGGATGGCTACTCGGCGCGCACCCGCTGGGACCTGGGCCGCCCGGTGGACGAGAAGCGCCACCTGCGCTTCATCAGCAACGTGCAGTGGCGCGAGGAGGTGGACACCCTGGAGTTCAGCCAGGCCGCCGAGCTCAACCAGCGCATCAACAACCGCAGCGTGCTGCGCTACTCCGCGGTGGTGCTCGGCGAGAGCCTCTCCCACACCACCATCGAGGACAGCTACCTGCAGCTGCGCTTCCGCCGCGACATCCACAAGGGCTTCACCTTCCTCGACGTCGCCCCGGCCCTGCACTTCCCCCGCGAGGCGAACCGCGACCCGCGCTGGGCACTCACCCTGCGCGTGGAGATGTACTTCCGCCGCTTCATCGACCGGGTCACGCTGTAGCCCGCTCACGAGACGCCTGGCGTTAACACCGCAACAACCGCTGAATAGCGGACATATCAAGATGCGCTTCCAGGGCATCGGCCAGCCGCTCGAGCTCCGCCTGGCGGTGGGCGGCCAGGTCCACCGCCTCGCCTGCCTCCTCCAGCCCGCAGCGGGCCAGCAGTGCCGCACCGGCCGCGGGCTGATCGAACAGGCCATGCAGGTAGGTGCCCAGCACCCGGCCGTCGTCGCTCACTGCCCCGTCCGGGCGCCCCACCAGCTCGCACAGGGGGCGCTCAAGCGCCGGCCCCGTGGTAACGCCGTTGTGGATCTCGTAGCCGGCGATCGGCACGCCCTCGGGCAGCAGGCGTCCGCTCACGTTGCGCAGCTGTTTGCCGGCCACCATGCGGGTCTCCATCTCGAGCAGCCCCAGCCCCGGCGCCGAACCGGCCGCCCCCTCCAGCCCCTCGGGATCGTGGATCCAGTCGCCCAGCATCTGGAAACCACCACAGATCCCCAGCAGCTTGCCGCCATAACGTAGATGGCGGCGGATGGCCGCCTCCCAGCCTTGGGCGCGCAGCCAGGCGAGATCCGAGCGGGTGCTCTTGCTGCCCGGCAGGATGGTCAAATCGGCCGGCGGAATGGGCCGATCCGGCCCCACGAAGGTGAGCGCCACCCGCGGGTGCAGGCGCAGCGGATCGAAGTCGTTGTGGTTGCTGATGCGCGGCAGCGCCGGCACCACCACGCGCAGCGCCGGTTCCCCCTGGCTCCTGCCCTCCAGGCCCAGGCTGTCCTCGGCGTCCAGCACCAGCCCCTGCAGGTAGGGCAAGGTTCCCAGCACCGACTTGCCGGTGTACTCCTCCAGCCAGTCCAGCCCCGGCTGCAGCAGCGCCATATCGCCGCGGAATCGGTTGATGATAACGCCCCGGGTGCGTGCCCGCTCGCTCTCGCTAAGCAGCTCGAGTGTGCCCACCAACTGGGCGAAGACGCCGCCGCGGTCGATATCCCCCACCAGCAGCACCGGGCAGTCCACCGCCTCGGCGAAGCCCATGTTGGCGATATCGTTCTCGCGCAGGTTGATCTCAGCCGGGCTGCCCGCCCCCTCGGCGATGATCACGTCATAACGACTCGACAGCGCCTCCCAGGCGGCCAGCATGGAGGCCTTCGCCTCGCGCTTGTAGGCCTGGTAGTCCAGGGCACCCATATGGCCATGCACCTGGCCACGCAGGATCACCTGGGCTCCGCGGTCGCTCTCCGGCTTGAGCAGCACCGGGTTCATATCGCTATGCGGCTCGACGCCGGCCGCCAGCGCCTGCAGCGCCGTGGAGCGTCCGATCTCGCCGCCATCCGCCGTCACCGCGCTGTTCAGCGCCATGTTCTGCGGCTTGAACGGCGCCACCGACACCCCACGCCGCGCCAGTGCCCGGCACAACGCGGCCACCACCGTGCTCTTGCCCGCATCCGAGGTGGTGCCCTGGATCATGAGTGTCGTCATGCGAATTGCCGCCCCTCGCTGCTGCTGGATTGCCTGTGCGTGAAAGGGCACTAAGGTACCAGAGGCGGCATCATGGAACCCGATCCCGTTTCAGGTAGCCTTGAGGAAAGTCACCGCGAGGATTACCGAATGACCGACACCTCCCCCGCCCGGATCATCGACCCGACGTGCATCGGCTACTATCACGCCCATCTCTACTACCAGGACACGCAGGGGCTGGCCGAGGCCCGCCGACTGGCCGAAGCTGCCGCCGCGCGCTTCGATATCAAGGTAGGGCGCTTCCATGAGCGCCCGGTGGGCCCCCATCCGCTGTGGAGCTGCCAGCTCTCCTTCGCCGCCGAAAGCTTCGGCCAGATCGTGCCCTGGCTGGCACTCAACCGCGGCGACCTCGACATCTTCGTGCATGTCGGCACCGACGACGACCTATTCGACCATACCCAGGGCGTGATCTGGCTGGGCCACAGCCATCAGCTGGACCTGAGCGGCTTTACGGGTGACGGCTGAGGCCTGGCCCAAGCTCGGCCTCGACGCAACGGGGGGCGTGGCCTGCCGGACTTCATGGACGCAGCGCTGATGGATCTTGACCTGGATGATGACGAGGGTGACGGATGAGGCGTGGGGATCTCGTCACCATCACCTTGTCGGTTGACTCCGGTAAGCCTCGTCCCGCCTACAACAGACCTTCCCGAGTCCTTTCCCACGCCCAGCGCTGTGTAGTGGTCATCGAGCGCGTCCCTGGAGGTCATTGAGGGCGCCGGCCAGGCCTTCGAGCGTCGTCGCTTCGCCCCAGTGGCTGCCATGCACCAGTTCGCCTAACGACAGGCGTTGTCGCCAGCCGGATCGGGCCAGCTCGGGCTGATCGAGAAACTCATCCACATAGCCGAGGCAGAGGTAGGCGAGCGGGTAGACCCCCTGCGGCAGGCCCAGCACCTCGGCCAGGTCCTGCTGGTCGAGGATGCTCACCCAGCCCACGCCGATGCCTTCCGCCCGGGCCGCCAGCCACAGGTTCTGTACCGCCAGGCAGGCGCTGAACAGGTCCGTGTCGATGATGCTGTTGCGCCCCAGCACGTGCTCGCCGCCGCGTGTCCGGTCGCAGGTGATGCACAGGTTCAGGGGGCCATCGCGGATGCCTTCGAGCTTGAGGCTGCGGTAGGTCCGCCCGCGCTCCCCGACGTAGTGATCCGCGGCCTTGGTGTTCTCCCGCTGGAAGATCTGATACACCCGTTCGCGGGTCGCCAGGCTGTCGATCACCAGGAAATCCCAGGGCTGCATGAAACCCACCGAGGGGGCGTGATGCGCGGCCTCCAGCAATCGCGCCAGCACCGCCGGCGGGATGGGGTCGGGCAGGAATTGAGAACGCACGTCCCGGCGCTCGTGGATGGCGCGATAGACACCGGCCCGCTGTGCCTCGGAAAAGGCGTGCTCGGAGCTCATAGCTCGACGCCCTTCTGGGCCCTCACTCCCTGATCCTTGAAGGCGTGCTTGACTACTTTCATCTCGGTGACGGTGTCGGCCAACTCGATCAGCGCGTCGGGGGCGTAGCGCCCGGTCACGATGGCGTGCTGCATGGCCGGCCGCGCCTGGAGGTCGTCCAGCACTCGATCCAGGTCGAGGTAGCCGTTCTTCAGGGCGATGTTGAGTTCATCGAGCAGCACCATATCGAAGCTCGGGTCGGCGAGCATGCGCCCGGCCACCTCCCAGGCCGCCTCGGCGGTCTGGACGTCGCGCTCGCGGTCCTGGGTGTCCCAGGTGTAGCCCTCGCCCATTACGTGGTACTCCACGCCCGGTAGATTACGGAAGAAGGCCTCCTCGCCGGTGCTGAAGGCGCCCTTGATAAACTGCACCACGCCCACCTGCATGCCGTGGCCGAGGGCGCGTGCCAGCATGCCGAAGCCGGAGCTGCTCTTGCCCTTGCCGGGGCCGGTGAGCACCAGCAGCACGCCCTGCTCCTTGTCGGCCTTGGCGATGCGCTCGTTCATGATCTTCTGCTTGTGGGCCATGCGCTCGGCATGGCGCTGGGGATCGACTTTTTTCATTTGATTACCTCACAGGTACAAAAACCGGGGCACCGTCGACCCAGGCGGTGGCCAGGCGCTGGCCGTATAAGCGCTCCAGGACCTCGGGCACCAGCATCGCTTCCGCCGGGCCCCAGCACGCCTCGCCATCCGGGTAGAGCAGCAGTAGGTGGTCGCACCAGCGCGCGGCCAGGTTGAGGTCATGCAGGCACATCAGTACAGCGCAGCCCTCGGCGGCCTGCTCGGCCAGCAGGGCCATCACCCCCGCCTGGTGATGCAGGTCGAGATGGTTGGTGGGCTCATCGGCCAGCCAGATGGCCGGTGCCTGGGTCAGCACGGTGGCGATGGCCAGGCGCTGGCGCTCGCCCCCGGAGAGGGTGCTGACCAGGCGCTCGGCGAGATGCGCCACATCGAGGCGCTCCAGCGCGGCCTCGGCCAGGCGCAGCTCCTCGGCGCCCTCCATCTGCCAGGGCGACAGATACGGGTGGCGGCCGATCAGCGCGGTCTCGCGTACCGTGGCGGGGAAGCCGTCGTGGCGCTCCTGGAATATCAGCCCCAGTTGGCGCGCTACCTGGCGCCGCTTGAGCGCGGCGAGCGGGCGGCCGTCGAGACGCACCTCGCCGCGACGCGGCGCGCGTAGCCCGGCCAGGGTATGCAGCAGGGTGGTCTTGCCGGCGCCGTTGGGACCCAACACGCCCCACATCTGGCCCGGCTCCACGCAGACGCCCAGGGCCCGCCCGGCGGGGCGTCCCGGCACATCGATCACCAGCTCCCGAGCCTCGAGTCGACGCATCACTGACTCCGATAGAGCAGATAGAGGAAGGTGGGCACCCCGAGCAGCGCGGTGATCACCCCCACCGGCAACTGCTCCGGGGCGATCATGATCCGCGCCAGGGTATCCGCCAGCAGCAGCAGGGTGCCGCCGGCCAGGGCACAGGCGGGCAGGATCAGGCGCTGATCGTTGCCCAGCAGCAGGCGCAGCATGTGCGGCACCACCAGCCCCACGAAGCCGATACTGCCGGCGGTGGTCACCGCCATGGCGGTGAGGGCGCTGGCGGCCAGGTAGAGGCCCCACTCCAGGCGCCGCACCGAGACCCCCAGGGCAGCGGCCTGCATGGCCCCCCGGGCCAGCACGTTGAGGCTACGCCCCAGCGGCACCGCCAGTAGACAGACTATCGCTAGCAGCACCAGCGGCGGCCAGGGGGTGCCGGCGTAGGACAGATCGCCCATCAGCCAGTAGAGCATGCCGGGCAGGCGGTCGGCGGGGCTCACCGCCAGCATCAGGGTGATCACCGCTCCCCAGCCGGCGGCCACCACCACCCCGGTGAGCAGCAAGCGCGCCGGGGTCCAGCCGCCGCGCCCGTGGGCCAGGCCGAACACCAGCAGGGTCGAGACCAGCGCTCCGACGAAGGCCGAGCCCGAGACCAACACACTGCCTAGCCCCGCCAGCATGGCCAGCAGGGCCCCCACCGAGGCACCTCCGGAGAGCCCCAGCACATAGGGGTCGGCCAGGGGGTTGCGCAGCAGCACCTGCATCAGGGCGCCGGCCACGGCGAGCAGCCCGCCCACCGCGAAGGCGGCAAGCGAGCGCGGCAGGCGCAGCTCGAGGATCAGGGTGCGGGAGAGCGCCTCGCCCTGCCCTCCCAGGGCCGCCAGGATCTCGTCCGGCGACAGGGTCACGCTGCCCAGCGCCACCGACAGCACCAGGGCCGCCAGCGCGGCCAGGGCCAGGGCGCCGAGGGGGCGGATCAACGCCGTCACGAGCCCTGTGCTCCCCGCCGCTCGCGGGCCCGCTCCAGCTTCTCGCAGAACAGCCGGCTACCCTCCAGTAGCCGCGGCGTAGGCCGCTGGATCAGCGACGGCGGCACGAAGAAGAGGTTGTCCCGCGCCACCGCGGTGAGCTGCGGATACTGTGCCCAGTGGTCCAACCAGTCGCGGTTCTCCTCGCCCATGCCGCCGGCCAGGATCGCCTCGGGATCGGCGGCCAGCACCGCCTCCTCGCCGGGACGCGGCACCAGCCGCGGAAGCGCCCCGAAGACGTTGACGCCACCGCACAGGCGCAGCACCTGGCCGATCAGGTGGTCGTCGTTGATCGTCATCAAGGGCTCGTCCCACACCTGATAGAAGACCCGTACCGGCGCGGCCTCGGCGTAGCGGTCGGCGAGTGCCGCCATGCCGTCGCGAAACTCACCGGCCACCCGCTCACCTTCCGCTTCGGTATCGGCGAGCGCCGCCAGGCGCTCGATGGCGCCGGACACGCCCTCGAAGGAGCGCGGCTCGATATAGAAGACCGGCAGCCCCAGGGCCTCGAGGCGCTCCAGCTGCTCGGGTGGGTTGCCGGTGACCCAGCCGATCACCAGGTCCGGCCGCAGGGTGACGAGCCGCTCCAGGTCGAGGCGGGTATGGCTGCCCACCGAGGCGACCTCGCGGGCCTCGGGCGGATAGTCGCTGTAGGCCACCACTGCGACGACCTTCTCGCCGGCGCCGGCGGCGTAGACCAGTTCGGTGGCCCCCGGCGAGAGCGCGGCGATGCGCTGCGCCGGGGCCGCCAGGCACACTTCCCTGTCGGTATCGTCGACGGCGCAGACCTCGGCGCTGGCCGGAGCTGCCACACTCAACAGCAGCGCCAGGCCGGTCAGGAGTAATCGAGAAATCCGTATCGTCATCACTGCCCGAAGTGCACGCTAAGGAAGGCGCTACGACCGGCGTTGATGTAGTCATCGCCGTCGAAGAACTTGGCTGTAGTGTACTCCTTGTCCAGGGCGTTCTCGACGGTCAGACGAGCCGACCATAGCGGCGCAAACTGCCAGCCGGCACGCAGGTTGAGCAGGCCAAAGCCACCCAGGCGGTTCTGGTTGGCGGCATCGTCGTAGCGATGGTTCTGGGCAATCCAGGAGCCGCCCAGTGACCACTCGCCCAGCTCGCGGTCGACATCGAAACGTAGGCTCTGGCTGGCACGGCGTTGTAAACGATTACCGGTTTGACGATTCTCGGGGTCGGTATAGGTCAGCGCCGTTGCCAGGGTCCAATCATTGATCTCGGTCCCTATGGAGAGCTCGGCACCACGGATACGCGCCTCATTGATATTAATCGGTCGACTATCGCCATTGATAGTCTCTGTAGTGATCATATCCTCGATGTCGGTTTGATAGACGGATAAATCCCAGAACCAATCTTGGTACTGGCCTCGCACGCCCAACTCTAAAGCCTGAGAAGTTTCCGCCTTGAGATCAGGGTTTCCTTGATAGGACCCAAAGACACCATAATCTTCAAAAGGCCAGTAAAGATCATTAAAGGTCGGTGCTTTAAAGGCCGTGCCATAGCTGGTACGCAGGGTGTGATGGGCATCCAGGTCATAGCCTAGTGCCAAGCTGCCTGTAACCTCTTCACCAAAAGCTTCGTTGTCGTCGTAGCGCAGACTGGCCTGCACCGCCAAGGGGGAAAAATCGAGCAGCGCCTGGCTGAAAATGGCCTTGTTATCGCGATCCTCTATGTCATAAGGACCACCAAACGGCTCACTCCCGGTGATACTACCGGCCACGCTGTCATTCATGTACTCTGCGCCAATGACCAACTCATGCGCACCAGCGCTAAGCGTGTTTTCCCAACGGGCTGTGCGCGTCTGCGTATCGAAGATAGAATCTTCGGCAAGGTTGACACTTTCATCGCGTGCTTCGCTAAGCGTCAAGCGGCTACGCCAGTTTCCGGTAATAGGCAGCTCACCATAGATACCCGCCACCTGCTGCACATAGTCCGTCGTGGCCAGCGAGCCACTCTTGTCATACTCGGTGGTACCACGCGCCCTAAGTGCCAATACCCCCAGTTCCGCGCCGCTATCCAACGTATGCGACATTCGCGCCAGCGCTGAGGTGTTGTCGTAGCCCATATCGTCTCCGCCACGGCGAACCGGCTCGCCGTCGGTATCGAAGCGGCTGGCGGCGAAATGGTATCGCGTGCCGCCCTCGGCACCGGAAAGGCTGGCGCTGTAGCGCTGGGTATCGAAGGAGCCGCCGCCGAAGGAGATACGCGGTGCGGGCTCACCGTCGCCTTCCGGCGTGAACAGCTGCACCACTCCGCCCATCGCATCGGCGCCATAGAGGCTGCCACGCGGGCCGCGTACGATCTCGGCCCGCTCGAACATGCGCGGATCGAGGAACTGCCACGCCGGGCCACCAAGAGTCGCGGAGCGCAGGCGAATGCCATCGATCATCAGCAGGCTCTGGTTATTCGAAGTGCCGCGAATATAGACGCTACTGCTCTTGCCAAAGCTGCCGCTGGAGGTGACGTCCACCCCGGGCTGACCGCGCAGCAAATCGGTGATGCTGGTGGGGTCCTGGCGGCGCAGGGTGGCCTCATCCAGCAGCGTTACCGAGGAGAGGCTCTCGTCGGCGGTGCGCGGCGCCAGCGCGGCGGTGACCACCAGGGGGTTGAGTCTCTGAGGGGTATCGTCGCCATCGACCGAGGCGTTCTGGGCCTGGGCGGCATGGGAGATGACGGCCAGCGGCAGGGTGGCCAGGGCGAAGGCGGCCAGGCCACGTGAGGGGTAAGCGATAGTCATGGATGTCCCTTGCTTGTCGTACCAACCCGTACGATGCGGGTCTATTCTGGGCCGAGGCGAGGGAGGGACATCAGGCGAGAGTGCGGCCAGGCGAGTGGCAACTGCCCTGCCCGAGACCGCCCTCCGCGGTTCGGCATGCGCTCTCCGGCCGGTCTCCGGGCTGACGAGCGAAGGCCTCTCACTGGCCTTCAAGGCGACCGCCTTCCCGTGCCTTGGCACAGTGGCTGTTTGGCCGCTTCTATCTCGATCACCGTTGCGGGGGCAGCGTCGGAATGGCGGACTCTCGGCAAGAGCACCGCGCACCGACTTCCCGTTTCACCCCGGCGCTGTGATACGCCTGGGGCACCTGAGAGTGCGCGTAAGCTAGCAAGGCGCGGCAGCGCGGTCAACGCCGGAGGTTAGAAGGCACAATCAAAATTCTTTTATTTCAGCTGCTTGCAGAGGCCATGACGCATATACCAGGCCGTCCGGCTACGCTCGACCGCGGCCTGGGCCAGCCAGCCGTTATGGTCCCGCAGGCGCCGCGCCGCCGGGTCCATCGGCACGATGCCACGCCCCATCTCGTCGAGGATCAGCACCACTTCGCAGGGCGCCGCGACGAGGCCATCAAGCAGCCTCAACCAGGTCTCGCGCAGGGCATCGTCGTCCGGGATCTCGGCAAGGGCGGCCGAGAGCCAGGCGGCGATGCCGTCGACCACCAGCACTTCCCGCCCCGCGTGTCCGGCCAGGCACTCCTCGGCGCCCTCCCCCTTCACCAACCGGTGCCAACGAGCACGGGGGAAGCGCTCCGCCACTAGCCGGCGTCGACCCGAATAGGCACCACCGATGACGCTCTGCATTGCCACTCTCCCTCCTGGTTGTCGAACTCGAAACGGCGACCCTGGGCCTGACCCACCACACCTTCCCAGAAGTCGCTGCCTTCCAGGCGCCGCCGAAGCTCACGAATCACCCCGCCGTGGCTCACCGCCAGTACCCGGCGATGCCCCCGCTCGGCGGCCTGCAGGAGCACCTCCCCAAGCCAGGCCTCCAGGCGCGTCCAGAGCGCCTCGGCGGACTCGCCACCGGGGGGCGCCTGCTCACCGGCGCTGTCGATCCAGGCCCGATAGCGGGCGTCCTCCTTGAGCGCTTCCCAGGTGCGCCCCTCGTACTCACCGAAGTCCAGCTCCCTCAGCCGCGTATCGAAGAGCGCCGCCGCCTCCCACGCCGGCAACACATGCGTCAGGGTCTGGCGACAGCGGGTCAGGTCACTGCAGTGCACGGCGTCGAAGGCCTCGTCCGACAGGTGGTCGCGAAGCCGATCCATATCCGCCAGCGCATTGGGCAGCAGCAACGGGATATCGCGCTGGCCCTGGTAGCGTCGCTCGAGATTCCAGGCGGTCACGCCGTGGCGAACCACCACCAGCTCCAGGCGCTGAGCAGCACCCATAGTTCTCCTCCCTCGATAGCGGCACCCACGATATCGCCGTTGATGCCGGTAAAGGCCCGCACCATGGCCAGGCCATACAGAAACAGAAAGACGCAGAGGGCGCCGAGCAGCCAGGCGCCGCCGGGCACGAAGCCGAAGAAGGGCAGCAACGGCAGCAGCGCCAGCCCCAGATCCCGCCGCGCCAGGTGCTGGCGCCAGGTCCAGGCAAGCCCCTCGCGCCGTGCCAGGGGGGCCAGACGCAGCAGCAGCAGCGCCCCGAAGCGCGAAAGCGCCGGCAGCACCAGCCACAGCCAGGGGCTCGCCCCCGCCTCGAGCAGGGCCAAGATCAGCGCCCCCTTCCAAGCCAACAGGAAGACCAGGGCCAGGATCGCGAAACTGCCCACCTGGCTGTCCTTCATGATTGCCCAGCGCCGCTCCAGGGGGGCATTGCTGCCCAGGGCGTCGGCGATATCCATGACCCCGTCCAGGTGCAGTCCCCCGGAGAGCGCCACCCAGAGGCTGAGCAGCGCCAGCGCCAGCAACGGGCTGGGCAGCCCCTGCCCCAGCATGGCCAGCCCTGCCAGAAGCGCGCCAATCAGCAGGCCCACCAAGGGATAGCAGCGCAGCGCCCAGCGGCAGGTGGCGGCATTCCAGGGGCAGACGATGGGCAGCGGAATTCGGGTCAGGAACTGCAGCGCCAGCACCAGTCCGTAGAGGGCGTTTTTCATCGACGCGTCTCCACGTCTCGCTCCCCGGAGGGCTGCCTGTCGATGGCTTTCCATTCGAGAGCCATGCCCGCCACCACCTCGATCACCCGATCCGCTTCTCGGGCCAGCTGGCGGTGCAGCCGCTGGAGGAAGGCCAGGTAGCGCCAGGTCTCCGCGTCGGTTGGGGGAATATCTTCATTGAGGTCGTTGGAGACCACCACCAGGGCGATATCGCGTGCTCGGGCCACCTCAATCACCCGGGCCAACAGCGCCTCCCCCTCCGCCTCGCGGCCGCCACCGGCGTAGAGCCACTGGCTGGACCAGAGGGTCAGGCAATCCAGCAGGACGGTGTTGCCCACGCCCACTTCGGCCAGGGCGGAGTCCAGCGCCAGCGGCACCTCCAGGGTGTGCCAGCCGGCCCCGCGCTCCCGTCGGTGGCGGGCGATGCGCGCGGCCATCTCGGCGTCCGCGGCCCGCGCCGTGGCGAGATAGACGAGTTCTCCGCCGCCGGCGGCCTGCCACTGGCGGGCCAGGCCCTCGGCGTGGCGGCTCTTGCCGGAACGCGCCCCGCCGCTGACAAAGGCGATCATGACGCGCCCTCATCGCCGCTGTCCGCCAACGCGCCGGCCAGGGCCGCCAGCAGGCGCTCGTTGTCCTCGGCATCGCGCAGCGCCAGGCGCAGCCAGCCGCCGTCGAGGCCCGCAAAGGATTCGGTGTGACGCGCCAGCACGCCGCGGCGCAACAATGTCGGCAACAGCGCCCGGGTCGCCTCGCGCCCTTGTTCACCCGATCCGGAATGGCGCACCAGGAAGAAGTTGGCCCGGCTCTGCACCACCTCAAGGCCCAGGGCCTCGAGCCCGGCCTGCAGCCTGGGCCGCTCGGCGGCGAGCCAGCCCTCGGTGCGCCGGGCGAAGTCGCAGTCGGCCAGCAGGGGCGCCACCAGGCTCGCGGCCAGGGCGTTGACGCTCCAGGCGGGTTGGCAGGCACGGGCCGCCGCCACCGCCTCGGGCGCGCCCAGCAGGTAGCCCAGCCGCAGCCCCGGCAGGGTGAAGTGCTTGGTCATCGAGCGCAGCAGCACGAGGTGCGGATGGTCGGCGAGCAGCGGCGTCAGCGACTCCCGGGGGTCCCCGATGAAGTCCACGAAGGCCTCGTCCACCACCAGCCGACAGCCTCGCGCCGCGGTCAGGGCGAGCAGGCGCTCCACGTCGGCCTTAGGTACCAGGGTGGCGGTGGGGTTGTTGGGGCGGCAGAGCCACAGCAGCCGCGCCTCGCCAAGCCCCGCGGCAATGGCCTCGACGTCGAGGCGAAACTCCGGGGGTGCCAGGGGCAGCGTCACCACCGGCAGCTCGTGGGCCGCGCAGGCCCGTGCGTACTCGGCGAAGGTGGGCTCGATGATGGCCGTCGGCACCCCCGGCCATTCGCGGGCCTGCAGGGCGGCGGCCAGGAAGATCGCCTCGGCGCCGCCGTTAGTCAACAGCACCTGGTCCATGGCCAGCCCCTCGTGGGCGGCGATGGCCGCATGAGCCTCGGCGTAGCCGGGGTCGGGGTAGCGCGCGAGCGTCTCGGGCTCGGCGAGCCGGGCCGTCAACCACCCGGGAAGCCAGGCCGGCGGCCCAAGTGGATTGAGGTTGGCGCTCACATCCAGCACCGGGGCCTCCTCGGCCAGGCCGAAGCGCGCCAACAGGGGGCCGGGCTGGCCGCCGTGCAGGGGCCAGCCAGGGGAGGTGGATCTCGAGTCTCGTGCCCTCACGATATTGTCTCTCCAAGCAGCACCGTCGACGCCAGCAGGATGAGGAAGACCAGCCAGCCACCGTGCATCAGGCGAATCGCCGCACCGATATGGGCCTGGCCCAGCGGCTCCCGAGGCGTACCCAGGCGGGCGCGCTCGGAGATCTCGCCGCGGTAGCGGTTGGTGCCGCCGAGCTGGACCCCCAGCAGGTTGGCCACCATGGCCTCGGGCCAGCCGCTATTGGGGCTCGGGTGCCGGGGCGCCTCGCGGCGAGTGGCGGCCAGGGCACTGCGGGTATGGAGGGCCTGCCGACCAGCCGCCAGGCAACAGGCACCCAGCCACAGGGTCAGGGCGGTGAGCCGGGCCGGCAGCCAGTTGGCGGCGTCATCCAGGCGCGCCGAGGCCCGGCCGAAGTCGCGGTAGCGCTCGCTGCGGTAGCCCACCATGGAGTCCAGGGTGTTGACCGCCTTGTAGGCCACCGCCAGCGGGGCACCCCCCAGCATAGCGAAGAGGAGCGGCGCGGTGATGCCGTCCACCGTGTTCTCGGCCACGGTCTCCACCGCCCCGCGGGTCACCTCCCCCTCGTCCAGCCCCTCGGTGTCGCGGCCGACGATCAGGGAGAGCGCCCGACGCGCCGCGGGCAGGTCGCCCCGGGCCAGCGGTGCGGCCACCGAGAGGGCGGCGTCGCGCAGGCCGCGAATGGCCAGGCAGCTGGCCAGCAGCCACCCCTCCGCCAGCCAGCCCAGCCAGGGGTGCAGGTTCGCCAGCAGGGCGATGGCGGCCCAGGCCAGCAGGGCGCTGCCCGCCACCACCAGGGCGGTCATCAGCGCGCCGCGGATTCGGCGCGCCCGGGGCGAGCCATGGTTCCAGGCGCGCTCCAATAGGGCGATCACCGCCCCCATGCCCACCACCGGATGGGGCAGCCGGCGCGGATCGCCGATGGCCAGGTCCAGGACCACGGCGGCCAGCACCAGGGCCAGCAGCGCAGGCGACAGCGGCTCAGCCATGGGTGCCCTCCTCCATCGCCTGGCGCCGCCGCCACTCCCGGGAGGCCAGCAGCGAGGCGCGGGTGGCCCGATAGACCGCCCGGCCCAGCTCGCGACCGAGCCGTGTTCCCGAACCGGCATAGGGGGTCACCTCGCCCACTTGCGTCGCGGCAACGGCCAGGCAATCGGTGGAGGTGCCGCTGGCCGGCGTGCCGCTATGGGGGTCCAGCACCCCGAGGGAGTGCAGGGCGCGCACCTTGGCCTCGCTGGCCGACAGGCAGGCGTTGACCAGGCCGCCGTCGGTGAGGTGGCCATCGATCAGGAGCAGGGTATTGATGGTGCCTACCGGCCGAGGATCCCCGGCCAGAGGGGCGGCGATATCCACGGCATTGCCGGCCCCGGCGGTCACCGCCGCCAGCACCCCCTGCCCCGCCTCCACGTGCAGGTGTTCAAGGCGCACCGCGGTCATCATGGCCAGGCTCTCGCCCGCCGGCAGCCGCCGCGCCGCCAGCCAGTCGGCGAGATCCGCCGCCGGCGCGCCCCCGGCGTACCCCTTGTCCACGTGGAAATTGCAGAAGTGCCGCCGCCAGCCGAAGCCGCCGCCCACCAGGGCGCTACTCAGGGTCCAGAGCGGGCGCGAGGCGGCCAGGTGCACCCAGTCGGCGGTGACGTCTAGGGTGATTCCCGGGCCGAAGGCGAGACGTTGTTCCGACGTCACGGGGCGGTGTCGATGCCGATAGCGTCGAAGGTGGCCATCTCGGCCGGCACACGACAGGCCGCTTCCAGTAGCGGGTAGGCCAGGGCCGCGCCGGTGCCCTCCCCCAGGCACAGCTCGAGGTCGAGCAGCGGCTGGGCATCGAGGGCCGCCAGGGCATGAGTGTGGCCCGGCTCGCGGGAGCGGTGTCCGAAGATCAGATAGTCGCGGGTGTCGGCTCCCAGTCGACAGGCCACCAGAGCGGCCACCGTGGCGATGAAGCCGTCCACCAGCAGCGGCACCCGGCGCGCCGCTCCGCCCAGGTAGGCGCCGGTCATGGCGGCGATCTCGAGTCCCCCAAGCTTGGCGAGCACGTCCAAGGGGTCGTCACGATCCGGCGCACGGGCGGCAAGGGCGCGTTCGATGACCGCCTGCTTGTGGGCAAGGCGTTCGGCCGGGAGGCCGGTACCGCTGCCGATCAGGCCGGCCACCGGCGCCTCGCTGAGCGTGGCGAGCAGGGCGCTGCTCGCCGTGGTATTGGCGATGCCCATCTCGCCGATGATCAGGCAGCGGCAGCCGGCATCGACGGCCCGCTCGGCGGCGCGGATGCCCGCCTCGATGGCCAACACTGCCTGATCGCGATGCATGGCATCCGTCTCGACCATGTTGGCGGTGCCATGGCGCACCTTCTCATCCACGACGCCCTGGCCGGGCAGCGTGGCGGCCACCCCCACGTCGATCACCTCGAGGCGTGCCCCGAGCTGGCGGGCGAAGACGTTAATCGCCGCCCCGCCGGCCACGAAGTTGGCCACCATCTGTGCGGTGACCTCCTGGGGAAAGGCCGAGACACCCTCGGCGGCTACCCCATGGTCGGCAGCGAAGACCAGCATCCCTGGGGGCGAGACCCGGGGAGAGGCCTCGCCGGAGATTGCCGCCAGCGTCACGGCCAGCGTTTCCAGGCGCCCCAGGCTGCCAGGTGGCTTGGTGAGGTTATCCAGATGCAACGCCATACGGTGGCCGGCGGCGTGATCGGCGGGGGTCAGGGCGGCAAGGGTGTCGGCGAGCATAGCGGGAGATCCAGCGGGATGGTGGCTAACGAAATGGCGCCATGATAGCAGCTCTCGGCCGGGACATTGTTCCGCCGATGCTGGGCAAGACCATGATACGCCTGGGAGAAAAGCCGGCCGGGATCAAGGCCGCGCGTCTCCCGCCCCGCACCGCCGCGGTCGGCTGCGACCTGCGGGGCGCTTGAGCCAAGGGCCGACGCCCCACAGAGTCGCCGCTGTCACCGGCGGGCATAGCGTCGGCATCGAGAGCGATCACGTGCAGAAGGATAGGCCCAACGATAATCAGGGGCTTTCGCCGAAGGTCTTGCGCCAGTCGCGGGGACTGACCCGATGCCGCTGCCTGAAATGTTGCCGAAACGATGTCGCCGTGTGGAAACCGACCCTTTCCGCAATGGCCTCTACCGACAAGGAGGTGGTTTCCAACAGCTCGCGTCCACGCCGCAGCCGCTCGCTCACCAGCCACTCCACCACCGTCATGCCGGTGGCCTTGTGGAAGTGGCGCGTGAAGGTCCGCCGACTCATGGCGGTACGGGTGGCAAGCGCATCGATGGTGTGCGACTCCGCCAGGTGTTCTCGCAGGTAGTCGAGCAGGCGGTTGATGTGGGCGTCCTGGGTAGAGGTAGCAACCGGCTGCTCGATGAACTGCGCTTGCCCACCCTCTCGATGCGGTGGGACCACCATGGCCCGGGCCACCTTGTTGGCAATTTGCGCGCCGTAATATTCACGCACCAGGAACAAGCAACAATCCAGGCCGGCCGCGGTACCGGCAGACGTCACCAGACGATCCTCCTCCACGTAGAGCGCATTGGTATCCAGCTTGACTCTGGGAAAGCGGCCGATGAAATCCTGCTCGGCCATCCAGTGAGTCGACGCCCGCCTAACGTCCAGCAGCCCGGCGTAAGCCAGGGCATAGGTGCCGTAACATAGCCCCACCACATGGGCACCCCGCTCATGACAACGGACGAGCGCCTCGGCCAGCTCTGGCGGCGGCGCTTCATTCAGGTCATGCCAGCCAGGCACCACCGCGATATCCACCCGGTCCAGCAGCTCCAGGCCGCCATCGGGCCGTACCGTCATCGCCCGCTCGGCCGCCAGCGGCTTCCCCTCCGGCGCCACGATGGACAGATCGAACAGTGGGCGATCGGGCAAGGCCATACCGAACACTGTATAGGGCACCGAGAAATGGAAGGGACTGATATTCGGGTAAAGGATCAGTCCGACGCTGGGCAACGGCAAGGTGCGACTCCTGAGCTTCGTTCCTCATAATCATGGCACCTTGGCCCGAATCTTTCGAATATTGTCATTCAGGCCAATTTTTTGCTCAACCGCGCCCCGCTAAACTGCTTGCCATCACCCCAGCAACGTAATGGAGGAGCATCCAGATGCTGATCAAGACCCTCGCCAGTTCCCTGGCCCTGGCCACGGCCCTAATCGCCGGCAGTGCATCCGCGGACTCGATCTCTCAGGAGACAACGCAGCAGGTGCAGCAGATCCGCAATGCCACGGTGAAGATCACCTATGGGGATACCACCTTCCTGATCGATCCCATGCTGGCCGAGCAGGGCGCCTACCCGGGCTTCGATGGCACCTACCGCAGCGAGCTGCGCAATCCGCTGGTTGGGTTGCCAATGCCGGCAGAGGATGTGATCGACGACACGGACGCCGTGATCGTCACCCACACCCACCTCGACCACTGGGACGCCGCCGCCCAGGCGCTGCTGCCGAAGGATATCCCACTGTTCGCTCAGCACCAGGCCGATGCAGCGATGATCCGTGAGCAGGGCTTTACCAACGTGCGCATCCTTTCCGATAAGGCCGAGTTCGATGGCGTAACCCTGAGCAGGACAGGCGGCCAGCATGGCACCGATGAAATGTATGCCTCACCTGAAGTCGCGGCCGCTCTCGGGGATGTGATGGGCGTAGTCTTCCAAGCGCCTGGCCAGGAGACTCTCTACCTGGTAGGCGACACCATATGGCGCGATGAAGTTGATCAGGCGTTCGATGAGTATGACCCTAAGATTGTGGTGCTCAACGCAGGGCAAGCGATGCGCAGCGATTATGATGATCCCATCATCATGGGCAAGGAAGATGTACTGCGCGCTACCCAGACAGCACCGGAAGCAACAGTAGTCGCCACACACATGGATGCTATCAACCATATGTCGCTGACACGGGCAGCGTTGAGAGAGTACGTGAAGGCGGAGGGCATCGAAGATCATGTCGTGATCCCCGCCGACGGCGAGGTCATCTCCTTCTGATCCCAAGGGCCGCCACCTTCATGGCGGCCCGATTTTCTCTTTCTGCCCGGGTGAGGCTTCACCCGGGCAGTTGCCATCACGTAGAGACGTTAAAGCGTCGTGTATGGCTGAGCCTCACCGGGGTGTCCGCTCCGATTGGACCACTTCAGCCTCAGCCGTGACTGGCTTCGGTGCTATAGACACAAGGAGTGCGTGGTCTTCGTTCTGGCGGGACTGTTGATCATGGTGGGACTGGAGTGGCACGCCACCGTCATCGCCCAACGCTGGAGCTACACCCCGATGATGCCCACCCTGCCACGGCTGGGCACCGGCCTCACGCCTCTGCTGCAGTGGCTGCTGCTCCCCCGCTTATTCTGTGGCCGGCGCGGCGAGAACCGAGCGGAACCGCTTTTATGATCCGTGTCGCCTATTGACCATTGGGTAACCCATGGGTTCTACGCTGCAAGACAGATCCCCCTCGGCTTCCTCCAAGTCGCATTCCCGACACAGACATCTCTTCATCTCATGAAGCACAGGGCTTGGCGTCGCCATAGGAGAATGAAGAATGATTCATGATCACTCGCATCACGCGAAGGACCCCGTATGTGGCATGGACGTCGATCCTCACCATACCGACCACCGCGCCTCACACGCTGGAAAGACCTGGTACTTCTGCTCGGCCAGGTGCCAGCAGAAGTTCGAGGGGGACCCTGACGCCTACCTGCAGGGCGACGACACACCGGCCGAGCCAGCGCCGCCCGGGACGATCTACACCTGCCCGATGCACCCCGAGATCCGCCAGGAGGGGCCGGGCGACTGCCCCATCTGCGGCATGGCCCTGGAGCCCGAGACGGTCTCCGCCGAGTCCGGGCCCTCCGAGGAGCTCAAGGACATGACGCGGCGCTTCTGGATCGGGCTGGTCCTGGCGCTGCCGGTGCTGGTGCTGGAGATGGGGGGGCATATCTTCCGACTCGATCACCTGATCGCCCCCCAGGTCTCGAACTGGATCCAGCTGCTGCTCGCCACGCCGGTGGTGGTCTGGGCGGGCAGGCCCTTCTTCGTGCGCGGCTGGCGCTCCATCGTGCGGCGCAGCCTCAACATGTTCACCCTGATCGCCATCGGCACCGGGGCGGCGCTGGTCTACAGCCTGCTGGCGACCATCGTGCCGGGCATCTTCCCCGAGACCTTCCGCCAGACCGACGGCTCGGTGGCGGTTTACTTCGAGGCGGCGGCGGTGATCGTGGTGCTGGTACTGCTCGGGCAGGTGCTGGAGCTACGAGCCCGGGAGAAGACCTCCGGGGCAATCCGCGCCCTGCTCGACCTGGCCCCGGCCACCGCGCGACGCCTCGATGACGAGGGCCAGGAAGAGGAAGTCTCCCTCGACAAGGTCCAGGTGGGCGATCGCCTGCGCGTGCGCCCCGGCGACAAGGTGCCGCTGGACGGCGAGGTACTGGAGGGGCGCTCCAACATCGACGAGTCGATGGTCACCGGCGAGCCGCTGGCGGTGCGCAAGGAAGCCGGCGATAGCGTAATTGGCGGCAGCATCAACGGCCAGGGCTCGTTCATCATGCGCGCCGACAAGGTGGGCCGCGACACCATGCTGTCGCAGATCGTGCAGATGGTGGCCAGCGCGCAGCGCAGCCGGGCGCCCATCCAGGGGCTGGCCGACAAGGTGGCCGGCGTCTTCGTGCCGGCGGTGATCCTGGTGGCCGTGGTGGCCTTCATCGCCTGGTCGCTGTGGGGGCCCGCACCACCCATGGCCTTCGGCCTGATCGCCGCGGTCAGTGTACTGATCATCGCCTGCCCTTGTGCACTGGGGCTGGCCACTCCCATGTCGATCATGGTCGGCGTGGGACGCGGCGCCCAGGCCGGCGTGCTGATCCGCGACGCCGAGGCGCTGGAGCGCCTGGAGAAGGTCGATACCGTGGTGGTCGACAAGACCGGCACCCTGACCGAGGGCAAGCCTCGGGTCACCGAATTGCGCCCGGCCGAAGGTTTCGACGCTCAGGAACTCCTGCGACTGGCCGCGGGGCTTGAGCGCGGCAGCGAACACCCCCTCGCCCAGGCGATCGTCGACAAGGCCAAGGACGATGGCGTGACGCTCTCGGAGGCCACGGAGTTCGACGCCCCTAACGGCAAGGGGGTGACCGGGCAGATCGACGGCTACCACATCGCGCTCGGCAATCGCCTGCTGATGGAGAGCGAAGGGGTAGACCTCTCGGAGCAAGCTGAGGAGGCCGATCGGCTGCGCGGCGACGGCGCCACCGTGATCTTCGCCGCGGTGGATGGCCGCCTGGCGGGCCTGCTGGCCATCGCCGACCCGGTCAAGGAGACCACCGAGGCGGCCATTCGTGCGCTGCAGGCGGATGGCATTCGCGTGGTCATGCTCACCGGCGACAACCGCACCTCCGCCGAGGCGGTGGCGCGCCGCCTGGGCATCGATGAGGTAGAGGCCGAAGTATTGCCCGAGGACAAGGGTCGCGTGGTGCAGCGCCTGCGTGACGAGGGACGCGTGGTGGTGATGGCCGGCGACGGCGTCAACGACGCCCCCGCCCTGGCCACCGCCGACGTGGGCATCGCCATGGGCACCGGCACCGACGTGGCCATCGAGAGCGCCGGGGTGACCCTGCTGCGCGGCGACCTGACCGGCATCGTCGAGGCGCACCGGCTGTCGCGGGCCACCATGCGCAACATCCGCCAGAACCTGTTCTTCGCCTTCGTCTACAACGCCGCGGGCGTACCGATCGCCGCGGGCGTGCTCTATCCCTTCACCGGCCTGCTGCTGTCGCCGATCATCGCCGCCGCGGCGATGTCGCTCTCCTCGGTGAGCGTGATTACCAATGCCCTGCGGCTTAGGCTGGTGAAACTGACCTCTCCTGACTGACGAACCTGTGGTGTCGCGCGTGTCTCGTCGGGGAATCAGCGCCCGCCCACAAGCGTTTGAGGCAGTTGAGCACCCCGTTGGCGCCATCGCCACGGGGCCGAGATATTCGGGGGCGGATTCGAACTAAGATACAAGTGTGAACCAGGCCTTGAGTGCCGCAATGAAGAAGGACCTCGAGTGACGCCCCAAGACCGCTTTTTTCCCGCCACGGCCATGCCGAACCAGGACTGGTGGCACGCCCTGTGGCCCGATCCTGATGGCGTCGTCAGGGCCTTGCGCATCGGGCAAGGGATGACGGTTGTCGATCTCGGCTGTGGCGATGGGTATTTCACCGCCGCCATCGCCCGGCAGCTGGTGTCGGGGCGCGTCATCGGTGTCGACCTCGATCCGGACATGCTGGAGCAAGCGCAAGCGGCGTGCGCGGGGATGCCGAATAGCGACTGGCTGCTCGGAGACGCCATGGCGCTAAGCCGTCTGCTGAGTGCGCCGGCCGACTATGTGCTGATCGCCAACACCTTCCACGGCGCGCCGGACAAGACGGCGCTGGCCCGAGAAGTCGCGGCGGCATTACAGCCAAACGGCCGCTTCGCCATCGTCAATTGGTACCCCCTCCCCCGTGAGGAAACGACGGTTCTCGACCAGCCGCGCGGCCCCAAGACAGACATGCGGATGTCACCGGAGCAAACCCGAACGGTAGTCGAGCCGGCCGGCTTCACGCTCGAGAGGCTGGTCGAACTGCCGCCCTACCACTACGGCGCCGTTTTCATCCATACCCACTGATTCAGAAGTGAGCCATCGCCGGCCACTCCCCCGAATCATTCTCCAGGAGGTTCAACATGGACCCCGAAACACAAGACACCATGCCAGCCACCACGCGCCGCCCGAACACGGTTGCGCTTGCAACCCGATGATGAGGGGCATGATGCAAAAGATGAGGGCGCAGATGGGCCCGGGCGGCGAAGACCCCATGGCCATGATGCAGAAGATGATGGGGCAGACGGAAAGTGAGTCCGGCGGTGAGGCCGGTAATCCCATGCCGCAGATGATGGGCATGTGCATGAGCATGTACTCGGAAATGCTGACGGCCATGCACAAGACCACGTCGATGGCCGCCTTTGCCACGCCCGAACTTCACACCCTATTCGGCGAGTGGATGGAAGGCCTGGAGCGGGAGGCGCTCGCCGTGCTGGACGACCACGGCGAAGCCGATGCAACGGCCCTGGCGACCCAGCTCAACATCAGCGAGGCAAGCGCCATCCATCTTATTGGGCATCTTGCCGACGAGGGCAAGGTAAGGCTGAGCGTCCAGGCCACCGGGAAGGGGGAACCGTGAGTACCGTCGTGCTGGAGTCCGTGTTGACGTGCCCCCACTGTGGCCATGCCCAGCAGGAGACTATGCCGACCAACGCCTGCCAGTTCTTCTACGAATGCGGCAACTGCAAGGTACTGCTGAGGCCCAAGCCTGGCGACTGCTGCGTGTTCTGTTCCTTCGGCTCGGTGAAGTGCCCGCCGGTTCAGGCGCAGCAAGGGTGTTGCGAGTAGCGTTACGTTTTCGCGGTCATCATTGACAACGCACCCTCGGGCCGGCGGTTTACAGTGAGAGGCGACGACCGGCTTGAGCAGCTTTCCAGTGCATGGGTTTACACTACCGCTTTACACAAAACTGCCCCCTCACGTCCTCCAGGAGAGGAAGTCAGCGTGCGCAAAGAAATGATGATATTTTCCCACAGCCGCTATCGGCCAGAAGCAGTCCTTCAGCGAGAATTAATATAACGATTTGCTCACCGGTAAGCTGCGAGCACAGCGAGTAATTTATCCGCGTGCAGCAACTTGTTATATGCCGGAACCGCCAATTCAGTTCGTCTCACTTAGGGCAGTATCCAAACTTTCTAAAGCAGAGATCACCTCGTTAACAGTATGCTGATCGAACTCAGGCAAGTCAGTCTCGTCATGTGTACCTTTGTTCAAGTGCGACCAATACGCGTTTCTTCCATCTTGACCTAGCACAGTAGTGAGAGCAGACACTATCATCTCTTTATTAGGTATATTTGACTGGGAACGATTCAGCTTAGATCTTAGATTTTCAGCTAATGCCCTTAGATCCCATGGCGCCGAAGGAGAACGACGAGAGACACTAATTAGGCTGTCCTTCTTATCACTATATTTTCCGTAATGAAACCAAGTTTTTTCACATAAGTTCTCTAGCGCTCTTCTTGCCGACATAAGCGCGTCGCGATACTCCCCTTGTGCATACAGTTCGCGTGCAGCTAATACATAATTTTTTGGCCGCCTTAATGAGTCAACTTGAATATGGCCTTCGCCAGCGCTTGATAAGAAAACATATGACTGAGACGCAAGTGACTGACTCTTACCTAGCAGTTGATGTGTGTTATTAAAGAACTCCTCACCATGCACTGCCAAAATGATCTGACAACCCTTGAAAAAATCATCAACAAATAACGTTTCCCTGATGGCACGACGATGCTCATCATCAATTGCGTTCACCGGGTCGTCAAAAATAAGAACCGGACAACGCTCTTTTATGTTCTTAGCAAGCAATATTGCTAGCCCAAGGCAACGGATATGCCCCTCACTCAGAATATGAAGCGCATCAAATAAGGCAGAATGGTCTTTCAAAAATGTAATGGACAGCCGTTGATTTTGAGATAACGGAAGCTGAACAGAAGCTAATTTATCTTCTTCTGAATCGTAACGATTAAAAGCATTGTAAAGTCTCACAATCAGGTCGCCGAGGTCAGCAACTAACTGGCTCGGCAATCGATTCATATATGTATTCAAGCTTTCTACAAATCTCTTATAAGAAGTTGCAATGTCTTGATTTTTTTGAACTTTGGCATGCTCAGCATCCACATCAGCTATAAGTTGAGCATTCTCCGTATCAAAACTAGTGATTGCCTGTTGCGCAGCAATAATTGCTTGTTTAGCTGTGTCTCTGCGTATTTCTAAGACAGTGACTTGCTCTTTAAAACAGCGCAAACGATTTAGCTCAGTTTTCTTAGTTGAACGTATTTGGGCGTCCTGATCAGTCTTTTTGTCGGCTTCCTCGAGATACTTTACCTGAGCTTCCAGGTGCTGCCATGGCGTAAAACCATCCGCTAACTGTTGCTGCAAGGAATGCCACCATCCGATATCGACTTGTGAGCCAGGTGAAATATGAAAATGTCGGATAACATTGTTTTGTGGCAGAAACGTCAAACAAACATTCAATATTTGCGAGAGGTCCAGCAACCATCTACTAACATTTTGTTGAAGCCGTTGTGCAGTTTTCTGAAGCTCTGCCAAGTGTTGCAGCTTTTGAAGTTCTTCATTAGCGTTACCGTAAGGGTTTACGGATACTTGGGTGAGCGGCGTTTTACACGCTGGACAATGCTCTGGACTATTCGATTGTAGTTGAACAACTGCGTCGTATAAATTCTTGAATGATACCTCCTGACTTGCACTTTCCAAGTCTTTTTTCTTCAACTCCAGCTCTCTGAGACCGCTGCTAATGGAGCTACCAAGTGTCTGTAATGCGCCAATTGTTAAGTTGGTTTTACTTGCTTGGGGCTGTTGCAAATCGGTTTCTAATCGATGGATTGCTCCTTCATTTTCATCGTCACCGTTTAGTTCAAAGACCAATTGGCTAAAGGTTGCTGCTTCACGGTACTGGGTGGCTAGTGCTTGCTCCTCAGCATTTAGTCTTTTCAGCTCTGCATTGTTAGTCGCTATCTGCTGCTGAGAACCAGAAAGTGCCTGCCTTTTTTGCGCTAACTGAGCTGCTTTAACACCAGTAAGATCAATATATTTTGGGTCAAACTCAGAAGTAAAATTGCGCACAAACTCGTTGAAAGAGTCTAAGCCAAATAACGTCGATATAAGCTCAGTTTGCTTGGCGGGTGCCTGAGCGGCAATTCTGGAAAAATTATCGATACGATTTTTTTCAACGAAACAAAATCTAAATAGCTCTTCATTTGCTTCAATTTCAACCTCAGCGCCTTGCTCATTTAAGCCTGTAACAACTGGCGTTGAAAAACGATTAACATGTGCGTTTTTCAGGTAATTCCCCTGATCTCGAAAACGCTTGCTTTCCGCTTCAGCTACGTTACCCAGAAGGCTATATTCAAGGGCTTCGCAGAAGCTAGATTTGCCAGTACCATTCGGACCGTATATTAGGACTAAAAGACTTTCTAAATCAAAAACCTCTTGCCTAGAGAAACCACGAAACGGCCCCACTGCCATGCTTTTTATCTGAGTAATGGGGGAAGTTTTCTCGGCGGTCATCTCGGGTAAAGACTGAATCTCTATGCTTAAGGCATCCCAGTTAGCTTGGGCCAAGGCAACCATTTTCTTAACCCGCTGGCCTTGATAGGTTCCTAGAAAAGCAAGCTCATCAAGGTTTGCCAGGACAAGGTTCGCTATCTTGCGCACTCCCGGAAGAACTTCGTCTGAATCCAGAGTTCGCAAAAATCGTAGATATTCAGACTCAATCATAATACTTCCTTATATTTTAGATTCAATTCCTTCACTTTTGTCACCTGTTAGTAAAGTCCGATGGTGCTCTCTAGAGGCTTTTAAATACTAGCTGAATATGTATTCAGGTTGATCTTATTTGAGTATCTTGGATCGGCAACGGGCCATATCTTGCCCTAAAGGCGAGATTTTTTGATTACTTACTGGGCACTCCCATTTTTCAGGCTTTGGCATATAACGCCCGAATTTTCGGCTGGTTTGGAGCAAAACGGAAAAGCAGTCCGACAATATGCGATTGTTAGAAAACGTCATGACGGGCCAATTTCCCAAAAAACAGAAAGCACTGTGTACGAATCATCTTTCGAAAACGAACTATAATCTTTAGCAACATAGAATATTAAGTATGGAAGAAAGTATTGTTGTATAACCGCACTTCCAAGACTTGAAATAGTTGCTCCACCGAATCTAATTTTTGAGAAGACATTCTCATCGAACAGCTCTTCTGGTATGGGAAACTTAACAATAAATGGCTTAAAATTTTCAAGCTCAATCCAAGCATCAACCCTTTTAGAGCTAGGCGTGTAAAAATCCTCTCTATCGATAACCAACGAACAGAATCGTGACAGCACTATATCCAAATTATTATAGATTGTGCTATCTAGATTCGGAATGCCCTTGACCGCTTCATCCGAAAAAATAAATTTGAGTCCATTCCTCAAGATCTTTTCTCTATCTCCGTGAACAGAAAAATTATACCTAGTTAGAAGTATTTGGCTGAGTTTTGAGCCCTTTATATCGCCTTTTTCGATAACCACCTTGTCTATAAGCGATGGGTTTTTACCCAAGATTGAATAGTACTTTTTCCTCTTTGACGGAATACCGAAGTCAAACCTTCTATTCTTTTTGAACCGATCTTTGAGATACACATACAGCGCAATAACAATGGAAAAACCACTTATTATCGTAGCCACATTAGCAGCAAGTGACACAGTTGCAGGTGATATCACAGAACTAGTTTCCTCAGTTTTTCTAACGCCAAGCATCACGCGACCGAAAACCGCGTAGCGGTTTTTGGGTCGCCGTGGATGCACTTGTTAGCCACCAACTCGCTCCCCCACCCATTCTACGGCTTCATTGATATCAGCAATGACCTCACATGGATAATCGTTCGCCAATTGGAGATGCTTTTGCTGAAGAAGTGATCTTAACGGTTTCTCCGTCATGAAAGCTCTACAGTATCCAACTGCGGCTGCCGCATGGTGAAAATCGTAGAAATCATTCGCCACCAATTTCCTCCCTTTATCCCAGCGAACCGCAGCATGACATAGGGCAGAAACATGCAGACTCGGCAATCTCAGTGCCACGGACCTCTTTGTGACTAAGTTTCCGAATACTGTATGCCATTTCTGTTCACGCTCCTGTATTTCATGGTCCGAGCACGCAGCCGAAACGCCCGACACCCTCTCATATTCCTTTTCCGACCACATGCGAGGCACATGCATGAACAGACTCAACCCACCGCGGATTTCGTCAAGATAGACCTGCTTGAAGTTCTTCACCTCATCTTGATGATTTCGATTTAGCTCATTCAGTTTGCCTGCCGTTTCACCAAACTTCCCTGGTGGAAAAAATGCTCCGTCCTCCAGACAGGAAAGCACTTCAACCAATGGAATCTGCCACATATGGTCGAAAAATGACTTTTGAATGACGAGTTCCTCTTCCGGAGGAAAGGCTGTCTCAGAAGGGTGCACTACGCCCAACACATAGCTGAGCTTAGACCACACTAGGTCTTTGGGCTCGTGATACTGAGCACCGTTGGGTGTCGGCACGGCAATGACACTAACCAACTCCTGTGCAACCCGTTGTTCATACGGAACCAGCGTTATGCCATGACTGAATTCATCAATTAGCTCTGCTGTGGCTTGCCGGGTGGTTAGATCTTGCTGCTTCAGTAACTCCAGAAACACGGACTCACTAATCGGACAGAGAACTTTTCCGCTCGTTACGGCGCTTCTTATCTTGCCGAGCAGCTCATCGGCAGCCTGAATTTTTGACCGACCCATGTGGGCATCACGAAGCAGCACCCAAAAGCGTTGATCGAGATATATCTTCTCCAAGCCCTGAATTGACTCAGCAAGCTCCAGTGCTTTTTCTTTGACGTATTGATCTATAGAAATCTCAGGATGTCGCCTGTGGAATTCGAATGAAGCCGCTATATCAGGAGCAGTGGGTCCTTGCATGGGATGGCCTTGGTGTCTAAAAGTTGTATTATATAGCACGCTTGATTTTCCACTTGAACGCGAACGCGCGTTCAACAATGTTATGCCGCACGCTCAACCCCCTCTCATCCTATTGAAATCCCAAGTTATTAAGTATACAGCCACATAACACCGATCACTGTGTATGCCACATATCCTCAGCGACCGTGCTCGCTGACTTTTCCGGCATGGCCGCTTAGGGTCGAAACCTGTCATAAGAAAATCAAAATAAAACCGGCATTTCGCCGGATCGGGGGCTTCGCCCCTGTTCCGAGAAAACGCCGGTAAAACGTTACGTCTGCTGAGTCTCGTCATCATCCTGCGTCCCTGCCCCCTGCGCCGGCCGTTTGCGGGCCTTGCTCTCCTGCCTTGCCATTCCAGCCTAGCTCAGGGGGATTCGGGCTGCCACGCCTGCCCTGTCCACGAACCAGGGTCCACAATGAGCACCGGCACAAGGGGTCCGCGCTGGCTATATTGGTAGGGATGGACCGCCCTTCGCGCTCGGCCTGCCTCACCGGCAGGCAGCGCATCCGTGCCGGGCGCCAGCAGCGAGCTGGGCTGCCCGGCTCATCTGGAGGATCACGAGATGAGTGACATCCTGCGGGGCGGCGTCCTCGCCATCGGGCTTGCGGCGGCGGGTCTGCCAACCGCGCACTTGATGGCCGACGACACCGAGGCAATGATCGAGACACTGCGCACCGCCACCCAGCGTTTCGAGGACATCAACGTGGCCCTGGCGGAGGGCTATGTGCCGGATCCCTCCGGCGAGTGCGTCAAGGCCGGCGCGCATGGACTGCCGCCGGAACTCGGTCACATGGGCATCCACTACCTGCGCCCCGACCTGCTGGGCCTCACCGCCAGCGAGCCGCGTGTTAACGGTACAGGTACCCATACCGACTTCAACAACCCCGCCATCCTGCTCTACGAGCCCCAGCCGGACGGCACCCTGGTGCTGGTGGGCATCGAGAACCTGGTCTTTACACGGGCCTGGCATGAGGCCGGCAACGTTGATCCGCCAAGCTTGCTGGGCCGCCGCTGGGACTACATGGCCGATGACCCGGCCATCCCCGGCGACCAGGCCCATGGCTTCGAGCCTCACTACGACCAGCACGTCTGGTTACGCGAGAATCCGAGCGGCAACCTGGAGCCCTTCAACCCGGCAGTCAGCTGCGATCTGCGCAGCACCTGACGCCACAGGGGAGGCATTACCGCCTCCCCTGCCCTTTCGCCCGTGATGCCCCGCCGCTAGGGCCCGGCGTCGACCCGATAGCCCAGTGCCGCGAGCCGGCGTTGCTGCGCCGCCGTCAGTGCCACGCCGGCCTCGTCGTCGTCCTCTGAAGAGCCCGCCAGCACCGCCACGCCGGCCTCATCATCGGCGTGCAACAGGCGCTCGCCGCAGCGCCAGCACTGCCAGGCATCGACGCCGCTCGCATCCGGCACCACCTCGAGCTCATCGGCGCCCTGGCCGAGCTGGATGGCCTCCTGGGGCCAGAGGCTCACGGGCTCACCCTCGGCATCCCGGCCGTGGCCGAGCGGTGCACCGCACACCAGCAGCGTGACGGCGCCGCAGCCGCAGGCGAGTTGCCCATAGGGTCCATTGCTCATGATTGGCTCCTCGGGAAGGGGGTGGCCACAGTGTGGCAGCCTCAGGCGGTCCTGCCGAACCGGGACCCGGCTTGGCCAACGGCGAGCATGGCGTATGCTGGTGGTCACTCGGACACCCAAGGAGCCCGGACGATGATCGATGCGAAGGACATGCCCCACCTGGAGCGCTGCGTGGCGCTGGCGGAGAAGGGGCTGGAGGCGGGCGACGAGCCCTTCGGCTCGGTGCTGGTGAGCGGCGACGGGGAGGTACTGGCGGAGGACCACAACCACGTGGCCGGCGGTGATGCCACCCGGCACCCGGAGTTCTTCCTGGCACGCTGGGCGGCGGAGCACCTGACGCCCGAGCAGCGCGCCCGGGCCACGGTCTACACCTCCGGCGAGCACTGCCCCATGTGTGCGGCGGCCCACGGCTGGGTGGGCCTGGGGCGGATCGTCTACGCCAGCTCCTCCCAGCAGCTCATCGGCTGGCTCGAGGAGATGGGCGTCTCGCCGGCGCCGGTGGCCCCGCTGCCGATCCAGCAGGTGGTGCCGAACGCGGTGGCCGAGGGCCCGGTGCCGGCCTTCGCCGAGCGGATCCGCGAGCTGCACCGCCGCCTGCACGGCGCCTGAGGCGCGCTGTCCTCAGCCGGTGACCCGCGCCTGCTCGATGAATGCCGCACAGCGCCGCTGGGCAGGCCGTTCGGCCAGGCCCGCCCAGTAGGCCTCGAACTCGGGGCGACGCGGCAGGGTGCCGAACTGCATGCCCCAGCCGATGTGTGAGCCCACGTAGACATCCGCCGCGCTGAAGGCGTTGCCGGCGATGAAGGGCCGGTCCGCCACGGCGCTGGCCAGGGTCTCCACCAGCGTCCAGTAGTCTCCATGGCCCATGCGCATCTGCTGCTCCGCCGTGGGCGTAACGCCCAGGCCGTTCAGCGCGATGGCGGTCTCCAGCGGGCCGGCGGCGAGGAACAGCCAGCGGTAGTAGTCGCCCCGCGCGGCGGGCGGTGGCGCAAGGCCCGCCCCGGGAAAGGCATCGGCGAGGTAGGCGCAGATGGCCGCTGCCTCGGTCACCACGGTGTCGCCATGGCGGATGGCCGGCACCTTGCCCAGCGGGTTGATGGCGAGGTACTCCGGCGCCTTCATGGTGGCGCCGTACTCCAGCATCACCGTGCGGTAGTTGACGCCGAGCTCCTCGAGCATCCAGTGCACGATGCCACCGCGCGACAACGGGTTGGTGTAGAACACCAGCTCGGCGGGCACCGCTTGGGCCGTGACACCCTCGCCCTGCCCGGTCGCCTCGGGCTCCGCCAGGGCCGGCGGCGGCAGGGTGACCTCGGGCGGCAGCACATACCCCTCGCCGGGCTGGTTGACCACCTCGATACCCACCGCGCGCAGCACGGCGATCTCCTGGTAGAGCGTACGCAGCGAGATGCCCAGCGCCTCGGCAAGGGCGGGGCCGGGCATGGGCTCCCGGCGATGGCGCAGCAGGCGGATCAGCGCCTGCAGACGGAGGGTTCGTGACATGGGCGATTCCTCTTGGACGTTGTTGTTGTGCCACTCGCCATCGCGGCGGAGCGTGAAGCGGTCATCATGCCTCCGACTCGTGTCGGCTTACAGCCCCTGGGCGCCACGACGCAGCCAGTCATGCACGAAGGCAAGCTTCTGGCGTGCGGCATCCGAGAGCGCGAAGGGGTAGAGATCGGAGAGCCCCATGGAGCGATTGACGTGGTTGACGCCTGCCACCAGGCTGGTCGCGACCCGGATCAGGCGCTCGGCGTCGGGCTCCACGTAGGGGTCCCAGTAGGGGCTCGGCAGCTCCGGGGAGGAGAGCCCCGCCGCCACGAAGCTGTCGGTGATATCGGTCAGGTGCAGCAGATGGGCGGCGGTCTCGGCCCAGTCCTCGTGGGGATGCGCGGAGGCGTAGGTGGTCAGGAAGCGTAGCCGCCAGTCCGGCGGCGGACCGTCATGGAAGTAACGCTGGAGCGCGGCGGGATAGTCCTCTCGTTCATCGCCGAACATGGCCCTGAAGGCCTCGAGGAAGTCCTCGCGCAGGCTGAGGCGCCACCACAGCATATGCGAGATCTCGTGGCGCATATGGCCGATCATGGTGCGGTAGGGCTCCTCCAGGGCCTCCCGGCGCGTGGTTCGCAGCACCTCATCCGCCTCGGCCACGCTGATGGTCACCACGCCCCCGGCATGGCCCATGGCCACCGGAGTCGGCCCCTCGGCCAGCATATGAAACACCGGCGGTGCGCCGGGATCCTCGGGGCGAAACCAGTGCCAGCGCCCCAGGTTGTCGAGCACCCAGCGCTTGGCGGCCTCGGTCTGCGCCCAGTTGGGCATGGCATCGGGAATGGAGGGGTCCGGCGCCAGCGCGGTCATGGCACAAGAGCGGCAGAAGGCGCCCTGCCTGGGGGCGATCCAGTTGCAGCCGATGACCTCGCGATTCACACAGAACGGCGGCATGGGTAAGAAGGCCCTGGCCTGGGGGTCATAGGCGACGGGCGTGCCGTCGGCGGTGGCGAGGTTGTCGAACCACAGGGCCCCGGCACCGACCGGGTTGGCAAAGACACGCATGAGGCAGTCACTCCGCGGTTACCGCAAGGCAGATGGCCCGACGCTCTATCGCGCATCGTCCTCCTTGTGCGGCAGCCGAGCAAACGCCACTCTCAACGCGAAACGTTCTTCCCAACCCGAAACGCCTTGCTCAACATAAAACAACAAGGCGGCAAAGGAAGCCCCTGCCGCCTGTCGTTCGTCGCGATGAGCGCAAGCCCATAACTCGACTCAGATTTCAAACCCCAGGCCGAAGTCCTCGGCGCTGATCGCCATCAGCGAGTCGGCGCCGGCCTCGATGGACCCCTTGTGGGCGCGGGTACGCGGCAGCAGGCGCTGGTAGAAGAAGCGCGCGGTATCCAGCTTGGCACGGTAGAAGGCGGCCTCGTCGGTGCCCTCGGCCAGCACGCCGCGGGCCTGCTTGGCGGCGCGGGCGAACAGGTAGGCCAGGGTCACGTAGCCCGAGTACATCAGGTAGTCGACGCTGGCGGCGCCCACCTCCTCGCGATCGCTCATGGCCTTCATGCCGATGGCCATGGTCAGCTCGCCCCACTCCTGATTGAGCTTGGCCAGCGGGCGCACGAACTCGGCGAGCTCGGCGTTGCCCTCCTCGGCCTGGCAGAACTTGTGGATCTCCCTGGTGAAGACCTTGAGGCTCTCGCCCTGGCTCATCAGCACCTTGCGGCCGAGCAGGTCGAGCGCCTGGATGCCGGTGGTGCCTTCGTAGAGGCGGGTGATGCGCGCGTCGCGCACCAGCTGCTCCATGCCCCACTCCTGGATGAAGCCGTGGCCGCCGAACACCTGAACCCCTTCATTGGTGGCCTCGAAGCCCACCTCGGTGAGGAACGCCTTGACGATGGGGGTCAACAGGCCCAGCAGGGTCTCGGCCTGTTCCTTCTCGGCGGCATCAGCGCCGTGCTCGACGATATCGATCATCTGGGCGGTGTAGAGCGCAAGCATGCGGCCGCCCTCGGCGAAGGCCTTCTGGGTCAGCAGCATGCGGCGCACGTCCGGGTGGACGATGATCGGGTCGGCGGCCTTCTCCGGCGCCTTGGGGCCTGAGAGCGCGCGCATCTGCAGGCGGTCGCGGGCATAGGCCAGGGCGTTCTGAAAGCTCGCCTCGGTGAGGCCCAGGCCCTGGATGCCGACGCCGATACGGGCGGCGTTCATCATGGTGAACATGCAGGCCAGGCCCTTGTGGGGCGCACCCACCAGGTAGCCCTTGGCCGCATCGAAGTTCATCACGCAGGTGGCGTTGCCGTGGATGCCCATCTTGTGCTCCAGCGACCCGCACACCACGCCGTTGCGCTCACCCGGCTCACCCGCCTCGTTCGGCAGATACTTGGGCACCACGAACAGCGAGATGCCTTTCGAGCCCTCGGGGGCGTCGGGCAGCTTGGCCAGCACCAGGTGGACGATGTTCTCGGCCAGGTCGTGCTCGCCGGCGGAGATGAAGATCTTGGTGCCGGTGATGTCATAGGCGCCGTCATCGGTGGGCACCGCGCGAGTCTTGATCAGGCCGAGGTCGGTGCCGCAGTGGGGCTCGGTCAGGCACATGGTGCCGGTCCAGGTGCCCTCCACCAGCCTGGTCAGGTAGGTGGCCTTCTGCTCGTCGGTGCCGTGGTGGCGCAGGGCATCGGCGGCCCCGTGGGAGAGCCCCGGGTACATGCCCCAGGCCAGGTTGGTGGAGCAGACCATCTCGTTGAGCACCATGGCAAGCGAGTGCGGCAGCCCCTGGCCGCCGTGCTCGGGGTCGGCGGCCAGGCTCGGCCAGCCGCCCTCCACGTACTGGGCATAGGCCTCCTTGAAGCCCTTGGGCGCCTTCACCTCGCCGCCCTCCAGCAGGCAGCCCTCGCGGTCGCCGCTCTGGTTCAGCGGCAGCAGCACCTCGCGGGCGAAGCGCGCGCCCTCCTCCAGGATCGCGGCGACCACGTCGGGGCTGGCCTCCTCGCCGCCGGGCAGGCGGGCGTAGTGGGCCGGGTAGTCCAGCATCTCGTCCATGACGAAGCGGATATCGCGCAGGGGGGCCTGATAGTCGGGCATCTCAACTCTCCACAATCAATGGCGCCGGTAACCGGGCGCAGGAAGGCGGCGGCGGCCGCTTTCAAACATGTGTTTGAAATTACCCGCGAGAGAATGGAGAGTCAAGCGTTCGTTTGAAGAGGCGGAAAGGATCAAGGGGTCAAGGAGTCAAGGGACGCCTCCCCTTGCTCCTTGACCCCTTGTGGCTGGCCGAAGGCCTACTGCATGCGAATGCCGCCGTCGAGGCGGATCACCTCGCCGTTGAGCATGGGGTTGGTGATGATCTGCTCGGCCAGGCGGGCGTACTCGTCGGGCTTGCCGAGCCTTTTGGGGAACGGCACGGCGGCGGCCAGGGCCTGGGCGGCCTCGTCGGGGATCTCGCTCATCATCGGGGTCTCGAACACCCCGGGCGCGATGGCCATCACGCGCACGCCGTGGCGCGAGAGCTCCCGGGCCGCCGGCAGGCTCATGCCCACCACGCCGGCCTTGGAGGCGCTATAGGCGCACTGCCCCACCTGACCGTCCATGGCGGCGATGGAGGCGGTGTTGATGATCACCCCGCGCTCGCCATCCTCGCTAGGGGTGTTCTTGGCCATGGCCGCCGCGGCCAGGCGCATCACGTTGAAGGTGCCCACCAGGTTGATCTGGATGGTGCGGTTATAGGCCTCGAGGTCGGCGGGGTTGCCCTCGCGGTCGACCAGTTTGGCCACGCTGACCACGCCGGCGCAGTGCACTACTCCGGCCAGGCGCCCGTCGCCGAGGGCCACGGCGGCGGCTACCGCGGCCTGGATGTCGTCACCCGAGGTGACGTCGCCACGCACCGCCCGGGCGGCATCGCCCAGGCGCTCGGCGTGGGCGTCGACGGCATCGCTCAGGTCGCAGAGCACCACCCGGCCACCCGCGGCCACCAGGCGCTCGGCGGTGGCCGCCCCCAGCCCGGAGGCGGCGCCGGTAATCAGAAAGGTATTGTCCTTGACTTGCATGTTGGTTTCCTCGGGGGCGTCATTTGGCCGGGGTCTCATCGGCCTTCTCGGAGGCATCGGCGCGCAGCTTGAAGCGCTGGATCTTGCCGCTGGGGGTCTTGGGCAGCTCATCGACGAACTCGATCACCCGCGGGAAGGCGTGGGTGGAGAGGCGCTCGCGCACCTGCTTGCGGATCGCCTCGGCCAGCTCGTCGCTTGGCTCGAAGCCCTCGCGCAGCACCACGTAGGACTTGATGATCTCGCCGCGAATCTCGTCGGGCTGGCCCACGGCGGCGGATTCGGCCACCGCCGGGTGGGTCATCACGCTGTTCTCCACGTCGGTGGGGCCGACGCGATAGCCGGCGGTGGTGATGATGTCGTCGTCGCGGCCGGCGAACTGGAAGGTGCCGTCGTCGTTGCGAATCACCACGTCGCCGGTCAGGTAGTACCCCTCGGCGAAGGGGTGCTTCTCCTGCCAGGTGTAGCCGGGGAAGAAGAACGCCGGGGAGTTCGCGATATCCACCGCCAGCACCCCCGGCTCGCCGGCGGGCAGCTCGTTATACTCGGCGTCGAGAATCGCCAGGCGGTAGCCCGGCATGGGCACGCCCATGCCGCCGACGTGCTTGGGATGCGCCAGGGCATGGTGGTTGTTGCAGGTCATGCCGGTCTCGGTCTGGCCGTAGTGGTCCATGACCGGGCAGCCCAGGGAGCGCTCCACCCAGGTGACCACCTCGCTATTGAGCGGCTCGCCGGCGGAGCTCGCCGCGCGCAGCTCGAGGGTCTGGTGGGCGTCGTCGAACAGGCCCGAGGCCTTCATCAGCCGGTAGGCGGTGGGAGCGGCGGCGAAGTTGGTGATGCGGTGGCGCTGCATGAAGGCCATCGCGCCCTCGGCGGAGAAGCCCGCCTCGCAGAAGTGGGTGGTGACGCCCAGCAGCAGCGGACCGGCGATGGCGTAGTAGAGGCCGTAGGCCCAGCCCGGGTCGGCCATGTTCCAGAAGCGGTCGCTGTCGCGCAGGTCGACGGCCAGCTCCATGTAGAGGGCGAAGGCCGGCATGGCGGAGAGCGGCACCGCCACGCCCTTGGGCTTGCCCACGGTGCCGGAGGTGAACATCTGCAGGAAGGGCGCATCCCGACCCAGGCGCGGCGGCGTGGCCTCGATCGGCGAGTGGGCCAGGGCATCGGTCCAGTCGAGGTCGTCGCCATAGTCGGCGCTGGGCCCGCCCACGGCGAGCACCGGCGGGCACTGGGACAGGCCGTCGAACTTGAAGCGGTTGGCGTGATCGGTGATCACCAGGCGGGTGTCGGCGCGGCCCAGGCGGTAGTCCACGGCATCCGGGCCGAAGGCGGTGAACAGCGGCTGGTAGACGGCACCGATGCGCCAGGTCGCCAGGATGGCGACCAGAAGCTGCGGCGAGCGCGGCAGCATGCAGGCGATGCGGTCGCCCACGCCCAGGCCGCGCTCGGCCAGCCAGCCGGCGAGCCGGGCGCTCTCGGCCTCGAGCTCGGCATAGGTCAAAGTGTTGACGTTGCCCTGGGTGTCCTCCTGGACCAGCGCCAGCACCTCGCCCCGGCCGGCGCGCAGGTGGCGCCCGCAGCAGGACTCGAAGGCGTTGGCCTTGCCGTCCTGGTGGTCGTCGAGGCGAGCGATGACCTCATCGATGGAGAAACGCTCCAGATAGTCGCGGTAATCGGGCAGATGGGCGTGCGTGCTCATGGGCTGTCCTCGTGGAAGGTTTGTGGTTGTTATGGATTGCAGTTAACGTAAGCGTAAACCTATCAAGCGCTAGGTCCAAGCTAGCGAGTCGGACCGCACAGGGCAAGGGCAGAGAGCAGGAGAAACGACTAGACGTTGGTCGACCGTATTCAGTCGGCCGAACCGGAGCGGGTGATCATGGCCACCAGTTCATCGGCCAATTCGTCGGGGGTACGGGGGCCTTCCGGGTCATACCAGCGCACCGTCCAGTTGAGCGCGCCCATCACGAAGCGCGACACCAGGAAGCGGTCGCCGTGGATGAGTCCTTCGGCCAGGGCCGCATCGATCACCTGCTCCCACAGCGCCTCATAGGCGTCGCGCAGATGGCTCAGGTGAGCGCGGGCCTCGGGGTCGAGACGGCGCCAATCGTAGAGGGCGACCACATGGGCGCTGCGATCGGTGAGCAGGGTCTCGAGGTGGGCGCGGGCCATGGCATGCAACCGCGCCGAGGCGCTGCTGTCACAGCGAGCGAGGGCCTCCCGGGCGATGATCAGGGCGTTCTGGGTCCCCTCCTCGATCACCGCGGCCAGGATCTCCTGCTTGTCGCGGAAGTGATGGAACAGGCTGCCGGACTTGATGCCCATCTCCTGGGCCAGCATGCGCACCGTAGTGCGGTCGAAGCCCTCCTGGACGAACAGCTGGGCGGCCTGGCGGGTCAACTCCTTGCGGCGCGGTGACTCATTCATTACATTCATCGACGTTTACACTAGCGCTTGCTTGGTTGACCCTGAGAAGACCACAGCCCCGCCGGTGGGTCAACGCGGTGCGGGGCAGCCTGCAATCACGAGCAATACAACCGCGAAATTCATTCGCGAAATACAATCGCGAAATACAATGACAAGGCGGCTCCAGCGGGAACCGCACGCCACACCGGGAGAATCACCATGAGCCACTCCAGCGATATCGTCTTCCTCGCCGCCGCCCGCACCCCCATGGGCGGGATGCTCGGCAGCCTCGCCAGCCTGACCGCCCCGGAGCTGGGCGCGGTGGCCATCCGTGCCGCCATCGAACGCGCCGGCATCTCTGCCGACAGCATCGACGAGGGCGTCCTGGGCTGCGTGC
This sequence comes from Halomonas sp. SSL-5, assembly GCF_030708455.1. Taxonomy (GTDB): domain Bacteria; phylum Pseudomonadota; class Gammaproteobacteria; order Pseudomonadales; family Halomonadaceae; genus Halomonas. Next base: position 289,987 of record NZ_JAUYWF010000002.1, read on the forward strand.
TGCCCGGCGGGGTCAAGCAGGGCCCGGCCCGCCAGGCCATGCGCCAGGCCGGCATTCCCGATGCCATCGGCGCCACCACCATCAACAAGCTGTGCGGCTCGGGCATGAAGGCCACCATGCTGGCCCACGACCTGATCCGCGCCGGCAGCGGCGAGGTGATGCTGGCCGGCGGCATGGAGTCCATGTCCAACGCCCCCCATGTGCTGACCAAGGCACGCACCGGCTATCGCCTGGGCCACGGTGAGCTCAAGGACCACATGTTCCTGGATGGCCTGGAGGACGCCGAGACCGGCAAGCTGATGGGGGTCTTCGCCCAGGACGTCGCCACGGCCCGGGACTACAGCCGCGAGCGCCTGGACGACTTCGCCATCGCGTCGCTCGAACGTGCCATGGCGGCCACCGAGGCCGGCCACCTGGACGCCGAGATGGCGCCGGTCACCGTCACCGACCGCAAGGGCGAGACCGTCGTCAACCACGACGAGCAACCCTTCCAGGCCAAGCTGGACAAGATCCGCTCGCTGCGCCCCGCCTTCGCCAAGGAGGGCACCATCACCGCAGCCAACGCAAGCTCCATCTCCGATGGCGCCTCGGCGCTGATCCTGGCAAGCCAGGCGGCCGCCGAGCGCCTGGGTGCCAAGCCCCTGGCACGCATGCTCGGCCACAGCACCCACTCCCAGCACCCCAGCGAGTTCACCATCGCCCCGGTGGGCGCCATCGACAAGCTGCTGAAGAAGCTCGACTGGACGGTGGACGACGTCGACCTCTTCGAGATCAACGAGGCCTTCGCGGTGGTCACCCTGCTGGCCATGGACGGACTGGACATCCCCCACGACAAGGTCAACGTCTTCGGCGGCGCCTGTGCCCAGGGCCACCCCATCGGCTCCACCGGCTCGCGGATCATCGCCACCCTGATCCACGCCCTGCGCACCAAGGGCGGCAAGCGCGGCATCGCCAGCCTGTGCATCGGCGGCGGCGAGGCCACCGCGGTGGCCGTCGAACTGATCGACTGATGGAGGCCTTCACCCTCGAGACCCCGGCGGGCAGCATCCATGTCGCCCGCTGGCGTCCGGAAACGACCGAGGCGCTGCGCAGCCCCATCGTGCTGCTGCATGATTCACTGGGCTGCGTGGCGCTGTGGCGAACGTTCCCGGCGCTGCTCAGCCAGGTGACCGGCCGCGAGGTGATCGCCTATGACCGGCTGGGGTTCGGCCTCTCCGCGCCCTACCCCGGCAAGCTGCCCATGAGCTTTATCGCCGACGAGGCCCGCACCACCTTCGCCGCCCTGCGCGAGGAGCTGGGGCTCTCGGGGTTCGTGCTGCTCGGTCACAGCGTGGGTGGCGGGATGGCCATCGAGGCCGCCGGCCAGCACGCCGACGGCTGCGAGGCCCTGATCAGCGTGGCGGCCCAGGCCTTCATGGAGCCGCGCATCCTGGCCGGCATCCGCGAGGCGGACGCCGCCTTCCGCGACCCAGACCAGCTGGCGCGCCTGGCTCGCCACCATGGCGACAAGGCGCAGTGGGTGCTGCGCGCCTGGGTCGACACCTGGCAGACCGAGGCCTTCGCCGATTGGGACCTGGCCGCGGCGCTTTCCCGGGTGCACTGCCCGACCCTGGCAATCCACGGTGAACACGACGAGTTCGGCTCACCGGCCCAGGCCCGCTACATCGCCGAGCGCAGTACAGGTCCCGGTGAAGCACGGATCCTGCCCTGCGGCCATGTGCCCCATCGCGAGTGCCCCGAGCGGCTGATCGCCACCCTTCTTCCCTTCCTGACAACGCAGACGACGGCCTGACGCCGGAGCGTCCGCCCGACACAACCGGCACGGCGGAAGCCCCGCCTGCGCCGGTTGCCGGTTGCCGGTTGCCGGTTGCCGGTCGCCGGTCGCTGAGGGTCAGTCACTCCTCAGCGCGTCATCTCCACCACCAGGCGCCCGCGGATCCGGCCGGCCAGCAGGTCGTCGGCCGCCTCGACGGCTTCGTCGAGGGCGATGGTGCGGGTGATGGCATCGAGCTGCTCGGGGGCCAGCAGCTCGCCCAGCCGCCGCCAGGCCTCGAGGCGATCCTCGCGGGGGCGCATCACACTGTCGATCCCCGCCAGGGTCACGCCACGCAGGATAAAGGGCGCGACACTGGCCGGCAGGTCCATGCCCTGGGCCAGCCCGCAGGCCGTCACCGTACCGCCGTAGCGGGTCGCCGCGAGGACGTTGACCAGGGTGTGGCTGCCCACCGAGTCGACCGCCCCCGCCCAGCGCTCCTTGGCCAGCGGACGCCCCGGCTCGGACAGCTCCGCCCGGTCGATCACTTGCTCGGCCCCGAGCGCCTTGAGATAGTCCGTCTCCTCCAGGCGCCCGGTGGAGGCCACCACGCGATAGCCCAGCCGCGCGAGCAGCGCGATGGCGTAGCTGCCCACGCCGCCGTTGGCGCCGGTCACCAGCACCTCGCCCTGATCCGGGGTGACGCCCTGACGTTCCAGCGCCATGACCGAGAGCATGGCCGTGTAGCCGGCGGTACCGATGGCCATGGATTGCCGGGCCGTGAAAGCCGACGGATGGGGGATCAGCCAGCGACTGTCCAGGCGAGCCTTCTCGGCCAGGCCACCCCAGTGGGTCTCGCCCACGCCCCAGCCGTTGAGCAGCACCGTATCGCCCGGGGCATAGGCCTCGCTCGTGGACGCCTCCACCGTGCCGGCCAGATCGATCCCCGGCACCATGGGGAACTTGCGCACCACCGGGCCCTTGCCGGTGATGGCCAGGGCATCCTTGTAGTTGAGGGTGCTGCACTCGACCCTCACGGTGACATCGCCATCCGGCAGGCGCGACTCGTCCAGCGTCTCGAGCCCTACCTGCTGACCCTTGTCGTTCTTGTCGATCAGAATTGCCTTGAACATCATGCACCTTGCGTTGCAGAGCATTTATAGACCGGTCGTCTATAAAAAAGCCATGAAAGGCACCCATCTAGCGGGGCAGCCCTTCCATGTAAGTCGTGATAAACACCTCCAGGGGGCGCGGACCGGCTTCCAGCCGGGCGCGCATCACGGCCCCTTCCCAGCCGATCCAGAAGGCCTCGGCAAGCCTGTCGCAATCGGCGTCCTGGCTGAGGTCGCCGGTCGCCTGGGCCTCGCGCAGACAGCGAGCCAGTCGCTGCTGCCAGTCGGCGAGAGTCGCGCGCAGCCAGTCGCGATAACCCGCCGGCAGCCCCCCGGCCTCCTGTCCCAGGTTGCCCACCAGGCAGCCCCGGCGAAAATCGTGCCGGGCCATGCCCGCCCTGGCATCCTCGACGAAGGCTTCGATGCGCGCCAGCGGCGGTCGTGCGTCGTCGCTCAGGTAGCGCTCGAGCTTGGCGGCAAAATAAGCCCCATAGCGCTCCATCACCGCCCGTCCGAAGGCTTCCTTGCTGTCGAAATAGTAATAGAAGGAGCCCTTGGGCACGCCGACCCGCTTGAGGATGCCGTCGATGCCCGAGGCGATGAAGCCCTGCTCGGTCAGCACCTCGAGTCCGCTGCGGATCAGCGTGGCGCGGGTGTCGGGGTCATCTCGTGCCACCTTGGGGGGCCGGCCTCGGCGACGGGGCTTATGGGAGGTTGTCTGAGTCATGGGATCAATATAGACCAGTCGTCTACTTATTCCAAGCCGCCTCGTGCAAAGGGCAGGGGTTCTAGCCGGCACGCCCCGGCTCGGCGCAATGCCCCTGAGCGACATGGCAAGGTTGTGCGCGACGGGCCGCGCCAACGTCGCCTTGTGCAGGGAACGACATTGAGGATATATGATTTTTCATATATCGTAAGCCGCACAACAGCCTGATCCCCGCCCCAGCGCCTGTCTCGATGGAGACACCATGAACGTACTGTTTCTCTACACCGGCAACGCCTGCCGCTCCACCTACGCCGAGGCTCTGCAGCGGGCCCGTGAAGAGATCCACCGGCGCGCCTCCCGGGAAGAGGCAACACAAGGAGATACCGCGTGCCCCCCATCCCCTGGACGACCTGCCCAATATCGATCGCGAACGGTTCCGGGTACCGGACGGCGTGAGCCTGGGCATTCCCACCGCAGGCGAGCACGTCCCGCGCATCCTGCGTCTCTCTCTGACAGCATCGTCGACGTGATGGAGGAGCCGGTGAAGTTCACGCTGCTGGTGCGCGGCCGCAGCGAGGCGCTGACCGACCGCTACTCCGAACGCAAGGAGTCGGTCGAGCAGCTCTCCGCCCGGGTCAATCAGCGCGCCATCTGACAGGAGTCACATCATGACCGCACATCAGGAATCCCAGTCACCCAGCACCAGTGAAGGCATGGGGCTCTTCGAGCGCTTCCTCTCGGTCTGGGTGGCACTGGCCATCGTCGCCGGGGTGCTGCTCGGCCAGTTCGCCCCGGCGATCCCCGAGACGCTCTCGCGGTTCGAATACGCCCAGGTGTCGATCCCGGTGGCGATGCTGATCTGGGCGATGATCTTCCCGATGATGGCGCAGATCGACTTCACCGCCATCCTCGGCGTGCGCCGCCAGCCCAGGGGGCTGGTCATCACCACCACCGTGAACTGGCTGATCAAGCCCTTCACCATGTTCGCCATCGCCTGGTTCTTCCTGACGGTGGTATTCGCCCCCTTGATTCCTGCCGAACGCGCCAGCCAGTACCTGGCCGGGGCCATCCTGCTGGGCGCCGCCCCCTGCACGGCCATGGTCTTCGTGTGGAGCTACCTGACCCGCGGCGACGCCGCCTACACCCTGGTTCAGGTCGCCCTCAACGACCTGATCATGCTGTTCGCCTTCGCCCCCATCGTGGTCTTCCTGCTCGGCGTCTCCAACATCCAAGTGCCCTGGGACACGGTGGCGCTGTCGGTCTTCCTGTATATCGTCATCCCGCTCACCGCGGGGTATCTGACCCGGCGCATCCTGATCGCCCGCCGCGGCAGCGAGTGGTACGACAACGTCTTCATGAAGAAGGTGGGCCCGATCACTCCCGTCGGGCTGATCATCACCCTGGTGCTGCTGTTCGCCTTCCAGGGCGAGGTGATCCTCGAGGCGCCGCTGCATATCGTGCTGATCGCCATCCCGCTGATCCTCCAGACCTTCCTGATCTTCTTCATCGCCTACGGCTGGGCCAAGGCGTGGAAGGTGCCTCACAACGTGGCGGCCCCCGGGGCGATGATCGGCGCCAGCAACTTCTTCGAGCTGGCGGTGGCGGCCGCCATCGCCTTGTTCGGCCTGCAGTCGGGCGCGGCGCTGGCCACGGTGGTGGGCGTGCTGGTGGAGGTGCCGCTGATGCTCGCCCTGGTGCGCATCGCCAACAAGACCCGCCACCACTTCCCCGAGGCCGGGACGAAGGCCACGGCCGAGGCCCGGGGCTGAGCCATGGCCATCGAGGTCAGTGACCGCGCCCGGGAATGGCTGCGAAAGAAGGGCGGCGTGGCCACGGTACGACTGTCTCCCCGCCACGGCTGCTGTGGCGGCGGGGCCGACATCGCGGTGGCCGAGGCCAAGGCCCCGGATGCGCCGGCGTGCTATACATGCGTCGAGTTCGAGGGGCTGAGGCTCTACATCGACCCGACGCTGGTCGACCAGGGACTCAGGCTCGACGTCGAAGGCTTCCTGGGCCTCAGGCATCTCTTCGTGGACGGCGTACCGGTGTCGAGATAGCCCTCTCGCCGCTTGCGCCGCGGCGCCTTCCCGGTGAGGATCAAGGAATGACTGCAACCCTCCTGCGGCGCTTCCCGCTGCTGACCATCGTGCTGGCCCAGCTGTTCGGCACCTCGCTATGGTTCTCCGTCAACGGCGTGGGGCTCTCCCTCTCCCGCGACCTGGGATTCTCTGAGGCGGACCTCGGCCGACTGACCCTGACCGTGCAGGCCGGCTTCATCGCCGGCACCCTGTTCATCGCCACCACCGGGCTGGCCGACCGCTTCCGCGCCAGCCGCATCTTCGCCGCCGCCTGCCTGGCCGGCGCCCTGGCCAACGCCGGCTTCGTGCTGGTGGCGGACCAGTGGTCCCTGGCGATCATGTTGCGCCTGCTGACCGGACTCTGCCTGGCCGGCATCTACCCGCTGGGCATGAAGCTGGTGATCGGCTGGACGCCGAAGCACACCGGGGCGGCGCTGGCCTGGCTGGTGGGCATGCTGACCCTGGGCACCGCCCTGCCCCACCTGCTGCGCGGCGCCAGCCTGGGCCTGCCCTGGGAGTGGCCGCTGCTGGGGGCATCCTGCCTGGCCCTCGCCGGCGGCGCCCTGATCCTGGCCCTGGGCGATGGCCCACACCTGCCGTCCTCGAGCGGCAAGGCGCGCCTGCTCGACGGGCTGGCGGCGCTGCGCGAGGCGCGCTTCCGCGCCGTGGCCGGGGGCTACTTCGGCCACTGCTGGGAGCTCTACGCGCTGTGGACCCTCGCCCCCTTCCTGGTGGCCCGCGAGGTGGCCCGACTCGGTGCCCCGCCGGCCTGGATTCCCTGGCTGTCGTTTTCCGTCATCGCCCTGGGGCTGGCCGGCTGCGTCGGCGGCGGAACCCTGAGTCGCCGACTGGGCAGCCTGTGGGTGGCACGCCGGGCGCTGGCCGCCTCGGGGGGGATCTGCCTGGCCTACCCGCTGCTGACCTGGCTGCCGCCGGGGCTGCTGCTGAGCGTGCTGGCGCTGTGGGGGCTGACCGTGATCGCCGACTCGCCGCAGTTCTCGGCGCTGGCCGCGGCCAGCGCCCCGCGCGAGCGGATCGGGGCGACCCTGGCGGTGATGAATGCGGTGGGCTTCGCCCTGACCATCCCCGCCATCTCGCTCACCACCAGTCTGTGGGAGCTGCAGGGCGCCTGGGTGCTGTGGTGGCTGCTGCCGGGGCCGGTGCTGGGCCTGTGGGCGATGCACCGCCTGCCTGCCGAACGCCTCGAGCCGACGACGACGCGCACCATCAAGGATTGATGCCGGTCAGGGCGACGGCGCGACACACTGGGAAATATACGATTATGCATATATTCTGACGAAATACCTGTCGCCCCGCCACCATGAGGCCACCGATGTCGGATACCTCCTCCAGTCACGACGCTGCCCCTGCCCGCCTGCTGGCGCTGGCCCGGGAGAACCCCGACCAGGTCCGCTGGATCGGCGCTGTGGTGGGCATCTTCCTGCTGGTCTACTTCCTGCCCGCCGGCACGGCGCGCTTCGACAACGCCGTGCTGGAGGGCATCCGGCTGACCCACTGGTACGCCCAGGAGCACGTGATCCTCTGCCTGCTGCCGGCCTTCCTGATCGCCGGCGCCATGGCCGCCTACCTGAGCCAGGGCGCGGTGATGCGCTACCTGGGCCCGGCGGCACCCAAGCCGGTGGCCTTCGGCATGGCCTCGGTATCGGGGATGCTGCTGGCGGTCTGCTCCTGCACCGTGTTGCCGCTGTTCGGCGGCATCTACAAGCGCGGCGCGGGCCTGGGGCCGGCGGTGGCCTTCCTCTACTCGGGGCCGGCGATCAACGTCATGGCGGTGGTGGTCACCGCCAAGGTACTGGGCCTGGAACTGGGCCTGGCGCGGGCCATCGGCGCCATCGTCTTCGCGGTGGTGATCGGGGTGATCATGCACCTCATCTATCGTCGCGAGGAGCTGGCGCGCAGCCAGCAGAGTGCTCGCGGCTTCGCCATCGACGACGACGGCCGTCCGCTGGGCCAGGTAGCGGCCTTCTTCGGCCTGATGGTGGGCATCCTGGTATTCGCCAACTGGGCCGCCGCCGACAGCCCCACCTGGATGGTCATCCACGCCTGGAAGTGGCAGATCACCGCGGTGCTCGGCGGGCTCTTCGCCCTGCTGCTGATGCGCCGCTGGGGCTGGCCGCTGCGCCAGGTGGCGGTGCTGTCCGGCGCCGTGGCGCTGGCCGCCCTGCTGGTGCCCGGCATACCGGAGCTGGCCTTCGCCGTAGGCATCATCGGCATCATGCTGATCGCCACCCTGCGCGACGACGACCGCGAGTGGGCCGAGCAGAGCTGGGACTTCACCAAGCAGATCATGCCGTTGCTGCTGGCCGGGGTGTTCGTGGCCGGGCTGCTGCTGGGGCGTCCCGGCGAGGAGGGGCTGATCCCCTCCGAGTGGGTGGTGATGGCGGTGGGCGACAATGGCTTCCAGTCCACCTTCCTGGCCTCGCTGCTGGGTGGCTTCATGTACTTCTCAACCCTCACCGAGGTGCCCATCGTCCAGGGCCTGATCGGCAACGGCATGGGCAAGGGCCCGGCCCTGGCCCTGCTGCTCGCAGGCCCCGCCCTGTCGCTGCCCAACATGCTGGTCATCCGCACCATCATGGGCACCCAGAAGACCCTCATCTACTGCACGCTGGTGGTGGTCATGGCGACGATTACCGGCTACCTCTACGGCCAGCTATGGCCCTGACTCCCGTCATTCCGGAACACCGCCATTCCAACAGGAGAGCACCATGAAACTGAGCATCTACGGCAAGGGCTGCAAGAAGTGCGAGCAGCTGACCGCCAACGCCCAGCAGGCCGCCGAGGCCCTGGGCCTCACGGTCGAGATCGAGAAGGTCACCGACATGAACGCCATCATCGACAAGGGAGTGATGCGCACCCCGGCACTCGGGGTCGACGGCGAGGTGGTGCTCGAGGGCAAGGTGGCCAGCGCCGAGGAACTCGAGACGCTGCTCAAGGGCTAGGCCTGAGGCCTTTCTCGGGTCGAGCGGCCTCAAATCGGTCAGTCTCGACCCGATTTGCCGCAATACGAGTTTCCTCAACCCGATCATCTCAACACGCTTTTCCTTAACACAGCGCCGCCCGTCGTTCTGGGCGGTTGCCCATGCTCACCAGACGCACCTGCAGCGCCGCGACGCCCGCCGCCTGCCCCTCGGCTGCGGCCTCCAGGGCCGCCGTCGCCCAGGCGGGCAGCGACGGCGCCAGGCCGTAGTAGACCCACTGCCCCTCGCGCCGATCGTTGAGCAGCCCGCAATTGCGAAGCTGGGCGAGATGGCGCGAGACCTTGGGCTGGGAGGCCTCCAGGGCGTGGGTCATCTCGCAGACACACAGCTCCCCCTCGCGCAGGATCAGCAGGGTAAGCATCAGACGCGTCTCGTCACTCAGGCATTTGAACAGGCGCAGCGGGTCCAGCGTCATCTGGGGTTCCTTGATCGAGGCTCTTAACCATTCTACGCCACGACCCGGGCCAAGTTCAGGCCCGGGCGCCCAAGGGAACTGCGACTCACAACACCGCTCAAGGCTTTCCCGGCGACAGGCCTCCGAGGGGGCGCTGTGAACCCCTCCCTGGGCGCTACCGATGCCATCCATGGCATAGGACCCCCTCTACGACCTGTTCCCGGCGCCTTTCGCTATCGCAGCTTGTCTAGTTGCTATTGTCCAACCGGGCTTCTCGCGGCAGGGCCAGGGCCATCAGGGCACTGGCCGCCACCAGGGCGGCGGAGATCCACAGGCAGGCGGCAAGCCCGTACACCTGGTAGACCCAACCCGACAGCAGCGTGCCCAGCAGGCGGCCCATGGCGTTGGCCATGTAATAGAAGCCCACGTCCATGGAGACCCCATCGGCGCGGGCATAGTGGACGATCAGGTAGCTGTGCCAGCTGGAGTTGACGGCGAACAGCACGCCGAAGGCCAGCAGACCCGCCACCAGCCAGCCCACCTCGGCCAGGGGCAAGAAGGCCAGCAGCGCCGGCAGGCCGGCAAGCGCCAGGGCCCAGAAGGCGGTAATGCCCCGCGCCCCGCCCTTGACCAGGCCGGTGAGACGCGGCGCCTGGGTCTGCACGCCGCCGTAGCCGATCACCCAGATCGCCAGCAGGCCGCCCACCGTCCAGTGGCTCCAGCCATGCTGGTCGTAGAGGAACACCGGCAGGGCCACCACGAACCACACGTCCCGGGAGGCGAACAGGCAGAGCCGCGCCGCCGAGAGCACGTTAATCACCTTTGAGGAGGAGAACACCTCGCTGAACTTCGGCTTGCGCTTCTGGCGGCCCAGGTCGGCCTTGAGGCGCACGAGCGACATGACCAGCACGACGGCGAGCATCGATGCCATGACCAGCATGGCGCCGCGAAAGCCGATCAGCGTCAGCAGCACACCCCCGAGGAAGAAGCCCGCACCCTTCAGCGCGTTCTTCGAGCCGGTGAGGATCGCCACCCAGCGGTAGAGGGCGCTGCCGGCGCTGGCGCTGTCCTTGGGCACCAGCACCTTGACCGCGCTCTTGGCGCTCATCTTGTTGAGGTCCTTGGCGATGCCCGAGAGTGCCTGGGCGGCCATCACCCAGGGCACGCTGAGCGCCGCGGCCGGCACCATCAGCATGGCCAGCGCCAGGATCTGCAACGCCAGGCCGGCGTTCATGGTGCGATTGAGCCCCAGGCGTGCGCCCAGCCAGCCCCCCACCAGGTTGGTGACCACGCCGAAGGCCTCGTAGAAGAGGAACAGCATGGCCACTTCCAATGGCGTGTAGCCCAGTTGGTGGAAGTGCAGCACCACCAGCATGCGCAGGGCGCCGTCGGTCAGCGTGAAGGCCCAGTAGTTGCCGGTGATCAGCAGGTACTGGCGCACCTCGAAGGGCAGCGCCTTGACGCGTGAAGCAAGCGATTCAGCCACGTCCCACCCGCTCGTTCCCGACCTTCAGGGCCAGCTCGGCGGTGCGGTTGGCGTAGCCCCACTCGTTGTCGTACCAGGCGTAGAGCTTGAGCTGGGTGCCGTTGATGACCATGGTCGAGAGCGCATCGATGATCGAGCTGCGCGGGTCGGTGCGGTAGTCGATGGAGACCAGCGGGCGCTCTTCATAGCCCAGGATGCCGGCGAGCTCGCCTTCAGCTGCCTGCTTCAGTGCCCCATTAACTTCCTCCACCGTCACCTCGCGCTCGAGTTCGAAGACCATGTCGGTGAGCGAGGCGTTGGCCAGCGGCACACGGATGGCATGGCCATTCAGCTTGCCCGCAAGCTCCGGGAAGATGGCGGTGATCGCCTTGGCCGACCCCGTGGTGGTGGGGATCAGGCTCATGCCGCAGGCCCGCGCGCGCCTGAGATCCTTGTGGGGAGCGTCGAGGATGACCTGGGTGTTGGTGATATCGTGCACCGTGGTCATGGAGCCGTGGCGGATGCCCCAGGTCTCGTGGACCACCTTGACCACCGGTGCCAGGCAGTTGGTGGTGCAGCTCGCCGCGGTGACGATGCGATGGACGTCGGCGTCGTAGGCGTCATCGTTGACACCCACCACCACGTTGAGCACGCCCTCCTCCTTGACCGGCGCGCTGACCACCACCCGCTCGACGCCCTGGTCGAGGTAGGCCTGAAGCTTGGCTTGCGTCTTCATCTTGCCGGAGCACTCGATGGCGACCCGGCAGTTGGACCAGTCGCTCTCTTCCAGCGTCTTGTTGGCACTGAAGGCGATACGACGGCCGTCGATCAGGATGGCGTCATCCTCGGCCTGGATGCCCTGCCCCGGGCTCCAGTGGCCGTGCACCGAGTCGAACTCGACCAGGTGGGCGAAGGTGGCCGCGTCGCCGCCGGGGTCGTTGATGCGCACCAGTTCCACCTCGCCGGCCGCGACGCGGGGCCACAGGCTGCGTAGCACCAAGCGTCCCATGCGCCCGAATCCGTTGATGCCGATACGAAGTGTCATACTGCTCTCCAGTGAAATTCTCGTGTGAAACTCTCGTGTGCTATCCGTCGCCTGGCTCGCGGCTCAGTTCCGGGCATCCCGCGCCTTGATCTGTAGCCACAGCGAGAGGCGTCGACGAATCTCCTGCAGCGCCTGCTCATAGGCATCCTCGCGGCCGATCAGGCGCGGGTCGCGAATGTCCCAGTAGAGGTGCTCATCGCTGCTCCCCTGCCAATCACGACATGCCTGCTGGGCCTTGTCGCAGAGCACGATCACCGCTGCGAAATGCTCGCCGACGAAATCATCCAGCGACTTGCTGGCCAGCCCCTCGGTGGAGATCCCCTGCTTCTTCAGGGCCGCCAGGGTCATGGCATGGGGCTGGTCCGGCTCGCTGCCGGCACTGAAGGCCTCGAAGTGATCGCCGGCGAGGTGGCGCAGCAGGGCCTCGCCCATCAGCGAACGGGCGGAATTGGCGTTGCACAGGAAGAGCACGCGCTGCTTGTCCATGGGATGTGGCTCCTGACGACATATGGAATTTCATATATAACGCCGCCGGATGTCAATCCCGTGACAACCTTCGATCCGACGACCACCGTTTACGACGACGGGGAGGCCAAGGCCTCCCCGTCGTGATGTCCACTGGCGACATGCGATCAGCCGTAACGGCCGGTGATGTAGTCCTCGGCCTTCTTGGTGGCCGGGTTGGCGAACATCGTCTTGGTGTCGTTGTACTCGATGATCTCGCCCAGGTGGAAGAAGGCGGTGTAGTCCGCCACCCGCGCGGCCTGCTGCATGTTATGGGTCACGGTGATGATGGTGAACTGCTCCTTCAGGCGGTCCATCAGGTCCTCGATGGTCGCCGTGGAGATCGGGTCCAGCGCCGAGGTGGGCTCGTCCATCAGGATGACGTCGGGCTGCACGGCGATGGCGCGGGCGATGCACAGACGCTGCTGCTGGCCGCCGGAGAGCGAGGTACCGGGCTGGTGCAGCTTGTCCTTGACCTCCTCCCACAGGCCTGCATCGCGCAGCGCCTTCTCCACCAGCTCGTCCTGCTCCGGCTTGCGGCTCACCAGGTCGTGCATGCGCGGGGCGTAGGCGATGTTCTCGTAGATCGACTTGGGGAAGGGATTGGGCTTCTGGAACACCATGCCCACCCGGCGGCGCAGGGCCACCTCGTCCATCTTGGTCTGGTTGACGTCATGGCCGTCCATCTCCACCAGTCCCTCGACACGCACGCTGGGAATCAGGTCGTTCATGCGGTTGAGGCAGCGCAGGAAGGTCGACTTGCCGCAGCCCGAGGGGCCGATCAGCGCGGTGACGTTCTTCTGGAAGAGGTCGATGTTGAGCCCCTTGAGTGCCTGGCTCTCGCCGTACCACAGCTTGAGGTCACGCACGCGAATGCTCAGGTCATGGCAGGCGGCCTCATTGCGCGTGTGGGGCTGACCCACCTCGGGCGCGGCACCGAGAGTCTGACGGGGAGCGGCTTGCATATTCATAGCGGATTCCTCTTGGGCGTGCCGGGTCTACCAGCGACGCTCGAATTTCTTGCGCAGGATGACGGCGGAGGCATTCAGGAAGATCAGGATGGCCAGCAGCACCAGGATGCCACCCGCGGTCTTCTCGACGAAGGCCTTCTCCGGCTCGCCCGCCCAGGTGAATATCTGTGCCGGCAGCACGGTGGCCGCCTCGGTGAAGGAGGCGCCCACATCCGGTATGAAGGCCACCATGCCGACGATGATCAGCGGTGCGGTCTCGCCCATGGCCTGGGCCAGGCCGATGATCGAGCCGGTCATGATGCCCGGCATGGCCAGCGGCAGCACGTGGTCACGCACCACCTGCCAGCGCGAGCAGCCCACCCCGAAGGCGGCGTGGCGGATGGAGTCCGGCACGCTGCGCAGTGCGGTACGGGTGGCGATGATGATCACCGGCAGGGTCATCAGCGCCAGGGTCATGCCACCGACCAGGGGGGTGGAGCGGGGCACCCCGAAGAAATTGATGAAGATCGCCAGCCCCAGCAGGCCGAACAGGATCGAGGGAATCGCCGCCAGGTTGTTGATATTGATCTCGATCAGCTGGGTCAGGCGATTGTCGGGGGCGAACTCCTCCAGATAGACGGCGGTCATCACCCCGATGGGGAAGGAGATGGCCAGGGTCACCAGCATGGTCATCACCGTCCCCATCACGGCCGAGAGAATCCCCGAGGCTTCCGGCATCTTGGAGTCGCCGGTGGTGAAGAAGTTGGTGTTGAACTTGAGCGCCGCACGACCCTGCTCGACCAGGGCATCGACGGTGGCCTGCTGGTCATCGCTCAGCTTGTGCCGATGCCCTTTCAGATACTGGTCCACCTCGCTGTCGGCGAGTACCCAGCGGGTCTCGGTGGTGCCCAGCAGTTCGGGGTTCTCGCGCAGCTCCACCGGTATCAGGCGTTCGAAGGTACGGCTCACCAGGCGCGACTCGTCCGGATCCAGGGCGGCGCGCCCCATCCGCTGGGCGTCCTCGTTGTAGTCGATCTCCACCTGGATCTGCGCCTGCTGGAAGGCCGGCAGGCCCTTGACCAGCATGTCGGCGAAGAACAGCACCAGGAACAGGCCGGCCAGGCCCAGCGCCCCCATGGAGATCCACTTCAGCCGCGCGGAGCGACGATGGCGGCGCTTCAGCTGGGCACTGATGTCGTCGAAGGTATGACTCATCTCGGCGATTCCTCGGTGTTAGAGGTTGTTGACGCGGTACTTCTCGCGGAAGCGACGGATCATCAGCACCGACACCAGGTTAAGGCTCAGGGTGACGGCGAACAGCACCAGGCCCAGCGCGAAGGCGGAGAGGGTCTCGGCACTCTCGAACTCCAGGTCACCGGTCAGTGCGGCGACGATGCGCACCGTCACCGTGGTCATGTCCTCGAACGGGTTGGCGGTGAGGTTGGGCCGCATGCCCGCCGCCATCACCACGATCATGGTCTCACCCAGCGCCCGCGACACCGCCAGCAGCGAGGCGGAGATGATCCCCGGCAGCGCCGCCGGAATGACCACGTCGCGAATGGTCTCGCCCTTGGTCATGCCCAGCGCCAGCGAGCCCTGACGCATGCTGTCGGGTACCGCATTGATCACGTCGTCGGAGAGCGAGGAGATGAAGGGGATGATCATGATGCCCATCACCACCCCCGGCGCCACGGCGTTGTTGTAGGCGGCATCGATGCCCAGGAAGCCGGCCAGGTCGACGATCAGCGGCGCCACGGTGATGGCGGCGAAGAAGCCGTAGACCACGGTGGGAATGCCGGCCAGCACCTCGAGGGTCGGCTTGGCCAGGGTACGCACCCTGGATGGGGCGAACTCCGCCATGTAGATGGCCGAGAGCAGGCCCACGGGGATCGCCACCAGCATGGCGATGGCGGTGATCATGAAGGTGCCGGCGAACAGCGGCACGGAACCGAACTGGGCGCCGGTGGCACCCGCTTCGGCGCGCCCGGCGGCGGCCAGGAAGCTGGCGCCCGGGTTCCACACCGTGCCGGTGATGAAGTCCCAGAAGCTGTGCATCTTGAAGAAGCGCAGCGCCTCGAAGATGATCGAGAAGAGGATACCGAAGGTGGTGAAGATCGAGATCATTGCCGCGGCGACCAGCACCCAGCGAATCACCCGCTCGATGGCCTGGCGGGCGTGAAAGTCGGGCTTCACCTGGCTGACCCCGACCAGCAGGCCGATGGCGGCGATCACCAGGCTGCCGGCCAGCAGATAGAGGGTCGGGATCTCGGCGCCCAGCAGCAACATCAGGAAGGCCCCGATGGCGCCCACGGTGATCGCCGGGCCGGCGGTGGCCAGCACGGCGAACCAGGCATACTGGTCGGGCTGGGCATACATGGCCGTGCCGCTGGCGCGCACTCGCGCGGCCTTGGCACGACCCAGGAAGAAGGCTATCAGACCCAGCAGCAGCAGGACGCCGCTGAACATGGCGAGGAGTTGGTTGGTCTGCATAGGTCTCTCTCGGTGAATGACGGTGACAGCGTGCCTGTCGCAACGTGAGACGGCCGGCAGCCGAGGGCTGCCGGCCGGTTCAGGCATCCCTGCCCGTGGTCTTCCTTACAGGTCGGAGACCTGCAGCTCGGCCCGCTCAGCCACCTTCTCACGCGTCTGCTCGCGCTCGGCTTCCGGCAGCGGAATCAGACCCAGGTCACCCAGGTAACCCCCCTCGCCGATCATGGTCTCGGAGACGAACATGTCGACATACTCATACAGCGGTGCCACCTCGTCGGCGTGCTGGTTCTTCACGTAGAACCACAGTGAGCGCGCGATCGGATAGTCGCCGGCGCTGATCGCCTCGGGCTCGGCCTCGACGCCATCGATGGCCGCGGCAATCAGGGTGTTGGGGTTCTCGACCAGGAAAGAGTAGCCGAAGATGCCGAAGGCGTCGGTGTCTTCGCTGAGGCGCTGGACGATCAGGTTGTCGTTCTCACCGGCATCGATGTAGGCGCCATCGGCACGAATCTCGGTATAGGCCTCGCCGCCGTAGGCTTCCATCTCCTCGGAGGGCACTTCCATGACGAGCTCTTCGAAGGCGTCACGGGTGCCGGAGGTGCTGGGCGGCCCATAGATGGAGATCTCGCGATCCGGCAGGGAGGCGTCGATGTCGCTCCACTTCTGGTAGGGGTTGTCGACCAGCTCGCCCTCCACCGGCACCTTGGCGGCCACGGCCAGGAACAGCTGCTCGAGGGTCAGGTCGACCGCCTCGTTCTCGCTGGACTGGGCGAAGACGATGCCGTCGGAGCCGATCTTGACCTCGGTGACGTCGGTCACGCCGTTCTCGATGCAGCGCTCCAGCTCTGAGACCTTGATGCGACGCGACGCATTGGTGATGTCCGGGGTACCCTCGCCCACACCATTACAGAACAGGCGCAGGCCGCCACCGGAACCGGTGGACTCGATGACCGGCGTCGGGTTGCCGGTCACCGCGCCGAACTCCTCGGTCACGTAGCTGGCGAACGGGTAGACGGTGCTGGAACCGACGATGCGGATCTGGTCACGGGCGTGGGCCACGGTGGCCACACCCATGACGGCGGCGGCAATGGCAGTGGTCTTGAGGATGCGATTCATGGAGCGATCTCCTGATGGGGACAGTGTGCAACCTGCGCGAGTCATACCTTGCCCCACCTAGATGACAGCTTCATGACAGTGCTGTCTTGCCGGCAGGGAGCACGATGTACTCGGCACGAGGCACACCCTGCCCCAGAGAGATGACAGCAACGTGACATCGGTCCGTTACGGTCGCGAGAAGGCCCCGTTCAGAGCAGCAGCCCCAGCGCCGCCAGGGTACAGAGCGAAAGCGACGCCCCCTGCAACAGCCGCCGATCGAGACGGTGAGCGACCCGACTGGCCAGCCAGCTGCCGGCCAGCACCCCGGGAGCGAAGCTCAGCGCCATGCCGAAATGCCAGGCGTGGATCAGCCCCGCCGGCGCCAGGGTCAGCAGCGTCATCAGCGCCGTGACGACGAAGAAGGCCGAGAGGGTGCCGCGCAGGCGGTCCGGCGAGAAGCCGTGCAGCAGCAGCACCATGGGCGGCCCACTCAGCGCGGCCACGGTACCCAGGATCCCCGAGACGATGCCCGCCCCGAGCAGGGTGAGGCGGTTGACCGGCAGGCGGAAGCGGAACAGGGTCACCGCCACCGCGAACAGCACGCTGCCGGCGATCAAGGTTTCCAGCACCGCCATGGGGGCGACGAGCAGCAGCCATAGCCCCAGGGCGTTGCCGGGAATCCGCCCGATCAGGGCCATGCCGACCTCGGCCAGGCGCACCTCGCGCCAGTAGTGGCGCAGGGTGGTCAGCGCCACCGTGAAGCCGAACAGCACCAGGATCACCGGCACCAGCCGCGGCTCAAGCATCAGCAGCAGCGGCGCCCCCACCACCGCCAGGCCGAAGCCCGTGGCACGCTGCACGAAGGCGCCCAGCGCCAGCACCGCGGCACAGCCTAGCCAGACCCCGAGGCTCATGTCGGCCCAGGCCAGCAGCCCCTCAGGCATCGCCGGCACGGCCGGAGAGCACGCGGATCGCCAGGTTGGCCAGCAGCGTGGCACCCAGCATGGTGCCGACCATGGGCCAGGCGCTGTCGATCTCGAAGGCGCCGACCATGACCCCGGCCAGGGCGCCGCAGGAGAACTGGATACTGCCCTGCAGGGCCGCCGCGGTGGCACTCATGTGCGGGAAGCGGTCGAGCAGCGAGGTGATGGCGTTGGGCGCCACCAGGCCGATCGTGCCGGCGAACAGCATGATCAGCGGCACCATGGTGACAAGCGACTCCAGCCCGCTGGCCACCATGAAGGTCAGTCCGAGGCCGGCGCTCAGCTGGATCCCCAGCCCCAGGCGCAGGTTCTGCAGGGGCGTTCGCCACCTCAGCAGGCGGATATTGAGGCGATTGGCGGCCACCATGACCACCACGTTGACGCCGAACACCAGCGGATAGAGCGACGGCGTCAGGCCGAAGTGCTCGAGGTAGAGAAAGGGCGAGGCGGTGACGAAGGCGAACAGCCCGGCGAACGACATCGAGGCGGCGGCGATGAAGCCCATGGCGTGACGGTCTCGCAGCACGCTCACGTAGTTGGCCAGCACCGTGGCCAGGGTGGCCGCGGAATGGCCGGGGGGCCGTGTCTCCGGCAACTTGGTACCCAGCAGCCACATCAGGAAACCTGCGTAGACGGCCAGGAACACGAAGATCAGCCACCAGTCGGCAAGATAGAGCAGCCCGCTGCCCACCACCGGCGCCACCAGCGGCGCCATCAGCATGATGATCGCCATGGTCGACATCACCTTGGCGGCCTCGCTGCCCTTGAAGCAGTCACGCACGATGGCCGCCGAGTTGACCACCGTGGCACCACCGCCCAGCGCCTGCACGAAGCGCCAGCTCAGCAGTTCACCCAGCGAGCCCACCGTGGTGATCGCCAGGCTGGCCAGCAGGAAGACCACCAGCCCGCCCAGCAGCACCGGCCTGCGGCCGACCCGGTCGGAGACCGGGCCGAACACCAGCTGCCCCAGGGCGAAACCGGCCAGGAAGGTGGAGAGCGACAACTCGGTATGGTGGATGCTGGCGCCCACGTCCTCCGCCAGGGCGGCCATGGCCGGCAGGTAGGCATCGATGGCGAAGGGGGCCAGCGCGGTATTGGCCGCAACCAGCAGCGCCAGACGGCGGGCGGTGAGCGTCAAGGCGACTCCTTGCGAGCAGATGAAAGGCTTGGATAGGCTGCAAAGGATACCCGAATATACGCACGCCTGCCGGGAGCTGTTCGCCCCCCGGCCGGCTTGCTAGAGTGGGAAGCCGATTCACGGAGGAGCCCATCATGGCCGACGACCTGCTATCACAACTCAAGGAAATGACCACGGTGGTCGCCGACACCGGCGACATCGATGCCATTCGCCGCTTCCAGCCCACCGATGCCACCACCAACCCCTCGCTGATCCTGCAGGCGGCCCAGCAGGAGGCACGCCGCAGTCGCCTGGCCGAGATCGCGCGCTCGGCGACCGATCTCGACGATGCCCTGGACGCCGTGGCGGTGGAGATCGGCAGCGAGATCAGCGGGCTGGTGCCGGGCTATGTCTCCACCGAGGTGAGCGCACGCCTCTCCTTCGATACCGACGCCACCCTGGCCCGGGCCCACTCGCTGATCGAGCGCTACGCCCGCCACGGCGTGGGTCCCGAGCGCATCCTGATCAAGGTCGCCGCCACCTGGGAGGGCATCCGCGCCGCCCGCCGACTGGAGCGCGAGGGCATCCACACCAACCTCACCCTGCTGTTCAGCTTCGCCCAGGCCCAGGCCTGCGCGGATGCCGGCGTCACCCTGATCTCGCCCTTCGTGGGGCGCATCCTCGACTGGCACAAGGCCCAGCAGCCGGAGGCCGACTTCAGCGGCGACAACGACCCGGGCGTGCGCTCGGTGAAGCACATCTACGAGCACTACAAGGGCCACGGCTACCAGACCGTCGTGATGGGGGCCAGCTTCCGCAACAGCGGCGAGATCAAGGCACTCGCCGGCTGCGACCGCCTGACCATCTCCCCTGCCCTGCTCGCGGAACTCGCCGAGACCCGCGGCCATCTCGAGCGACGGCTGACGCCCCAGGACGCCGAGACCCGCCCGCCTGAGCCGCTGGACGAGGCGGAGTTCCGCTGGGCGTTCAACGAGGACGCCATGGCCACCGAGAAGCTGGCCGAGGGCATTCGCAAGTTCATGGCCGATCAGCGCAAGCTGGAGAGCCTGCTGGGGGAGCTGAGAAAAGGCTAGGGCAAAGGGGCCCGGGAAAGTTGTCGCACCGCCTGCTGGCACCGAGGGGCATGCTGCCCGGCCCCACTAGCCATCACTGCTGGTGGGAGGAGCCCTCCTCCTGGGCCTCGAGCATCTCGACGAGGGGCTGGAACTCCTCGCGGTTATGCTCGTTCATGCGCATCAGGATGCGATGCGCCTCGAGGATGCGCCGGCGGGTCTCGTCGACGTCGGTGGGAATCTCGGGCAGGTCACAGAGCTCGCAGGTCTCGGTGATGGGTGACTCCACCATGGTGAAATAGCGCGCAAACCCCATCACGTCCAGCATGCGCTGGACATCGGGATTGTCGGCGACGATGGTGGGCCGCTCGGACAGACGCCCCTGTACCGCCATGGCCACCTTGGCCAGGAAACCCAGGGCGGTGGAGTCCACGTTGCTGGTGTCACGCAGGTCGATGATCAGCGTCTCGAGACCGGGTGTCTTCGCCAGCTGCTGGGCCTGGCGGTCCAGGGTGGCGCAGAGAGTGAGCCGCACGTCGCCGCACAGCTTGAGGACGAATACGCCGGCATCGAATGCCGCCTTGATGCGTCCTTCATGAATCAGCATGGCCAAATCCGCTCAACATCATGATCGTCAGGTCGTCGGGCAAGGCTTCATCACCCGGCGTGAGGTCTAGGGCCAGATTGGCCCGCAGGTCCGCCAGCGTCGCACTGGCCTGAATCTGCTGCTCGAGTTCCCTGAGCCGCGAGTCGAGCGTATCGCCCGGCAGGCACTCCAATACTCCATCCGAACACAGCCACAAGTGGAAGTTCTCGGGTAGCGAGCAGCCCAGTGTCGGGTACTCGGCGCCCGGAAAGAGCCCCACCGGCATGCCTTCGCCGGCCAGTGTGGTCACCTTGCCATTCACCACCAGCAAGGGCATGGGCAGCTGCGCGCCCAGCGAATAGTGCAGATAGCGACGCTCCAGGTCAATGATACCCACGAACAGGGTGGCGTGCTTGCCAATGCCGGTATCCAGCAGCTCACGGTTGAGATCCGACAGCCAGCGGGCCGGCAGCGCCTCGGGCTGCGTGCCGTCCCACTCGGTCTGCCAGCGATTCGCCAGGTACTTGAGCAGCACCGTGACGAAGGCCGAGGAGGCCCCGTGGCCCGAGACATCGGCGAAATAGAACAGCAGGTAGCGCTCGTCGAGCAGGTGGAAGTCGAGGAAGTCGCCCGACAGGTAGAGATAGGGGGCGAACCAGTAGTCGCAGCTCACCCCGCCCAGGGTCTGGGGCCTGAGCGGCAGCATCTTGCGCTGGATCTGGCCACCGGCCTGCTGGTCCAGGCGCAGCATCGCCAGGTGGGTCTCGAGTGTTTCGTTGAGCTCCTCCAGGCGGGCCTGGTCCCGGCGGCGCGCCTCCTCCAGGGCGCGCAGGCGGATCACCTTGCGGATCATGCGCCGCAGCAGCTGGCCGTGCCGGCAGGGCTCGACGATGTAGTCCACCAGCCCCGCATCCACCGCCGAGAGCAGGTCGGGGGCATCGCGGGTATCACTGACCACCAGGGTCGGCAGGTGCTCGCAGAGCGTCGGCCAGTCGGTGGCCGGCACCGCCCTGACATGGGCCACGGCCAGGTCGACGCCGGTCGGCAACTCCTCGGCACGACTCACCGCCACCACCGCCAGACCGTCCCGGGCGATGGTCTCGGCCAACGCATCGCGGGCCGGGCCCGGCTCGTCGATCACGCCGATCAGCTGCTTGGGACGGTCCATGGTCAGGCCTCAGTCGGCAAAAGCGTCATCGAAGTCGGCGTCGTCAAAGTCGAACTCATCACTGGCGAAGGGGTCGTCGCCCAGCTCACCGTCGCTGACCTCGAAGCGGCGCTGCTGCAGCCAGGCGTCGCGGATGAAGCTGTAGCGATCGCCCTGGATCAGCGCCTCCTGGTCGAGCAGCCCCGCACGCTTATCCACGATACGCAGTGCCGTCAGCGCCAGGCTGGTCTCGTCATCGTCGACGTAGGTGGTCGGATAGGCGTACATGTCCGCGGGCAGGCCGCCGGTATCGCGCAGGGTGCTCGGTCCCAGCAGCGGCAGCACCAGGTAGCGGGATTCC
Source organism: Halomonas sp. SSL-5 (assembly GCF_030708455.1). Taxonomy (GTDB): domain Bacteria; phylum Pseudomonadota; class Gammaproteobacteria; order Pseudomonadales; family Halomonadaceae; genus Halomonas. Next base: position 311,848 of record NZ_JAUYWF010000002.1, read on the forward strand.
TCCCAGCCCCAGGCGCCCAGGGTCTGGCCGAAGTCTTCCTCGTCGCCGGTGATCTCCATGCGCGTGGCCACGTCCCAGAGCCCGCCGACCCCCACCGTGGTGTTGATGATGAAACGCGAGGTGGCGATGCTGGCATTGCGCACCTTGCCCTGCAGCAGGCTGTTGAGGACGGTACGCGGCTCACCCAGGTTGGAGAAGAAGTTGCCCACACCGGTCTCCACCGGATCCGGCGTGACGAAGCGGTAGCCCCGCGCCACCGGCTTCAGGGCGTAGCGGTCAAGCACGTCGTTGAAGGCGAACACCTTGCGGTTGAAGCCCTCCCAGGGGTCCTCGGGGCGTGGCTCCCGGTCGACTCCACCACTCGCGCAGCCGGCCAGCAAGGCCGTCATGGCCAGCACCGTCACACCGCCCGCCGTCCGCGCTTCCCGTGCCTTATGTTGTCGCATCGTCATCTCCCTGGAGTTGTTCCTATCAGGCACGCCGTACCACCACGCTGCCAGCACTATAACCGGCACCGAAGGAGCAGATCACTCCGCTGTCGCCGACGGACAGGTCATCGCGATGCAGGTGAAATGCAATGATCGAGCCCGCCGAGCTGGTGTTGGCATAGCGGTCGAGGATCACCGGCGCCACGCGCTCGTCGGGGTCGTACCCCAGCACGCGACGCGCGATCAGGTCGTTCATGTGGCGGTTGGCCTGGTGCAGCCACAGGCGTGTTAGGTCATCGCCGGTGAGGCCGAGGCTCTGCAGGTGATCGCCGATCAACGCCGCCACCATGGGGCACACCTCCTTGAAGACCCGCCTGCCCTCCTGCAAGAACAGCTTGTCCACGGCCAGCGGATCGGCCTCGGTGACCCGATTGAGGAAGCCTGAGTTGTTGCGGATGGCATTGGAGAAGCGCGTCACCAGGCGCGTGCCGAGGATCTCGAAGCGTGACTCGGCGCGGGCCAGGTCATCGCGCTCCAGCACGATGGCGGTGCAGGCGTCGCCGAAGATGAAGTGGCTGTCGCGGTCACGGAAGTTGAGATGTGCCGAGCAGATCTCGGGGTTGACCACCAGCGCACGACTGGCGTTGCCGGCGCGGATGGCGTTGGCCGCCGTCTCGATGGCGAAGGTCGCCGAGGAGCAGGCCACGTTCATGTCGAAGGCGTAGCCGCCGGCGCCGAGCTCGGCCTGCAGCTCCACCGCCAGCGCCGGATAGGGGCGCTCCAGGTTGGAGCAGCCGACGATCACCAGGTCGATATCGGTGGCCGCCACGCCGGAGCGCTCCAGCGCCTCGCGGGCGGCACTGGCGCCCATCTCGCACTGGATGGAGGGCTCGTCGTTGGCGCGCTCGCGCAGCCGGGGACGCATGCGTTCGGGGTCGAGGATACCCTCGGCATCGAGCACATGGCGACTGTGAATGCCCGACGCCTTGACGATGAACTCGCTGCTTGAGTGCGCCAGGGGCTCGCGCTCCCCCGCCGCGATCGCCTCGGCACGGCGGACGTTCTCGGCGTCCACCCAGGCGTTGAACGAGGCCACCAGGGCGTCGTTGTCGATGCTGTGCGCCGGCGTGAAGAGTCCCGTGCCGGTGATCACCACTTGATTCATGCGCTTCTCCTTGCGGCGGCCGCGGCCACCCTGGTCGTCGCGACGACCGTCGCTACCGGGTGCTCAGCCGCGACCGGTGATTTCCGCCCAGCGCTTCTCGAGACGCTTGGCGGAGACCGGAAATGTCGTGCCCAACTGCTGGGCGAAGAGCGAGACACGCAGCTCCTCGATCCACCAGCGAAATTCGGCAAGCTCGGGCGGCACCATCCCGCCGCGCCGCTCGCTCGCCAGGCGTGCCTCGAGGCGCGCCTCGAACGCCTGGACCTCCTGCATGTGCATCTGGTCACGATTGCGCTCCCGCGGGGCCTTCTCCAGGCGAATCGCCGCCGCCTCCATATAGCGAGGATACGCTTCCAGCCACTCCCCCGCCTCAGCGATGAAGCCGGGGTGCACCAGGCGCGCCATCTGCGCCTTGAGGTCAGCGTAGACCAGCGCCAGTGCCAGGTTGAGATTGCCCTTCAGCGCCTTGGTCACGGCCAGGTGCCCCTTGAGGGCCTCCTCGAGGAGGCCCAGCAGGCGATGCGCCTCTGGCAGCAGCGCCTCTCGCCCCTGGGCCAGGCGCGTCTCGAGCTCGCCACTGGAGCGCGGCAGCGGATCCACCGCCAGCGTGCCGGCGAACACCGCGCGCACCAGGTCATCGGCGAGCTGGCGCCGGCTGCCCACCTTGGCGAACAGCAGCGCACAGGTCTCCACGCCCTTGAGGCGCTCGATCTCACGCACGACCTGGGACAGTTCGCGCATGGCCAGGGCCACCACGCCATCGCGGTGGGCCCGATGTGCCTTGTCGGGATGGTCGAGGAGCTCCACCCGGAAGGCCTCGCCGTGGGGCACTAGGGCCGGGAAGGCCTCGACCCGGATGCCCGCCTGGGTGGTCACCCGCGACTCGGGAAGCCCCTCGGCGGGCAGTGTCTCCAGGTCATCGGCCGCGCTCGCCTGCCGGGCGAGGGCCCGCGCGCCCTCCCCCGCGGCGGCCTCGAAGCGTCGCTCCAGCTCGCGGGCATCGCGGCCCTGCCCCAGCGGCTCCCCGGCGTGATCGACCACGCGCAGGTTCATCACCAGGTGCGGCTCGAGCTGGTCCAGGCGCCAGTCATCGGGATGCACGCGGACCCCGGTGCGGCGGCGCAGGAACTCCCCCAGCGCCTCGCTCAGCGGTACGTCATCGGGCACCATGGTCTCCAGGGCCGCATCGACCCAGTCGGGGATCGGCACCACCTGGCGGCGAATCGCCTTGGGCAGCGACTTCATCAGGGCGATGCACTTCTCGCGCAGCAGGCCCGGCACCAGCCACTCCAGGCGGGCCAGGGGCAGCTGGGGCAGCATCGCCGCCGGCACCGTGAGGGTCACGCCGTCGTCCACCGCGCCGGGCTCGAAGTGGTAGCCGAGCGGGTAGCGCACGCCGTTGAGCGTGAGCTCGTCAGGGTAGTCCGCCTGGGTCACCTCGCCGGCCTCCCGGGCCAGCAAGGCGGCACGGTCGAACTTGAGGATATCGGGATTCTCGGCCTCGGCCCGCTTGCGCCACGCCTCGAAGCCCTTGCCGTTGTGGATCTCGGCGGGGAGTCGCTCGTCGTAGAAGGCGAAGAGGGTCTCCTCGTCCACCAGGATGTCACGCTTGCGGGCGCGATCCTCGAGGTCCTCGACCTCCTCGATCAGCGCCCGGTTGTGGGCGAAGAACTCGCCGCGGGTGCGGAACTCGCCCTCCACCAGGGCCCGGCGGATGAACAGCTCGCGGGCCTCCGCCGGGGCGATGGCCCCGTAGTGCACCCGGCGTCCGCTGACGATGGGCAGCCCGAACAGGGTGACCTGCTCGGTGGCAACCACCTGGGCACGTTTCATCTCCCAGTGGGGCTCGGCGTAGCTGCGCTTGACCAGGTGGCCGGCCAGCGGCTCGATCCAGCGCGGGTCGATCCGGGCCACGCTGCGGGCGAAGAGCCTGCTGGTCTCGACCAGTTCGAAGGCCATCAGCCACTTGGGGGACTTCTTGGCCAGCCCCGAGCCCGGATGGATGACGAACTTGCGGTTGCGCGCCCCCAGGTACTCGCGGTTCTCGGTGAGCAGGCCGAGATGCGAGAGCAGCCCCGGCAGCAGCGCGCGATGCAGCGCCACGCTACTCTGGCGGCGTGCCTCGCGGGCGGCCTCCGTCGGCTCGCCGTCCTCGGTCTCGGGGAGGGGCGCCGGCGGCGGCACCTCGATCTGCATGTCGCGCAGCAACTGGCGCAGCTGGCGGAAGGTGTCGTGCCACTCGCGCATGCGCAGGTAGTTGATGTAGCGCTCCTTGCACCAGCGCCTGAGCTGGTTGCCGGAGAGCGACTCGCGCGCCGCCTCGAAGCCCTGCCAGAGGTTGAGCAGCGCCATGAAGTCGGACTCGGGGTCCTGCCAGCGGCGGTGGGCCTGGTCGGCGGCCTGGCGCTTCTCCGCCGGGCGCTCGCGGGGGTCCTGCACCGCCAGCCCCGCGACCACGATCAGCACCTCGCGCAGCCCGCCCTGCTCGGCGCCGGCCAGCACCATGCGCGCCAGGCGCGGGTCGATGGGCAGGTGGGCCAGCTTGCGCCCGATGGGGGTCAGGTGCTGGGCCTGGTCCACCGCGCCCAGTTCGAACAGCAGCTTGAAGCCGTCGGTGATGAAGCGTGCGTCCGGCGGGTCGACGAAGGGGAAGTCCTCGATGTTGCCGAGCTTGAGCGACAGCATGGAGAGGATCACCGAGGCCAGGTTGGTGCGCCGGATCTCGGGGTCGGTGAACTCGGGCCGAGCGAGGAAGTCCTCCTCGTCATACAGGCGAATGCAGACGCCCTCGCTGATCCGCCCACAGCGGCCCTTACGCTGGTTGGCGCTGGCCTGGCTGATCGGCTCCACCGGCAGGCGCTGGATCTTGGAGCGGTAGCTGTAGCGGCTGATGCGCACCAGGCCGGGGTCGATCACATAGCGGATGCCCGGCACGGTGAGCGAGGTCTCGGCGACATTGGTGGAGAGCACGATGCGCCGTCCGGCGTGGGGGGCGAAGACCCGGTTCTGCTCGGCGTTGGAGAGCCGCGCATAGAGCGGCAGGATCTCGGTGCCGCGCAGCTCGGCACGGCGCAGGGTGTCGGCGGTCTCGCGGATCTCGCGTTCGCCGGGCAGGAACACCAGCACATCGCGAGGGCCATGGCGCCAGCCCTTGTCGCGCTCGATCCGCTCGATCTCCTCCACGGCGTGGAGGATGCCCTCCTGCAGGGTGCGGTCCTCCTCGTCATCGGCGTCGCGCACCAGCGGGCGGTAGTGCACCTCCACCGGGTAGGTGCGCCCGGAGACCTCCACCACCGGCGCCGGCCTCGCCTCCCCCGCGGGCCCGGGCAGCGCGAAGTGCGCGGCGAAGCGCTCCACGTCGATGGTCGCCGAGGTGATGATCACCTTGAGGTCGGGCCGGCGCGACAGCAGGCGCCGCAGGTAGCCGAGCAGGAAGTCGATGTTGAGGCTGCGCTCGTGGGCCTCATCGATGATGATCGCCTCGTAGCGGGTGAGGTCCGGATCGTGGCGGGTCTCGGCGAGCAGGATGCCGTCGGTCATCAGTTTGACCAGGGTGTCATCGCCGCTCTGGTCGGTGAAACGCACCTGGTAACCCACCTGCTCACCCAGCGGCGTCTCGAGCTCCTCGGCCAGGCGCGTGGCCACCGAGCGGGCCGCCAGCCGCCGCGGCTGGGTATGGCCGATCAGCCCGCGCCGCCCCAGGCCCAGCTCCAGGCAGAGCTTGGGCAGCTGGGTGGTCTTGCCGGAGCCGGTCTCGCCGGCCACCACCACCACCTGGTGGTCACGCAGGGCCGCCAGGATATCCTCGCGACGCTCCACCACCGGCAGTTCGGGCGGGTAGTTGAGCGTCACCGGCCGCGCCGTGCGGCGCGCCACCAGGCCGGCCGAACGGGCCATGGCCTTCTCGACCTCGGCCAGGCCGCGGTCCACCGGCTTGCCCTCCTGCAGGCGGCGCGCAAGCCCCTTGAGGCGCTTCTCCAGGGTCGAACGGTCGCGCAGCAGCACGTCGCCGAGCCCGCGGCGCAGCTGGTGCAGGCGGTCGGCATCGGACAGGCGTTGGGGGGTGGCGGCGTGGGTCTCGTCGGACACGGCGACTCCGGTCAGGGCTGACAATAACGCCCGCGCCGGGGGCTCCGGCGCGGGCGCTTCATTGTAACGCCGCGGCCATGGCGGCGGCCAATCATGGCCATTGAAACATGAGCTATCGCAGTTACCCGTACCAAGGGGCGCTGGGGACAAGTCGTAGAGGAGGTCCGAGGACCAGGGATGGCCGAGGTAGCGTACAGGGAAGTATTTACAGCGCCTCCTCGTAGGCTTGTCGCCAGATCAGCCCCGAGCCAACAAGCTGCCTACTTCGCCCCGCTCGCCTTCTCCCGCTCCTCGTCGCGGAGCTGGCGACGCAGCACCTTGCCCACATTGGTCTTGGGCAGCTCGTCACGAACCTCGACGGTGCGCGGCACCTTGTAGCCGGTGAGCTCCTTCTTGCACCAGGCCCGCAGCGCCTCGGCGTCGATCTCGGCGCTGCCACGGGGCACCACGAACAGCTTGATCGCCTCGCCGCTGGCCTCGTCGGGAATCCCCACCGCCGCCGACTCCAGCACGTCGGGGTGCTGGGCCACCACGTCCTCGATCTCGTTGGGATAGACGTTGAAACCCGAGACCAGGATCATGTCCTTCTTGCGGTCGACGATGCGGATATAGCCGTCCTCCTGGAGCACGGCGATATCGCCGGTATGGAACCAGCCCCCCGCGTCGATCACCTGGGCAGTCTCGTCATCGCGATTCCAGTAGCCCTTCATCACCTGGGGCCCCTGAACGCAGAGCTCGCCCGGCTCGCCGAAGGCCAGGTCATTGCCGTCGGCATCCACCACCTTGACCCGGGTGCCGGCCACCGGCTTGCCGATGGTACCCAGCTGGATGGCATCCACCGGGTTGAAGCTGACCACCGGCGAGGTCTCGGTGAGCCCGTAACCCTCGGCGATATCGCAGCCGGTGACCTGCTTCCAGCTCTCGGCCACCGCCTTGGTCAGCGCCATGCCCCCGGAGATGGTCAGGTGCAGCCGGGAGAAGTCCAGGGAGCGGAAGTCGTCGCGGTGGCACAGCGCGTTGAACAGGGTATTGAGCCCGATGAAGGCGGTGAAGGGCACCTTGCGCAGCTCCTTGACGAAGCCCGGCAGGTCACGCGGATTGGTGATCAGCAGCGAATGGTTGCCGGTCTCCATCAGGAACAGGCAGTTCACCGTGAAGGTATAGATGTGGTAGACGGGCAGCGGTGCGACCACCACCTCATGGCCGTGATCGAGCCCGGGGCCGATGGCCTGGCCGGCCTGCAGCATGTTGGCCACCAGGTTGCGGTGGGTGAGCATGGTGCCCTTGGCAAGCCCGGTGGTGCCGCCGGTGTACTGCAGCGCGGCAACGTCGTCGAGGTCACGCTCCACATCACGATGCTGGCGCGCGGCGCCCTCCTTCAGGGCCCGACGCAGCGGCGTGTGGCCGGGAAGGCGGAAGGCCGGCACCAGCTTCTTGACATGCTTGACCACCAGATTGATCAGCGGCCTTCTGGGGAAGTCATGCAGGTCGCCAAGCTCGGTCACCACCACGTGCTGGATATCGGTGCGCTCGAGGATCCTCTCGAGCTTGTCGGCCATGTTGGCCAGTATCACGATCGCCTTGGCACCGGCGTCCTTGAACTGGTGGGCCATCTCCCGCTCGGTATAGAGGGGATTGGTGTTGACCACCACCAGGCCGGCACGCATGGCGCCGAATACCGCGACCGGAAACTGCAGCACGTTGGGCAGTTGAATGGCGATGCGATCGCCTGGCTGCAGGGGGGTCTCGTGCTGCAGCCAGGCCGCGAAGTCGCCGGAGAGGCGATCCAGGTCGGCGAAGCTCAACGTCTGACCCATGCAACTGAAGGCCGGCTTGTCGGCATACTTGCCCACCGCGGCGTGGAAGATATCGGTGACCGAGCGGTAGGCCTCCATGCCGTCGAGCTCGGGGCCTTCGAGAATGGGGGCCTGGGCATGTTCACTCATGACGTGTCTCCGCAATATCGCCGATGCGCCATCGACGCTTGTTGTTGTCCCGGGGCTACCTTACTACCACGCCCGGCGCGCTGTAAAACGATCGATTCAAACTATCGTTTACATGCTCGAACCGGCGGCTATTCCAGCGACAATGCCGACGCCTCGCGACGGCCGAAGCGTGCCTGGATCAGGCCATCGCGCCACACCAGCAGCTCGCCGGGCGCCATGCGCTCCCACTCCTCGTTGTCGGTCAAGGGCTCGGTGGCGACCACCGAGACGACGTCGTGGGTGGTGGTGTGCTCGGCGAAGTTGACCGTCAGTTCCGCGTCCGACAGGCTCGCCCTGCCGAAGGGCGCGCGCCGGGTGATATGCGCCAGCTTCGTCGAACAGAAGGTGTAGAGATAGTCCCCGTCGGCGAGCAGCAGGTTGAACACGCCCAGGCCGCGCAGCCGCTCGCAGAGCTGGTGCAGCAGCCGCCACAACCCCTGGCGCTGCTCGTCGTTGCCGGGCCGCTCGGGAAAGCGCCGACGCAGCTCGCCCAGCAGCCAGCAGAAGGCGTGCTCGCTGTCGGTGTCGCCGACTGGCCGGTAGGAGGTCAGCGGCAGCGACTGCCAGCCGGCGAGCTGGCCGTTGTGGGCGTAGCACCAGGGCTGGCCCCACATCTCGCGCACGAAGGGGTGGGTGTTGGCCAGGCGCACCTGCCCCACGTTGGCCTGACGGATATGGCTGATCACGATATGCGACTTGATCGGGTAGTCGCAGATCAGCCGGGCGATGGGCGAGCGCACCGAGGGGTGCGGGTCGCGGAAGTCGCGATAGCCGCCCTCCTCGTAGAAGGCGATGCCCCAACCGTCGCGGTGCGGCCCGGTCCCCCCGCCACGGTGCAGGAAGCCGGTGAAGCTGAAGCAGATATCGGTCGGCACGTTGGCGCTCATGCCCAGCAGTTCACACATGGGGATCCTCCCGATGGGCGCGGCGTCGCTGCTGGCGACGACCGCGCAGCATAAGCAGCAATAGTGCCATCAGCAGCAGGCCTCCGGCCACGGCCCAGGCCAGCGGCCGAGTGGCCAGTGCCGTGAGGCTCGGCAGCCAGCTCGTGCGCCAGCGCTCGACAGCGGCCGCGACGAGCTCGTTGAGGGTGGCGACGAAGCGCTCCACGGCGCCGCCGGGGGCCGCATCACCGACGCGACCGGCGCTGAGGTCCTGGTGGAAACGCTCGGCGGAGAGGTCGCCATCCGCGGCGGCCAGGTCGAGGCCGGTGGCCGACTCGGCAAACAGCACCAGGCGTGGCAGGCGCAGCGCGTGGGTCTGCTCCCCCAGGCGCACCTCGGCGCCCAGCAGCAGCGGCTGGCTGACGCTGTCGTCCAGCTCGGGGAGCGCGATCGACCAGCGCCGCTCGCCCAGCGGCTCGACGGCGAGGCGATCACCGGCGAGCTCCGCCCAGGGGCGCGTATTGTCGTGACCCAGCTCGGGGTGACGCGCCGCCAGCACCACCCGCCGCGCCTCGGGCTCATGGCTGGCCACCAGGGGAGCCAGCAGGTTGATCGCCTGGACGCGCTGTCGGACAAAACCCTCGGCCTCGGCGCTGATCACCAGGCTGGCGGTGCCGGGCAGCGAAGGAGGCGGCAGCACCCCGCGGAAGCGCTCACCTTCACGCGCAAGCGGCGTCGCCGACTGCACCTCACCGTCGTCGGCGATGAGTTCGGCGCGCAGTGCGAGCCCCTCGAGTTCGCCATCGAAGGGCAGGCCATTGCGCGCAAGCCACGCCTCCACCGGCAACGGGAAGCCCAGGAAGGCCGTGGCCGGCAACGGGGCGGTGCGCAGGGCCAGCGCCGAGGCCACCCCGATGCGGCTCCGGGGGGCGATCTCGCCCTGCACCCGCCACTCGCCCGGCATGGGCTCGGGCACCCGCAGCAGGTCGAAGCGCGGCTCCACCTGCCAGCGCCCGCCCGGGGGCGGCGTGGCCACGCGATACTCGCTGCCATCCGGGGCCACCAGCACCAGCGGCTCGGCGCCCGGGTCGTGGAAGAGCAGCGCCGAGAAGGACTCGATGCCCGGCTCGATGCGAAAGCGCCCGCTCTCCAGGGGGATGCGGTCGGCGGGAAAGATGCGTTCGACGATATCCAGGAAGGCACCCAGCAGGCTCTCGGGCGAGGCCACCAGGGCCGGCAGGCCACCGGTCGTGCGCGAGAGGGATTCGACCAGCGCCATGTCGGCCTGGTCGGAGAAGGCGATGGCGTGGACGATCACGCCCTCGTCGGCCAGGCGCGGCGCCAGCTCATCGAGCAGTCGACGGCGCGAGGCGTCATCCACCTCGGGCTTGGCGCCACGCGACGGCGGCAGGTCGATCACCCCATCGGTGAGCAGCACCAGATGACGCCAGCCATCCGCCTCGGCGGCCGCGGCGCGGCGCACCGCGGCCTCGATATCGGTATAGGGCTGCACGCCCGCCAGGGCGGGACGCAGGGCCCGGGCCCGAGCGCGCCAGTCGGTATCCACCTCGCCCGGTGCGAGCGGGTTGGCCACCGTCTCGCCGAATGTCCACACGCCGGCAGCGGTCCCCTCGGGCAGCAGCGACACCAGCAGCTCCAGGGCACTAGCACTGAGCCGGTCGGGGTCATTGGCGCGCATGCTGCCGGAGACATCGATGATCACTCGAACCTCGGGGCGTCCCTCCACCGCCTGCGCCAAGGCGGCATGGGCCGGCATCAGGCACAGGCAGACGAGCGCCAGCCAGCCGCCGACACACCGTCCTGCGAAGCCCCAGGCTCTGCTGGCCATCCTGGCCTCCTTGTTCAATCACCCCGGCCGATCACCCTTAGCCGATCACCGGCTCCCGGCGCTCGGCACCACGCCGATCGCCTGCATCATCTTCCTGCTCCTCCCTGACGCTTGCCACGCCGCGCCGCCTGCCGCGCCACCACAGCAGCAACCCGAAGGCGGCACCCAGCCCGGCGCCCAGCAGCGTCAGGGTCAGGGCCGGCATCAGCGCCCCGGCATTGCGCTCGAGGAAGGCCACCGTCGCCACGACCACCGCCGGCGCCAGACCGGTGTAGACATCCCCCTCCTCGAGCAGCGGCAGGCGGAAGCGCGCCGGCATCCACATCACACCCGCGACCAGCCAGGTGATCGGCAGCCGCAGCAGTCGGGGCAGGAAGGCCAGGCCCAGGTAGCCGGTGAGCAACACCACCAGCGACAAGACGCCGTAGCTCAGCCATAGTAGGCTCATCGATTCGGTAATAGGCATTGCCACCTCACTTTTCTCTCATCCGAGTATGGTACATCTCGCGCCATGAAAGCACAGCCGCCGCAGCACCCCGAGCGCCCCCTTTCCTCTCCGATTGCCCGCTTCCGTCGCCCGGACGACCCCGAGTGGCACTGGCTGGAGGAGCGCGAGGACTCGCGGGTCGCCGGTTTCCTGGAGGCCGCCAACCGCGAATGCGATGCCTGGTTCGCGCCACTGGAGGCACTGGTCGAGCGCCTCTATCACGGCCACCTGGCGCGTCGCGAGCTCGCCGTCCATGGCCTGCGCACCCCGCTTGACCACTATACTTACTGGAGCGAGACCGCCGCCGATGCCGACTACCCGGTATGGTGGCGCCACCCCAACGGCAAGCCCGGCCGCGCCGCGCCCTTCCTCGATCTCGAGGCCCGCGCCACGGCCCATGACTTCCTCGAGCTCGGCGACATGGCCCTGTCGCCCGACGAGCGCTGGCTGGCCTGGACCGAGGACACCACCGGCGACGAGATGTTTGACCTCTTCCTGGCCCGGCTCCCGGACGGCGAGCCGGTGCGCCTGCTGGAGGGCATCGGCGCCGAACTGAGCTGGGCCGAGGACAATGCCACCCTGCTGTTCACCCGCTACGACGCCACCCAGCGCCCCGAGAGCGTGTGGCGCCTGGGGCTGGCCGAAGGCGAGGCGGACGAGCCCGTGCTGGTGCTGCGCGAGGAGGACCCCGAGTTCTGGCTGGGGCTGGGCAAGACCCGTTCCCGGGAGTGGCTGGTGCTGGAGAGCGCCTCCAAGGACACCAGCGAGTGCCACCTGATTCCGGCCCGGTCCCCGGCCACGCCGCCGCGCTGTTTCCGCCCCCGGGAGAGCGGCGTGGAGCTCGCCCTGGACCACCGTCCCGGCCACTTCTACCTGCTGCACAATCGCGGCGCGCCCCATTTTCGCCTCGACCGGTTGGCGGAATCGCACCTCGCCAGCGCCGCCGACGCCGAGCGCTGGCAGCCGCTGGTCGCCCACCGCGACAATCATACCCTGGAGGGGGTCGACGCCTTCGACTGGGGGGTGGTGATCACCGAACGCGACCATGACGAGGCCCAGGTGCACCTGAGGGTCATGGAGTTCGACCCCGACCACGCCGTTACCCGGGACGAGCGGCTGCCGCTGCCGGAGACGCCCTGCAGCCTGGCGCTGGGCGACGAGCCCCACTTCGACAGCCGCCGCCTACGCCTGCGCGAGGAGTCCTTCGTGCTGCCGGTCAGCTGGATCGAGCACGACCTGGACAGCGGGGCGCGCCGCCTGCTCAAGCAGCAGCCGATCCACGGCGACCTAACGCCCGAGCAGCTGACCTGCGAGCGGCTCTGGGCGACCTCCCACGACGGTGAGCGCATCCCGGTCTCGGTGGTGATGCGCGCCGACCTGGTCGGTCACCCGCTCCCGACCCTGCTCTACGGCTACGGCGCCTACGGCGAGGTGCTCGACCCCTGGTTCTCGGTGGCCCGCCTGGAGCTGCTCTCCCGCGGCGTCGCCTTCGCCGTGGCCCATGTGCGTGGCGGCGGCGACCGCGGAGAACCCTGGTACCTGGCCGGCAAGCTCGAGCACAAGGCCAACAGCTTCCGCGATTTCCTGGCCGCGCGTGACGCCCTGGTGGAGCACGGCATCGGCGACGGCGAGCGCATCGCCGCCTACGGCGCCAGCGCCGGCGGCCTGCTGGTCGGCGCCAGCCTCAACCTGGCGCCGGAGGCCTTCTGCGCGGCGGTGCTCGACGTGCCCTTCGTGGACGTCCTGCGCACCATGGAGAACCCCGACCTGCCGCTGACCACCGCCGAATACACCGAGTGGGGCAACCCCGACGACCCCGATGCCCGGCGGCGCATCGGCGCCTACTCGCCGCTGGACAACCTCGCCGAGGCCCCCTACCCCACGCTGTTCCTGCAGGGCAGCTGGCACGACACCCGGGTGCCCTACTGGGAGCCCGCCAAGCTCTACGCGCGCCTCACCGAGCTGGGCTCCGCCCGCGGGCCGGTGCTGTTGCGCACCGACATGGCCGCCGGCCACGGCGGTGCCTCGGGGCGTTTCAAGGCGTGGCACGACGGCGCCCGCCAGGACGCCTACATCCTCTGGGCGCTGGGCGTGGTGCCTCTCGAAGGCTAGCCTGCTACACAACAGGGGGGAGCCGAGGGCTGCCCCCCGGGACAATCAATCGATGGGGATCACCGCGATGATATGGTCCTCGTACTGCTCCTCGGGGACCCCGCGGCTGGAGACGGCGAAGCTGCGCACGCTGACGCCCTTGCGATGGACTCGCTCGGGGTCGCCGCTGAGCAGCGGATGCCAGGCGGCCAGCTTGCGCCCCTCGGCGACCCGACGATAGGCGCAGGAGTGAGGCAGCCAGCGAAACTCGTCCACCCGCTCCGGGGTCAGCCGGGTACACTCCGGCACCCGTTCCAGACGATTGGGATAGTCGCTGCAGCGGCAGCTGTGAATATCCAGCAGCTCGCAGGCCAGGTTGAGCACCGCCAGTTCGCCGGTCTCGTCGTCCTGGAACTTGAGCAGGCAGCACTGGCCGCAGCCATCGCAAAGCGCCTCCCACTCCTCGGCGGTGAGCTCCTCGAGGGGATACTGCTCCCAGAACCGCTCTCGCATCAGTACCTCGCCTCGGTGGGGGTGCGGTAGAGATCCAACAGGTACTCCTCCTTGGCCGGCGGCATCTGCAGGTAGAACCCCTTGTCGCGGATCGCCTGCATCACCTCGGCGGCGCTGGCGCGGCCCAGCCGCTTCTCGGGACTGAGGATCAGCGTCATGGCCGGCTGCGGCTTGCCGAAGCGCTCAAGCAGCGGCGCGGGGACGCGTTCCACGCCCTCGCGCTTGTCGACGAAGAGATACATCCCCTCCATGCGCGGGCTCTTGAACACCTGGCACAGCAACCGGTTGCCGGACATGCGGTCGTCACTCATCGGGGCAACTCCTCGAGGGCCTGAGTCAGGCCGGCATTCAGGCGCTCGCCGCGCCAGCCTTCGGGCAACGGCAGGGCCTCCCCCTCCAGGTGGGCGGTGAGCAGCGCCTCAAGGTCGCGGCGGCGCAGCAGCACCTCCGGGGCCAGGCCCAGGGCCTCGGCCTCGGCGTTGACCACCTTCTTCAGCGCCTTGATACCGCGCTTGAACTCGGGCGCCATGGGCGACGGCAGCTCGCGCGGCAACTCGCCCTCATCGAGGTGACGAGCCTCGGCTACCAGGGCCAGCAGGGTATCGCCGTCGCGCTTGACCAGGCTCGGCTTGACGTCCTCGATGCGCGCCAGCTCGTGGCGATTCCCGGGCATCGCCTCGGCGATGGCGAACAGCACCCGGTCGTGGACCAGCCAGCCCCGCGGCAGGTTGCGGGCACGCGCCTCACCCTCACGCCAGGTGGTCAGCCGTCGGTAGGCCTCGATCTGACGAGGCGCCAGGCGCCACAGCTGGCGCTGACGCAGGTACCACTGGCCGTCGGCGGCCAGGCTGCGCTCGGCCTGGGCCAGCATCGCCTCACCGTCGGCGGCCAGCCACTCGCGGCGCCCCAGGCGCTCGAGCTCGCGGCACTGCTGTTCCCACACCTGTACCAGGTAGACCACGTCCAGGGCGGCGTACTGGCGCTGGGTCTCGGAGAGCGGGCGCGCCAGCCAGTCGGAGCGGGTCTCGTCCTTGGGCAGGCTCTCGCCGACCCAGTGCTCCACCAGCTTCTGATAGCCCATGGCGGGGTTGTCGCCGAGCAGGCCCTGGGCAGCCTGGGTATCCACCAGCGGTCGCGGGGTCACCCCGGCCCAGCGCGTGAACACTTCCAGGTCCTCGCTTGCCGCATGCAGCAGCTTGCGCGGCCCCTCGGCCAGCAGGCGCCGGAAGGCATCGGTGCAGGCCACGGCCTGGGGGTCGACCAGCCAGGCCGGGCCTCCGGCGGAGAACTGGATCAGTGCCGGCACCGGGTAGAAGGTGTTCTCGCGGAAGAATTCGGTATCCAGGGCGATGACGTCGGCATCCATCACCGCCTCGCAGGCGGCATCCAGGGCCTCGGGGGTATCGATCCAGTGAATCTCGGGGGTCAGGGGCATCGGGGATCCGGTGGTGGTGAAAGGGGTAGCGTCAGGGTGGAATCAGTCGCCCTGGAAGGGCAGGCGGCCGTTGAAGGCGCGGCTCAGGGTGCCGCCGTCGACATACTCGAGCTCGCCGCCCATGGGCACGCCATAGGCCAGGCGCGACAGGCGCACGCCGTGGGCCATGAGCTGGGCGGCCATGTAATGGGCCGTGGCCTCGCCTTCCACCGTGGGGTTGGTGGCGAGGATTACCTCCTCGACGCCCCCCTCGGCCACGCGCGCCTCGAGGGCGTCGAGGCCCAGGTCCTCGGGGCCGATGCCGTCCAGGGGCGAGAGGTGGCCATGGAGCACGAAGTAGCGACCGCGATAGCCGCCGGCCTCCTCGATGGCGAGCTGGTCGGCGGGCGACTCCACCACACAGAGCAGGGCGTCGTCGCGACGCGCACTCTCGCACAGCGCGCAGACCTCCTCCTCGGTCAGGGTGCGGCAGCGCCGACAGTAGCCGACCCGCTCCAGCGCATCGTCGAGTACCGCGGCCAAGCGGCGCCCACCGTCACGGTCGCGCTCGAGCAGGTGCATGGCCATGCGCTGGGCGGTCTTGGGCCCCACGCCGGGCAGCACCCGCAGCGACTCCATCAACTTCTCGACGAGAGGAGAAAAACTCATAAAAGGGGTCTCATCTGGCACGAGCTGAAACGAGGCGTGCGAAGATCAGGCAAGGCAAAATTCCTCGAGGGCGCGGAGTTTACGGTAGTAAATGAGCACTCGAGAGGGATTTTAACGCCGCATGATCGAGCGCAGGCCGATTCAGCCGTGTCAGAACGGCATCTTGAAACCGGGCGGCAAGTTCAGGCCGGCGGTCGCCTCTTCCATCTTGGCCTTGGAGTTGGCCTCGACCTTGCGGACGGCATCGTTCACCGCGGCGGCCAGCAGGTCCTCGAGCAGCTCCTTGTCCTCTTCCATGACGCTCTGGTCGATGTCCACCTTGCTGATATCGTGGCGGCCATTCATGGTGACCTTGACCATGCCCGCGCCCGCCTCGCCCAGCACCTCGGCGCGGGCGACCTCCTCCTGGACGCGCTGCATCTTCTCCTGCATTTCCTGGGCCTGCTTCATGATGTTGCCCATTCCACCCTTGTTGAACATGGTGTGTCCTCTCTGGTTGTCTAATGTAGGTCGCCGGCGGGTTTCACCGTGGACTCGATCAGCCGGGCACCGAAGGCCTGCTGAAGTTGCTGTACATGGGGGTCACTCCCCAGCGCCTCAACCGCCCGGGCGTGACGCTGGGCGGCGAGGCGCTCGGCCTGCTGACGGGGCGTCTCGATGTCGGCCGGGATCTCGCCCTCCTCGACCACCAGGCGGCGTGGGACGCCGTGCTCGACCAGGGCCTGCTGCATGCGCTCGATATGGATCTCGGCACGCATGGCGGAGAGGGTCGGGTCGAGGCGCAGCCGCAGCCGCTCGCCGTCATCCTCCTCCACCACACAGCCGGCGGCCAGGTTGCGGGTCAGCCCCCCCAGGCCCAGCGCCTCGAAGCCGGTCAGCCAGTCGGCGTGGGTAAAGCGGCCATGTGCCGTGTTTGACACCCCCGCCGACTCGGGTTCCGCGGCATCGCGGCCCGGGGCCGGGCCTGCCGATGGCGCGGCTGGCGGCGTGGCGTCCACGACGGCTGCGGAGGTCTCGGCCGGTGCCGGGTCGATAGGCGGCGGAGGTGCCACCGCAGGCGCGGGGGCAGGCCGAGGCTCTGGCGATGCTGCCACCGGTTCCGGCGGCGGGACAGGCTCGGCGGGGGGCTCCCTCGATGGCGCCGCGGCCGTGTCGGCGGCAGGCTCGCTCGGCGGCGACGGCTCCCGGCGGGGCGCCTCCGGCGTCGGCTCGGTAGAGGCACCGGACGGCATCGCCTGGCCGGCCGCCGGCCCCCCCGGCTCGCCGCTGGCCGACGAGGAGCCGCCCTCCCCCGACACGGCGCGCAGCGGCAGTGGCGTCGCCGCCGGCCTGGGCACGCCCTGGGGGCGGAAGGCCAGCATGCGCAGCAGGGTCATCTCCAGCGCGGTGCGCAGGTCCGGGGCATTGGCCATGTCGCCGCGCCCCTGGATGCCAATCTGATAGTAGAGCTGCACGTCCTCGGCGGTAAACCGCGAGGCGAGTGCCAGCAGCGCCTCGCGATCCCCCTGGGCGTTGTCCAGGGCCTCGGGCACCATCTGGGCGATGGCCAGCCGATGCAGCACGCCGGTCACCTCGTCGAGCACGCCAGCGAAGTCCGGGGCGCGCTCGGCGAGATTCGCCACCTCGGCGAGCAGGCGCGCGGCGTCCACCTCGGCCAGGGCCTCGACCAGCGCCAGCACGTGCCGCTGGTCGAGGGTGCCCAGCATGGCCGCCACGTCGGCATGCTCGACGCGACCCTGGCCGAAGGCGATGGCCTGGTCGGTGAGGCTCATGGCATCGCGCATGGAGCCCTCGGCGGCACGCCCCAGCAGCCACAGGGCGCTCTCCTCGAAGGGCACCGACTCGGCCTCCAGCACCCTGGCCAGGTGCTCGACGATACGCTCCGGCGGCATGTGCTTGAGGGTGAACTGCAGGCAGCGCGACAGCACCGTGGGGGGCAGCTTCTGCGGGTCGGTGGTGGCCAGCAGGAACTTCACATGGGGCGGCGGCTCCTCCAGGGTCTTGAGCAGCGCATTGAAGCTGCTGGTGGAGAGCATGTGCACCTCGTCGATCAGGTACACCTTGTAGCGCCCCTGGGTCGGCGCGTACTGCACGTTGTCGAGCAGTTCGCGGGTGTCCTCGACCTTGGTGCGCGAGGCCGCATCCACCTCGATCAGGTCGACGAAGCGACCCTCGTCGATGGCCCGGCAGCTGTCGCACTCGCCGCAGGGGGTGGAGGTCACGCCCTCATCACCGCGGCCGCCGGCGGTGCAGTTGAGGCACTTGGCGAGGATGCGCGCCAGGGTGGTCTTGCCCACGCCGCGGGTGCCGGTGAACAGGTAGGCGTGGTGCAGCCGCCCCTGGTCCAGCGCATTGACCAGCGCACGCTGGACATGCTCCTGGCCGACCAGTTCATGGAAGGTGCGCGGTCGCCACTTGCGGGCCAGAACCTGATAGCTCATGCGGCGCGATATCCTTGCGAGAAAACGAAAGCCGGCAACGCCGGCATGAAGCCTTCATTCTAGCGCCCGGGGGGCGCCGCGGAAAGCGAGCCACGATGCCCGTCGCCAGCGTGCTGTGCTAGTCTGGCCGCCACTGGCCATTACAGGGACGACGACGCCATGAGCCAACCCCAAGACCCCGCCCACGGCATCTCATCGCTCACCTACGCGCAGGTCGCCGCCGCCGCCGAGAACCTGGAACAGCGTGGCGCCGAGCCGACGCTTGCACGGGTGCTGGAGCTGCTCGGCACCGGTTCGCCCAACATCGCCCAGCGCCACCTCGGCACCTGGCGTGACGCCCGGACTGCCCCGGAGCCGCCGGCCCCGCGCCTCCCCGCGGCGCTGATCGACGCCCTGGAACGGCAGCTGGCGGCACAGGCCGAACGCGGCCTGAGCGAGGGCCAGCGACTGGCCGACGAGGCGCGCGCCGACGCCTCCACCCTGGCCGAGATCGGCGAGGCCCTGGAGAGGCGCAACGTCGAGCTGGAGCAGCGCCTGGAACAGGCCGAGCGCGAACGCCAGGCCGCCGGCGAGCGTGGCAACACCCTGCAGTCCGAGCGCGATGACCTGCGCGACAAGCTGGAGCGTGAACAGCAGCTGGCCCGCGAGAGCCAGGAGGCCCTAGTGCAGCACCGCCAGCAGGTGGCCATGCTGCGCGAGCAACTGGAGGAGGCGCAGCAGGCGCGCCTGGCCGCCGAGCGCGAGACCCGCGGCATCGAGGAGGAGCGCATCAAGGCCGAGCGCGCCCAGGCGGTGGCCGAGAGCCAGCGCGACGGCGCCCTGGAGCAGGCGCGGGAGAAGGCCGAGCAGATCGGCCAGCTCAAGCGCGAGATGCAGGAGGAGCGCGCCCGCCAGCGCCAGGAGATCACCGAGATGCGAGCCGAGCAGAAGGCACGCCTGGATGCCGTGGAGCGGGCCAAGCAGGAGGCGCAGAAACAGGCCCAGGAAGCCGCCCAGCGCGCCACCAAGGCCGAGATCCGCGCCGAGGCGCTGCAGGCCACCCAGAGCGCCCTCAAGTCCCGCATGGACGCCATGCAGGTCCAGCAGCGCCAGCGCGGCATGCGCTCCCAGGGCGAGCGGGACTAGTCCCGCTCGCCGTTACGTTCCTTCGCGGGCCTCCTGCTCGAAGCCGCTCAGCACATTGGCCACGTTGACGCCGATCTCCTCCACCGCGTAGCCCCCCTCCATCAACACCAGGGTAGGCAGGCCCAGCGCCGCCAGGCGCCGCCCCATCTCGGAAAAGTCCTCGCTGGCGAGGGTGAAGGCGCTGATCGGGTCGCCCGCGAAGGTGTCCACCCCCAGCGAGACGATCAGCAGCTCGCAACCCGCCTCACGGATACGCTCCTTGGCCGCTTCCAGCACGTGGAACCACACCTCGACACCGGTGCCCTCCGGCAGCGGGTAGTTGACGGTATAGCCCGCCCCCTCGCCCTCGCCCACCTCGTCGGCATGGCCCATGAAGTAGGGAAAGCAGTTCATGGGGTCGCCATGGATCGACACGAACAGCACGTCGCTGCGCCGCTCGAAGATCTGCTGGGTGCCGTTGCCGTGGTGGAAGTCCACATCGAGGATCGCCACCCGCGACAGCCCGGCATCCAGCGCCCGCTGGGCGGCCACGGCGGCATTGTTGAAGAAGCAGTAGCCGCCGAACTGGTCGATGGCGGCGTGATGGCCCGGCGGGCGACACAGCCCGAAGGCCGGCTCACCGCTGGCCAGCACGTGGTCCAGCGCCGAGAGCGCCACGTCCTTGCTGGCCATGGCCGCCTCGAAGGTGCCCGGGCAAATCGAGGTGTCCGCCCCCAGGGCGTAGTGGCCCAGGCGCCCGTCGACGCAGCTGGGAATGCGCCGCCCCGGCATGGTCCGGGTAGGCCAGACCCAGGCGATCGCCTCGCCCTCCCGGCCCAGCGCCCGCCAGTCATCCCAGCAGTTCGCCAGGAAGTCGACATAATCGGCGTCGTGCACCGCCAGCACCGGCGCCAGGCCGTGCTCCGCGGGCTCGACCAGGTCCTGGAAGCCGGCATCGCGCAGGCCGGCCAGGATCATGTCGACCCGCTCCGGGCACTTCCAGGGCGGCACCAGTTGGCCGCCGTCGAGTTCGGTCTTCGCGCGGCGTGCCTTGGTGGTCTCGGAATGATAGATACGCATGGCGTGTCTCCTTGTTCGCGCCTCGAGCGCGTCAGCCCAGCAGCAGCGAGTCGTCGTCGACCTGCTCGCCGCGGGCCCGCTCGAAGAGCCTGAGCAGGTCGGGCACGCCGAGCCCCTCGCGCTCCTCGCCCTTGACGTCGAAGGCCACCTCGCCCTGGTCCATCATGATGGTGCGATGCCCCACGTCCAGGGCCTGTCGCATGCTGTGGGTGACCATCAGGGCGGTCAGGCGCTGTTCACGGATGATATCGGCGGAGAGCTCGAGCACGAAGCTGGCGATGCGCGGGTCGAGCGCCGCGGTATGCTCGTCCAGGAGCAGGATCTCCATGGGCTGCAGTGCCGCCATCAGCAGGCTGACCGCCTGGCGCTGGCCGCCGGAGAGCAGCCCGATGCTGTCGTGGAGGCGATCCTCCAGCCCCAGGCCCAGGCGCGCCAGGTTGTCACGCAGGCGGCCGCGCAGGCTGGCGTCGAGTGCCCGCCCCAGGCGCCGACGCCGCCCGCGGGCGAAGGCCAGGGCCATGTTCTCCTCGAGGGTCAGGGTGCTGCAGGTGCCGGCCAGCGGGTCCTGGTAGACCCGCGCCACCAGGTCGGCACGCTTGAAGGCCGCCAGGCGGGTAACGTCGCGCCCGCCGATCAGCACCCGCCCCGGCTGGGCGATGATCTCCCCGGCCAGCACGTTGAGCAGCGTCGACTTGCCCGCGCCGTTGCCGCCGATGACGGTGACGAACTCGCCCTCATCGATGGTCAGGTCGATCCCCTTGAGCACGTGGTTCTCGAGCGGCGTGCCGGGATTGAAGGTGACGTGGATATCCTGTAGCTCGATCATGCGCTACGCCTCCTGAGCTTGAGCCGCGGGAGCACCAGCGCGAAGCCGACCAGCAGGGCGGTGACCAGGTTGAGGTCCTGGGCCTTGAGGCCGATGAAGTCGGCGTTGAGCGCCACCGCCACCATCAGGCGATAGAGGATGGAACCGAAGATGCAGGCCAGGGTGGCCACCAGGATGGTGCGGCCCGGGATCAGCGACTGGCCACCGATCACCGCCGCCAGGCCCACCACGATGGTGCCCACGCCCATGGTCACGTCGGCACTGCCCTGGCTCTGGGCGAACAGCGCGCCCCCCAGCGCCACCAGGGCGTTGGAGAGCGCCATGCCGGAGAGCACCATCACCGAGGTATTGATGCCATTGCCCGAGGCCATGCGCGCGTTCTCGCCGGTGGCCCGCATGGCCAGGCCCACCTCGCTGTTGAGGAAGCGGTTGAGCAGCGCGGTGACCACCGCCAGGCCGGCGAGGATCGCCAGCGGAAAGACGATGTAGCGGCTGACCGGCAGCGACTCCAGCGGCGTGAAGATGGTGTCGTCGGTCAACAGCGCGATATTGGGTCGACCCATCACCCGCAGGTTGATCGAGTAGAGCGCGATCATCGACAGGATCGATGCCAGCAGGTTGAGGATCTTGAGCTTCACCGCCATCCAGGCGGTAACCGTCCCGGCCATGGCACCGGCAATCACCGCCAGGGCGGTGCCCACCCAGGGGTTGCCACCACCCACGATCCACACCGCCGCCACGGCGGCGCCCAGCGGGAAGCTGCCATCGACGGTGAGGTCGGGGAAGTCCAGAACGCGGAAGGAGAGATAGACGCCGAGCGCCACGAAACCGAAGATGAGGCCAAGCTCGATGGCCCCCAGAAAGGCGATAAGACTCATGAAGGCTTCCAAGCGCGAGAAGCAATCCGGGGAGGGTCGCCCCTCCCCGGTTCATTCTCGTCGGGTTTATTCTGTTAGTCGAAGATCTCGACCGCTTGCTCCTCGAACTCGGCCGGGATCTCGTAGCCGATCTGCTCGGCGGCGCGGCGGTTGAGGATCAGCTCGAGCTTCTCGACGGTGCCCACCGGCAGGTCACCGGCCTGCTCGCCGCCCAGGATGCGCGCGATCATCTCGCCGGTCTGGCGCCCCATGTCGTAGTAGCTGAAGCCCAGCGAGGCCAGGGCGCCACGCTCGACGGAGGAGTTGTCGCCGGTGAACACCGGGATATCGGCGTCATAGCCGACCTTGAGCACGCTCTCCAGGGCCGAGACCACGGTGTTGTCCACCGGCACGTAGATGGCGTCGGCGCGACCGGCCAGGCTGCGCGCCGCGCCCATCACCTCGGAGGTACGCGAGGCGGTCACCTCGACCAGCTCGAAGCCGAGCTCGGGCGCCATCGCGTTGAGCTTCTCGGCCTGGGAGACGGAATTGGCCTCGCCGGGGTTGTAGATCACACCCAGCCGCTCGGCCTCGGGGAACATGTCGCGGATCAGCTGCAGCTGCGCCTGCAGGGGCGGCGCGTCCACCACGCCGGTGATATGGCCACCGGGGGCGTCCATGTCGCTCACCAGCTTGGCGATCAGCGGATCGGTGACGGCGGTGAAGACGATGGGGGTATCGTCCTGCAGCGCCGAGGCCGCGGCCTGGGCAGAGGGGGTGCTGATCGCCAGCACCAGGTCGGGGCGGTCGCCGGCGAACTTGCGGGCGATCTGGGCGGCGATGGAGGTGTCACCCTGGGCGTTCTGGAAGTCGACCTCGAGGTTGTCGCCCTCCACGTAGCCGCGCTCGGCGAGTTCATCCAGGGCGCCCTGGCGGCTGGCATCCAGGGCCGGGTGCTCAACGATCTGGGTGATGCCCAGGGTGACGGTCTCGGCCTGTGCCACCCCGGCCATCAGCATGGAGCCCAGCACCGCGGAGAGAATTCGACGCCGCATCATGGTGTTCCCTCTTCTTCTGTTGACGAGTTGTGCGCTTGATGAATTGTTGAAACGCCTCGGCAAGGCGAAGCCAGCACCTTAGCGTGGTTCACGCCTGCGGCCAATACGACTATCCAACGAACGGCCATGTGAGCGTCACCGGGCAGGCCGCAGAGAGGCACGCCGGCCCGCTGAGGGCGGAAGACGATGGAGAAACAAGGGGGAGACGAGGCAGGCTAAGGCCCCAGAATGGAGGCGGCCCCGACAGCCACATCCCGGCACACGCGTCCACCACTACCGTTGCTCCCTTCCGGGCCTGGCGGGGTTTGCGGTCTAGCGTTGCGGGAGGACCGACGGGGCCACCACAGCATGACATCTCGGGGATGCCGACTCGGCAGGTGTGACGTTTGCGATCAACGTCTTGCCGAGTGCGGCGGCACTATAACAGCGCCGCCGGGGGCAAGCAAGGAGGCGCGGCGGCTGAATCCGGGATGTCGGCCAACGCTGTGTGCTGTAGCATGAGGTCATCCCTTCCTTGCGTGATCATCTCTGTACGGTAACGTCAGGGAGGCTTTCCCCATCGCCAAACAAGGAGGCGCCACATGAAGAAGGATCCGAACAAGGGCTATATCGCCCTGCTGGGCTGGAGCCTGAACGCCGTCGAAGCCGCCGAGAACTTCGACCGACGCTACGTCGTGGTGGCGCCGGACTGGGCGGAGGAGTATTGCCAGAAGCATGACATCCCCTACGTGCCGTGGAACTTCGAGCGCCTGAACGACCGCTCCATGGAGATCGCCGAGACACTCAAGGAGATGGGTGTTGACGTGGCCATTCCCATGTTCGAGGAGACCGTGGAGTGGGCCGGCGCCATCAACTCGGTGCTGCTGGACAGCCCGCGTCTCTATGGCCAGTCGCTGCTGTTGCGCGACAAAGCGCTGATGAAGCGCCGCGCCCAGCTGGGCGGCATCCGTGTGGGCATCTTCGAGGAGGCCCACGACAAGGAAGACGTCATCCGCTTCCTCAAGCGGGTCAACCAGACCCTGCTCAAGCTCGACGGCGACCCCAACGACCCCATCCACCTCAAGGCGTTCGACAAGGCCGGCTGCCTGGGCCACCGGGTGATCCGCACCCCGGACGAGGTCGATACCATCCCCGACGAGGAGTTCCCGGTGCTGATGGAGTCGCACCTGGACGGCTGGGAATTCGCCGTGGAGGCGTGGATCCACAACGGCAAGATCGTCTTCCTCAACATCTCCGAGTACGTGACCCTGGGCTATTCGGTGTTCGTGCCCGCCTCGCCGGAGCTGGAAAAGTACCGCCCGCAGATCACCGCCCAGATCGAGAAGCTGATCAAGGCCTTCGATATCGAGTTCGGCCTGATCCACCCCGAGTACTTCGTCACCAATGACGGCGAGATGTACTTCGGCGAGGTGGCCTACCGTCCGCCGGGCTTCAAGGTCTTCGAACTGCTGGAGCGGGTCTACGGCTTCAATGCCTATCAGGCCTCGATGCTGGTATTCGACCCCAAGGCCACCGACGAGGAGGTCAAGGCCTTCTTCCCCAAGGAAGTGGTCGATGCCGACGGCTACGCCGGCTGCTTCGGGGTCTATCCGCGCCGCCGCGTGGTCAGCAAGCTGGAGATTCCCGAAGAGGTCGAGGACGACCCCTACTTCGAGTCCCACGAGCTCACCGCCCCCATGGAGGAGACCGTCACCAAGCGCACGGCCTTCGGCACCCACTGGGGCCTGATCTACTTCAAGGGTGACGAGGCGGCACGCATGAAGGAACTGCTCAGTAACATGGAAGAGCTTGATTTCTATGTCTGAGCTTGATCCCCATGTCCAAGCTTGATTTTCAGGCGAGATCTAGGCGTCATGTAAGACATGACAGCCGGACGACAAGGATTCAGCGTGACGACGCAAGAAGATAACCATCCGGGTGGCGGTGAAACGCCACCCGACGATGCCAAGCTGCGCGGCCTACTGGAAAAGCTCGACGAGGCTACCGCCCTGCTCGACACGGCGCGCGACTTCGCCAAGCCCGGCAAGCTGCCTCGGGTGCTGGATACGGCCCGCCGCGTGCTGCTCCAGGAGGGTGGCGCCGCGGCCATCGAGGCCCGCGCCCAGGTCCTCGAGCAGGCCGGCATCTTCGCCGGCTCCGACTGGGAGACCCCCCAGTACCTGCTGCCCACGCTGACCACCCACGCACTCAAGAGCGCCGACCCCAATACGGTGGTCATCGAGGCGCTGAGCGAATTGCGCCTGCTGACGGTGGCCAAGGGGGAGTACCTTCACCCCATGGTCTCCGCCGAGCAGGCACATCACTACATGACCCAGGTGATGGCCATTAACCTGTGGCTGCTGTTCGGCGCGCCCAGCGAGGCCGAGCGCGAGACCCAGGGGCGCCTGGCCAACATCCCCCGCCACCTGTTCCGTCACCTGGCCGAGCGCATCGGCTACGAGCATATCGTCGACAGCTTGATCGAGGAGATCTGGCGCATCCTGCAGCAGCGGCCCATCCAGGTGGAGCCGGTCAAGCAGATGATCACCCAGATCGCGCTGTGCCAGACCAACCCGAATATCGACCTGGGCGCCAGCGGCCAGGGCGCCGACCGCCTGGTCAGCTCGCTGTTCGGCCCCACCTGGGCCTGCCGCGAGGACCCGGGCATCGAGGCCTACCGCGAACGGCTTTCCAGCATGGACACCGCCGCCCTGCAGGGCGAGGCCACCGGTTTCGCCCGCGCCATGCACGATACCGGCCTGGTCTCGGCCTATCATCCGGTGCTGCTGCGTCACCTGCTGGACCACAGTGACCACCTGCTGGCCGAGGCGCTGGGGCTCTCCGCTACGGGCCGCGACTGCCTGCTCTGCTATCGCGAGCTGGTCTCGGCGCTAATCCGCGGCGGCGTGCACCCGGCCACGCCCCAGGCCGCCTATGGCCTGGCGCTGATGCTCGAGCGCGGCATTCTCTACCAGCCGCCGGTGGCCCCCGCCATGTGGCGCCAACTGGGGCTCTCCCTCTCGGAGTGGTCCCAGGCACGGCTCAACCTGGCCTTCGGCGAGGCGATCTCGCCCCGGGCCCGGCTGCTGGAGGGCGTGCTGTGCATGCTCGGCCAGCCACTGGGGGTGGGCCAGGGCAACAACCCCACCTGCCAGTCGGCCCGGGCGCTCTCCATGTGGGCCTACAACGACCCGGACTACCTGCTGCAGATGGTGGCCTGGGCGGCCCGCGACGACGAGATCATCATGCATTTCGAGGGCCAGCCGATCTCCTCCATGGCCAGCCTGTCGGGGGTGGCCCAGAGCCTGCCCATGGACCTCGACCCGGTATCGCTGATCGTGGTGCCTCACCTCGACCGCATCTACGCCGAGATGGGTCGACGCTGCATCGGCCGCGAGGGTGACCCCCACCGCTGGGTCAACCCCGAATTCCATGGCTGGTGGTCCGGGCGTGGCTTTCGCATCAACGTCGATGTGGCCTCGGGCCAGCTGCATGAGCTGGATGCCTTCCTGCGCCACTTCTATGCCAGCTACCACCCCTACTACAACGGCAACCAGCCGCTGATCCACCCTCAGCCCGCGGGCATTGCCGTTACCGACAGCGCCGCACGCTTCATCGGCTGGCACGCCATCACCGTGCTGCGGGTCAACCTCGACCCCTCCGACGTGATGCGGGTCTACTTCTTCAATCCCAACAACGACAGCGGCCAGGATTGGGGCGACGGCATCAAGGTCAGCACCGCCGGTCACGGCGAGCGTGCGGGAGAGGCATCGCTGCCCTTCGAGCAGTTCGCCTCGCGCCTCTACATCTTCCACTACGACCCGCTGGAGCGCGGCGAGCTGGCCGAGATCACCCAGGAGGAACTCGACCGGGTGATCGGCCATATCCACCGCAGTTGGGGCGCCGACCGCGTGCCCCCCACCGACCTGCAGGCCGACGAGGGCCTGTGATCCTGGAGGCCCACATCACATGCCCAGGCTAGATCAGCTGCTGCTGGAACAAGGCCTGGCCCGCTCCCGCACCCGCGCCCAGCGGCTGATCCGCCACGGCCGGGTGCGCCTCGCCGACTCGGGCCGGGTGCTAACCAAGCCGGGCGAGAAGCTGCCGGCGGAGACCCGGCTTGCGGTCGAGGAAGACCCCGAGGAGCGCTACGTCTCCCGGGCGGGACTCAAGCTCGAGGCGCTGATCGAGACGCTCGGCCTCGACCTGACGGGCCGGATGGTCCTCGACGTGGGCCAGTCCACCGGCGGCTTCAGCGACTGCGCCCTGCGCTATGGTGCCCGCCACGTGATCGGTGTGGAGGTGGGTCACGACCAGCTCGACCCCGGCCTGCGCGACGACCCGCGGGTCACCTGCCTGGAGGGGCTCAACGCCCGGGCCATGGCCGGCGATCCACGCCTGAGGGCGGCCTTCGAGGCTCAGGGCACCACGGGGCCGGAGCTCGCCGTGATGGATGTCTCCTTTATCTCCCAGACCCTGATCCTGCCCCAGTTGGCCGCCCTGCTGCCGGCGGGCGGCGAGCTCGCAAGCCTGGTCAAGCCCCAGTTCGAGGTGGGCCCCGGCGGGGTCAACGCCCGCGGCTTGGTCACCGATGCCGCCCGCCACAAAGAGGTGGAAGCCAAGATCCGCGACTGCTGCACCGAGCTCGACCTCGTCATCCGCCACTGGCAGGAGAGCCCGCTGCTGGGTGGCGACGGCAACCGCGAGTTCCTGCTCCACGCCGTGCGCGGCTGAGAGCTACGCGCCCCCTCCCGGGCAACTCCCCGGGCCACCCGAGACAACGGCCTCAGCGCCCGCCATCGCCTCCCCCACCGTCGGCATCACCGGTCCCGATATCGCCCGGATCGCCCTGGGCGCCCGGTGCCGGATGGAGCTCCGCCAGCGCGTCGGCACCGCGACTCTCCACCCGGCGCTCGAGCCCATCGCTGGCGCGGTGGAGCCGGACGTCGAGCTGATTGAAGGCGATCTCGACGCCATGGTCGGCAAACAGCTCGCCGACCCGGCAGTTGATCTCGTCGGTGGCGAAGAGCCGGTCCCCCAGGCTGTTGACGAAGATGCGCAGCTCGAAGTCGAGGGTGCTGGCGCCGTAGGTCATGAAGAACACCTGGGGCTCGGGGTCGGCCAGCACCCGGGCATTCTCGTCGGCGGCCTGGCGCAGCAGGCGGTGCACCAGGCGATGGTCGGACCCATAGGCCACGCCGTAGGTGAGCACCACCCGGGTTACGGTATCCGAGAGCGACCAGTTGATCAGCTGGTCGGTGACGAAGGTCTTGTTGGGGATGATGATCTCCTTGCGGTCGAAGTCGGTGACCGTGGTGGCACGGATGCGGATGCGGCTCACCGTGCCGGTGAGGTTGCCCAGGGTCACGGTGTCCCCGATGCGCACCGGCCGCTCGAAGAGGATGATCAGCCCCGAGACGAAGTTGGCGAAGATCTCCTGCAGGCCGAAGCCCAGGCCCACCCCCAGCGCCGCCACCAGCCACTGCAGCTTGTCCCAGGAGACCCCCAGGGTGCCCAGCGAGGCGACCAGGCCGGTGCCGACGATGGTGTAGGAGAGCAGCGAGGTGATGGCGTAGGCGCTGCCCTGCTTGAGCTCCAGCCGCGACAGCACGCTGACCTCCAGCAGGCCCGGCAGGTTGCGCGCCATCATCAGGGTCAGGGCGATGATCAGCAGTGCCGCGAACAGGTCGGCCACCGACAGCGCATCGCTGACCAGGTCGTCTCCCCCGCCACCCCAGAGCGCCACCCCCTCCAGATAGCCCAGCACGGTGAGCAGGTCGGCCCATACCAGGTAGAACAGCAGCACGAAACCGATCAGCAGGATCAGCTTGGAGAGCCGCAGCGACTGCTGGTTGATCTGCTCCATGTCCAGCGGCGGCTCTTCGACGATCTCCGGCCCACCGTCGGCGCTCTCTTTGCCCTCGGCACGGCGCCGCGTCAGGGCACGCCGAAACGCCAGGCGCCTCGCCGCCACGGCCAGGCCCCGTACCACCGACGCTTCCACCAGGATCCATAGCCCCAGCAGGTAGAGGGTGATGACGAAGCGACCGATCAGGCTCAGGGCGGTGTACTCGAAGCCGCTGACGATCAGGCCGATCAGCACCAGCGGCACACACGCCATCGCCAGGCCCAGCGCCAGGCGGAACAGCCTGACCCCGAAGAACGGCGTGTGGGCGAGGATCAGCCTGGCCAGCAGCACGCTCATGGCCAGCAACCCGAGCAGCAGCAGGGTCAGCGCGAGCGGACGATGATTCAGGCCGAACTCGGACTCGCGGGCCAGGATCGCGATGCCCAGCACCGGAATCAGGGCGAGCCCCAGCCAGCCGAGTAGCCGCCGCAGGCGCGCCACGTAGTCCGCCGGCCAATGGAAGTGCTGGGTGGCCACGCCATCCGAGGCCAGCAGGCGCCGCGACCACGCCACCACGCCCCATGCCAGGGAGAGCTGCACCCCGGCTAGGCCCAGCGCATCGGCGAGGGCATCGCCACCGGCGAACAGTGCCAGGCTCGCCGCCGCCAGCAGCAGCGGGCCCGGCGCCGCCAGCAACGCATTGAGCAGTATCGCCAGCGGCGTATGCCGCTGGCTATCGCTGCGCAGGCGTCCGATCTGCTCGTGCAGGCGGGCGAGGCACACCCGGATACGCCGGCGCTTCCAGAGCAGGGCAGCCGCCAGCAGCAGCGGCGGCAATCCCGCCAGGGCGCCCGCCGAGGGCAGCTGCCAGGTGGTGGGCAGTACCTGGCGCCACTCGCCCTCGCGCCACTCCAGGGCGAGGTTCTCGGGTAGCTGACGCAGCCAGGCCAGGCCCAGCGGCCGCGTATTGGCGACCCAGAACAGCTGCTCATCGATGGTGGCACGCAGGCCACGCGAGGTCTCAAGCAACTGCTGCTGGTTGAGCTGTAGCTCGATGGCCGAGCTGAGCAGGCTGCCGTAGGTCTGCTCGAGCCGATCGACCAGTTCGCGGCGCGACTGGTAGAGCCGCTGCAGGGAGTCGACCAGCCCGGGGTTGCTCTCCACGCCCGCCTCCGCCAGGCGCTGGTTGGCCATGCGCTCGCCCTCGCGCAGCTGGTCGCGCTGGCGTGCCAGGTCGAACTGGCGCAGCCGCAGGTCGGCGATCTCGTCCTGCAGGTCGCGATGCGCGCCCACCTGGGGCAGTGCACGGCGCTGTTCCCGAAGGATGCGCGCCAGCAGGGTCGAGCCACGAATCGCCTCGATCTGTTCGTTGAGGCTGCGCTCCAGCTGGCGCACCTGATCGAGCTTGCTGCGCACGGCGAGGCCCTCGCGCACCAGGGCGTTGCTGCGATCATTGGCACGCAGCAGCTCCTGACTGAGGGTGCGATTGATCTGCTGGGCGCTCTCCAGCACCGGATGCCCCTGCTGGAGCAGGGGGTCATCCCGGACCGCATCGGCGATGGCCTGTTCGGAGGCCAGGCGTCGCTTGCGCTCGATGACATCCTGCAGCAGCGCAAGCTCCGCCTCCTGGCGCACCTGCTGCCGCGCCAGCAGTTCCTGACGCCGCTGGTCCAGCTCGCGCAGGCGGGTATTGGTACCCAGCTCACGCTGGTGATAAAGCAGCTGTGCCTCGGCCAGGGCCCGCGCCACCTGCCGCCGCCAACGCATGGGATCGTCCGCGGCTACATCGTTGACATCCAGTTCGTCGAGGTTCCGTCGCGCCTGTTCCAGCCGGCGCATGGCGTCGGCGATGGCCTGCTGGGCGCGCTCCGGCAGGGTCTGGGCGGTCAGCAGCTGCGCATTGACCTCGGCGAGGCGATCCTGAAGGCGCTGCAGCTCCACCACCGCTTCCTGCTGACGGGCTTCCAGCTCGTCCAGGCTCAGCTCATCGAGTTCGGTGGCGGAGACGCGGGTGGCCGCCCCCTCGTTCTCCAGCTCGCGCTCCAGGCGCAGCAGCTCCTGGGGCGCCTGCTCCACCCGGGTCTCGAGGGCCTCACGACGCTGCTCGACCTCGGCCAGGGCATCGAGGTCGGCCAGGGTCTGGGTGAGAAGCTCGATGGCGGCCTGATCCTGGCTCGAGACGGCCTCCTCGCCGCCACTCTCCTCCAGCTCGGCCAGCCGCGCCTCCACGTCGGCGCGCTCGGGCAGCGGCGCCTGCTGGGCCAGGGCCGGCAGCACCAGCACCAGGGCCAGACACACCAGCCCCCATCGCCAGCAAGGCGCTGGGCGCCACCCGAAAACAGCGGCTATACCGCCTGCCCATCTGCTCACGACGCTCTCCTGTGGGTTTTCCCTGGCCATCGATTCTCCGCCCACGCCCGCGGCATGGCAATCGCCGGACGGCCCGATGGTTGACTTGCCTCGCCGGCGTGGTAGAAGGAAGATCCCATCCCGCACCCGGACCCCCGCCATGCGCCTGCCGATACGCACCGCTGCCCTCGCCGCCCTCTCCCTGCTCGCCGCCGGCATGGCCCAGGCCGAACCCGCCGAGACCGAGCGGGCCGCCCTCGAGGCACGCCTCGCCGAGCTGCGCAGCGAGGCCGCCGCGCTACAGGCACAGCTCGAGGCCCTGGAGCCGGCGCCCGGCGATGCCACGGCGCGCTCCAAAGAGTTCCCCGGGGAGTTCAGCTGGCCGCTCGCCCCGGGTGACGTCGCCGTGGTCGAGGCCGCCGGGCGGCGCCAGCTGGAACAGGCCTCCAACCGCAACCCCTATGCCATCACCGCCTACCGGCGCAACTATCTGTTTCCGCTCACCTACAACCGCAGCCCCAACCATCCGGCCTATGCCGACCTGACCGGCCAGGAGCGCATGGAACGCAGCGAGCTGAAGTTCCAGTTCAGCGCCAAGGTCGCCCTCGCCGAAGGGCTGTTCGGCAACGCCGGGGACCTGTATTTCGCCTATACCCAGCGCAGCTGGTGGCAGGCCTACAACACCGACGACTCCTCGCCCTTCCGCGAGACCAACTACGAGCCCGAGATTTTCCTCAATTTCGACAATGACTGGCAGCTGCTGGGCTGGGCCAATATCCGCAATCGCGTGGCCATCAACCACCAGTCCAACGGCCGCTCCAACGAGCTGTCGCGCAGCTGGAACCGCCTCTATCTGGAGACGATCTTCCAGCGCGGCGACTGGGCGGTGAGCCTGGCCCCCCACTACCGCCTGCCAGAAACCACTGGCGATGACGACAACCCCGACATCGAGCGCTTCATGGGCTAC
The DNA here is from genome assembly GCF_030708455.1 of Halomonas sp. SSL-5. Classification (GTDB taxonomy): domain Bacteria; phylum Pseudomonadota; class Gammaproteobacteria; order Pseudomonadales; family Halomonadaceae; genus Halomonas. The sequence continues at coordinate 343,931 of NZ_JAUYWF010000002.1, forward strand.
GGCGACGTGACACTGGCCCGGCGCTTCGGCGACAACGAGCTCAGCCTGATGGTGCGCGGCAACCCCGGGGCGGGACACATGGGGGGGCAGTTCGACTACTCCTGGCCGCTCTTCGACAGCAAGGTGCGCGCCCATGTGCAGTATTACCACGGCTACGGCGAGAGCCTGATCGACTACGACCACAACACCCAGCGCCTGAGCCTGGGCTTCAGCCTCAACCCGCTGTTCTCTCCCAGCAGCGGCCTGCTGCGCTAACCCTGGCCGGTGTCAGGCATCGGTGGCATGGACGCTGTCAAGCCGCGCCCCGACTGCTATGCTGGCCCTGTCACTCACCGTCACAGGAAGACTGCCATGGCGAATCGCACCCAGGAATCAACCGCGCAGCTCAAGGAAGACCTGCAGCACCTAAGCCAGACCATCGAGGAGCTGGTCAGCGCCACCGCCGACGACTCGCGCGGCAACATCAAGGAGCTGCGTGAACGCGCCGAGAAGCGCCTCAAGGACACCCGCGAGCGTCTCGAGTCCCGCGGCGAGCGCCTCTATGGGGAAGCCCGCGAGACCCTCGACCATCAGGTCGACGCCTGTGATCGCTACGTCCGCGACAACCCCTGGACCAGCATCGGCATCGGCGCCGGCGTAGGGGTCGTGATCGGCATGCTTATCGGGCGCCGCTGATGTCATCCAGCCAGGGACCGGCTCAGCGAGTCTTCACCGCCGGCAGGCGCCTGTTGGGCAGCCTGCTGGCCACCGGCGAGACGCGCCTGCGTCTCGCCGTGCTGGAGCTGGAAGAGGAACGCGCCCGCCTGGTGGGCATGCTGCTGCTCGCCGGGCTGGCACTGATCCTGCTGCTGCTCGGCATCGCGGTACTCACCACCCTGGTGATCGTGGCCTTCTGGGACAGCTACCGGCTGACCGCCATCGCCGTCAGCGCCGGCGTACTGCTCGGTGGCGGCGCGCTGCTCTGTCTGCGGGTCATGCAGCTGGCGCGCCGGCGCACCCTGCTGGCCAGCACCCTCAAGCACCTCGCCACCGACCGCGAGCTGGTGGAGCACGACCGTCGGGAGGCCCGCCATGACGACTAGCCGCCGCCCCCGCCGCGCCGACACCAAGGCCGAGCTGGAGGCGAAAATCGAGCAGCAGCGCGTGGATATCCTGGTGGCGGCGAGCCGCTGGCGCAGCGCCACTCGGCCCATCGATGACGGCTGGCGCACCCTGATGCGCTTCAAGGCGCCCCTCTACGCCGCCGGCGGCCTGCTCCTGCTCCGCCTCGGCCGGCATCCGGGACGCCTGCTGCGTCTCGGCCGCCGCGCCGCCGCCGGTGCCCTGGTGGTCAACCGCGCCCGCCGCCTGCTGCGCTGAGGCCCTACTACCCGGTCGCCTCCCGGGGCAAGGCAGGTACTTCCCGCGCCCACGCCGGCGGCTCTCCCTCCCGCAGAATCAGCGTGACCAGCGCATGGCCGCGGGCCGCCCAGTGCTCGGCGGCATCCCGCATCAGCGCCAGGAAGGCGGCCATGGCGGGCGCATCGGCGGGGGCGGCGGGCACCACCACCACCAGGGCCCGCCGAGTCTCCCACTCCAGCTCCGTCAGGCAGTCCCAGGCGGCGTCCCAGTTGCGCCCGAAATAGTCGGGAAATCCCAGGCTCTCGGCCAGGCCATCGAGCAGTGCCTCACGGCTCCAGCATGGCGGAGCGGCCATACGACGCCAGTCGAGCCCTGCAGCGCCGCTGACTGCCGCGTCCCGTGCGTTATGCCACGCCTCGGCCCGCGAGGCCTCCAGGCAGTACACGCCGGCATGGGCGGGATCGCTCAGGAAGCGTGCCAGGGTGTCACGCGGGGAAAGCGGACTCATCGCCGATCCTCCAGCACCCGGAACGAATCATAGTGGTCATCGGTGTAGTAGAAGATCTCGGGAGGATCGCCACCGGTCACGAGGCGGCGAGCCCCACGGTGGGACAGCCCCGGCGTCTCCACGGTGTACTCGCGATAGTAGCCCCGCGATTGCTGCGGCAACCGCCCCTCGCGGTTGAAGAAGGTGGTGCCGTCCTGGGAGTGGGGGAAGGGGCCGCCGCGCTCGATCAACCGCAGGGTCGCGTCGATCTGCGCCTGCCCCGGCAGCCGCTGCTCCACGGCGGGGGGCTCCCCGCCGCCACGCCACTCCAGCGCCCCCTCGAACCAGGAGAGGCCCGCCAGGGCCAGCAGCGCCACCCACAACACTCTCTTCATCACGGCCTCATTGCCCAGCCAAACGGCTTTCATGATGCCGCGCGGAGCCCGCCACCGCCAGCGTACCCGCCTGAACGCCTGGGCAGGGGGGCCGGCCTGGGGTAAGGTGCCAACAGCAGCACCCCTGCCCACCGCTACCCGATTCTGCCCGAGGAGCCACCCATGACGCTCGCCATCACACTGCACGTCCTCGCCGCCGTGATCTGGGTCGGCGGCATGTTCTTCGCCTGGGTCGTGCTGCGCCCGGTGGCCGCCGGCCAGCTGGAGCCACCCGCTCGCCTGACCCTGTGGCACGGCGTGTTCGCGCGTTTCTTCCCCTGGGTGTGGGCCGCCGCGGCAATCCTGCTGGCCACCGGCCTGTGGATGCTCTTCGCGGTGTTCGGTGGCATGGCCGGGGCCCGCTGGCACATTCACCTGATGCTGGCGCTGGGTCTGGCCATGATGGCCATCTATCTTCACCTGTGGTTCGTGCCCTGGCAGCGCCTGCAGCGCGCCGTGGCGGCCGAGGCCTGGCCGGAAGGCGGCCAGCAGCTGGCCAGCATCCGCCGCCTGGTGGGCCTCAACCTGATCCTCGGCCTGCTGACCAGCGCCATCGCCGCCGGCGGCCGCTATCTGGCCTGAGGCCTCGTCGCCCCCTCTGTCACGTCATAGATCTGTCACATGGCCACGGCAATCGCCTGGTATCATCGACTTACCTTCACTTTCTGACTCGGGAGATGCGTCTTGCGCATGCTGGCCCTCTACAGCATCAAGGGCGGCGTCGGCAAGACCGCCTCGGCGGTCAACCTGGCCGCCGAGGCGGCCGCCGACGGGCAGCGCGTGCTGCTCTGGGACCTCGATCCTCAGGCGGCTACCACCTTCTATCTGCGCGCCAAGCCCAAGGTGCGCGGCGGTGTCGCCCGGCTGGTCAAGGGCAAGGCCGCCTACGACAAGGTGATCCGCGCCACCCAGGTCGACAACCTCGACCTGCTGCCGGCGGCGCTGGCCTCACGCGAGCTGGACCATCTGCTGGCCGAGCAGCACGAGAACCAGCTCAGGCGCATCCTCAAGCCGATTCGCGATGACTACGACCTGGTGATCCTGGACTGCCCGCCCAGCCTCTCGACCCTCTCCGAGAGCGTCTTCGCCAGCGTCGACGCGCTGTTGGTGCCCATCGTGCCCACGGTGCTGTCGCTGCGCACCCTGGAACAGCTGCGTGGCTTCCTGGACGAGCGGGATATTCCTTGCCCGGTATGGCCCTTCGTCACCCTGGCCGACCGTCGCCGCACCCTGCACCGCGAGGTCATCGACTCGCTGCCGGAGCGCTGGCCGCTGCGCCTCTCGCACACCATCCCCAGCGCCAGCGTGGTCGAACGCATGGGGCTCGAACGCGCCCCGCTGCGCAGCTTCGCGCCGCGCACCGCCGCCGCCCAGGCCTACCGCCAGCTATGGGGAGAGGTCGCCCAGCGCCTGGGCTGAGCGACGCCTGTTTTTCGGCTTTCGGCTTTCGAACAACGCGCCTACAGGTTCTGGCCGCAGGCCACCCCGCTCGCCCACGCCCACTGGAAGTTGTGGCCACCCAGCTCTCCGGTCACGTCCAGCACCTCACCGATGAAGCGCAGCTGGGGCAGCCCCGCCACCGCGAAGTCCCGGGACGACAGCGCCCGGGTATCCACGCCGCCCAGGGTCACCTCCGCGGTGCGCCACCCCTCGGTGCCGGCGGGCTTGAGCCGCCAGCGATTGAGCGCCTCGGCCCAGGCCTCAAGGCGATCATTGCCGCACTCGGCCAACACCCCGTCGTTGCCCTGCCACGCCACCAGCGCCTGGGCCAGGCGCCTGGGCAGGCGCTCGCCAAGCCAGGTGGAGAGGCGCCGCCTGGGGGTCTCGGCGCGGGCGTCGCACAGCGCCGCGAAGGCATCTTCACCGGGCAGCAGATCGATGACGATCTCGTCGCCGGGTTGCCAGTGACTCGATATCTGCAGCATGGCCGGACCGGAGAGCCCGCGGTGAGTGAACAGCATGGGCTCTCGGTAACGCCCGTCTCGGCAGCGGGCCTCCACGTCGCAGCTGACCCCGGCCAGCGCCTCGGCACGCGCCTTCCAGTGTGACGTCAGGGTGAAGGGCACCAGTGCCGGGCGCATGTCGGTCACCGCCAGCCCGAACTGACGGGCGATCTCATGGCCGAAGCCGCTGGCCCCCATGGTGGGGATCGACAGGCCGCCGCAGGCCACCACCAGGGCGCCGGCATCGAGCGTGCCGGCGGACGTCGCCAGGCGGACGCCCTCCCCCCGTCGCTCCACCGCGTCGATGCGCGTCTTCAGGCGGATCTCCACCCCCGCCCACTCGCACTCGGTAAGCAGCACGCGCACGATCTCCTTGCTGGAATCGGCGCAGAACAGCTGCCCCGGGGCCTTCTCGACGTACTCGACGGCGTGGCGTTCCACCAGCTCGACGAAGTGCTCGGGGCGGTAGCGCTTGAGGGCCGAGATGCAGAAATGCGGGTTGCCGGAGAAGAAATTGGCCGGTGTAGAGTTGAGGTTGGTGAAATTGCAGCGCCCACCCCCGGACATCAGGATCTTCTTGCCGGCCCTGTTGGCATGGTCCACCACCAGCACCCGCCGCCCGGCATAGCCGGCGGTAAGCGCGCACATCAGGCCGGCGGCGCCGGCGCCGATCACCACCACATCGTATGTCACTCTCGAGCCCTCCCGGCTATTGCCTGTACCGCCAACGGCGAGGCGCGCATTCTAGCAGTCGCGCCGAGCCAGGCCGAGGGTGGCCAATCATGTACAAGCCTTGTACATTGTATGGACAGAGGCGGCGCACCGGGTTGTGAATTATTGCCACACTCTCACGACCCAGCCCGGTTTACGCTGTACAAGTGTGTCTCCGATCGCCATCAGCCACCGTCCACCGACAAGACTGCTCCCATGCCCCTACGCCATGTCCTACGTCCCCTGCCCCTGCTGCTGGGCCTGCTGCTGGCGGTGGCCACACCCCTCCAGGCCCAGCAGCCCACCGCGGTAATCGCCGCCGAGGCGCGCCTGGCTCCCTGGTCCGATCCACTGGATTCACTGGGGACGCTGCGCGCCGACGAGAGCGTGACACTCTCGGCCACGGTCACCGACGTGGTGAGCGAACTGAACTTCCAGGACGGCGACAGCGTCGAGGCGGGGCAGCTGCTGGTCCGCCTCGCCGATGACGAGGCCCAGGCCGACCTGCGGGCCGCCCAGGCCCTGCGCGAGGAGCGCCGCAATGCCGTCAATCGCCTGAGCCAGCTGCAGGAGCGCAACCTGGCCCCGCGGGGCGACCTGGAAGACGCCCAGGCCCGGCTGCGTCAGGTCGAGGCCGAGATCCAAGCCCTGGAGGCGCGGCTCGCCGACTACCGCCTTCTAGCGCCCTTCGCCGGCCGAGTGGGCTTTCGCAACGTCAGCGTGGGCACCCTGGTCACCCCGGGCGCCGAGCTAGTGACCCTCGACAAGCTCGACGTGATGAAGCTCGACTTCACCCTGCCGGAACGGGCCCTGGGCGAGATCACGCCGGGGCTGGCGTTGAATGCCACCAGTGCCGCCTATCCCGACACCGCGTTCCGGGGAGAGATCGACACCATCGGTACCCGCGTCGACCCGGTCAGCCGCAGCATCACCGTGCGGGCACAGATCGACAATCCCGACGGCCACCTACGTCCCGGCATGCTGATGAACGTGGCAATCCAGCGCGAGGCCCGCCAGGCACTGGTGATCCCCGAGTCGGCGCTGATCCCCGAGGGGCGCCGCCAGTTCGTGCTGACCCTGGACCAGAGTGACGAGCACCGCGTGACACGCCGCGAGATCACCATCGGCGCCCGCCGCCGGGGCGAGGTCGAGGTCATCGACGGGCTGGATGCGGGCCAGCTGGTAGTGGCCCATGGCACCGAGCGGGTGCGCGACGGCCAGCCGACCCGCCTGCTGGGCATCCTCGACGACAGCACCAGCGTCCCCGAACTGTTGCGTCAGGACCGTGGCGATACGGAGGCCAACGGCTGATGCGCCTCTCCGATATCTCCGTCCAACGGCCGGTGCTGGCCACGGTGCTGGCGGCGCTGATCGTGGCCTTCGGCCTGCTCGCCCTGCAGCGCCTGCCGCTGCAGGAGTATCCCTCCATCGACCCGCCCATCGTCAGTGTCGATACCCGCTACCCGGGTGCCTCGGCCAGCGTGGTGGAGACCCGCATCACCCAGGTGCTGGAGGATCGCATCGCCGGCGTCTCGGGCATCGAGGTGATCTCCTCCTCGAGCCAGGACGGACGCTCCAGCATCAATATCGAGTTCGGTCTCGACCAGGACATCGACTCGGCGGCCAACGATATCCGCGACCGCATCTCCGACGCCGCCGGCAACCTGCCCGACGAGGCCGACCCGCCCGAGGTCGAGAAGGCCGACTCCAGCTCCGAGGTGGTGATCTGGTTGTCGCTCTCCGGCGCGGGCTACACCATGGCGGAGCTCACCGACTACGCCAACCGCTTCCTGGTGGACCGCTTCTCGATCCAGCCCGGCGTATCGCGGGTGATCATCGGCGGCGGGCGGGAGTACGCCATGCGCGTATGGCTCGACGCCGATGCCATGGCGGCCCGGGGCCTCACCGCCGGCGACGTGGAGGACGCCCTGCGTGCCGATAACGTCGAGCTGCCGGGGGGCTCCATCGAGTCCAGCGAGCGCCAGTTCATCGTCCGCCTGCCGCGCGGCTTCGCCACGCCCGAGGACTTCCGCAGCCTGGTGCTGGACGAGGCCGACGACGGCTATCTGGTGCGCCTGGGCGACATCTCCCGGGTGGAGGTCGGTGCCGTGGAGGAGCGCACTATCTTCCGTGGCAACGGCACCCCCATGGTGGGCCTGGGCATGGTCAAGCAGTCCACCGCCAACGTGCTGGAGATCTCCCGCGAGGTGCAGGCCGAGATGGCGCGGCAGCAGCCCGGCCTGCCCGAGGGCATGACCCTGGCCCTCAACTTCGACTCCTCGGTATTCGTCGAGGGCGCCATCTCCCAGGTGGTGCAGACCCTGGTAATCGCCATGGGCCTGGTGGTGGTGGCGATCTTCCTTTTTCTGGGCAACCTGCGCACCACCCTGATTCCCGCGGTGACCGTGCCCATCGCCCTGATCGGCGCCTTCGGGGCCCTGGCGGTGATGGGCTTCACCATCAACCTGCTCACCCTGCTGGCGCTGGTGCTGGCCATCGGCCTGATCGTCGACGACGCCATCGTGGTACTGGAGAACATCCACCGCCGCATGCACGACCACGGCGAGACGCCGCTGGTGGCGGCCTTCCACGGCACCCGCCAGATCGCCTTCGCGGTGATCGCCACCACCCTGGTGCTGATCGCGGTATTCGTGCCACTGAGCTTCCTCGAGGGCGATATCGGCCGGCTGTTCTCGGAGTTCGCCCTGACCCTGGCCGCCGCCGTGGCCATCTCCAGCCTGCTGGCGCTGACCCTGACGCCGATGATGGCCTCCAAGATCCTCAAGCAGGGCATGCACGAGGGCCGCCTGGCCCGCGGCGTGCAGTGGGCACTGGAGCACTCGCGCTGCGTCTATCGGCGGCTGCTCGAGCGAGCCCTCAAGCTGCGCCTGCTGGTGGTGGCGCTGCTGCTCGGGGTGATCGGCGGCATGCTCTGGCTCAACAACGAACTGCCCAACGAGTACACCCCCCAGGAGGATCGCGGCAACTTCTGGGTGCTGGTCAACGGCCCCCCCGGCGCCACCTACGACTACATGCTCGACTACATGGACGAGATCGAGGCACGGCTGCTGCCGATGCTCGAGACCGGCGAGGTCGACCGTGTGGTGGTGCGCGCACCACGCGGCTGGGGCAACATCGAGAACTTCAACAGCGGCTTCGTGATCGTCAACCTGGCCGACTGGGGCAGTCGGCGTTCGGCCTGGGAGATCATGGACGAGATCCGCCGTAACCTCGCCGACCTGCCCGGCGTGCGCGCCTTCCCGGTGATGCGCCAGGGCTTCGGCTCGAGTGTCGAGAAGCCGGTGCAGTTCGTGCTCGGCGGCGGCACCTACGAGGAGCTGGCCGACTGGCGCGACACGCTGTTCGAGCATATCCGTGAGGACAACCCCCGGCTCACCGAGCTGGACAGCGACTACGAGGAGAACCAGCCCCAGCTCGAGGTCGACATCGACTACCAGCGGGCCGCCGAGCTGGGCGTCACGGTGACCGAGATCGGCCGCACCCTGGAGACCCTGCTGGGCGGGCGCACCGCGACCCGCTATATCGACGACGGCGAGGAGTACGACGTCATCCTCGAGGGCGAACCCGGCGCACGGCCCAGCCCACAGAGCCTGGAGAGCCTGCGCGTGCGCTCACAGCGCAGCGGGGAGTTGATTCCCCTGGCCAGCCTGGTGAGCATCTCCGACTTCGCCGGCCCCAGCACCCTCAACCGCTTCAACCGGGTACGCGCCATCACCCTCGAGGCGGACCTGGCCGACGGCTATCCGCTGGGTGAGGCCCTGGAGTATCTGGAGGAGACGGTGCGCGAGCTCCTCCCGCCCGAGGCCCAGACCGACGTCAAGGGCGCCTCGCGGGACTACCAGGAGGCCAGCGGTGCCACCGGCTTCCTGCTGGGCCTGGGCATCCTGGTGGTGTTCCTGGTGCTCGCCGGCCAGTTCGAGAGCTTCGTGCACCCCTTCGTGATCATGCTCACCGTGCCCCTGGCGATCTGCGGCGCCCTGCTGGGACTCTATGTCACCGGCCAGTCGCTGAACATCTACAGCCAGGTGGGGCTGGTGATGCTGGTGGGGCTCGCCGCCAAGAACGGCATCCTGATCGTGGAGTTCGCCAACCAGCTGCGCGACCAGGGCATGGCCTTCCACGAGGCGCTGGTGGAGGCCTCGGTGACCCGCCTGCGCCCCATCGTGATGACCGCCGCCACCACCATGGCCGGCGCCGTGCCGCTGATCATCTCCAGCGGCGCCGGCGCCGAGACCCGCCTGGTGATCGGCATCGTCATCCTCTGTGGCCTGGCCGCCGCCACCCTGTTCACGCTGTTCGTGGTACCGGTGGCCTACGACCTGCTGGCGCGTCGCACCGGCTCCCCCGGCGACGTGGCGAGGCGCCTGGAGCACGAGATGGAGGCCACCCCGGAAGGGCATTGAACCCGCGCAACGCGAGACGGCCACCTCAGGGTGACCGTCTTGCGTTGCAATCCGGGTCGGCGCCGTCAGCAGTCGCCGATACGACGGCCGGTCACCTCGGTGTTCATCACCATCTCGCCCATCTGTGGCGACTGGACGGTGACCTCCACGCGACCCTCGGTAGTCTCGCCCAGGAAGTCCATATGGCCGACGATGTCCGCCTGGCCACCCTCGGCCTCACAGACCATCCGGTAGTCCATGCCATCGACGCTGACGTTATGCTCGAGCAGCTCGCAGCCCTCCTCTTCCTCGATCATCTGGAAGTCGGGATCGGCGAGATCGCCCTGGGCGATGCACTCACGGGTGGTATCGGTCTGGTCGGGGATCGGCAGGTCGCCGGAGACCGAGGTGGTGCTAGTGAACTCCCACTCCCCGGGCACGATGTTGGGCGTCTCGGCCAGGGCGGTGATCGGCAGTGCCAGCAGCAGGCCGGCGAGCATCGGGGGTAATGACATGGTGCGTAAGGACATGGGACTCTCCCTGTCGTGGGTTCGTCCCCAGCATAGCGGACCGGCACACCCCGGCACAGCCCGCCACAGTTCGAGAGGGTAAGCCGGCCCGGCGGCGCTGGTCGATGGCCGGAAACCGCTTGCATTCGCGCACTTAGATCGATAACATATGCGCCGTTCTGACGCGAAAGGCCTTGCTGCCCAGGCGTGAGAACGACAATGCGGAGGGGTGTCCGAGTGGTCGAAGGAGCACGCCTGGAAAGTGTGTAAGTCGAAAGGCTTCGAGGGTTCGAATCCCTCCCCCTCCGCCACCGAATATAGATAAGCCGCTGAGAAATCAGCGGCTTTTTCTTTTGTCTGTCGTTTCTTGAAGCGCACCTCTCCCCAGCCTTGGCAGGTGGCCCGGGGAGAAGCAGCTCATACAGCGACGGCGCCACAAGGGCGCCGTCGAGAGCATCTCTTATCGGGTCAGAACGAGACGTTGAAGACCAGTGGCACGATGGTGTAGAGCGCCACCATGATCACCAGCAGGCCGATCACATTGAGCCAGATGCCGGCGCGGATCATGTTCTTGATCGGCAGGTCCCCGGTGGCGAAGGCGACGGCGTTGGAGGGTGTCGCCACCGGCAGCATGAAGGCACAGCTGACGGCGAAGGTCACCACGATGGTCATCAGGAAGGGCTCGATACCCAGCCCGACGGCAATGGCGCCCATGATCGGGAAAAAGGCCGCCGCCGTGGCCGTGTTGCTGGTCAGCTCCGTGAGCAGGATGATCACGATGGCGGTGACGGCCAGGATCATGATCGGCGGGAGCCCCGACAGGCCCGAGACGCTCTCACCAATCCAGACGCTCAGCCCGGTGGCCGTGAACTGCGCTGACAGGGTCAGGCCACCCCCGAACAGGATCAGTACGCCCCAGGGGACATCGCGGGTGGCCGTCCACTCCAGCAGCGCGCCCTGCCCCCTGGAGGCCGGAATCACGAACATCAGGATCGCGGCCAGGATTGCCACGCTGGTGTCGTTGATGTTGGAGAGCCACGGCAGCGCGCCCTGCACCGCAGGAATCCTTGCGATCAACGGCAGGAACACCCAGCAGAAGACCGCCCCGGCGAAGACCATCAGCACCCGCCCTTCTTCCGGGGTCAGTCGCCCCATGGCCTTGAGCTCGGACTCGATCATCTGCCGGCCGCCCTTGATGTCCTCGACCTCGGCGCGGAACACGACCTTGTTCAGCACGAACCACGCCAGAACCAGCATGGTGGCGGAGAACGGGACGCCCATCAGCATCCAGTGGCCAAAGCCGATGGACAGGCCATGGGTGTCTTCCATGTAGGCACGCATCAGCGCCATGGGCGGCTGACCGATCAGCGTCGCCATGGAGCCGATGGTGATGGCGTAGGCGATACCCAGCAGCACGGCAGCCGAGAACTTGGGCGTGTCCTCACCATTCCCCAGCGACTTCACCAGGGCAATGATGGAGCCGCCGATCGGCACCATGATCACCGCGGTGGCGGTGTTGCTGACCCACATGGTGATGAACCAGCTGGCGAACATCAGCCCGAAGACGATCTGCGCGGGCTTGGTGCCCACGGTGAGCACCGTCAGCAGGGCGAAGCGTCGATGCAGGTTCCAGCGCTGCGTCGCCAGGCCGAGCAGCACCCCGCCCAGCACCAGGAAGACGATACTGTGCGCATAGGGTGAGGCCGCGGTCCCCACCGAGGCGATGTCGAAGAAGGGGAACAGCACCAGTGGCAGCAGCGAGGTGGCAGGGATCGGGATGGCCTCGGTCATCCACCAGGTGGCCATCAGCATGGCGATGGCCGCCACGATACGGGCGTTGACGGCCAATGACTCGGGCAGCAGGAAGAACATCCCCAGGCCAATGACGAGTCCCAGCACGAGAGAGAATGGCTTGAAGGCAGCCGCTTCGGTGTAGGGCGCCCGTTCGGCCGCGCCGGTGGAGTTCGACATGATGGTCACCTGCAAGGGAGTAACAGTGCAGGTCAGTGTCACGGCTGGGCAAATGCACCTCCAATACCTCCCGGGTTGGCCCGCATACTCAACAGGACACGGATACCCATCGACGTACATACCGGACTTCACGAAGAAACAGTCGTTTAACTACGTCAGGGCTGTCACCCACTCATTAAGCCCGCACAATCAGCCCACTGGCCAAGGATCATCCAGCGGCGTGACCGCTGATAGCCTACGACTAATGGATTCTCCGAATCGGTCGCCGCCAACGTCAGCAGGGGGCGGGCAAAGAAGAGAGGCCGGGAATTACGCCGAGGCCTGGAGGGTGGAGCGAAGCGCGACCCTCTACACGACATTAACGACGTGCCACTCGGGGCGCACCGGGCTGGGTTAGGTGCGGTGAGCCCCAAGGGCGGCGCGAGCGGTGAAGTCCACCGCCGATGCAGCAGAGTTTCAGCAATGCAGGCCCGGGGGCAACGGTAAGTCGACTGGCCCATGCACTGTTCGGGGTGGTGGAAGTGATGGCGTATGGGTACGTCAGTCTTTTCGGTAGCAGGCACCGCCGCAGCCGCAGGGGCTCAATAAGTGTTTAATAAGGCCAGATAATCCAGAAAAGGGCGGCTAACCATGCCTCCCCGACTGTTTCTTCAAAAAGCGGCATGTCGCATCGCCGGTGAAAATGCATTAGACCTTTGGCTCTAATGCCAAAGGTTAAAAAATGACCTCAAAATGAAACAGCAGGTTACGAAGAGATCATGGAGGACAGATTTTGGGAGATAGGCACCGATAAAAAACAATATGGGATATGCTTATCTCCAAATTCATCACTATCGATACCTTTTTGGTATGCCAAACAACTCAAAAAGTAATTGCCGTGGTTGATAGCGGCTGTAAGCCTTCACATGCCTGACAAGCACACTCAGACATATAAAAGGCTGTGACATGAAGACAAACACCTCTAAGCTCCTGACAAAACCTTCTTCTCTGCTTCCGCTGGTAGCTGCTGTGGCGGGTATCACCGCAGGTGCGGCGCAAGCCAGCGAAAAGCTAGATGTTGCCAGCGCCTACTCGACGCAGAATATCTTCGGGCAGAGCGCTCAGAATATCTCTGACAGAATCAGCACGCTGACTGGCGGGGAGTTCGAATTCGCTGTCCACGACCCAGGCGAGCTCGTACCTCCGTTCGAGATCTTCAACTCGGTCTCTTCAGGTGCGATCCCTGCTGGTTGGACTAGCATCGCCTACCTCTCCGGCAATCTCCCTATTGCCAACCTCTACGGCGCCCTCCCCTTCAGCCCGCCGGCTGAAGCGGTATTCTCCTGGACATCTGCTGGTGAAGGCAGCGAGCTGCTGCAGAAGGCGCTGGACCCGTACAACGTGAAATTCCTGGCCTGCTCGTATCTGCCCCAGGAGCCCGGCGGCTGGTTCAACAAGGAGATCAACAGCACCGACGACCTGGACGGCCTGTCGATGCGAATTTCCGGTCTCGGTGCCCAGGTCCTGAACAAGTTCGGCGCGTCGACCCAGCTGATCCCCGGCAACGAAGTCTATCTCTCCCTGGAGCGTGGTCGGGTTGATGCGGCTGAATTCTCAATTCCTCAGGTCGACAAGGCTATGGGGCTGGACGAGATTGCCGAGTACTACTACTTCCCCGGATGGCAGCAAGGGGCTGGCTGGCTCGCACTGCTCATCAATCAAGGCGTCTGGGACGGCTACAGCGACGCCCAGCGTGAGCAGATCACCACCGCATGTCAGGCCAATATCCAGAAGGAAGCCGATGAGGTGATCCCGGCGCAGGTCGAGACACTCCGCGAACTGGAAGAGAGTGGCGTCAAGGTCCGCCGATTCCCCGATGAAGTTCTCGCCGCTCTGCACGGCGCCTGGGAAGAAGTCCGCGACGAGCAGATGGCCGATAGCCCCGAATTCGCCGAGGCCTACACTTCTCTGATGGAGCATGCCGAAAAGATGCAGCAATGGCATGAACTCCAGACCCTGTCTGGCACTGTGAACACCCAAGGAGACTGACCATGCCGTCGGCCCCTCTCGCCCCTTGGCGTGAGCGCGGCGCCGTGGTCACCGCTGCCCTGGCCCGACCCTTGGTCGGGCTAGGGTTGTGGGTAGGCCGAGTCACCAGCTGGCTAGTTCTGCTGGTGATGGCGACCGTACTCATGACAGTCCTACTCAACGCAACCGGTATCAACGAGATAGCAAGCTGGAACGACAGAGTGCTGCTGTTCGGGGATGCCCTGACAATCAACAGCATCACCGAACTCCAGTGGCATATCTTCGGCGTACTGACGCTACTCGGCGGCACCTATGCCCTGCACCACGATACCCATGTGCGTGTTGATCTGGTTTATCACCGACTATCACCCAGCGGGCGCGCGATTGTGGATGTGGTCGGGCACTTGGTGCTGCTGATCCCCTTCTGCCTGCTGATCGCCTGGCTCTCCCAGCACTTCGTCACGATGTCGTACATGACCGGAGAGAAATCTAACTACGGCGGCCTGACCGATCGCTACCTGATCAAAGCTATGCTGCCTATCTCACTGATCTTCCTGGCCTTGGGTGCCCTCGGCCAGGTGTTCGAAAAGCTTTCTATCATTCTGGATCCGCGCCATGCGGATACCAATCAAGAGGTCGACCATGGCTGAATTCATCAGCGAATACTATCTGGCGATGCTGATGGTGGTAGCGCTGCTGGCCGGCATCTTCACCGGCTACCCAGTAGCCTTCCTGCTAGGCGGTCTCGGCATCATCTTCGCCTTCATCGGCGGCATACCAGTAGCCTTCCTTGCCACCGTGGGCTCGCGCATCTTCGGTGGCGTGGTAGAAAACTGGCTGATGATCGCCATTCCGCTGTTCGTGTTCATGGGGCTGATGCTGGAGAGCTCTGGCGTGGCAAGACGGCTACTGCTGACACTTCAGCGTGTCTTCGGGCGTACGCCCGGTGGCCTTGCAATCTCCGTGGCCATTCTGGGGGTCGTGATGGCTGCCAGCACCGGCATCATCGGCGCTTCGGTCGTCATGCTTGGCTTGTTGGCATTACCCGTGATGATGCGCCAGGGGTATCACCCAGAAATGGCCTGTGGTGTGATCGCGGCATCCGGCACTTTGGGTATCCTGATCCCTCCCTCCATCATGCTGGTACTCATGGGCTCTATCCTGCAGGTATCGGTGGGCGATCTGTTCAAGGCCGCGTTGATCCCCGGGCTGTTGCTCGGCGGCCTATACATTGGCTACCTGTTGGTGATCGCGCGCATCAAACCTCACTGGGCGCCGTTGCCAGACGCCAAGGCCACCGACACCGACACCTCTCCGCTTGCGCTCGCCCTGCTGCGCGACCTGTTTGGTCCCTGTGTGCTGATCTTCGCCGTGCTAGGTTCCATCATGGCCGGGATTGCGACGCCGACCGAGGCGGCGGCAATCGGCGCCTTGGGAAGCATGATCCTGGCTCTGCTGATGCGTAGCTTGAGCTGGAGCACGCTGGGCAAGACCGTACGGGAGACCTCTCGAACGTCGGCAATGATCCTCTTCGTGGTGGTCGGTGCCACCTGCTTCTCCGTGGTATTCAAGAGGCTGGGGGGCGACTACATGATCGAGGCGTTGATCACCGGAACCGGTCTCGGCCCATATGGCCTGCTCCTGCTGATAATGGGGCTGATTTTCGTACTTGGCTTCTTCTTGGAGTGGATCGAGATCAGCTTTGTGGTGCTGCCCCTGGTCGCCCCAGTAGTGGAGCTTCTGGACTTCGGCATGGGACTGAGCAGTCAGGCACTGCTGATCTGGTTCGCGATTCTGGTGGCCATCAACCTGCAGACAAGCTTCCTGACACCGCCGTTCGGATATGCGTTGTTCTATTTGAAGGGCGTCACAGCAGGCGAAATCGGCATTGGCACCATCTACCGTTCCATTATCCCGTTTGTGCTGCTGCAGATCACCGGACTGGCGCTGTGCATCTTCTTCCCCGCCATCGCATTATGGTTGCCTGGGTTGATGCCGTAACAATACCTTGCCCCACTGCCCACGGCTGCAAAGATATGAGCATTGCAGCGGTGGGCAAAGAAGCTTGTCGTTCAATCATATGGACAGTCACAGGCTTTGACGGTAAGGATGGTTATCGACCATGTCGTTCGCCATCGCACCATATCCAATCCCAACGCCATCAGGCTGCTTCACAAACTACTTATGCACCTGCCCTACCGGGCACGGAAGCAGCTCGGCTTCGCTGAACACCTGCCCCATGCATTGTCCTGGTCGCAAGGTCTGGCACTGCATCTGGGCAGGCATGGCACTGGCTTCGATCGCGCAGTCGTCAGCTTTGCCCGACGCACGCTGAGACCTCATCATTTCCTCTCGGTCGCCGCCTATGAAGGGGCATGACATCCGCTGGTCAGGGAACATCTGCTGCGCATGGCGGAGGGCCAGGTGGGCTATCCGCTGCCACCCCACGAAGCGCGAGAGCTCCCTTCTCTGAAGGAGCATGCGAGGCGCCTCCTGCAGTCAGCCAGCCAACAGCCACCACTGCTGGATTGAAGGAGACAGTCGCGGCTTTCGTCTTTGCTTGGTTCTGCCCGCCTCCCGGCATGTCGTCGACCGATGCCACACCGAAGCAACCTTGGCTATCGGCACTGTGCCGAAATGCTATGGTGGTTGTGTGCCTGGAGTGCCATTGGAACAAGGATGAAGCGATGCAAGCCCGCGTGACCGCCGAAGCCGCCTTCCGGCTGTTGGCAGACGGGATGAGCCGCGCCACCGGCGATACCTTCTTCGTCACCCTGGTGGCGAAGCTGGCGGAGATCCTCGACGTGGACCACGTGCTGGTGGCCCGGGTCGGCGACGATCATCGCGCGCACACCATGGCGGTGTGGTCGCAGGGCGGGCTGGCACCCAATCTCAGTTACGACCTGACCGGCACGCCCTGCGAGACGGTGGCGGGCCAGGAGGTCTGCCTCTATCCCGAAGGCGTTCAGCGGCGCTTCCCCGACGACGAGCTGCTGCAGCGGCTCGGGGCGGAGAGCTATCTGGGCCTCCCCCTCTTCGCCCTGGACGGCCGACCGCTGGGCCTGCTGGCGGTACTCAACAATCGCCTCATGCAGCTGGCGGGCCTCGAGTCCGAGATCCTGCATATCGCCGCGGCCCAGGCGAGCGCCCAGATCGAGCGCAGCCAGACCAGCCAGGCGCTGCAGAGGAGCGAGGCGGTGGCCCGCGAGAGCGAGCGCCGCCTCGAGACGCTGCTCAACCACCTGCCCGGCATGGCCTACCGCTGCCTGAACGACGCCGACTGGACCATGCTGGTGGTGAGCCAGGGCGCCGAGGCGCTGACCGGCTATCGGCCCGAGGCGCTGCTGCACAACCGCGAGGTCAGCTACGCGGCGCTGATCCATCCGCTGGACCGCGCCAAAGTGGATACCGCCGTCGAGGAAGGCGTCGCCGCTCGCAGCCCCTTTCGGGTCGTCTATCGGCTACGCATCGCCGACGGGCAGTGGCGCTGGATGCTGGAGCAGGGCCAGGCGCTCTACGACGCCGAGGGCGAGGTGAAGGTGCTGGAGGGCTTCATCAGCGACATCACCGAGCAGTACGAGGCCCAGCGGGTGCAGGATGCCGTGGCGCGGGTGGCGGCGGCGATCACCACGCGCATCGGTGACGGCTACTTCCATCAGCTGGTGCGCCACCTGGTGGAGATCCTCGAGGCCGATGCCGGCTTCATCGCCACCTTCACCCAGCAGGATTCCCGACGACAGGGCACGGCCTCGGTCGCGCCCTGCCACCTCACCACCGTCAGCGCGGTGGGCGATGGCGGGCGCCTGGAGAACCACGCCTGCGACCTGTCGGCCTCGCCCTTCGCGGCGCTGATGACGACGCCAGAATGTGCCGAGCAGGCGGATCCACCGCTACGCTGGCCGGGCCTGGCCGAGGAGCAGGCTGCCTGGATCGGTCGGCGCCTGGACAACACCCAGGGCGAGCCGGTGGGCGTCATCGTGGTGCTCTACCGGGAACCGCCGGAGACCAACGGCTTCGCCTCCTCGGTGCTGCGCATCCTATCCAGCGGCGCCGCGGCGGAGGTGGAGCGTCGCCAGGATCATCGGCGCATGCGCCAGCTCGCCTATTTCGACGGTACCACGGGGCTCGCCAACCGCGTGCGCTTCATGGAGGACCTGGTGGCGATGCGCGACGCCGCCGAGCGTGAGCTGAAGCCGCTGGGCCTGCTGCTGCTGGACATCCGGCGCTTCAAGGAGATCAATGACCTCCACGGCCACCAGCTGGGCGACAGCCTGCTGGCCACCCTGGCGGGACGCCTGCAGCGCTCGGTGGCGCCGGGCGAAGCGCTGTCGCGGCTCTCTGGTGACGAGTTCGCCCTGCTGGTTCCCGATGCCACCCCGGAACGCATCGAACAGTGCGTGGCCCGCATGCGCGGGGTCATCGCACGGCCCATTTATCTGGAGCACCACGCCTTCTCGCTGCGGGTCTCAATCGGCCTGGCGGGTTACCCGCGCGATGCGCGAACGCCGGGAGAGCTGTTCAAGGCGGCCAGCATCGCGCTCTATCACGCCAAGCGCGAGGACGATGGGGTCTGCCCCTTCAGCGCCTCCATGCATCGCGACCTGGAGCGCCGCCAGCAGATGACCGAGCGCCTCGGCGAGGCCATCCGCGAGGACCGCCTGGCGCTGTACTACCAGCCCCAGATCGACCTGCGCACGGGGGAGCTGACCGGCGCCGAGGCGCTGTGCCGCTGGCAGGATGCCCAATGGGGCTGGGTCAGCCCCGGCGAGTTCATTCCCCTGGCCGAGGAGCGCGGGCTGATCCGCCCGCTGGGAGACCGCGTGCTGGAGCAGGCCACCCGCCAGCTGCTGGCCTGGGGCGAACAGGGGCTGACGCTGCCCGGCAGGCTCTCGCTCAACATCTCGGCCCAGCAGTTCGCCGACCCTCACCTGGCCGAGCATATCCAGCGCCTGACCGCCGGGCTCTCCACCACCGCCATCGCCCTTGAGCTCACCGAAAGCGACTTCATGCGCGACCCCGAGCAGGCGGTGGTCATCACCCAGGCACTGCGCAAGGCGGGCTTCACCCTGGCCATCGACGACTTCGGCACCGGCTACTCGTCGCTGGCCTACCTGCGCCGCTTCTCCGCCCAGGCGCTCAAGATCGACATGTCCTTCGTCCGGCATATGCTGGCAAACCCACACGACCGCACCATCGTCGACACCGTCATCGCCATGGCCCAGGCGCTGGGCATGAAGACCGTGGCGGAAGGGGTCGAGACCGCCGAGCAGGCCGAGGCGCTCGCCGAGATGGGCTGCGACGAGGCCCAGGGCTACTACTTCGGCCGTCCGCTCGCGGCCAACGCGTTCGCCGAAGAGTGGCTCGGCCCCGCGACACCCACGGATTCCGAGGAGGCCGAATGAACGACCGAGTCGACCCGCAGTCGCTGCTGCAGACGCCAGTACTCGGCGCGCGCCTGGAGGCGGTAATACGCCCGCTGCTACGCCTGCTGGAGGAGGTCACCGGGCTACATTCCACCTACTTCACGCTGATCGACGAACAGGCCGGCGTGCAGCGGGTGTTGTATGCCCGCAACAGCGGCAGTCTGCAGCTGCCCGAGGGGCTCTCGGTGCCTTGGGAGGACACCCTCTGCCGCCGGGCGATCCTCGAGGGGCAGCGCTACACCGCCGACGTGGCGAGCTGCTGGGGGGATTCCGAGGCGGCGCGCGAGCTCGGCCTCCAGACCTACCTCAGCCAACCGATTCGCCTGGGCGACGAGACGCTGCTGGGCACCCTTTGCGCGGCCAGCGATGAGGCCATCGAGGTGTCGGCGGAAGCAATGGAGACGCTGGACACCTTCGCCGAGTTGATCGCCCGCTACGTGGACAGCGAACGTCTGCTGCGCCAGCTGGTCAGCGAGAACCGCACCCTGGCCCAGCATGCCAACACCGACCCGCTGACCGGCATCGCCAACCGCCGCGCGCTGCTCCAGGAGCTGACGCGGCGCCTCGAGCAGGCGACACGCGCCGGTACTTGCCTGCATGTGTCCTTCATCGACCTGGACGGTTTCAAGGCGATCAACGACCAACATGGCCACGACGCGGGGGACCGCTTCCTGATCGAGATGGCCCACCGCCTGGTCGGCGGGTGTCAGGCCGACGACCTGGTGGCACGCTTCGGCGGCGACGAGTTCGTGGTCGTGCGCCGGGCAGGCGAACGTCCAGCGGCCGAGTGTGATGCCATCAAGGCGGCACTGGAGGCGCTGACCTCCGGCGAGTTCTGGGTCTGCGGCGAGCGCATCCTGTACCCCGGGGCCAGCGTCGGCGTGATCACCTCGACGCCGAGCGATACCGATGCCATGACGCTGCTGCAGCTGTCGGATGCCGAGATGTATACGCGCAAGCGGGCCCGCAAGGCGCGCTAGAGGCGCCCCCCCTACCCGGCCCTTGCAGGCCAGCCGCCTGCGCACACCCTACTCCATCCGCCTATTAAATTTGGCCTTGGTGGACTAGGCTGACCCGGGTCAAGGTCTGATCGGCAACATCCAAGGACGAAAGATGACCGCCACCGAACAGGACCCCGGCACCCGTTTGCCGGGCGCCCATTGTGATGCCTGCAGCCTGCATGGCGTCTGCCTGACGCAGAACCTCTCCGAGGATACTCTGGAGGGCCTCGATGCTCTGCTCGACCAGCCCAGTCCTCTCAAGCGCGGTGAATCGCTGATCACCCAGGGCAACGCCTTCACCAGCCTCTATCTGGTGCGCAGCGGCAGCCTCAAGCAGGTGGTCAGGCCGCTGGGCCAGGAGCTGGAGCACGTAGTGGGCTTCTACCTGCCGGGTGAGACGGTAGGCCTTGAAGGGATCGGCGAATCGCGCTGCCCCGCCTCGGTAGTGGCAATGGAGACCACCTTCGTCTGCGCGCTGCCCTATGCCCGCCTGCGTGAGTTGTACTACAACAACCCCTCCCTCAGTGAGTCGCTTCTTCATCGCATGAGCCGCGAGCTGCGCGGCGAGAAGCGCCAGCTCTGTCTGCTCTCCGGGCGCACCGCCGAACAACGCCTGGCCGGCTTCCTGCTCGGCCTCTCCGAGCGCTTCCAGCAGCGCGGCTGCAGCCGCTACCAGTTCCGCCTGGCCATGTCCCGCGGCGATATCGGCAGCCACCTGGGGCTGGCCCTGGAGACGGTCAGCCGTGTGCTGGGGCGCTTCCAGCGCCAGGGGCTGATCCAGCTCGCCACACGGGAGATGACCATCCTCTCCCTCGAAGGACTGCAGGCCATCGTCGAAGAGAGCTGAGGGCGCTAGCGCCGCCCGCCAGGCCGCCATGGACGACCTCACCGGCGCGTTGACGAAGCCCGTGCCCTGCGCTGAATGGCTGGGCTAGCATTCCGGGTATGCTATCCCCTTGGCGAGTCGCCGCCACGCCGGCGCGAGTGGGGAACGAAGGAGAACGCCTTGAGCCTGAAACTGCGCTTCCTGCTGGTGGCGGCGGCCCTGATGCTGGGCGCCTCGCTGCTCGCCTGGTTCAGCTTCCAGTACATGGCGGAGCGGATCGTCGAGCAGTGGGGGCGGCGGGTGGCCGAGGTACAGGTTCAGTACGACAGCGCTCGCCTGCTGCAGCCGCTGGAGCGCGAGATCGCCCTCGCCCACCAGCTCGCCAACTCCCAGGTGCTCAGGCGCTGGGCGGCCAACCCCGAGGAGCCGACGCTCAAGGCCCAGGCGCTCAGCGAGATGGAGAGCTTCCGGCGCAACTTCATCCACCAGAACTACTTCGTCGCCCTGCGCGATAGCGGCGCCTACTACCACAACAACGCCGATGACGATTTCGGCGACGCCCCGCTGCGCTACCACCTGCGCGAGAACCGCCCCGCCGATGCCTGGTTCTATCAGCTGATCGAGGAGGGGCGCGACTTCCACCTCAACGTCAACCCGGACGTCGAGCTTGGCATCACCCAGTTGTGGATCGACGTGCTGATGCGCGACGCCAGCGACGAGATCCTCGGCGTGGTGGGCACCGGCATCGAGCTGGAGAGCACCCTCGAGCAGATCATCGACATCGACCAGCGCGGCATCACCACCCTGTTCGCCGACATCAACGGCGCCATCCAGCTCTACCGCGACCCGCGCTTCATCGACTTCGCCAGCTTCGTCAAGCCGGAGGGCCAGAAGCGCACCCTCGACCTGCTCTTCGACCTGCCCAGCGACGGCGAGAGGGTGATGGCGCGCATGCGTCGCCTGCGCGACGCTCCGCTGGAACAGCCCAGCGTGATCACCGACTTCGTCACCGTGGATGGCAAGCGCCACCTGGCCGGCATCGCCTACCTGGCCAGCATCGGCTGGTTCGAGGTCACCCTGCTCGATCTCGACGAGGTGATGCCGGTGGCCTCCTTCGTGCCGGCGCTGGGCCTGCTGATCGCCTTCCTGCTGGTGGCGCTGGTACTGTTCTACTGGGCGCTGCACCGCCAGCTGCTCAGCCCCATGGCCTCACTCAGGCAGGCCATGGGCGACCTGCGCCAGGGGCGCCGCGAGGTGAGCCTGCCCCGCGGCAGCGGCGAGATGGGGCAGCTGATCCGCCACTTCGGGGACATGGCCGACGAGGTCACCCGCCACACCGAGGCGCTGGAGGCCAAGGTGCGCGAGCGCACCGAGGAGCTGGAGCGCCTGGCCCGGGTCGACGTGCTCACCGGGCTGCTCAACCGCCGCGGCATGACCCTGCTACTGGCGGAGCAGACCGCGCGGGCGGCCCGCGACAACCTCGCCTTCGGCCTGATCTGGCTCGACCTGGACCGCTTCAAGGAGATCAACGACAGTTCCGGCCATGCCGCCGGCGACCAGGCGCTGTGCGAGGTGGCAAGGGTCCTGGAGGCCGGCCTGCGCCGCTACGACCACGCGGCGCGTTGGGGCGGCGACGAGTTTCTGGTGCTGCTGACCCCCTGCGAGGCCGAGGATCTCACGGCCATCGCCACCCGCCTGCGCCGCGAGATCGCCGAACAGGCCCGCTATTCGGAGGATGGCGTCACCGTCAGCGTGGGCGCCTGCCTGGCCCTGCCCGGCGAAACGCTGGGCAGCGCGCTGCAGCGGGCCGACGAGGCGCTCTACCGCGCCAAGGAGAGCGGCCGCGACCGCCTGGTGGTGGCCTGATGCGCTGGGGCCTGCGTCGACTGGCCCGCTGGGGTGCGCCCTGGCTGCTGCTGGCCGGCTGCCTGGGGCCGGCCGCCCAGGCGCAGCCCGGCGCCGAGGCCGCAAGCGACGCCATCCAGGTACTCGCCTCCTACCACCGCGGCAGCCCCTGGTCCGACGAGCTGGTCGAGCGCATCCAGGAGGCGGTGACCCAGCTCGGCTGGGAGGATGGCATGGCCGTGGACTACCTGGATGCCCGCCGCCTGGGCATCGAGACCGCCTTCGACATCGAGCGCCGCCGCCTCGCCGAGCGGCGCGCCGTGTCCCCCGCCGAGCGGCTGCTGCTGATCGACGACGCCGCCCTGCGTTTCTACCTCCGCCACCCCGCGGCCCTGGACCACCCCGCCCGGGTGGTGGCGATCGGCATCAACGACCCCGAGCTGCTCGCCCAGGCCATCGAGCACGGCGTGCGAGTGATCGTCACCCGCACCGTCGAGGACCAGTCGCTGGCCTTCCTGCGGGCGCTCTTCGGCGAGCCGCTGTCGCTGCTGGTGCTGGGTGACGAGCGGGGCAGCGGGCGCTACCTGACCCGGCATTTCCTCGACAGCGTCGCCGAGGAGCCCGGGATCAGGGCCGCCCGGGTGCTGTGGGAGTGGCGTCCGGAGAGCGTGCTGGCCGCCCTCGAGCGCCTGCCGGCGGATACCCGCGTCTACCTCGTGGAGGGCCACACCACCGGTGCTCAGGACCTCTACCCCGGCTCCCGGGAGTGGCTGGAGCGGCTCGCCGAGCGCGGCGTGCGGGTCTTCTGCCACCTCCCCTACCAGGTGCAGCTGGGCTGTGCCGGAGGCGCCCTGCTCGACACCCGGCGTCTCGGCCGGCTGGCGGTGGAGTCGCTGATCAGCCCCGCCTTCGAGGCCCTGCCCGCGCTCCAGGAGGTGGGGGTGGGGCGCTACGCCCTGCACGCCAGCTTCCATCGCCAGGCCCCCGAGGCCTACCGCGACACCATCGAGTGGCTCGCGGTGGAGGGCACCATCGCCAGCGCCGACAGCCGGATCTCGCTGCTGGTTCGCGGGGGCGCCGCGGTCACCGCGGTGCTGCTCGCGGCCCTGCTGCTGATGGGGCTGTCGCGGCGACGCGCCCGGCGCGCCCAGCGCCGGCTGGCCATCGACCCGGGCAGCGGCCTGCCGACACGCCAGGTGCTGGAGAGTGAACTGCCCGGGCTGTGCCGGCGCCATGCCGGGGGCTGGCTGTTTGCGCTGGTCTCGCCGGGGCTGCGTGACTACCGCCAGCACCTGGGCCTGCCCGCCGCCCAGGCGCTGTTCCGGGAGCAGCTCGCCACGCTGCGCAGGCTGCTGCCGCGCACGGGCCGGCTCTACCTCAACGCCGACCTGGGGGTGATCGGCTTCCTGCCGCTCCACGATCGCCAGCAGGCCGAGCCCCTGGTCGACCGGATGCTCACCTCCCTGGGGCATGCCCGCGATGAGGGCGGCATGCGCCGCCTGGCCTGGTACGCCAGCCTGCTGCGCCTGCACGGCAGCGAGGCGGACTTCCCCCAGTGCCGCGCCGCCCTGGACGACGGCCTGTTTCGCCTCGAACGCCAGGGCTGGCGCCAGCCGCTGATCCGGGTCGAGCCGGTCGACCGGGAGCGCGCCACCCGCTTCCGGCAGCTCTCCGATGCCCTGGAGGGGCTGATCGACGACCCCGTCCGCGAGTGGCGGCTGGTGCTGCAGCCCAAGGTGGCCGCGGCCGATGGCAAGCTGCGCGGCGCCGAGGTGCTGCTGCGCTGGCATCACCCCGCGCTGGGCGAGATCTCTCCCGGCGAGTTCCTGCCGGTGGCGGAGATCCTCGGGCTGGCCTCACGGCTGGACCACTGGGTGATGCAGGAGAGCCTCGCCTGGCTGGCCGCCGCCAGGCCGCGGCTGCCCGGGCTCGGCAGCCTGGCCATCAACGTCAAGCTGGCAACGCTGGCCGAGGATGCCTTCCGGCGCGGGCTGTTGGAGCGCTTGCAGCACCTGGACCTGCCGGCGTCGATGATCGAGCTGGAGATCACCGAGCACTCCGACTTCCGCGACCTGGAGGCGGTGGAGCAGCACATGAACGACCTGCGGGCGCACGGCGTGCGGCTGGCGCTGGACGACTTCGGCACCGGCAACACCTCCTTCCAGCTGATCCAGCGTCTCCCCTTCACGGCGATCAAGATGGATCGCAGCCTGCTGCTGGGCGCCGATCGCTACCCCAGGGCCCGGGAGGCCTATGTCGCCATGGTGCAGTTTGCCCACCACCTGGGTCTCACGGTGGTGGCCGAAGGGGTCGAGGAGCCCGAACAGGCCGAGTGGCTGCGCTCGCTGGGCATCGAAGAAGTGCAGGGCTTCCTGTTCGCCCGACCACTGGAGCCGGAGGTAATGCTGGCACAGTACGGCCGCTGAGACCGAGAGCCGCCTTACGCCGACAGCCCCGGGAACCGCTCCCCCGCCTCCAGCGGCGCCGGCCGTGCGTAGAGATAGCCCTGGAAGCGCAGGCAGCCATGCTCGCGCAGCCAGTTCGCCTGGGCCTCGCGCTCCACTCCCTCGGCGATGACCGATAGCGAGAGCTTGTCGGCCAGGGCGATGATGGTCTCGACGATGGCGGCGTCGGCGGGGCTCGCCAGCAGGTCGCGCACGAAGCTCTGATCGATCTTGAGCTCGTCGAGGGGCAGGCGCTTGAGGTAGCCCAGCGACGAGTAACCGGTGCCGAAATCATCCAGGGCGAAGCGAACGCCCAGGGCGCTGAGCGCCAGCATACTCTCGCGGGCCAGCTCCGGCTCCTGCAGGAACAGCGACTCGGTCACCTCCAGCACCAGGCGCCGCGGTTCGGCGCCGGTGACCGCGAGGGTCTCGCGCACGCCGTCGACGAAGCCCGCCTCGCGGAACTGCACCGGGCTGACGTTGACGGCGATGGAGAGCGCCCCGTAGGCAGGGTGGCCGGCCCACTCGGCGAGCCGCCGGCAGGCCTGCTCCAGCACCCACCCGCCGATGGCGACGATGCGCCCGCTCTCCTCGGCCAGGGGGATGAATACCCCGGGCGAGACCATGCCGCGCCCCGGGTGCTCCCAGCGCAGCAGCGCCTCCAGCCCCACGGTGACACCCGCGGCATCGACCTGGGGCTGGTAGAAGAGGCGCAGCTGGTCGGCATCGAGGGCACGCTCCAGGTCCGCCTCCAGGTGGGCTCTCTCGACCACCTGGGTCTGCATGGCGCGGTCGAAGAAGCGCAGCGCCGCCCCGCCCTCGCGCTTGGCCTCGTACATGGCGAGCTCCGCCTGCTGGATCGCCTCGGCGGCGTCCAGCTCATCATCGTGGAACAGCGCGATGCCGATGCTGGCCGAGAGCGGCAGGGTCGCGTCGTCGACGCCGGCCAGGCGCACCACCTCGTGAAGCAGCTTGTCGCCCAGCCGCTCGGCGCCGCGGGCGGCGTGGGCCGGCTCATCACCCAGGTCCTGGACCAGCAGGGCGAACTGGTCGCCGCCCCAGCGCGCCAGGGTGTCGCTCTCGCGCAGGCGGCCGCGCAGCCCCTCGGCCAGCCGACGCAGCAGGGTGTCCCCACGGGCGTGGCCCAGGGTGCTGTTGTAGGCCTTGAAGTTGTCCAGCCCCACCAGCAGCAGGGCGCCATAGTGGTCACGCCGCCGGGTGTGCTTGATCACCTCGCCCAGGCGATCGATCAGCAGGCGGCGATTGGGCAGGCCGGTCAGCGGGTCGTAGAAGGCCAGGCGCTGGATGGTGGACTCCGCCGCCTTGGTCGCGGAGAGGTCGGTGAGGGTGGCCACATAGTGCCGCACGCCGCCATGGTCGTCGTGGATGGCGCTGATGGTCAGCCACTGGGGATAGACCTCGCCGCTCTTGCGGCGATTCCACACCTCGCCCTGCCAGCTGCCCTCGGCGGCGATGGTCTGCCACATCTCCCGATAGAAGGCCGCAGCGTGACGGCCCGAGGCCCACATGCGGGGATTCTGGCCCACCACCTCCGCGGCGGTGAAGCCGGTGATATGACTGAAGGTACGGTTAACGCGCAGCACCCGACCCTGGGCATCGGTGATGAACATGCCGAGGTGGGTATCGAAGGCCATGGCGGCAATCTTGAGCTCCGCGGTGCTCTCCTCCAGGCGCCGCTGGGCGGCGGCGCGGTGGCACGCCTCCTCGCGCAGGCGACGCTTGGTGGTCAGCAGGCTCAGATGGCGGCGCAGGGCGACGAACCCCACCAGGGCGACGAACAGCCAGCCGGCGGC
Source organism: Halomonas sp. SSL-5 (assembly GCF_030708455.1). GTDB lineage: Bacteria > Pseudomonadota > Gammaproteobacteria > Pseudomonadales > Halomonadaceae > Halomonas. Next base: position 371,090 of record NZ_JAUYWF010000002.1, read on the forward strand.
GAGCATCGCCAGCTGCTGCCACCAGGGCGCCAGCACCTGGCGCAGGTCGCGGCCGGCCACTACAAGGTAGGGAGCGCCCTCCAGGCGGCGGGCGGAGAAGAGGCGCGGGGTGTCGTCCAGCGGCGAGGGAAAGATCAGGCCGTCGAGGCTCTCGTCCTCGGCCGGCATGCCCCCTAACGCGCGGTCGGCGTCGTCGGCGCGGTCGAACAGACACATCGCCTGCACCGCCGCGGGCGAGCGCTCCTCGCCGAGCTCGATCACCGGCGAGAGGTCGCGCAGGCGCCGCTCGGCGAGTGTGCCGGCCATCACCAAAGCGGTGACCGTCAGCACGGCGAGGTAGAGAAGCAGCGCGCGGCGACGCAGGATGTCCTGGGGAGCGCCGTCGTAAGAGGCAAGGAAACAAGACAACAGCATTACCCCAGGATGAAACGGTGCAGAAGCTTGTCATGGATCAAGGAAATCAAACAACATCTTAACGTCACAACCTTGACCTGCATCAAGCTTCCGGCAACACCGCATAGTCACCGCGCGCCTCCAGGCACAGGGTGTCACCGCACCACAGGCGCTGCACCAGGGCGATGCGCCCGCGCCCCTTGTCGGCAAGGCGGGCGGCGAGGCGCCCGGGTCCCGCCGCGTCCTCGGGCAGGCACTCCAGGCGATAGTCGCCGGTCACCGGGGCGAGGAAGCGCTGGGTGGCCTCGGCCACCACGACGTCGCGGGAGAGCCCGTGGCGGCGCAGCCAGAGGGTGGTCCAGCACCAGCCCAGCAGGGTGGTCTGGGCGGCCAGGGCGCCGCCGAAGCCGGTGCCCTTGTCGTTGAGGCTGGGGGTGAGGGCCAGCGCCCAGATGAGCCGGTCACCGTCGCGGCGCATCTCGCGGATGCCGAGGTGGTGAACCAGCGGAATCGCCTCGCCGAGCCAGGCCAGGAAGGCCGCAGGGTCGTCCTCGCCGTCGAGCGGCAGCGGGAGTCGCGGATGGGGAACGCCGACCTCACGCATCTCAGCGCCAGCGCTCCACGAAGGCCTCGACGTCGTGCTCGGGGATCGGCTTGTGGCGCCCGCCGAGATGGCCGAGATAGATGAAGGCCACCACCTCGTCCTCCTCGGCGAGGCCCAGCCCCTTGCGCACCACCGGGTCGAAGGCGTACTTGCCGCTGCGCCACATGGCGCCGAGCCCTTGGGCGTGGGTGGCGAGCAGGATGGCATGGGCGGCGCAGCCGGCGGAGATCACCTGCTCGATCCTGGGCACCTTGGGCACGTCCGGCGTCACCCGGGCGATCACCGCGATCACCATGGGCGCACGCAGTGGCTTCTTGCGAGCGGCATCCAGGGCGGCGTCGCCGACATGGGGATCCTCGCGGTAATCCGCCTCGGCGAACAGCTCGCCCAGGCGTTCGAGGCCCTCGCCGGAGAACTCGATGAAGCGCCAGGGGCGCAGCTCCTTGTGGTCGGGCGCGCGCAGCGCCGCCCGGTAGATGGCCTCGAGCTCCGCGGGGTTCGGCGGCGGCCCCATCAGCTTGCCCATGGAGCTGCGTTCATGCAGCAGCGTCATCGCATCCATCGCTGTCTCCCTGATCGTGGTCACGCGAGAATCAATGTCACCAACTCTACCAGCGCGCCGGCTGGCTGTCCTCGCCCCGCGCTACTGAAGGGCTATCGCAGATAGAGACTGCCTATTGTGGGAGCCCGATTTATCGGCGATAGCGGTGGTATCAGAGCGCTTATCGATACCATCGTCGAAGCGGCAGAATCTGTGTTCCCCAGCAGAGCGCCTGTCGGCGCCATCGCGCAGAATCTGCGCTCCCACAAAGGGCAACGGGCTACTGGCGCGCCAGCCGCAGCGGCTCGGGCGGGCGCTCGCCCGGGGTGGCGCGCCAGGGACTGATGTCCAGACCGCCGCGGCGCACGTAGCGCGCCAGCACCAGCAACCGCTCGGGGCGCGCGCGGGCCATCAGGTCCATGAAGATATGCTCCACGCAGTGCTCGTGGAAGTCCTGGTGCTGGCGATAGCCCACCAGATAGCGCAACAGCCCCTCGCGGTCGAGGCGTGGCCCGCGGTAACGAATCAGCACGCTGCCCCAGTCGGGCTGGCCGGTGACCGGGCAGTTGGACTTGAGCAGGTGGGAGTGGAGCGTCTCCTCCACCACCTCCTCCCCTGCCCTCAGGTGCTCGGCGCTGGGCGTGTAGTCATCGATGGCGATATCGAGGTCGTCCAGGCACTCCCCGGGCAGCCGGCGCGGCGCGAGCGCCTCGTCGTCGACCGCGAAGAGTTCGACCGACACCGGTGCCGCGGCCGCCGCGGCCAGGTCGCGCTCCAGGATCTCGACGACCGCCTCACGGCTGGCAAAGCGGCTCTGGTTGAAGCCGTTGAGGTAGAGCTTCCAGGACTTGGACTCGATCAGGTTGGGCGAGTCCGCGGGCAGCCGGAAGCGCGCCACGGCCACCACCGGCTTGCCCCGGGGGTTGAGCCAGCTGACCTCGAAGGCGTGCCACTCGTCCTCGCCGACGAAGGGTAGCGCCCCCTCCTCGATCCCCAGCGGGGCCCGATTGGCGGCGCGGGGGATGGAATAGAGCAGCCCGGCATCGTAGCGCTCGGGATAGGCGGATTCGCGCCCCAGGGGAGCATGGGCGAGGGTCTCCGGTCGCCGGCTCATGAGCGGATCCCCTGGCCACGCTCCAGCATCCGCAGGGCGATGCTGAAGAGCACCGCGATGAAGGCCAGGATGGCGGCCAGCGCCCAGCCCACCGGGATGTCCGAGACGCCCAGGAAGCCATAGCGGAAGACGTTGACCATGTAGAGGATGGGGTTGAGCATCGACACCCCCTGCCAGAACTCCGGCAGCAGCGAGATCGAGTAGAAGACCCCGCCCAGGTAGGTCAGCGGCGTCAGGATGAAGGTCGGCACGATGGAGATGTCGTCGAACTTCTTGCCCAGCAGGGCGTTGATGAAGCCACCGATGGCGAACAACGCCGCGGTCAGCACCACCACCAGCAGGGTGAGAACCGGGTGCGCCACGTCGAGGCGGGTGAAGAACAGCGACACGATGGTGACGATCAGCCCGACCCCCAGGCCACGGGCCATGCCGCCGAGCACGAAGCCTGAGAGGATCACCCAGTTGGGCATCGGCGACACCATCATCTCCTCCACGCTGCGCTGGAACTTGTTGGAGAAGAACGATGAGGCGACGTTGGAGTAGCTGTTGGTGATCACCGACATCATGATCAGGCCGGGGACGATGAAGTCCATGTAACTGTAGCCGTCCATCTCGCCGATGCGCGAGCCGATCAGGTTGCCGAAGATGATGAAGTACATGGTCATGGTGATCGACGGCGGCAGCAGGGTCTGCGGCCAGATGCGCGTGAAGCGCTTGATCTCCTTGACCACCAGGGTCCAGAGGGCGATGGCGATCTGACGAGGATTCATGCGCGGGCCTCCTTGTCCGTGTCACTGCCCTTGCCGCCAGCGGCCTCGGCGGCCCGGTCCAGGGCCTGGTTGCCCTGCTCCACCATGCTGACGAACATCTCCTCGAGGCGGTTGGCGCGGTTGCGCATGGAGACCACCTGGATGCCCTGAGCGGAAAGGACCTCGAAGATATCGTTGAGGCGCTGACCCCGATGCACCGCCACGCTGAGCTGGGCGGGCTCCGACTGGCTGACCTCGAAGCCCGGCACCTCCGGCACCTCGTCCAGCGGATGGGCCAGGTCGAGCAGGAAGGTCTCGGTGTCCAGCTCCATCAGCAGGTCCCGAACGCTGGTGTTACGGATGATCTCGCCGTGGTTGATGATCGCCACGTTGCGACAGAGGCTCTCCGCCTCCTCCAGGTAGTGGGTGGTGAGGATGATGGTGGTGCCCTCCTCGCGATTGATGCGCCGCATGTACTCCCACATGCTGCGACGCAGCTCGATGTCCACGCCCGCGGTGGGCTCGTCGAGGATCAGCAGCTTCGGCCGGTGCATCAGCGCCCGGGCGATCATCAGCCGGCGCTTCATGCCACCGGAGAGCATGCGCGCACTGCCGTCGCGCTTGTCCCACAACCCCAGGTCACGCAGCAGCTCCTCGGCACGCGGCAGCGCCTCGCGTCGCGACATGCCGTAGTAGCCGGCCTGGGCCAGCACGATGTCGATGACCTTCTCGAACTGGTTGAAGTTGAACTCCTGGGGTACCACGCCGAGATGGTACTTGGCGCGGGCGAAGTCGCGGTCGATATCGATGCCGAAGATCGACACCTTGCCGGCGCTCTTCTGCACCAGCGAGCAGACCACGCCAAGCGTGGTGGACTTGCCGGCACCATTGGGGCCCAGCATCGCGAAGAAGTCCCCCTCGGCGACGTCGAGGTCGATGCCCTTCAGGGCCTGGAAGCCATTGCCGTAGACCTTGGTCAGGCCACGGATGGACAGAGCCGGTTCGGCCATGCGCAATCCTTGAAACGTTTCGGGGTTCGATAGCGGGCATGCCGCAAAGGCATAGTCATATGGGGACGAAGCCGCACGAGTTCAAGCCGGGGGGCTCATACCCGGATGACAGACACACGAACGGCCTGCACATGGGCAGACTTCAACAACATCACAAAGGGGGGATAAAGGGCCGAATGGAGCGGGAAAGGAGATGCGACTGGGCCGACTTTCGGCTCCTGATGCGAGCCTTGGCCTGTTGCAGGTGACCGATTGGAGCGGGAAAGGAGATTCGACCGGGCTGGCGTTCCAGATCCTGACCCGAGCCTTGGCTCTCTTACCGCACCGTTGGAGCGGGAAAGGAGATTCGAACTCCCGACCCTCGCCTTGGCAAGGCGATGCTCTACCACTGAGCTATTCCCGCTTTTCGGTACCGCCTGAGCGCGAGGTGGCGTCCCATAGGGGGTTCGAACCCCTGTTCCCGCCGTGAAAGGGCGGTGTCCTGGACCACTAGACGAATGGGAC
>NZ_JAUYWF010000020.1 GCF_030708455.1 Halomonas sp. SSL-5
TTCCTGAGCGAGCGCAAGATGACCCGCCAGTACCACCCGGAATTCCTGGAGGTGCTCGACGAGCTGCCGCGCACCCCCTCCGGCAAGATCCAGAAGTTCAAGCTACGCGAACAGGCCAGCCAGAGCGGCTGACCCCAGTCCCCGCGACAAGCCAGAAACCCCAACTCCCGTGGAGAGACAGCCATGAAAGGACTTAACAACAGAACCGTGATCGTGACCGGCGGCGGCGGAGGCATCGGCCGCGCGGTATGCAAGCGCTTCGCCGAACACGGCGCCAGGGTTGCGGTGCTGGACCGTGACGAGGCCGCCGCCCAGGCCACCGTGGACGCCATCGGCGAGACCGACGGCAAGGCCAAGGCCTACGCCGCGGACATTACCGACTATGACGCCATCGTCGCCACCGTGGCGAGCATCGAGCAGGACCTCGGCACCCCCACGGTACTGGTCAACAACGCCGGCTTCGATCGCTTCATGCCGTTCCTCAAGACCGAGCCCTCCATGTGGGAGTCGCTGATCGCCGTCAACCTGACCGGTGCACTCAACATGCACCACGTGGTGCTGCCGAAGATGGTCGAGGCCGGTGGCGGCCGGGTGATCAACATCGCCTCCGACGCGGCCCGGGTCGGTTCCTCCGGTGAGGCCGTCTACGCCGCCTGCAAGGCCGGCCTGATCGGCCTGAGCAAGACCCTGGCCCGGGAGCTCGCCAGCAAGAACGTGACCCTCAACGTGGTCTGCCCCGGCCCCACCGATACCGCCCTGCTCAAGGGCGTGGCAGAAACCGCCCGCGACCCGGAAAAGCTGCTCGAGGCCTTCCGTAACGCCGTGCCCATGCGCCGCATCGGCCAGCCCGAGGACTACCCCGGCATCATCACCATGCTGGGCAGCGACGAGGCCAGCTTCATCACCGGCCAGGTGGTCAGTGTGTCCGGCGGCCTGACCATGGCCGGCTAAGCCGCTCGCTACTTCTTCTTTTCTGCTGCGAAATCCAGGAGCCACAGGATGAACTACGAAGATATTCTCTATGACGTTACCGATGGTGTGGCCACCATCACCATCAACCGCGCGGACCGCTACAACGCCTTTCGCGGCCAGACCTGCATGGAGCTGCTCGACGCCTTCAACCGCGCCGGCTGGGACAAGTCCATCGGCGTGATCGTGCTGACCGGCGCCGGCGACAAGGCCTTCTGCACCGGCGGCGACCAGGGCGCCCACGAGGGACAGTACGACGGCCGCGGCATCATCGGCCTGCCCGTGGAGGAGCTGCAGACCCTGATCCGCCAGGTGCCCAAGCCGGTCATCGCCCGGGTCAACGGCTTCGCCATCGGCGGCGGCCATGTGCTGCACGTGGTGTGTGACCTCTCCATTGCCTCCGAGACCGCCGTCTTCGGTCAGGTCGGCCCCAAGGTCGGCTCGGTGGATCCCGGCTTCGGCACCGCCTACCTGGCGCGTGTCGTGGGCGAGAAGCGCGCCCGCGAGATCTGGTACCTGTGCCGCAAGTACAGCGCCCAGCAGGCGCTGGACTGGGGCCTGGTCAACGCCGTGGTGCCACCCGAGCAGCTCGACGAAGAAGTGCGCAAGTGGTGCGACGAGATCCTCGAGAAGAGCCCCACCGCGCTCTCCATCGCCAAGCGCTCCTTCAATGCCGACAGCGAGAACATCGCCGGCATCGGCGCCCTGGGCATGCAGACCCTCAGCCTCTACTACGAGACCGAGGAGTCGAAGGAAGGGGTCGCGGCCTTCAAGGAGAAGCGCAAGCCCGAGTTTCGCAAGTACTACAACAAGTGATGCCGGTTCGGCGTTGAAGGTTGATACGTGATGCCATCGGCCCCGGCGGGTCGATGGCTCCCAGGAAGAGGATGGAGACCGCCATGAACTTTGCCTTTACCGAACAGCAGGAGGCCATTCGCGAAAGCGTGGCCAAGCTGTCAGCCGACATGCTGGCACCCCGCTACCGAGCCCGTGAGCAGGAAGCCTGCATCGAGCGCGAGATCGTCGAGATGCTCGGCGAGATGGGCTGCCTGGGCGGCGAGCTGCCCGAGGAGTACGGCGGCAGCGGCCTGGACTGCGTGACCAGCGGCGTGATCGTCGAGGAGATCGCCCGCGGCGACTTCAATGTCGGCTACCTGCCGCTGCTCGCCTCGCTCAACGGCCAGATCATCGCCAGTCATGCGCGCCCGGAGCTGGCCCGGGAGTGGCTGGCCGGCATCACCTCCGGCAAGAAGATCTGCTGCATCGCCCTGACCGAACCCCATGGTGGTTCCGACGCCGCCAACCTCAAGCTGAAGGCGACCCGTGACGGCGAAAACTTCGTGCTCAACGGCGAGAAGACCTCCATCTCCATGGCCGACCAGGCCGATGTCGCCGTGGTCTTCGCGCGCACCGGCACCCAGGAGCAGCGCGCCAGCGGCATCAGTGCCTTCCTGGTGCCCATGGACCTCCCCGGCATCTCCACCAGCCGCTTCGAGGATTCCGGTCAGCGCGCCATTGGCCGCGGTTCGATTTTCTTCGACAATGTGTCGGTCCCGGCGGACCACATGCTCGGCGACGAGGGCCAGGGCTTCAAGCAGGTGATGCAGGGCTTCGACTACAGCCGCGCGCTGATCGGCCTGCAGTGCCTGGCGGTGGCCCAGCAGTCGCTGGACGAGACCTGGCAGTGGCTCACCGAGCGCGAGGCCTTCGGCCAGCCGCTGGCGGCCTTCCAGGGTCTGACCCATCCGCTTGCCGAGTACCAGACCTATGTCCAGGCCGCCCGCATGCAGTGCTACTATGCGCTGTGGCTGAAGGACAACGACCTGCCTCACACCGCCGAGGCCGCCATGAACAAGTGGTGGGGCCCCAAGCTGGCCTTCGACGTCGTCAAGCAGTGCATGCTGGCTCACGGCCACACCGGCTGGGGCGAGGACCTGCCCTTCTCTCAGCGCATGCGCGATGTGCTGGGCCTGCAGATCGGCGATGGCACCGCCCAGATCATGAAGAACATCATTGCGCGCCAGTCGGTCCCCCGGTGAATGATACCGTCGGTGTGCGGGGCACCCTCCACCGCCTGGCGCTGCCGCTATACCATAAAGGAGTGTTACCGATGGCAGCCCAGGATGACAGAAGCGTCGCCAACCGCCTGTTCTTTCGTCTCTTCCAGGCCAGCAACATCCTGCAGAAGCAGACGGCAAGCGCCGTGGGACTGACCACGGTGCAGTGGGCAGTACTGGGGGCGCTGTCTCGCCGCGGCTACGAGAACGGTATCGCCTTCAACGACCTGGTCGAATACCTGATCGTCAGCCGGCAGAGCCTGGACGGCGTCCTCAAGCGCCTGGAGCGCGAGGGGCACGTACGAAGGATCCCCCATCCCGACGATGGGCGAGCACGACTGATCCTGCTCACCGAACAGGGCAGGGAGTACTGGAAGAGCCTTCAGCCAAAGATCCATGATTTCTATACTCAGGGCCTCGAGAACCTGAGCTTCGACGAGACGGTCAGCCTGCTGCACTACCTCAACAAGTTCCAGAAGAATCTCCAGAACATCCAACCCATGCCTATTGAACGCGAGCAGGAAAGCTCCAAAGAGCAAGGAGCCGAAGGCTTGACCGACATGGGTTATCGATGACCGGAAAGCCGCCACAAGCTGAAAATACCCCGTGACCCCCTAGGCAAGAGCGTAGACCAAGCGTCTCCAGCTGCCAGACCCTTTCGACACAAATAGCAATACATTGACACAAAAAACGACCTGGCCTAGCTTACCCTCAGGCAGGTGGTGTTGCCATCGGCAGAATAGCAACAAGCGCATGATCAAAAACAATTACTATCAGGAGCTTGCATGCCAATCCATACGAATCTGACGCCTGAGCGCAGAAGCACCATGGTTGAGCAGGGCGTCTGGA
>NZ_JAUYWF010000021.1 GCF_030708455.1 Halomonas sp. SSL-5
GGGGCCTTAGCTCAGCTGGGAGAGCGCCTGCCTTGCACGCAGGAGGTCAGCGGTTCGATCCCGCTAGGCTCCACCATCTCCCATCCCCACAGTCTACCTGATCGGATCCGCAGTCATAAGCCATCCTTGCATCGCGCAATGACCGGTTTATGACTGTCGATTGACAGTCTGCTCTTTAACAATGTGAATCATGCTGACAAACGTTCTTTCCGCAAGGAAAGAACACGAGATACGTCTCAAGCGTATCCGGCAATGTCGTGTGTCATCGCGGACCAGACCCTTTGGGGTTATATGGTCAAGCGATGAAGCGCATACGGTGGATGCCTAGGCAGCCAGAGGCGATGAAAGACGTGGAAGCCTGCGATAAGGCTCGGCGAGGTGGCAAACAACCTGTGACCCGGGCATTTCTGAATGGGGAAACCCACCCAGCGTAAGCTGGGTATCCCACACTGAATCCATAGGTGTTGGGAGGCGAACCGGGGGAACTGAAACATCTCATTACCCCGAGGAAAAGAAATCAACCGAGATTCCCCCAGTAGCGGCGAGCGACCGGGGACCAGCCCTTAAGCATGTGACCGATTAGACGAACGCGTTGGGAAGCGCGGCCATAGCGGGTGATAGCCCCGTAGTCGAAAATCTGATCATGTGAAATCGAGTAGGTCGGGGCACGAGAAACCTTGACTGAAGACGGGGGGACCATCCTCCAAGGCTAAATACTCCTGGCTGACCGATAGTGAACCAGTACCGTGAGGGAAAGGCGAAAAGAACCCCGGAGAGGGGAGTGAAATAGATCCTGAAACCGTATGCGTACAAGCAGTGGGAGCAGACACGTTCTGTGACCGCGTACCTTTTGTATAATGGGTCAGCGACTTATTTTCAGTGGCGAGCTTAACCGAATAGGGGAGGCGTAGGGAAACCGAGTCTTAACTGGGCGACCAGTCGCTGGGAATAGACCCGAAACCGGGCGATCTATCCATGAGCAGGTTGAAGGTTGAGTAACATCAACTGGAGGACCGAACCAGGATCTGTTGAAAAAGATTTGGATGACTTGTGGATCGGAGTGAAAGGCTAATCAAGCCCGGAGATAGCTGGTTCTCCTCGAAAGCTATTTAGGTAGCGCCTCACGTAGCACCGCCGGGGGTAGAGCACTGTTTCGGCTAGGGGGTCATCCCGACTTACCAACCCGAGGCAAACTCCGAATACCGGTGAGTGACGCGTGGGAGACACACAGCGGGTGCTAACGTCCGTTGTGAAAAGGGAAACAACCCAGACCGTCAGCTAAGGTCCCGAAATCCTGGTTAAGTGGGAAACGATGTGGGAAGGCTCAGACAGCTAGGAGGTTGGCTTAGAAGCAGCCATCCTTTAAAGAAAGCGTAATAGCTCACTAGTCGAGTCGGCCTGCGCGGAAGATGTAACGGGGCTCAAACCAGGTACCGAAGCTACGGGTTCGTCGAATGACGAGCGGTAGAGGAGCGTCGTGTACGCCGATGAAGGTGGATCGAGAGGTCTGCTGGAGGTATCACGAGTGCGAATGCTGACATGAGTAACGACAAGGGGAGTGAAAAACTCCCCCGCCGGAAGACCAAGGTTTTCTGTTCTATGCTAATCAGAGCAGAGTGAGTCGGCCCCTAAGGCGAGGCCGAAAGGCGTAGTCGATGGGAAACGGGTTAATATTCCCGTACCTCACTGTATTGCGATGGGGGGACGGAGAAGGCTAGGTGAGCCAGGCGTTGGTAGTCCTGGTGAAAGTCAGTAGGCTGGAGAATCAGGCAAATCCGGTTCTCCCAGGCCGAGAGACGAGACGAACTGACCACGGTCAGGAAGTCATCGATGCCACGCTTCCAGGAAAAGCCTCTAAGCTTCAGATACAGTGGGACCGTACCCCAAACCGACACAGGTGGTCAGGGTGAGAATCCCAAGGCGCTTGAGAGAACTCGGGTGAAGGAACTAGGCAAAATGGTGCCGTAACTTCGGGAGAAGGCACGCCGCGTTAGTGTGAAGGCCCTGCGGCCGGAGCACGAGGCGGTCGAAGATACCAGGTGGCTGCAACTGTTTATTAAAAACACAGTACTCTGCAAACGCGTAAGCGGACGTATAGGGTATGACGCCTGCCCGGTGCCGGAAGGTTAAGTGATGGTGTTAGCGCAAGCGAAGCTCTTGATCGAAGCCCCGGTAAACGGCGGCCGTAACTATAACGGTCCTAAGGTAGCGAAATTCCTTGTCGGGTAAGTTCCGACCTGCACGAATGGCGTAATGATGGCCACGCTGTCTCCACCCGAGACTCAGTGAAATTGAAATCGCAGTGAAGATGCTGTGTACCCGCGGCTAGACGGAAAGACCCCGTGAACCTTTACTACAGCTTCACACTGGACGCTGATGTTGCTTGTGTAGGATAGCTGGGAGGCTTGGAAACCCGGACGCCAGTTCGGGTGGAGCCAACCTTGAAATACCAGCCTGGCATCATTGGCGTTCTAACTCAGGTCCGTTATCCGGATCGAGGACCGTGTGTGGTGGGTAGTTTGACTGGGGCGGTCTCCTCCCAAAGCGTAACGGAGGAGCACGAAGGTACCCTCAGCACGGTTGGAAATCGTGCAGTGAGTGCAAGAGCATAAGGGTGCTTGACTGCGAGACAGACACGTCGAGCAGGTACGAAAGTAGGTTCTAGTGATCCGGTGGTTCTGTATGGAAGGGCCATCGCTCAACGGATAAAAGGTACTCCGGGGATAACAGGCTGATACCGCCCAAGAGTTCACATCGACGGCGGTGTTTGGCACCTCGATGTCGGCTCATCACATCCTGGGGCTGAAGTCGGTCCCAAGGGTATGGCTGTTCGCCATTTAAAGTGGTACGCGAGCTGGGTTTAGAACGTCGTGAGACAGTTCGGTCCCTATCTGCCGTGGGCGTTGGAGATTTGAGAAGAGCTGCTCCTAGTACGAGAGGACCGGAGTGGACGCACCTCTGGTGTTCCGGTTGTCACGCCAGTGGCATTGCCGGGTAGCTATGTGCGGACAGGATAACCGCTGAAGGCATCTAAGCGGGAAGCCCCCTTCAAGATGAGATCTCCCCGAGGCCTTGAGCCTCCTGAAGGGCCCAGCGAGACCAGCTGGTTGATAGGCCGGGTGTGGAAGCGCTGCAAGGCGTTGAGCTAACCGGTACTAATGGCCCGTGAGGCTTGACCATATAACACCCAAGGGGTCTGTGATGACCCACGACACCGGATACGCAGAGACGTTTCGACGTCAGCATGATTCACCGTTTTTCGCCTGACGACCATAGCGTGCGTGAACCACCTGATCCCATGCCGAACTCAGCAGTGAAACCGCTCAGCGCCGATGGTAGTGTGGGGTCTCCCCATGTGAGAGTAGGTCATCGTCAGGCACTTATT
>NZ_JAUYWF010000022.1 GCF_030708455.1 Halomonas sp. SSL-5
CCGAGAATCGGCGCATTGAAGAAGTAACGGCCACCCACGTCTACCGTGGTCAACAGCATCATGCCGAACAGGGTGGCTCCCGCCACCCCCTCCAGCAGCAGTTGCAGAACACGGCCGACGCGTGCCGAGCGTGTCGATAGGGTTTGCATGATCGTCTCCGGATGGCGACAGAGTTGGATAGACATGATCACGGAGCATGGCATCGGCACTTATCAGGCCGACACGAACTCGCGCCACGCCGACAGATGCAGGCATCTAACGGCGTGACGCTGACCAGCCTCGGGAGTTCGAGATGCCGGCTTACTTGTACTCGCTGGGCACCAGAGACTCGACGCTATCCTCTTCGGCGGCGTCGGACAGCTGCTCACGGAAATACTCGATGGCGGCCATGGCATCCACGCCACGCTCTTCGGTCACCTCCTCGGCCCACTCGGCGATCATTTCATCGCTGATGCCGCGCAGGGTCTCCAGGTCTTCCTCGCCCAGATCGGTGAAGGTATGACCCTGTTCCTCGGCAAACTTGACTCCGCGCACATCCGAGACATCCATCATGTAGCCGAACAGCCGCGACAACTGTTCGCCAGAAACTGACTCGATGGCTTCACGGTCCTCGGGAGAGATCCTGTCCCAGAACATCGGGTTCATGGCGATGGTGAAGCTGCCGCGATAGAAGCCACCATCTACCTTGAGGGTATACGGAAAGATCTCAGCCACGCGGAAGCTGCGCAGGCCCTCGGGGACCAGCATGGCGCCGTCGATAACGCCCTGGGAACCGGCCTCGTAGACGCCGGTGGGCGGCAGTGCCACACCGGTCAGCTCCAAGGCATTGGAAAGGTCACCCATCACACCGCCGCCGACGCGGATGCGCTGGCCCTTGAGATCCTCGAGCGTCTCAACCTTTTCACTGGTGAAGATCCAGCCTGGGCCGTGTACGCCCGCCGCCACCACGTCGACACCTCGATGCTCACCGGCCTGGGCAAGGTACTCCTGATGAGTGCGCCAGTAGGCGGCAGAAGCATTTTCAGAGGAGAAATCCTCGAAAGTGGGAAATTCCGGCAGCTTGGTCAACTCGAAGCGGCCGGCGTTATAACCGTGGAACACCCAGGTAGCATCGGCGATGCCGTCAGCCACCATGGCCATCTGCGAGTCGGGCGGTCCCATGTCATGGACCACATCGACGGTGACACGCCCTTCAGTGGCTTCCTCGATCCAGGCCCCCCAGGTGGGCCAGACGATGGTGTTGATACCGTGGTTGGGGCCGGCCCAAGTGCTGATCGTCAGCGTGGTCTCGGCCAGGGCGGATGTGCTCATGATCGCGGCGGTCAGGGTGCCGAGCATCAGGCCTGTTGTCTTGTACATTGTTTAGTTCCTCCATCATCACAGGCTGCGGACATTCTCACCGGAAAGCGGCCATGGGAATTCTTTTGATACACCAAAGGCAAGCTTTCCGGATATTTGAGAAACACTTCATGGCGTACAATGCCTTCGCATGGTACCTCTGCGCAACGCATTCACGACCAATAGCTAATGCTACTTAAGTATAACACACAATTAATGCTTTATAATCAATGGCATATAATGCCACGGGTGGCCAAGCCAACATCATGAGGGGTCGATGCTCTTTCCTTTGGCAATGGCGAGGTCCTGTTACGCAAGGTTGGCTCAAAAATAAAAACCAGCAACATATTGCTGCTGGTCACAAGGACAGCCTGCTTGGCTACGGCAGCTCAATCGGTGATCAGCCAATCCGCTCGAGCTGCCGCTCCAGCTTGCTCATGGCATGCAGCAGGTCACGGTACTCGCCGACACTTAGTGTGGCGACTAACTCAGCCTCCCATGCATGGGCATCAGGAATTAACCCCTCCAGCAGCTTTGCCCCCTCTTGCGTCAGGTGCAGATCATGGACACGTTGATCCTGGGGCGATGGTGTCCGGGAAATCAGCCGACGCTCCTCAAGCGCCTGGATCGCTCGAGAGACCCGCGCCTTATCCATATTAGTGTAGGCACAGATCTTCTTGGCGGTCAGTTCATCGCAATGACTCAACCATGAGAGAACCCGCCACTGGGCGACATTGAGGCCATAGCGCTGAGAGTACATCCGCTCCAGTTCGTCACTGATGCGATCTGCCAACTTGTTCAGCCGATACGGCAGAAACTGGTTAAGGTCAATTTCTGCCTTGGCTGGCGCTTCTGCCGATCTACTCGGCCCGACCGCTTCAGAGGTCATAACACGCATTCTCCCCTCGGATTTCATAGCACAGCCTAATAGAGAAGCTCCGGCAGGAAGAGCACGATACCGGGGAGCAGCAGCACCAGCAGGGCGCGGATCGTGCCCGCCACCCAGAACGGCGTCAC
>NZ_JAUYWF010000023.1 GCF_030708455.1 Halomonas sp. SSL-5
GTTCGAAGCCGCTCTTTAACAATCGATCAGGTAATTCATGTGGGCGCTTGCCGATGGCTCGGTGATCATGTCATTGAACCATCAAGGCAAGCGACTCGTCATAGATCTTCGGATCTATTTGAGAACGTTTGAACCTTGAGCCAAGTTTGGTGCTACTTCAAGCACTTATGATCTTAAACTGAAGAGTTTGATCATGGCTCAGATTGAACGCTGGCGGCAGGCCTAACACATGCAAGTCGAGCGGAAACGATGGAAGCTTGCTTCCAGGCGTCGAGCGGCGGACGGGTGAGTAATGCATAGGAATCTGCCCGGTAGTGGGGGATAACCTGGGGAAACCCAGGCTAATACCGCATACGTCCTACGGGAGAAAGCAGGGGATCTTCGGACCTTGCGCTATCGGATGAGCCTATGTCGGATTAGCTGGTTGGTGAGGTAACGGCTCACCAAGGCGACGATCCGTAGCTGGTCTGAGAGGATGATCAGCCACATCGGGACTGAGACACGGCCCGAACTCCTACGGGAGGCAGCAGTGGGGAATATTGGACAATGGGCGAAAGCCTGATCCAGCCATGCCGCGTGTGTGAAGAAGGCTTTCGGGTTGTAAAGCACTTTCAGTGGGGAAGAAATCCTCGGGGCCAATACCCTCGAGGGAGGACATCACCCACAGAAGAAGCACCGGCTAACTCCGTGCCAGCAGCCGCGGTAATACGGAGGGTGCGAGCGTTAATCGGAATTACTGGGCGTAAAGCGCGCGTAGGCGGCGTGATAAGCCGGTTGTGAAAGCCCCGGGCTCAACCTGGGAACGGCATCCGGAACTGTCAGGCTAGAGTGCAGGAGAGGAAGGTAGAATTCCCGGTGTAGCGGTGAAATGCGTAGAGATCGGGAGGAATACCAGTGGCGAAGGCGGCCTTCTGGACTGACACTGACGCTGAGGTGCGAAAGCGTGGGTAGCAAACAGGATTAGATACCCTGGTAGTCCACGCCGTAAACGATGTCGACTAGCCGTTGGGGTCCTTGTGACCTTTGTGGCGCAGTTAACGCGATAAGTCGACCGCCTGGGGAGTACGGCCGCAAGGTTAAAACTCAAATGAATTGACGGGGGCCCGCACAAGCGGTGGAGCATGTGGTTTAATTCGATGCAACGCGAAGAACCTTACCTACTCTTGACATCGTGCGAACTTGGTAGAGATACCTTGGTGCCTTCGGGAACGCACAGACAGGTGCTGCATGGCCGTCGTCAGCTCGTGTTGTGAAATGTTGGGTTAAGTCCCGTAACGAGCGCAACCCTTGTCCCTATTTGCCAGCACGTAATGGTGGGAACTCTAGGGAGACTGCCGGTGACAAACCGGAGGAAGGTGGGGACGACGTCAGGTCATCATGGCCCTTACGAGTAGGGCTACACACGTGCTACAATGGCCGGTACAAAGGGTTGCGAAGCCGCGAGGTGGAGCTAATCCCGAAAAGCCGGTCTCAGTCCGGATCGGAGTCTGCAACTCGACTCCGTGAAGTCGGAATCGCTAGTAATCGTGAATCAGAATGTCACGGTGAATACGTTCCCGGGCCTTGTACACACCGCCCGTCACACCATGGGAGTGGACTGCACCAGAAGTGGTTAGCTTAACCCTCGGGGGAGCGATCACCACGGTGTGGTTCATGACTGGGGTGAAGTCGTAACAAGGTAGCCGTAGGGGAACCTGCGGCTGGATCACCTCCTTATCGATATGTCTCCGACTGTCGGCAAGTGCTCACAATGAATTACCTGATCGACCAGAGCAAAAGACTGTTTGGGTATAGGCCCAGCGTGACCTTCGGGTCTGTAGCTCAGTTGGTTAGAGCGCACCCCTGATAAGGGTGAGGTCGGCAGTTCAAATCTGCCCAGACCCACCATTCTCTGAATGGCCGGAGCGCTCAGTTGGTGAGAGCGCACCCCCGGGTATTCTGTAAAGAGAAGGGTGAGGTCGCGGGGTTTGTTC
>NZ_JAUYWF010000024.1 GCF_030708455.1 Halomonas sp. SSL-5
TTGATGAAGTTGGCGAAGATCAGTGCCGTCAACACCACCGCAAACAGCATCGCCGTGGTGCGCACCGTGTCCATCAGCACCGCCATCAACACCCGGGGAGACAGCGCGCGGCGCATCAACGCGATCAGGAAGGCCCCCATCGCACCGATACCCGCCGCCTCGGTGGGCGTGAACACGCCCAGATAGATGCCGCCGATCACCAGCACGAACAGCGCCAGGGTGCTGCCCACGCTCTTCAGCGCGGCGATGCGCTCCGCCCACGGCACCCGCTCCGCCGCCGGGCCCGCTTCGGGGTCGCGCCACAGCACCCACTTCACCGCCCCCAGGTAGAGGACGATCCCCAGCATGCCGGGGATAAAGCCGGCGGCGAACAACTCGCGGATACTGGTCTCGGTGAGAATGCCGTAGATCACCAGCATTACGCTGGGCGGGATCAGGATGCCCAGGGTGCCGCCGGCGGCGATCGAGGCCGCGGCCAGGGAGTCCTTGTAGCCATACTTGCGCATCTGCGGCATGGCGACCCGACCCATGGTGGCACAGGTGGCCAGGCTCGAGCCGCAGATAGCACTGAAGCCCCCGCAGGCCACGATGGTGGCCATGGCCTGACCGCCCTTGCGGTGCCCCAGGAAGCCGTTGGAGGCCCGGAACAGGGCATCCGACAGTCCGGCATGAGAGACGAAGTTGCCCATCAGGATAAACAACGGGATCACCGACAGGCCGTAGTCCATGGCGGTATCCACCACCCGACGCGCTGCCATCGCTTCGGCGGCACTCCAGTTACCGGTCAGGTAATAGAAACCGACGAAGCCGATAATCCCCATGGCGAAGGCCAGCGGGACGCGCAGGAACACCAGTACCAGCAGCGCAGCAAAACCATAAAGTGCTTCAGTCATGGGTCCCTCCAGGACTCAGTGGGCCGCCCCGCTTGATCACCTTGAACCCTTCCAGCAGATAGAGCACCGCCCGCACCAGGGTCAGCAGTGCCGACAACGCCAGCATGATCGAGATCAGCCCGATCAAGTAGCCATAGGGAATACGCAGGAACTCGGTGACATCACCCCAGGAGAAGGAACGCTCGGCCAGGGCCCAGACACGCTGGGCCATCATCCACAGCGCTGCCGTCACCAGCAGGTTGACGATCACCTCCCGCAGCCATACCAGCCGGGCCGGAAAGACCGCGTCCAGCAGGTCCACGCTGACATGCTCCTGACGCCAGCACACTACCGGCAGCGACAGGAATACCAGCGCCGCCAGCATCAGCTGGGTCAGCTCGACGGTGCCGAGAATCGGCGCATTGAAGAAGTAACGGCCACCCACGTCTACCGTGGTCAACAGCATCATGCCGAACAGGGTGGC
>NZ_JAUYWF010000025.1 GCF_030708455.1 Halomonas sp. SSL-5
TGGTGGCTACGCCCTGATTCGAACAGGGGACCCCATCATTATGAGTGATGTGCTCTAACCAGCTGAGCTACGTAGCCAGCGGCGCGTACTCTATCGATCGCGGGTCGGCCTGTCAACTGCCTGATGTGGAAGGCATGAGAGTGCTTGACACCCCGCCGGGGGCTCGATAATATTCGCGCCACCTCGACGAGGCGAGACATTGCGTCCCATTCGTCTAGTGGTCCAGGACACCGCCCTTTCACGGCGGGAACAGGGGTTCGAACCCCCTATGGGACGCCACTCGACTCATCAGGTAACCGGAATGCGGGAATAGCTCAGTGGTAGAGCATCGCCTTGCCAAGGCGAGGGTCGGGAGTTCGAATCTCCTTTCCCGCTCCATCTTCCGAAAGGAAGACGATGCGTCCCATTCGTCTAGTGGTCCAGGACACCGCCCTTTCACGGCGGGAACAGGGGTTCGAACCCCCTATGGGACGCCACTTCTTCGGCTGCAGCAGCGAGTCGTTGAACAAGCAGTTGGATTGAGCAGCACGAGACAAGCGGGAATAGCTCAGTGGTAGAGCATCGCCTTGCCAAGGCGAGGGTCGGGAGTTCGAATCTCCTTTCCCGCTCCA
>NZ_JAUYWF010000026.1 GCF_030708455.1 Halomonas sp. SSL-5
GACGGCCCGGCGATCGACCTGACGTTGGTCGAGGGCGCCTCGATCGACGTCGACGAGTCGCTGGGTACCGACGGCTCCTCGAAGGATGAAGAGGGTAACGCGGCGCCCGACGATGAGACTGGAGCGCCGGCCGGGGCCATCGGCTATGCCGAGACCACGGCAGCGACGCTGTTCTCCGAGACCGCGGACGCGGGCACGGACGGCGAGGCCAGCAAGGTCTATGCACTGGTGCTGAACGGCACGGAGCCGGTGGACAGCGGGCTGACCGACACCGCGAGCGACGAGGCGGTAGTGCTGTCCGACAATGGCGGCGTGATCGAGGGCCGCACCGCGACCGGGGGAGACCTGGTCTTCACCATCGCGGTCAATGGCACCACCGGTGATGTCACCACCACCCAGTACCGGGCGCTCGACCACGGCGCTGACAGCAACGACCACGACAGCGCGGTGAGCATGACCGCCGGGCTGGTCGAGCTCGAGGCGACGCTGACCGACGGCGATACCGACACCGCGTCCAGCAAGATCGAGCTGGGCAGCCTGATCGGCTTCGAGGA
>NZ_JAUYWF010000027.1 GCF_030708455.1 Halomonas sp. SSL-5
GCCACCAGCACGTCGATATCGCCACCGATCTGTTGTGCGGCCGCGACCGCATGGGCGGTGGCGCCGGCCAGGGCGCCGTCGTGATGTTCGGCCAGGACCAGAATGCTCATGAAATCACCTTCGCCTCGTTCTTGAGTTTGTCGACCAGCTCGTCCACCGAGCCCACCTTGACGCCGCCCTGGCGCTCGGCCGGCGGCTCGACCCTGAGCAGCTTGACCTTCGAGGCCACCTCGATGCCGAGATCCGCCGGGGTCTTGACGTCCATAGGCTTCTTCTTGGCCTTCATGATGTCGGGCAGCTTGGCATAGCGCGGCTCGTTCAGGCGCAGGTCGGTGGTGACGATGGCGGGCAGGGAAAGCTCGATGGTCTGCAGGCCGCCGTCGATCTCGCGGGTCACCTGTATCTTTCCATCACCCCCGTCTCCACTGATATTCACCTCGGAGGCGAAGGTGCCCTGGGGCAGGCCGGTCAGGGCGGCGAGCATCTGGCCGGTCTGGTTGTTGTCGGTGTCGATGGCCTGCTTGCC
>NZ_JAUYWF010000003.1 GCF_030708455.1 Halomonas sp. SSL-5
GGACCGGTAGTTCAGTTGGTTAGAATGCCGGCCTGTCACGCCGGAGGTCGCGGGTTCGAGTCCCGTCCGGTCCGCCATCAAGGCCTGGCAGTTTGCTTGAGAAAGTGCAGTATCTTGTGCGATTGCGTGGGTGATTAGCTCAGTTGGTTAGAGCACCAGCCTCACATGCTGGGGGTCACTGGTTCGAATCCGGTATCACCCACCACGCGGACCGGTAGTTCAGTTGGTTAGAATGCCGGCCTGTCACGCCGGAGGTCGCGGGTTCGAGTCCCGTCCGGTCCGCCAATGTCGCCACGAATTCCTGAAGCCCCGGGCCAGTGCTCGGGGCTTCTTCGTATGCGTCAGGCATGCTGCGCAGCGCCCGATAGCCTCCCCGCCTCCGGTGCCAGCCCTTTCTCTCCGCTTTCTCGCCATGGACAACGACGCTGGCCTCGCCCCCGCGGTCTTTGCTTTGCACCCTTGCGTCAGCTGTCATACAGTTGTTTGAATTCGGCCCGATGACAACTTCCCCGACAATGACCGGAGCCTCGCCATGACCGCCTTTCCTCACCTCTTCCAGCCCCTCGTGCTTGGTCACCTGACCCTGCCCAACCGGGTGCTGATGGGCTCCATGCATACCAATCTGGAGGAGGCGCCGGATGGCTTCGAGCGCCTGGCGGCCTTCTACGTCGAACGCGTCCGGGAGGGGGTCGGGCTGATCGTCACCGGCGGCATCGCTCCCAACCCCGAGGGGGCGGTGTTCCAGGGGGCGGCGACCCTGGAGCGTGAGGAGCAGCTGGGCGACCACCGCCGGGTGGTGGAGGCGGTGCATGACCAGGGCGGTCGGATCTGCATGCAGATCCTTCACGCCGGGCGCTACGCCTATACGCCGGAGCCGGTGGCCCCCTCGGCGATCCAGGCACCCATCAACCCCTTCGCCCCCCGGGCGCTGGCCGCCGATGAGGTGGAACGCCAGATCGACGATTACGTGCGCTGCGCCACGCTTGCCAGGCGGGCCGGCTACGATGGCGTGGAGGTGATGGGCTCCGAGGGCTACCTGATCAACCAGTTCATCTGCCGGCGCACCAACCACCGCGATGATGCCTGGGGCGGCAGCTTCGCGAACCGCATCCGTTTCCCGCTGGAGATCGTGCGGCGCATCCGCGAGGCGGTGGGGGATGACTTCCTGGTGATCTTCCGGCTGTCGATGATCGATCTGGTGGAGGAGGGCAGCACCCATGACGAGGTGGTGGCCCTGGCCAGGGCGATCGAGGCGGCCGGCGCCGACGCGCTCAACACCGGCATCGGCTGGCACGAGGCCCGGGTGCCCACCATCGTCACCAGCGTGCCCCGGGCGGCCTTCACCGAGGTGACCCGGCGGCTGAAGGGGGAGGTCTCCCTGCCGCTGATCGCCACCAATCGCATCAACATGCCCGAGGTCGCCGAACGGGTGCTGGCCGAGGGTCATGCCGACATGGTCAGCATGGCGCGGCCCTTCCTCGCCGATCCGGCCTGGATCAGCAAGGCCGCGGCGGGGCGCAGCGACGAGATCAACACCTGCATCGCCTGCAACCAGGCCTGCCTCGACCATACCTTCGCCGGCAAGCTGACCTCCTGCCTGGTCAATCCGCGGGCCGGTCACGAGACCGAGCTGGTCATCGAGCCGGCGATGGCGCCGCGCCGCATCGCCGTGGTGGGCGGCGGGCCGGCGGGCCTGGCCGCGGCACTGACCGCTGCCGAGCGCGGTCACGCGGTCACCCTCTTCGAGCGGGATGGCGAACTCGGCGGCCAGTTCCATCATGCCCGCCAGATTCCCGGCAAGGAGGAGTTCGCCGAGACCCTGCGCTACTTCCGGGTGATGCTCGACAAGCGCGGCGTCGAGGTGCGGCTCAACTGCGCCGCGGAGGTGGCCACGCTTGCCGGTTTCGACGCCGTGGTGCTGGCCAGCGGGGTGCGCCCGCGCCGGCTCGAACTTCCCGGCAGCGACCATCCCAAGGTGATGGGCTACCCCGAGGCTATCCAGCATCCCGAGCGGGTGGGGCCGAGGGTGGCGATCATCGGGGCGGGAGGCATCGGCTTCGATGTCGCCGAGCGGCTGACCCAGGTCGGCCAGCCGTCGCTGGATGCCGAGGCCTGGTGCGAGGAGTGGGGCGTGGATCTCGCCGTCACTGCGCCGGGCGGGCTCAAGGCGCCGCGTCACCCCGAGGCGGCGCGGCGGGTCTTCCTGCTGCAGCGCAAGACCAGCAAGCCCGGCAAGGGCCTCGGCAAGACCACCGGCTGGGTGCATCGCGCCTCGCTCCGGCAGCGTGGGGTGGAGACCCTGGCCGGCTGCGAATATCGGCATATCGATGATGCCGGCCTGCATATTCGGCATGCCGACCAGTCGCGCCTGCTGGAGGTCGATACGGTGGTGGTCTGTGTCGGCCAGGAGTCGGTGTGCGAACTCCACGCGCCGCTGCGCGAGGCCGGGGTGACGGTGCATCTGATCGGTGGCGCCCTCGAGCCAGGTGAGCTCGACGCCAAGCGTGCCATTGACCAGGGTACCCGGGTAGCCGCCATGCTCTGAGCGCTGCCTGGTCGTCCTTGCGCGGGCCTGCCGTCGTCGTGATGGCAGGCCCGCTGCGTTGAATACCCGGCGCACGGAGATGTCGAACCATGAGTCCGTGGTGGGCTCATAGGGATACAGCCAAGCGTTGACTGGATGTCAGTCGAGAGTGTGCCGGGCTGACCTACGCTGAAGGTGACCCTGTTCTCGAGCGCCCGCGTGCCGGCGCCGAGCCATCGGGCTTAAGGAGGCATCGATGAGCATCTTTGACCATGTGCAGAACCGTTTCGCCCGCGTCCAGCAGGAGGAGATGAGCCTGCAGGAGTATCTGGAGCTGTGTCGCGACGAGCCACTGGCCTATGCCTCGGCCGCCGAGCGCATGCTTCAGGCGATCGGCGAGCCGGAGGTCATCGACACGGCCAAGGACCCGCGGCTGTCACGCATCTTCTCCAACAAGGTGATTCGCCGCTACCCGGCGTTTGCCGAGTTCTACGGCATGGAGGAGGCGATCGAGCAGATCGTCGCCTACTTCCGCCATGCCGCCCAGGGGCTGGAGGAGCGCAAGCAGATCCTCTATCTGCTGGGGCCGGTGGGCGGCGGCAAGTCGTCGCTGGCCGAGCGCCTCAAGCTGTTGATGGAGAAGGTGCCCTTCTATGCCATCAAGGATTCGCCCGTCTACGAGTCGCCGCTGGGGCTGTTCTCGCCGGAGGAGGATGGCGAGCTGCTGGAGAAGGAATACGGGGTTCCAAGCCGCTACCTGAAGAGCGTGATGTCGCCCTGGGCGGCCAAGCGCCTCAAGGAGTACGGTGGCGACATCAGCCAGTTCCGGGTGGTGCGCCTCTACCCCTCGCGGCTCAACCAGATCGCCATCTCCAAGACCGAGCCCGGCGACGAGAACAACCAGGACATCTCCTCGCTGGTGGGCAAGGTGGATATCCGCCAGCTCGAGCTCTACTCCCAGGACGACCCGGACGCCTACAGCTTCTCCGGCGGCCTGTGCCGAGCCAACCAGGGGCTGATGGAGTTCGTCGAGATGTTTAAGGCGCCGATCAAGGTGCTGCATCCGCTGCTGACCGCGACCCAGGAGGGTAACTACAACCCCACCGAGGGCATGGGGGCGATCCCCTTCGAGGGCGTGGTGCTGGCCCACTCCAACGAGAGCGAGTGGCAGACCTTCCGCAACAACCGTAACAACGAGGCCTTCCTGGACCGGGTCTATATGGTCAAGGTGCCCTACTGCCTGCGGGTGTCGGAAGAGATCAATATCTACAGGAAGCTGCTGGAGCACTCGTCGCTGGCTGAGGCCCCCTGCGCGCCGGACACCCTGCGCATGCTGGCGCAGTTTTCGGTGCTCTCGCGGCTCAAGGAGCCGGAGAACTCCAGCATCTACTCCAAGATGCGGGTCTACGATGGCGAGAACCTCAAGGACACCGACCCCAAGGCCAAGTCGATTCAGGAGTACCGCGACTCCGCCGGCGTCGACGAGGGCATGGATGGGCTCTCTACCCGCTTCGCCTTCAAGATCCTGTCCAAGGTGTTCAACTTCGACAGCCACGAGGTGGCGGCCAACCCGGTGCACCTGCTCTACGTGCTGGAGCAGCGCCTGGAACAGGAGCAGCTGCCGCGCGAGACCTTCGAGCGCTACCTGCGCTTCATCAAGGAGTTCCTGGCGCCACGCTACGTGGACTTCATCGGCAAGGAGATCCAGACCGCCTATCTGGAGTCCTACTCCGAGTACGGCCAGAACATCTTCGACCGCTACGTCACCTACGCCGACTTCTGGATCCAGGATCAGGAGTACCGCGACCCCGAGACCGGCGAGTTCCTCGACCGCCAGGCCCTCAACGAGGAGCTGGAGAAGATCGAGAAGCCCGCGGGCATCTCCAATCCCAAGGACTTCCGCCACGAGGTGGTCAACTTCGTGCTGCGGGCGCGTGCCCAGAACAACGGCATGAACCCCAGCTGGCAATCCTACGAGAAGCTGCGCGGGGTGATCGAGCACAAGATGTTCGCCAATACCGAGGAGCTGCTGCCGGTGATCTCCTTCAACGCCAAGGCCTCCAGCGCCGACCAGAAGAAGCACGAGGACTTCGTGGCGCGCATGGTGGAGCGTGGCTACACCGAGAAACAGGTGCGCCTGCTCTCCGAGTGGTACCTGCGGGTGCGCAAGTCACAGTAGCCCGACGCCGCGCCGTGGCGGCAGACCCCCGCGGCGCGCAGGAGAGTTGCCATGAGCTACTTCATCGATCGGCGGGCGAATGCCAAGCACAAGAGCGCGGTCAACCGCCAGCGCTTCCTCGACCGCTATCGCACCCATATCAAGCGTTCCGTGGAGGAGGCGGTCAATCGCCGCTCGATCACCGACATGGAGCGCGGCGAGAAGGTCTCGATCCCCGCCCGCGATATCTCGGAGCCGGTGTTCCAGCACGGTTCCGGGGGGCGGCGGCGCATCATCGCCCCGGGCAACAAGGAGTTCGTCGAGGGCGACCGCCTGCGCCGTCCCGGCGGTGGCAGCGGCGGTAATGGGGCGGGGGAGGGGGGCGCCTCGAACCAGGGCGAGGGGGTGGACGAGTTCGCCTTCACCCTCTCCCGGGAGGAGTTCCTCGACTTCGTCTTCGACGGCCTGGAGCTGCCCCACCTGGAGCGCAAGGCGCTGGTGGATCTCGACGAGGTGCGCCCGGTGCGCGCCGGGGTCTCCAAGGAGGGCGTCCCGGCGCGGATCAATATCGTGCGCTCCATGCGCGAGGCCCATGCCCGGCGCATCGCCATGCGCGCACCCATACGGCGAGCCCTGCGCGAGGCCCGCGAGGCGCTGGAGGCCGAGGAGCGCAAGGACCCGGTGCTGCGCAACCCGGCGCGCATCAATGAGCTCAGGGCCGAGGTGGAGCGCCTCGAGAAGCGCCTCGAGGCGGTGCCCTTCATCGATACCTACGACCTGCGCTACAACCACCTGGTCAACCAGCCTCAGCCCTCCAGCAAGGCGGTGATGTTCTGCGTGATGGACGTCTCCGGTTCCATGACCCAGGCCCACAAGGACATCGCCAAGCGCTTCTTCCTGTTGCTCTACCTGTTCCTGGAGCGCAACTACGAGAAGGTCGAGCTGGTCTTCGTGCGCCACCATACCGCCGCCCGGGAGGTCGACGAGGAGGAGTTCTTCTACTCCCGGGAGACCGGCGGCACCATCGTCTCCAGTGCCCTGTCGTTGGTCGACGAGATCATCGCCGAGCGCTACCCGCCGGGGCAGTGGAACCTCTACGTGGCCCAGGCCTCGGACGGCGATAACTGGGACGATGACTCGGTGGCCTGCCGCGACCTGCTGATCAAGCGGCTGATGCCGCGGCTGCAGTACTTCACCTACGTGGAGATCACGCCCCACGCCCACCAGGCGCTGTGGGAGGAGTACGAGAGCGTGGCCGCCGAGTTTCCGGCGCGCTTCGCCATGCGCCAGATCGTCGAGGCCGGAGATATCTATCCGGTGTTCCGCGAGCTGTTCAAGCGCCGCGTCGTCGGCGGCTGAGGGCCGGACCGCGGCCGAGGAGGCAAGATGACCCGACGCAAGCCCATCGCCACGGGGTCCGACTGGAACTTCGAGATACTCACCGAGTTCGAGCGGGAGATCGCGCGGCTGGCGGACGAGTATCGCCTGGATACCTACCCCAACCAGATCGAGCTGATCACCTCCGAGCAGATGATGGATGCCTACGCCAGCGTGGGCATGCCGGTGGGCTATCACCACTGGTCCTTCGGCAAGCAGTTCCTGGCCGTGGAGCAGGCCTACCGCCGCGGCCAGATGGGCCTGGCCTACGAGCTCGTCATCAACTCCGACCCCTGCATCGCCTACCTGATGGAGGAGAACACCCTGATGATGCAGGTGCTGGTGATGGCCCACGCCTGCTATGGCCACAACTCCTTCTTCAAGGGCAACTACCTGTTTCGCACCTGGACCGATGCGGGCTCGATCATCGACTACCTGGTGTTCGCCCGGAAATATATCGCCGAGTGCGAGGAGCGTCACGGGGTCGCCGCGGTGGAGCAGCTGCTGGATGCCTGCCACGCCCTGCAGAACTACGGCGTCGATCGTTACAAGCGCCCCTCGCCGATCTCCGCCGAGGAGGAGGTGCGCCGCCAGAAGGAGCGCGAGGAGCTCCTGCAGGCCCAGGTCAACACCCTGTGGCGCACCATCCCCGGGCGCCCCTCGGCGGAGGCGCTGGGCGCCGAGCAGGACACCGAGGACCCGCTGGGCCTGCACGCCGGCGGCCGCTACCCGTCGGAGCCCCAGGAGAACCTGCTCTACTTCATCGAGAAGAATGCGCCGCTGCTGGCACCGTGGCAGCGCGAAGTGGTGCGCATCGTGCGCAAGCTGGCGCAGTACTTCTACCCCCAGCGCCAGACCCAGGTGATGAACGAGGGGTGGGCGACCTTCTGGCACTACACCCTGATGAACCGGCTCTATGAGGAGGGAGCGGTGGATGAGGGGCTGATGCTGGAGTTCCTGCAGTCCCACACGGCGGTGGTGCAACAGCCCGCCTTCGACAGCCCCTACTTCAGCGGCATCAACCCCTATGCGCTGGGCTTCGCCATCTTCAGTGACCTGCGGCGCCTGTGCGAGGCGCCCACCGAGGAGGACCGCCGCTGGTTTCCCGATACCGCCGGCAGCGACTGGCGCGAGACCCTGGAGTTCGCCATGAAGAACTTCAAGGATGAGTCCTTCATCCAGCAGTTCCTGTCGCCCAGGGTGATCCGCGACCTCAAGCTGTTCATGGTGGTCGACGATGATCAGGAGGAGATGCTGGAGGTGACGGCGATCCACGACGAGCGAGGCTATCGACGCATCCGCGAGGCGCTGGCGGCTCACTACGCCCTGTCCGTGCGTGAGCCCAATATCCAGGTCTATTCGGCGGACATCCGCGGCGATCGCTCGCTGACCCTGCGCCATGTCCAGGACGAGCGCCGCCCGCTGGCGCGCAGCGTCTATCCGGTGATCCGCCACCTGCATCAGCTGTGGGGCTTCCCGGTGCGCCTGGAGTCGGTCCAGGAGGAGCATGTGGTGCGGCGCTACCAGTGGCCGCTGCCGGACGAGGAGGAGGCCGAACGCGCCTGACCCGGTGCGGCACGCCTGTCACTGGCTGTTGCCCTTTTGCCTTCCTTCAACGACAGGACCCGCGCCGTGGCGCGGGTCCTCACCTATGCCGAGTGGCGGCCGGGCCGCCCGGGCATCAGCTCTGGGCGGTCCAGGACTGGCACCAGCCCGCCGGCTCGACGCTGTTCTGGGGGAACAGCTGGCAGCCATTGGTGTCGGCCTGGAAGAACATGCAGTTGTCGCAGCGCTCGCCTTCCGCGTAGGCAGGGTGGTCGGCGGCCTCGGTGGCATCCACGACGTAGTTGAGGGCCTGGGCCTGGTCGGCGGAAGGGTCCAGCGGCGGCAGGTCCTGGGCGAAGGCGTTCTTGGACAGGATGCCGGCACCCAGCGGCAGGGCGGCCATGCCCAGCAGGCTGTTACGCATGAAGTCACGACGGCTGTGGTTAGCCATGGAATCTCCTTATGTCTCGTTTCCAGTCACGGTCGGGCACTTGCCCGCTATCCTCGGGTGGTATTCCACCTCTCGGGATTCCGACAGTCGGCTGCCGGTAGAGTTCGTCACATCATGGTAGTCAAGGCGCCTCGCATGTGCGACCACGCGGCGGCACCCGCGACGGCGTGTCGCAGCCGCGGTGCCGGCCAAGGAGCGATTCTTCCCGGCCCCCGGCGCTGATATACTCGCTGTCAGATGCCAGGCAGTCGTCGATGACTGCCTGCCGCCCACTCCGCCCCCGGGGCGCAAGCTGGAGAGAGCCCGATGCAGAATGCCGTGATCCTGATCAATGCCGAGAAGGGACAGGTCAAGTCGGTGGCCGAGCGCCTGGCCGACGTGGAGGGGATCAGCGAAGTCTACTCCACCTGTGGCCGCTATGACCTGGTCGCCATCGCCCGCACCCGTGACTTCGAGAGCCTGGCGGAGCTGGTCACCGGGCGTCTCAATGCGGTGGAGGGCATCCGCGAGACCGAGACCCTCAATGCCATGCAGGTGCACTCCCGCCACGATCTGGAGACCATGTTCTCGCTGGGCTGGTAGCCTGTGCGGCCGCTCGCCGCCACCGGCGTCGCGGCGGCCTGTGATCTTCCTGCTGTTGTTCTGCCTCCTGACCGCAGCCCTCTTTTGACCTTCTACCGGAAAGCCATTCACGGATGAGTCGCCGACGTTCCCCCTTGTTGCGCCGTGGCCGCCCGCTGCGGCGCTTCGCCGTCAGCCTGCTGTTCGTGGCCGTGGGCACCGGCCTGTGGCATTTCCAGGCGCGCGAGCTGCGTGACTCCCTGGTGTGGATGGGCGTGCCCGAGTGGCGGCAGGTGTCGCCCACCAGCGTTCACCGCGTGCTGCGCAACGACGGCTTCCTGGTGGGCTGGTCCGACGTGCGCGTCAATCCGTTATGGGTGAGCTATCGGCTCCAGGCGGTGGAGGACCCCCGCCCCGGGTCGCGCCCCGGGTTTCGCCAGGATTGGCGCACCCTGTGGCCCATCGGTACCGACCACTACGCGGGCAGCGGCTATGACCGTGGGCACCTGGCGCCGAACTACGCCATCGCCGCCGTGCATGGCCGCGACGCCCAGCTCGACACCTTCTACATGAGCAACATGACGCCACAGCGTCCCGACCTCAACCGCCGGCTATGGCAACGCCTGGAGGAGGTGGTGATAGATCACTTCGTGCCGCGCTTCGGCGCGGTGCAGGTGATTACCGGACCGGTATTCCCCGAGCGCTTCCTCGACAACGTCTTCAACCGGGTCGGCCTGGTGGAGGTCCCCGAGGCCTTCTACAAGATCATCGTGGTGCCCGCCGAACGCCCCCTGGCGCTGGCCTTCCTGATGCCCCAGGGCGTGCGCGGTGATGAGCCGCTGGACGACTTCCTGGTGAGCATCGATGCGCTAGAGGCGCGTACCGGGCTCGACTTCTTTCCCAACCTGCCGGCACCTGCCGCCGAGGCGCTGGAGGGGCGGGTGAGTACCCGTGGCTGGGCGCTGGAGGAGGTGGCGAACCGCCCCGGGCGTTTCGAATAGGGCGCATCGAGCGGACACAAAAAAACCGCGATCCATGTCGCGGTTTCCTGTGAGTATCGTCTGATCCAGCCTGCATGACGCGAGAGAGTGGTGCCCAGGAGAGGACTTGAACCTCCACATCCGTAAGGATACTAGCACCTGAAGCTAGCGCGTCTACCAATTCCGCCACCTGGGCGCATCATGCATCTCGTCGTGTCCGCGTCTCCCGAAGGAGTGGTGCCCAGGAGAGGACTTGAACCTCCACGTCCATAAGGACACTAGCACCTGAAGCTAGCGCGTCTACCAATTCCGCCACCTGGGCGAACACGAGCGAGTCGAACTGTAAAAGAGCGATGGTGCCCAGAAGAGGACTTGAACCTCCACGTCCGTAAGGACACTAGCACCTGAAGCTAGCGCGTCTACCAATTCCGCCATCTGGGCAGGCGCTGCGTATGGTACTCGAATTCCCCGGCTTTGCAAGGGCCAGAGTGGGCGCAAGGTGGTTTTTTCCCTCCTCGAGGAGCCCGCCAAGGTTGGGTGGCCGGGCCCGCGGCGCTATACTGCGGCCATGATCAATGAATCCCCAAGCGATACCTCGTTCCCGCGGCGCGCGAGCGCCTCCTTACACATGTCGTCCCCGACCCTGCCAAGGATGCACTGCGCATGACCCACTGGACGCTCAGCGACGATCCGCATGCGGAACGTGAAGCGCACAAGTATGACAAGCCCGCTCCCAGCCGCGAGTACCTGCTCGCCCGCCTGGAAGACGTCGGCAAGCCGATCACCCACGAGAAGATGAGCCAGCAGCTCGGCCTCGAGGATGAGGAGCTGCAGGAGGCGGTGCGTCGCCGGCTGGCGGCCATGGAGCGCGACGGCCAGGTGCTGCGCAACCGTGCCGGCGCCTACGCGCTGATCGACAAGCTCGACCTGGTCAAGGGCAAGGTGCTGGGGCACCGCGACGGCTTCGGTTTCCTGCTGCGCGACGACGGCAAGAAGCCCGACCTGGTACTGCCACCGCGGCAGATGCGCCGTGTCTTCCATGGCGACCACGTGCTGGTGCGCGTCAGCGGCCGTGATCGCCGCGGTCGCGACGAGGCCACCGTCGCCGAGGTGCTGGCGCGCAACACCCAGACCATCGTCGGCGTCTACCGCCAGAACACCCCCGAGTTCGGCGTGCTGATCCCCGAGAACGCCCGCATCACCCAGGAGATCATCATCCCCCACAGCGCCTGCGGCGGGGCGAAGGATGGCCAGGTGGTCTCGGCACACATCGTCAAGCAGCCCGAGACCCGGGTGCAGCCGGTGGGTGAGGTGATCGAGGTGCTGGGCGAGCGCATGGATCCCGGGATGGAGATCGACATCGCCATCCGCAGCTACGAGATTCCCGCCGAATTCCCGCCGGAGGTCCACGACCAGATCGCCGGCATGTCCGCCGAGGTGGCCGAGGAAGACACCCATCGGCGCATCGACCTGCGTGACGTGCCGCTGGTGACCATCGACGACGAGAGCGCCAAGGACTTCGACGACGCCGTCTGCGCCTGGAAGACCAAGTCCGGTAGCTGGAAGCTGCTGGTGGCCATCGCCGATGTCTCCCACTACGTGCGGCCTGGCAGTGCCCTGGACCAGGAGGCGATCCGCCGCGGCAACTCGGTCTACTTCCCGGGGCAGGTGGTGCCGATGCTGCCGGAGCTGCTCTCCAACGGGCTCTGCTCGCTGAACCCGGCGGTGGACCGCCTGGCGCTGGTCTGCGAGATGAACATCTCGCAGACCGGGGCGATCAGCCGCTACCGCTTCTACGAGGCGGTGTTCCAGTCCCATGCGCGTCTCACCTACAACAAGGTGGCGGCGATCCTCGACGACGAAGGGGAGCACGGCGAGTCCCTGCGCGAGGAGTACAGCGAGCTGGTGCCGTCGCTGAAGAACCTGCACGCCCTCTATCGGCTGCTGCGCGAGGCCCGGGTGGAGCGGGGCGCCATCGACTTCGAGACCACCGAGACGGCCATCGTCTTCAATGACGAGCGCAAGATCGAGAAGATCGTGCCGCGCTCGCGTAACGATGCCCACAAGATCATCGAGGAGTGCATGCTGGCGGCCAACGTGGCCACGGCGCGCTTCCTCGACAAGCATGACCTGCCGGCCCTCTACCGGATCCACGAAAAACCCTCGCCGGAACGCCTCGACAAGCTGCGCCTGTTCCTCAACGAGCTGGGCCTGTCGCTGGGCGGCGGCGACGACCCGAGCCCCCAGGACTACCGTGACCTGGCGGAGGTCATCAAGGATCGGGCCGACACCGACGTCATCCAGACGGTGATGCTGCGCTCCATGAGCCGGGCGGTCTACTCGCCCCAGAACGACGGCCACTTCGGCCTGGCCTACCCGGCCTATGCCCACTTCACCTCGCCGATCCGCCGCTATCCCGACCTGCTGGTGCATCGCGCCATCCGCTCGGTGATCCGCGGTCCGCGCCAGACCGCCACGGTGCTGCGGGCCGACGATGCCAAGGTGGAGCCGCCGAGCAAGTGGGCGCCCTATACCTTCGAGCAGATGCTCGAGCTCGGCGAGCACTGCTCGATGACCGAGCGGCGCGCCGACGACGCCACCCGCGACGTCGAAGACTGGCTGAAGTGCGAGTTCATGGCCGACAAGCTCGGCGAGATCTACGACGGCACCATCGCCTCGGTGACCCAGTTCGGCATCTTCGTGCGGCTCGATGAGGTCTATGTCGAGGGGCTTGTTCACGTCACCTCGCTGCCCTCCGACTACTATCACTACGAGCCGGAGAAGCACCGCCTCAAGGGCGAGCGCAGCGGCATGAGCTATCGCCTCGGTGACGGGGTCACGGTGCAGGTGGCCCGGGTCGACCTGAACGATCGCAAGATCGACTTCGCCCTGGCCGACGACAAGCCGCGGCCCAAGCGTGCGCCGCGCCGCCGCCGCGCGGTGGATGATGCCCCCGCCAAGGGGCGTGCCAGCGCCGGCGGCAAGCCGCCCAAGGCCGAGGCGCCCCAGGTTGATGCGTCCGGCAAGGGCGGCAAGTCCGACAAGGGCGATGGCCGCAAGCGCAGCGGCAACCGTCGGCGCCGTTCACGGCGCTGAACCCGGCGGCGGGCCTGCGGGCCCGCCGTGTGACCCTCGATGAAGCGAGAACCATGAAGCACAAGCGACCCCACCGGTCCGCCGCCGGCAAGCCGGCGGTACCCGGCGGCCTGGAGGCAGTATTCGGCGTCCACGCCGTGCGTGCGCTGATCGAACGTGGCGAGACCCCCCGCGAACTGTGGGTGCAGGAGGGCAGCGCGGGGACGCGCCTGGCCGAGCTAGTGGAGGTCGCTCGCAGTGGCGGCGCCCGCATCCAGTCGCGCCCGCGTGACGAGCTCGATCGTCTGGCCCAGGGCGCCACCCACCAGGGCGTCGTGGCTTTCGCCACGCCGCTGGCGTTCGAGGCCGAGAATGCGCTGTGGTTTCGCCTGGAGGCGTGGCCCCATGCGACGCCCCCGCTGTTATTGGTGCTCGACGGTATCACCGACGTGCACAACTTCGGCGCCTGCCTGCGCAGCGCCGATGCCGCCGGGGTGCACGGGGTGATCGTGCCCAAGGACAAGGCCGCGCCGCTCAATGCCACGGTGCGTAAGGTGGCCTGCGGTGCCGCCGAGAGCGTGCCGGTCTATCAGGTCACCAACCTTTCCCGTGCCCTGGCCAGGCTCAAGTCGCTCGGCGTCTGGGTCACCGGCACCGCCGGTGAGGCCGAGGCGCTGATCTTCGAGGTCGACCTCACCGGACCCACGGCGCTGGTGATGGGGGCCGAGGGCAAGGGCATGCGCCGCCTGACCCGCGAGGCCTGCGACCAGCTGGTCAAGCTGCCCATGGCCGGTAGCGTCTCCAGTCTCAATGTCTCGGTGGCCACCGGCATCGGCCTCTTCGAGGCCGTTCGCCAGCGGGGACGGGCGACGCCCGGGGCCGGGGCCTGACCCTTATCCCTAACCATGCCCGGGGTTCGAAGCCCGCCGCCAGACGCGACAACGCCTGCCCCGTGGCAGGCGTTGTCGTATCCGGGCGGCGCGGACGCTCAGCCGTTGGCCTTCTCGGGGGTGGCGGTCGGGCGTCTGGCGGGAGCGTCGAGGAAGGCCTCCAGCGAGTCGTCCATGGCATCCAGCCAGCGGGTATGGTGGGCCGGCGCCTGGGTGCCGGTCATCAGCGACGGGTAGGACTTGTCACGGAAGGTCATGATGTCCCTGTGCTTGTGCTGCTCCCACTCGAGGAAGGTCCGGTTGACCCCCTCGATGTCGAAGCTCGGATAGTCGGTGGCCTCGATCAGGCCGGCGACATAGTCGCCCTGGAAGCGGATCATCTGCTCATCGTCTTCCAGCCCCTCTTCCCGCCGGCGCCAGGCCTGGCTGTCGGCCCGCATGGTCTCGTAGTCGGGGAGGGCGATGCGTCCCAGGATGATGTCGCGGACATACCAGGCCTGGGCGTCGAACATGTTGAAGGTGTACCACTGATCCTGCATGCCCAGGTAGAAGAGGCCGGGGTTGGCTTCCCAGGCGACCCCGCGGTAGAGCCCCAGCGGCCAAAGGCGATTGTTGGTCTGCAGGCGCAGGGTGTCCGGCAGGAAGGGAAAGTGATGCAGGTAGCCGGTGCACAGGATGATCGCGTCGACCTGCTTGCTGCTGCCGTCGGCGAAGTAGGCGGTGTTGCCGTCGACCCGCTTCAGCAGCGGCTTCTCCTCCCAGTTCTCGGGCCAGTCGAAGCCCATGGGGCGGGTGCGGTAGCTGGTGGTAATGCTGCGCGCGCCATACTTGTAGCACTGCGAGCCGATATCCTCGGCGGAGTAGCTGCTGCCCACCAGCAGCAGGTGCTTGCCCTGGAACTCCAGGGCGTCGCGGAAGTCGTGGGCATGCAGGATTCGGCCGTTGAAGCTCTCGAAGCCTTCGAACTCGGGCACGTTGGGCGTGGAGAAGTGACCGGAGGCCACCACCACATGGTCGAAGATCTCGCTCTCGACCACGTCGCGCTCGTGGTCCTGCACGGTCACCAGGAAGGTGGCGTCACTCTCACGGTACTCCACATGACGCACCGGGCAGTTGAAGCGGATGTGCTCGCGTACGCCTGACTTCTCGACGCGCCCCTTGATGTAGTCCCACAGCACGGCACGCGGCGGGTAGGAGGCGATCGGCTTGCCGAAGTGCTCCTCGAAACTGTAGTCGGCGAACTCCAGGCACTCCTTGGGGCCGTTGGACCAGAGGTAGCGGTACATGCTGCTGTGAACGGGTTCGCCATTGGCATCGAGGCCGGTGCGCCAGGTGTAGTTCCACTGGCCTCCCCAGTCGCTCTGCTTCTCAAAGCAGACCAGTTCGACGGGGTCGGCCCCTTTCTCGAAGGCTGACTGGAAGGCGCGTAGTTGCGCCAGGCCGCTGGGGCCGGCACCGATGATGGCAACACGTTTGGTCATGAATGGCTCCGTGAGCGAGGCTCGCCGTGCCGCCGCCGGGGGCGGCCGGGCCGAGCATCGAGATGGCAGAAAGCATGGATGCCCGGTGCCCGTCAGGGGGCGATGACGCCTGCACTGTGATCCGGTCGCAAGGCGGAGATCCGTCCCCGGTGAAGGGGCTGGCGCCCGTCGTGGTGAGGGGCGGAGTGCTTCCTGATGGCGTCGTGTCGCCGGTTCCGAGGCAGGGCCCGTGCAGGCCGGCGGCAGCGGAGGAGGGGCGGCATCGCTCGCCCGAAATCAGTGCGGATGTGACGCGTCGGTCACGGTAAGGCGGGGCAATCCATAACTGTGCGTTATCAAAATATGGATATTTTATTATTTTGTCAAATGTCCCACCCGCTGGTCCGGCCTCGCGCCGTGCCGGCCATGCCGCCCTGGCCGGTGAAACACGCCTTGCCAGGCCGGCGGCCATTCTTTAGAATGCTTGCGCCCGTTCGTCCATCGAGCGGGCATTCGTGTTTTATTTCTATCACTCCTTGCTTCCCCGGAGCGCCGAGACCTCCCGAGGAAGCTGCCAAACCGCAAGGAGATCCCATGCGTCATTACGAAATCGTGTTCATGGTCCATCCGGACCAGAGCGAGCAGGTTCCGGCCATGGTCGAGCGCTACACCAGCCTCGTCACCGAGAATGGCGGCACCGTGCATCGCCTGGAGGATTGGGGCCGTCGTCATCTGGCCTACCCGATCAACAAGATCCACAAGGCTCACTACGTGCTGATGAACGTCGAGTGCAGCGGCGAGACCCTCGACGAGATCGAGAACATCTTCCGCTTCAACGACGCCATCATTCGCAGCCTGGTGGTGCGCTGCAATGAAGCCATCACCGAGGCCTCGCCGATGATGAAGCCGGTGGAAGAGAAGCGCGCACGCCGCGACGACAAGCCGCGCGACGAGAAGCCCCGCGCCGAGTCCGCCTGATCACCCCCATCGCACGTCTGAAGGAGTCTTCACATGGCACGCTTTTTCCGTCGCCGCAAGTTCTGCCGTTTCACCGCCGAGGGCGTGAAACAGATCGATTACAAGGATCTGGACACCCTCAAGGCCTACATCACCGAGACCGGCAAGATCGTTCCCAGCCGTATCACCGGTACCAAGGCCCGCTATCAGCGCCAGCTAGCGACCGCCGTCAAGCGCTCGCGCTACCTGGCACTGCTCCCCTACTCCGATAGCCACCAGTAAGCCAGCGACAAGATGCTAACGATCGCCCGCTGGGTGATGCGCGGAACGCCCCACGCCGCCGGCGGGGCCGCCGTCGCCACCCTGATTCCCTGGCTGTTCTGGCTGGGGGCCGCCATCGCGGCCCTGGTCACCCTGCGCCGGGGACTCTCTCCGGCGTTGCCGGTGATCGTGGCCGCCGCCGTGCCCTCGGGCTGGTGGTGGATGCAGGGGGATGTCATCCCGCTCGCCAGCGTGCTGCTGGTGACCCTGATGGCGGTGGTGCTGCGGTCGCGGCTGCGCTGGAGCGAGGCGCTGATCGTCGGTGCCCTGGCCGGCGCGGTGATGATCCAGCTGGGGATCTTCCTGCCCCCCGGGGGCACCGGGGAGATGCTCGCCCAGCTGCGCCAGGCCTCGCCCGAGGTGGAGCGCCTGCTCAGCGAACTGGGCAGCCAGGGGCTCGATACCGAGCAGCTGGCGGGATTGCTGATCGGCGGGGTCACCGGGCTCATCGTGCTGATTGCCGCCGTGGCCTGTCTGGCCCTGGCGCGCAGCTGGCAGGCGGGGCTCTATAACCCCGGTGGCTTTCGCGAAGAGTTCCACGCCCTGCGCCTGGCGCCGCGTGAGCTGGTCGTGCTGGCCGTGCTCGGGGTGACAGGCGCCGTGCTGGGGCTTCCCGGCCTGGGCATGTTGCTGTGGCTCCCGCTGCTGGTCGCCGGCATCGCCCTGGTGCATGGTTTTATCGGACTGAAAGGGATGAACGGGCTGTGGTTGGTCGCCTTCTACCTGCTGCTGATCACCACCTGGCCCATGATTCTGATCGTGCTGCTGCTGGCCTTCATCGACGTCTTCGCGAACATTCGCGGACGCCTGGCCAGCCGCCACTGACAAGAGGTTTACGAGATGGAAGTCATTCTGCTCGACAATATTGGCAAGCTGGGCGGCCTGGGTGACCAGGTCACCGTCAAGCCCGGTTACGGCCGCAACTACCTGGTGCCCTACGGTCTCGCCGTGCCGGCCACCAAGGACAACATCGAGGCCTTCGAGGCCCAGCGTGCCGAGCTCGAGGCCCAGGCCGCCGAGCGCAAGGCCGAGGCCGAGGCGCGTGCCGCCCAGCTCAACGAGATCGAGCTCTCCCTGGTCGCCAAGTCCGGCGACGAGGGCAAGCTGTTCGGTTCCATCGGGCCCCGCGACCTGGCCGATGCCATCGCGTCGGCCGGTATCGATGTGGCCAAGAGCGAAGTACGCATGCCGGAAGGTCCGATCCGCGCCACCGGCGAGTACGACATTGCGCTGCGCCTGCATGCCGAGGTCGAAGCCACCGTACGCGTGGTGGTAGTGGCCGAGTAAGTCCTGACGGCCACTGGTGACGAGGGGCGCGGGGAGAGATCCTCGCGCCCCTCGTCGCGTTTTTATTGTGTCTGTCTGGGGTAGAATGGCGACCCCGCAATGCCCAGGGTGGACCATCGCCATGTCAGAGATGCTCGAGCACGACCAGGAAACCGCCGCCCTCAAGGTGCCGCCCCACTCGCTGGAGGCGGAGCAGTCGGTGCTGGGCGGACTGATGCTCGACAACCAGGCCTGGGACAACGTCGCCGACCGCCTGGTGGCCGACGACTTCTATCGCTATGAACACCGGTTGATCTTCAACGTCATGGCGGCGCTGGCCGAGTCGGCGCGGCCGCTGGACGTGGTGACCCTCTCCGAGGCGCTGGAGGGACGCGACCAGCTGGATACCGTGGGCGGCCTGGCTACGCTCGCCGAACTGGCTCGCAATACCCCCTCCGCCAGCAATATTCGCGCCTACGCCGATATCGTCCGCGAGCGCGCCACCTTGCGCAAGCTGATCCGCGCCGCCAGCCAGATCGCCGATGGCGCCTTCAGCCCCCAAGGGCGACCGGCGGATGAACTGGTCGACGAGGCCGAGCGGCTGGTATTCCAGATCAGCGAGGAGCGCCCCAAGTCGGGTGGCCCCATCGGCATGAGTGAACTGCTCGCCAAGGCGGTGGACCGCATCGACGAGCTGTTCAACATGAAGGGGGAGATGACCGGCCTCTCCACCGGTTTCCGCGACCTGGACGAGATGACCTCGGGTCTGCAACCCTCGGACCTGGTGATCATCGCCGGGAGGCCCTCCATGGGCAAGACCACCTTCGCGATGAACGTCGTCGAACATGCGGTAATCTCCAGCGAGAAGCCGGTGATGGTGTTCTCCATGGAGATGCCCGCCGATGCCCTGATGCTGCGCATGCTGTCGTCGCTGGGACGCATCGACCAGACCCGGGTGCGTACCGGCCAGCTGGAGGACGAGGACTGGCCACGGCTGACCTCGGCGGTGAACCTGCTCAAGGACAAGCAGCTGTTCATCGATGACACCGCGGCGCTGTCGCCCAACGAGATGCGCTCGCGGATCCGGCGCCTGGTGCGCGAGCACGGCAACGTCGGGCTGGTGATGATCGACTATCTGCAGCTGATGCAGATCCCCGGCTTCTCCGAGAACCGCACCGGCGAGATCTCCGAGATCTCACGCTCGCTCAAGGGGCTGGCCAAGGAGTTCGGCTGCCCGGTGGTGGCGCTCTCCCAGCTCAACCGTTCCCTCGAGCAGCGACCCAACAAGCGCCCGGTGATGTCGGACCTGCGTGAGTGCGTAACCGGTGACACCCTAGTTATGCTGGCCGACGGCACCCGCCGTCCCATCGCGGAGTTGGTGGGGCAGACGCCGCGGCTGTGGTCGGTCAATGCCGCCGGACGCCTGGAACCGGCGGTCAGCGACAAGGTGTGGTCGATGGGGCGCCGCCCCGTGTGGCGGGTGCGCCTGGCCAGTGGTCGGGTTCTGCGTTGCACCGCCGAGCATCGGCTGCGGGCCTGGGGGGGCTGGAAGAAGCTGTCGGAGCTGGGGGAGGGGGACCGCTTGGCCCTGGCCAGCCATCTGCCGGCGCCTGCGTCCCCCGAGCGCTGGGATGACGAGGCATTGATCCTGCTGGCCCATCTGGTGGGGGATGGCAGCTATGTCTCAGGTCAGCCGCTGCGTTATACCACCGCCAGCGAGGCCAACAGTCGAGCAGTGACGGAAGCCGCCGAAGCGCTTGGCTCCCGAGTCAGCCGCCACCCCGGGCGTGGCAGCTGGCACCAGCTGGTGATTGCTGGCAACGGCAATCGCTGGCATCCGGCGGGGGTGGGAAAGTGGCTCAAGGCGCTGGGCATCTTCGGCCAGCGCTCCCGGGAGAAACACCTGCCCGAAGGTATCTTCCGCCTCGGTGATGATCAGCTGGCGCTCTTCCTGCGTCACCTGTGGGCGACCGATGGCAGCATCACCCTGAGTGAGCGTGGGCGTGGGCGTATCTATTTCAGCACCGCCAGCCGCCGCCTGGTCGATGATGTGGCGGCACTGCTGCTCCGCTTCGGCATTCAGACCAGGGTCAAGCATATCGTGGCAAGGGGCGGTGAGGGCTGGTTCACTGCGGATATCTCGGGGGTCGAGCAGCAGCGCTGTTTCCTGGAGCGCGTCGGCGCCTTCGGTGAGCAGAGGTCTCGCGCCGATGAACTGCTGGCTCGGTTTGCCGACGTCATTCCCAGGCCCAATGTTGACACCTTGCCCCGTGAGGCCTTCCAGGAGGTCAAGGCCTTGATGGCCGAGCGCGGCGTCAGTCAGCGAGAGATGGCGCGACTGCGAGGGACGTCTTATGGCGGCAGCTCGCACTTCAGTTTCGCTCCTTCGCGCACGACCCTGGCAAGTTACGCCGAGCTGCTGGATGACGAGGCACTGAAGTCCCGCCTGGAGGACGATCTCTTCTGGGACCGTATCGTCGAGATCGTGGCCGTGGGGGAAGAGGAGGTCTTCGACCTGACGGTGCCCGGCAATGCCTGCTGGCTAGCCGACGGTATCGTCACCCACAACTCCGGGGCCATCGAGCAGGATGCTGACGTGATCGCCTTCGTCTATCGCGACGAGGTCTATAATCCCGACAACCCCGACAATCAGGGGCTGGCCGAGCTGATCATCGGCAAGCAGCGTAATGGCCCCATCGGCACGGTACATATGGCCTTCATCGGCCGCTATACCCGCTTCGAGGACCTGGCGCCCGACAGCTATGGCGACGGCTTCGGCGAGTGAGCGCAAGCACCGCGGGTTGAGCCGGGGCCAGGGCCCCGTATAATGCCCACCCCTCGAACGAGTACAGGAAGGAGGCAGCATGGCAGGCGGATTTCAGCGCGGCAATCGGCGCCGCACCCCCAAGCTGGAGGCGCGCGGCGAGCTCCAGTCCGTGGAGCGTGAAGGCCCGTTCAAGGAGTGGCTGGGCATGCCCGACCTCTACCGCTACCAGCTGGTGGTGGAGGGCGAGACCTACAGCTACCAGACCGAGGACGCCGAGTTGCCGGTGGCGGTCGGTGATCGGGTGGTGTTCCGCTACAAGGAGACCAAGGCCGGCAAGTGGGTCGACCGCAACTCCCTGGGCAAGGCGATCGATCCCTCCGACTATCAATAGCTTGTGGAACCCTCACAGGGCACCAGGGTCACAGTTTTGACATGCAGTTGTCACCATGGCGTCATCCCCTGGCGCCAGGCTGAGGGGAACTGCAACTACAAGACACCCTGGAGGGATCCATGGAATTTCACGACCTCAAGGCCTTCGCGGCCCATCATGACAACTACGAGATCCGCGTCATCGGCCATGCCGGCAGTCGCTTCTATCAGGTAGAGCTGGAAGATATCGAGGGGCAGCGTCATATGCTGACCCGCCAGGGCAAGCCGGTGCTGTTCCGCGCGCTGGACGACGTCTACCTGGAGCTCAAGCGAGCGGGCATTCACCGTGCCTACCTCGTGCAGCAGGTGCCTCACGACGAGGTGATCGGCCGCGCCGCCCACTATCAGGACCCGCTGACCTCACGCATGCCGCTGGTCTTCTGAGATTTGCATCGGCCTCCTCGGCCGGCCCCACGCTCGTCGATCGCCTCCCGGCATGGCGACTCACCGCCGCCCCTCCAGCCAGCGCCCCAGGTGCACCCGGCGGCGGGCAAACCATCGATACCCCGCATCCATCACCCCCGCCAGCCCGGGCAGGCTGCTCATCCACACCAGCCGTCGATAGCCGAGCACGGCGTAGAGCGCGCGGCTGGCGTCCATGCCGATATACCAGCGTCCCCTGGCGTCCTGCAGGTGCAGCCTGCCCATCATCGCCTCGAAGGTCCGGCCCAGCGCCGCGGCGTCGAAGTCCGGCGCCTGGATATCCACCAGTGCCACGCGCGCCCGGCGCGGATGTCGCGCCAGCCATGCCACCTCCCGCCGGCACAGCGGGCAGTGACCGTCGTGGTAGAGGGTGACCGGCGGGGTAGCGTCTAGGGCATCGCGGCGGCTCATGGTCTCTGCTCCTGGGGGGGCTCGCCGCGATAGCCGGCGAGGTGGCGGTGTCGTTCCTCAACGCCTCCCGCCTGGCGCCAGGCCGAGCTGCGCGGCAGCGTCGCCAGGAAGGCGTCGGCCTGGCCGCGGATGGCCGCGCGCTTCTCGTCGCTCATGCGTCGTAGCGAGCCATAGATCAGCTTCATGCGCGGATTGGCCTCGAGCCGCTCGGAGTGGCGCTCCAGGAAGCGCCAGTAGAGGCTGTTGAGCGGGCAGGCGTCGTCCCCGGTGACCTGCTTCGGGTCGAAGCGGCAGTGGCGGCAGTGGTCCGACATGCGATCGATATACTTGCCCGAGGCGCAGTAGGGCTTGGAACCCATCAGGCCGCCGTCGGCATGCAGCACCATGCCCAGCACGTTGGGTAGCTCCACCCACTCGCAGGCGTCGGCGTAGACCGCCAGGTACC
The DNA here is from genome assembly GCF_030708455.1 of Halomonas sp. SSL-5. GTDB lineage: Bacteria > Pseudomonadota > Gammaproteobacteria > Pseudomonadales > Halomonadaceae > Halomonas. The sequence goes on from NZ_JAUYWF010000003.1 coordinate 22,041, forward strand.
AGTCGCACAGTGCCTCCGGCGACACGTCGCAGAGCAGCGCCACGTTGCCGGTCACCATCAGCCGCTGGATATGGTGGGCATAGGCGTTGTCGCGGGTCATCTCGATGGCGCGCCTCAGGCAGCGCAGCTCGGTCTCCCCGCTCCAGTAGCAGGCGGGCAGCGCCTGGTGCGCGGCCAGGGCGTTGCCGCGCTTGTAGTCCGGCATGCGCGTCCAGTAGAGCCCGCGAACATACTCCCGCCAGCCCAGGATCTGACGGATGAAGCCCTCCACCGAGTTGAGCGGCGCGCGCCCCTCGTGATACTCGCGCTCCACCGCCTCGCACACCTCCCGTGGGGAGAGCAGCCCCAGGTTGAGGGCCGCCGCGAGCCGAGAATGGAACAGGAAGGGCTCGCGATCGCTGATGGCATCCTGGTAGCGGCCGAAGTCGGGGAGCAGATGCGCGATGAAGTGGCGCAGGTCGGCCAGCGCCTGGCGCCGCGTCACCGGCCAGTGGAACCCCTCGAGGCGGCCGAAGTGCTCTCCGAAGTGTTCCGCCACCAGCGCGACCACCTCGCGGGTGGTGGCGTCCTGGCGGTGGCGGGGCGGCTCGGGTGACGAGACCCCGGCCGGCAGCGGCTCGCGGTTGTCGTGGTCGAGGTTCCAGCGGCCGCCGGCCGGGGCGTCGCCTTCCATCAGCAGGCCGCTGCGCCGGCGCTGCTCGCGATAGAAGTACTCCAGGCGCAGCGACTTGCGGCCGCTCGACCAGGCGGCAAAGTCGTCCGGGGTGGTATAGAAGCGGTCGTCCTCGAGGAGCCGCCAGGGCAGGGCGGCGTGTTCACGTTCGCGCATCGCCTGCCACAGCCGCCACTCCCCGGGGCGCACGACCCGGATCTCGTCGCAGGCGTAGAGCGCGGCCAGCCGCTCGGCCTCGGCCACCAGCGTCTGGGCGTTGTCGGGGTCGTCCAGGGCACTGTAGTGCATCCGGTAGCCGCGGCTTCGCAGCGCCGCGGCGAAGTGGCGCATGGCGGAGAGGACCAGGGCGATCTTCTGTGGATGGTGGGGCACATAGCGCCCTTCGCCTGCCACCTCGCACAGCGCCACCACGGCGTCGTCGGTCAGGTCGTGGAGGCTGGGAAGTGCCAGGCTGAGCTGGTCGCCGAGCACCAGCACCAGGGGGCGGGACATGGCTTGACCTCGAGTTGTACAAATATGCCTGATAGTACAACCTGATCGCCGCCGCGGCGAGGGGCCTGATACACTAGCCGCCTTATCACCAACCGCGCGCATTGACCAAGGAGCCAGCCCATGACCACCGCGACCCAGGATTCGGCCAACCCCGACATGGAGCGCCCCGGCAGCGGCCGCCTGGCCCATGCGCCGGATGACCATCCGCCGATTCCTCGCGCCCGGGTCGGGGTGGTGCTGGTCAACCTGGGCACCCCGGATGCCACCGACTACTGGTCCATGCGCCGTTACCTGAGCGAGTTCCTCTCCGACAAGCGGGTGGTGGACTACCCGAACTGGAAGTGGCAGCCGCTGCTGCAGCTGATCATCCTGGCGCGTCGCCCCTTCAAGTCCGGCGAGGCCTATCGTGGCATCTGGAACACCGAGAAGGACGAGAGTCCGCTGTTGACCATCACCCGGGACCAGACCCGCAAGGTGGCCGAGGGGATCGAGGCGCGCTACGGCGACCGGGTGATGGTCGACTTCGCCATGCGCTACGGCAACCCCTCCACCGACAGCGTGCTCAAGCGCCTGCAGGCGGCGGGTTGCGAGCGGATCCTGTTCTTCCCGCTCTATCCCCAGTATGCCTCGCCGACCACCGCCACCGCCAACGACCACGCCTTTCGCACCCTGATGGAGCTCAAGTGGCAGCCGGCGATCCGCACCGTGCCGGCCTACTTCGAGCATCCCGCTTATCTGGACGCCCTGGCCAACTCGGTGCGCGAGGCGTATGACGCCGCCGAGACGCCGCCGGAGGTGCTGGTGGCCTCCTATCACGGCGTGCCCAAGCGCTACCTGCTGGAGGGCGACCCCTACCACTGCCAGTGCCAGAAGACCACGCGTCTGCTGCGCGAGCGGCTTGGCTGGGAGAAGGACGCGATCCAGACCGCCTTCCAGTCCCAGTTCGGCCCCGAGGAGTGGGTGGGGCCGGCCACCGTGGAACATGTCGCCGAGCTGGCGCGCCAGGGCAAGAAACACATCGCGGTGGTGTCGCCGGCCTTCTCCTCCGACTGCGTGGAGACCCTGGAGGAGATCCAGGAGGAGATCCGTGACGCCTTCCTCGAGGCCGGCGGCGAGACCTTCACCTACGTGCCCTGCCTCAACGACCGCGACGACCATATCGCCGCGTTGCTTGCCATCATCGAGAACGAGCTGGGCGGCTGGGTCTAGCCGCGCGGGGAGTCTCCCTCGGAGGGGGCTTCCAGGCTGGCGCTTACCAGGCCTCCACGACAACGGGTCCGCCAATGGCGGGCCCGTTGTGTGGTGCGCCAGGCATGGCGCGCAGCGCCTGACTGGCGCTGTTCCCGAGGGTGGTGCCTCGGGATGACTCGGGGGTGAAAGTCCCCTGCACGCCCGGCAAGGGGAAGTGCTAGCCGACGGCAAGGGTGTCTCCCGCGAGGGAGAATCTGAAGGAAGCCCGAGGCAAAACGCTGGCCTGACGAACAGGAAGCGGATACGAGGCGGCATGGCGGGGTGAGATGGCCATACTCATCAAAGCCCAGTACTTGCACGGAACGCCATGACGTATATCCGACAGGCATAAGCGGGAAGGTCGCGCGTCTTACCCTGGGAGGTCTGGTGGTCTGCCACGGTGCTACCGGCGTCGAGAGGCGACGGGATGGGCCATCAGACGTCAGCAGAGGCCATAGTAAGTGCCGGATCACCGCGGCACCAAGGGCCGAACATGAAGAACCGCGAGTAGACGATGACGTCTCGAGGATCGATCGTGAAGACAGAAAGTGGCGCTGATACCGCCACCCACCCAGAGGGGCAGGGACAGTACCCCGAGTCCCGGCCGGTGGGCGTCGAGACGATCCCGGCGTCGTCATCGTGGACGAAAGCGGAGTCCGCCCCGCTCATGGAGGCCGTGGTAGAGAAGGCCAACATGGAGCGGGCTTACCGTCGGGTGATGGCCAACAAGGGGGCCCCGGGTGCCGATGGCATGCCGGCGGACCAGTTGGCCGATCACCTGAAACAGCACTGGCCGACGCTGCGCGAGCGGCTGTTGGCCAGTGAGTACCACCCCAGCCCGATCCGGGCCGTCGAGATCCCCAAGCCCAAGGGCGGGACGCGACAGCTCGGCATCCCTACGGTTACCGACCGGTTGATCCAGCAGGCGTTGCTGCAGGTGCTGACGCCGATCTTTGATCCGGGGTTCTCCGCATCGAGCTACGGCTACCGCCCCAGACGCAGCGCCCAGCAGGCCGTCTCGGCGATGAAGGGCCACGTTGCTGCCGGCCACCGTTGGGTGGTCGACCTCGACCTGAAAGCCTTCTTCGACCGAGTGAATCACGACCTGCTGATGGCGCGGGTCGCGCGCCGCATCCGCGACAAGCGCGTGTTGCGCCTGATCCGTCGCTATCTGGAAGCCGGGATGTTCCAGGACGGCCTGGCCGCGCCACGCCGACAGGGGACGCCCCAAGGCGGACCGCTGAGTCCGCTGCTGGCGAACATCCTGCTGGATGACGTGGACAAGGAACTGGAGCGTCGCGGCCACCGCTTCTGCCGCTACGCCGACGACATGCAGGTGTATGTCAGGAGTCGGCGAGCGGGTGAACGCGTCATGACCAGCCTGAGTGATTTTCTCGAGAGCTCGCTCCGGCTGACGGTCAATCGCGACAAGAGTGCGGTGGACCGGCCCTGGAACCGCGGGTACCTGGGCTACACGCTGACCCGGCACAAGCGGCCGAAGCTGACGCTGGCCAAGGCCAGCCTGCAGCGCCTGATGCAGCGTGTCCGCGAGATCCTCAAGCGTGGCAGGGGGCGCAACATACGGCGCGTTATCGAAGAGTTGACCCCGGTCCTGCGGGGCTGGGCCAACTACTTCTCCCTCGTCGACGTAGAGCGCCCGCTGGAAGCGCTGGATGGTTGGGTACGTCGTCGACTGCGTTGCGTGATCTGGCGGCAGTGGAAGCGCCCATGGATCCGGCGCCGCAAGCTACTGGCGCTGGGTCTGGACGACCAACGGGCGTGGAAGTCAGCGGGAAACGGGCGAGGCCCCTGGTGGAACGCCGGTGCCTCGCACATGAATCAGGCCCTGCCGCGGAAGTGGTTCGAGCGACTGGGCCTGATCTCGGTACTCGATACGGTCAAGAGGACTTAGTCGTTCTTCGTGAACCGCCGTGGTACGGAACCGTATGCCCGGTGGTGTGGGAGGGCGCTGGGGGTAACCCCGGCCCCTACCCGATTCAGTCGTGGCCACGGTCCGGGTGCGGCACCGGCTTCTCGCCGACCTCCTCGGGACGCAGCTCCACGGGGGTGCCGAGGGTCTTGTCCGCATGCTTGAGCTTCAGGTGCAGGCCGGTCTTGGCCAGCAGGTGGGCGCTGACCGGGGCGGTGATGAACAGGAACAGGGTGATCAGCATCTCCTGGATGTCGGGCTTGCCCTCGGTGCCCCAGAAGTAGAGCATCGAGGCGACCAGCATGCAGCCGATCCCCAGTGTGGTGGCCTTGGTGGGGCCGTGCAGGCGCATGTAGAAGTCGCGCAGGTGGGCCATGCCCAGGGAGCCGATGAAGATGAAGGCACCGCCGGCGATGAGGAGGAAGGCGATCACGCCCTCGAGGAGCAGGTGCAGCGTCATGGGAGCCTCCTATTCGATGATATCGCCGCGCAGCAGGTACTTGCATACCGCCACGGTGCTGATGAAGCCGAGCATGGCGATCAGCAGCGCCGACTCGAAGTAGGTCTTGGTGTTGAGCCATAGCCCCAGCAGCCCGATCAGTGCGATGGAGTTGATGTACATGGTATCCAGCGCCAGCAGGCGGTCGGGCATGTCCGGGCCGATGGTCAGCCGGTAGACGTTCAGCCCCAGTGCCGCCACCACCAGGGCCAGGCAGGTAAAGAGCGCGATCTCTAGCATTCGTAGATCTCCTTCAGCGGCCGTTCGTAACGCTCGCGGATGGTCTCGATCAGTGCGTCATCATCCTCCACGTCGAGGGCGTGGATCAGCAGCGACTTGCCATCCAGGCGCAGGTTGGCCGACACCGTGCCGGGCGTCAGGCTGATGGTGTTGGCCAGCAGGGTGATGGTGAAACGGTCCTCCAGCATCAGCGGGTACTCCACGAAGTGGGGCCGCAGCCGCCGCCAGGGGTTGATGATCAGCCAGGCGACCTGGACGTTGGCGATCACGATATCGCCGAGTACGCGCAGCACGAAGCGCAGCAGCAGGCCGGGCTTCTGCACATGGGGCTGGGCGTCCCAGAAACGGTGGGTCGCCAGCGGGATCACCACCGCCAGGATGCCGCCCAGCAGGAGATGGCCGAAGGCGATGCTGCGCACCATCAGCAGCCAGACGATCAGCAGCAGGATCGACAGCAGCGGGGTGGGCAACCAGGCGCGAGGCTTGATCATGGGGCGTCTCCCTCGGTGTTCAATAGCGTCCGGGTCAGCGACTCGGGACTCGCCAGCTGTTCGGCCGTGGCGTCGGTGTAGTCGACCAGCGGCCCGGCCAGGACCACCAGCAGCGGGGCGGCACCGATCAGCCAGGCAACGCCGAACCACTGGCGATGCGCCAGGCGCTGGCCATCGGCCTCGCCGGTACTGCGCCAGAACAGCGTGGATCCGGCACGGGAGAGGGCGATGATGGCGGCAAGCCCCGAGAGCAGCAGGATCGGCCACAGCCAGGCGCGCTCCGCGCCCTCGGCGGCGGCCAGCAGCAGCGCCTTGCCGATGGCGCCGGAGAGCGGTGGCATGCCGGCCACGGCGATGGCGCCGGCGAAGAACAGCACGGCCAGCCAGCCCCCCTGGCGCAGCGGACGCCCCTTGACCAGGCGGGTGCCGGCCTGGCCGCGCTGGGCGCCGATCATCTCGGCGAGCAGGAACAGCCCGCCGGTGATCAGGGTGGTGTGGATCAGATAGTAGAGCAGGGCGGAGACCGCCGCCGGGGTGCCGATGCCGATCCCCGCCAGCAGGGTGCCCACCGAGACCAGCACCAGGTAAGCCACCAGCAGGCGCAGGTCCCGGGCGGCCAGGACGCCGATCGCGGCGGCCACCAGGGTGCCCAGCGACAGCCACCACACCCAACCCTGTTCCAGGTCGGCCAGCGGGCCGGCGGCCTCGCCGAATACCAGCGAGTAGACCCGCAGGATGGCGTAGATGCCCACCTTGGTCATGATCGCGAACAGCGCCGCCACCGGCGCCGGTGCCGCGGCATAGGCCTTGGGCAGCCAGAAGTAGAGCGGCAGGATGGCGGCCTTGAGGCCGAACACCACCAGCAGCATCAGCCCACCGGCCACCACCAGCCCCTCGCGCTCGGCGGGCAGCGTGGCCAGTCGGGTGGCCATGTCGGCCATGTTGAGGGTGCCGGTGGCGCCATACAGGATGCCCACGCTGATCAGGAACAGCGATGACCCGGCCAGGTTGAGCACCACGTAGTGGACCCCGGACATGATCCGCTTCTTGCCGCCGCCATGCAGCAGCAGGGCATAGGAGGCGAGCAGCAGGACCTCGAAGAACACGAAGAGGTTGAACAGGTCTCCGGTCAGGAAGGCCCCGTTGATGCCCATCAGCTGCCACTGGAAGAGGCCGTGGAAGTTGCTGCCGCGCTCGTCATCGCCGGCGCAGGCGAACACCACGGCGCCTACCGCCAGCATCGCGGTGAGCAGCACCATGAGGGCCGAGAGCCGGTCGAGCACCAGCACGATGCCGAAGGGCGGCTGCCAGTCGCCCAGCGCATAGTAGGTCACCTCGCCGCCGGCGGCGCGGGCCACCAGGGCGATGCCCACCAGCAGCAGGGCGAGGGTGGCACCGACACCGATCAGGCGCTTCACGCGCACGCTGCCCTGGCGCTGGAACAGCAGCAGGATGCCCGCCACCAGCGGCAGTACCACCGGCAGCACGATCAGGTGGGAGATCATCGACGTCCCTCCCCGGCTTCATGCTTGCGGCCGTCGACATGGTCGTTGCCCGCCTCGCTGCGCGCGCGCATGGCGAGGATCACCACGAAGGCGGTCATGGCGAAGCCGATCACGATGGCGGTCAATACCAGCGCCTGGGGCAGCGGGTCGGCGTAGTCGCCCGCCCCGTCGACCAGCGCCGCACCGTCGGTGGTCAGGCCGCCCATGGAGAACAGGAAGAGGTTCACCGCGTAGGAGAGCAGGGTCAGGCCCACCACCACGGGGAAGGTCCGCGAACGCAGGGTCAGATAGAGCCCGCAGGCGGTGAGCACGCCGGTGGTGATGGCGTAGAGGCTTTCCATCAGGAGGACTCCTTGGAACTGTCGGGTGACGGTGCGCTTGCGCTGCTGGGTTCCTTGGCCGGGCGGTGAGGCGTGGTCACCTTGCCCAGGTTGGCCAGGATCATCAGGGTCGCACCGACCACGGCGAGATAGACACCGAGATCGAAGAGCATGGCGGTGGCCAGCTCGAACTTGCCGACCAGCGGCAGCGAGAAGTAGCCGAACGAGGAGGTCAGGAAGGGGTAGCCGAACAGCCAGCTGCCCAGGCCGGTCAGGGTGGCGACGCCCACCCCGGCGATGGCCACCGGCTGGTAGGGGAAGTCGAGCCGCTGCTGGGCCCACTCCACGCCGCGGGCCATATAGAGCAGGATCAGTGCCACCGCGGTGATCAGGCCGGCGATGAAGCCGCCACCGGGCTGGTTGTGGCCGCGCAGGAAGATGAAGGCGGAGACCAGCAGTGCCAGCGGCAGCAGCGCCATGGAGATGGAGGTGAGGATCGCCGGGTAGCGATCCGGCGACCACACGCGGCCCTCGCCGTCGCTGTGGGGCATGAATACCCGCAGGCGGTTGAGCAGCTTGAAGATCGCCAGCCCCGCCAGGGCCAGCACGGTGATCTCGCCCAGGGTATCGAAGCCGCGGAAGTCCACCAGGATGACGTTGACCACGTTGTGACCGCCACCGCCGGGCACGCTGTTTTCCAGGAAGAAGCCGGAGATGGGAGTGTTGCCGCGGGTCAGCACCGCATAGTTGAGGCTCGCCACCACCAGTCCCAGGCTGCCGGCCAGCACCACGTCACGCAGGTTGCGCCGGTTGGAGGACTCGGTAGGGGTCTTCTGGGGCAGGAAGAACAGCGCCAGCATCAGCAGGATCATGGTCACCACCTCGACCGACAGCTGGGTCAGCGCCAGATCCGGTGCCGAGAAGCGGGCGAACGTCAGCGAGACCACCAGGCCCACCACCGAGAGCATGATCAGCGAGATCAGGCGAAAGCGGTGGGTCACCGCGGTGGCGATGCCACCGAACACCAGCAGGGCGGCGCCCAGCAGGACCACGCCGTCGATGGGCTGGTTGCCCAGCGCGCCGGTCAGCCCGCTCATGCGCGAAAGGCCCAGCCCGCCCATCAGCAGCGAGGCGAACAGCAGCCAGGTCATGTAGCGCTGCAGGGAGCCACCGTCGAAGCGTGCCAGGCTGCGTTCGGACCAGCGCGCCAGGCGCTGCAGCGCCGCCTCGAACACCAGGCGGGCATCCACCGGGCCGAAGCCGCGGTGGAAGTGGCGCAGGTCGGCGTGTCGCCAGTAGGCGATGACGCCGGCGACGAGGGCAATGGCGCTCATCGCCAGCGGCAGGTTCAGGCCGTGCCAGATGGCCAGGTGGAACGCCAGGGGTTCGCCCAGCACCGCCTCCACGGCCAGGCCCAGCAGTCCCTCGGCGAGCACCGGTGCCAGGCCCAGGATCACGCAGAGCGCCACCAGCAGCTCCACCGGCGCGCGCATCAGCCACGGCGGCTCGTGGGGCGCCTTCGGCGGCCCCTCCTTGGCGGGCTTGAAGAAGACCGCGTGAACCAGGCGCAGCGAATAGGCCACCGAGAGGATGCCGCCCAGGGCGGCGAGTACCGGCAGCACCCAGCTGAGTCCGGCCAGCACCGGCGTCTCCAGGGTCTCGGTGAAGAACATCTCCTTGGAGATGAAGCCGTTGAGCAGCGGCACCCCGGCCATGGCCGCCCCCGCCACGCTGGTCAGCAGCGCGGTGACCGGCATGGCCTTCTTCAGGCCACCCAGGCGGCCGAGCTCCCGGGTGCCGGTCTCGTGGTCGATGATCCCGGCGCTCATGAACAGCGCCGCCTTGAAGGTGGCGTGGTTGAGGATATGGAACAGCGCCGCGAGCACCGCCATGGGGCTGCCGATGCCCAGCAGCACCGTGATCAGGCCCAGGTGGCTGACCGTGGAGAAGGCCAGGATGCCCTTGAGGTCGGTCTTGACCAGGGCGAACCAGGCGCCGTAGAGCATGGTGGCCATGCCCACCAGGGATACCACCGCCGACCACAGTTCGCTGCCGGCGATGGCCGGGTGCAGGCGTGCCATCAGGAAGATGCCCGCCTTGACCATGGTCGCCGAGTGCAGGTAGGCGGAGACCGGGGTCGGCGCGGCCATGGCATGGGGCAGCCAGAACTGGAAGGGGAACTGGGCCGACTTGGTGAAGGCACCCAGCAGCACCAGCGCCAGCATGATCGGGTAGCGCGGGTCGGCGAGTATCGCCTCGCCGCCGGCCAGGACGTCGTCCATGGCGTAGCTGCCCACCATGTCGCCCAGCAGCAGCAGGCCGGCGAGCAGCGCCAGGCCACCGGCGCCGGTCACGGTCAGCGCCATGCGGGCGCCCTTGCGGGCGTCGCTGCGGTGGGACCAGAAGCCGATCAGCAGGAAGGAGGAGAGGCTGGTCAGTTCCCAGTAGAGCCACAGCAGGATCAGGTTGTCGGACATCACGATGCCGACCATGGAGGCCATGAACAGGATCAGGTAGGCGTAGAAGCGCCCGAAGGGCTCCTCCGGCGACAGGTAGTAGTGGGCATAGAGCAGGATCAGCAACCCGATCCCCAGGATCAGCAGGTTGAAGAGCAGCGACAGGCCATCCAGGCGGAAGGCCAGGTCGAGCCCCAGGCTGGGTATCCAGGCAACGGAGAAGCGCAGCGCCTCGCCGGCGGAGAGTGCCGGCAGTTGTGCCAGCATCAGCAGCAGGGCCAGAACCGGGAGTACGGCGGTGGCCAGCGAGCAGAGGCGTCGTCCGCGGCCGGCAGTGACCATCGGCACCAGCATGCCCACCAGCGGCAGCAGGGCTATCCACAGCAATGTCATCGGTCGCTCATCCTGCGAGTGAGAAGTGAGGGGGAGGGCGCAGGTTGCCTGCTGGGCCGGAGGATGCAAGCGACACCGGGTCGCATCCCGTCCCTGGGGCGCTGGCCCGTCCACGGCGGTATGCCGTTTATCCTAACGCAAAGCGTTGTTTCACGCCCCACCCTTGTGTTTCAACACCTTGTGTGGCTAAGGTGATCCGATCGACCGACGGGAGGGCGCCGGATGCAACTCGCCGTGCTGGGAGGGTTCCTGTTGGCGGCCCTGGCGCCGCTGCTGCACCGCTGGTTCGCCGCGCGCACGGCAAGCGTGATGGCGCTGCTGCCCGCGGCCATCGCCGCCTGGCTGATCGGCCAGTGGCCCACCATCGTCGCCGGCGAGACGCTGTGGCTGGAGTGGGCCTGGGTGCCGGGCCTCGATATCACCCTCACCTTCATGATCGACGGCCTGGCGTGGCTCTTCGCCATGCTGATCTCGGTGATCGGCAGCCTGGTGCTGATCTACTCCGGGGAGTACCTCCGCGGCCATCGCGATCTGCCGCGCTTCCTGGTGGTGATCACCGCCTTCATGATGTCGATGCTCGGCCTGGTGCTGGCCGACAACCTGGTCACCCTGTTCGTGTTCTGGGAGCTGACCAGCATCACCTCCTACCTGCTGATCGGCTTCCACCACACCGACCTCGCCGCCCGCAAGTCGGCCCAGCAGGGGCTCTTCGTCACCGTGGGGGGCGGGCTGGCGCTGCTCGCCGGCTTCGTCATGCTGGCCCTGGCCGGCGACAGCTGGTCGCTGGCCGAGCTCAATGCCCGGGGAGATCAGCTCAAGGCGCATGCGCTCTACGCCCCGCTGCTGGTCTGCGTGCTGCTCGGCGCCTTCACCAAGTCGGCCCAGTTCCCCTTCCACTTCTGGCTGCCCAATGCCATGGCGGCGCCGACCCCGGTCTCGGCCTACCTGCACTCGGCGACCATGGTCAAGGCGGGCATCTACCTGCTGGCGCGGCTGCATCCGGCGCTGGGCGGTACCGAGCCTTGGGTGGTCACCCTGTCTCTGGTGGGGGCGCTGACCATGGCCAGCGGCGCCTTCCTGGCGATCCAGCACACCAACGTCAAGAAGCTGCTGGCCTACTCCACGGTGATGGCGCTGGGTACCCTGACCCTGCTGTTGGGTATCGGAACCGAGGCCGCGCTCACCGCCTTCGTGGTCTTCCTGCTCGGCCACTCCCTCTACAAGGGGGCGCTGTTCATGGTGGCCGGCATCCTCGACCACGAGACCGGCACCAAGGATGTCACCGCCATGGGCGGGCTGCGCCACGCCATGCCGCGCACCGCCCTGGTGGCGGCGATCGCGGCGCTATCGCTGGCGGGGCTGCCACCGCTGCTGGGCTTCATCGGCAAGGAGTTGATGCTGGAGTCGGTGCTGGGCGCAACGGACTACCGTGCGGTGATCCTGCCGCTGGCCTTCCTCGCCGCCTTCCTGACCCTGGCGGTGGCGGCCATCGTCGCCATCCGCCCCTTCTTCGGCCCGCTGCGGGAGACGCCCAAGGCACCCCATGAGCCTTCCGGCGGCATGCTCGTTGGTCCCGCCCTGCTGGCCGCCCTGTCGCTTGCGTTCGGTCTGGCGCCGGGGCTCCTCGACTCGCTGGTGGGGGCCACCGTGGCGGGCATCGGGGCGGGGTCGGCCGAGGTGCACCTGGCGCTGTGGCATGGCCTCAACCTGCCGCTTGTGCTGTCGCTGGCCAGCCTCGCGCTGGGGACGCTGGTGTTCCGCCGCTGGGATCGCCTGCGCTCGTGGCTGGCGCGCCTCGAGCCGCTGATGGCCCGCGGCCCCGAGGCCGGGTACGAGGCCCTGATGAGGGGGCTTGTGCGTGTCGCCGAGTGGCAGACCCGCTTCCTGCAGAACGGCTATATCCGCAACTACCTGGTGATGACCCTGCTGGTGCTGCTGGGCCTGGTGGGGCACGCCCTGCTGGTGCGCCACACGCCGGTCCTCTCCTTCGCGCTGGATCTCTACCTCCACGAGGCGATGGTGGCGGGACTCATGGTCGCCGGGGCGGTCGCCGCCTGCGTGATGCGCTCGCGCCTGGCGGCGGTGGCGGCGGTGGGGGTGATGGGCTACTCCATCGCCCTGACCTTCGTGCTGTTCAGCGCGCCGGACCTGGCCATCACCCAGCTGCTGGTGGAGACCCTGACGGTGATCCTGCTGGTGCTGGTGCTGTTTCGCCTGCCGCGCTTCGCCACCCTCTCCACCCCCGTCGAGCGGTTGCGCGACCTGGTCGTGGCGGGGCTGTCCGGTGGCCTGATCACCCTGCTGATGCTCTCGGTGCTCGCCGGTGAGCGACTGCCGCGCATCTCCGACTACCTGGTGGAGAACAGCCAGCCGCTGGGACACGGCCACAATATCGTCAACGTCATCCTGGTGGACTTCCGCGCCCTGGACACCCTGGGCGAGATGTTCGTGCTGGCGCTGGCGGCCATCGGGGTCTATGCCATGCTGCGCTTCCACGCCGAGGAGTATGAGGCCAGGAGCGCCTCGCGGACACGGAGGGGCGACGATGGTTAGATCGGGCACGCTGATTCTCAATGTGGCGGCGCGGCTGCTGCTGCCGCTGCAGCTGATGTTCTCGCTGTTCCTGCTGCTGCGCGGCCATGATGAGCCGGGAGGTGGCTTCATCGCCGGGCTGGTGGCGGCGGGGGGCTTTGCGCTCTACCTGTTCGCCTACGGGTGGCGCGCCCTGGGGGCGATGCTCAAGGTCTCGCCCCGCGACCTGGTGGGCATGGGGCTGCTGCTGGGGGTGGCCTCGACGCTGCCCGCCTGGTGGCATGGAGAGCCCTTCTTTACCGCCCAGTGGTGGACCCTCCCGGTCATCGGCTTCAAGGCCTCGACGCCGCTGATCTTCGATATCGGGGTCTACCTGGTGGTGCTGGGCTCGGTGCTCACTGCCATCACCGCCCTGGTCAAGACCGACCAGGCCGACGACGAACGCTGAGGAGATCCCATGGAACCCTTGATGGCCGTCGCCATCGGCATCCTGTTCGCCGCCGCCATCTACATGATGCTGCGCCGCTCCATCGTCAAGCTGGTGATCGGGCTGATGCTGCTCTCCAACGCCGCCAACCTGCTGATCTTCGCGACCGCCGGCCTGACCCGCGGGGCACCGCCGCTGGTGCCCGAGGGGCTCACCGCGCCCGAGGGGGCGGTGGCCGACCCGCTGCCCCAGGCGCTGGTGCTCACCGCCATCGTCATCGCCTTCGGCGTGCTGTCGTTCGCCGTGGTGCTGGTGCGCCGCGCCTGGGAGATCGTGCGTGCCGATGACCTGGACAAGATGAAGGATACCGACACGTGAACCCCGAGATCGCGCTGCCCATCCTCATTTCGCTGATGGCGGGGGCCGTGTCGCTGGTGTTCTGGCGCTCGCGCCTGATGCAGCGGCTGGTCGCCGTGGGCGGCACCGCCGGGCTGCTGATCACCGCCCTATGGCTGCTCGCCTCGGTGAACCGCGAGGGCATCCTGGTGATGCACATGGGTAACTGGGCCGCGCCCTTCGGCATCAGCCTGGTGGCCGACCTGCTGGGCGCCATCATGGTGGTGCTCACCGGCATCATCGGCTTCGCCGTGGCGATCTACTCCCTGGCCACCGCCGGCCGTGGCCACGAGGCCTATGGCTACTTTCCGCTGATGCACCTGCTGCTGGCCGGGGTGGCCGGCGCCTTCCTCACCGGCGATATCTTCAATCTCTATGTGTGGTTCGAGGTGATGCTGGTCGCCTCCTTCGCGCTGCTGATACTGGGCAGCGAGAAGGCGCAGATGGAGGGGGCGATCAAGTACGTGACCCTGAACCTGCTCTCCTCGGTGATCTTCCTGATCGCCGTGGGGCTGCTCTACGGCATGGTGGGCACCCTCAACATGGCCGATATCGCCAGGCGCCTGGCCACGGTGGAGGAGCAGGGCATGGTGGATGCCCTGGCGATGATGTTCATGGTCGCCTTCGGCATCAAGGCGGCGGCCTTCCCGCTGTTCTTCTGGCTGCCGGCCTCCTACCACACCCCGCCGGTGGCGGTGTCGGCGCTGTTCGCGGGGCTGCTCACCAAGGTCGGGGTCTACGCGCTGTTCCGCGTCTTCACGCTGATCTTCCACCACAGCCCGGGCTACACCCACGAGATCCTGCTGTGGGGCGCGGGGCTGACCATGCTCTCCGGGGTGCTGGGCGCGGCGGCCCAGTTCGAGTTCCGGCGCATCCTGTCGTTCCATATCGTCAGCCAGATCGGCTACATGATCCTCGGCCTGGCGCTGTTTACGCCCCTGGCGATCGTTGGCGGGGTCTTCTACATCATGCATCACATCATCGTGAAGACGAACCTGTTCCTGGTCAGCGGCATCGTCCACCGCCTGGGCGGCAGCTACCAGCTCAAGCGCCTGGGTGGCTTCTATCGCAGCCACCCCTGGCTTGCCGTGCTGTTCCTGATTCCGGCCCTGTCGCTGGCCGGCATCCCGCCGCTGTCGGGGTTCCTGGCCAAGTTCATCGTGATCCGTGCCGGCATCGAGGCCGAGGCCTACGGGGTCACCGCCATCGCCCTGCTGGTGGGCCTGCTGACCCTCTATTCGATGATCAAGATCTGGTCCGAGGTGTTCTGGAAGTCGACGCCGCCCGAGGGTGACGTCGACCCCTACCCCGAGGTACGCCAGCGCGAGCTGTGGCTGATGGCCGCCCCGGTGGTGGGCCTGGGGCTTTGTACCCTGTTCATCGGCCTCTATCCGGCGCCGATCCATGCCCTGGCCGAGGCCTCGGCCGCCCAGCTGCTCGACCCGCAGGCCTATATCCGGGCGGTGCTGGGGGCGCAGGGGGAGGTGATGCCATGATCGGTGCGGCCTGGAACCTGCTGCTGGGCGGCGCCTGGGTGGTGCTCACCGGCGATTTCAGCGGCCTCAACCTGCTCGCCGGGCTGGTCTTCGGCTACCTGGTGCTGGCGCTGATCCAGCCCCAGGTGCCGGCGCTTTCCGGCTATGCCCAGCGCCTGCCGCGGCTGGTGGCGTTTATCGGCTTCTTCCTCAAGGAGCTGGTGATGGCCAACCTCAAGGTGGCCTTCGATATCGTCACCCCGCCCTGGTACATGAAGCCCGGGGTGATCGCCATGCCGCTCCAGGCGCGCAGCGAGTTCGAGATCGCCTTCGTGGCCAACCTGATCTCGTTGACCCCGGGCACCCTGAGCCTGGATGTCTCCGACGATCGCCGGGTGCTCTATATCCATGCCATGTTCCTGGACGACGAGGCAGAGCTGCGCCGCAACCTGGCGGAGCTGGAGCGCCGTGCCCTGGAGCTGTTCCATTGATGTTCATGCCGAATCGCGGAGGAGTGCGCCGATGTCGCCCCTGATCCTGCTGAGCCTGGTGCTGATGGCGCTGGCGCTGTGCCTGACCTTCGTGCGCCTGTTTCGTGGTCCGAGCCTGCCCGACCGGGTGGTGGCCCTGGAGCTCTTCTCGTCGATCCTGGTCGGCATCATCGGGGTGGTGGCCATCGCCACCGACGTGGCCAGCCTGCTCGACGTGGCCATCGTCATGGCGCTGATGGCCTTCATGGCCGCCATCGGCTTCGCGCGTTTCCTGGAGCGGGGAGGGCCGCGAGATGACTGAGATCCTCAAGGAGGGGCTGATCCTGGTCGGGGCGCTGTTCATGCTGCTGGCGGCGCTGGGCGTGGTGCGCCTGCCCGACCTGCTGACCCGCATGCATGCGACCACCAAGGCGGCCACCCTGGGCGCGACCCTGATCATGCTGGCGGTGGCGCTGCACTTCGCCCAGGTGGCGGTGGTGGCGCGGGCCTTCGGCGTGATCCTGTTCATCATGATGACGGCCCCCGTGGCCGCCCATGTGATCGGCCGTGCCGGCTACTTCGTCGGCTCCCGGCTGTGGGAGGGCACGCTCAAGGACGAGCTCAGGCCCAACTATGACCCCCTGACCCACGAGCTCAAGAGCGGCCTGGAGACCGAGCGCAACGCGCGCCGCGAGCCCGGAGAGCACGACGCCTCCTGAGCGCTTCCCGACCCCTGCCTGCCGTGCGGGGCCACCTTCGGGTGGCCCTGCTTGCGTCGGTCCCCGGCGCTTGTCGCCAGATCGGCCCCGAGCCATGCAAACCATCCGCGCTACCCCAGGGTGGCGGGAGTATAAATTGTACAGAAGCTGTACTACTATATTCCCATGTCCATGTTTGGGGTCCTGTCATGCACCACAAGCCACATCTGCCACACAAGCCCTGCGCCAGCTGCGGCCGGCCCTTCGCCTGGCGCCGCAAGTGGGCCCGCTGCTGGGAGGAGGTCCGCCACTGCAGTGAGCGCTGCCGACGCGAGGCGCATCGCCGGAGCCCGGCGTCGTGAGGCGTGTGCTGGTATGGCTGCGCGGTGACCTGCGCCTGGCCGACAATCCCCTGCTGCGCTTCGCCTCGCCCGCCGAGTCGCTGCTCTGCGTCTACGTGCTGGACGACGCCTGGCTCGAGGACCGCGCCGGCCTGGGGCCACGCATCGGCGCCGCGCGGCTGCGTTTCCTCTGGGAGAGCCTGATCGCCCTGCGCGGCGAACTGCTCGGTCGCGGCAGCGATCTGCTGGTGCGTGTCGGGGACCCGCTGGAGGAGGTCGCCGGCCTGGTCGATCGCCACGCCTTCGACCAGGTCCGCGTGCGTCGCGACGCCGGCTGGGAGGAGAGCGGCGCGGTGGCGCGCCTGGCCGAGCGCCTGGGGCCCGGTGTCGAGCTGTGGCAGCCCGATGCCGGCCTGCTACTCGACGAGGGCGAGCTGCCGTTGCCCCTGGACGCGTTGCCGCCGAGCTTCTCGGCCTTCCGCCGCCGGGTGGAGCCCGCCGCCACGCTGCCGGCGTCCTGGCCGGCGCCGGTGACCCTGCCGCCCTGGCCCGAAGGCGCGCCGCGAGGGCTGCCGGCGCTGCATCGGGTATCGCCGGTGGCCGCCGACTGGACGGCCGATGCGCGCGGGGGCTTCCGCTTCGCCGGTGGCGAGGCGGAGGGGCTGGCGCGGCTCGACCACTATCTCTGGCAGGGCGGCGCCGTGGCCAGCTACAAGCAGACACGCAACGCCCTGATGGGCGCCGACTTCTCCACCCGCCTCGCCCCCTGGCTGGCCCACGGCTGCCTCTCGCCGCGCCAGGTTCACGACGCGGTACGCGCCTGGGAGGCGACCCACGGGGCCAATGACTCCAGCGAATGGGTGATCGTCGAGCTGCTGTGGCGCGACTACTTCCACTGGGCCGCGCGCCAGGAGGGGGCGGCGCTGTATGGCCGCCGGCGGCTGCCGCCGGCCGACGACGCCTTCCGTCGCTGGTGCCGCGGGCGCACGGGGGTGCCGCTGATCGATGCCGCCATGACGGAGCTCGCCGCCACCGGCTGGCTCTCCAACCGGGCGCGGCAGAATGCGGCGAGTTTCCTGGTCTTCGAGCTGGGTGGCGACTGGCGCCTCGGCGCGGCCTGGTTCGAGCGCTGCCTCATCGATTACGATGCCGCCAGCAACTGGGGCAACTGGCGTTACGTGGCCGGCGTGGGACGGGATCGGCGCGGGCATCGCTTCGACATCCCCTGGCAGGCCCGTCGCTACGACCCCGAGGGTGACTACGTGGCCCGTTGGCAGCCCGCGCTGGCCACGCTGCCGGTGGCGCAACGCCATCAGCCCTGGTGTGCCGATGTCGAACGCTTTCCACCGCCTCCGGGCAGCAAGGTGCCGCCCGCCGACCCCTGAGGAGCCCCGCATGACTCTTCCCGGACTCGCCATCGATGCCGACGGCCGCCTCTCTCGCCTGCCGCTGCTGCTTGGCCTGGCCGGCCTGTTGCCTTTTCTCTTCACCGCCGCGGCGGCCTGGCTGGCGCCGGTGGCCTGGCAGGTGGTGGCCATCAAGGCCTTCCTGGCCTACGCCGCCGTGATCCTCTCGTTCCTGGGCGGCATCCAGTGGGGCGTGGCCATGTCGCTCGAGTCGGCCGGCAGTGGCGCCTTTCGTGCACGCCTGCTGCTGAGCATGGCGCCGAGCCTGATCGCCTGGCCGGCACTGCTGCTGCATCCGTTGAGCGGCGCCTGGGTGCTGGCCAGCGGCTTTGTGCTGGTGCGCCTGCATGAGCTGGGGCGCGACAGCCGCGAAACGCTGCCCACCTGGTTCCAGTCCCTGCGCAACCTGCTGAGCGTGGTGGTGCTGGCCTGTCTTGTGGCGGTGATCTGGCGCCTCACCGGAAGCTGAACGGGGCTTCCCGCGGCGCGCCAACTGCGCGATGATCCGGTGTTAATGCCCATGACGCCAAGGAGTGCTCGCCACCATGCTACGGATGACCTTGACCTGCTGCCTGATGCTGGCCCTGCTGGCCGGCTGCCAGAGCGGCCCGGCCCGTGAGGCGAGTGCCGCCGAGCAGGCGCCCGCGACACCCGGCGAGGCGGCGGCCCACTCCTCCGCCCCCGCCGACGATGCCCGGGAACCCGCCGCCGCCGAGAGCTTCTCCGCCTGGCTGGCCCGCTTCCGGCGCGAGGCGCGTGGCGAGGGGATCTCGCCGGCGACCCTGGCCCGCGCCCTTGACGGGGTGCGCTATCGCCCCCGGGTGATCGAGCTGGACCGTTCCCAGCCGGAGTTCGTGCGCCCCATCTGGCAGTACCTGGACAGCGCCGTCTCCGCCCAGCGTGTCACCACCGGGCGGGCCCGCCTGGCCGAGCACCGCGACACCGCGCGCCGCATGGAGCAGCGCTACGGGGTGCCGGCGGAGGTGATCGTGGCGATCTGGGGCATCGAGAGCAACTACGGCGGCAACTTCGGCGACTTCTCGACCCTCGAGGCGCTGGCGACGCTGGCCTACGACGGGCGGCGCCGCGACTTCGCCCGGGGCGAGCTGCTCGCCGCCCTGCGCATCATCGAGGCCGGGGATATCGCCCCCGAGCGCATGCTCGGCTCCTGGGCCGGCGCCATGGGTCATACCCAGTTCATCCCCTCCAGTTTCGAGGCCTACGCCAAGGACGGTGACGGCGACGGTCGCCGCGACATCTGGGGCAGCATCCCCGACGTCATGGCCTCCACCGCCCACTATCTGGCGCGTGCCGGCTGGCGCGAGGGGGAGCCCTGGGGCGTCGAGGTGACCCTGCCGGAGGGGTTCGACTATGCCCAGACCGAGCTTTCCAACCGCCGCTCGTCCGCCGCCTGGTCCTCACAGGGCGTGGGTGCCGTGGGCGGCGGCGCCCTGCCCGACTATGACGAGGCGGCGGTGATCGTGCCCGCCGGGGCGAGGGGGCCGGCCTTCCTGGTAGGGCCCAACTTCCGCGCCATCCTGCGCTACAACAATGCCACCAGCTATGCGCTGGCGGTGGGCAGCCTCGCCGACGAGATCGCGGGGCGCGACGGGGTCGTCGGCGGCTGGCCCCGTGACGAGCAGCCGCTGGCACGCGCCGAGGTGCGCGAGATGCAGCACGCCCTCAATGCCCGCGGTTTCGAGGTGGGCACGCCCGACGGCATCCTGGGCCCCAACACCCGGCGTGGCCTGCGTGAGTACCAGGCATCCATCGGCGAGGTGCCGGACGGCTTCGCCACCCGGCGCCTGCTGGAGGGCCTGACCCGCTGAATTCACAACGGTCGCAAGGGCCGGACACAAGAGGAAACGGATAATGCGCATCAAGCATGCCCTGGCCGCGGTTCTGGGAATGGCCCTGCTGGCCTCGACGGTCCAGGCCGACGACAAGGTGTTCGGCTGGGTCGAGAAGGCCATCGTGGAGCCCTGGGGCGTGGAGGTGAAGGCCAAGCTCGACAGCGGTGCCCTGACCTCCTCGCTGGACGCCCGCGACATCGAGCGCTTCAAGCGCGACGGCGAGCGCTGGGTGCGCTTCCGCCTCAAGCTGGAGGACGAGGAGAGCGGGGAGGTGTTCAGCGAGCGCCTGGAGTTGCCGCTCTATCGCAGTCTCAGGCTGCGCGGGGCCGGCGGCACCGACCGCCGCCCGGTGGTGCTGATGAAGGTCTGCCTCGGCGATACCGTCTACGAGGAGCAGTTCAGCCTGCGCGATCGCGGCGACATGAACTATCCGCTGCTGCTGGGGCGGCGCACCATCGGCCACCTGGGCCTGCTGGATGTGCGCGATACCTTCCTCTCCGAGCCGGTCTGCGACGACGATTCGCCGCTGGTGGAGCATGATCCCGAAGAGGAGGAGGCCGACGACTGACTGCTAGAACAGCCGCGCCAGCAGGGCGGTCACCGCGGTCTCCACCCGCAGGATGCGCTGGCCCAGGTGGATGCCTTCGCAGCCCGCCTCCAGCAGCTTCTCCACCTCCCAGGGGATGAAGCCCCCCTCGGGACCCACCAGCAGCAGCGTTTCCTCGTCGAGGCCCCGCGGGCAGGCGCCGGGCATGCCGGGGTGGGCCAGCAGGCCGCGCCGCCCCTCCAGCAGGCCGGGCAGGCGGTCCTCCACGAAGGGGCGAAAGCCCTTCTCCAGGGTGACCTCGGGCAGGCGGGTGTCCCGGGCCTGCTCCAGACCCAGCACCAGGTGATGGTGGATCTTCTCCGCATCGAGCTCCGGCGACATCCAGTAGCTCTTCTCCACCCGCCGGGTATGCAGCAGGGTGATCCGCTTCACCCCAAGAGTGGTGACGTGCTCCAGGCTGCGCGCCAGCATGCGTGGACGCGGCAGTGCCAGCACCAGGTGCACCGGCAGCGCCGGCGGTGGGGCCTGGTCGAGGGCGTCCAGCGCGAAGGTCGCCTCCTGCTCGTCGAGGGTGACCAGCTCGCCCCGGCCGATCGCCCCGCCGATGACCCCGAGGGTGAGGCGGTCCCCGGGGGCGGCGCGATGGACCTCGCGCAGATGGCGCAGGCGCCGCGGGTCACGCACCCGTGCCAGGCGGTCGTTCTCGATGTCGTCGGGAGAAAGCAGGATCAGGTTCATGGTGCCTCGCCGCGTTGGAGACGGAATGATGGGTATACCTTGCATGGTGGGTGTCGCGGTGCACAATGGTCCTGCAGGGGCAGTCGTCCCTCCCACATTGAATGAGGAGCAGCGCCGTGCGCGTGATTCGCAAGTATGCCAACCGCAGGCTCTATGATACCGAACAGAGCCGCTATGTGACCCTCGAGGACCTGCGTGGGCTGATCCTCGATGAAGTGCCGTTTCGCGTCGAGGATGCCAAGAGCGGCGAGGACCTGACCCGCACCATCCTGCTCTCGATCATCATCGAGCAGGAGCAGGCCGATGGTGATGCGCAGGTGTTTTCCAACGACCTGCTGGCCCAGTTCATCCGTGTCTACGACATGGCCCACCCGCTGCCGCTGTCGCGCTACCTGGAGCAGGGCACCAAGCTGATGATGGAACAGCAGCAGCGCATGCAGGACCAGTGGCAGCAGGCCCTGCGCCACTCGCCCATGGACCTGATGCGCGAGATGGCCGAGGAGAACATGCGCTTCTGGCAGCAGACCATCGGTCAAGGGCCCGGTGCCGCTGGCAAGGGCGACAAGGGCGACGATGACAAGGCGTGACGCAGGCGCCATGTCTTTCTGACATAATGCCGCCTCGATTTTCAACGCCGCACAGTCGGCCAGCAGCATGAAGGTGGAATAGGATGAAGGTGCTGATCATCGGCGGCGGAGGCCGCGAACACGCCCTGGCCTGGAAGGTCGCCCAGTCGCCGCAGGTGGCGATGACCTATGTGGCGCCGGGCAATGCCGGCACCGCCCGGGAGCCCGGGCTGACCAATGTCGCGATCGCCGCGGATGACCTGGAGGGACTGCTGGTCTTCGCCCGCGACGCCGCCGTCGATCTCACCATCGTCGGCCCCGAGGCGCCGCTGGTGGCCGGTGTGGTGGACCGCTTCCGCGAGGCGGGCCTGGTGATCTTCGGCCCCACCGCCGGCGCCGCCCAGCTCGAGGGCTCCAAGGCCTTCTCCAAGGACTTCCTGGCCCGCCACGCCATCCCCACCGCTGCCTACCGCACCTTCACCGCGGTGGCGCCGGCCCTCGATTACCTGCGCGAGCAGGGGGCGCCCATCGTGATCAAGGCCGATGGCCTGGCCGCGGGCAAGGGTGTCATCGTCGCCATGAGCCTCGCGGAGGCCGAGGCGGCGGTGCGCGACATGCTCGAGGACAACGCCTTCGGCGATGCCGGCGCCCGGGTGGTGATCGAGGAGTTCCTCGACGGCGAGGAGGCCAGCTTCATCGTCATGGTGGATGGCGAGAGCGTGCTGCCCATGGCCACCAGCCAGGACCACAAGCGGGTGGGCGAGGGCGACACCGGCCCCAATACCGGCGGCATGGGCGCCTACTCGCCGGCGCCGGTGGTCACCGATGAGGTGCACGAGCGCATCATGCAGCGGGTGATCCTGCCCACGGTCAAGGGCATGGCCGCAGAGGGGCATCCCTATACCGGCTTCCTCTACGCCGGCCTGATGATCGACACCGCGGGCAACCCCAGGGTGATCGAATACAACTGCCGCTTCGGCGATCCCGAGACCCAGCCGATCATGTTGCGCCTGCGCTCGGACCTCGCCGAGCTGTGCCTGGCCGGGGCACGGGGCGAGCTGGCCGGCCACGCCTGCGAGTGGGACGCGCGCGCCGCGGTAGGCGTGGTGCTCGCCGCCGGCGGCTACCCGGGCAGTTACCGCAAGGGCGACGCCATCGAGGGCATCGAGACCGCCGAGGCCACCGGCTGCAAGGTGTTCCATGCCGGCACCGCCGACCAGGACGGCCAACTGGTCAGCGCCGGCGGTCGGGTGCTCTGCGTCACCGCCCTGGGCGAGGGCGTCTCGGCGGCCGCCGGGAATGCCTACCGCGGGGTCGACGCCATCCGCTGGGAGGGCGCCTTCTGCCGCCGTGATATCGCCCATCGCGCCATCGTCCGCGAGCGCGGCGAGCGCTGAATCACGGCCTCGACCCACGGCACCTCGCGTCACAACAAGAGCAACATGGGAGGCAAGCATGGAGCGCGTCAGGCTCGATTTTCCCGAGGCCGCCATCATCCACCGCCAGCCGCTGTCGGTGCGCGTGACCGACATGAACTATGGCCGCCATCTGGGCCATGATGCCCTGGTGTCGCTGCTCCACGAGGCGCGCATCCAGGCCCTGGCCGCGCTGGGGCTCACCGAGTGGGACCTGGGCGGCTATCCCAGCGTGGTGGCCGACCTCGCCGTGCAGTACCAGTCGGAGGCGCGCTGGCCCGATGCCCTGGTGGTGGAGACGGCGATCCCCGCCCCCCGGGGCAAGGCGCTCACCGTCTTCCAGCGGGTGTGTCACGCCGAGGGCGGCCGCCCGGTCGCCACGGCGCGGCTCAACCTGCTGCTGGTGGATCCCGAGAGCGGCCGCCCGGTGGCGGTGCCCGAGGCCGTGAAGACATCCATCGCCGGAGCGGGAGGGGCCTGATGTCCCGTGAATATCCGATCATCGCCGTGACCGGCTCCTCCGGGGCCGGTACCACCACCGTCAAGCGTACCTTCGAGCGCATGTTCTCCCGCGAGGACGTGCACGCCGCCTTCGTCGACGGCGACGCCTTCCATCGCTACACCCGCGAGGAGCTTTCGCGGATCTTTCGCGAGGAGCCGGAGCGCAAGGATGAGCTCTCCCACTTCGCCGTGGAGGCCAACCTGCTCGAGGAGCTCGAGACACTGTTCCAGGAGTATGGCGAGGGCGGCAGCGGCACCTATCGCCACTATATCCACGCCGAAGACAAGCAGATGATCGAGTCCGGCTACCGGATCGGCACCTTCACCGAGTGGCAGCCGCTGCCCTATGGCACCGACCTGCTGTTCTACGAGGGACTGCACGGTGGCCTGGTCACCCCCGAGCACGATATCGCCCGTCACGTCGACCTGCTGGTGGGCGTGGCGCCGACCATGAACCTGGAGTGGATCCAGAAGATCGACCGCGATACCAAGCTGCGCGGTTATTCCCAGGAAGCGGTGATCGACACCATCCTGGGGCGCATGGACGACTATGTGCGCTATATTCAGCCGCAGTTCTCGCGCACCCATATCAACTTCCAGCGGGTGCCCACGGTGGATACCTCCAACCCCTTCGAGGTGCAGGATATCCCCACCGACGCCGAGTCCTTCGCGGTGATCCGCTTCCGCGAACCGGCCACGGTGGACTTCCCCTACCTGCTGGCGATGATCCAGGATGCCTTCATGAGTCGCCCGCATACCCTGGTGGTGCCCGGGGCACGAGTCTCCCTGGCCATGGAGCTGATCCTGGGGCCGCTGGTGCGCCACCTGCTGGCCCAGCGGCGTTTCCGCTGATCCCGATCATCCCGACGAGGAGGCCCACGAGATGGAATGCCTGTTCTGCAAGATCATCAATCGCGAGATTCCCGCCGAGATCGTCTTCGAGGATGATCAGGTGGTGGCCTTCGAGGACATCAACCCCCAGGCACCTACCCACCTGCTGATCATCCCCAGGAAGCATATCGCCACCCTCAATGACCTCGAGGAGGGCGACCTGGCGCTGGCGGGGCGCCTGCAGTTCACCGCGGCGCGCCTGGCGAAGGAGCGGGGCTTCGCCGAGGAGGGCTACCGAGTGGTGATGAACTGCAATGACCAGGGCGGCCAGACGGTCTATCATATTCACATGCACCTGATGGGCGGCCGACGCTTTACCTGGCCGGCTGGGTAGTCGGCGTTCCTGCGGGCAACCGCGCGATCTTCGGTGTTCGGCGCATCAGGTGCATCCTCACACGCAAACGGCGCCACCCCAGGGGGTGGCGCCGTTTGCGTCATGGGTCCGCTGCCGCTCAGCCCTCGATGATGGTGTAGGAGTGGGTCACCTCGACCCCGCCCTTGACCAGCATGATCGAGGCGCTGCAGTACTTCTCGGCGGAGAGCTCCACGGCGCGCGCGACCTGCTTCTCCTTGAGCCCACGGCCGGTGACCGTGAAGTTCACATGGATCTTCGTGAACACGCTGGGCGTGGCATCGGCGCGCTCGGCCTCGACGCTCGCCACGCAGTCGCTGACGTCGGCTCGGGCCTTGTCGAGGATGTTGAGGATATCGAAGGAGGTGCAAGCCCCCATGCCCATCAGCAGCAGCTCCATGGGGCGGGGGCCGGTGTTGCGGCCGCCGTGGTCGGGCGGCCCGTCGATGACCACGCTGTGGCCGCTGCCCGATTCGGCAACGAACTGGCGGCCGTCGGTCCATTTCACTGTAGCTTTCATGGCAAGGGTTCCTTTTCGATTGTCGGCAAATCGCGGCAGCATAGCAGTCGTTGCTGAGCCCCGCACATCGCTCAAGGCTGTTCCGGCGACAGGCCCCGGAGCGCCGGACCGACGAGGGGCGCTGTGAATACTTCCCTGTACGCTACCTCGGCCCTGCGGCGCTCTCGCATCCTGCTCCGCTTGCAGGACCGGTGCTGGCCATCCATGGCCAGCCCGTTCGAAGCAGTGCTTCTCACCCCTGGTCCTCGGACCCCCTCTACGGCCAACCCCCGGCGCCTCTCGCTCAGCTTTGAGGACGACTCGACGCCAGTGACTCGTCCAGCGTCCTCAGTCTCTCCGGCGTGCCCACGTCCACCCAGCGGCCGCGGTGATGGTGGCCGGCCACGCGCCCCTCGGCCATGGCGCGGCGCAGCAGCGGCGCCAGGGCGAAGGCGCCGGGGGCCTCATCAGCCAGCAGCGCCGGGTCGAGCAGGCTGATACCGGCGAAGGTGAGCCTCGGCTCGCCCTCGGCACGGACGCGGCCGGTGGCGTCGAGGTGGAAGTCGCCCGCCGGGTGGTGGTCGGGGTTGTCCACCAGCACCAGCCGCGCCCGGTCGCCGCTATCCAGCGCGGGCAGGGTGTTCGGGTCGAGATCGCACCAGACGTCGCCGTTGACCAGCAGGAAGGGGGCAGCGCCGAGCAGCGGCAGGGCGTGCTGGATGCCGCCACCCGTTTCCAGCGGCGCCTCCTCGCGACTCCAGGCGATGCGCACCCCGTGGTCGCCGCCGTCGCCCAGCGCCGCGATGATCTGCTCGGCGCGGTAGCTGACATTGATCACGACCTCGGTGATGCCCGCCGCGCGCAGGCGTTCGAGGTGGTGGACGATCAGCGGCCGGCCAGCCACCGGCAGCAGCGGCTTGGGGCAGCGGTCGGTGAGCGGACGCATGCGGGTGCCCAGTCCCGCGGCGAGGATCATCGCCTTCATGCCGCGCCCTCCAGGCGTGCGGAAATGGCGGGGCGGAAGGTCTCGGCGAGCCAGGTCCTGAAGGCGTCGTGGCCGGCGAGGCCCGCCAGGCTCTCCTCGAGGTGGGCGAGGAAGTGGGGCAGGCGCTCGAGGTAGCCCGTCTTGTGGTCGCGCAGGGTAAGGCGGCAGAAGATGCCCAGCACCTTGAGCGAGCGCTGGGCGGCCATGGCGTTGGCCTGGGCCAGGAAGTTGGCCTCGGTGGTGCTCGAGGGGAGGCGTCCGTCGGCCACGGCGCAGCGGCGGAAGGCCTCGACCCAGGCGGCGAACCGTTCGGCGTCGAAGCGGCAGTAGCGGCCGCGCAGCAGCGAGATCAGGTCGTAGCTGATGGGACCTGCCACCGCGTCCTGGAAGTCGATCAGCACCAGCGCTTCATCGCGCACCATCAGGTTCATGGCGTCGAAGTCACGGTGCACCGTGACCATCGGCTGAGCCAGCGCCTGCTCCACCAGGGCCTGGCGCAATGCCGCCCACCCCGGTGGCGTCTCCAGGCCCAGCCATTCGCCCAGGCACCATTCGGGGAACAGATCCAGCTCACGCTCGAGCAGGGCGGCATCGAAGCGCGGCAGCGCCTCGGGGCCGGCGCGGTTCTGCAGCTCGTGGAGCAGCGTGATGGCATGCTCGTGCCAGGCCAGCGTCTCGGCCTCGTCGCCGAAGCAGCGTTGCAGGGGGGTGTCCCCGAGGTCCTCCAGTTCGATGAATCCCGCTTCCAGGTCGACGGCGAAGAGGTGCGGCACCGGCAGCCCGGCGGCCTCCCAGCGGCGGGCGATGGCCACGAAGGGCTGGCTGTCCTCCTGCTCGGGCGGGGCATCCATCAGGATGCGGGTGGTGCCGTCGGGCAGGACCAGGCGGTAGTAGCGGCGGAAGCTGGCGTCGCCGGCGGCCAGGTGCAGGTCGAGGGCGGCGGGCGCCAGGGCGTGGCGCTCGGCGGCCCAGCGGGCGAGCCGTTCGCGGCGCGAGGCGTCGTGGGCGGCGTCGGTCATGAGAAGGCTCCTGGGTCGGGGTGTCCGGTTGACGGTCGAGGGCGCGCGCCGCATGCTGGGCGCTGCGCCGCCACCGCCGGCAGGACAGGCCGACGGCGGCCTGTATAATAGCGTTTCACCACGCCAAGGACATCGACCAACATGGGCAAGCGACTCTCATGGACGGCCCTTGCAGGCCTGGTGGCCGCGGGTCTTGGCGGCGGCCCGCTGCTGGCGGCCCCGCCGGAGCCCCTGCCTGCCGAGCAACTCGACTTCCAACCCTGGGGCAGTGAGAACCCGGGGGCTTCCCTGTGCCGCGGCGCCTATGTAATGCCCGACTACCGCCTGCCGCCCCCCGAGCCGGGCAAGGTGGCCAGCGAGTCGGCAAGCGCGAGCTACGGCGAGGATGGCGAGACCCTGCTGCGCGGCGAAGTGGTACTGCGCCGCGACAATGCCCAGCTCGAGACCCCCCGGGTGCGGGTACCGCCCAGCCGGGAGCGCGCCTTCGCCGAGGGCCCCCTGGCGCTGCGCGACCAGGGGCTGCTGGTGCGCGGCAGCGCCGGTGAGCTCTCGCTGGTGAACGACGCCGCCAGCGTCGACGAGGCGCACTATGTCATCCATGACCGCCACCTGCGCGGCGACGCCCAGCGCCTGGCGCGCCTGGAGGATGGCCGTTACCGGCTCTCCTCGGCGAGCTTCACCACCTGCGACCCCGGCGACAATCTCTGGCGCCTGGTGGGGGGCGACGTGGTGCTCGACCGCGAGAGCGGCTTCGGCACCGCCCGCAACGCACGGCTGGAGGTGAAGGACGTGCCGGTCTTCTACTGGCCCTGGGTCCGCTTCCCCATCGACGACCGCCGTCACACCGGCTTTTTGTGGCCGGCGGTGGGCTTCTCCACCGACTCGCTGGACTACGCCCAGCCCTTCTACTGGAACATCGCCCCGGACCAGGACGCCACCATCACGCCGCGCTGGATCAGCGATCGCGGCCTGCTGCTGGGCGGCCAGTACCGCTACCTCCTGCCCTCCGCCGCGGGCCAGATCGAGGGCGCCTGGCTGGACAGCGACGATGGCGGTGACAGCGACAACCCCAACGATGCGGCGCGCCGCTACGAGGGCGAGGAACGCTGGTACCTCGACTACCGCCATGCCGGTACCCTGAACCCCCGCAGCCGCTACCGGCTGCGCTACGGGGCGGCCAGCGACGGCCGCTACTTCGACGACTTCGGCAGCGACTTCGCCGAACAGAACACCTCGGCCATGGAGCGCCTGGCCCAGGTCGACTACCGCGGCGATACCTGGCGCCTCGACGCCCGCGCCCAGGGCTTCCAGAAGCTCGACGACCCGCTGCTGGAGCAGGACAAGCCCTTCTATCGCCTGCCCAGCCTCACCGCGGCGGCGCGCTGGAACCAGCAGAGCGGCTTCTACCAGCAGTGGCAGAGCAACTACAGCTACTTCTGGCGCGATATCGAAACGGATGAACAGGGAATCTATGAGAGTGATGGGCGGCGTCTGAGAGTTCCGCTGAATGAGTCGGCCACCGGCTCGCGGCTGCACCTGTCGCCGGCCGTGGGCTGGCGCTTCGACGAGAGCTGGGGCCATCTGGAGCCGCGCCTGGAGTGGTTGGGCACCGCCTACGCGCTGGACTACGGCGACCGCGACACCGACCGTGACACCTCCCTGACCCGCAGCGTGCCGGTGGCCTCCGTGGATGCCGGCCTGGTGTTCGAGCGCGAGCTCGACCTGGGGGGCCGTGATTACCGCCAGACCCTGGAGCCCCGCGCCAACTACGCCTACGTGCCGGCCCGGGACCAGAGCGACTTTCCCGACTTCGACACCAGCGAGCGCGCCTTCTCCTGGAGCCAGCTGTGGTCGCCGCATCGCTTCTCCGGCAGCGACCGGGTCGGCGATCTCAACCGCCTCTCCCTGGGGGTGGAATCGCGCCTGCTCGAGGACGACAGCGGCCGCCAGCGGCTCTCCCTGGGGCTGGGCCAGGCGCTCTACTTCGAGGACCGCAGCATCGATATGGCGGGCGACCCCGACGACTTGCCGGCCAATGGCGCGGATTTCTACCGTGCCACCCGCGATCGCTCGCCGCTGGTCGCCAATGCCGACTGGCAGCTCACCGAGCGCTGGCGCACCCGCTGGCAGTGGCTGTATGACGACGACCTGGAGCGCACCGAGCGCACCGGGGTCGACCTGCAGTACCGCTCGCCGAAAGGCCACGCGTTGAACCTCGGCTACCGCTGGGAGCTCAATGGCTTTGACCCCTCGCTGGACGAGGATGACGATGACTTTCGTGATTACAACCGCGAGGAGTACGACGCCTCCTTCGCCTGGAAGGCCGGCCGGCGCGTCGACCTGATCGGTCGCCTGCTCTATGACAACACCAACGACCGCGCCCTGGAGCAACTGGCCGGGGTGCAGTGGAACGACTGCTGCTATGGCGTGCAGCTGGTTTGGCGCGAGTGGGTCGACGACAACGACACCGGCATCCTGGCCGATGATTTCACCGATCGCGGGGTCTTCCTGCGCTTCGTGTTCAAGGGGCTCGGCGGCGTGGGCCGCGAGGCCGACAGCTACTTCGAGGAGGCCATCCCCGGCTACCGCAGCACCGCCTTCTGAGCCGGATGGCCCGTTAGAGAGGAAAGATGAAAGGACAGCACAGCATGCGCAGTCGCCGCACCCCCTTCCTGGCCGCCGGCCTGGCCATGGCCCTGGGCCTCGCCACCGTGCCGGTCGTACAGGCCCAGGAGCCGCCTTCTACCCAGCGCCAGGCGCTGGACCGTATCGTGGCGGTGGTCAACGAGGGGGCGATCATGCACAGCCAGCTCGAGGATCGCCTCGCCCAGGTGCGTAGCCAGATGGGCGCCCAGCAGCAGGCGCTGCCACCCGCCGGGACCCTGCGCGAGCAGGTCCTGGAGCAGATGATCCTCGAGGAGATCCAGTGGCAGATGGCGGATGAGGCCGGCCTCACGGTGGATGACACCGAGCTCAATCGCCAGGTGCGTGGCATCGCCGAGCGCAACGGCATGAGCCTGGAGCAGTTCGCCGATACCCTGGAGGCCGATGGTCTGACGCTGGCCGGCGTGCGCGAGGAGATCCGCCGCGAGCTGACCCTGCGCCAGCTGCAGCAGCGTCGCGTGGGCAGCCGGGTCAATCTCTCCGAGCGGGAGGTGGAGCGCTTCATGGAGCAGGAAGGCGTCGGCCGTGAGCAGGCCCAGCAGGCCCTCTTCCAGCGCAAGGCCAACGAGGAGCTCGGCGCCTGGTTGCAGGAGATCCGTTCCCAGGCCTTCGTCGACAACCGCCTCGACGAGCGCTGATGACGACCCCCGCCGCGCCGGTCCTGGCGCTGACCAGCGGTGAGCCCGCGGGCATCGGGCCCGAACTCGTGCTGATGCTGGCCACCGAGGGCGTGGCCGGCACTCGCCTGGTGGCGGTGGGCGACCCGGCCATGCTCGCCGAGCGCGCCGCCGCCCTCGGCCTGGCGGTGGAGCTGGTCGAGCTCGCCCCCGGCGAGGCGGTGCCCGCGGCGCGTCCCGGGCGACTGCCGGTATGGCCGGTGGCGCTGCGCGCCCCGGTGCGCCCGGGCGTGCTCGAGGTCGCCAATGCCGACTACGTGCTCGAGACCCTGGACGTGGCGATCCGCGCCTGTCGCTCGGGCCAGGCCGCGGGCATGGTGACCGCGCCGCTGCACAAGGGCGTGATCCTCGATGCGGGGCATGCCGGGTTCACGGGCCACACCGAGTACCTGCGAGACGCCTGCGGCGTCGAAGAGGTGGTGATGATGCTCGCCACCGACGCCGCCCTGCACGCCGAACGGCCCGGCTGGTCGGGGAGCGCCGCCTTGCGGGTGGCGCTGGCCACCACCCATCTGCCGCTGCGCGAGGTGGCCGAGGCCATCACCCATGAGCGCCTGGCGCGGGTGCTGCGCATCCTCGCTGCGGACCTGACCCGCTGGTTTGGCCTGGACGCGCCGCGCATCGCCGTCTGCGGCCTCAACCCCCACGCCGGCGAGGGCGGCCACCTGGGGCGCGAGGAGATCGAGGTGATCGAGCCGACCCTCGAGGCGCTGCGCGCCGAGGGGCTGACCCTCGACGGTCCGCTCCCCGCCGATACCCTGTTCACCCCGCGCCACCTGGCAGGCGTGGATGCGGTGCTGGCCATGTACCATGATCAGGGTCTGCCGGTGCTCAAGTACGCGGGCTTCGGCCGCGCCGCCAATATCACCCTGGGGCTGCCGTTGGTGCGCACCTCGGTGGATCACGGCACCGCCCTGGACCTGGCCGGCACGGGCCGCGCCGATCCCGGCAGCTTGCGGGTCGCCGTGGCGCTGGCCGCCGAGATGGCCGCCCGCGGCGTTAGTTTATCGGAAGGAGCGCCGGGGGCAGGCTGAAGAGCAGGTCCTACGCCATGGACGGCGTCGGTAGCGCCCAGGGAGGGGTTCACAGCGCCTGCTCGTAAGCCTGCCGCCGGAACAGCTCCGGTTTCAGCAAAGAATTCCAGACTTCCAGTGATAGAAGGACACCCCTGAATGGCATCTCGCCCCCCGGTCCATCGGGCCCGCAAGCGCTTCGGCCAGAACTTCCTGCGTGACCGCGGCATCATCTCACGCATCGTGCGTGCCATCGGGCCGCGCCCCGGCGAGCGGATCGTCGAGATCGGCCCCGGCCAGGGGGCGCTCACCGAGCCGCTGCTGGAGGCCGCCGGTGGACGTCTGGAAGTGATCGAGCTCGATCGTGACCTGATCCCCGGGCTGCGCGTGCAGTTCTTCAACTACCCCGACTTCGTGATCCATGAGGGCGACGCCCTCAAGGTCGACTTTCGCGCCCTGCGCGGGGCGGGGGAGCCGCTGCGTGTCGTCGGCAACCTGCCCTACAACATCTCCACCCCGCTGATCGCCCACCTGCTCCAGGCCGGCGATGCCGTCGCCGACATGCACTTCATGCTGCAGAAGGAGGTGGTGGAGCGCCTGGCCGCCGAGCCGGGCGGCCCAGACTGGGGGCGCCTCTCGGTGATGGCCCAGTACCGCTGCCGGGTGGAGTCGCTGTTCGTGGTGCCGCCGGAGGCCTTCGTGCCGCGCCCCAAGGTGGATTCCGCCATCGTGCGACTCACTCCGCATGCCGAGCTGCCCCATCCGGCCCGCGACGAGGCGCTGCTGGGGGCGATCGTCAAGGAGGCCTTCGGTCAGCGTCGCAAGACCCTGCGCAACAACCTCAAGGGGCGCATCTCGGCCGAGGACCTCGAGGCGCTGGAGATCGATCCCGGCCGGCGCCCCCAGACCCTCTCCGTGGCGGAGTTCGTGCGTATCGCCGACCACCTGGCCCCGTCGGCCGCGGAGGCCCACCCATGAGCGATCGAGCCACCACCGGCGATGCCCCCATGGAAGACGCGCGAGGCGTGAGCGTCGAGGTCCAGCCGGAGTTTCGTGCCGACGAGTCGGCTCCCGGCGAGGGGCGCTACGTGTTCAGCTACACGGTGACGGTGCATAACGCCTCGCGTCACAGTGTCCAGCTGATGGCGCGCCACTGGACCATCACCCAGGGCAGCGGCAAGGTCCAGGAGGTGCGCGGCAAGGGGGTGGTGGGGCAGCAGCCGGTGATCGGCCCCGGCCAGCACTTCCGCTACACCAGCCGGGCGATCCTCGATGGACCGGTGGGGGTGATGCAGGGCGACTACACCTGCGTGGATACCGCCACCCAGCGCCCCTTCGAGGTGCCCATCGCGCCCTTCCGCCTGGCCTGCCCCAACCAGGTCCACTGAATCCGCGGCGTCTGCGCCATAGGCAGAGCCAGAGACATAGACTGGGAGAGCCCATGACCACCTACGCCATCGGCGACCTCCAGGGCTGCCATGCCGAGTTCGTCGCACTGCTCGATACCCTGAGCTTCGACCCGCGCCGCGACCGCCTGTGGCTGGCCGGCGACCTGGTCAACCGCGGTCCGGCGTCGCTTGCCTGCCTGCGCGAGGTCGAGGCCCTGGGCAGCGCCGCCCGGACGGTGCTCGGCAACCACGACCTGCACCTGCTGGCGGTGGCCCGGGGCGGCGCCGCGCTCAAGCGCAAGGACACCCTGGACGATATCCTCGCCGCGCCGGATCGCGAGCGGCTGCTCGACTGGCTGCAGTCGCGTCCGCTGCTGGTGCGCGAGACGCTGGGCGGCCAGGATACCCTGATGACCCACGCCGGCCTGTTGCCCCGGTGGTCGCCCGACCGGGCCACGACGCTGGCCGCGGAGGTGGAACAGGTACTGGGTGGTGCCGCTGCCGGGTCCTTCCTCGAGCGCATGTATGGCAATGCGCCGGACCAATGGCGCGACGATCTCGATGGTATCGACCGCCTGCGCGCCATCGTCAATGTCTTCACCCGCATGCGCTTCATCGACGCCGAGGGGCGCCTGGATTTCGCCGCCAAGGAGGGCCTCGACAGCGCCCCGGCGGGTTTCGCCCCCTGGTTCCGCTATCCCCGCGGCGACGCCACCCGGCTCGTCTTCGGCCACTGGGCGGCCTTGCAGGGCGAGACCCCCGGCAGCCGGGTCAATGCCTGTGCGCTGGATACCGGCTGCGTGTGGGGAGGCTCCCTGACGGCCCTGGACCTGGTCGGCGGCGAACGTATCAGCGTGCCCAGCCGGCGGCGTTGAACACGGCTATCCTTTCCTTCCGATCACTTCCTGACACGAGGCGCCTTCATGAGCTTCCAGCATCTCGATATTGCCACCCTCACGACCTGGCTCGACGAGGGTCGCGACGCCGCGCTGGTGGATATTCGCGACGCCCTGAGCTTCGCCCAGGGACATATTCCCGGCAGCCGGCGGCTCGATAACGACACGGTGGGCGACTTTATCGAGGCGACCCCCGTCGAGCGTCCGGTGGTGGTGGTCTGCTACCACGGCCACTCCAGCCAGCAGGCCGCCGCCTGGCTGGCCGGCCAGGGGTTCGCGGCCGTCTACAGCCTCGACGGCGGCTTCACCGATTGGCAGCTGCGCCACCCCGAGCGGGTGGAGGCCTGAGCGTGGCGATGACGGACGATCCGGCCGTGCGCGGGCTCGCGGTCTATCGGGTGGGCGGTGCGGTACGTGATGCCCGCCTCGGTTGGCCCGTCACCGATACCGACTGGGTCGTGGTGGGGACCACCCCGGAGGCGCTGCGTCGCCGTGGCTTCCGCCCCGTGGGGCGTGACTTCCCGGTCTTCCTGCACCCCGAGACCCACGAGGAGTACGCCCTGGCGCGCACCGAGCGCAAGGCGGGCCACGGCTATACCGGCTTCGTGGTGCACGCCAGCCCCGAGGTGACCCTGGAGGAGGACCTGGTGCGCCGCGACCTGACCATCAACGCCATGGCCGAGAGCCCGCAGGGCGAGCTGGTGGACCCCTATGGTGGCCTGGCCGACCTGGAGGCGCGGGTGCTGCGCCATGTGTCGCCGGCCTTCGTCGAGGACCCCCTGCGGGTGCTGCGCACCGCGCGCTTCCTGGCGCGCTACGCGGGGCTCGGCTTCACCATCGCCGAGGCGACCCGGGCGCTGATGCACGAGCTGGTAGAGAGCGGCGAGATCGCCCACCTGGTGGCCGAGCGGGTGTGGGTCGAGACCGAGAAGGCGCTGGCCGAGCCCTGGCCCGAGGTCTACTTCCAGGCGCTCGACGACTGCGGCGCCCTGGCGGTGCTGATGCCGGCGCTGGCCGCCGACCGGGAGGCGCTGGACGAGGCGCTGGGTCGGCTGCATCGGCTGCCCGAGGAGGAGGAGGGCGAGGCGCTGGCCCGCTGGCGCTGGGCGCGGCTGGTGGAGCACCTGGACGAGGCGGCGCGGCGCCAGCTGGCCGATCGCCTGCGCCAGCCGAAGGCCTACGTCGAGCTGGCCCGGCAGGTAGCGCAGACCCGTGCGCTGGTCGCGGAGGCGCGCCACGCGCCCCCGGATGGCGAGCGGCTGCTGGACTGGCTGGACGCCATCGATGCCTGGCGGCGCAGCGAACGGGTGGTGCCGCTGATCAGCCTGGTGAGCCTGGATGCGCCGGCGCTGGCCGAGGCGCTGGCAGTGGCCTGGCGGCTTGCCGCCCAGGTATTGCCGAAGACGCTGGTGGAAGAGGGATTCAAGGGGCGGGAGCTGGGCGTGGAGCTCGCCCGGCGGCGCCGCGAGGCGATTGATGCGGCGCTAGGATAGAACGGGATTTCGACCTTGATAGCGAAAGGCGCCGGGGACGGGTCGAAGAGGGGGTCCTATGCCAGGGATGGCATCGGTAGCGTACAGGGACGTATTCAAAGCGCCCCCTCGTAGGCCTGTCGCCGGGAAAGCCTTGAGCGGTGTTTCCATCTGCGATAGCACAGGTTTGGGGTGGAGTGGCGCGTCAGTCGGGATGTGAGATCTCGCGCTTGGCCCAGCTGAAGGCCACCGGCCAGAGCCGCTGGTCGCCCGCCTCGAAGCGGCGCCACAGGGCCGCATAGGTCTCGCCGCTCCCGGGCAGGCGCGCCTCGGGCAGCAGCTCGGCCAGGGGCTGGAGCACGAAGGCGTGGTGGGTGATCTCGCCCCGCGGCAGGCTGACGCCGTCGTGCTCGCCGCTGAGTTCGCCCACGGTCAGCAGGTCGACATCCAGGGTGCGAGGGCTGAACTTGGGGCTGCCCTCGCTGCGCCCATTGGCGAACTCGAGGCGCTTGCACCAGGCCTGCAGCTCACCCACCGAGGCATCGCTCTCGAAGGCCGCCACCAGGTTGTAGAAGTTGCGCCCATCCTCGAAGCCCACCGGTTCACTCTCGAACACCCGCGAGATGCGCAGTCCCTCGAAGGAGGCCGCCAGGGCATCCAGGCAGACACGCACGTGATGCTCGCGCTCGATATTGCTGCCGATGCTGACCGTGACCAGGGCCATCACGCCACTCCCGGGCGGACGCCGCGCTCGATACTCACGCCCACCGCGGCCGCGGCCAACACCGCTCCCGGCTTGCGCACGGTCAGGCGTAGCCAGGCGATAGCGAACTCCTCGCGCAGCACCTCGGCCAGCCGCTCGGCGAAGGTCTCCACCAGGGCAACGTCATGCTCGGCGGCGAAGGCCTGGATGCGCGTGCTGATCGCCGCGTAGTCGAGGGTCTGGGTGATGTCGTCATCCGCCGCTGCCGGGCGGATATCGGTGGCCAGCTCGAGGTCGAGCACCAGGCGCTGGGTGATGGTGCGCTCCCAGTCATAGACCCCGATCACGGTGTCGACGGCGAGGGACTCGATCAGCACTAGATCCATGGCGGGGTTCCGGGCGGATGGAGGGAATGGGGCGAGATTGTACGCGAGCCCCGGCGTGCGGAACACCCAGCGCTATCGCAGATAGCTTTTCGCTCGGGGCTGATCTGGCGACAAGCCTTCGAGGAGGCGCTGTGAACCCCTCCCTGGGCGCTACCGACGCCATCCATGGCGTAGGACCTCCTCTACGGCTTGTCCCCAGCGCCCCTTGGTTTCTGTAACTGCGAGAGCTTTGGCCGAACACCTTGGCGGCTGGGCAGCCCGGGGTGGGGCTGTCAGAATGGCCGGGTTCTCGTCGCAGGAGGGTCGGCCGTGGAGGCGCCACTGATCACGCTGCTGCCGCTGGCGTTGCTGGGTTACCTCAGCGGCAGTTGGCTCGGCGCGCTCACCGTCTGCCGGCTGGCCGGCGTGGGCGATCCACGCCTGGCGGGCTCCTTCAATCCGGGTTTTTCCAACGTGCTGCGCCTGCACGGGCGTCGGCTGGCGCTGGCGACCCTGCTGGTGGATGCCGCCAAGGGGATGCCGGCGCTGCTGCTGGCCCAACTGGCGGGGCTGCCGCCCTGGGCCCAGGGGCTGGTGGGCCTGGCCGTGCTGCTCGGTCACAGCTACCCGGCGTGGCACCGCTTCCGCGGCGGCAAGGCCGTGGCCAGCGCCTTCGGCGTGATGCTGGTGCTGACCCCGGGGGTGGCGCTGGTGTGCGCCGCGCTCTGGTCCCTGCTCGCCTGGCGGGTGCGCACCGCCGCGGTAGCCTCGCTGGCCAGCGCCGCCGCCGCACCCCTGGCCAGCCTGTGGCTGGCGCCGGACTACGTCGTCGTGGTGATCGCCTTCACCGTGCTGGTGCTGGTGCGTCATGTGCTCAATATCCAGCGCCTGGGACGCGGCGACGAGCCGCCCTTATAAGCGGTTCATCGCAAACTGGCGTGAATCCGTCCGGCAGTGAGTATTGGGAGGCCAGGGTAATGGTGGGAGGCCGGCTCTGCCGGGCGAATGGAGGCCAAAGGCCTCCCCGGATGGGCCAGAAAGATGCAACAAGGCTAACGGGCGCCTGTCGTCGCCATCGCCCGGGGACCTCGGCCTCCCACAAGCCGGCTTCACGTTGATCTGCGAAGAGCCTTATAGCTTCAGAAGGGACAGTCCCCGGCAGTGGCGTCAATGCTGGCATAGAGCATAAAGACCAGCATGGTGGCTTGGCCGGGGACTGTCCCTGAGAGATCGGGTGCCGTTCAGCTTCTGGCAGGCGCTTCCAGGGTATCCATCGGCCAGCGCGGCACTGCTTGCATAACACCGGTCTCGTCACGCTCGCCGGCCTGCAGTCGTTGCGCCCCCACATAGGCGATCATCGCCCCGTTGTCGGTGCAGAAGCGCCCGCGAGGATAGTAGGCCCGGGCATCGCGTTTCTCGCACTCGCACTCCAGTCTCTCGCGCAGCCGCGTATTGGCGCTGACGCCGCCGGCCACCACCAGGCGCTTGAGGCCGGTCTGGTCCAGGGCGCGGCGGCACTTGATCACCAGGGTATCGACCACCGCCTCCTCGAAGGCGCGGGCCACGTCGGCGCGGGCCTGCTCGTCGAGCTCGCCGGCCGCCTCGAGCCGGCGAATGGCGGTGAGGGTGTGGGTCTTGAGTCCCGAGAAGCTGAAGTCGAGCCCCGGGCGGTCGGTCATCGGTCGCGGAAAGCGCAAGCGCTGCGGGTCGCCGTGTTCGGCCAGGCGCGCCACCAGGGGGCCACCGGGGTAGTCCAGGCCCAGCATCTTGGCGGCCTTGTCGAAGGCCTCGCCGGCGGCGTCGTCCACCGATTCGCCGAGCAGGGTGTAGGCCCCCAGCCCGCGCACCTCGACCAGCTGGGTGTGGCCGCCGGAGACCAGCAGGGCCACGAAGGGGAAGGCGGGGCGATCCTCCTCCAGCATGGGCGCCAGCAGGTGTCCCTCCATATGGTGGACGCCGAGCACCGGGATGCCCAGCGCCCGGGCCATGCCGTGGGCGGTGGCGGCCCCCACCATCAGTGCCCCCACCAGGCCGGGGCCGGCGGTGTAGGCGATGGCATCGATATCCGAGCGGACCAGGCCCGCCGCGTCCAGCACCTGCTCGACCAGCGGCAGCAGCCGGCGGGTGTGGTCGCGGGAGGCCAGCTCGGGCACCACGCCGCCGTATTCGGCGTGCATGGCGATCTGACTGTAGAGAGCGTCGGCCAGCAGGCCGCGCTCGGTGTCGAAGAGGGCGACGCCGGTTTCGTCGCAGGAGGTCTCGATGCCCAGTACGCGCATGGTGTCGGCTCGGTGTCTCGGAAAAGGCCGCCATTCTACGTGGAATGGGCGCGGAAAGCATTTGCATAGGCCGGGCGTGAGGA
The DNA here is from genome assembly GCF_030708455.1 of Halomonas sp. SSL-5. Classification (GTDB taxonomy): domain Bacteria; phylum Pseudomonadota; class Gammaproteobacteria; order Pseudomonadales; family Halomonadaceae; genus Halomonas. Next base: position 60,921 of record NZ_JAUYWF010000003.1, read on the forward strand.
CTAGACTACTGTGCGCTGCAAGACTGGGTCGTGCACCCAGGTGGCGAAATTCCGCGACGATACCCTCGTTTTCCGGCGCGCCCAGGCGTTCCGGGCGTTTGTTCGTCGTGAAATGTGCCACCCACAGGGGTGTGCGTACTAACCGAACTCTAGTTACCTAAGGTAGGTGAGTGCTTAATGCCTTCTGTCAAAGTACGAGATAACGAGCCGTTTGACGTCGCGCTGCGTCGCTTCAAGCGTTCCTGCGAAAAAGCCGGCGTTCTCTCCGAGGTGCGTCGTCGCGAGCATTACGAGAAGCCGACCGCGGAGCGCAAGCGCAAGGCGGCGGCTGCCGTCAAGCGTCACGCCAAGAAGCTCCAGCGTGAGCGCAAGCGCTTCGAACGGCTCTATTGATCCGTACTGGAGACGTCGGGCCCCAGGCCCGGGCAGTCTCAGGAGGACGCCAAGCGGCCGCCATCCGGTGGCCGCTTGTTTTTTCCGGGTCGGTGGCGGCTGCCGTCGACCCAGGGTGATCCCGCCGCAGCCGTCGAGGTGATCCGACTTCATGGCCGGACAGATTCCCCAGCGCTTCATCGATGACCTGCTCGCCCGTGTCGACGTGGTCGAGGTGGTGGGTGAGCGAGTCAAGCTCAAGAAGACAGGGCGCAACTTCTCGGGCCTGTGCCCGTTCCACCAGGAGAAGTCGCCGTCCTTCACCGTCAGTGCCGACAAGCAGTTCTACCACTGCTTCGGCTGCGGCGCCCACGGCAACGCCCTGCGCTTTCTGATGGAGTACGACAAGCTGCGCTTCCCCGAGGCGGTGGAGCAACTGGCCGGCCGCCTGGGAATCGAGGTGCCCCGTGAGGGCGCCGACGACCCGCGGGCCCAGGCCCGGGAGCGCAAGCGCAAGGAGGGCGTGAACCTCCTCGAGCTCTCGGCCAGCTTCTTTCGCGAGCGGTTGAGGATGTCCGAGGGGCAGGCTGCCCGGGAGTATCTGGAGCGCCGTGGCCTGGCGCCGGAGGTGATCGAGACCTTCGGTGTCGGCTACGCCCCGAACGCCTGGGAGAGCCTCAAGCGCCACCTCGGTGAGCGTGGCATCGGCGAGCCGGTGCAGGTGGAATACGGCCTGCTGGTGCATCGTGAGGAGAGCGGGCGTACCTACGACCGCTTCCGCGATCGGGTGATGTTCCCGATCCGCGATATCAAGGGGCGCACCATCGGCTTCGGCGGCCGGGTGCTGGGCGACGCCAAGCCCAAGTACCTCAACTCGCCGGAGACCCCGGTGTTCCACAAGGGGCGCGAGCTATACGGCCTCTATGAGGCGCGCCAGGCCGATCATCGCCTGGAGCGGGTGGTGATCGTCGAGGGCTACATGGACGTGGTGGCCCTGGCCCAGTTCGGCATCCGCAATGCGGTGGCCACCCTGGGTACCTCCACCAGCGAGGAGCATCTCGGCCGACTGTTCCGGCTGGTCAACGAGGTGGTGTTCTGCTTCGACGGTGACCGTGCCGGCCGTCAGGCCGCGACAAGGGCGCTGGAAACGGTGCTGCCGCTGATGATCGATGGCCGCCAGGCACGCTTCCTGTTCCTGCCCGAGGGGGAGGACCCGGACACCCTGGTGCGCCGCGAGGGCAGCGAGGCCTTCCAGGACCGCATCACCTGCGCCAGCCCGCTGTCGGAGTTCCTCTTCGACCAGGCGGCGGCAGGCCGCGACCTGGCGCGCATCGAGGAGCGTGAGCGTTACGCCAGCCAGGTGCTGAAGGCGATCGGGCGCTTGCCGGAAGGGGTGCTCAGGTCGCTGATGCTGAGTGAGCTGTCGCGGCGTACCGGCGTCGAGGCGGCGAACTTCTCGGCCCTGCTGGCGAGAGGCGATGCTGCCGCGGGCCGAGAGGCGCGCGGCGCACAGGCGTCGCCCGCCATGGAGGGTGATCCCATGCCGGAGTCGCCGCCACCCCGGGGCGAGAGCGGTGCAGCGTTCGCGCGTCGCCCCGGCGGGGCCTTGAGCCTGATGGCGCGCGTCCTGCAGCTGCTGGTGCACGAGCCGGCGCTGGTCGAGGGGCTGCCCGGGGAGGACGACTGGTGCCCCGTGGAGGACTCGGACGGGGCGCTGTGCCGAGAGGTGATCCGCCTGGTGCGTGCCGGGGGCTACCGCAGCCCCCAGGTGCTGCTGGCGCACTTCCATGGGACCCCGGAGGGGGAGCGCCTGGCGACGCTGGCGCGGCGCGAGCCGCTGATTTCAAAGCCTTTTAGGGCCAAGGAGTTGGAAAACTGGGTTCAGTATTTTCAACGCCACAAGCTCAAGCCGACTCGACAGCAGGAAATTGATGCATTGTTGGAGAGGCAAAGGCAGGGAGAGAGTCTTACGGATGAGGAGAGGCAGCGGTTGATGCAGTTGCTGGCTCAAGCCTAGTAATTGAGCGGCTGTCGCGGGAGGAGAAGCAGCGACGGATGGCATTGATCACCGAACTGCACCGTTGACCGGGAGGTCAAAAAAAGTGACCACGGATTGGCCCTGCGGTTGATTTCTCTCCTAACATCCCCACATAGGAGACAGCGCTCGGCACCGGCGTAACCTGACAACCTAACACACCTGAATGACCGCGCAAATAGATCGAACTGGCGGAAAGGTGCTTTCTGCCGCTATACTGTTCGGCTTTATGAGTTTTCTCCACCCAGCGCTTCAGGTGCTTCATTCTTCTTCGTCGAGATAGGGTTTCTATGGCTGGAAATGCGCAGCAGCAGTCGCGTCTGAAGGAGTTGATCGCGCGCGGCAAGGAACAGGGCTACCTGACCTATGCCGAGGTCAACGACCACCTTCCCGAGGATATCGCCGACCCGGATCAGGTGGAAGATATCATCGGCATGATCAACGACATGGGCATCAGCGTCGTCGAGGAAGCCCCCGATGAAGACACCCTGATGATGTCGGATCAGTCCACCGACGAGTCGGCGGCCGAGGAGGCCGTGGCGGCCCTGGCCGCCGTGGAAAGCGACGTGGGTCGCACCACCGATCCGGTGCGCATGTACATGCGCGAGATGGGGACGGTGGAGCTGCTGACCCGCGAGGGCGAGATTCAGATCGCCAAGCGCATCGAGGAGGGCACCCGTGAGGTGATGTCGGCGCTGGCCTACCTGCCCGGCGCGGTGGACTCCATCCTCGACGCCTACGATGCCACCCAGGACGAGGAGGCCCCCGGCCGCCTGTCCGATCTCTTCTCCGGCTTCATCGACCCCGACGAGGGCATTCCCGGCGTGGCCGAGGCCGAGGTTCCCGAGGAGGAGCCCCAGGCGGCGGGCGATGACGACGAGGATGGCGAGGCCGAGGAGGAGAGCACCGGCGGCCCGGACCCCGAGGAGGCCCGCGCCCGCTTCGAGCAGATCCGCGAGCAGAACGCCGCGGCCCAGGCGGCCATCGAGGCCCACGGCCGCCACGCGAAGCCCGCCCAGGAGGAACTGGCGCGGCTGGCCGAGCTGTTCTCGCCGATCAAGCTGGTGCCCAAGCACTTCGAGCGCCTGGTCAACCAGGTGCGCATCAGCGTCGAGCAGGTGCGCGCCCAGGAGAAGGCGGTGATGCAGCTGTGCGTCAAGAAGGCACGCATCCCGCGCAAGACCTTCATCAAGGCCTTCCCGGGCAGCGAGTCCGACCCCGAGTGGCTGGATGCCTTCTCCGGCGAGCACCCCAAGTATGCCGACCGCCTCGCGCCGCTGCGCACGGATATCCAGCGCGCCCAGCGCAAGATCGCCTTCGAGGAGGCGATGGTTCGCCTGCCGGTGCAGGAGATCAAGGAGGTCAATCGCCGCCTGTCCATCGGCGAGGCCAAGGCGCGTCGTGCCAAGAAGGAGATGGTCGAGGCCAACCTGCGCCTGGTGATCTCCATCGCCAAGAAGTACACCAATCGCGGCCTGCAGTTCCTGGACCTGATCCAGGAGGGCAACATCGGCCTGATGAAGGCGGTGGACAAGTTCGAGTATCGCCGCGGCTACAAGTTTTCCACCTATGCCACCTGGTGGATTCGCCAGGCGATCACCCGCTCCATCGCCGATCAGGCGCGCACCATCCGCATCCCGGTCCACATGATCGAGACCATCAACAAGCTCAACCGGGTCTCCCGGCAGATGCTCCAGGAGATGGGGCGCGAGCCCACCCCCGAGGAGTTGGGTGAGCGTCTCGAGATGCCCGAGGACAAGGTGCGCAAGGTGCTCAAGATCGCCAAGGAGCCGATCTCCATGGAGACGCCCATCGGCGACGATGACGACTCGCACCTGGGCGACTTCATCGAGGACGGCTCCATGGTGCTGCCCATCGACTCCGCCACCGGTGAGGGGTTGATCGAGGCGACGCGCAACGTGCTGGGTGGCCTCACCGCCCGGGAAGCCAAGGTGCTGCGCATGCGCTTCGGCATCGACATGAACACCGACCACACCCTCGAGGAAGTCGGCAAGCAGTTCGATGTCACCCGAGAGCGGATCCGCCAGATCGAGGCGAAGGCGTTGCGCAAGCTGCGTCATCCCAGCCGCTCCGAGCCGCTGCGCTCCTTCCTCGACGAGTAGGGTGCGAATCGCGCCGGCTCCTGCCGGCGTTGGCGCCATGAAGAAGCCCCGACAGGCCAGGCCTGTCGGGGCTTCTTGTGTTGTCGGCGGCCGTGCGCCGGAGGCTCAGCCCGCCTTGCGCGCCAGCGCCCAGCGGCGGGCCAGCAGCACCAGTTCGATCACCGCGATTAGCAACAGGGCGTAGCCGAACAGCTCCACCACCTCCTCGGCGGCACTCTTGAAGTCACGCAGGTAGCGATCCTGCAGGATCGCCTGCCAGAAGTCGCCACGTCCGTAGAGCCGCGAGAAGACATAGGTGGTCAGGAAGCCCGCGGCGAACAGCCCGAAGGAGAAGCTGTTGGCATAGGCGGCGAACTCGGCCATGAACCGCCGGCGCCTGCGGATGACCACGAACAGGATCGGCAGCAGCGTGAGGCTGACCAGCAGCTGCCAGGCCCCGTCGAAGACGCGAGCATCGAGCAGGGCATCCTGTTCGCGGATCAGCGAGGCAAACAGCAGGCCGAACATCAGCAGGGCGACGAGGCGCAGCTCGCGCAGCCCGAGCAGCACGTAGAGCAGCAGGGCGGAAGCGGCGGCCAGCAGGGTGGTCTGGGCCAGCTCGGTGAAGCCGCGCTCGGAGAAGCGTGCATCGGGGAAGTGGAGGGCTTCGTAGAAGACCCCCTGGGCGATACCCGCCACCAGCAGGATATAGAGCGTCGCGCGCAGGCAGACGGCGCGGAAGCCGATGGGCCAGGAGGGGTCGGGCAGAGACTTATGGGGCATGGCGAAGTTTGGGTGTGCAGGCAATAGTGGATAGGTATTTTACCTGCCCCGTCGATCGGTGGCTAACCTTGCCGGCTAGTTGTTTGCAAACTATTGAATTTGCGGGACCTACACCATTAGTCGAGATTTTGGCCTGGCCTATTGCCGAACCGGAATCACTCCTCTAGCTTACGTTAACGTAAAGTGCCGATGCCTGATGACCCCCGCCGTCATCCCGACCACGACAGCGGCCGACAACAACGACAACAGCACCACGGCGGGTCGCGCGACGCGACCCCGAGAGGACGATCCATGACCCAGGAGTTCATACTGGAGACTCGCGGGTTGACCAAGGAGTTTCGCGGCTTCACCGCCGTGGACGACGTCAACCTGCAGGTTCAGGAGGGGCATATCCATGCCCTGATCGGCCCCAACGGGGCCGGCAAGACCACCGTCTTCAACCTGTTGACCAAGTTCCTGCCGCCGACCCGCGGCGAGATTCTCTATCGCGGCAAGCCCATCACGCGCATGAAGGCCAACGAGATCGCGCGTCTCGGCCTGGTGCGCTCCTTCCAGATCTCCGCGGTGTTCGGCCACATGACGGCGCTGGAGAACGTGCGGGTGGCGCTGCAGCGCAAGCTGGGCACCTCCTTCCACTTCTGGAAGCCCGAGAGCAGCCTCGACCACCTCAACGACCGTGCCCTGGAGCTGCTCGCCGAGGTGGGTCTGGCCGAGTACGCCGATGTGCTCACCGTGGAGATGCCCTACGGGCGAAAGCGCGCCCTGGAGGTGGCCACCACCCTGGCGCTGGACCCCACGCTGATGCTGCTCGACGAGCCGACCCAGGGCATGGGTGCCGAGGATGTCGACCGCATCGTCGAGCTGATCCGGCGCGTCTCGAAGGGGCGCACCGTGCTGATGGTGGAGCACAACCTGAGCGTGGTCAGCCGGCTGTGCGACCGCATCACCGTGCTGGCCCGCGGCAGCGTGCTGGCCGAGGGCGACTACCAGGAGGTCTCCCGCAATCCCCAGGTGCGCGAGGCCTACATGGGCAGCGACGCGGCGGAAGAGGAGGCCAGCGCATGAGCCAGGCAGCCGAGGCGATCCGCGGGACTCGCGACGCCCATCCCCACCATGACGGCGCCGAGATGCTGCGGGTCAGCGACCTGCACGCCTTCTACGGCGAATCGCACATCCTCCACGGCGTCGACTTCGACGTGAAGCGCGGCGAGCTGGTGACCCTGCTCGGTCGCAACGGCGCCGGGCGCAGCACCACCCTCAAATCGATCATGAACATGGTCGGCCGGCGTACCGGCTCGATCATGATCAACGGCAACGAGACCCTGGGCATGAAGCCCCACCGCATCCCGCGGCTGGGCATCGGCTACTGCCCCGAGGAGCGTGGCATCTTCGCGAGCCTCGATGTCGAGGAGAACCTGCTGCTGCCGCCCACGGTGCGTTCCGACGGCATGAGCCTCGACGAGATCTACGCGATGTTCCCCAACCTCTACGAGCGGCGCCGCAGCCAGGGCACGAGGCTCTCCGGCGGCGAGCAGCAGATGCTGGCCATGGCGCGCATCCTGCGCACCGGAGCGCGGCTGCTGCTGCTCGACGAGATCACCGAGGGCCTCGCCCCGGTCATCGTCCAGGCGCTCGGCGAGGTGCTGGTCAAGCTCAAGGAGCGCGGCATGACCATCGTGCTGGTGGAGCAGAACTTCCGCTTCGCCGCCCCCTTGGCCGACCGTCACTTCGTGATGGAGCACGGTCGCATCATCGAGGAGATCAGCGCCGCCGAACTGCCGTCGCGGCGCGAGCACCTCAACAGCCTGCTGGGGGTGTGACGGCACGCCCGTCGCCCGGCAGTTTCACCACCGCCAACCGTATCGACAACAACAAACCGCCCCGCGTGGGCCACGGAGTCAATCATGACCTACAACCGCAAGATTCTCGCTTCCAGCGTTGCCCTGGCCACCGCCACCCTGATGGCCACCGGCGCCCAGGCCCAGATGAGCGATGATGCCGTGCGCATCGGCTATCTCGCCGACATGTCCGGCACCTACCGCGACCTGGCCGGCCCCGGCGGCCTCGCGGCCCTGGAGATGGCCATCGAGGACTTCGGCGGCGAGGTGAACGGTGCCCCCATCGAGGTGTTCAGCGCCGACGACCGCAACAGCGCCGACGTGGGTGCCAACACCGTGCGCGAGTGGTTCGATACCCGCAATGTCGATCTGGTCGCCGGCCTGGTGGCCTCCTCGGTCTCCATCGCCGCGACCAAGGTGATCGAGGAGAACAACGGTCTGGGCATCGTCTCCGGCTCCGCCGCCTCCAGCATCACCAACGAGCACTGCACCCCCAACCATATCCACTGGGTCTATGACACCTACCCGCTGGCCAACGGCACCGCCAAGGCGGTGGTGGAGCAGGGCGGCGACACCTGGTTCATGCTCACCGCCGACTACGCCTTCGGCCACGCCCTCGAGGCCGACGTGACCAAGGTGGTGGAGGAGAACGGCGGCGAGATCGTCGGCGGCGTGCGTCATCCCTTCCCGACCAGCGATTTCTCCTCCTACATCCTCCAGGCCCAGGGCTCCGGCGCCAAGATCGTCGGCCTGGCCAATGCCGGCGCCGACACCGTCAACGCCATCTCCACCGCCAGCCAGTTCGGCCTGACCCAGTCCGGCCAGCAGCTCGCCGGCCTGCTGATCTTCCTCAACGACGTCCACTCCATGGGTCTCGAGGACACCCAGAACCTGCTGCTCACCACCGGCTGGTACTGGGACATGGACGACCAGGCCCGCGAATGGGCCGACCGCTACTTCGACCGGGTGGGCGCGCGCCCGACCATGGTCCAGGCCGGCCTCTACTCCAGCACCATGCACTACCTGGAGACCGTGGCCGAGGAGGGGACCGATAACCCCGAGGCCATCCGCGCGGCCATGGCCGAGCGCCCGGTGGAGGACTTCTTCTCCCGCAACGGCCGCATCCGCGAGGATGGCCGCATGGTCCACGACATGTACCTGGCGCGCGTGAAGACTCCCGAGGAGTCAACCGGCGAGTGGGACGTCTACGAGATCCTCGCCACCATCCCGGCAGAAGAGGCCTACCGTCCGCTCTCCGAGAGCCAGTGTGACCTGGTCAACAACTGAGCGGATGCGGAACCGGCGGCGGCTTCGGCCGCCGCCAGCTGACGGGAGGTCCATGACATGACAATGATTTTCGGGGTGCCGTTGATGGTGTTCATGGGTCAGCTGATGCTGGGCCTGATCAACGGCGCCTTCTATGCCCTGCTCAGCCTGGGGCTGGCGGTGATCTTCGGCCTGCTGAAGATCGTCAACTTCGCCCACGGTGCCATGTACATGCTGGGCGCCTTCGTGGCCCTGCTGGGCCTGCAGCACCTGGGGCTCAACTACTGGGCGGCGCTGCTGGTGGTGCCGCTGGTGGTAGGCGGGCTGGGCATGCTGATCGAGCGCTTCATCCTGCGCCGCATCGCCCACCTCGACCATCTCTACGGGCTGCTGCTCACCTTCGGCCTGGCGCTGATCTTCGAGGGCACCCTGATCAATTTCTTCGGTGTCTCGGGCTCGAGCTATCCCACGCCCGCGGCCCTGGAAGGCGGGATGAACCTCGGCTTCATGTTCCTGCCCATCTATCGCGGCTGGGTACTGCTGGCGGCGCTGGTGGTCTGCCTGGCTACCTGGTTCATCATCGAGCGCACCCGCCTGGGCGCCTACCTGCGCGCCGGCACCGAGAACCCGTCGCTGATGCAGGCCTTCGGGGTCAACGTGCCCCAGCTGATCACCCTGACCTACGGCTTCGGGGTGGCCCTGGCCGCCTTCGCCGGGGTGCTGGCCGCGCCGCTCTACCCGGTGTCGCCGACCATGGGCTCGAGCCTTTTGATCGTGGTCTTCGCCGTGGTGGTGATCGGTGGCATGGGCTCGATCATCGGTGCGGTCATCACCGGCCTGGCCATGGGCCTGATCGAGGGCCTGACCAAGGTCTATTATCCCGAGGCCGCCAACACCGTGATCTTCGTGGTGATGGTGGTCGTCCTGATGCTGCGTCCCGCGGGACTCTTCGGCAAGGAGGCTTGACGCCATGTCGGCAACCCAGACCCTGACGCCCGCCATGCAGCGCCGCCGCCAGGCCAAGCTGCGTCGCAACGCCCTCTACCTGGTGCTGATCGTCATCGCCCTGGTGGCGCCCTTCGTGGCCTACCCGGTGTTCCTGATGAAGGTGCTGTGCTTCGCGCTGTTCGCCTGCGCCTTCAACCTGCTGCTCGGCTACGCCGGCCTGCTCTCCTTCGGGCATGCCGCCTTCCTGGCCACCGGTGGCTACTTCACCGGCATCATGCTGGCCAGCTACCCGGGGTTGACCCCGGAGTTGGGCATCCTGATCGGCACCTTCGCCGCCGTGGTGCTGGGCACCCTGTTCGGCGCCCTGGCGATCCGCCGCCAGGGGATCTACTTCGCCATGGTGACCCTGGCGCTGGCGCAGATGATGTTCTTCTTCTTCGTCCAGGCGCCCTTCACCGGCGGCGAGGACGGCCTGCACGGGGTGCCGCGGGGCGAGCTGTTCGGGCTGATCAGCCTCTCCAGCAACCTCAACATGTACTACTTCGTGCTGGCGGTGTTCGTGATCGGCTTCGCCATCATCCAGCGTACCGTGCACTCGCCCTACGGCCAGGTGCTCAAGGCGATCCGCGAGAACGAACCGCGGGCCGTGTCGCTGGGCTACAACGTCGACGCCTACAAGCTGGTGGCCTTCGTGCTCTCCGCGGGCCTGGCCGGCCTGGCGGGGTCCACCAAGACGGTGGTGTTCCAGCTCGCCTCGCTGACCGACGCCCACTGGCACATGTCCGGCGAGGTGATCCTGATGACCCTGCTGGGCGGGGTGGGCACGCTGTTCGGCCCGCTGGTGGGGGCCGGGGTGGTAGTCAGCCTGCAGACCCAGCTGGCCCAGTCGCCGCTGGGCAACTGGGTGAGCGTGATCCTCGGCGCCATCTTCGTGATCTGCGTGCTGAGCTTCCGCAGCGGCATCGTCGGCGAGATCCAGAAGATCGTGAAGAAGAACTTCAAGTAAGCCCGGCTTCGCTCTCCGGATTCACGGCGCCCTGCGGGGCGCCGTCTTGTTGGGGGCGGGGCAGGCTGCCCGGCAGTCGCGTCACCAGGTGGTCGAGGAAGCGCTGCAGCTTGGGGGAGCGCTGGCGGTGACGCGGAAAGACCGCCCATACCGCGGTGTCGGCGTGGCGGTAGGCGTCGAGCACGGCGATCAGTGTCCCTCTGGCCAGGTGCTCCTCCACGTAATAGTCGGGCAGCTGGGCCAGGCCCAATCCCTTGAGGGCGGCGTCGAGCAGGGCGGGGCCGGAGTTGGCTCGCCAGCACCCCTGCACGCGTACCTCGCGGCGCACCCCATCCACGGCGAAGCGCCAGTGGTCGCGGCTGCCGATCAGGCAGCGGTGTCGGGAGAGCTCGTCCAGGGCGTAGGGCTGGGAGATATGCGCGAAGTAGGCCGGCGCCCCCACCACGTACTCGCGACGCTCGCACAGGCGTCGTGCCACCAGGCTGGAATCCTCCAGTCGGCCCATGCGGATCGCCACGTCGAAGCCCTCGTCGATGATATCCACCCGGCGATTGGTGAAGTGCATGCGGATCTCCAGCTGCGGGTGTGCAAGCTGGAAATCGTTGACCAGCGGCGCGATGAAGCGCTCACCGAAGGTGGTGGCCGAGGTCAGGGAAAGGCGTCCCCGGGGGCGGTCCTGCAGGTCGCCGATCGCCGCCTCGGCCTCGCGGAAGCCATCGAACAGCTGTCGACACTGGCGGTAGTAGAGGGCGCCGGCGTCGGTCAGGTGGATCTGGCGGGTGGTGCGGTAGAGCAGGGCAGTGCCCAGCCGCTGCTCCAGTTGCGCCACCAGCCGGCTGACGTGGGAGGGCGACACCGACAGCTCCCGCGCCGCGGCGACGAAGGTGCCCAGACGCACCACCTCGACGAAGGCCTCGATACGATCCCAGCGCTGCATACACCCTCCGATGACGATTGTTGCTGTATGGCAATAATGTCGTGCCTTTGGTGCAGTTTATCTCGGATAGCGATATTGCCTAGACTGGGAGCAACATTCCCCAAGCGAGGAGATCGATCATGAAGTCACGCGCCGCCGTCGCCCTGGAAGCGGGCAAGCCCCTGGAACTCGTCGAGATCGACGTCGAAGGCCCCAAGGCCGGCGAGGTGCTGGTGAAGATGGCCGCCACCAGCGTCTGCCACACCGATGCCTATACGCTGTCCGGTGCCGACCCGGAGGGCAACTTCCCGGCGGTGCTGGGTCACGAGGGGGCCGGCGTCGTCCAGGAGGTGGGCGAGGGGGTCAGCAGCGTGCGTCCCGGTGACCACGTCATCCCGCTCTATACCGCCGAGTGCGGCAAGTGCAAGTTCTGCCTCTCCGGCAAGACCAACCTGTGCGGTGCGGTGCGCGCCACCCAGGGCAAGGGCCTGATGCCCGACGGCACCAGCCGCTTCTCCCTGGACGGCAAGATGTTGCACCACTACATGGGCACCTCCACCTTCAGCGAGTATACCGTGCTGCCCGAGGTCTCCCTGGCGGTGGTCTCCAAGGAGGCGCCCATGGACAAGATCTGCCTGCTGGGCTGCGGCGTGACCACCGGCATCGGCGCGGTGATGAACACCGCCAAGGTCGAGCCGGGGTCCACCGTCGCCGTGTTCGGCCTGGGCGCCATCGGCCTGGCGGTGATCCAGGGCGCGGTGATGGCCAAGGCCAGCCGCATCATCGCCATCGACGTCAATCCGGAGAAGTTCAAGCTCGCCGAGCAGTTCGGCGCCACCGACTTCGTCAATCCCAAGGAGTACAGCGACCCCATCCAGCAGGTGATCGTCGACCTGACCGATGGTGGCGTCGACTACTCCTTCGAGTGCATCGGCAACGTCAACGTCATGCGCCAGGCCCTGGAGTGCTGCCACAAGGGCTGGGGCGAATCGATCATCATCGGCGTGGCCGGCGCCGGCGAGGAGATCAGCACCCGTCCGTTCCAGCTGGTCACCGGCCGGGTCTGGAAGGGCTCCGCCTTCGGTGGCGTCAAGGGGCGCACCGAGCTGCCGGGCTATGTGGAGCGGTACATGAACGGCGAGATCAACATCGACGACTTCATCACCCACGACCTGCCGTTCGAGAAGATCAACGAGGCCTTCGACCTGCTGCACCGGGGCGAGAGCATCCGCACCGTCCTTCACTATTGAGATTGAGGCCTTTTCATCATGAGCATGTCCGAGAACCTCGAACTGGTGTCGGCCAACAAGAGCTTCGGCGGCTGGCACAAGCGCTACCGCCACCGCTCCCGGGCGCTGGACTGCGAGATGGTGTTCGCCATCTACCTGCCGCCCCAGGCCGAGACCCAGCGGGTGCCGCTGCTGTGGTGGCTCTCCGGGCTGACCTGCAGCGACGAGAACTTCATGCAGAAGGCCGGCGCCCAGCGCATCGCCGCCGAGCTGGGGATCGCCATCATCTGCCCGGACACCAGCCCGCGGGGCACCGACCTGCCCGGCGAGCATGACAGCTATGACTTCGGCTCCGGCGCCGGCTTCTACGTCAACGCCACCCGGGAGCCCTGGAAGCGCCACTACCGCATGTATGACTACGTCACCGAGGAGCTGCCCTCGGTGGTGCGCCAGCACTTCCCGGTCAATGGCCGCGAGTCGATCAGCGGCCACTCCATGGGCGGCCACGGCGCCCTGGTGATGGCCCTGCGTCGTCCGGGCCACTACCGCTCGGTATCGGCCTTCGCGCCCATCGTCAATCCCTCGGAGTGCGCCTGGGGGCAGAAGGCCTTCTCCGGCTACCTGGGCGAGGATCGCGGCCGCTGGACCCAGTACGACGCCTGCGAGCTGGTGGCCCGCGGTGCCTCCCGCCAGCCGCTGTTCATCGACCAGGGCGAGGCCGACGACTTCCTCGAGGAGCAGCTAAGGCCCGAGCGCCTCGAGGCGGTGTGCGCCGAGCACGACCACCCTCTGACCCTGCGTCGCCAGCCCGGCTACGACCACAGCTACTACTTCATCGCCAGCTTCATCGAGGATCACCTACGCTACCACGCCGAACGGTTGCACAAGAAGCGCTGAGGCGTGGCGCCTCCCCGTGAGGCGCCCGGGGCCCTATACTGGCCGCAGATGACCAGCGGGCCCGGTAGCCGGGGCCCGGGACCAGGGGAGAGACGCATGCGACGAGGTCGGCGATGATCGCCAGGTGGAGGCAGCGGCTATGGGGCTGGCTATGGCGGGCGGCGCTGGGTTTCGTGGTGCTTTCGGTACTGCTGGTGCTGCTGTTCCGCCAGGCGCCGGTGTTCGGCTCCATGGTGATGGTCGAGCGCAAGGTACACGCCTGGGTGGCCCGCGAGCCCCTCGATATCCAGCATCGCTGGCGACCCTGGGGCGAGCTCTCCGACCACGCCAAGCTGGCGGTGATCGCCGCCGAGGACCAGCGCTTCCTGGAGCATCACGGCTTCGATCTGGTGGAGATGCGTCGCGCCTGGGAGGCGAGCCGTAACGGCGGCCGGCTGCGCGGGGCCAGCACCCTCAGCCAGCAGACCGCCAAGAACCTGTTCCTTTGGAGCGGGCGCAGTTGGGTACGCAAGGGCCTCGAGGCCTGGTTCACCCTGCTGATCGAGGCCCTGTGGCCCAAGCAGCGCATCCTCGAGGTCTACCTCAATATCGCCGAGTGGGACACCGGGGTGTTCGGCCTGGAGGCCGCGGCGCAGCACTACTTCGGCGTCTCCGCCGCCCGTCTCAGTGCGGCGCAGGCCAGCCGGCTGGCGGCGATCCTGCCCGACCCGCGGGGCCGCAATGCCGCGCGGCCCTCTCCCGGGGTGGTCCAGCGCAGCGCCTGGATCCGCCGGCAGATGAGCAACCTGGGAGGCGTCGCCTATCTGCAGAAGTTCTGAGCGGCACACCACGACAACAACGAGGAAGCCATGACCGTGCAGAGCCCCCAACCCAAGCCTCGCCGCCGCGGCGGATCCCGCGGCCGGGAACTGGCGCCGCTGGCGCTGGCCGGGCTGCGTGCCCTGCTCGGCGACGAGCGCCGCGACCCGCAACTCCAGCGTCGCGACCTACTGATCGAACACCTGCACGCCCTCCAGGACGCCCATGGGCACCTGGCCATGGCCCAGCTGCGGGCGCTGGCCAGCTATATGAACCTGCCCATGGCGGCCGTCTTTGAAACCGCCACCTTCTATGCCCACTTCGATGTGGTCCACGATGGCGAGGCCGCGCCGCCGGAGGTCACCGTGCGGGTCTGCGACTCCCTCTCCTGCCAGCTGGCCGGCGCCGAGGCCCTGCGGGAGCGGCTGGCGGCGGGCTTCGACCCGGAGGCGGTGCGGCTGATACGCGCCCCCTGCATGGGGCGCTGTGACAGCGCCCCGGTGGCCGAGGTGGGTCACCATCACGTGCTCTACGCCACCCCCGAGGGGGTCGAGGCGGTGGTAGATACCGGTCACTTCCATCCCGAGGCGATCCTCTGGCAGTGCCTGGCCGACTACCGCGCGGCGGGCGGCTTCCGGCTGCTCGATGCCTGCCGGGCCGGCCGGGTGAGCATCGAGGCCCTGATGGAAGCGCTGGAACGTGCCGGCCTGCGTGGCCTGGGCGGGGCGGGCTTTCCCACCTTCAAGAAGTGGCAGGCGGTGCGCGCCGAGCCCGGCCCTCGCTATGCGGTGATCAATGCCGACGAGGGCGAGCCCGGCACCTTCAAGGATCGCCATTACCTCGAGCGTGAGCCGCACCGTTTCCTGGAGGGCGCCCTGGTCAGCGCCTGGGCGGTGGAGGCCGGCGCCCTCTATCTCTACCTCCGCGACGAGTACCCGGGGCTGCATCGGGTGCTCACCGAGGCGATCGCCGAACTCGAGTCGGCGGGGATCGTCGAGCCTGGCTATATCGTGCTGCGTCGCGGCGCCGGCGCCTATATCTGCGGCGAGGAGTCGGCGCTGATCGAGTCCCTGGAGGGCAAGCCCGGCAAGCCGCGCCACCGCCCACCCTTCGTGGCCCAGCAGGGACTCTTCGGCCGCCCGACCCTGGTCAACAACGTCGAGACCGTCTATTGGATCCCGCGGATCCACGAGCAGGGCGCCGACTGGTTCGCCGGCCAGGGGCGCCACGGCCGAAAGGGGCTGCGCAGCTTCTCGGTCTCCGGTCGCGTCGCCCGGCCCGGGGTGCACCTGGCCCCGGCGGGGATCACCCTCGCCGAGCTGATCGAGGAGTACTGCGGCGGCATGGCCGAGGGGCATCGCCTCGTCGGCTACCTGCCCGGCGGTGCCTCCGGTGGCATCCTCCCCGCCAGCAAGGCAGATATCCCACTGGACTTCGATACCCTGCAGGAACACGGCTGCTTCATCGGCTCGGCGGCGATCATCGTGCTCTCCGACCGGGATGACCTGCGCGCCGTGGCCACCAACCTGCTGGCCTTCTTCGCCGACGAGTCCTGCGGCCAGTGCACGCCCTGTAGGGTGGGCAGCGAGAAGATGCTCGCCCTGCTCGAGCGCGACGCCTGGGATGTCGAGCAACTGGAGCGGCTCGCCCGGGTGATGGCGGACGCCTCCATCTGCGGCCTGGGCCAGGCGGCCCCCAATCCGGTGACGAGCCTGCTGCGGGATTTCCGCGGCGAACTCGAAGCCCGGCACCTCATCGTGAAAGGGTAGGGAGGTCGAGATGAGTGACTCCAGCAGCAACGACAGCTTCACCCTGACCCTCGACGGCGTCGAGGTCAGCGCCCGTCCCGGCGAGACCCTCTGGCAGGTGGCCCGGCGCTCTGGCGAGACCATTCCCCACCTCTGCTTCAAGGATGCCCCCGGCTACCGCGCCGACGGCAACTGCCGCGCCTGCATGGTGGAGGTCGAGGGCGAGCGGGTGCTCGCCGCCAGCTGCATCCGCGAGGCGGCCCCCGGCATGGTGGTGAAGAGTGCCGACTCCGCCCGCGCCCGGGAGGCCCGGGAGGAGGTGCTGGCGCTGCTGCTGGCCGACCAACCCGAGCGCGAGGCGAGTCCCGACCGTGCCAGCCACCTCTGGGCCATGGCTGACCGGCTGGCCATCGACGCCGGCGCGGTGCGAAAGCGCCTGCCTTCCCGGGCCGAGCGCGAGGGCCCCACGGTGCACCATGTCGCGGCACGGGCGGATTCCCTGCCCCACGCCGATGGCCATGACGCCACCCATTCGGCGATGAACGTCAACCTGGATGCCTGCATCGCCTGCGGCCTCTGCGTGCGCGCCTGCCGCGAGGTGCAGGGCAACGACGTCATCGGCCTGGCCCACCGCGGCGCGGCGACCAAGGTGGTCTTCGACTTCGACGACCCCATGGGCGAGAGCACCTGTGTGGCCTGTGGCGAGTGCGTCCAGGCCTGTCCCACCGGGGCGCTGATGCCCGCCACCCTGATCGACGCCGCGGGTCGTGGCGACTCCGCGGTGGCCGACCGCCGGGTCGACTCCATCTGCCCCTACTGCGGCGTGGGCTGCCAGCTCACCTACCATGTCAAGGATGAGTCGCCTGTCGCCGGATCAGCCCCGGTATCAGGGCGCATTCTCTTCGTGGAGGGGCGGAATGGGCCTTCCAACCAGGGCCGGCTGTGCGTCAAGGGGCGCTTCGGCTTCGACTATCCCAGCCATCCGGCGCGGCTGACCCGACCGCTGATCCGCCGCGAGGGAATCCCCAAGCAGCTGGATCCCGACTTCGATCCGGCCCGGCCGCTCAGCCACTTCTTTGAAGCGAGCTGGGAGGAGGCGCTGGATCTCGCCGCGAAGGGGCTCACGGGGCTCAAGGCGGCGCACGGCCCCGATGCCCTGGCCGGCTTCGGCAGCGCCAAGTGCTCCAACGAGGAGGCCTGGCTGTTCCAGAAGCTGGTGCGCACGGGCTTCGGCAGCAACCATGTCGACCACTGCACCCGGCTATGTCACGCCAGCTCCGTGGCGGCGCTGATGGAGTGCCTGGGCTCCGGGGCGGTCACGGCCTCCTTCATGCAGGCGCTCGAGGCCGACGTGGTGATCCTTACCGGCTGCAACCCGGCGGTGAACCACCCGGTGGCGGCCACCTACTTCAAGCAGGCGGCCAGGAACGGCACCAAGCTGATCATCCTCGACCCCCGCGGCCAGGCGCTGGACGCCTACGCCTGGCGCAGCGTGCGCTTCTCGCCAGGCGGCGACGTGGCGCTCTACAACGCCATGCTTAACGTCATCGTGGCCGAGGAGCTGTATGACCCGGCCTATATCGACGCCCACACCGAAGGCTTCGCGGCACTCAAGACCAGCGTGGCGGACATGACCCCCGAGGCGATGAGCGGCCTGTGCGGCCTCGCCTCGGAGGCCATCCGCGAGATCGCCCGGGCCTACGCCACCGCCGAGCGGGCGATGATCTTCTGGGGCATGGGCATCTCCCAGCACGTCCACGGCACCGATAACGCCCGTTGCCTGATCTCGCTGGCGCTGGCCTGCGGCCACACCGGGCGCCCCGGCACCGGCCTGCACCCGCTGCGCGGCCAGAACAACGTCCAGGGCGCCTCGGATGCGGGCCTGATCCCCATGGTGCTGCCCGATTACCAGCCGGTGGGGGATGCCCAGCTGCGCGCCGCCTTCGAGGAGCTGTGGAGTGCCGAGCTCGACCCCGAGCCGGGGCTCACCGTGGTTGAGATCATGGATGCCATCGTGGCGGGGACCATCAAGGGGATGTATATCCTCGGCGAGAACCCGGCGATGTCCGACCCGGACCTCCATCACGCTCGAGCGGCGCTCGCCGCCCTGGAGCACCTGGTGGTGCAGGACCTGTTCGTCACCGAGACGGCCCAGTTCGCCGACGTCATCCTGCCGGCCACTGCCTGGCCGGAGAAGGAGGGCACGGTGACCAATACCAACCGCCAGGTACAGCTGGGGCGCGCCGCCGTGGCACCGCCGGGGGAGGCGAGGCCCGACTGGTGGATCATCCAGGAGATCGCCCGGCGCTTCGGCCTGGCCTGGGACTACGCCCACCCGCGGGAGGTGTTCGTCGAGATGAAACGCGGCATGCACTCCCTGGACCATATCTCCTGGGAGCGTCTGGAGCGCGAGGGCTCGGTGACCTATCCCTGCCCCGCCGAGGATGCGCCGGGCGCGGATGTGGTGTTCTCCGATGCCTTCCCGCGTGCCGGGGGCAGGGCGAAGTTCTCGCCCACCCGGCCGCTGCCGCCGGATGAGCCGGTGGATGCCGACTACCCGACGGTATTGACCACCGGGCGTCTGCTGGAGCACTGGCACACCGGCGCCATGACTCGTCGCAGCCGGGTCCTCGACGACCTGGAGCCGGAGGCCGCGGCCAGCCTGGCACCGGCGGAACTGGGGCGCCTGGGCGTGGCGCCGGGGGAGCCGATCACCATCGCCACCCGGCGCGGCACCATCACCCTGGTCGCGCGTGTTGATCCGCGCATGCCCGAGGGCATGGTGTTCGTGCCCTTCGCCTTCGTGGAGGCGGCGGCCAACCTGCTGACCAACCCGGCGCTGGACCCCTTCGGCAAGATCCCGGAGTTCAAGTACGCGGCCTGTCGGCTGTCGCCGGCGGCGTCCTGACCACCAGCACCACGCCGGCGATGGCGATGGCCATGCCGGCGAGCGAGATCGGCGGCAACGCCTCGTCGAACAGCCACCATGCCTGCAGGGCGGTGACCGGCGGCACCAGGTAGAAGAGGCTCGCCACTCGCGAGGCCTCGCCGCGCCTGATCAGCGCCATCAGCAGCAGGATGGCGCTGATCGAGAGCACCAGCACCAGCCAACCGAGGGTCATGGCGAAGGTGGCAGACCATTCGACCTCGCGGCCCTCGAACAGCAGCGCGCCGAGTCCCAGCGCCGCGGCCGCGGCCAGGTACTGCACCACGGTGCCGGAGAGCAGCGGCATCCCGGTGCAGTTGCGCTTCTGGTAGAGCGTGCCGCCGGAGATGCCCAGCAGTGCCACCATCACCGCGCCCAGGGCCCCCAGGCCGAAGCCCTGGAAGAGGCTCGCCCCCGGATCGAGCTTGCCACCCAGCACCAGCACCACCCCGGCCAGTCCCAGCCCCAGCCCCAGCCACTGACGCCGCGCCAGCCGCTCGCCGAGCAGCGGCCCGGCCAGCCCTGCGGTCAGCAGCGGCTGCAGTCCCACCAGCAGTGAGGCGAGCCCCGCCGGCATGCCCAGATAGATGCCGTAGAACACCCCGCCCAGGTAGGCACCGTGCACCAGCAGGCCGGAGACGGCGATATGGCCCCACAGCGCGGGACTCCTGGGCCACTCGCCGGAGAGCCAGTGGGCCAGGGGGACCAGCAGCGCCAGGGTCAGGGCGAAGCGGATGAACAGGAAGGTGAACGGCTCGGCGTAGGGAAGGCCGAACTTGGCGCCGATGAAGCCGGTGCTCCACAGCGCCACGAACAGCAGCGGCATGGCGGCGAGCCAGAGTCGGTGGGAGGCGAGCGTGGTCATGGGGGCATCCTTGCGAGGCAAAGCCCGCATCATGGCCACAGGCGGGCCGTCTTGCCAACCGTCCGCCGCCGGTTTCGGCGGGCCCGGGGGTGTCGGGTGGCCCGGCCGTGCTCGTGCTTTGGTCGTAGAGTCAGGATCGATTGGATAACTGGTAAGACCAGTTTTTCCCCAATATTTACATGCCCTTGTCGACCAAAATGGCAGATTGGTATGGCGCTGGCGGCAAGGCGTCCGTTGAATCGGCGCGTTGGCCGGGCGCGGGCTTTTCGCTAACTTTCTCAGGGGAAGCGCCCCGTGGTGCCCCATGTGCCGTGCTCGATGGAGTCGAGCACCCAGCCGTTTCAGGCCGCATAGCTGCCCGAGGACGGCTAACCGACCCAGGGAAGACAACAACAAGATCCGGTCGCCATCCCGAGGGGAGCCGACCACCGCCATCTGGAGTTCATGTCATGCAAGACGACAAGCAGCCGTCACGCATCATCACGTCCCCCGGCGACGAGTCCCCCGCTCGTCGCGAGCCCGCCCGCCGCCGCTTCCTCAAGGCCGCCGCGGTCGGTTCCGCCGCCGCCGTGGCGGCGCCCTGGATCGGCAACGTCCAGGCCCAGGAGGGCATCCGCATCCGCATGCAGTCCTCGTGGCAGCCGGGCACCGTGGGTTACCGCACCTTCGAGGCCTGGGCCAAGGGCGTCGTCGAGGCGACCAGCGGCGAGGTGAGCATCGAGCCTTTTCCCGCCGGCGCCGTGGCCGGGGCCTTCGAGGTGGCCGACGCCGTGCGCAACGGCGTGCTCGACGGCCAGAACTGGTTCACCGTCTACTGGCCCGGCAAGATGCCGGCCGGTGTCTTCCTCACCGCCTTCCCCATGGGCCTCTCGCTGCCCCACCAGTGGGACATGATGTTCGGTGCCTACGGCGGCTTCGATATCGCCAAGGACCTCTACCGCAAGCAGGGCCAGGAGCTGCTGGGCTATGTCCACCACGACCTCAACCTGATCCACTCCAAGGTGCCGCTGCGCAGCTTCGATGACTTCGATGGCGTCAAGATCCGCATGCCGGGCGGCATCGTCGCCGAGACCTTCGCCGCCATGGGCGCGCGTACCACCCTGCTGCCGGGCTCCGAGGTCTATCCGGCGCTGGAGAAGGGCACCATCGATGCCGCCGACTTCACCGGTGCCGCGGTCAACTACGAGCTGGGCTTCTGGCAGGTGGCCGACTACATCATCATGGGCCCGCCCTCCACGCCCTGCCTGCACCAGTCCGTCGACCTCATGGATATCGCCGTCAACCGTCGCGTCTACGAGCGCATGTCCTCCCAGACCCAGGACCTGATGCACGACCTGGTGGCTGGCTACTCCCGCGAGCACTATGCGGCGATCCAGAAGGCCAACGCCGAGGCCTGGCCCAAGTATCGCGAGAAGGGCGTCGAGATCATCCACCTCTCCGAGGAGGACGCCACTCGCTTCCGCGAGGTCGCCATCCCGCTGTGGTTCAAGTGGGCCAACAAGGACGCGGATGCCGCGCGGCTCTTCAAGGCGCACCTCGACACCATGATGGATCCCGCGGTGGCGCTGATCACGCCGGAAGACATCAAGGACTACGAACTCAACGCCTGACCCGCCTGCTCGACCCTACCGGGTGTTGTGTGCCGCTGGCCGCAGCACCCGGTTTGCCTAGGGCATAACTCTCAATCCCGCATCCCGTCGGCTCGCTGATCCGTCGCCATCGCCGGGAGGTGATGGCATCGCGGAGGAGTTTCCATGAATTTCGAGATCAACTTCATTCTGCCCCACTGGCTCTACTGGTCGGTGCTGATTTTCCTGCCTCTGGCCGTCATGTTCTTCGTCGATCGCAGCTTCCGGCGCGGCGGCAGCATCGACGGCGGCGAGATCGCCGAGGTACCCGCCGGCGAGGAGGTCGAGGTCGGCTTCCAGCCCCCCGGCAACCTGTTCACCCTGGTCATCGACCGCGTGTCCGGCTTCTTCGGCCGCTACGTGGCCTACTGGTCGCTGGTCGCGCCCTTCGTGTTCGCCTACGAAGTGCTGATGCGCTACGCCTTCAACTCGCCGACCAACTGGGCCCACGAGTCGATGACCCTGATGTTCGGCATGCAGTACCTGATGGCCGGTGCCTTCGCCCTGCGCGAGGGCGGCCATGTGCGCGTCGACATCCTCTACCAGCGTGCCCGGCCGCTGACCCGGGCGGCCCTGGATCTGCTGACCTCGGTGTTCTTCTTCATCTTCACCCTGGCCCTGCTGGTGACCGGTTGGAAGTTCTTCTCCCAGTCGGTGAGCGACAGCCTGTTCTTCGGCTCGAGCTACGCCAACGAGGTCTCCTTCACCGAATGGGCGGTGCAATACTACCCGGTGAAGTTCATGCTGTTCTTCGGCGCGCTGCTGCTGCTGTTGCAAGGCATCGCCCAGCTGATCCGCGATGTCCAGGCGTTCCGCCACCATCGTGCACGGGAAGCGCGGGGACATGGCTTCCCCAACCTGCTGGTGGCCCTCGGCGTGGTGCTGGCGGCGTGGACCCTGTTCGAGATGGTCAATATCGCCGTTACCGACTACGAGAGCCTGGCGGGCAGTCTCGAGAACATCCTGAGCGGGGTGGGTATCGGCGGCCTGACCCTGGTGATGTTCGGCACCCTGATGGTGGTGCTGGTGGCGGGCCTGCCGCTGGCCTTCGTCACCGGCGGCCTGGGCGTGGCCTTCCTCTACCTGGTGGGCGACCAAAACATGCT
Source organism: Halomonas sp. SSL-5 (assembly GCF_030708455.1). GTDB lineage: Bacteria > Pseudomonadota > Gammaproteobacteria > Pseudomonadales > Halomonadaceae > Halomonas. Next base: position 83,384 of record NZ_JAUYWF010000003.1, read on the forward strand.
CAACCTGATGCCGTCGCGCATCTTCCCGATGATGACCAACTACCAGCTCTCGGCCATCCCGCTGTTCATCTTCATGGCCTCGGTGCTGGAGAAGGCTGGGATCATCGAGGAGCTGTTCGACGTCGTCTACAAGTGGATGGGCGGCCTCAAGGCGGGCCTGGCCATTGCCACCGTCATCGCCTCCACGCTGCTGGCCGCCATGGTCGGCGTGATCGGCGCCGCGGTGGTGACCATGGGCCTGATCGCCCTGCCGGCGATGCTCAAGCGCCACTACGACCCGGAGATCGCCATCGGCTCGATCATGGCCGGCGGCACCCTGGGCATCCTGATTCCGCCCTCGATCCTGGCCATCATCTACGGCGTCATCGCCCAGCAGTCGGTGGGCGAGCTCTACCTCGGGTCGCTGCTGCCCGGCCTGCTGCTGGCCTTCATGTACGGCTTCTACTGCTGGCTGCGCGGCACCCTGAACGTCAAGGTGGCGCCGCCGATGCCGGTCGAGGACCGCGTCGACATGAAGGAGAAGCTGCGCCTGCTGCGCAACATGCTGGCGCCCATCGTGCTGGTGGTGCTGGTGCTGGGCATCATCTTCACCGGCATCGCCACGCCGGTGGAGGCGGCCGGCATCGGCACCTTCGGCGCCCTGGTGGTGGCCGCGATGCACAGGCGCCTGACCTGGCCCAACCTGCATGCCGCCTGCATGACCACCCTGGTCGCCTCGGCGATGGTGATGTGGATCATCTTCGGTGCCAGCATCTTCGTCGGCTTCTACATCCTGCAGGGTGGCCAGACCTTCGTGCAGGAGCTGATCTCCGGCGCGGGCCTCGGCCCCTATGCGGTGCTGGCGCTGATGATGGTGCTGTTGGTGGCGCTGGGCATGTTCCTGGACTGGGTGGGCATCCTGCTGCTGGCGGTGCCGATCTTCGTGCCGCTGATCAAGGGGCTCACCTTCGATGGCGTGTTCGGCCTGCCCGGGGTGGATCCCTCGGATGTCTCGCTGTGGTTCGGCGTCATCTACCTGGTCAACATGCAGATGTCCTTCCTTAGCCCGCCGTTCGGCTACGCGCTCTTCTATATCAAGGGGGTGTGCCCGCCGCATATCACCATGGCGCAGATCTTCCGCTCCTCCTTCCCCTTCCTGGGGATCCAGGCGCTGGGGCTGCTGCTGGTCATCCTGTTCCCGGCGCTGGTCACCTGGCTGCCCAACCTGGCCTACGGCTAAGGGCATTCGCGGCAGGGAAGAGGGCGCCTACGGGCGCCCTCGTTACATTCCAACACAAAACGAACTGAACTCCCCCGGGCGCGGGTCGTCACAGGGGGGCACACACACAATGCAAATCCCTGGAGGTATCCATGAAACGCATGACTGCCCTGTTCTCCGCCGCCCTGCTCAGCGTAGGCCTGATGTCGGCCACCGCACACGCCCAGGAGGACTCCGCAGCCAATGCGGCCGAGCAGCCCCAGGCCGCCGCCCCGGCCCAGGACTTCTCTGATGCCCAGCTCCAGCAGTTCGCCGATGCCTCCAAGGAGATCGCCGTGCTGTCCCAGGAGTACACCGAGCGCCTGCAGGGTGCCGAGGGCGAGGAGGCTCAGCAGGAGGTGCGCCTGGAGGCCAACGAGGAGATGGTCAAGGTGGTCGAGGACAGCGGTCTCGACGTGGATACCTTCAACGCCATCGGCCAGGCCATCCAGCAGGATCCCGAGCTGATGCAGCGTGTCCAGGAGATGGCCCAGTCGTAAGCCGCTTCTGACCCGTCGCCGACTCCCATCGGCATTCGCGGCCACCCTCCGGGGTGGCCGTTCTCGTATGAGCATGGCGGCTGCAAGAACGCGCTTTACAGGGCCCCGGCAAGCTTCCAGACTTGGCGCAAATGACCGGTGACGGGAGAGCACGCATGGAAGTGGAATGGCTGGAGATTCGCCAGCATATGGGGCGCTTCCCGCCCTTCGATGCCCTCTCCGACGAGCGGCTCGACGAGATCGCCGGCCAGGTGGAAGTGGCCTACTATCGCGCCGAGAGCGATATCTACGTGGCCGACCAGGAGATCGATGCCCTCGGCTATGTGCGCAGCGGCGCGGTGGAGGTGAGGCGCCGCAATGGAGAGCTCTACGATCGTCGCGGTGAGGGCGAGATCTTCGGCCACTTCAGCCTGCTGCGTAACCACAAGGTGCGCTTCCCCATCCGCACCCTGGAAGACTCGCTGATCTACTTCATCCCCGACGCCATCTTCCAGCGCCTGTGTGAAGAGGATGAGCACTTCGCCGCCTTCGTCGAGGTGGAACGCCCGCGTCTCGAGAGCGCGGCGGAGCTGCAGCAACAGCAGAACGACATGATGATCACTCGGGTGCGCAAGCTGCTCACCCGCTACCCGCTGATGCTGGAGGCGCGCACCACGCTGCAGGCGGCGGCCGGCCAGATCACCGACTCCGGCGCCTCGGCGGTGCTGGTGCTGGATGCGCCGGGCGACAACCCCCGCTACACCTTCCGCGACAGCGAGGAGAATGCCTGGCAGGTCGTTGGCATCCTCACCGACAGCGACTTCCGCCGCACGGTGGCCCAGGGGCGTCCCCCCGAGACCCCCATCGGCGAGGTGGTGGGCGATCGCCTGGTGGCGATCCAGTCCGACGAGTCGGTGCACGAGGCGATGCTCACCATGCTGCGCAATAACATCCACCACCTGCCGGTGATGCATCGCCGCAGCCCGGTGGGCATCGTCCACCTCTCCGATATCATCCGCTACGAGACCCACTCCAGCCTCTACCTGGTCAGCAACATCTTCAGCCAGTCCTCGGCCGAGGGGCTGGCCAAGCTGGCGCCGGACGTGCGCGCCGCCTTCGTGCGCATGGTCGAGGATGGTGCCGACTCGCGCATGATCGGCAGCGCGCTCTCCACCATCGGGCGCAGCTTCACGCGCCGGCTGCTGGAACTGGCCGAGGAGGAGCTGGGGCCGCCGCCGGTGGCCTACTGCTTCATGGCCATGGGCTCCATGGCGCGCAACGAGCAGACCCTGATCACCGACCAGGACAACGCCCTGGTGCTCTCGGACGACTTCGACCCCGAGCGCCACGACGCCTACTTCAAGGCACTGGCCACGCGGGTCTGCGACGGCCTGGATGCCTGCGGCTATAGCTACTGCACGGGCGATATCATGGCCACCAACCCCCGCTGGCGGCAGCCGCTGGCGGTGTGGAAGGGCTATTTCGAGGAGTGGATCCGTGATCCCACGCCGGAGCGCCTGCTGCACAGCTCGATCTTCTTCGACCTGGACGCGGTGTTCGGCGAGAATCGCTACGTAGAACAGCTCCAGGACCTGATCGCGACCCAGGCCCCCCAGAGTCGGCTGTTCCTGGCCGCCATGGCCCGCAATGCGCTCAATCGCACCCCGCCGCTGGGCTTCTTCCGCACCTTCGTGATGGAGAAGGACGGCAAGCAGAACAACTCCATCAACCTCAAGCGACGCGGCACCGCGCCACTCACCGACCTGATCCGCGTGCATGCCCTGGCCTGTGGCTCCCGGGCCCAGAACAGCTTCGCGCGGCTCGACGATATCGACCACACCCAGCTACTGGCCCAGGGCGTCAGCGCCAAGCTGCGCCATGCGCTGGAGTTCCTGACCATGGCACGGATCCACCACCAGGTGATCGATATCCAGCACGAGCGGGCGCCGGACAACAATATCGAGCCGGAGAACATCAGCGACAGCGAGCGCCACACCCTGAAGGACGCCTTCCAGGTGCTGAGCAACGCCCAGAAGTTCCTCAAGTTCCGCTATCCGCTGCCACTCGCCGCCCAGCGGCGGAGGCGCTAGGGTGGTGAGACGTACGCACCAGGCACCACCGGGTTGGCCGGCGTACCTGGTCGACCGTGCCGGTCGGGTTGGGCATGCGCTGCTGGCGGACTACTTCGCCGCCGGCTGCCCGGCCGCCGACACGCCCATCGGCGAGGCGCCGCTGGTGGCCCTGGACATCGAGACCACCGGCCTCGACCCGCGTCGCCACGCCATCGTCAGCATCGGCGTGGTGCCCTTCAGCCTGTCGCGCATTCCGCTGCGCGAGGCGCGTTACTGGGTGCTCAAGCCCTACCGTGAACTCACCGCCACCTCGGTGACGTTTCACCACATCACCCATGACGAGGTGGCGAACGCCCCGGACCTGGCCGAGGTGCTGCCCGAGGTGCTGGGAGTGCTCAAGGGGCGCCTGGCGGTGGTGCATTATCGCCATATCGAGCGCGGCTTCATCGACGCGGCCGTCCAGACTCGGCTGGGGGAGGAGCTGCTGTTCCCGGTGATCGACACCATGTCGCTGGAAGCGCGGCTGCATCGCCAGTCGCCGTGGGCGCGCCTGCGGCGCTGGCTGGGGCGTCCGCCGGTGTCCATTCGCCTCAATGCCAGCCGTGAGCGCTATGGCCTGCCACCCTACCAGGGCCATCACGCCCTGATCGATGCCCTGGCCACCGCCGAGTTGCTGCAGGCTCAGGTGGCCAGCCGCTTCTCCGCCGAGACTCCGGTGAGTGAGCTATGGAGCTGAGCACCGCCACTCCTGGGCTGAAACATAACGCAACGAGGCGGCCCGAAGGCCGCCTCGTTGCGTCTTGACGGCGGCTCGTCGCGAGCCGCCGTCTATCAGCCAGTCACTTGGGGCCGGTCACTTGGCCTTGGGTTCGCTCATCAGTCCCTTGACGATGGCGTAGCAGCCCACCAGCAGCACAATGGTGAAGGGCAGGCCGGTAGTCAGCGCCGCCGTCTGCAGCGCGGCGAGGCCACCCCCCAGTAGCAGTGCGATGGCCAGTGCGCCCTCGATCAGTGCCCAGAAGATGCGCTGCGGCTTGGGTGCATCGACCTTGCCGCCGGCGGTGATGGAGTCGATCACCAGCGAACCGGAGTCCGAGGAGGTGACGAAGAACACGATCACCAGCACGATGCCGACGAAGGAGGTGATGGCGGTCAGCGGCAGGTACTCCAGCATGGTGAACAGCTGCAGCTCCAGGGCGGCGTCCTGCACCTCGGTGATGCCGGAGCTGACCACCTGGTCGATGGCGGTGGTACCGAAGGCGGTCATCCACACCACCGAGGCGAGCGTGGGCACCACCAGCACGGCGATCAGGAACTCGCGCACGGTGCGGCCACGGCTGACCCGGGCGATGAACATGCCGACGAAGGGTGACCAGGCAATCCACCAGGCCCAGTAGAAGGCCGTCCAGCCCTGGCTGAAGTTGGCATCTTCACGCCCGAAGGGCATCGAGAGCGCCGGCAGGTTCTTCACATAGCCAAGCAGGTTCTCGAGCACACCGGTGGCGATCATCAGGGTCGGGCCCACGGCGATCACGAACACCAGCAGCAGCAGGGCCAGGCCCATGTTGAGCTGTGACAGGCGCTGCACGCCCTTGTCGACGCCGAGCATGATCGAGCCCAGGGCGACGATGGTGATGCCCAGGATCAGCAGCACCAGGGTGGTGTTGCCGGCGGGGATGCCGAACAGGTAGTTGAGGCCACCCGCCGCCTGGGTCGCCCCCAGCCCCAGCGAGGTCGTCAGGCCGAACAGCGTGGCAAATACCGCCAGGATGTCGATCACATGCCCCGGCCAGCCCCAGATGCGCTCACCCAGGATCGGGTAGAAGATCGAGCGCATGGTCAGCGGCAGGCCCTTGTTGAAGGCGAAGATTGCCAGCGACAGGCCCACGATGGCGTAGGCGCCCCAGGGGTGCAGGCCCCAGTGGAAGATGGTCGCGGCCATACCCAGCGAGATGGCAGCTTGCTGGTCACCCTCGGCACCGCCCAGCGGCGCCCAGTCGGTGCGCAGGCCGTCCTCGCCCATGGTGATGCCGCCCATGGCGGTACCGTAATGGCCCAGCGGTTCCGACACACCGTAGAACATCAGGCCGATGCCCATGCCGGCGGCGAACAGCATCGCGAACCAGCCGGCGTAGCCGAAGTCCGGCGTGGCGTTGGCGCCGCCGATGCGCACCTTGCCCATGGGGGTGAAGATCAGCACCAGCGCGAGTATCACGAAGACGTTGGCACCGAGCAGGAACACCCAGCTCAGCTTGGTGGTCAGGAAGGTGAAGGTGGCATTGAAGATCGGTTCCATCTGATCCTGCAATGCCAGCGTCAGGATCACGAACAGCAGGATCACGATGGAGGAGAAGATGAAGACCTTGCCGTGCAGGTCCACATCGATCCCCATCGGTGAGGCGGTGATGTTGTCCTGGCCGATCACATAGTCCGTGTCGATCAGGTTAGCTGCCCCCTCCGGGGCCGGAATCCCCTCGGAGCCCTGCTGAGGCTCCTGGGGCTTGTCGTCGTTGGTCTGATTGGCCACGAGACGTCTCCCTTGCGGTTATCGATTTGTGCAGCTTGTGGCGAAGCGGCTAGTCGCCGGCACCCGGGCGCACCAGGAACACCGAGGCCGTGGTGTGCGTCGCCACCTTGCCTCCATGGGACGGCATGATCACGTCCAGATGCTTGGGCGGGTGAGTCGGCATCACCACCAAGTCGGCGCCCACCTTGTCGATGGCCTCGATCAGGTCGTCGTCGAGGTCGGCGATGGGGTCGGGGCTGACGATGGTGTGGGTGCTGACCGGCTGGCCATGCACCTCGGCGCGCTTCTGGGCGAAGGCCTCCAGCTTCTGGGTGAACTCCTCCGGCGTGCGGGCGACACTGCCCGGGGTGTTGGCGGTGATGCCCACATAGCAAACCTCGGCATCATAGTGCTTGGCCAGGTCGGCGACTGTCTCCAGGGCCGGCTCGATGACCCGTAGGTGGGCCAGGTCAACCGGTACCATGATCTTGCGATACATTGCGACATCTCCTGGGGTGGTGATCAGTGGTGGCGATCAGCGAGACGTACCCTGGTGCAGCACGCCTCTGGCGTCCTGATCAAGTAAGGGGGTACTGGCAAGCCTAGACGCTATCGGGCGACAGTATTTCAACGCACGCCAGCACTTGTACGTGAATTGTACACCATCGAGCGGGGGCTGCCGAATTCGTCTCGCGTCGTGGCACGCCGTGCGACGCACAACACGCAACGAGGGAGCCACTCGTGGCTCCCTCGTTGCGTGCGACCGGTGCCGCGAAAGGCCCGATCAGGAGGCGGCGTCGAGCCACTCCTGCACCTGCTCCGGGTTCTCCTCGACCCACTGCTTGGCGTTCTCGTAGGGGTCGCTGTCATCTTCCTGGTTCATGAGCATGACCTCGCCCATGTCCTCGGGAGTCCACTCGAAGGCATCCAGGATGGCATAGGCCTCCGGCATCTCCTCCTCGAGGCCCTGGCGCACGATGGTATGGATCTGTTCGGCGCCGCCGTAGACGTTCTTCGGGTCCTCGAGATACTTGAGGTCCCAGCGCGCGAACATCCAGTGCGGTGTCCAGCCGGTGACGACGATGTCCTGCTCGTTGTTGATGGCGCTCTGGAGCGCGGCGGTCATGGTGGCACCGCTGCCGCTCTGGATGTCCATCTCCTCGAGCTCGTAGGCATCGACGACTTCCTCGGTCAGCCCCATGATGCCGGCGCCCGGATCGATGCCGGTGATCTTGCCGTCGAAGGCATCGGCATTGGCGTCCAGCTCGGCAATGGAGTCGACCTCGGTATAGGCCGGAACCACCAGGCCGAGCTTGGTGCCGTCCAGGTTGGGACCGAGATCCACGACCTCATCCCCCACGCGCTCGAGGTAGTCGGCGTGGGTGGTGGGCAGCCAGGCGGCGACGATGCCGTCGGCATCGCCGCTGGCCACGGCCTGCCACATGGCGGCGGCGGAGAGCGAGGTCATCTCCACCTCATAACCGGCCTGCTCGAGCACGGCGCGCATCACGTTGGTGGAGGCAACTTCCGAGGACCATTCCACGTAGGCCAGATGCACGCTGCCCTTGTCCTGGGCCTGGGCGGCGCCGGCGGTGAGGGCGGCGCCGGTGGCGAGTGCCAGGCCGGCGAGACGGATGCGACGGTTCAGCGGGTGCTTCTTCATCGTGTACCCCTTCTCTGAGTGTTCAACATTCCACCATGAAGATCATGGAAGTGTTTTTCAAGGCTGGCTTACGACTTGCGCTGCTTGCGCAGCGACTGCGTCAGGCGGTCGAGCAGCATGGCCAGGATCACCACGGCGATGCCGGCCTCGAAGCCGTCGCCCGGACGCAGGCGCTGGATGGCGCGCCATACTTCGCTGCCCAGCCCGTCGGCGCCGATCATGGCGGCGATCACCACCATGGAGAGGGCCAGCATGATGGTCTGGTTGATGCCCGCCATCACCGTGGGCAGGGAGAGCGGCAGCTGCACCTTGAACAGCTTCTGGCGGCGGGTGGCGCCGTAGGCGTCGGCGGCCTCGATCAGCTCACCGGGCACCTGGCGGATGCCGAGGGTGGTGAAGCGGATCGCCGGCGGCATGGAGAAGATCACCGTGGCGAAGATCGCCGACACCGAGCCGATGCCGAAGAAGGGAATCGCCGGGATCAGGTAGACGAAGGCCGGCATGGTCTGCATGAAGTCGAGCACCGGCATGATCATGCGGTAGAGCCGCTCGGAGAGCGCCGCGGCGATGCCCACCGGGAGGGCGATCACCACCGCCACCAGGGTGGCGATCACCACCAGGGTGAGGGTCTCGATCATCGGCTCCCACAGGCCCAGGTTCCAGATCAGCGCCAGGCCCGCGGCGGCACCGATGCCGAGCCGCAGGTTCGCCACCCACCAGCAGAGGCCGACGATGATCGCCAGCAGGCCCCATTCGGGTAGCCACATCAGGGCGTCGTTGAGGCCGTCGATGCCGGTCTGGGTCACCCGGGAGATGGCGCGAGTGACGATGGAGTATTCGCTGGTCAGCCACTCGAGGCCGCCTTCGATCCAGTCGCCGAGGGGGATGCTGGGAATCTCGATAGCCATCATGCGCCTCCTGCCGCTGCGGTGTCGGTGTCGGTAACGGTCGCCTCGGGGTCGGCGGCCTGGGCCAGCTGGTCGAGCACGGCGCCCTTGACCACCACGCCGAGCAGCCGCTCGCTGTCATCGACCACGGCGATGGGGAAGCCCTTCTCGCTGAACATGGCGAAGAGGTTGTGCAGCGGCTCCTGGGGGCCCACCTTGCGGAAGTCCTGGGTCATGAACTCGCGGATGGTGTCGGCACCCTGCTTGGCCGCCCGCTCGGCGGCATCGACCTCCAGCAGCCCCTGCAGGGTCCGGTCGCGGCGGGTCACGTAGATGGAGTCGAGGTTGTTCTCACTCATCTTGCGCAGGGTGGTTCGCGGGCCGTCGTCCTCGCGGGCGATGGCCCGCACCTTGCGCATGGCGTGCTCGGCGGTGAGGATCTTGGACATGTCCACGCCTTCCACGAAGCGCTTCACATAGTCGTCGGCGGGGTGGGTCAGGATCTGCTCCGGGGTGCCGATCTGCACGATCTCGCCATCCTTGAGCAGGATGATGCGGTCGGCGATGTTGAGCGCCTCGTCGAGGTCGTGGGTGATGAACACCGTGGTCTTCTGCATGCGGCTCTGCAGCTCCTGCAGCTCCTGCTGCATGTCGCCGCGGATCAGCGGATCCAGCGCCGAGAAGGCCTCGTCCATCAGCAGCACGGTGGCGTCGTTGGCCAGCGCCCGGGCCAGGCCCACGCGCTGCTGCATGCCGCCAGAGAGCTGGTTGGGGTAGGAGTCCTCCCAGCCATCCAGGCCAACCTGCTTGAGCGCCTTGCGGGCGATCTCGGCGCGCTCGGCCTTGTCCACGCCGCGGATTTCCAGGCCGAACTCGGCGTTCTGCTGCACCGTGCGGTGGGGGAACAGCGCGAAGTTCTGGAACACCATCGAGAAGTGACGGCGGCGGCACTCGAGCAGCGCCTTGTCATCCAGCTTGGGGATGTCCTCGTCGTCGATGATGATCTCGCCCTCGGTGGGCTCGATCAGCCGGTTGAGGCAGCGGATCAGGGTCGACTTGCCGGAGCCGGAGAGCCCCATGATGACCAGCAGCTCGCCCTCGTAGACATCGAAATCGATGTGGGAGAGGCCCAGCGTCTGGCCGGTCTTGTCGTGGATCTCGGCGCGAGTGAGGCCCTGGTCACGCAGTTCGAGCCCCTTCTTCGGATGGCTGCCGAAGACCTTGCTCAGGTTGCGAACCCGAATCTTGACGTTTCGGTTCTCGTTCATAGGATTGCCTTCTTGTCAGCCCCTGGCGTAACGCGACAGGCACAGAATGCAGTGTGCCGGCGCCGCTCAGATTGGCATGCGGAAGCGTTGACGGTTGCGAAAGGCTCCCTACCCTACGGTTTTTTGAATGATCATTCAAATTAAAAGCCCGGCGTTAACGCCAGGCGAAACAGCAGCAGGGCAGGGGCGGGGAAGGTCAGGGGAGGGCCAGGCTACGCTAGGGAGCCACCGGCGTCAGCCGATAGAGCGCGCCATGGGCGGAGTCCTCGAGCAGGTAGAGGGCGCCGTCTCGGCCCTGGCGGACGTCGCGGATGCGGCCGATCTCGCCCTCGAGGATCACCTCCCGTTCGACCACGTCGTCGCCGTCCAGGGCCAGGCGAACCAGCCGCTCGCTGGCCAGGCCGCCGGCCAGCAGGTGGCCCTGCCAGGCGGGGAAGGTCTCCCCGGTGACCTCGGCCAGACCCGAGGGGGCGAAGCGTCCCGCGAAGACATGCACGGGGTCGCGCATGCCCGGGGCGCTGTCGCGGCCGATGGGCTGGTTGGTGGCGTAGTCGTTGCCGCGGCTGACCACCGGCCAGCCGTAGTTCTCGCCGGCCACCAGCCGGTTGAGCTCGTCGCCGGTGCGCGGGCCGTGCTCGGTGGACCAGGCGCTGCCATCCGTCGCCACGCTGAGCCCCTGGGGGTTGCGGTTGCCCAGGGTGTAGAGCTCGTCGAGCACCGCCGGGTCGTCCACGAAGGGGTTGTCTCCGGGCACGCCGCCACTGTCGGTCAGGCGCAGCACGCTGCCGGCATGGTCGCCACCGTCCTGGGCGCGGGACGGGTCGCGGCCGCGATCGCCGATGCTCATCAGCAGGGTGCCGTCGGGCAGCCAGGCCAGCCGCGAGCCGTAGTGGCGACCGGGGGCGGAGAAGCGGTCCTGCACGAACAGCGTCTCGACGTCTGTCAGGGTGTCGTCGGCCAGGCGGGCGCGGGAGAGGGTGGTGGCGCTGCCGCCGTTGCCGGGCTGGCTCCAGGTGAAGTAGAGCCAGTCGTGTTCGCCTTCACCGCCCTCGAATCGGGGATGCAGGGCGAGATCGAGCAGGCCACCCTGGCCCCTGGTGCTCACCTCGGGCACGCCGTCGAGGCGGGTGATGTCGCCCGCCCCATCGATGCGCGCCAGGCGTCCCGGGCGTTCGCTGACCAGCATGTCGCCACCGGGCAGGAAGGCCACCGACCAGGGGTGCTCGAGCCCCGTGGCGATGCGCTCCAGGCGCAGGGCGTTATGGTCGCTCTCCAGGCGCTCGATGAGGGTCTCGGCGGCCTGGGCTTGGTTATCCAGGGCAAGGCTGGCCGAAAGCAGCCCTCCCAGGCCCAGGACGCCGAGCAGCAGGACGCTGGTCACTCCAGGCAGCGTGGACGGCATGGTCGATCTCCTTGGTGGGACGTGTCGGGTACCTCCCCTCCAGCATAGATCGCCACGCGAGCATCGGCCGGAACTCGGGCTACATCAGCCAGGCCAGCAGCAGCGGCAAGTAGAGCAGCGAGAGCAGGGTCGAGCAGAACACCAGGCTGGCGACATACTCCGGCTCGCGCCGCGCCTTCTGAGCGAATAGATAGTTGAACACCGCCACCGGCATGCTCATCTGCAGCACCAGGATGCCCTGGGCCATGGCCGGCAGGCCGAGCAGGGCCCCGATGCTCCAGGCCAGGGCCGCCGCCACCGGAATGCGCAGCAGGCTGAAGCCGACGCCGGACGTGAGGCTCTTGACCTGGATGCTGGCCAGCGACACGCCCAGGGTGATCAGCATCAGCGGCACGGTGAAACCCGAGATCAGGTCGACGCTGTTGGCAAGCCACAGGGGCAGGGCGGTATCGGTGAGCAGCAGCGTAAGCGAGATGACAATGGCGTAGACCGTGGGGGTGCGCACCAGGGTGCGCAGCGGGTTGTCCCGGCTGGCCATCACCGAGCCCACGGTGAACTGGAACAGCGACACGGTGACCATCACCGTGATGCCATAGGCGAAGCCGGCACTGCCGAAGGCGTAGAGCACTACCGGCAGGCCCATGTTGCCGGTATTGGGATACATCATGGGGGCCAGCACCACCCGCCACTCCTTGCCCAGCAGGCGCGCCATCAGCGGGGTAGCCGCGGCCATGGCCATGATCACCAGGGCCGCGGCCAGCATGGTGCGGCCGACGTTGCCGGCCTCGATCTCGGCATTGGCCAGCGAGGCGATGATCAGCGCCGGGGTGCCGATATTGAAGACCAGCCGGGTGACGAACTCCACCGGATAGGGCTGACCCAGGCGGATCCAGAGATAGCCCAGGCCGGCGCCGGTGAGCACCGGGGCCATCACGGCGAAGAGTTCGGCGAGCATGCGGTCGTCCCTGAGCTGTGGGTAGGGCGGGTATTGTCCTGAATGGGGGCCATGAGGGGCAACTCTGAGCCGTCGTTGGCATGCAAAGGCCCCGACATCAGTCGGGGCCAGGGGCGTATGCCAGTGCCTGCGGCCTAGAACGTGTAACGGGCGGAGAGCCAGAGGCGGCGACCCTCTTCGCTGTTGGCGTAGACGTTACCGTATTCCGCACCGCCGTCGTAGGTGCGGTAGTCGACGAAGTCCTTGTCGAACAGGTTCTGGATGGTGGCGCTGACCGTAAAGGCGTTGGTGACCCGGTAGCTGCCGCCCAGGTGGAACAGGGCGTAGGACTCGAAATCGCCCAGGTCGTCGTAGGAGGCGGCACCACGCACTCGCTCACGGTCACGGTAGCGCTCGCTGCGGTACTCGCCGGAGAGCCAGGTGCCGAGCCGGTCGGTAGCCTGCCAGCGCAGGGTGGCGTTGACGGCGTGCTCCGGGGTGTCGGTCAGCGGCTCACCCTTCTGTGCGCCGCTCTTCTGCTCGCTGTCGGTCCAGGTGTAGTTGGCGCTCAGGTTGACGCGCTGCGAGAGCTGGATGCGGGTGGCGAGTTCGATGCCCTGGGTCTCGGCCTCATCGATATTGATGTCCTGGGCGTAGGTGCCGTCCGGGATACCCGGATCGCCGCTGACGATAATGTCCGGTCCGGCGGCGATCTTGTCGTCGAAGCGGTTGTGGAACAGCGTGGCGCTGGCCATGAAGCCCTCGCCGTCGTCGTACAGGGCGGCGAGCTCGCTGCTGGTGCTCTTTTCCGGCTGCAGGTCCGGGTTGCCGATGGTCAGGATGGTGCCCTGGCCGGTCACGCCGTTGACGCCGTCGTGCAGGTCATTGAGCGACGGCGTCTTGTAGCCGCGACTGATGCCGCCTTTCAGGGTCCAGTCGTCGCTGGCGCTCCACACCAGATAGCCGCGCGGGCTGAACTGGCTGCCGAAGGCGTCGTGGTGGTCGTAGCGGCCGCCCAGGGTCAGCGCCCAGTCCTCGGCCAGCCACCACTCGTCCTCGGCGAACAGCGCCCAGGTGGTCTGGGAGAACTCATCAGTGGCCAGCCCATCGGTGAGCTCGGAATCCATCCACTGGCCGCCGACCGTCGTCATATGATCGCCCAGTGGCATCACGAACTTGCTGTCGAGCACGCTGTTGGTGGTCTCGAGCTCGCGGGCATCGCCGCCCACGATGCCGGGGAAGCCGGCATAGGCTTGCCCGAGGGTGCCGGGGATGGTGCGCCCCACCGTCTCGGTGGTGTTATGCATCAGGCTGGATTCCCAGGTACCGGCGGCGAAGCGCCCGGTATGCCCGATGGCGACCTGGTCACGCTCGAAGCGCAGCTCGTCGCTGTAGCCATTGGCCACGCCCGGGTCGGGGTCGCAGCTACGGGTGCGCCCGTCCAGGGTGCCCAGCTGGCAGTCATCGTTATTGAAGCGTTGGCGGCTGGTCTCGCCGTCGAGCCACAGCTCGTGATCCTGATGCGGGGTGAGGGTGAGCTTGGCGCCCAGGCTGTAGATATCGCCCTCCACGGGGCTAGGCCCGCGCTGGCTGACCGGCACCTCGGTGCCATCCGCCTCGGTGTAGGTGAGGCGCGAGGTATCGCGCTCATGGAAGCGGCCGCGCACCTGCAGGCCCAGGGTCTCCTCGACCAGCGGACCGCTGGCATAGAGGCTGGTCTCGCGGCTGTCGCCGAATTCGTCGTGCTCGTTGAAGGTGCCTTCCGCCTGCACCGAGCCGCTCCACTCGTCGCCCACCTTGCGGGTGATGATATTGATCACCCCACCCATGGCATCGGAGCCGTAGAGGGTCGACATCGGCCCGCGGATGACTTCGATGCGCTCGATGGCCGAGACCGGTGGCATGAAGCTGGTGGAGGTCTCGCCGAAGCCGTTGGGCGTGACGCTGCCGGCGGTGTTCTGGCGGCGGCCATCGATCAGGATCAGGGTGTAGTCGCTGGGCATGCCGCGGATGCTGATGTTGCGCCCGCCGGTCTTGCCTACCTGGCCACCCACGTCGACCCCCTCCACGTCGCGCAGGGCGTCGGCGATGCTGGTGACCCGCCTCTCCTCCAGCTCCTCGCGGCTGATCACCGAGATGCTGGCCGGGGCCTCGGCCATCGCCTGCTCGAAGCCGGCGGCGGTGACCACGATGTTGTCCAGCCGTGTGCTCTCCTGGGCCAGTGCCAGGGTGGCAAGGGGAGAGGAGGCGGCGGCCAGCGCCACGGCGCTGGCCAGGGCCTTGGGTGCGATGCGGTTCATGTCGGTCCTTGAATGAGTTTGATTATCAAAAGCGCAAGGATTCTAGCCGACAATAAGGAGCGAATGATAGTATTTCTCATAAATTTGTTCGCCGCCTACCATTGAGGCGCCGGCCTGCCGCCTCGACCCTCGGGGCCGGGCGCGCTGGAGCGAGCCGGTGCGCGTCGCTATGCTGCCCGGGCCAACCACAAGGACACTCCATGAGCACTGCCACCTCGGCCACCTTGGCCTCACCCAACAGCTTCCAGGCGTTGGTGCGCCTGCTGCGCTACGCCCGCGGCTACCGGCGGCGCATCATCGCCGCCAGCGCCTGCTCGATCATCAACAAGCTGTTCGATATCGCCCCGGAGATCCTGATCGGCGTGGCCATCGACGTGGTGGTCAACCAGGAGGCGAGCTTCGTGGCGCGCCTGGGCTTCACCTCGGCCCAGGAGCAGATCCTGATGCTCGCCGTGCTGACCTTCTTCATCTGGGCCGGCGAATCGATCTTCGAGTACCTCTACAAGATCCTGTGGCGCAACCTCGCCCAGCGCCTCCAGGCCGACATGCGCCTGGACACCTACGAGCACGCCCAGCGCCTGGACATGGCCTACTTCGAGTCGAGGAGCTCGGGGCAGCTGGTGGCCACCATGAACGACGACGTCAACCAGCTGGAGCGCTTCCTCGATGGCGGCGCCAACTCGCTGATCCAGGTGGGGGTCACCGTGGTGGCGGTGGGGGCAGTGTTCTTCGTCATCTCGCCCTTGATCGCGCTGCTCGCCTTCACGCCCATTCCTCTGATTATCTGGGGCGCCTTCTACTTCCAGCGCAAGGCCGGCCCGCTCTATGCCGACGTGCGCGAGAAGGTGGGCGATCTGGCCAGCCGGCTCTCCAACAACCTGGCCGGCATCGCCACCATCAAGAGCTTCACCAGCGAGGCCCGGGAGGCGGCGCGGTTACGCGAGGTGAGCGAGGCCTACGTAGAGGCCAACCGCCGCGCCATCCAGGTGAGCTCCGCCTTTATCCCGGTGATCCGCATGGCGATCCTGGCCGGTTTCCTGGCCACCTTCACCGTGGGCGGCATGCTCGCCCTGCGCGGCGACCTCAACGTGGGCGCCTACGGGGTGCTGGTGTTCCTCACCCAGCGCCTGCTGTGGCCGCTGACCGGCCTGGCCGAGGTGATCGACCTCTTCGAGCGCGCCATGGCCAGCACCCGACGCATCCTCGACCTGCTGGCGGTGCCGATCACCGTGCGTGACAACCATGACGCGCCACTGGCCGAGCCGCTGCGGGGCGAGGTGAGCTTCGAGGGCGTCGGCTTCCGCTATGCGGCGAGCGACGTCGGTGTGGATGACGTCAGCCTGCATGTGCCCGCCGGCCACACCCTGGCCCTGGTGGGCGCCACCGGCTCCGGCAAGTCGACCCTGATCAAGCTGCTGCTGCGCTTCTACGACCCCGGCGCCGGGCGGGTGCTGATCGACGGCCAGCCCATCGGTGAGGTGAGCCTCGCCTCCCTGCGCGGCGCCATCGGCCTGGTCAGCCAGGACGTCTACCTGTTCGAGGGCAGCGTGCGTGACAATATCGCCTACGGGAAACCGGACGCCGCGGAGGACGCCATCGTCGAGGCGGCCAGGACCGCCGAGGCCTGGGAATTCATCCGGGCGTTGCCCCAGGGGCTCGACACCCCGGTGGGCGAGCGTGGTATTCGCCTCTCCGGTGGCCAGCGCCAGCGCCTCTCGTTGGCCCGGGCGCTGCTCAAGGACCCGGCCATCCTGGTGCTGGACGAGGCCACCAGCGCCGTGGACAACGAGACCGAGGCCGCCATCCAGCGCTCCCTGCGCCGCATCGGCCACGGCCGCACCGTGATCATGATCGCCCACCGCCTCTCCACCATCGTCCACGCCGACGAGATCGTGGTGATCGAGGGCGGGCGGGTCACCGAGCGTGGCACCCACCAGAGCCTGCTCGAGGCCGACGGGCGCTACGCCGCCCAGTGGCGGGTGCAGACCGGGGCGCTGTCGGCAGATGCCGTCGAGGGCCAGGCCACGGATGCGTGAGGCGCTGGAGCGCCACCAGGTGTGGTGCTACCTGGCGGCGATCCTGGTCGGGCTCGGCCTGGGGCTGACCCGCCCCGCGGCCGCCGCCAGCCTGGAAGGCGGCCTCTGGCCGCTGCTCGGCCTGCTGCTCTACGCCACCTTCACCCAGGTGCCACTCGGGCGGCTCGGCCTGGCGGCGCAGGACTGGCGCTTCGGCGCGGCCCTGTTGGCGGGCAACTTCCTGCTCCTGCCGCTGATCGTGGGCAGCCTGGTGGTGGCCCTGCCGCTGGCGCCTGCCGTAAAGCTCGGCGTGCTGCTGGTGCTGCTGGTGCCCTGCACCGACTGGTTTATCAGCTTCACCCATCTGGGCAAGGGGGATGCGGCCCGGGCCATCGCCGCCACACCCCTGCTGCTGCTGGTACAGCTGGTGGCCCTGCCGGCCTACCTCTGGCTCTTTCTGGGCACGGAGTGGGCCCGGGTCGCCATCGGCGGGCCGCTGCTCGCCGCCTTCGTCGGGCTGATCCTCGCCCCGCTGGCGGCGGCCTGGCTGACCGAGCGCCTGGCCAGACGCCATCCCGCCGTCCGCCGCCTGGTGGCGGGCCTGGGCTGGCTGCCCGTGCCGCTGCTCGCCGCGGTGCTGCTACTGGTAGCGGCGACTCAGGTTGCCGGCATGGAAGGGGTGAGCGGGGTGTTGCTGCAGGTGCTGCCGCTCTTCGTCGGCTACCTGGCGCTGGCGGCACTGCTGGGGCTGGCGCTGGGGCGGCTCTTCGGGCTTTCGCCGCCGGCGGCCAGGACCCTGACCTTCAGTCTCGGCACCCGTAACTCCTTTGTCGTGCTGCCCATCGCCCTGGCGCTGCCACAGGGCTGGCAGGCCGCGGTGGTGGTTGTCGTCTTCCAGTCGCTGGTGGAACTCTTCGGCATGCTGGCCTTCCTGCGCTTCGTGCCGGGCCGGCTGATTCCCGACCGTTAGGCCGGCGGTAGCGGCGGGGCTGGTCGCTGTGAAGGAGAGCGCCTTGCCGTCATGCCCGGCGTCGAGTGGCGAGTGTCGCGGTCACCGGCGCCGCAGGCCCCACATGAAGTAGGCGCCGCCCAGCAGCGAGGCCACCAGGCCGGCGGGGATCTCCGCGGGGAACAGCAGCTGGCGGCCCAGCCAGTCCGCCAGCACCATCAGCAGGGCGCCGATCAGCGCGGCCCCCAGCAGGTGGGCCCGGGCCCGGGAGAAGCCCGCCAGCCGGGCCATATGGGGGGCCAGCAGGCCGACGAAGGAGAGCGGGCCCACCACCAGGGTGGCGCAGGCGGTCAGCAGCGCGACCAGCAGCAGCAACGCCAGCCGGGCCCGCGCGACCCTGATTCCCAGGGCCGCGGACGTGGCCGCCCCCAGCGGCAGGATATCCAGCCAGCGGGCGAAGGGGCGTGCCGCCAGGGCCAGCGCCACGGCGAGGCCCGCCACCACTGTCGCGCTGACGGGATCGACGTAGTAGGTGGAGCCCGAGAGCCAGGCGATCACCTGCTGGCCGCGTGGGTCGCCGCCGGCCAGCACGATGGCGCGCACGGCGTCGAACAGCGCGGTGATCGCCACGCCGCTGAGCAGCAGCCGTTCGGGCATGAAGCCGCTGCGCCGGTTGAGCACGACCAGCACGGCGAGGCTTGCCAGCGCCCCCAGGGTGCCGGCGGCGACCAGGACCAGGTTGTCGGGGGCGGGCAGCAGGAAGAGCGCCGCGATCAGGGCGATGGCGCTGCCGCCGCTGATGCCGAGCACCTCGGGGCTGGCCATGGGATTGGCGGTGAGGCGCTGGATCAGGGTGCCGGCGACCGCCAGCATCACCCCGCTGGCCGCGGCGGCCAGCAGCCGCGGCCAGCGCCACTCAAGCACCGCCTCCTCAACAGTGGCGAACCAGCCGTCGGCCGCCTGGCCCACCAGCAGGGCGAGCAGCAGGGCGACGACAAGGCCCAGGGCCAGTCCCGCGGCCAGGCGTCCGGGGGCGGGGTGGCGCGGGGCCAGGGCCGTGGGGTTGGCGGGCGGGCGGCCGGCTTCCAGGCGCAGCCGGGGGATCAGCCACAGCAGCAGCGGCGCCCCCAGGGCGGCCGTGGTGGCCCCGGTGGGAAGCAGGGTGGGCAGGCTGCCGGCGAAGCGCTGCAGCAGCAGGTCGGTGGTGGCCAGCAGCAGGGCGCCGAGCAGCGTCGACCAGACCAGCCGCGCCCCCAGGCGGCGCGCCCCGGCCAGGCGCACGATATTGGGCGCCGCCAGGCCGATGAAGCCGATCACCCCCACCACGCTGACCACGCAGCCGGTGAGGAAGACCGCCAGCCCCAGCCCCGCCAGGCGCAGGTGCTTCAGCGAGACGCCGAGGCTCCTGGCGCTGGCGTCGTCGAGTTCGAGCACCGTCAACGGTCGCAGCAGCAGCCAGGCCGCCAGGGCGCCCAGCAGCAGCCGCGGGGCCAGGAAGGCGGCGTCATGCCAGCCGTTCTGGGAAAGCGACCCCGCGCCCCAGATCAGCAGCCCCTTGAGGGTCTCCTGGTGGAAGAGCAGCAGCACCATGCCCAGCGCCCCGGCGTAGAGGTTGACCACCAGGCCGGCGAGGACCACCACCGCGGGGGAGAGCCCGCGGCGCCAGGTCAGGGCGAAGACCAGCGCCATGGCACCGGCGCCGCCGGCCAGGGCCACCCATTCACGCCCGACCAGCAGCAGGCCGGGGGCGAGCAGGGTGGCGGCCATCAGCGCCAGGTTGGCGCCGCTGGCCACCCCCAGGGTGGTGGGGGCGGCCAGCGGATTGCGCAGCACCTGCTGCATCAGCACCCCGGCCAGGGCCAGCCCGCCGCCGGCCATCAGCGCCATGGCCAGGCGCGGCCACCAGCTGTAGTGGCGCACCAGCGCCTCGGCGCTTGCCGGCGTCACGGTGGTCAGCGCGCGCAGGCCATCGAACAGCCCCTCCTCGGCGAGCGATCCCAGCACCAGGGCCAGCAGCGCCAGGCCCGGCAGCAGGCAGACCAGGGCAGGGGCGTGGCGGCGAGCGGCCTCAGTCGTCATGGGGTGCCTCCTCCAGGGCGGCCACCAGGTGCTCGGCGAAGCGCTGCGCCGAGGGCAAGGCGCCGAAGCTCCATACCGGGGGCAGGGTGATCAGGGATTCGTTGCGCACGCTGGGCTGCTGCTGCCAGAGGCCGCTGTCGTCCAGAGCGGCCTCGACGCCCACCGGGTAGGGTTCGACCACTACCAGGCGGGCCTCCAGCCCCACCAGCTGCTCCAGGCCCACCAGCGAGAAGCCCCAGGCGTTGGTCTCGCCGCGCCAGGCGTTCTCCAGCCCCAGGCGGGCCAGCACGGCCTGGTAGAGGCCGCCCGCGCCGAACACCCGGACGTGGCGCTCGTCCATGAACTGCACCACCAGCAGCGGCGGCACCCGCGCGGGTAGCCGCTGCCGCTGGGCCGCGAGGCGCGTCTCCGTCTCGGCGATCAGCCGCTCGGCGGCCGCCTCCCGCGACGCCAGGCGACCGACCTTGCGGGTCAGCTCAAGCAGCTGGGGCCAGGTCTCGCGGCCCGGGGAGTAGAACGGCAGGGTCGTTACCGGGGCGATGCGCGACAGACGCGGCGCCAGGTTGGCGAACATCGGCGAGATCAGGATGCGCTCGGGTGCCAGGCTCGCCAGCAGCTCCAGGTTGGGCTGGCTGCGCAGGCCGAGATCGACGGTGGCAGCAGGCAGGCGCGGGGCGCCGACCCAGGCCTGGTAGGCGTCGACCTGAGCGACGCCGGCCGGCGTGGCGCCCAGTGCCACCAGGGTCTCGGCCAGGGTCCAGTCGAGGGTGGCGACGGCCGGCTGGGCCAGGGCGCGCGGCATCGGCACGAGTGCCAGGGCCAGCAGCACAGGCACGAGTCCGCGGAGCAGCCGGGCGGGCACGTCAGGCATGGACCAGGGCGACGGGATGCTGGCCGGTGGGATGCGCCATCACCCGCATGGGGATGCCGTAGATCGCCTCCAGGGTGGCCTCGTCCATCAGCTCGGCCGGGGTGCCCCGGGTCAGCACGCGCCCGCCATGCAGGGCGACCAGGTGGTCGCAGTAGCGCGCCGCCATGTTGACGTCGTGCAGCACGATCACCACGCCGAGCCCCAGCGTCTGACTGAGCCGGCGGATCAGCGCCAGCACCTCCACCTGGTGGGCGATGTCCAGCGCGGCGAGGGGCTCGTCGAGGAGCAGGAAATCGCTGCCCTGGGCCAGCAGCATGGCCAGCCAGACGCGCTGGCGTTCGCCGCCGGAGAGGGTGTCGACCAGGCGGTCGGCGAAGGCCTCGGTGTGGGTGGCGGCGATGGCGCGGTCGATGGCCGCCTCGTCCTCGCGGGTGTGCCGGCCCAGCAGGCCGCGCCAGGGGTAACGGCCCATGGCCACCAGCTCGCGGCCGAGCAGGTTCTCGGTAGCGGGCAGCTGCTGGGGCAGGTAGGCCACCCGGCGGGCGAACTCGCGCTGGCCCCAGCGGGAGAGGGGCCGGCCGGTGAAGTGCAGCTCGCCCTGGCTCACCGGCTGCTGGCGGGCCAGCAGCTTGAGCAGGGTCGACTTGCCCGAGCCATTATGACCGATCAGGCCATGCACCCGGCCGCCCTCGAGAGTGAGGTCGGTGGCGGCGAGCAGTGGCCGGTCGGCGATGGCGAAACCGGCTCCGCGCAGTTCGAACATGCAGGACGCTCCTTCGGCGGGCCCCGGGCGGGGCGGGCGATGGGCGCTACCTTACCCATGTTGAAAATGCGTATCAATAAGGTTCTGGCCATGAGCACCACTCGAGATGCGAAAAATTCCTACTTGTTCGCATAAATGATAGTGATTACCATGCGCGTTCAATTCGCACACAAGAACCCAAGGCTTGCTCACCCATGTTCCAGACTGCCGCCCACCCGTTCGGGATCGACCCCCTGGCCCAGGCCGTTCGCCGGGCCCTTGGCCTGGCCACCGCCGGTGCCTTCCTGTTCTGCTCGCCTTCCCTGCTGGCCCAGGAAACCGAACCCGCCGAGGCACTCGAGACACTGACCGTCGAGGCCGAGGCCCTGTCGGTCATCACCGAGGGCACGGAGCGTTACCGGGTGCCGCTCACCAGCACCGCGACCCGGCTCGACCTGACGCCCCGCGAGACGCCTCAGTCCGTGTCGACCGTGACCCGGGCCCAGATCGACGACTTCAACCTGGACACCACCAACGACATCCTGGAGAGCACGCCCGGGGTCACGGTGGAGCGCCTCGAGACGGACCGCACCTACTACACGGCGCGGGGCTTCGAGATCTCCAACTTCCAGGTCGACGGGGTGCGCGTGCCGATGCCCTACAACAACGTGCATGGCGATGTGGACACCGCGATCTACGACCGGGTCGAGGTGGTGCGCGGCGCCACCGGGCTGATGTCTGGCTCGGGTAATCCCGCGGCGACGGTCAACTTCGTGCGCAAGCGACCCACCTATGTGCCCCAGGCCTCGGTGTCGGCGAGCGTCGGCGCCTGGGACCAGCGGCGCCTGGAGGCCGATGTGGCCGGGCCCCTGGACGATGCGGGGCGCATTCGCGGGCGCCTGGTGGCGGCGGGGATGCAGAGCGACTCCTACCTCGACCGGCTGAGCCGCGAGCGGGGGCTGCTCTATGGCGTGCTGGAGGCCGATGTCAGCGACAGCACCCTGGTGACCCTCGGTCACACCTGGCAGCAGAACGACACCGACGGCAACATGTGGGGCTCGCTGCCGCTCTATGACTCGGTCGGCAACCCCACCGACTACGATGTCGCGACCTCCTCGGCGCCCGACTGGTCCTACTGGGACGTGGAGACCCACCGCAGCTTCCTCGAGGTGCAGCAGGCCCTCGGCGATCGCTGGTCGCTGAAGGGCACGCTCACCCACCTGGACATGCTCTCCGATACCCAGCTGTTGTATATCTACGGGTCGCCCGATGCCACGACGGGGCGCATCGCCGAGGAGCAGCTGACCCTCAGCCAGTATGACCGCCACCTCGAGCAGTGGGTGGCCGACCTGCATGCCAAGGGCGACATCGAGGCCTTCGGGCGCAGCCATCAGCTGGTTCTAGGCACGGACTGGAGCCAGAGCCGCAACCAGCAGGAGTCTCGCTATCCCACGGCGGACTTCGACGCGGGCGGGCAGGGGCTCCCGCCGCTGGACGACTGGAACGGCCGCTACCCCGAGCCCGACGCCTGGGTGGCCTTCCCCGGCACCGACGGCGATGCCACGGTCAAGGAGCGCAGCCTTTACGGGGCCGCCAAGCTGGACCTCGCCGAGCGCTGGACCGCGGTGGCGGGTGCCCGGCTGAGCTGGGCCGACACCACCGGCGAGCAGTACGGGGTCTCCCAGGCGAGCGACCACGACCGGGTGCTGACGCCCTATGCCGGCCTGATCTATGACGTTACCGACCGGGCGTCCCTCTACGCCAGCTATACCGAGATCTTCCAGCCCCAGACCGCCATCGACCGCAACGGCGACTACCTCGACCCCGTCGACGGGGCGAGCCAGGAGGTCGGGCTCAAGGCCGAACTGTTCGACGGCGGCGCCGATGCCTCGCTGGCGCTGTTCCGCACCGAGCAGGACAACGTGGCCCAGCCGGCGGGTACCCGGCCGGATGGTACCGCTTTCTATACGGGCGGGGACGGCATCACCAGCGAAGGGGTAGAGGCGACGCTCGCCGGCGAGCTGGCCCCGGGCTGGCAGGCCAGCGTCGGCTATACCTACCTGGAGGTCGAGGACGCCGAGGGCGACGCCACCAACACCTACATCCCGCGCCACCTGGTGCGCGCCACCACCAGCTATCGGCCGGCATCCCTGGATGCCCTTAAGGTGGGGGCACGGCTGCGCTGGCAGGATGAGATCGAGCGCGACCGCGACCTGGCGGATGGCAAGACGCGCCAGGAGGCCTATGCCCTGGTCGACCTGATGGCGAGCTACGACTTCAGCGACAGCCTGACCGGCTCGCTGAACGTCAACAACGTCACCGACGAGGAGTACCTGACCAGCCTCAAGTGGGACCAGGCCTTCCACGGCGCACCGCGTCACGTCATGGCCAACCTGACCTGGCGCTACTGATCCTTATTCGTCGTAAACGGCATGCCACCAGGGCCCACCCCGGCAACGGGGTGGGCCCTGGCGCTGGTGAGGCGGTCAGCACGTTTCGGCGGCACGGGCCCGGCCTCGGCAGGCCAGCGGGCAGTTGCCGCAGACCCCCAGCTCATCGATCAGGTAGCGGATGCAGCACAGGCGACGCACCCGCCGGGGGGCGCCGTCCTCGTCCTCGACGTAGCGCACCGGGCGATGGAGCGGGTTGCGACGGCCGTCGGGCAGCGTGGGGCTCGCCATCAGCGCCTTCGCGGGCTCGCTCACGTCCGGCGAGGCCATGGGATGGTCGGCCAGTGCGCCGGAGAAGTGCTCGAGGTAGTTGCTGGCGTTGCTCCAGAACACCCTGGGCGAGGCGCCGGTGACCGCGGCCAGGGCCTCGATCAGCGGACTCAAATGGGCGTCGAGCAGGGTGGCGAAGCGCGAGTGGGGATCGAGTTCGGCCAGGGGGCGGCCGGCATGGCGCAGCACCAGGCCGGTGGTCTTTCCTTCGGGCGATTGCGCGAGATGAAGCTCGTCCAGGCCCAGCGGCAGGTCGCGCTCGAGCAGCAGGTTGGTCGCCAGGCCATGGGCGATCAGGGCGGCGAAGTGCCACTTCGACCACAGCGAGGCCACCGCCCGGCGATCCCCCCGACCATACTGGACGCCAAAACGCGTCAGCAGTGCGTTCAGCCGGGCCGGGTCGAGCAGCTCACGGGCCGGCATGCCGTCGGGCGCCACCGGCGCGATCGCCGGCGGGGCGAGGTGCTGCAGGGGGCCGACGTAGAGCCGGGCCAGGGAGGAGGGCATGGCGAGACCACCGGATCTGAGGAAAGCGCCATTATACAAACAATAATCGTTATCAAAAAGAGGCGGCGTGGGGGCCAGTTACTCCTCTGTCTTCTTGAGGCTCTTGGTCCAGCGCTGGCGGGCGTACTTGCGCAGATTGGCGACGTTATCGGTCTCGTCGACGATCTCCTGGCCGAGGATGGTCTCGATGACGTCCTCCAGGGTGATCAGGCCCATCCAGGTGCCGTGGTCGTCATAGACCACGCACAGGTGCTGGCGATCCTGCACCATCGCCATGAACACCTGTTCGACGCTCTCCTCGTCCTGCACTGTCTTGACCGGATGCATCAGTGTCTTGAGATCGACATCGTCCTCGGCGTTATAGGTGTCGGCCCGGTGCACATAGCCCAGTGCCTGCTCCCCGCCGTCCATCACCGGGAAGCGGGTGAAGGGGCTGTCTCCGCACGCCTCGTCGAACGCCTTTACCGTCATGCCGGCCCGCGCCGTCACCGAGACGGTGCGCGGGGTCATCACGCTCCTCACGGTGATGTCGTGCAGGTTGAGGATGTTGACGATGACTCGGGTCTCTTCGGGGTCCAGTGCCTTCTCCTCCTGGCCGATCTGCGCCAGCGCCTTGATCTCGCCGCGCATATCGGTGTCCATGGCGTCCTTGCCGATGCGCCGGGTGATCTGCTCCGACAGCCAGATGAACGGCTTGAGGCTCCACACCATCACGTTGAGCGTCGAAGCCAGCATGCCCGAGAGTTGGCGCCAGTAGGTGGCGCCGATGGTCTTGGGAATGATCTCGGAGACGAACAGGATCAGCAGCGTCATCAACGCCGAGGCGATGCCCAGCCAGGCCTCGCCGAACACCACCGTGACCTGGGCGCCGACGCCGGTGGCGCCCACCGTGTGTGCGATGGTGTTGAGCGTGAGAATCGCCGCCAGCGGCTGGTCGATGTTGCGCTTCAGGTCGTTGAGCTTTGCGTGCAGCCGGGGGTTGGTCTCGCGCACCTGGGCCACGTAGCTCGGCGTCATCGACAGCAGCGCCGCCTCGAGCAGCGAGCAGATGAAGGAAACGCCGATGGAGAGGGTGGCAAAGGCAATCAGCAGGAGCATGAGGTCTCTCGGGGTGGCCAGGGGAGGGCCGCCGTTGGCGGCCCCGGCATCTTGGCCGAAAGGATCGCATCACCGCAAGGCATCCCGCTGTCGTCTCAACCCGAGCGCAGTAGGCGCCGTGCGCAGCGAGACGGGAGCAAGCTCAGCGCCGATCCGTGTAGTAGGGTGAGGCATCCATCAATCCGGAGGACGACGATATGGTGAGTGCGAAGATCCTGCAGCAGGGCACCATCCACTGCTTTCCCGCCGGCCTCAGGGACGGCAAGGGGCGGCTGGTGAACGCCGAGGTCTCGGCGGTGGCCTACGATGGCGAGCGACTGCTGATGGCCAGCGACAAGCCGATCCCCGGTGAGTCGCGCTCGGCGGTGTTCGCCGTGCCCCTCACCCCCGAGGGGCCCGACGACAGCCGGCTGACCTACTTTACCCAGCCGCTGGTCAAGCAGGCCGAGAAGTACGAGGACTTCGCGCTGACCGCCGATGGCCGCCACGTGCTGGCGACCACAGGCTTCGATCGCATCGATGACGAGAGCCACGCGCTGAACGACTACAACCACTTGCTGATCTGGCCGCTGGGCGAACCGGACCGGGTGCAGGTGGTGGACCCCGACCCGCGCGACGGCGTGGCGGGCTCGCTGGAACTGCGCGACAAGCTGAACGCTGCCATCGGCTTTCCCTACTACAAGATCGAAGGGCTCGCCGCGATCCCCGGCGAGCGGGGCGATGGCCTGCTGCTGTTCGGCGTGCGCGAGCAGGGCCAGGCCCATGACGACTTCGCCTACGTGAGCCGGGTGGTGGGGGCCCACTACGAGATCAGCGAGAGCGGTAACCTGGTGTTCCTCGATGCGCTGCGTGAACACTATGCCTTCGACCCGGGCGAGCATCCCGAGGTCCGCTACGACTGCGGCCTCTCGAGCCTGGAGTATGACCCCTACCACGCGCGGCTCTACCTGCTGAACAGCTTCGAGGTGGAGGAGGCCGGCGAGGAGCGCATCGGCGGCTACCTGTGGGTGATCGGCCTGGAGGATTTCCGAACCGGCCAGAGCCCGACCCTGGTGACCACCCCGGCGGGCCTGCCGCTGGAGTTCGAGCACAAGGCCGAGGGCCTGGCGGTGCTGGACCATGACCGCCTGTTCGTCGCCTACGACAACGACCGCCACCTCGGCCTGGGTAGCGTCGACGAACGCGACGAGCGCCACGCCTGCGAGGCGCCCTACACGGTGCTCGGGATCTCCGCGACCTGACCTTTCCCTGCCTCAGCGCCGCAGCAGCACGGCGTCGAGAAGGACCGGCACCTCGTCGCCGATCTGCTCGTAGCCGAGCAGCAGCAGCACCGAGCGCAGCGTCGGGTTGGCCATCAGCTCGCGGCCATCCAGCGCCACCCGCTCGGCGTTGCTGACCCGCACCCGGCCGGGTGCCTCGCGGGTGAAGCGCACCGCCAGGGGTTCGCGGTGGGTGGTGCCGCCGGACTGCACCGAGAGCTCGAGCACCTCCACCAGCGACTCGCCCACGGCCAGCGCCTCCAGGCGCTGGGGCGGGAAGCGGGTGGTCACGGTAGCCAGGGGCAGCTCGGTGAGGCCGGAGAGCCAGGGCGGAAGCGATCCCATGCGCTCGATCACGTCGCTCTGGGCCAGCCGCAGGGGCAGGCGCAGGGTGCCATCCGCCTCGGCGCTGCCGGCGAGGCGACGCACCTCGTGCTGATGGGCAATGGGCCCCGTCGGGGCGATCTGCACCACGGTGGCGGCCACCCGCGAACGCGCGGGGTCCAGCTCCCAGGCTGCAGTTGCCGGCAGGGCCAGCAGCAGGGCGAACAGGGCAGTGCCAATGGCAGCGAAACGGCAAGGGGGGAAAGGTCGCACCGGTCGATCTCCACAAGGGCAGGCCACCTGCAGACCGCGGCCGCCGAAGGAAGTGCCTCGTCGGGTGGTTTGGCCAACCAAGGGCGGCCGGCTATGGCCACCTTCATCGCCATTCGCTATCATACGCCGGCGCGTTCGCGCACCTTCCTTGAAAGGGCCTATAGCTCAGTTGGTTAGAGCAGGGGACTCATAATCCCTTGGTCGCTGGTTCGAGTCCAGCTGGGCCCACCAACCTGCTTGCCTGACTCTTCGCACCGTCGGAGAACTTGTCGCTTTCCCAGGTAGGAGCGCAATTCATTGCGCGATGGCGCCGGCAGGCGCCCGGCCGAAGGCATGCCTGCTGCTATTGGCACGCAATCCAACACCACTGCCACATGGAACGCTGCAGCCCTTTTGGGTGGCTGCCCTCGATCATGCCGAGGCGAGTGCTACGAGTCGCTGGGTGTACCAGTTCGCCTTGCAGCTGGTCACCAGCAGACGGTGACGAGCGCGGGTCATGCCGACATAGAGCAGGCGCGCCTCCTGGGCCAGCCTCTCTTCATCGTTACTCAATGCCCCGAGACCGCACAGCAGCACGGTATCGAACTCCAGCCCCTTGCTGCTCTGTCGGCTCAGCAGCACCACCTCATCAGCCTGTGGGTCGTAGCTGCGCTTGTCGGCAGAGTGCTGCAGGCAGCGGCTGGGAATGCCAGCTTCTCGTAGGGCATCATGGACGAGGCGCCCCTGCGAGTTGCCGGTATAGACCACCGCGATGCTGTTCAGATCGCTGCCCTGGTCACGCCATGTCTGAATGCAGCGCATCAGATAGCGCGCCTCATCCTGGGCGTTACTGAAGTGGCGAAAGGCGGGCTTGGGGCCACTTATCCCGGCGACTTCAGGGGCAATCAGTGGGATATGGTCATCATCGGCGTCCTGGGCCTTCAGGAAGTCCTGGGCGAAATCGTAGGCAAACGTCAGAATTTCCCGAGTATTCCGGTAGTTCAGCTTGAGGATGGTGGTGCGCCCACGGGCCTGAACGCCGGCCGAGGAGAGCGGGAATTTCAGTGAGCTCTTCTGGTAAATGGACTGGGCATCGTCGTAGAGCAGTAGCAGCGAGTTGGTGTCCGGGTCGATCATCTGCACCACCAGCTTGAGCCAGGCCTGCTCGAAGTCATGGCCTTCGTCGATCATCACCGCACCGTACTGCGCCCGGGGAATGCGTGACTGATCGACGGCCTGGATAACGCTTCCCACCTGGCGCTCCCAGACGGGCTGTGTTCCCGGTAGCAGATCGACGTGATAGGTCTTCAGCTGTAGGCCGCACCACTCATGGAAGTGGTGAACCTTGACCTTCTCGGAGATTCCCTTCTCGTCGATGAAACAGCGCAGGCGTGCCGCCAGCGTGATATTGAAGCACAGAACCAGGATCGGCTTGCTGATGGCCTGAGCCAGGTGCAGGCAGCGGTAGCCGAGTATCAGGGTCTTTCCGGAGCCGGCGACGCCATGGATGACTCGGTGTCCATCGCCCATGCTTCTGGCCAGCTGCTCCTGATGCAGATCCATCACCCGGACAATATCGGGCACGAAGTCGCTCGCCGACGCATCCTCCGCTGGTTCATCGGCATCGAAGAGGTCCGGGGTGGGAGCATCGATGCGCACTTCCGGGAAGAGCTGCCAGCGGATTCGGTCGATCTGCGGGACGCTGAGCTGCGCACCAAACCGATAGTCGAACATGTCCCAGAGCTGCTGCTGGAGCACCTCCGGGTCGGTGGTGGTGAGCATCTCGTCCTTGCAGATCACACGATGCGCGGGCAGCAGGGCCTCCTGCTCTGCCTCGGGAACGGCCAGGTTCCACTGCCGCCGGGTGATATTGGGAAAGACCACACCATGGCCGTAGGGAAAACACAGCTTGCCCAGGTAGCGCTCATCGGTCTGAGTAAGCTGAGGGTCGCGCTTCAGCTGATCGATGGCGGCAAAGGCGCACTGGCGAGCCTGCGCCAGTGGGTTGCTGACGGTCTTGCGCCCCTCCTGAGTATCGATCTCGACGCTTTCGGGCGTGATCGAGCGGATGGTCTCGATCTTCCAGTCCTTGACTTCGAGAAATAGCAAGCCACGAGCGGGATGCAGAATGATGAAATCGGGATAGCGGCGCCGACGCCCCAGAGGGATGTCGTACCAGACGAGATAATCCTCTTCCAGCAGGCTTTCCAGCCGGCGACCAAAGCGCCGTTCGCCACGGGTCATCCGGGAGATGGTGGTGAGCGCAGGAATGATCGTGGCCATGGTGCTGAAGTTCCGTGAGTGAGCGGTCTGCCCGCGGGTAGCGCTTCGCTCCCTAAATCACCTTAGTGACCCGGGTGCCCCTCTTCAATGAACTTATCCTAAAGTCTCTGTGCGCCTGGATCGCTAGAATGCCACCTGGCGGATCGTCTGCCTCGCCCCGTCTCGCTGTGTATGATGGTCCGCATCCAACCCATCGGCACCAAAGAACGCGGGGAAGCATCGTGAACACGGAGAGTCACTCTCAGCTGGCGGCCTTCATCTGGTCCGTGGCAGACCTGCTGCGCGGCGATTTCAAGCAGTCTCAGTACGGCCGTATCATCCTGCCTTTCACCCTGCTGCGGCGCCTGGAGTGCGTGCTGGAGCCCACCAAGGCCGCGGTGCTCGATGCCGCACACGCCCACCAGGCCAAGCCCGAGGCGGTGCGCGAGAAGCTGCTGCTGCGCGCGGCGGAGCAGCCCTTCTTCAACGCATCAAAGCTGACCCTGGGCACGCTCTCCGATACCCAGACCGCCGACGACCTGATGAGCTACGTGCAGTCGTTCAGCCAGGACGCCCGGGAGATCTTCGAGCACTTCGAGTTCGAGGGCTTCGTCCAGCAGCTCGGCGCCAGCAACCTGCTCTACCAGGTGGTGCAGCGCTTCGCCTCTATCGACATGAGCCCGCAGCGGCTGAGCAACTACGGCATGGGCCTGGTGTTCGAGGAGCTGATCCGCAAGTTCGCCGAGAGCTCCAACGAGACGGCGGGGGAGCACTTCACCCCGCGGGACATCGTCCACCTGACCACCTCCCTGGTGCTCACCGGCCAGGAAGAGAAGCTGCGTCCCCACGGCATCGTCACCGTCTACGACCCGACGGCGGGCACGGGGGGCTTCCTCTCCGAGAGCGACGAGTACATCCAGGAGGTCAGCCAGGGGGTGACCGTCTCGCTGCACGGCCAGGAGCTCAACCCCGAGTCCTACGCCATCTGCAAGGCCGACATGCTGATCAAGGGCCAGGCGGTGGAGCAGATCAAGCTCGGCAACACCCTCTCCGACGACCAGCTCCCCGGCGAGCGCTTCGACTTCATGCTCTCCAATCCGCCCTTCGGCGTGGAGTGGAAGAAGGTGCAGAAGGCGATCACCGACGAGCATAACCACAAGGGCTACGACGGGCGCTTCGGACCCGGCCTGCCGCGGGTCTCCGACGGCTCGCTGCTGTTTCTGATGCACCTGGTGAGCAAGATGCGCCCCCGCCAGGAGGGCGGCTCGCGCATCGGCATCATCCTCAACGGCTCGCCGCTGTTCACCGGCGGCGCCGGCAGCGGGGAGTCCGAGATCCGCCGCTATCTGCTGCAGCACGACCTGGTGGAGGCCATCGTCGGGCTGCCCACCGACCTCTTCTACAACACCGGCATCGCCACCTACGTGTGGATCCTCTCCAACCACAAGCCCGCCGAGCGCCGCGGACAGGTGCAGCTGATCAACGCCACCGGCCGGGCCAGCAAGATGCGCAAATCCCTGGGCAGCAAGCGCCAGTTCGTCGCCGACCGCGACATCGAGGAGATCGTGCGCCTCTACGGCGCCTGCCAGGAGAGCGAGGAGAGCAAGCGGTTCCCGGTGGAGGCCTTCGGCTACCGGCGCATCACCGTGGAGCGCCCGTTGCGCCTCAATTTCCAGGCCAGCCCCGAGCGCCTGGCCAAGCTCGAGGACGAGAAGCCGCTCCAGAAGCTCGCTGAGGCCGAGCGCGAGGTGATCAAGGCCGCCTGCGCCACCCTGGACCCGGAGCAGGTGTTCACCAACCGTGACGCCCTCACCAAGGCGCTCAAGGCCGCGATCAAGTCGGCTGGTCTCAAGATCGGCGCCCCGGTGCAGAAGGCGATCCTCAGCGCCCTCTCCGAGCGGGACCCCGAGGCCGACATCTGCCTCGACAAGAAGGGCAACCCCGAGCCCGACACCGGCCTGCGCGATAATGAGAACGTGCCGCTGGGCGAATCCGTATTCGACTACTTCGAGCGCGAGGTGAAGCCCCACGTCCCCGATGCCTGGATCGACGAGGAGAAGCGCGATCCACTGGACGGCCGCATCGGTATCGTCGGCTTCGAGATTCCCTTCAACCGGCACTTCTACCAGTTCACCCCACCGCGCCCGCTGGAGGAGATCGACGCCGACCTCAAGGCCTGCACCGACCGGATCAAGCAGATGATCGAGGAGCTGTCGGCATGAGCTCGCCCCAGCCCCTGGTCGCCTGGGTGAAGGCCAATGGCCCGAGATTGACTCAGTGGGCGTTCCCCCCTAAGCTAGGTTGCAACAATACCCGCCAAGGCTATGCTCTCCGGAGCACCCTCAAACCGGCGGGTTACTTTTTTGTGCGGGGTGTGCATGCACTTCACTAAGCCCGCTACCACCATCGAGCAGCAAATCGACCTGCTCAAGTCTCGCGGGATGCAGGTAGAAGATGATGCGCAGGCGCATCACTACCTAAGCCATCTCAACTACTACCGCTTGACCGCCTACTGGCTACTCTTTGAGGTCGATCACGGCACTCACCAGTTTCGCCCCGGCACTCGGTTCAGCGACGTTCTCAACCTGTATGTTTTCGATCGCGAGCTGCGGTTACTTCTTCTGGATGCCATTGAGCGGATAGAAGTCTCCGTACGTGCCCAATGGTCCTACCAGATGGGCCACCGCTACGGGCCACATTCTTACCTGGACGCGGCACTGGCCACACGAGGAGACTGGCACGCTCGTCACCTGGCGAGCCTGGAAAAAGAAGTGGCACGCTCCGATGAGATCTTTATCCAGCACTACCAAAGCACCTACCGGCAACCCAAGACACCGCCGATCTGGGCAGTGAGTGAGGTCATGTCGATGGGGCTGCTATCGCGCTGGATTACCCAATTACGCCCTAGTGACCGGGCAAGAATTGCCAAGATCTATCGGCTCGACCAGAGCGTACTGAAGGCCTTTATTCGTCACCTTACCTATGTGCGCAACTTGTGCGCTCACCATAGCCGTGTGTGGAACCGTCGCTTTACCGTCACCATGAAGCTACCCACCGGAAAACCGGCTGTACTGGTGCCGCTTTTTCATCCCGATGAGCCGCGTAAGATCTACAACACATTGGTGATGCTGGCCTACTGCCTAGATCTCATCAGCCCCGGCCATCACTGGAAGCAACGGCTAGGTACGCTACTCGGGCAGCACATCATGGATGTGGCATACATGGGCTTTCCGCCCGACTGGGACCAACAGGCATTCTGGCTGGATGCTGCACACGCAAGAGAGGAGGCGCGGCCGTGAGCTCTTGCCATATATTGTACTCGCTTAGCAAGCGATCCTGGCCGTTGACATGGCTGGCCCATCATCGCAACATGCCGGATGAAACACCCGCCATGCCTCTCTCGGACGCATACTTTGGCGGGTTTTTTGTGTCTGGCATTGGACTGGCTGCCCCCTACCTGCAAGAGGTATCAGAGAATACAAGGGAAGGAGTGAGGGCATGAGTTTCCCGAAATACCCCGAATACAAGGACTCCGGCGTCGAGTGGCTGGGGGAGGTGCCCGCGCATTGGGAGGTGAAACGCCTGAGGTACGTTGCCGAACTCAACCCGTCCAAATCTGAGGTGCGATCACTGCCCGCGGAGAGCTCTGTGAGCTTCATCCCCATGGAAGCTGTAGGGGAAGATGGGGCGCTGTCACTTGATCAGATGCGGCCAATAGGTGAGGTTTTGGCTGGGTATACCTATGTTCGGGAGGGCGATGTCTCCATAGCGAAGATCACGCCTTGCTTTGAAAATGGGAAAGGGGCCGTCATGCGTGGCCTCGAAAATCGCGTTGGGTTTGGCACGACAGAGCTCATCGTAATGCGGCCGAAGGCCAGGCTGACCACGAGTAACTATTTATATCGGGTCGTCTCGTCCGAGCCTTTTCGGGTCCTCGGTGAGTCATCGATGTACGGCGCCGGTGGTCAGAAGCGTGTGCCGGATGATTTTGTTCGGAACTTCACTATCGCCTGGCCCCC
Source organism: Halomonas sp. SSL-5 (assembly GCF_030708455.1). Taxonomy (GTDB): domain Bacteria; phylum Pseudomonadota; class Gammaproteobacteria; order Pseudomonadales; family Halomonadaceae; genus Halomonas. The sequence continues at coordinate 117,229 of NZ_JAUYWF010000003.1, forward strand.
TTATCAGGAACAAGCTGTAATTCAGGCCTTCCTCGACCACGAAACCGCCCGCATCGACGCCTTGGTGGAGGAGCAGCAGCGCTTGATCGTGCTGCTCAAGGAGAAGCGCCAGGCGGTGATCTCCCATGCCGTCACCAAAGGGCTGGACCCCGATGTGCCGATGAAAGACTCCGGGGTGGAGTGGCTGGGCAAGGTGCCGGCGCATTGGGAGGTCTCAAGGCTGAAGCATGTTACGGACCGAATAATTGACTGCCCCCACGAAACACCTGTGTATGATCTTGATGGTGACTTTTTAGTTATAAGAACAGCGGATCTGGAATATGGTGTTCTGGATCCACAGCTCATGTACCGTCTCGACGAAGGGCAGTATAAATCAAGAACAAGAAGGTCTACCCTTGGTTGTGGTGATATTGTTTATGGTAGAGAGGGTGAAAGGTGGGGGCATGCTGCATTGGTTCCGGAAAACGATAAATATTGCCTTGGCCAGAGGATGATGCAGTTCATTCCCTCACATGATATGTGTCCTGAGTTCCTTATGTGGCAGTTGAATTCGGATAATGTGTATCGTCAAGGGGATGTGGATGTTGTTGGTGCCACCTCTCCGCATGTTAATGTTTCGACCATAAAAAATTATTTCATTTCAGTGCCTCTTAAAAAAGAGCAGTTGGCTATATCAAAGTTTTTGAATGAGGAGTCCTCCGCATTTGACAAACTCGTTCATTCAGCAAACTCCATAGTTGCTCTCCTGAAAGAGCGTCGCTCTGCTCTGATTTCCGCTGCCGTTACTGGCAAGATCGACGTCCGTGGGTGGCAGCCGCCGTCGGGCTCACCGGCCCACAAAACCACACAAACGGAGATGGTATGACGCAAGGACGCAGCATCCGGCTCTTCTTGGTGGACGGCACGCCCAATGGCCTACTCACCGCCGAGATCATGAACTGGACCGGTCACGTGCTCACCGGGCCACGCAGCAAGCTCAGCGAGCTGGTCCAGCGCCCCGAGTGCGGTCGCACCGGCATCTACTTCCTGGTTGGCCCCGACCCCGACAACAGCCTTCGCCCGCTGGTCTATATCGGCGAGAGCGACGACGTCGGCACCCGCCTCAAGCAGCACAACCGCCCCGAGGAGAAGGGCGGCAAGGACTTCTGGGAGAAGGTCTGCCTGGTCACCAGCAAGGACCAGAACCTCACCAAGGCCCACGTGAAGTACCTGGAAAGCCTGCTGATCCAGAACGCCGGCCAGGTCGGCCGCTGCAAGCTGATCAATGGCACCGCCCACGAGTACATCAACCTGCCCGAGTCGGACCGCGCCGATATGGCGTTCTTCATGGAGCAGATCCGCACCGTGCTGCCGGTGCTGGGATTCGATTTCCTGCGCGAGACCTCCCGCCCTTCGCGAGAGCCCGAAGCGACTCCGGCTGCCGAGCCCGAGGCTTCGCCCCGCTTCAACCTTGAGGTGCCACGGCACGGTATTCGCGCCACCGGGCAGGAGATCGACGGCGAGTTCTATGTCTTCAAGGGCTCCCTGGCCCGGGGTAGCTGGGTCGGCACCGAGCGCGGTTACCAGAGCCTCTACAACCAGCTCTGCGAGGACGGGGTGCTGGTGGAAAGCGATGGCACGCGGATCTTCAACGAGGACCAGAGCTTCAGCAGCCCCAGTGCCGCGGCCGCGGTGGTCTCTGGGCGAAGCGCCAATGGGCGCACCTCATGGAAGGCGGAAGGCAGCGGGCTGACCTACGGTGAATGGCAGGATCGGCAGGTGAGTGCCGCCGCTGCTGAATCTGAGCTGCAACTTACCTGAAGAGGTGCTTCATGTGTGGCCGGTTTGCCCTCTACAGCGACTTCCCCAGCCTGGCGCGTTCCCTCAAGCTGCCGCTGGCCGAAGGTGAGCTGAGGCCCCGCTACAATGTTGCGCCGGGCACCTGGATTTCGGCGGTGCGCCGGCATGACGACAGCGGCCAGCTGAGCCTCGATGCGCTGTGGTGGGGCTACCGGCCCCACTGGGCTGACGACAAGGCGCCACAGCCTATCAACGCCACCGTCGAGAAGGTCGCCACCTCTCCCTACTTCCGCGGGGCCTTCGCCCATCACCGCTGCCTGGTGCCGGCAGACGGCTGGTACGAGTGGCTGGCTGTGGACGGGCACAAGCAGCCCCACTACCTGACCCGCGGCGACGGTGAGCCGCTATGGTTCGCCGGCATTTGGATCGACCGCCCGGACGGCAAGCCCGGCTGCGCCATCCTCACCGAGCCCGCTCGCGGCGTTGCCAAGGCGATCCACCCGCGCATGCCGCTGATCCTGGATCAGCAGAGCCTGGAGCCCTGGCTCGATCCCGAGCTGACCGACCGCGAGACGATCCGCCACCTCGTTCACCACCTCCCGCACGAGCGGCTGACTCACTGGCCGGTGAGCAACCGGGTCAACAAGCCGGTGGAGGATGACCCGGCTTTGATCGAGGGGGAGCGATGAAGCGTGATCGTGTGCAGGTGGTGGATACCTGCGGCGGGCTCAATATTCCATCACAAGCATCGGAACCTTATGCCGTGGGATGGTCTGAAAAGGCTCATGAATGGCAATGGAGTGACCTGATGAAACAGAAGTTTTCGCTTGCGGCGCTGCTGGTCGGCACCCTGGCCCTCGCCGGGTGCGCCGGTTTTGATGCGACCTCGGGTGGTGATACTGCCAACGAGCCTCTGGAGAATACCTACTGGAAGCTGGTGACGGTGGGTGAGCACCAGGCGGTGACCATTGATGAGGCGCGCGAGGCGCATCTGGTGCTGCATGCCGAGGATGCCCGCCTGGCAGGCTCCACCGGTTGCAACCGCATGATGGGTGACTATGAACGCGATGGTGATCGGTTAACTTTTGATCAGGTGGCCACCACCATGATGGCCTGCCCCGGCGAAGTGATGGAGCTAGAGCGTGAATTTCTCGATGCGCTCGGCGAGATCGCCAGCTGGCAGGTCGAGGCTGAAAACCTGACGCTCCTCGATGATGAGGGCGAGGCACGTGCCCGCTTCGAGGCGGTGCACCTCTACTGAGGGCCCCCCGGCTGGAGGTCGAGCCTTCGATATTCTGAAGGACGACTCTTCGTCGTTGCCGGGCAGGCCAGTTGAAGGTGGGGCTGAAAATATCTCCCCGCAACAACACCCCCCACGCCTCTCACGGATGCGCACCCTGGGGGGTTACTTTTTGTGCAGGTGTCGCTGACGGCGTAGGCTAAGGCAAGTAAAGAAAAAACGCGCAGGGAGACACCATGGCGGACAGCAGGGAAGCCCGCTTCCAGCAGGACATCATCGAGGCCATGACGGCCCACGGCTGGAAGGCCGGCACGGCCAGCGGCTACGACCGTGCGTCGGCGCTCTACACCGAGGACCTGCTCGGCTATGTGCGTGAGGCCTGGCCGGAGCGCTGGGAGAAGTTCTGCAAGGCCAACCCCAAGACGCCGGAAAAGGTGTTTGTGCAGAAGGTGGTCCGCGAGCTGGAGCGGGCCGGCACCCTGGAGGTGCTGCGCCACGGCTTCAAGGTGCCGGGGGTGAAGTTCGACCTCTGCAGCTTCCCGCCCGATCACGGCATGAATCCCGACTCCCTGGCCCGCTACCGCGCCAATCGCCTGCGGGTGGTGCCCGAGGTCTCCTATTCGCCCCACGCCCGCGAGAAGGGCAACAACGGCGGTGAGAGCTACAACCCCCGCCTCGACCTGGTGCTGTTCGTCAACGGCATCCCCACCGCGACACTCGAGCTCAAGAGCCAGTTCAAGCAGACGGTGGAGAACGCCAAGCGTCAGTATCGCCAGGACCGCCCGATCAAGGATCCCGTCACCCGGAAGCCCGAGCCGCTGTTGACCTTCAAGCGCGGCGCCCTGGTTCACTTCGCGGTGAGCCAGGCCGAGGTGGCGATGACCACCCGGCTGGCCGGCAAGGATACCTTCTTCCTGCCCTTCAACCGCGGTACCGAGGAGGGCGGCGCCGGTAACCCGCCCGCGCCGGACGCCAACAGCTACGCCACCGCCTATCTGTGGGAAGAGGTCTTCGCCCCGGACGCCTGGCTGAAGGTACTCGGCCGCTTCCTGCACCTGGAGAAGAAAACCAGCGAGGACTTCCATGGCCGCCGCACCACCAAGGAGACCCTGATCTTCCCCCGCTATCACCAGTGGGAAGTGGTCAATCACCTGGTGCAGGCCACCCTGGCCGAGGGGCCGGGGCTACGTTACCTGGTGCAGCACAGTGCCGGCTCGGGGAAATCCAACTCCATCGCCTGGGTCGCCCACCAGCTGGCCAACCTCTACGCCGAGGATGGCACCAAGCTGTTCAACTCGGTGATCGTGGTCACCGATCGCACCGTGCTCGACAGCCAGCTGCAGGACACCATCTACCAGTTCGAGCACGCCCACGGCGTGGTGCGGCCGATCACCCGCGACATCGGCAACCAGAGCAAGTCCGAGCAGCTCGCCGAGGCGCTGGCCAGCAATACCCGCATCATCATCGTCACTATCCAGACCTTCCCGGCACTGTTCGACGCCCTGGACAAGCGACCCCAGCTCGCCGAGGGCAACTACGCGGTGATCGCCGACGAGGCCCACTCCTCGCAGACCGGCAGCTCGGCCAGCAAGCTCAAGGCGCTGCTGGCCGCCGCGGGAGAGACGATGGAAGGGGATGATGGGCGCGAGGGGGGCGGCGAGCTTGAAGTGAGCGCGGAGGCCATGCTCGATGCCGCCGTGGCCTCGCGCCGCCCCAGCGAGCGCATCAGCTACTACGCCTTCACCGCCACCCCCAAGGCCAAGACCCTGGAGCTGTTCGGTCGGCCGGCGAACCGGCGCCCGCCGGATCCCGACCTGCCGGCAAGCGCCGACAACAAGCCCGAGCCGTTCCACCTCTACTCCATGCGCCAGGCCATCGAGGAGGGCTTCATCCTCGACGTGCTCACTAACTACGTCACCTACAGCACCGCTTGGAAGCTTGCCCACCCCGAGGGCGAGGATCAGGAGGTCGATTCCAAGAAGGCCTCACGGACCCTGGCCAAGTGGGTGCGGCTGCACCCCTACAACATCGCCCAGCGGGTCGAGGTGATCGTCGAGCACTACCGCGACAACGTCCGCCACCTGCTCGACGGCCAGGCCAAGGCCATGGTGGTCACCGCCAGCCGCCAGGAGGCGGTGCGCTACCAGCTGGCCATGCGCGATTACATCGCCGAGAAGGGCTACGACGACGTCCACCCCATGGTCGCCTTCTCCGGCAGCGTGCCGCCCGACGCGGTGATCCCCGGGGAGGTCACCGAGACCAGCAAGCTGCTCAACCCCGGGCTCAAGGGGCGCGACCTGGCCGAGGCGTTCGACACCGACGACTACAACGTGATGATCGCCGCCAACAAGTTCCAGACCGGCTTCGATCAGCCCAAGCTCTGCGCCATGTACGTGGACAAGAAGCTCCAGGGCGTGGACTGCGTGCAGACCCTCTCGCGCCTCAACCGGCTGTTCCCCGGCAAGCAGACCTTCATTCTTGACTTCTACAACGACGAGCAGGAGATCCTCGACGCCTTCGCGCCCTACTACCGCAAGGCGGAGCTGGCCGACGTCTCCGATCCCAACGTCGTCTATGACCTGCAGCGCAGCCTGGACGCCAGTGGCATCTACCACTGGCCCGAGGTGGAGGGTTTCGCCAAGGCCTTCTTCGACCCCAAGGCCCCGGCCTCGAGCCTCAGCTATTACTGCCGCCCCGCCCAGGACCGCTTCAAGCACAAGTACCAGGCGCTCCTCGAGCAGCAGCAGACCTGGAAGGAGGCCCGCCGCATCGCCGAACAGGACGGCGACGACAAGGGCCTCAAGCGCGCCGAGCAGGAGCTCAAGGAGGCCGGCACCGCCCAGGACGAGCTCGACCTGTTCCGCAAGAACCTGCAGAGCTTCGTGCGCACCTACGAGTTCCTCAGCCAGATCGTCACCTTCGACGACGCCGAGCTGGAGCAGCTGTGCGTCTACGCCCGCCACCTCGTCCCTCTGCTGCGCACCGACCGGCTGCTGGAGGAGGAGGGCATCGACGTCAGCGAGCTGGAGCTGACCCACTACCGCCTCACCAAGCGCGAGGAGAAGCGCCTGCGCCTGGAGGAGGCCGAGGGCGACTACGGCCTCACCCCGGTCAGCGAGGTCGGCTCAGGCAAGCCCCATGACCCGGAGAAACAGCGTCTGGCTGAGATCATCGACCGGCTCAACGACCTCTACGGCGCCGAGGTCAGCGACGACGACAAGCTGCACTTCGCCAACGGCATCGCCGATCGTATCGAGCGCGATGAATCCGTGATGGCCCAGGTGCGTAACCACAGCGAGGACCAGGTGATGCACGGCCTGTTTCCGAAGAAGGTCACCGATGCCGTGCTCGACGCCCTCAGCGACCACGAGAAGCTCAGCATGCCGTTGCTGGAGGACGAGGCGACGGGGAGGCAGTTCGCGCTGTTGATTTTGAAGCTGTTGGCGGGGAGAAGCGGGCAGACACGTATATAGTTTGTCTATGGTTAAGCTGTCGTAATACCAGCTGGCCTGGCTGGAAGTTTGTCGGGATGGCGGAGGTGGGGATGATCAGGCTGATTGTGGTGTTGTCGGGTGTGTTCTTGTTTGCGCAAATAGCTGGCGCTCAGGTATACCGTTGTGAGGATGGCGCGGGAAAGGTGACATACTCGGGTATACCCTGTGGCTCGTCAGGAGCAGGCATTGAAGAGGAGATGGACTCCAGTATCAGTGTGATTGACAGGTCTGGTGCCAGGGCTCTTGCGCGCCAGCAGTCGATTCGGGGCTCGGGTCAAGCAGTACAAGAGAGAGGTGGGAACGACGGTCAATACGCTCATCAGGTAGGAGCAATATTGTATGATGCGCGGCAAGCATCTGAGCAAGCTGAAAGGCTGAATGACCGAAGTGCCAAGTCACGGAAGGCAGAGCTTGCAAGACACCTCTTAAAGTCAGCATCGATACTGCAGTCAGCGACAAGGGCTTCTTCTTCTGGTGTTTCATCATTGCGAGAGTCCAATAATATTGCCGAGAATGCAGCCCGTTTAACGGTTGCTCCATCTAGGTCGTCAATGGTGAGAGAGGCGAAGGTGCTTCAGAGAAAAGCCGCTATTGAGCTGGGATCTTCCACTGGTGTTGCTTCACCACAGCCGTCTGAGTCTGGCTCGCCCCGCAACCCAGTCTCACCTGCTGGGTCTTCACCGTCTCCAATGCCTGCTCCGCCTCCACAACCTAGTACGATTACAAACTGCGATGCTGGAGGGTGCTGGGATAATCTCGGAAACCGCTATAATCGCGGCGCAGGAAACACTCACTTCCCAACTACCGGTGGTAGCTGTCAGCTAATTGGGGGAATGATGCATTGCCCGTAGCCTGTAGGGTAATTCAATAGGAAAAGCCCATGTGATATGCCCAGCCTCTTTCCGAAGAATGCATCCGACGCCCTCAGCAACCACAAGAAGTTCATACTGCTGGATGACGAGTAAACGGGTAGGAAGTTCGAGCTGTTGATACTAAAGTTTCTGGCGGGCTGGGAGGTACGCTCACAGCAGTATTGATGCCGCACTACAGCGGCAAGATAGTTTGGAGCCTGTTATGGACAGTTTCGAGGAGCGGGGGCAGGGCATCAGAGAATTGGCCAGGGGGCTGTTTCTCGATTACATGCGTTCACGGCCCGAATGCCAGCCAGGGCAAGAGGGCATCAGGTTGGCACGGATATTCCGAGAGTGTGGGCTTGGCTGGGGTGATCAACGAAAAGCACCAGAGTCCCAACAGCAGTACTGGGGTGTTGGCATCATACGTACTCTCGAATCCGAGGGTTTGGTCGAGAGAATCGGCGAGAGTGGCCCTTGGCGCCTGTGTTGAGGGTGGAGAGTCTGCAGGCCGCCATTAGCGACCCGACCCCCATGGCCGCGACGTCCTTGGCAGAGTAGAATTGCTATTAGCAAGCTATCTATCTTCCGCGCGATCCATCCCATGGGATGCGGCACTCCGGCTGACGCACCGCGACTACAAGAATCCCGCTTGCCTCCCCTGACACAGCGCGACGGCCTGCGATGCCGCTGGTGTGGTTCCACCGTGCCGCAGGTCCGGCACATGCCCTGTCAGAGGAGACCTTCCCCATGCCTCGCCCCACGCGCCCCGATCCCGGCACCGCCATGCACGCTCTGATTCGTGAGATCCGTACCCGCGTTCCCTTCGCCACGCCCGGGTCGAGCCTGTGTCGTGGGCCCTGCCGGGGCTGCTCGAAGAAGCTGCTGGAGTTCCTCGATACGGAAATCGAGGAGTGGGAGGGCCGCCTGGAGGAGGGCGAGGTGCCGCGCTTCGGTGACCTCAAACGCCTGGAGAAGCTGGCCACCAAGGTGATGGCGGCGCTGCGCCGCAACGGCCTGGTCGTCTGAGCCTCTCTGACCAAGGCGCCCGGGCTCGAGGCGCGGGAGGCGCTTCTGGGGCAAGTGGCGTGTCACTCTTCTATGGTGAGGGGAGAGGCGCGTGCCTCTTCAGCGGGGAGGGGGAACGATGATCGGCACCCGACGAGTGAGCGTCATCCATCCGTGGCGAGCGCTGGGCCTGGCCACGATCGCGGCGCTGGCGCTCGGCGTCGCCGGCGAGGCGTCGGCCCAGGGCCTCACCGGCGTCTACTGCGCGCGCGGTGGCGACGATGCCCTGGTCGTGGAGGAGCACGGCCAGTCGCTCAGCTTCATGCTGAGCTCCTGGCAGGGTGGCATGCACCACTGCGGCACCGGTCGCCTGACGGCGACGGCACAGGGAGGGGGCTTTGCGGTGACCGATGGCGCCTGCACGCTGCGGCTGCGGGAAGACGGTCTCGATATCCTCCTGGAGGCGGCGCCCTTCGAGGCCTGCAAGCAGCAGTATTGTGGGGCGAGGGCGGCCCTCGATACCCTGCGTTTGCCGCTGTCGAGCCGTCGGCCCCTGCCGATGCCGTTCGACCAGATCTCGATGATGGAGACACCCGTCTGCCGGTAGCGTCTGGTCTGCAAGCAGAAAGGAAGATGGCCGCCAGGGGCGGCCATCTTGATGGGTTATTGGTGAAGGTTATCCATCGTTTTCACGACCTTTCTTCTGTTTCTTCTCCTTGCGCTTTTCCTTGAGCGTCTTCTGGGGAGCCTTCTTGGCCTTTTCCTTGCTCATAGGGTCACTCCTCCTGGTCAGGTCCCGGCAAAATGCCGCCTTTGCCGGCAAGCTTTCTAGGCTGGGTCATCCAGCATGTGCGGCAATCAAAGTACGTATCAGCGATGCACGTCGAGGACGCGGAGCTTGCGCTCCATGCCGAGAATCCGGACGCCTACCACCTCCTGCTCGGCGGATGAGAGCAGGGCGGCTCCCAATGGGGAGAGGATGGAGACCAGCCCCGCGGAAGGGTTGGCTTCGGTGGGTTGGGTGAGGGTGATGACCTGGCGCTTTCCCGAGGAGAGATCGAGGTATCTGATCGTGCAGTTGATAGCGGCTTGCGTCAGGCCGCTGCCGGCCGCCAGGTTCTCCACGCGGCTGATGACGCTGGCATAGTCGACGGGTCGTCCACGGAAGAAGAAGGGGTGGCGCATTCCCTTGGTAAACAGGTAGTCAAGGTACCCTGATTTTTTCAGGATAAAATGTCTGCGAGCCAATTTGATGCCTCACAATAAATAATGGCGGTGCTGGGGAGTTTTCCTGCTTTTATAGGGCAGGTTTACATGACCATACCCTAGGAAAAATAAAAAGCAACTCGGCGGTGATAAGGGTGGTTTTCTCCACTTTATTTCGTTTTATATGTGCCGAGTTAATTGATCGGTTTTTGGGGGCGCGGTTATTGGGGACGTACCCCAATAACCTACATCCAACGGCAGGGGGAAATTGGGGAAATTGGGGAAATTGGGGAAATTGGGGACGTACCCCAATAACCCGAGGAGCATGCCATTGTCCCGGATCAGCGCCGCCGGTATCGGGTACCGTTCCCCGGCACGCGCCCCGGTACCGGCTCGCGGCGCTCTTGTGGCCTGGTGTCGAAGACGGCCATGGCCTCGTCCAGGCTGGTGGCCACCGCATCCCACGGCAGCGGCGAACCGGCGAGGTGGCAGTGGTAGAGGGCGTCGTCGTCGATCTCGACACGATGTATGTCGTTGCCCTGATCGTCCTGCCACCAGTCGGCATGGATATGCTGCCAATGGGAGGTGAGCGGGGCGCCAAAGGAGATGTTCATGATAGCTGTCCCTTGTTGGACACGAGGCGCGACCTGAGACAAGACGGCTTCGCGAAAGGGGGCAATCGCCAGACCCGATTCATCCTTGGTCCCTGACAACTGCTTGAAACTCCAGGGGCCGCTCTCGATGATGCTTCGCCGGTCACGATGGTGAATACCCTTCCCGCACCGTCGGCATGGTCCCCTTATGATCAAGCTAGTAGAAAAACGCTGTTTGTAAACATCGGTAACATTTTTTTTCTTCAATCATCACGCCGGAGGGAGAGCAGCCTCGACGGCCCCAGGGTCACGGGCGGCTGGGCTAAGTGGACGCGATGAATGCCATCTGGCCGCGACGAGACCAGAAGAGTAGAATTGTTATTAGCAAGCTATCGATCATGCCGTGCAATCCTCCCATCAGAGGCGGCGGCTCGGCTGACGCCCTCCCATAACAAGGTTCAGCTTGCCTCCCCTGACACAGCGCTATTGGCCTGCGATGCCACCGGTGCGGTTCCACCGCGTTCGCAGGCCCGGACATGCCTTGTCAGAGGAGCTCTTCCCCATGCCTTGCCCCACGCGGCCCGACCTCGGCACCGCCATGCATCGCCTGATCCGTGAGATGCGAACCCGTGTTCCCTTCGCCACGCCCGAGGCGAGCCTCTGCCGAGGGCCCTGCCGCGGTTGCTCGAAGAAGCTGCTGGAGTTCCTGGATACCGAGCTCGAGGAGTGGGAGGACCGCCTGGAGGAGGGTGAGGTGCCGCGCTTCGGCGACCTCAAACGCCTGGAGAAGCTGGCCACCAAGGTGATGGCGGCGTTGCGCAGGAACGGCCTGATCGTCTGAGCTTGTGCTCCGGTGCACCTGGAGAATGGGGAACCTGACCCACCCTCGCCATGGCGTAATGAACTTCTGGCCTGGTTTGCTATCATTGATAGCATTGATGATGATTCAGGAGAATCGGCATGGCCAGCATCACGATTCGTAACCTGGATGATGCGCTGAAGGCCGAGCTCCGGCTGTCGGCGGCGCGCCATGGGCACTCCATGGAAGAAGAGGTGCGCTTGATCCTGCGCCGCGCGCTGGCGACAACACCTCGGCAGGGATTAGGTAGCCGAATCCGGCAGCGCTTTGCCGAAGAGGGCGGGGTTGAGCTGGAAGTACCGAGCCGCCAGCAGCGCCCACGGGCGGCGGAGTTCGAAGAGTGATCGTACTGGACACCAATGTGCTCTCCGAGCTGATGCGTCCTTCTCCCGAGCCGCGCGTGGTCGCTTGGCTGGACGCTCAAGAGGCTTCGTTTGTGTCCATCACGGCGATTACCGTTGCCGAGATCCTCCACGGCATCCAGCGCTTGCCGGAAGGGCATCGCAGGCGCGCCTTGGCGTCGGCTGCTGCCGCCATGTTCGAGGAGGACTTTGCCGGCCGTATTCTTCCCTTCGATGCCGAGGCGGCGGTTTGCTATGCCGAGTGCGTCACCGTGAGCGAACGAGTGGGCAGGGCGGTGCAGATGCCGGATGCCCAGATCGGGGCGATCTGCCTCTGCCATCAGGCGGTGCTTGCCACTCGCAATACCAAGGACTTCGAGTCCCTTGGTGTCCAGCTGATCGACCCTTGGCAACAGGCGTAATCCGGGGCGTACTCCGACTCCCTCGACTCTCCCGGCGTCAGCCTCTTTTCAGCCGGAGAATATCCGCGACGCTCTCGTCGACCGGGTAGCGAACGAAATCGCGCTCCTGCCGGTCGGCGCCATACATGGCCATGCGGTCGGCCAGTTCGTTGCCCTCGACCCCGGCATGCCCCTTGACATGGGCGATGGTCACCTGCGATTTCAGGCTTTCGTAGAGCGTGTAGGTGGGCTGGATGATCTCGGGGTTCTTGATCGCCTGGCCGTCGGCCTTCTTCCAGCCGCGCTTCTTCCAGCCGCCGGCCCACTTGGTGATGGCATTGATGGTGTAGGTGGAGTCGCAGTGGATGCGCACCGAGGCGCCGCGGGCGATCTCCTGCTGGGCGACAAGCAGGGCCTGTCGCAGGGCATTCAGCTCCGCCGTGTTGTTGGTGCCCGCGGGGTTGTAGAGACCATACCAGAGCTCAGCGAGCTTGCCGTCACGATAGATCGCCATGCCGGAGCCGGCATCCCCGGGGTTGGGCTCACAGGCGCCGTCGCAGTAGATCTCCGTGTCGTAGCGCTTGCCCCCGGCGGCGGGGGTGCCACCCGGTGAGGCGGGCGCCTTGCGCCGGGCGGGCTTCTTCGCAGGCGTTACGCCCCCGTTGCCCGAGGACTCACTCGGCCTGGCGGGGGCGGCACGGCCCGGGCCTTTCGAGAACGCCGCTTCGGCCTCTTCGCGGGAGGGGAAGGATTTGAAGCGTGCCTTGGGGTAGCCTTTTACCTGGCGGCTGCACTCCTCCCAGGAGGTGAAGATGCCGGTCTGTCGGCCGACCCAGACGACATAGAACTTGGGGCCTTTGCTGGCTGCCATGTGCTGCTCCTTGGTGATGGGGGTGGCTATCGATCGCCCGCTGCCGCAGACGCGAGTCCGACCGTGGCCTGCCTACCTGCTGTTCCGCTTGCGTCGACGTCGAAAATTCGGCCCGGGAGAGTGAGGCGACTGCTAGATCCAGTCAATTATAATAGAAGCTATAATTATCCATCCATAGCTTTAATCGGGTATAAACGCCATGGGGTTACAGAAGTTTCTCTACCATCGGCAGGCCCTGGCCGAGTCGATCGCTCAGGGGCTGACCGGGGAAGGGCTGATCGACTACAGCTCGGGGCTCTTCCTGGCGGCACCGCGGCGGACGGGCAAAAGCACCTTCCTCAAGCAGGATCTGATGCCGCTCTGCGAGCAGCGTGGCTGGGAGGCGGTGTATGTGGATCTGTGGACCAATCGCCAGGAGGATCCCGGGCACCTGATCGAGCGCACCGTCATGCGGGCCCTGAAGCGTCATGAGCCTCGGCTGAAGCAACTGCTGAAGGCGGCGGGTGTGCAGCGTATCTCGCTGGAGCGCACGCTGCACTGGGATCTGGATCGCGAGAGCCTGCCGGAAGGCGCCTCCCTGGCGGAGGCGCTTGAAGCGCTGCAGGCCGCCTCGGGGCGCATGGTGGTGATGATCGTGGATGAGGCCCAGCATGCCCTGAACACCGCTGCCGGCATCAACGCGATGTTCGCGCTGAAGGCGGCCCGGGATGCCCTCAACCTGGGGGGCGACTCGCCGGGGTTGCGCCTGATCCTCACCGGCTCGAGCCGGGACAAGCTGGCGATGCTGGTATTGAGCCGAGACCAGCCGTTCTTCGGCTCCAGCGTGACCTCCTTCCCGCTGCTCGGGGAAGACTTTATCGAGGCCTACACCGCGGATCTCAACACCAAGCTGGCGCCCGGCAACACCTTCGCCGCGAAGGATGTGTACGAGGCGTTCCGGCGGGTCGGCCATCGTCCCGAGTTGCTGGGTGAGGTGGTGAGGCGCGTGGCCCTGGAGCTGGGTCAGGCACCCGACCTGGGGAAGTTGCTGGCGCAGGGGGCGGTGGACGTGCAGCACGGTCTCTGGGCGGAATACGAGTCGGCCTACGTGGTGTTGTCGCCGCTGCAGCGTGCGATCCTGCGTGTGCTGGCCGAGGCCGCGGCGGCAGGTGAGCGGCTGGCGATGTTTTCCGATACCACGGTGGCGCGTATCAATGCCGCGGAGCAGGCCGAGGGCGGGAAGGGTCGGGTGCGCCCCCAGTCGATCCAGGCGGGGCTCGATGCGCTGCGCGACAAGTCGCTGGTCTGGCGGTCCGGCCGGGGGGCCTACTCCCTCGAGGACAGCGGGCTCGGCGAGTGGCTGCTGGAGCACGGGAAGCACCGCGCGGAGTAACCGGCACTCCCCGCGCCCCACCCCATGCTCGGCGTGGCCCTTGCCTCACACCGAGATCAGCACCCCGCCGCCCGCCAGCACGGCCACCACCGCCCAGGCGGGCAGCTTCCACACGCTAAGCAGCAAAAAGCCGGTGAGCGCCAGGGCGAACTCCCGGGGGCCGAGGATGGCGCTGGTCCACACCGGCTGGTAGAGGGCCGCACCCAGGATGCCCACCACGGCGGCGTTGGCGCCGCGCATCAGCGACTGGGCGCTGTCCCAGCGACGAAAGCGGTTCCAGTGGGGCAGCACCGCCACCAGCAGCAGCATTCCCGGCAGGAAGATCATCGCCAGAGCCAGGGCGGCGACCGCGAGGCCGCCACCCAGGGGGGCCATCACCGTTCCCAGGTAGGCGGAGAAGGTGAAGAGTGGCCCGGGGATCGCCTGGGCGGCACCGTAGCCGGCCAGGAAGTCGTCGGCGCTGACCCAGCCGGATTGCACCACCTCGGCCTCGAGCAGTGGCAGCACCACGTGGCCGCCGCCGAACACCAGGGCGCCGGCACGGTAGAAGGCGTCCATCACCTCAAGCGTCAGCGAGGGCGTGGCCCAGGCCAGCAGCGGCAGGCCCACCAGCAGCGCGATGAAGGCCGCCCCCGCCAGATGGCCGGCGCGGCGGGAAACCGGCAGCGTCAGGGGATGCGCCTCGGCCTCGGCGTGGGCGCGGCAGAGCGCCATGCCGGCCAGGGCACCGATGACGATGGCGGCCACCTGGCCCAGGGCGCCGCCGACCAGCACCACGGTGAACACCGCGACCAGGGCGATGCCCGCACGCTGCCGGTCGGGGCAGAGGGTGCGGGCCATGCCCCACACCGCATGGGCGACGATGGCCACGGCGGTGACCTTGAGGCCATGGATCAGGCCCTGGCCGAGGGGCCCCTCGAACGCGGCGGCGCCCAGCGCGAAGAGCGAAAGCAGGATCGCCGAGGGGAGGGTGAAGGCCGTCCACGCCGCCAGCGCGCCCCAGGGGCCGCCGCGCATCAGCCCCAGGGCGAAGCCCACCTGGCTGCTGGCGGGGCCGGGCAGGAACTGGCACAGCGCCACCAGGTCGGCGTAGGCCGGCTCGGTCAGCCAGCGGCGGCGCTCCACGAACTCGCTGCGGTAGTAGCCGAGATGGGCGATGGGGCCGCCGAAGGAGGTCAGGCCGAGCAGCAGGAAGGCGCGGAAGACCTCGCGAATACGGCCCGAGGAGGACTGGTGGTCGCTCATGAGTTGCTCCTTCAACCGGGTGGCAAGCCTGCCAGGGTGCGGGTGAGGCGTGACGATAGCGTGACGGCACTCCGGGTGCGAAGGGGGCCGCGGGCTATCCCACTGCGGGGAGTAGCTGCCGGCACAGCGCCGCCACCAGGATGCCGCCGGCGATGGCCGGCAGCGGCTTCTTGAGCGTCAGCATGATCACGGCGGTGGTGAGCAGCGCCAGGCGGGCGCCGGTGTCGCCGGTCACCGCCAGGGGGGCGAGCAGTGCCACCAGCACCGAACCGGACATGGCGTGGATGAACTGCCGCACCCGGTAGCCGATGGGCACGAAGGACATCACGAACACGCCGCCCCAGCGGGTCGCCAGGGTCACCAGCGCCATGGCCAGGATGACGAAGAGCGCGCCCAGGCCGCCCGTCTCGAGGCTCATTCGCGCTTCCCCCAGGCCAGGCCGACCAGGCCGCCGGCGATGGCGCCCACCACCACGTGGCTGTTCTCCGGCAGGTAATAGAAGGCCAGCAGCGAGGCGCCGGCGGCCACAGACCAGATCAGCAGCATGCGCAGGTTCTTCTCGCCGCCCACCACCATGGCGAGCAGGAAGCAGCCCATCACCATGTCGAGCCCCAGGCTCGCGGGGTCGCGCACCGCGCCGCCGATGTTCAGGCCCAGCCAGGTGCCCAGCACCCAGAAGCCCCACAGCGCAATACCCCCGCCCAGCAGCAGTCCCAGTCCCGGTCGGCCACTGCCGAAGGCCTGCATGGCCATGGCCCAGTTGGCGTCGGACGCGACCAGCATGATGGCGTAGCGCCGGGCCGGCGAGAGCGGTTCGAGCCAGGGGTAGAGGGTGGCGCCCATCAGCAGGTGGCGTGCATTGATGGCAAACACCGTTACCAGCAGGGTGAAGAAGGGCACCTGTGGCCCCCACAACTCCAGGGCGGCGAACTGCGAGGCGCCGGCGAAGACCAGGGTGCTCATCAGCACGATCTCCAGATCGCCGAGCCTGGCCTGGGTCGCCGCCAGGCCGAAGGCGACGCCGAAGACGATGACGAACAGCGAGAGCGGCAGCAGCGCCTTGAATCCGTCCCACACCAGTGCCCGGTCCAGGCGGTGGGGGCTCGCGTCCCTGCGTGTCATGCCGTGCTCCTCTACGCCCGTTCGTGCGGGCCTGCCGTTGTTGTGATGGGATCAGTTCGCCATGCCCGGCGGGGGGAATCAAGTCGGCCGGGCCGCGGGTGGACGACGCGCCGAGCGCGGTCGGCGAGGATGGCGTCGTCGCGCAGCTCCGGGCGCACGATGTCGTCCTCGCCCAGGTCCAGCGTGGCGAGGCGGGCGAGCGTGGTGGAACCTTGGCGTTGGTCGCTGGTGGTCTGGGCGAGATGGCTCATGTCGGTCTCCTTTTCCCCTGTCTGGAGGTCGTGGTTCGGCAAGCGCCGACCCAGGGGAGTGGAGCCGTGCGCCGCTTTAGCTGCATTTCTATCCCGCCCGCAAGTTGGTGCTTAAATCGGCGGTGGCCCGAGGGCCAGATACACAGAACCCGCTTTGCAGATGCTAAAGCGGGCTCTCGGCGTCGCTTTAGCGGAATTTGTAGAGCGCCCGCAAGCTGGGAGTCAAATCGGCGCTGGTTTCACGGTACGGCGCCGCCGGGACGATGTCAAACGCCTTCGGGCCGGGTGGCGAAGCGGGCGCGATGCTGGCCCGGCGTCAGGCCGGTGTGCTTGAGGAACATCTTGCGAAAGGCGCTGGTGTCCTCGTAGCCCACCGCCAGGGCGACCTGCTCCACAGTGTCTCGGCGGTTCTCGAGCAGTTCCCGGGCGCGCTGCAGCCGCAGCTGCTGCAAGTACTCAACGGGGCCAAACCCGGTGGCCTGGCGGAAGCGACGCATCAGAGTGCGTTCGCCCAGGCCGGCGATGGCGGCCATCTCGGCGATGGGGTGACGCTCGGTGAAGCGTGCCTGCAGGTGGTGTTGCAGGCGCAGGATCGCGCGGTCGCCATGGTCCATCGAGGGCCTGAAGCTGCGGTAGTAGCGCTGCTGGCGCTCGCCGGTATCGATCACCAGGAAGCGCCCCAGGGCCTGCACCACCGAGGGTGGCACATGACGTGCGACCAGGTGCAGGCCGAGGTCCACCCAGGCCATCACGCCGCCCGCGGTCACCAGGTCCGACTCCGTGATCAGCAGGGCATCGGTATCCAGGGTGAGGTGGGGGTAGTGGGTGCGAAATTTCTCTTCGAGCTGCCAGTGGGTGGTGACCCGCCGGCCCTCGAGCAGCCCGGCCTGGGCGAGCAGGAATGCGCCGGCACAGGCGGAGCAGATCACCGCGCCGGCGGCGTGCCAGGCACGCAGGGCCTGGCAGAGTTCCGGCTGCGGCTGGAGGTAGGCATCACCCTCCAGGATGGGCGGCACGATAACGATGGCAGGCTGCACCACCTCAGATTCCGACGCGGGCAGCTCCGGGAGCACCTCCACCGTGAAGTGCACCTCGGGGGCTGCCTGCATCTCCCGGAGCAGGCGGTTGGCACTGCCGAACATGTCCTGCAGGCCATAGGCCGCCGAGCGAGCGCTGCCGGGCAGTGGCAGGATTACGATCCGGACCTGGCGGGGTGCGATGTCACTTCTTGCCTGCATTATGTCACTCCTGCCACCCGACCGGGCGGGCGATGCCTGTCATGATGCAGGCTCCATCCTCCAAGGAGAACTCCCCGATGAGCGATACCGCCCTGATGATCGTCGACCTGCAGAACGACTACTTCCCCGACGGCAAGTGGCCGCTGGTGGGCATCGAACCGGCTGCCGAGCAGGCTGCCGCCGTGCTCGGGCACTTCCGCGAACACTCGCTGCCGGTCGTGCATATCCGCCACGAGTTTCCCTCCGCCGAGGCGCCCTTCTTCGCGCCGGGCAGCGAGGGGGCGCGCATTCACACCACCATGGCGCCGCGGGAATCGGGCAACGAGTCGGTGGTCCTCAAGCACAGCGTCAACGCCTTCCTCGGTACCGACCTGCACGAGCACCTGCAGGCGCAGGGCATCGAGAAGCTGGTGGTGGTGGGCGCCATGAGCCACATGTGCATCGACGCCGCCACCCGTGCCGCCTCGGATCTCGGCTACCAGGTCACGGTGCTGCAGGATGCCTGCGCCACCCACGACCAGACGTTCAACGGCGAGACGGTGCCGGCGGCCCAGGTGCATGCGTCCTTCATGGCCGGGCTGGCCTTCGCCTACGCCGAGGTCACCGACACCGCCGAGTGGGTCAAGCAGCACTCATAGCCTTGCCTGGGGAGCGTAATCCAGCATCATGGGGGATAATTCTTTCAACTTCCGCTTTCCAGGAGTGATGATGCGCATCAATGCGGATTTCACCCGGCGTGCCGCCGTCACGCCGGAGCAGTACGAGTGGGTGGCCTCGCCCCAGGGCGGCGTCGAGCGGGTGATGCTCGACCGGGTGGGGGCCGAGAAGGCCCGCGCCACCAGCCTGGTGCGCTACGCTCAAGGCTCCCACTTCCCGCCTCACGAGCATCCCGGCGGCGAGGAGATCCTGGTGCTCTCCGGCACCTTCTCCGACGAGAGCGGTGACTTCCCGGCCGGCTGGTATGTGCGCAACCCGCCGGGCTCCGCGCATCGACCCTCCAGCGAGCCGGGCGCCACCCTCTTCGTCAAGCTGTGGCAGATGCCGCCGGAGGACGACCGGCAGGTACGTGTCGACACCAACGACCCCGCCGCCTGGCATCGCCAGGGGGAGGGGCGCGAGACCTGCCCGCTGTTCGAATCCGCCGCCGAGCGGGTCTGCCTGGAGCGCCTGGCGGCGGGGCAGGCGTTGCCGCTCGACGCGACCCGGGGCGTAGAGCTGCTGGTGCTGGCCGGCGAACTCGACCTCGACGGCGAGGCCCCGGGCCATACCCTTGGAGAGGGGAGCTGGCTGCGCCTACCCGCCGGCGACACGCCGACCCTCGTCGCCGGGGCGGCCGGCGTCACCTGCTACCTCAAGCGGGATCACCTGGCCGAGATCCGCGCGCCGGCGTGAAGCTCGCCTCCGCCAGCGCCACCAGGTTGTGCAGTGCCGGGGAGTCGTTGCCGCTGCGCCAGGCCAGCCACAGCGGCATGTCGCTGTGTGTCAGTTCTTCCAGTTGCAGGAAACGGATGCCGGGCATGGGGTGGCTGGCGCTGGCGGCGGGCACGATGGCGATGCCCAGGCCCGCCGCCACCATGCTGAGGATGGCGATGTTGTCGGCGCCGAACTGTACCACCCGGGGGTGAAAGTCGAGGCGCTGGAAGTGCGCCATCACGCGGTCGTAGTAGACCGGCGAGACACTGCGGAAGCCCCAGATGAAGTCGGCCTGCTCGAGCTCCTTGAGCTGCCGCGGCGGTGAGCTCGCCCAGTGAGAGTCGGCGGGCACCGCCAGCATCAGGTAATCGCCCTGCAGTCGGCGTGTCTCCAGGCCCTGCTGCTCGGCGCTGTCGAGATACAGGATGCCGGCGTCCAGGGTACCCTCGCGCAGCCGGTCGAGCTGCGGACCCGAGAGCAGCGGGAAGACCTCGAAGCCGACCTCTGGATAGCGATCGCGATAGCATCGCAACAACGCGGCCACCTCCGGCACCCACAGGTGGGTCACGGTGACCCCCAGGCCGAGCTTGCCGGTCAGGCCGCTGCCCAGCGCGGTGAGACGTGTCTTGATCCGGGTGCGGCGGTCGAGCAGCATCACGGCCTCTTCATACAGCGCCTTGCCGGCCACCGTCAGTCGCACTCCGCGGGCATGGCGCTCCAGTAGATTGACCTCCAGGCTCTCCTCCAATAGTCGTATCTGACGGGTCAGCGCCGGCTGGGCGACGTGTACCCGACGGCTGGCGGCGGAGATGGAGCCGGTCTCGGCGACGGCCACGAAGTAGCTGAGCTGGCGGAATTCCATGGGTTCTGACCTGAAAAGGGAGCATGCAGGCGACTCTACCCATGCCGGAAAGGCATGTCAGCTATTCAAAAGCGATATTTTTTCTATCACAGACGGCGTTCCATAGTGAGAGCACAACCCATAACAAGTCTCGCCCCGTGCGAGCCGGAACGACCCAATGACCAAGACCTACCACCTGCTGACGGGGCTGCACTTCGCGCTGTGCACCCTGGCCATGATCTGGCCCGGCGCCCTGATCGCCAACCGTATCGAGCCCACCGTGTTCGGGCTGCCCTTCCTGTTCTTCTGGTACACCCTGTGGATGCTGCTGCTCTTCATCGGCATGTGGGTAGCCTTCTCGGTCCGTCACGGGGGTGGCCGCCATGAGTGATACCATCATCGTCATCGGCATCACCCTGACCTACCTGCTGGTGGTGTTGGCCGTGGGCCTGCGCGCTCGGGGCCAGGCGAGTTCGAACCTCGAGGGCTATGTGGCCGGTGGCCGCCACGTGGGCGTGGTGATCCTGTTCTTTATCCTCGGCGCCGAGATCTTCTCCGCCTTCGCCTTCCTGGGCACGCCGGGCTGGTCCTACCAGCACGGTGCGCCAGCGTTCTATATTCTCGCCTATCTCTCGCTGGTGCCGATCACCATCTGGGCGCTGGGCCCGCGGGTGGCCAAGCTGGGCCGCGAGCGAGGCTACCTCACCCAGGGTGACATGATCGCCGACCACTACCGCAGCAAGCCCCTGGGCATGCTGGCCGGGGTGATCGGCGTGGTGGCGCTGGTGCCCTACCTGACCATCCAGATCGCCGGTGCCGGCCTGCTGTTCCAGGCCGCCACCGATGGGGCGGTGCCGTTCTGGCTGGGCGGCCTGCTGGCCTTCCTGGTGGTGGCGGCCTATGTCTTCGCCAGCGGCCTGAGCGGCATCGGCTGGACCAATCTGGTGCAGGGCGTGATGATGATCGCCATCGCCTGGTTCCTGGGCCTGGCCATCCCCGAGCGGCTCTACGGCGGGGTGGGGGAGATGTTTACCCAGCTCCAGCAGCAGGCGCCGGAGTACCTGACCATGCCCGGTGCCACCGGCATGGGCTGGGGCTACTTCAGCACCGCGGTGCTGGTCAGCGCCTTCGGTGGCGCCATGTGGCCGCACCTGTTCATGAAGTTCTACTCTGCCGACAGCGGCAAGACCCTGCGCAAGGTGAGCGTCTTCTATCCGCTCTACGCCTACCTGCTGGTGCCGCTGCTGTTCATCGGCTTCGCCGGCATCCTGGCCTTCGCCGAGGCGCCCCTGGAGCGTTCCGACACCGTGCTGCTGAAGATGGTGATGGATGTCGCCAACTTCTCGCCCTGGGTGATCGGCCTGATGCTCTCCGGTGCCCTGGCGGCGGCCATGTCCACCGGCGCCAACCTGGCCCACACCGCCGCCGTGGTGCTGGTGCGCGACGTGATGGGCCCCACCGTGATGAAGAACGCCAGCGACGAGGCCGCGGTGAGTGCCACTCGCTGGAGCGTGCTGGGGCTGTCGCTGCTGGCCTACTTGGTCGCGCTGCTCAACCCGGGCTCGCTGGTGATGATCCTGCTGACCGCCTACGGCCTGATCGTGCAGCTGTTCCCGATGGTGATCGGGGCGCTGTTCATGCCCCAGCTGCGGCGTGCCAGCGTGATGGCCGGCGCGCTGGTCGGTAGCCTCGCCTATGTGCTGATGGACTTCGTATGGAGCTCGCCGTTTGGCTGGCACGCCGGGGTCTGGGCGATCCTGTTGAACATTCTGGTTGTGGCGGCCTGGCAGCGCTTCGGGCGTGCCGACAGCGACGCGTCACTGACCCGCCCGGCAAGCCGCTGAACGGCAAGGAGCTCCGCATGACGACTCACACCGATAGCTCCACGATCGATGACACCGGCAATGATCTCAAGGGCGCCATCGGCGCCCAGATGGAGGCCGCCTTCGATGACGTGCAGGCGCTCTATCGCCGGCTGCACCAGTATCCCGAGCTGCCGTTCCAGGAGCATGAGACCAGCGCTCGCCTCGCCGAGGCGCTGGAGACGCTGGGCTATGCGGTGACCCGCGGCGTGGGTGGCACTGGCGTGGTGGCCGTGCTGAAGAACGGCGATGGCCCCACGGTCATGCTGCGTGGCGATATGGATGCGCTGCCGATCAAGGAGGACACCGGCCTGGACTACGCCAGCACGCGGACGGCCGAGACCGAGGGCGGCACGGTGCCGCTGATGCACGCCTGCGGCCATGACCTGCACAGCAGCTGCGTGGTCGGTGCCGCCGCGGTGATGGCGGGGCTCAAGGAGCGCTGGTCCGGCACCCTGATGCTGATCTGCCAGCCCGCCGAGGAGATCTTCGGCGGCGCCCGGGCGATGCTCGATGACGGCCTCTACGACCGCTTCGGCCGCCCCGATGTGATCCTCGGCCAGCACAACATGCCGGCGCTGGCCGGCAGCGTCGGGCATCGTGCCGGCGGCACCATGGCCGCCTGCACCAACCTGGCGGTGACCATCCACGGCGCCGGCGGCCACGGCTCGATGC
The DNA here is from genome assembly GCF_030708455.1 of Halomonas sp. SSL-5. GTDB lineage: Bacteria > Pseudomonadota > Gammaproteobacteria > Pseudomonadales > Halomonadaceae > Halomonas. Next base: position 139,891 of record NZ_JAUYWF010000003.1, read on the forward strand.
CGGCCCAGACGGTGGACCCGGTGGTGATCGCCGCCCATGTGGTGACCCGGCTGCAGACCATCGTCTCCCGGGAGGTGCCGCCGGAGGAGACCGTGGTGGTCACGGTGGGCAAGCTCGCCGCCGGTACCCAGGCCAATATCATTCCCCACTCGGCGGAGCTCGAGATCAATATCCGCAGCTTCGACAACGCCCTGCACCGCCAGGTGGTGGCCTCCATCGAGCGCATCATCCGCGCCGAGTGCGAGGCGGGCCGCTCGCCCAAGCCCCCGGCGTTCCGGGTGCTCAACGAGACCATCGCCCTGCACAACCACCCGGCGAGCGTGGAGCGGGTGCGCCGGGCCCATGCCGCCCAGTTCGGCGAGGAAAGCCTCTACGCCATGCCGCGCCTGAACGGCAGCGAGGACTTTCCCTTCTTCGGCAATGCCGAGGCGGGCGGCTTCGGCGGCGAGGATATTCCCTACGTCTACTGGTTCATCGGCGCCACCCCGGCCGAGCGCTGGGCCGAGACCCCGGGGGAGGGCGTGGCACAGAAGATGCGCCACCTGGAGATGCCCCACTCGCCCTACTACTTCCCGGGCAATGCGCTGACCATGCGCACCGGTATCGAGGCCATGGCGGCCGGGGCACTCGCCTACCTGGCCTGACCTCTCACGATCCTTGCTTGATCAACGCCGCCCTGCTCACACGCAGGGCCGGCCACCCGCGTGCCCAAGAAACAAAATCCACAACCAACATACGCAAAAGAGATCACCATGACCCGACCCACCCTGGCAGGCGCCGCCCTGCTGCTGTCCCTCTCCCCGTCACTCGTTTTCGCCGCCGGCTTCACCGAAGATGGCCAGACCCAGCTGCAGTACCGCCAGTACTACTGGAACGAAGACCCGGGAACCGGTGTGGGGCCGACCCGTGACGAGTGGGTGCATGCCCTGCGGCTCGACTACACCTCCGGCTTCTATCGCGACATCATTGGTTTCGACCTGGGGGTGGGGGTCGCGGATGCCTTGAACGTGGGCAGCGAGGCCAACAACGTCAGCAACCTTTCCACCGACGACGATCTCCAGGATCCGGATGCCATCGCCAAGCCGACCACGGCCTACCTGAAGCTGCGCTTCGGCGACGAGGGCAATCGGCTGCGCCTGGGCTGGGGCAAGAAGGTACGCGACTATCGCCTCTACGCCGACAACACCTCGCGCATCCTGCCCGCTGCCTCGGTCGGCTTCGATGCGGCCTACGACTTCCGCGACCTGTCGCTCTATGCGGCACGCATCGAGCGCTTCAGTCCCCGCGACGAATCCGGCTGGGGCGATGACCTGCGCACCTTCGATGGCCAGGCCATCGACAGCGTCGACCTGGCCGGGCTGAGCTATACATTGCCGGGCGAACTGAAGGCCGAGGCCGAGTACCTGTCGGCGAAGGATTACCTCGACGAGGCGTTTGTGCGCCTAAGCCGGGACTTTGCCGTCACGCAGGATGCGACCCTGGCGGTGGGCCTGGCCCATACCCGGCAGAGCGATGGGGGTAACCTGTTCGAGGAGCAGGGGGTGCCCGGTGTCTACTCGGCAGATGCCGAACATGACTCGCGCTCCAACGAGCTGTCGCTGACCTGGCGTCAAGCCCCCGGCTATGTGGGCGTGGCTTACTCCAAGGTGCTGGGCGATAACTTCGACCGCGTGCTGTTCGACCGGGATTACGGCACCTGGGACAGTGCCGCCGACAACTTCTACCGCTTCGGCCTGGGAGGCGAGGCGATGTGGAAGGTCAGCGCCGGCCTGGACCTGAGCACGCTGGGCGTCGAGGGACTGCGCTGGGATGGTTACTACGCTCACTCCGATGAGGCAGACGGCTACACCGGGTTCTCGCGCAGCGAGCTGCTGAGCTTTCTGCAGTACCGCTTTCAGGGCCCCCTGGACGGGCTGTCACTGGCCTGGCTGCACGTCAACTTCGAGACCGAGGGCGAGCCCCGCCCGGGCAGCAATAAGCAGTTGAATCTGAGCCCGGCCGGCTTCATCACGCATGATGTCGATCGGCTCTATGTGACGTACACCTACAGCTTCTAGCCCGCCGGGCACTCGCCCCGGCTGCTACTACTCCATCACAATGAAAGGGCGGACACTTGGCAAGTGTCCGCCCTTCGCTGGCCTTGGCTTACCGACTCAACACTCGATGGCGTTCACGGCCAGCCCGCCCGTCGAGGTCTCCTTGTACTTCGCCTGCATGTCGGCGCCGGTGTCGCGCATGGTGCGGATCACCTTGTCCAGCGAGATGAAGTGCTCGCCGTCGCCGCGCAGCGCCATCTGGGTGGCGTTGATCGCCTTCACCGAGGCGATGGCGTTGCGCTCGATGCAGGGCACCTGGACGAGGCCGCCCACCGGGTCGCAGGTCAGCCCCAGGTTGTGCTCCAGGCCGATCTCGGCGGCGTTCTCCACCTGGTCGATGGTGCCGCCCATCACCTCGGTGAGGCCGGCGGCGGCCATGGCGCAGGCGGAGCCCACCTCGCCCTGGCAGCCCACCTCGGCGCCGGAGATGGAGGCGTTCTTCTTGCACAGGATGCCCACGGCGCCGGCGGTGAGCAGGAAGTTCACCACGTCGCGCTCGCCGGCCCCGGTCTGGAACTGCATGTAGTACTGCAGTACCGCCGGGATGATGCCCGCGGCGCCGTTGGTGGGCGCGGTGACCATGCGCCCGCCGGCGGCGTTCTCCTCGTTGACCGCCAGGGCATAGAGATTGACCCAGTCCATGGCCGACATGGTGGAGGCGATCAGCGAATGATCGTCCTTGCTGGCCAGCATGTGCCGGTAGAGAGTCTTGGCACGGCGCTTGACGTTGAGTCCGCCGGGCAGGATGCCCTCGGCCTCCATGCCCTTCTTGACGCAGGCCTGCATGGCGCGCCAGATGCCGGCGAGGCCCTCGCGGATCTCGTCCTCGCTGCGCCACGCCTTCTCGTTCTCCAGCATCAGCTCGCTGATGCGCAGGTCGTGGGCGCGACACAGCCGCAGCAGTTCCTCGGCGCTGTTGAAGTCATAGGGCAGCTGGGTGGTGTCCGCATCCAGCGAGCCGGCGGCGGCCTGGGCCTCGTCGATGACGAAGCCGCCGCCCACCGAGTAGTAGGTGTTGCGGTGAAGCTCCTCGCTATGGCCGTGGGCGATCAGGCGCATGGCGTTGGGGTGGTGGGGCAGGCTTTCCTCGAGCAGCTGCATGTCGCGGGCCCAGATGAAGGGCACGCTGTGACGGCCATCCAGACGCAGCGCCTGGGCCTCCTGCAGCTCCTCGATGGAGGGGGCGATGATGTCCGGATCGATGCGATCCGGACGCTCGCCCATCAGCCCCATGATCACGGCGTGGTCGGTGCCGTGGCCGATGCCGGTGGCGGAGAGCGAACCGTAGAGCTGCACCTCGACCCGCGCCACACGGGTCAGCAGGTCACGCTCCTTGAGCTCGCCGACGAAGTCGTAGGCGGCCCGCATCGGGCCCACGGTGTGGGAGCTGGAGGGCCCCACGCCGATCTTGAACAGGTCGAAGACGCTGATGGACATGGTCGTGAACCTCTTTTGTTGTCGTGGCGACTCGGTGTTACTGCGTCACGGTTCGCGCCTGCCGCCCCTCGGCGGCGCGGCAGGCGGCCGCGGTAAACAGCACGTCGGTGGAGGAGTTGAGCGCCGTCTCGGTGGAGTCCTGGACCACGCTGATCACGAAGCCGATCGCTACCACCTGCATGGCCACGTCGGTGGAGATGCCGAACAGGCTGGCGGCCATGGGGATCAGCAGCAGCGAGCCGCCGGCCACACCCGAGACGCCGCAGGCGGCAAGCGCCGAGACCACGCACAGCAGCAGCGCGGTGGGGAAGTCCACCGCGATGCCCAGGGTGTTGGCGGCGGCCAGGGTGATCACCGAGATGGTGATCGCCGCGCCGGCCATGTTGACGGTGGCGCCCAGCGGGATGGAGATAGCATAGGTATCGGGATCCAGGTCGAGCTTCTCGCACAGCGCCATGTTGACCGGGATATTGGCCGCCGAGCTGCGCGTGAAGAAGGCGGTGATGGCGCTGCCGCGCAGGCAGGTGAAGACCAGCGGGTAGGGGTTACGGCGGGTCTGCCAGAAGACGATCAGCGGGTTGGTGACCAGCGCCACGAACAGCATGCAGCCGACGATCACGCCGAGCAGCTGGCCATACTCGAGCAGCGCCCCCAGGCCGGCCTGGGCCAGGGTATTGGCGACCAGGCCGAAGATGCCCAGCGGGGCGAAGCGGATGACCACGCGAACGATGCCGGAGATCGCCTCGGAGAGGTCGTTGAGCGCGCCGCGGGTGGCCTCGCCGGCGTGGCGCAGCATCATGCCGAGGCCGATGGCCCAGGCCAGGATGGCGATGAAGTTGGCCTCCATCAGCGCGGTGACCGGGTTGGCCACGGCATTGAGCAGCAGGTTGCGCAGGATCTCGATGATGCCGCCCGGCGGGTTGCCACTGACCTCGGGCATGTCCAGCGTCAGGGTGGTAGGCAGGGCGAAGCTGGCCACCACCGCGACCAGTGCCGCCACCAGGGTGCCGATCACGTAGAGGATCAGCACGCCGCGGATATGGGTGGGTTGCCCCTTGCGGTGGCCGGCGATGGCCGCCGCTACCAGCACGAATACCAGGATCGGCGCCACGGCCTTGAGGGCCGAGACGAACAGCTCGCCGAGCAGCGAGAACGAGGCGGCGAGGTCGGGAGACACCACGGCGAGCAGGATGCCGCAGGCAATGCCGATGGCGATCTGGGTGATCAGGCCCAGGCGCAGCAGCGGGCTGAAGAGGGATTTTAGCGTAGAAGTCATCGAGGATCTCTCGGTGGTTGGGTGCTTGCAGGATTGTTGTGTTGTCGGGCCGGATCAGGCGGCCCTGGCCTTGCAGACCCGCCCCGGCGAGGTAGCGCCAGGGTGGGCTTCGGTCTTGCGTCGCCGCGGGAGGAATTGACCCGCGGCGGTGACTTCACCAGCCGCGGCAACCCGCGTCAGTCAGCGGCCCGCGGCAATCAGTTGCCGTGCCGATCATTTCCCACGCTGTTCATTTCCCACGGTAGTAGCCAGGGGCGACGAAGGGGGTCTTGCTGACGGTCATCGGCAGGTGCTTGCCGCGCACCTCGGCGTAGACGGTGGTACCCACTTCGGCGTGCTCGAGGGTCACATAGCCCATGGCCACCGGCTTGCCCACGCTGGGGCCGAAACCGCCGGAGGTCACCGCACCGATGGTGTTGCCCTCGGCGTCGAGCAGCGGGGCACCCTCGCGTACCGGAGCGCGCCCCTCGCCGAGCAGGCCGACCCGCTTGCGGGTATGGTCCTTGGCCTCGACCTGGTGGAGGATCGCCTCGGCACCCGGGAAGCCGCCGGGGCGCTCGCCACCATTGCGGCGAGGCTTGCCGATGGCCCAGATCAGTCCGGCCTCCACCGGCAGGGTGGTGGTATCGATATCGTGCCCGTAGAGGCACAGGCCGGCCTCCAGGCGCAGGGAGTCACGGGCACCCAGGCCGATCGCCTCGACCTCCGGCTCCGCCAGCAGGCGGCGTGCCAGGGCCTCGGTCTGCTCGGCGGCCACCGAGATCTCGAAGCCATCCTCGCCGGTGTAGCCGCTGCGGCTGACCCACACCGGAATGCCGTCGATCTCGAAGTGGCCATGCTGCATGAAGACCATCTCGGTGGCTTCCGGGCACAGCCGCTTCATCATCTCGGCGGTCTGCGGGCCCTGGATGGCGATCAGGCCACGATCCAGCTCCTCGATCTCGTGCCCGGCGGGCAGGTTGGCGCGCAGGTGGGCGATGTCCTGGTCCCGGCAGGCGGCGTTGACCACCAGATAGAGGTGGTCGCCGGCGTTGACCACCATCAGGTCATCGAGGATGCCACCCGCCTCATTGGTGAAGATGGCGTAGCGCTGCATGCCCTCGGCTAGGCCGACGATATCCGCGGGCACCAGGGTCTCCAGCGCCTCGGCCGGGGAGGGGCCGCGCAGCAGCAGCTGCCCCATGTGCGAGACGTCGAACAGCCCGCTGGCCGTGCGCGTGTGCTCATGCTCCTTCTTCACGCCCAGCGGGTATTGCACCGGCATCTCGTAGCCGGCGAAGGGCACCAGCTTGGCGCCGAGTTCGGCGTGCAGGTCATGCAGAGGGGTTTGCTTCAGCTCGCTCATGGGGGCCTCCGGGATCAGGGAAAACGAAGCGGCATGTCTCAAGCATAGCGACATCTTTCGACATGATGCCTTGAGTGAACGAAGTTTCCAATAGGAAACAGGTGGCCGCTACTCATCCATTGGTCCCGGGGAATGGCGGTCCTGTTTTTCCTATTGGAAACCGGGCAGCGGGCCGCCGTTGATCGCCGAGAGTGCCTCGTTGGCCTCGAGGATCTGGGCCTCGATGCCGGCCACGCCCATGCCTTCCAGGCGAGCGGTGTGCATCCGCCGGTAGGCCTCGGCATCCTCGCGGGTGGCGAAGAGGTAGACGCCGCCGGCGCGTCCGGCCTGCTCGTCCTCGGTCCAGATCTTCCACAGCAGGCCGGGTTCGTCATTGATGGAGCGGGCCAGCGGCGTCATGGCCTCGACCATGGCCTCGCCGAAGGGGCCATCGAAGGGGAAGTGCACCTGGAGAATAACGGCCATGGGGCCTCCTGTCGGTCGGGTAAGGGGTAAGGGGTAAGGGGGCACATCAGGGCGAGTCTCAGGCGAAGTCGGGGTCGTCGGTGCGGAAGATCGACTCCTCCTCGCCGGGCAGGGTGACCGAGAATTCGCCGCCGCCCAGGTAGCTGACCGGGTGTCCCTCGCGGGTGCGCAGGGCGGGACCGCCGCTGACCGGGCCGGCATGGGTCAGTTCGCCGAGCTCCCTGACGCTGACCTGGATATCGATCATCACCTCGCGGCCCTGGTCGTCGAAGGCCATGATGGTGCGTTCGTGTTCGCTCATGGGGTTGGCTCCGGCTGGTAGGGTGGCCGTCAGTATCGGCATTTTCGGGCCGCGAGGCGAGTGGCCGAACGACGCGGGGCCTGCGCAAAGGCAGGCCCCGTTGGTGTCGAAGGCGACTGGGTGACGATCAGAGGCGGCTGGCCACGGCGTCGAGGAAGCCTTCCATGTCGACCAGGGTCTCGTTTTCCGGGGCGTTGGTCTTGCCCTTGAGGTCGCCGGTGATGATGCCCGCGTCGACGGTGTCGATCAGTGCCGCCTTGAGCCGCTGGGCATACTCCACCAGCACGGGGTTCTCCGCGCGCTCGCCGAGGGTCTCCAGGGCATTGGCCACGGCGAAGAGCAGGGCGGAGGAGTTGAAGTGCGCCTCGCGGCCGTCGGTCTCCAGGTACTTGAGGTAGAGATCGTGGGCGGTGCCGTGGGGCGCCTCGAACAGCATGGTGCCGTCCTTGCTCTCGATGATCGAGCTGGCGGTGGCCAGGCTGCCGCCGAGGGCGGCGGAGATATCCGAGAAGATGTCGCCGTCCAGGTTCTGCGCCGGATAGAGGGCGTTGCGGGGCGGGTCGGTGATCATCTTGATGAGCTGGCTGGAGGGCCGCATGATCATGAACGAGGGCGGCGGGGTGCCATTCTCGGCCAGCTCGCGGCGCACGTCGGTGATCACGGTGCTGAAGACCTCGTCGTACTCCATGTACTCGCGCTTGAGGCCGAAGTAGACCTCCTTGCCCTTGCGCGAGGCGTCGCGGAATACCTGCAGCACCCAGTCCTTGATCGCCGCGTGGTCGTTGGACATCAGCAGGATGGGGTCGCCCTTCCTGACGTGGCGGGCGTGCTTCTCCTCGCCGTCGACGATCACCTTGAGGATGCCGTCCTCCTCGGCGGGGGCGTTGAAGCTGCCGTACTGGTCGCCGCCGCCGGCGCTCATGCGCGAGATGGAGACCTGGGCCTTGCGGTCGGGGATGCCGAAACGCTTGAGCTGCTCCACCAGCTTGTGGAGCTTGCGCCCGGTGGTGTTGTCGGGCACGCCCCACAGCGCCCGCTCGGGCGGGTTGGCGACCAGGCGCGCGGCCTGGGCGTCGATCAGCTCGTAGTGGTAGTTGAGCCCCAGGGCCTCGACCTGCTCGCGGTAGTGGGCGTCATAGATGCCCTCGATGGCGGCGCGCATCACCCCGTCATAGCCGGAGATGACGGTGTCCTTGAGGCCCAGGTAGATGTCGCGCTTCTCGTCGATGGCACGCTGGAAGAAGCGGTGGGCCCAGGCCTTGACGTCCTCCAGGTCGTTGGTGGCGAGCAGCCAGGGGTCGCCCTTCTTGACTTCGCGGCGGTGCAGCTCCACCGGGTCGCCGCTTTCGCCGACGAACATCAGCTTGACGATGCCGGTGGCGCGGGACAACTCGTTGAAGCTCTCCTTGATGCCGCCGACCTCCATGGTGTCGATGACGATGTCGCGGTCGACCCACTCGGGGCGCTTGACCATGAGGTTGCGGAACTGGATGTCCTCGCGGGTGATGTTGCCGCCGATGCCCTTGCGGATGGCACCGTTGGGCGACTTGGTGGCCAGCGGGTTCAGCTTGGTGCCGTCGAGATCGGGGTGCTTGGCGAGCAGCTCGCCGAGCTGGGTGCGGTTGACCGTCATGCCGGCGTTCTTGATGCCTACGCCATGGGCCTTGAGGGCCTCGACGGCATCCACTACCACCTGGCCGTTGGTGACCAGGCGGTTCTCGGCGGAGAGGTCGATCTCGACCAGCGGGATCTCCAGCCGGGAGGTCACGAAGGTGTCGAGAATCTTCTCGAAGGCTACCTGGGCCATCTCGTCACCGTGGAGGATGACCAGGGGGGCTTCGACTGTGATCTTGCTGCTCATCGCCTCGTCTCTTTTCTGCGCGCTGGAAAGTGCGTCTAGGGTACGCCGGAAGGCCCGGACACGCCATGCTTCCAAGGGGGAAGGCCCTTCAGTTCTCGCTGCCGGCCCAGCGCTCGTCGGGGTGCACCTCGTTGGCCGGCAGCACCGGGTCGTAGCCATCCCGGCGCAGCGCCTCGATCACCTCCCGGGTGTGGTCGCTGCCCAGGGTCTCCAGGGTGGCCTCCACCTCGGTGGCGCGCAGCGAGAGATCGGTGAAGGTGCGGTGGTGGGCGATATGGATGACGTTGGCATGCTGTTCGGCGAGCTGCCGCGTCAGCTCGGCCAGGGCGCCGGGCACGTCGGGGATCGCCACGCGCACGCGCACGATGCGCCCGCTGCGGACCAGACCGCGCTGGATCACCGAGGAGAGTGCCAGCATGTCGATGTTGCCGCCGCACAGGATCAGCCCCACCTTGCGTCCGCGATAGCGCTCGGGGTCGGCCAGCACCGCGGCCAGGCCGGCGGCGCCGGCACCCTCAGCCACGCTCTTCTCGATCTCCAGCAGCAGCAGGATGGCGCGCTCGATCTCGGGTTCGTCCACCAGCACGATATCACTCACCCGCTCGCGCACGATGGGCAGGGTCAGCTTGCCGGGCTGCTTGACCGCGATGCCCTCGGCGAGGGTGGCCAGCCCGCAGTGGATCGGTTCTCCGGCCAGGGCCTGCTGCATGGAAGGGAAGCGCTTGGTCTGCACGCCGACGATCTCGATGCCGGGCTTGAGTTCGCTGGCGGCGATGGCGTTGCCGCCGATCAGGCCACCGCCGCCGATGGGGATCACCAGGGCGTCGAGATCCGGGGCGTCCTCGAGCATCTCCAGGGCGATGGTGCCTTGCCCTGCGATGATGCGCTCGTCGTCGTAGGGGTGCACGAAGACGAGGTTGCGCTCGGCGGCGAGGCGGTGGGCGTACTCGCCGGCCTCGGCGACGCCCTCGCCCTCGAGATGGACTTCCGCGCCGAGCCGGCGGGTGTTGTGCACCTTGAGGTTGGGCGTATGCCGCGGCATGACGATGGTGGCGCGGATGCCCAGCCGGGCGGCGTGGTAGGCCACCGCCTGGGCGTGGTTGCCGGCGGACATGGCGATCACGCCGCGCCGTCTCTCCTGCTCGGAGAGCGTCAGCAGGTGATTGAGGGCGCCGCGCTCCTTGAAGGCGGCGGTGAACTGGTGGTTCTCGAACTTGATGTAGAGCTCGCAGCCGGTGATGCGCGACAGGGTATGCGAGAGCAGGCAGGGAGTGTGCTCCACGCTGCCCCGAATGCGCTCGGCGGCGGTGCGGATGTCGTCGAGGGTCACGCTCATGGCGGGGGGCTCCGGTTCTCGTCAGGCTTTCATGATGCGTCGTCGCGCAGTTGATGTCGAAACGAATGTCGAAACCCTGACGCCTGGGATAGAGTCAATTACAGGCCCCGCCAGGGCCTGTTTAGTCATGAGGAGAACGCGATGAACGCCAGCAAGATACTGCAGCAGCTGATGCAGCAGGCCGGTGGCCAGTCCGGCAGTGGGTCGAGCGGCCAGGGCGGCTCGGGCCTGGATATCCAGGGCATGCTCGGGAGCCTTTCCCGCCAGCTGGGCGGTGGGGGCTCATCGTCCGGTCAGGGCGGCGGTTCGGGGGTCGACGTCAAGAGCCTGCTGGGCGGCGGCGCCCTGGGCATGCTGGTGGGTTCCAAGCGCGGCCGCAAGCTGGGCGGCAAGGCGCTCAAGTATGGCGCCATCGCCGGGGTGGGGATGCTGGCCTGGAAGGCGTGGCAGAACTCGCGTGACAACGCCGGCGACAATGCCGGCAGCCAGGGCCGCGGCTCGGCCAGCGAGGGCGAGGCGGTGGAGCAGCTGGGTGGCCAGGCCCTCGAGCGGCGCAGCCTGGAGCTGCTGCAGGCGATGATCATGGCGGCCCGCGCCGATGGCCACATCGACGCCCAGGAGCGTGAACTGATCGCCGGCCAGATCGACGCGCTGGGCGCGGATCAGGAACTGCACGCCTGGGTGGAGCGTCAGCTCCAGGCGCCGCTGGATGCCGAGGCCTTGGCGGCCCAGGTCGACTCGCCCCAGGCGGCCCGCGAGATGTACCTGATCAGCGTGGCGGTGGTCGATGAGCAGAATGGCATGGAGCGCGCCTGGCTCGACCAGCTGGGCCGCGCGCTGGCGCTGCCCGACGGGGTCACCGCCGAGCTCGAGCACCAGGCCCGAGAGGCCGGTTGATGGTCGAGCCATTGATGGCGCTGGCCACCGGCCTGGGCACGGGGCTCTCGCCCTGGGCCTCGGGTACCGTCGGGTCACTGCTGGGGCTGCCGCTGGCCTGGTGGCTGCTGGGGCGTACCCGGCGGGTGCAGGTCGCGGTGACGCTGGCCCTGCTGCTGGCCGCGGTGCCGGTCTGCCACCTGGCCGAGCAGGCGCTTTCCGCCAAGGATGACGGGCGCATCGTGCTCGACGAGATCGTCGCCTTCCCGGTAGCGGTGCTGGGCCAGACGGCGGCCCGCCAGCCCTGGGCGATGGCCTCCGCCTTCGTGGTCTACCGGGTGTTCGACGGTGCCAAGCCGCCGCCGGTGAGCCTGGCCGAGGCGGTGCCCGGCGGTGCCGGCATCGTGCTCGACGACGTCATGGCCGCGGCCATGACCTGGCTGGTGATGGCCGGTGGCCTCCTCCTCTGGCGCCGGCGTCAGGCCTCTTCCTGAGCCGCCGGCGGAAAGCGCACCTCGAAGCCGCGGGCGTCGAGCTGGCGGATATCGCGGGGTCGGCCCCGATCGTCGAAGTCGACCAGGCCGATCCCGCTGCCGTTCCATAGCCGCTCGCCGGCCTTGGCGCGGTCCGGGTCGCGGGGCGTGATGGCCAGGCGGCGGCGCTTGGTGAACCAGTTGAGCGGCGACCAAGGCGCATAGAGCCAGCGGTTCAGACGATCGAACCAGTCGAGCAGGGTGTCGGGAAAGGCGTTCTTGATGCCGCTGGAGGTGATCTGCCACAGCCGCGGCCCCTGGCTTCGCTGGCGGATACGGATGTCGTAGGCGAAGGAGTAGTGCACGTCGCCGGAGAGGATGACGTAGTTCCCCGGGGTGCGCGAGTGGCGGAAGATATTGAGCAGCACGCTGGCCGCCCCGCGGTGGGCCATCCAGTTCTCGGCGTCCACCACCAGCGGCCTGCCGGCCAGGGTGAAGAACTTCTGGATGACCTCGATCAGCTTGACGCCGAACATCGGCGCCGGCGAGACGATGATCACCGAGCGGTGGTGGAGCAGCGCCTGCTGAAACTCGCTCAGCGCCTCCCAGTCCATCAGCCCCGAGGGGCGCTTCGGGCTGCGCTCGCTGCGCCAGCGCCGGGTGCGGGTATCGAGCACCACCAGCGGCGGCTCCCCCGGCACCTCGAACCCCCAGCCCTCGAAGCGCAGCAGGCCCCGGATCAGCGCATCGAGGGCCTCGCCGTCTAGCCAGCCGTCGCCCTGGGCGGCGGCCTGCAGTACCCGGACGCAGTCGTCCAGCGGTTCGGCCAGGCGCTCGGGGGCATTGCCCCAGCCCTGGCAGAGCAGATAGCCGAGCAGGGCGTTGCCGATGATGCGCCGCGAGAAGGGATGCTCATAGGCGGTGCGCTCCCAGTCGGCGGTGAGGTTCCAGTCGTCGGTGATGTCGTGGTCGTCGAAGATCATCAGCGTGGGCAGCCGGGCGAGCAGGCGAGCGGCGGCGGGCAGGCCGGCCACGAAGCGTTCGATCACCGCGCGCTGCTCGGCGAAGAGCGTGCTGTGCTTGTCGTCCAGCGAGGGCGTTTCTACCTGGATCAGCTCCCAGGGCGTCGGCGACCACACCAGCAGGTACATGGCCATCACCTCGGCGAGGGTGGCCAGGTGGTTGTGGGCATTGGCCGAGGTGAACACCGGCTTGCGTACCCCGCCGAAGAAGCGCTCGCGGAGGTTCTCCGAGCTCTCCACGTCGGGCAGCAGCGACTCGCGATCGTAATAGTGGGCGGCCTCGCCATGCAGGGCGCGGCTGTCGGCCACCACGGCGCCCTCCAGCGGCTCGTCGAACAGCCCCAGGCGGCGGATCAGGGCGTGGATGGCCACCAGCATGGGGCCGGCGACGTCGTCGGCGTAGACCTGGTCGCCGGTCATCAACAGCCAGGCGGGGCGCTCCTCGGGGGTCGTGCGGCGCTCGGCCAGCCACGCCTCGGCGCGCACCAGGCCATCGCCGCCGTCGTGGTGGGGCTTGCGGCAGGAGCCGTGCAGCAGCCGGTGGTGGCGGCCGGCCAGCACGAAGGCGGGCGGCTCGCCGTCGGCGTCCAACAGGTGCGGGCCCCAGTCGGCGATGCCGCGCTCGCCTTCGCCGGCGTGGCGGGGGTCGGCGTCGCGCACGCGCAGGTCGTAGGCAATCAGGGTGTCGGTCGGCAGCGGCGTCTCGAGGGGCAGGTCGATCAGGTGCAACCAGGCGTGGCGGCCCACCGGCACGCGCCGGCAGTGGTCGTCCAGGGACAGCCGTCGCGTCCCCTCGCCGGCTGGGGTGAGGGCGAGGGTCAGCGCGAGGGGGCGGCTCGCCGCCAGCCACAGCACCAGGCGGTCGGGTGCCAGGCGGCGCAGCAGCGGGCCGGCAAGTACGGGAGGTAGGGTGGTCTCTTCCATGGATGAGGTCGTCATGCGGTTTCCTGGGGTCACCCCGAGACCGGTCTCGGGGCGACAGGTTCCAGCCTCGCCGATGGCGTGGGCCTCAGGCAAGCGCCGCGTGGAGCGTTGATGGTGGCGGCCTGGCGACTCGCCGGGAATCGCCTACAGTGATTCCACAGGATTGAACGGTCATGCAGGCGTCATGTCGGCGTCATCCGGCTGTCACGGCCGGGCGACATAAGGGTACGGCACGTCGCGCCATCTTCGGATCCCACCGCTCGAGGAGAACTTTCCCATGTCGATCACTCGTCGCCGCTTCCTGCAGGGCTCGCTGGCCGCCGGGGCGGCCGCCACGCTGCCCAGCCCCTTCTACATCAACCGGGCCCTGGCCCAGCAGGAGCCGCTGCGCATCTACGCCTGGGCGGGCTACTTCAACGACGCCATGCTGGCCGACTTCACCGACAAGACTGGCATCCCGGCGACCTTCACTCCCTATGGCACCAACGACGAGCTGATGAACTCGCTGCGCGCCAGCGCCGGCGAGGGCTTCGATGTGATCATGCCCACCGTGGACCGGGTGCCGGGCTATCTCGACTACAACCTGATCCAGCCGCTGGACGAGTCGCGCATCAACTGGAGCGGCGCCCTGGACAGCGCCATCGAGGGCTCCGAGGTGGGCGGCGTGGTGGACGGCAAGCGCTACTTTGCGCCCAGTGACTGGGGCACCGAGGCGATCACCTGGCATCGCCGCTACGCCGACATCGATCGCGCCAACCTGAGCTACGCCGACCTGTGGAACCCCGAGCACGGCCAGGGCGTCACGGTTCGCGGCCACTCGGCGCTGGTCGGCATCGGCCTGTGGCTGGAGCGCGAGGGCCGGCTGCCCCACCCGCTGCTCGACTCTTACAAGAACGAGGAGGCGATGCGCGCCAACTTCGACGTCATCCTCGAGGAGGCGGTCAAGCACAAGGCGATGCTGGTGCAGTTCTGGAACACCGAGAACGAGGCCCAGGCCGCCTTCCGCACCAACGGTGCCATCATCGGCCAGACCTGGGACTCCACCGCCTTCCGCCTGCAGCAGGAGGGCGATGACATCGCCTACGGCGCGCCCAAGGAGGGGGCCCTGGCGTGGATGGAGGGCTTCGTGATTCCCAAGAATGCTAGCAACCCGGACGCCGTCTACGAGCTGATCAACTGGTACTACACCCCCGAGGCCGGCGCCATGTTCGTCGAGGCCACCGGTTACAACTCCACCTCCAAGGGTGCCACCGAGCTGCTGCCCGAGGCGACGCGCCAGTTCTTCACCGAGTCCTACACCGAGCAGGACCTGGAGAACCTGTGGTGGTGGCCGATCCAGGAGCCCTGGTACGTGGCGCTGCGCAACGAGTACCAGGACCGCTACCTGTCCGCCTGACGGATGCCCGAGCGAGAGGTGACCATGGACGGCAGCGTCCGACTGGAGGGAGCGGTGATGCGCTTCGGCGACGTCACCGCCATCGACAAGACGTCGCTCACGATCGGCTCGGGGGAGTTCTTCAGCTTCCTCGGGCCCTCGGGGTGCGGCAAGACCACCCTGCTCAACATGATCAGTGGCTTCCTCACCCCCAGCGAGGGTGAGGTGTTCATCGGCGGCGAGCCCATGACCGGGGTGTCGGTGAACCGACGCCCCACGGCGATGATCTTCCAGAACCTGGCGCTCTTCCCGCTGATGACGGTGTTCGAGAACATCGAGTTTGGCCTCGAGGTGCGCGGGGTCGACCGCCGCACGCGGCGTGCCGCCGCCGAGCGCTTGCTGTCGCTGGTGGCCCTGGAGGGCGTGGGGGCGCGCCGGGTCACCGAGCTTTCCGGCGGTCAGAAGCAGCGCGTGGCCATCGCCCGGGCGCTGGCGGTGGAGCCGCGAGTGCTGCTGCTCGACGAGCCGCTCTCGGCGCTGGACCTCAAGCTGCGCCAGCACATGCGCAGCGAGCTCAAGGCGATCCAGCGCAAGACCGGCATCACCTTCATCTACATCACCCATGATCAGGGCGAGGCGCTGACCATGTCCGACCGGGTGGCGGTGATGTCGGCGGGTCGCCTGCAGCAGGTGGCCGACCCCATGACCCTCTATCGCCAGCCCGCCACCGGCTTCGTCGCCGCCTTCGTCGGCGAGAACAACCGCATCGAGGCCAGGGTGATCGACCGCCTGGGCGAGCGGGTGCGTCTGGATGCCGGTGCCCTGGGCGAGCTGGAGGGCCGGGTGGGGGCCGAGGCGAGCCTGGGCGGCGGCGCGGAGGTGGCGCTCTATGTGCGCCCCGAGCAGCTGCGCCCGGTGGCCGCCGGCGCGCCGGGTGATGCCACCATGGGCGCCTCGACCCTGGCCGCGGAGGTCGAGTCGGTGAGCTTCGAGGGCGCCTGGCTGATGGTGCGGGCGCGTCTCGCGGGCTCCGGCGGGGCACTGCGGGTGCAGCTGGGCAGCGAGGTGTCGCGAGGCTTCGCCGATGCCCTGACCCCCGGTGCGGCGATCACCCTGGGCTACGACCCCGCCGAGACGGTGGTGCTGCCCCGGGACGACGGTCCGCGGGTCGACGAGGCCACCGGCGAGGTGGTGGAGGCGGCGGATGGTTAGGCAGCTCGCCGCCCGCTTCGGCGGCCCCCTGTCGGCGGCGATCCTCGCCCTGCTGGGGATCTGGCTGATCCTGATGGTGACCCTGCCGCAGCTGCAGATGATCGACTACTCGCTGCGCCCCAACCTGCTGCCCGACCAGCGCGGCGGCCCCGAGGATGGCTGGACACTGGCCAACTACGCCACCCTGTTCGCCAACGACATCCACCGCGCGATCTTCTTCAAGACACTGTGGTCCAGCGTGCTGGTGACCCTGCTGACGCTGGCCGTCAGTTATCCGCTGGCCTGGTACCTGGCCAAGGTGGCCACCCCGCGGCAGGCGGCGCTGTGCATCCTGCTGCTGATCATTCCCTTCTGGATCAACGAGATCCTGCGCACCTACTCGTGGTTCATCATCCTGGCCTTCCGCGGCCCGCTCAACGAGCTGCTGCTGATGCTGGGGCTGATCGACCGCCCCATCCGCTTCCTGAGTGGCGACGGCGGGGTGATGGTGGGCATGGTCTACGCCTATATCCTGTTCATGGTGTTCCCGCTCTACAACGCCATCGAGAGCCTCGACGACAACCAGGTACGCGCCGCCCGGGACCTCGGCGCCGGCACCCTGCGTACCCATCGGCGCATCGTGATCCCCCACGCCAAGCCGGGCATCGCCACCGGCTGCATCATGACCTTCATGCTGGCGGCGGGCAGCTATGCGGTGCCGGCGCTGCTCGGCTCGCCGGGCAGCCGCTGGTTCACCCAGATCATCTACAACTGGTTCTTCGAGGGCGGCAACTGGAACCAGGGGGCGGCCTACGCCTTCCTGCTGCTGGTGCTGTGTATCGGCTTCATGTCGCTGGTCATGAAGGTGTTCAGGGTGGGCCTGGGAGACATCGCGAAATGAGGGACCGGGCCAAATGACCTCGCAGCGACTGATGGCCATGGGCCTGCGTTTCTATGTGGTGGTGTTCTTCGCCTACCTGTTCCTGCCGCTGCTGGTGATGGCCGCGGCCACCTTCAACGACAGCCGCTTCCCCACCGTGACGCCCTGGGACGGCACCACCCTGCGCTGGTTCGGCGAGCTGGCCGCCGATGGCGCCATGTGGCAGGCGCTGATCAACAGCGCCATGGTCGCCGTTGGGGTGCTGCTGCTGGCGGTGCCCATCGGCATCGCCACGGCGCTGTTCCTCAATACCGTGCAGAGCCGCGCCAAGCCCTTCCTGTATGCGCTGATCCTCTCGCCGCTGCTGACCCCGGGGGTGATCATCGGCATCTCCACGCTGATCTTCTGGCGCCAGTGGGGCGTGGGCGGCGGCATCTTGCTCACCGTGGTGGGCCAGGCCACCTTCATCGCCGCCTACGTGATGCTGATGGTTACCGCCCGGCTGCAGCGCTTCGACCGCACCATGGAGCTGGCCGCCCTGGACCTGGGAGCCAACCAGTGGCAGATGTTCCGGCGCATCCTGCTGCCGTACCTGCGCCCGGCGATCCTCTCGGCGGCGGTGATCGCCTTCCTGCAATCCTTCGAGAACTACAACACCACGCTGTTCGTGGTGGGGTACGACACCACCCTGACGGTCTATATCGCCTCCAAGGTGCGCACCGGCCTGACGCCGGCGGTCAATGCCCTGGGGCTGATCCTGATCCTGGTCACCGTGCTGCTGGCGGCCATCTACGAGCTCAAGCGGCGCCGCGAGGCCGCTCGCCTGGTGAAGGGGGTGTGACCCCTGCGGTATGCTGGGGACCCGCCACAGGAGGGCCCCATGTCCCACGATCACTCCCATGACCATGCCCACCACGCTCACGACAGCCGGCGCCGCCTGAGCTGGGCGATCCTGCTTACCGGCGGCTTCATGGTCGCCGAGGTGGTGGGCGGCATCCTCTCCGGCTCGCTGGCGCTGCTGGCCGATGCCGGCCATATGCTCACCGATACCGCCGCCCTGGCGCTGGCCTGGTTCGCCGCCTGGATCGGCCAGCGCCCCGCGGACGGCAAACGCAGTTATGGCTACCATCGGGTGCAGACCCTGGCCGCCTTCGTCAACGGCCTGACGCTGATCGCCATCGTGGTGTGGATCGCCATCGAGGCGGTACGCCGTTTCCTCTCGCCGGTGACGGTGATGGGCACTCCCATGCTGGTGATTGCCACGCTGGGACTGGTGGTGAACCTGGTGGTGTTCGCCATCCTGCATGGCGGTGATCGCGACAACCTCAACATGCGCGGCGCGGCCCTGCACGTGCTGGGCGACCTGCTCGGCTCGGTGGCGGCCATCGTCGCCGCGCTGGTGATCCTCACCACCGGCTGGACCCCCATCGACCCGCTGCTGTCGCTGCTGGTGGCGGCGCTGATCCTGAGGAGCGCCTGGAAGCTGACCCGCGAGGCGGGGCATATCCTGCTCGAGGGCGCGCCGCACGACCCCGACGCGGCGACCCTGCGTCGGGAGATTCCCGCGTCGCTGTCGGCGGTGCATGACGTCCACCACGTCCATGTCTGGTCGCTGACGCCGGGGCGCCACCTGGTCTCGCTGCACGCCGCCGTGGAGGCGGGGGAGGACCACCAGGCGACCCTGGTGGCGATCAAGGCGCTGCTGGTGGAGCGCTACGGCATCCGCCACGCCACCATCCAGATCGAGGCGCGGGGGAACTGCGCCGACGAGGCGTGAGGCGCCGGCGTCTCACGCCTCAACCCCTCTCGCGCAGCGCGCTGGTCGGCAGCCAGGCCCGGGCGGCGAGCCCGCCGAGGGCCGAGCGCGACAGGGTGAACTCGCCGCCATGCAACTCGGTGAGCTCCTTGACGATGGCCAGCCCCAGACCGCTCTGGGAGCGCCGCTCGTCGAGCCGCGCGCCGCGCCCCAGGGCCGCCTGGCGCTGGCTCTCGTCCATGCCGGGGCCGTCGTCCTCCACCGCCAGCCACACCCCGTCGGCCGCCTCGCCGCCGCTGAGGCGCACTTCGCCCGCGGCCCAGCGCAGGGCGTTGTCGAGCAGGTTGCCGGCGAGCTCCTGGAGGTCCTGGGGATCCAGGCGCAGGCGCAACGTCGTCGGCAGCTCGACCGCAAGGGCGATGCCGCGGCGCTCGGCCAGGCGCCCCAGCCCCTCGACGATGGGGGAGAGCACCTCGGAAACCGCTACCCGCGGCGCCAGGCCGGCGTCGCCGGCCGCCGTGGCCCGTGCCAGGTGGTGGCGCACCGCGGCGTCGATGCGCGAGAGCTCCTCGCGGATGCGCCCGCGCCGGGGCTCCTCGATGCCGTCGGCCAGGGTGGTCAGCACGCTGACCGGGGTCTTCAGGGCGTGGGCCAGGTTGCCGGCGGCGTGGCGGGCGTGGGCCAGCAGCCGCCGGTCGCGCTCCAGCACCCCGTTCATGGCTGTGGCCAGGCGGGCGAGCTCCTCGGGCAGGCGGGTATCCAGGCGCTCGGCCTCGCCGTCCTCCACCCGGCCGAGATCGGAGCGAAGGCGGCGCAGCGGCGCCAGCCCCCAGCGGATCTGCAGCCCCAGGGCGGCCAGCAGCAGCGCCCCGAGGCCCGCCAGGGAGAGCGCCACCAGGCGGTCGAAGCGGGCAAGTTCGGTGTCCAGCGGCGCCCGGGAGATCGCCACGGCGACGTGCAGCGGTTCGGCCAGCGGGGCGAGGCGGATGTCGCGCTCGATGGCGCGTAGCGGCGTGTCGCGAGGTCCCGCGAGGTCACGGAAGGCGACCGCCGGGTGGGTGGCGGTGGCCAGGCGCTGGTCCCACAGCGAACGCGAGGTGAGGGTGTGGTCGCCGCCGTCGCTGGCCTGCCAGTACCAGCCGGAGAAGACTCGCGTGAAGCGTGGCTCGCCCAGGTCGCGCTGCAGCACCAGCTCTCCCGCCACGTCGTCCCAGGCCAGCCCGGCGACCACCACCCGCAGCAGCGACTCGAGTCGCTGGTCGAAGGCGGCGGTGGCGGTGGCCTGGACGTGGCGGGAGAGGGCGATGCCGGAGAGCGGCAGCGAGACCACCAGGATCGAAAGCGTCGCCAGCATCAGCCGGCTGGCCAGGGAGCGGCGGCGCGGGGTCATGGCGCGCCGTCGGCGTCGACCAGGCGATAGCCCTGGCCGCGTCGGGTCTCGATGCGGGCCGCCCCCAACTTGCGCCGCAGGCGGCTGACCTGCACGTCGATGACGTTGGAGTCGGGTTCGTGGTCGCGATCGTAGACGTGCTCGGCGAGCTCGCTGCGGCTGACCACCCGCGGGGCGGCGTGGGCCAGGTAGGCGAGCAGCCGCGACTCCTGGGCGGTGAGGCTGATCGGGCGACCGGCCAGGGTGACGCTGCCGCTGTGGGTATCGAAGGCCAGCTCGCCGACCCGGATCACCGGGTGGGCATGACCGTGGCTGCGGCGTACCAGGGCGTGGAGCCGGAACAGTACCTCGGCGGTCTCGAAGGGCTTGGTCACGTAGTCGTCGGCCCCGGCGGAGAAGCCGGCAGCCTTGTCGGCCCAGCGGGTGCGGGCGGTGAGCACCAGCACCGGCAGCTCGAGGCCGTCCTCGCGCCACTGAGCGAGCCAGCGGCTGCCATCGCCGTCGGGCAGGCCCAGGTCGAGGATCACCGCGTCGTAGGCCTCGGTGCGCACCAGGAAGTCCGCCTCGCCGCCGCTGGCGGTGTGCTCGAGCAGCAGGCCGGCATCGCCCAGCGCCTCGCCCAGCGCCTCGGCCAGGGCCGGGTCGTCCTCCACCAGCAGTACCTTCACGGGCTCTCCTTGCGTCGCATGGCGTCGATCTTTACTCCTTCCATGCCGATCAGCTCGCCGCTCTCGGCATCGAATTCGAACTCCACCTTCTGCCCCTGGGGACCCAGCATATCGATCTCGTAGACCAGGCGGCCGTCGTCGCGCTCCAGTTCCACCTCCAGCACCTGGCCGGCGTAGCGCGCCTCCAGCCAGTCGAGCAGGCTCGGCAGCGCCACGATCCTCTCCTCGCGTACCGCCTCATGCAGGTCGTGCCAGTGCTCCTCGGCCGGCGCGGGGGCGGCGGCCAGCTGCACCAGCAGCCCGGCGAGCAGGCCGGCCAGCAGCGTCAACCGGCGGCGGGCATGGGGGCGAGGTGAGGGGCGAAGGTGAGGGCGTGATGTCAGCATGGGCTCAGGGTGCCAGGGGCGACATGAACAGAGCATGAACGTTGCCGTCACCTTCAGGCAAGGCGGACGGGTGTGTAATGGCCCGGCAACCCCCAGAGATGAGGAACGACACCATGCAACGCAAGATGATCCTGACCGCTTCCCTGGCCGCCCTGCTGGGCGCCGCCACCCTGGCCCAGGCCGCGGATGATCGCCTGGCCAGCGAGCGCCTCGACGAGGTGCTGGCCCAGGCCGGCGACTTCGGCTTCCAGACCTATGAGGAGATCGAGGTGAAGCGCTCCGACCGCGTCGAGGTGGAGGGCTGGCTCGATGACGAGTGGCAGGCCGAGGTGAGCTTCGACCTGGCCAGCGGCGAGAGCCTGAAGGAGGAGCGCAAGAAGCGCGACGGCGGCGCCTGGGGCCTCTCCGAGGCCGAGGTGCGCGACGCCATGGCGCTGGCCGTGGCCGAGGGCCTGGTCGAGTTCGAGGAGCTCCAGGTCGACCGCGATGGCCGCGTCGACATCGAGGGCTATGACGCCGACGGCCGCGAGCTGGAGGTCAAGAGCCGCGACGGCGCGCTGCTCGAGGTCGAGCGCGACTGATTCCCGGCCGGGGAAGTCCCCGGCCAGCGACTCAAGCGTGGAGAAGAGGGCCCGGCGCATGACGCGCCGGGCCCTCTGCCATTCAGGCGCTCAGCGCAGGGAGGTGAGCAGCCCCACCACGCTGACCAGGATCAGCACGGCACCCAGCACACGGAAGTAGAGGTTGGCACGGCTGCCCACCAGGTAGCGGTGGGCGCGCTCGCCAAGCAGGTGCCCCACCAGGGCGCAGGGCAGCAGCCACAGCTGGTGGATCAGCTGAAGGTCGACTCCGGCGATCAGGAAGGAGACCATCTTGATCAGCACCAGGATGAACCACAGCACGAAGAGGGTATCGCGTAGCTGGTGCGCGGCCACGTGGGTGGCGAACACCGCCACGATCAGGGGAGCGCCGATCAGCGAGGTGCCGCTGACGTAGCCGCCCAGTGCCAGCAGTAGGGCATCGACCCAGCGACTGTTGCTGCGGAAGGGGCGGTCGAGCACATAACCCACCGCGTAGACCATAACGATCACGAAGATGATGCTCGTCATCACGTGGCCGGGCAGGGTCAGCAGGCCCACCACCCCGATCAGCTTGGGTACGATCATCACCTTCATGGCCCGCCACAGGTAGGCCCAGTCGATGTTGCCTTCGGCTGGCGGGCGGCCGCCATTCTCGGCCACCAGCTGGCGATGGCCGTTCCAGGCGATCCAGCTGGAGAAGATCAGCAGCTGGATGGCGATGATCGGCAGGAACACCAGCGGCTGGTCGAGCACCAGCAGCAGGAAGGGCAGCGACAGCACCGCCCCGCCGAAACCCAGGCTGGTGCGCACGAAGCCGCTCCACACGAAGATCAGGGCGATCGCCAGATACTGCCAGGCCGCAAGCGCTTCCATCAGTCGCGCTCCCCGGGCAGCCGCGCGGTCAGGGCGAAGACGTGGTCATCCTCGACGTCGAGGGCGCGCAGCGCTGCCGCCAGGTTGACCAGGTAGTCGCGGTTGGGACCGCTGGGGCCGTGGGCGGTGGCGATCTGCGCGGCGATGGTGTCCAGCGGCGCATCGCCGAGGTAGGCGGCGTTGTCGGCGCCGGCCAGGTAGACCAGCCCCTCGGCATGGCCGCCGGCGGCATCGTCGAAGCACAGGGTGGTCACCTCGCGCAGATAGCCGTTCTTCTCGCGCACATCCAGCGGCGCCAGCACCTCGGGGGTGATGCGGTAGGCCATGCCGTGGCAGACCGCTCCGGGCTCGCGTACCAGGGTGACGACCCGACCGGGGGCCTCCGGGGTGCCGCGATGGTCGTGGGAGCCCTGCCAGAAGCGCCGCACCCAGCCGTGGATATGCGCCGGGCGGCGTTCGATATAAGGAAAGTCGGCCTTCCAGATCAGCGAGCCGTAGCCGAACAGCCAGATGGCATCGTGGCCGGCGAAGTGGTTGCGCTGGCGATTCAGTTGGGTGGTGTCGTGGCTCATGGGTAGGGTCGTGGAGATCGTTAGACGGAAAAGTGTCCATGATGCGCCGCCGCCGGCGCGATGTCGAAGTCGCCTTCAGGCGCCGGGGCGTCCCCAGACCGCCTCCAGGGCCGAGAGGGCCTCGGCGATCACCGGCTCCTCCTCGCGCCCCCGGGGCCACAGGAAGCAGAGCGCACAGGGCAGGTGGACCCCCTCGGCAAGCGCCAGGCCGCGCTCCTGGCGCTCGGTCATGGCCAGGGTGTCCCGCGCCAGGCTCAGCCCCACGCCGGCGCGCACCAGGTCGAGCATGCACGCTTCCTGGTCGACCCGCGCCACCCCACGCGGCGTGAGCCCTAGGGGGGCAAGTGCTCCTGTCAGCAGGCGGTGATGCACCGAGTCGGGCGGCGTGTCGATCCACGGCAGGCCGGCCAGCCGGACCCAGTCCGCCCCGTCCAGGCGACTGCCCCAGCCCGCCGGGGCGATCACGCGATAGTCGAAGTGGGTCAGCTCGCGGTGGGCAATGGTGTCGGCCTGATCACCGGGCCCCTCGCCCGGCGGCGCCAGGTAGAAGCCGACATCGAGTTCGTCGCGGCCCAGGCGTGTCAGCACACTGCCGCTCATGCCATGGTGCAGTTCGGTCTCCAGCTGCGGGGCGCGCTCCACCAGCCGGTGCAGGAAGGCCCCCAGGCGGATGAACTCGGGGTCGACGATGGTGCCGATGCGCAGTCGCCCGCGCAGGGTGCTGTGCAACGCCCGGGCCTGCTGCTCGAAGGCAGCCGCAGTGGCCAGCGCCTTCTCGGCGGCGGGCAGCAGCGCCTCGCCATCCTCGGTGAGGGCAAGCCCCTGGGGGCGGCGGCGAAACAGGGTCAGCCCCATCTCCTGCTGGAGCTGCTTGAGCTTGAGGCTGATTGCTGGCTGGGTCAGGTGCAAACGCTCGGCGGCGCGGGAGACGCTGCCCTCGCGGGCCACGCTGACGAAGGCGCGCAGGGTCTGGAGGTCCACCATGGGGTGCTCCGGCTCGAGTGGTATCAGTAAAACTTATACTGCGCTTTTGGATTTCTCAATTGATCCCGGCCGGCGGCGCGCTAGTCTGGAAGGGTTGCATCCCCTTGATACGGGCTCCCTGTCCCATCCCCCGGGGATACCCGCACGACAAGACGAGGCGAGACATGAGCACAGTCAGCATCCAGCATTATATCAACGGACGAATTTCAGACGGCGTGTCCGGCCGCACCCAGCCGGTCAACAATCCCGCCACCGGCGAGGTCACCGGCCAGGTGGCCCTGGCCAGCGCCGCCGATGTCGATGGCGCGGTGGCCGCCGCCGCGGCCGCCTTT
This sequence comes from Halomonas sp. SSL-5, assembly GCF_030708455.1. Lineage (GTDB taxonomy): Bacteria > Pseudomonadota > Gammaproteobacteria > Pseudomonadales > Halomonadaceae > Halomonas. Next base: position 164,291 of record NZ_JAUYWF010000003.1, read on the forward strand.
CCGGCCTGGGCCGATACCCCGCCGATCCGCCGTGCACGGGTGCTGTTCAAGTTCCTCGAGTTGCTCAACGCCAACAAGGACGCCCTGGCCGAGGCGATCACCCGGGAGCACGGCAAGGTATTCACCGACGCCCAGGGCGAGGTGGCCCGGGGCATCGATATCGTCGAGTTCGCCTGCGGTATCCCGCAGCTGCTCAAGGGCGACTACACCGAGCAGGTGAGCAGCGGCATCGACAACTGGACCATGCGCCAGCCGCTGGGCGTGGTGGCCGGCATCACCCCGTTCAACTTCCCGGCCATGGTGCCGATGTGGATGTTCCCGGTCGCCATCGCCACCGGCAACAGCTTCATCCTCAAGCCGAGCCCGCTCGACCCCAGCGCCTCGCTGATGATCGCCGACCTGCTCAAGCAGGCCGGGCTGCCGGATGGCGTGTTCAACGTGGTGCAGGGCGACAAGGAGAGCGTGGAAGCGCTGATCGACCACCCCGAGGTGCGTGCGCTCTCCTTCGTCGGCTCCACACCCATCGCCAACCTGATCTACGAGCGCGGCGCTCGCCATGGCAAGCGCGTCCAGGCCCTGGGCGGGGCCAAGAACCATATGGTGGTGATGCCCGACGCCAACTTCGACAAGGCAGTGGATGCGCTGATCGGCGCGGCCTATGGCTCCGCCGGCGAGCGCTGCATGGCGATCAGCGTGGCGGTGCTGGTGGGCGACGTGGGCGATGAGCTGGTGCCGCGCCTGGCCGAGCGAGCACGTGCACTCAAGGTGAAGGATGGCATGCAGCTGGATGCCGAGATGGGCCCCATCGTCACTCGCCAGGCCCACGAGCGCATCACCGGTTACATCGCCAAGGGGGTGGAGGAGCGCGCCGAGCTGGTGGTCGACGGCCGCGAGTTCGACACCTCGGCTACCGGTGAAGGCTGCGCCGACGGCTTCTGGATGGGTGGCACCCTGTTCGACCACGTCACCCCGGAGATGACCATCTACCGGGAGGAGATCTTCGGTCCGGTGCTGGTCTGCGTGCGGGTGCCGGACGTGGCCACCGCCATCGATCTGATCAACGCCCACGAGTTCGGCAACGGCGTGAGCTGCTTCACCGAGAGCGGCAGCGTGGCCCGCGAATTCGGGCGGCGCATCCAGGTGGGCATGGTGGGTATCAATGTGCCGATTCCGGTGCCCATGGCCTGGCACGGCTTCGGCGGCTGGAAGCGCTCGCTGTTCGGCGACACCCATGCCTACGGCGAGGAGGGCGTACGCTTCTACACCAAGCAGAAGTCGATCATGCAGCGCTGGTCAGACTCCATCGATGCCGGCGCCGAGTTCGCCATGCCGACCCACAAGTAGGTCGGGCCACCCAATGCCCAGGCGAGAGGCGCCGTTTTAGCCTCTTGCTGAATGCGACGTGAGAGCACGCCATGGCAGAACAAGAATTCGACTATATCGTGGTAGGGGCCGGCACCGCCGGCTGCCTGCTGGCCAACCGCCTGAGCCGGGATCCGGCCAACCGGGTGTTGCTGATCGAGGCGGGCGGTCGCGACGACTACCACTGGATCCATATCCCGGTGGGCTACCTCTACTGCATCGACAACCCGCGCACCGACTGGCGCTTCCGCACCGAGCCGGATGCCGGCCTCAACGGACGTTCGCTGATCTACCCGCGTGGCAAGACCCTGGGCGGTTGCTCGAGCATCAACGGCATGCTCTACCTGCGCGGCCAGGCCCGCGACTATGACGGCTGGGCCGAGCTGACCGGGGAGCCCGAATGGCGCTGGGAGAACTGCCTGCCGGACTTCAAGCGCCACGAGCACCACTATCGCCTGGACGAGGGGGGCGATGCCGACCCCGAGCACGCCGACTACCACGGTCACGGTGGCGAGTGGCGGGTGGAGAAACAGCGCCTCAAGTGGCAGGTGCTCGACGACTTTGCCACCGCGGCGGTGGAGGCCGGCATCCCGCGCACCCGGGACTTCAACCGCGGCGACAACGAGGGGGTCGACTACTTCGAGGTCAACCAGCGCCGCGGCTTTCGCTGGAACACCGCCAAGGCCTTTCTGCGGGGCGTCGAGAAGCGCGACAACCTCACCCTGTGGCACTCCACCCAGGTGCTGGGGCTTGTGCTCGCCGGCGAGGGGGGCGAGACCCGGGCGGGTGGCGTGCGCGTCGAGCGCGGTGGCGAGGAGCGGATCGCCCGCGCCGGGCGCGAGGTGATCCTGGCCGCCGGGGCGATCGGCACGCCCCAGCTGCTGCAGCTCTCCGGCATCGGCCCGGCGGAGCTGCTCGCCGAACACCAGATCCCCCTGGCGGTGGCGCTGCCCGGGGTGGGCGAGAACCTCCAGGATCATCTGCAGATCCGCTCGGTCTACCGGGTCCAGGGGGCCAAGACGCTGAACACCATGGCCAACTCCCTGGTGGGCAAGGCCAAGATCGGCCTGGAGTACGCCCTCAGGCGCACCGGTCCCATGAGCATGGCGCCGTCGCAGCTGTGCGCCTTCACCCGCAGCAGCGAGGCCTTCGCGCACCCCAACATCGAATACCACGTCCAGCCGCTTAGCCTGCCCGCCTTCGGCCAGCCGCTGGATGCCTTCCCGGCGATCACCGCGAGCGTGTGCAACCTCAACCCCACCAGCCGCGGCACGGTGCGCATCAAGAGCCGCGACCCGCGCCAGGCGCCGGCCATCGCGCCCAACTACCTGAGCACGCCCGAGGATCGCCAGGTGGCGGCGGATTCGCTGCGGGTCACCCGGCGCATCGCCTCCCAGCCGGCCTTCGCGAAGTACGCCCCCGAGGAGGTCAAGCCCGGCCTCGAGTACCAGAGCGACGACGACCTGGCGCGCCTGGCCGGCGACATCGGCACCACCATCTTCCACCCGGTGGGCACGGCCAGGATGGGGCGCGACGACGACCCCATGGCGGTGGTGGACCCGCATCTGCGGGTGCGCGGGGTGGCGGGCCTGCGGGTGGTTGACGCCAGCGTGATGCCCACCATCACCAGCGGCAACACCAACTCGCCGACGCTGATGATCGCCGAGAAGGCCGCCCGCTGGATCCTGGCCGGTGAGTGAGCCGTGTCACGTCCCGGTCACGAAATGTAAATAGTGTTTGACCTGCGCCCGGCGAGGGGGCATGCTTCGCGCAGTTGGTTAGCAAGTCGTAACACCCCAGGTAGGCATCGAACGCTCTAGCGCCTCGATTTTCCCGGGAACGTTTCTTGTTTTACCCACTGCAACTCGGGTATTACCCGGCAAAATCAAAACGCTATTAGAGGAATTCGATAATGGCTACCGGTACCGTCAAGTGGTTCAATGACACCAAGGGCTACGGCTTCATCTCTCCGGACGACAACGGCGACGATCTGTTCGCGCACTTCTCCGAGATCCAGTCCGACGGCTTCAAGACCCTGCAGGACGGCCAGAAGGTCTCCTTCGAGGTCACTCAGGGCAAGAAGGGCCTCCAGGCCTCCAACATCAAGCTCATCGACTGAACGTCGATCGCTCATGATGTGACTGCTCTGCAGTCGATGAAAGGCCCGCTTCGGCGGGCCTTTCGCGTTTCTGGTGCTCGGCTCGATTTTTTTGGCATAAGAGAATTTCTATAAAGAACTTTTTAGAATAGACGGCAGGCGGCAGAATAGGGGCCTTCCCCCTGGACCGGATGCTCGCCATGCCCCTGGACGCCTGGATCTCGCTGGCCGTCATGATCGCCGCGTTCGCGATGATGGCCCTGTCGCGTCTTGGCCCCGACATCATCCTGCTCGGGGCGGTGGTGCTGCTGCTCACCCTGGGCATCATCGAGCCCGACCAGGCGCTGGCGGGCTTCTCCAGTACCGGGCTGTTCACCGTCGCCTTCATGTATGTGCTGGTCACCAGCATCCGCGAGACCGGCGGCATGGACCTGATCATCCGCCATGTGCTGGGGCGTCCCCGTAATGAGAGGGGCGCGCTTTCGCGCCTGCTGCTTCCGGCCGCCTCGCTGAGCGGCTTCATCAACAATACCCCCGTGGTGGCGACCTTCATCCCGGCCGTGCTGAGCTGGAGCCGGCGTGTGGCCGTGCCGGCGCATCGCCTGCTGATGCCGCTCAGCTTCGCTTCGATCCTTGGCGGCACCATCACCCTGTTCGGTACCAGCACCAATCTGGTGGTGCATGGCCTGCTGATCGATCGTGACCCGTCCCTGGCCATGGGGCTGTTCGATATCGCCTGGGTGGGCGTGCCGGTGGCGGTGGTGGGGCTGGCCTATCTGATTCTGCTGGGGCCGCGGCTGTTGCCGGTAAGGCGCGGCGCCGAGGCGGCCTTCGAGAATCCCCGCGAGTTCACCATCGAGATGGAGGTGGCCGCCGGTGGCCCGCTGGTCGATCGCACCGTGGAAGAGGCCGGGCTGCGCCACCTCTGCGAGCTCTTCCTGGTGGAGATCGAGCGTGACGGCAACGTGGTCAGCGTGGTGGGGCCAGGCGAGCGGCTCAAGGGCGGTGACCGCCTGGTGTTTGCCGGCACCTCCGATGGTGCCGTGGAGTTGCAGCAGATCCGCGGCCTGATGCCGTCGCGACACGGTGAATCGAGCCTTGACAAGGACTTCCGCGAGCGCCGTCTGGTGGAGGCGGTGGTCTCGGACCAGTGCCAGTTCGTCGGCCGTCGCATTCGTGATGGCCATTTTCGGACCCTCTACGGGGCCGCGGTGCTGGCAGTGTGTCGCGGTGGGGAGCGGGTGGCCGGCAACCTCGGCCAGGTGCGCCTGCAGCCCGCCGACGTGTTGCTGCTGGAGGCCCGGCCACCGTTTATCGAGCGGCACCGCCAGTCTCGCGACTTCCTGCTGATCAGCCAGGTCAACGGGGCGGCGCGCCCGGCGCACGAGAAGGCCTGGCTGGCCTGGAGCATCCTGGGTGGCGTGGTCGCACTGGCGGCGCTGGGCGTGATGAGCCTGATGAACGCGGCCATGCTGGGTGCGGTGCTGGCGTTGGCCAGCGGTTGCTGTTCGGTGGGGGCGGCCAAGCGTGGCCTCGACACCCAGGTCCTCATGACCATCGCCGCCTCCTTCGGTCTCGGCGCCGCCCTGGAGCAGTCGGGGGCCGCCGCGGTGCTGGCCGAGGTCGTGCTCGGCCTGGCCGGCGGCAGTCCCTGGGCGTTGCTGGTGGCGGTCTACGTGCTGGTCAGTCTGCTCACCGCGGTGGTCACCAACAATGCGGCGGCGGTGATCACCTTCCCGATCGTGATGACCGCCGTCGACAGGCTCGGCGTCGATCCCATGCCTTATGTGGTGGCGATGATGTTCGCCGCCTCGGCGAGCTTCCTGACCCCCATCGGCTACCAGACCAACCTGATGGTGCATGGCCCCGGCGGCTACCGTTTCGTCGACTACCTGCGCCTCGGGGCGCCGCTCAACCTGCTCACCGCGGGGGTGGTGCTGGGGCTGATCCCGCTGTTCTGGCCCTGGTGAGGTGGCGACGGCCATCTCGCCGCCATGCCAGGATTGCGGTAGGGTGACGGCTCTCATTTGCCTGACAGACGGAACCTCTCCCCATGAGCGAACCCGGTGAGCTGATCATCGACCCCAGGGGCGGCAAGCCCGCCGACGCCTGCGTGTTCATCCTCCACGGCCTGGGTGCCGATGGTCGCGACTTCGAGCCGCTGATACCGGCGCTGTCGCTGCCGGCCGATGCCAGCGTGCGCTTCATCCTGCCCCATGCGCCACGCCTGCCGGTGTCCATCAACGGCGGCATGGTGATGCCCGCCTGGTATGACATCAAGGAGATGAGTCTCGACCGGCGCGTCGATGAGGCGCAGCTGATGACCTCGGCCCAGCGCATCCAGGCCCTGGTGCGTGAACAGATCGGCCTCGGCGTCGACAGTCGCCGCATCATCCTGGCCGGCTTCTCCCAGGGCGGGGCGGTGGCCTACCAGGCGGCACTCTCCTTCGATCGGCCCCTGGGTGGCCTGCTGGCGCTCTCCACCTATTTCGCCACCGCCGAGAGCATCTCGCTTGCCGAGGCCAACCGCGAGCTGCCCATCGAGGTGCACCACGGCAGCTTCGACCCGGTGGTGCCCGAGGCGCTGGGCCGTGCCGGCTTCGAGAAGGTCAAGTCGCTGGGTTATCCGGCCCACTATCGCCAGTACCCCATGGCGCATGCCGTCTGCCCCCAGCAGGTCGCGGATATCGGCCACTGGCTGGGCAAGCGCCTGGGGCGCTGACGTGCCTGCAAGGCTCGCCTCGGGCGTCGCCGAAGGTCGCCTCGACAGCCATGTCGCCTGCGGGCAGGATATCTGCCACGATTTCCATGCCTGCAGGGTCGATACCATGAGCGCTTCCCCCTATGCCAACCTCCCCGATGCCCAGGGCTACTTCGGTCGCTTCGGCGGTCAGCTGATCCCTCCCGAACTCAAGGTGGTGATGGACGAGATCGACGCCGCCTACGAGGAGATCCGCGTCCGCGAGGATTTCACGCAGGAGCTGGCCAGCCTGTTGGCCGACTACGTGGGTCGGCCCAGTCCGATCTTTCATGCCCGGCGGCTCTCCGAGACGCTGGGCGGGGCCCAGATCCACCTCAAGCGCGAGGACTTGAACCACACCGGCGCCCACAAGATCAACCACTGCCTGGGTGAGGCCCTGCTCGCCAAGTTCATGGGCAAGACCAAGGTGATCGCCGAGACCGGCGCCGGCCAGCACGGCGTGGCCCTGGCCACCGCCTGCGCCCTGGTGGGCATTCCCTGCGAGATCCACATGGGCCAGGTGGATATCGAGAAGGAGCACCCTAACGTCACCAAGATGAAGATACTGGGGGCCACCCTGATTCCGGTGACCCGCGGCACGGCGACCCTGAAGGACGCCGTGGACAGCGCCTTCGAGGAGTATCTCAAGGATCCACAGCACTTCATCTACGCCATCGGCTCGGTGGTGGGGCCGCACCCCTTCCCGAAGATGGTGCGCGACTTCCAGTCGATCATCGGTCGCGAGGCGCGAGAGCAGTTCCTGGCGCGCCACGGCCGCCTGCCGGACCACGTCACCGCCTGCGTGGGCGGCGGCTCGAATGCCATGGGCATGTTCACCGCCTTCCTCGAGGATGAGGGCGTGCACCTGGTGGGCGTGGAGCCCGCCGGCGAGGGCCTCGACACCCCGCGCCACTCGGCCACCCTGACCCTGGGCAGGCCCGGCGAGATCCACGGTATGGCCTGCTACGTGCTGGAGGACGAGGCCGGCAACCCCATGCCGGTGCACTCCATCGCCTCGGGCCTCGACTACCCGGGTGTGGGGCCGCAGCACAGCTACCTCAAGGAGCTGGGCCGGGTGGACTACCAGAGCGCCAGCGACGACGAGTGCCTGGAGGCCTTCCTGACGCTGTCGCGGGTCGAGGGCATCATCCCGGCGCTGGAGAGCGCCCACGCCGTGGCCTGGGCCATGCGCGAGGCGCCGAAACTGCCCGCCGACCAGCATATCCTGGTCAACCTCTCGGGCCGTGGCGACAAGGACGCCGACTACGTGGCCGACCGGCTGGGACTCTAGACATCCCGGTGCCGCTCCTCCCGCGCGATATCCCGTCGCGCCTGGCGCCGGGCTCGACGGTCGCGCCGAGGGGTGTGTCCCGGGGCGAACTGGGGTAGGGTGACGGGAGGGTCCGGAGAGGCCCGCCTACCGCACAGGGAACCTCGGGGTGAGGAGATGGCTGCATTCAGGGAAAGATGGCAACGCTGGTGGCGTGGCGGTTCGGCCGGGGAGCCGGGCCTCGACGCGCTGCTGCTCGAGCACTACCCCGGCGCCGTGATGCTGCTGGACGACCAGGGCGTGGTGCGCCGGGTCAACCCTACCTTCGAACGCCACGCCGGCCATCCGCCCGAGCAGTTGCTGGGCCGGCGCGCCGTGACCCTCGACATCGACCCGCTGCACGGCGACTTCGCCCGGGCACTCGAGCAATGCGTGGCGACCCGGCGACCCTGGCAGGGTCTGCTGCTGTGCCGACGTGCCGACGGTTCCCTGCGCCATCAGACCACCATGATTCAGCCGCTGCGGCGTGACGACGGCCCCCTGCGGCTGCTGGTGATGCAGTATGACGTGACCGGCATGCGCGAGCGCGAGCTGCGCGACCGCCAGCTGCTGGGGCGCCTGGAGAGCACCGTCTCGAGGGTGCCCGGGGCGCTGTTCCGGCTCCGTCAGGGCAGCGACGGGCACCTCGAGTTCCTCTTTCTCGGCGAGGCCCTGCGCTCGCTCTTCGGGCTGGCCCCGGAGCAGTGCATGGATGACCCCGAGGCCCTGCTCGGCCGGCTGCCCGGCGACGACCGGCAGCGTTTCGAGACCAGCCTGGCCCAGTCCACGGTATCGCTTGCCCCCTGGCAGCTGGAGTTTCGGCTCTCGCTGGCCGAGGGGATGCGCTGGGTCGAGGCCCGTGCCACGCCCCTGGCGCGCGGCCAGGGTGACCTGATGTGGGATGGGCTGCTGATCGATATCGATGAGCGCAAGCAGGTCGAGCAACGTGTGCAGCGGCTGGTGGGGACCGACATGCTGACCGGCGCCCTCAACCGTCGCGCCTTTCTCGAGCAGGGCGAGGCGGCCCTGGCCCGCGCCTTCCGCCACGGCCAGACGCTGTCGCTGGCCATGCTCGACCTCGACCATTTCAAGGCCCTCAATGATACCTACGGCCATGCCGTGGGCGACCTGGCCCTGCAGGCCTTTGCCACGACCTGTCGTGAATCGTTGCGCCCCTACGACCTCTTCGCCCGCATCGGCGGGGAGGAATTCGTGGTGGTGCTGGTGGACAGCCGGCCCGAGGAGGCGTGGAGCGTGCTCGAGCGTCTGCGTCAGGCGGTCGCCGCCATCGAACTGGAGTCGGAGGCAGAGGTGGTGCGTTTCACCGTCAGCCTGGGGCTTGCGGTGCTCGTGGGTGAGGGCTCGCTGGAGTCGGGGCTCGCCCAGGCGGACCGCGCACTCTACCGCGCCAAACGCTCCGGGCGAAATCGGATCTGCGGTCCCGAGGTGCTGATCCAGGATCCCGGGGTTTCGTGAGGAGGGCGGGCTGGCAATTCACGCCACACCCCGTCACGATCGGGAAACCCGATCCCAAGCATTGATCCCGAGAACAAGGAGTACATCAGCATGGCCGGACTCTCCGAAGACTTTCGCCTGCCGGTGGCCTGCCCGGGCTGCGGCAGCCACCTGATGCGGGTCTCCCAGGTGAAGAATCCCGATGACGCGGTGCACTGCGCCTCCTGCGGCAAGAGGATCTGCCTGTGGCACGAGGCCCAGACGGTGCTCAGGCAGGGGCCCGGCAGCGAGAGCGAGGCGCTGATCGAAGCCGCGGTCAATCGCCACGGCTGAACGGGGCCGTTCGCGAATCGTAACAGGAGGGCCGGCGCCGATGGCGCCGGCCCTCCTGTCCTGAGCCTCCTCGCGCGTGTTCGCCGTCTACAGCAGCTCCTCGCCGGCCAGTGCCAGGCGCGAGCGCTCCACGCTCTTGAGCGTGACGTGGCCGGCGTGGGGCCAGTCGCGGAAGCGTTGCACCAGCGCCGCCATGCCGCAGGTGTTGGCGGTGAGGTAGGGGGTATCGATCTGGCCCACGTTGCCCAGGCAGACGATCTTGGTGTTGCGCCCGGCCCGGGTCACCAGCGACTTGAGCTGCTTGGGCGTGAAGTTCTGGGCCTCATCGATGATCAGGAAGGTGTCGTTGAGGGTGCGCCCCCGCATGAAGCCGGGGGCGCGGATCTGGACCCGGGCGCCGAGCAACTGGCGGGTGGCGCCGTTATCCCAGCTGGACTCGCCGTCCTCGTTGCGCAGCAGGTTGTCCATGTTGTCGTGGAAGGCGCCCATCCAGGGCGACATCTTCTCCTCCTCGGTGCCCGGCAGGAAGCCGATGTCCTCGCTCATGGAGATGGGGGCCCGGGTGAACACGATGCGCTCGAAACGCTTGCTGTCCAGGGTCTGTTGGAAGGCCGCGGCGAGTGTCATGAAGGTCTTGCCGGTGCCGGCGCTGCCGGCGATGGTGACCAGGTCGATGTCGTCATCCATGAGCAGGTTGAAGGCGAAGTTCTGGTAGCAGTCGCTGGCGTGCACCCCCCACACGCTGGCGCCATGCCGGAAGTTGGTGATCAGCTCCAGGCGGGCGCGTCGGTCGCTGACCTCGCGCACGACGGCCTCGAAGCTGGCATCACCGTCGGCGACCAGCATGCCGGGATGCCAGTCGGCGGGGATCTCGCCCGCCAGGTGGTAGGCCACGCGCTGGTGGTCACGCTCCACCGTGACGTCCAGGGCGAGGCCATTCCACAGCTCGCCGCCGGCGTCCGGGTAGACCCGCGCCCCCTCCAGCATGGCATCGCTGTCTTCGAAGGCGCGGTCGGTGAGGTAGTCCTCCACCGGCACGCCCAGGGCGGCGGCCTTGACCCGCAGGTTGATGTCCTTGGTGATCAGGATCACCGAGGCGTCGGCGCGTTCGCGGCGCAGCCGGCAGGTCTCGGCCAGGATGCGGTTGTCGGGGGTGTCGTCGAGTGGCTCAAGGCTGGCGAGGTCGGTGTAGCAGAGCAGGCGCAGACGGCCCTCGGGGCCGGTGAGGCGCGGGATGGGGATGCCATCGCGAATCTGCTCGAGGCCCACGTCGGCGGTGAGGTCGGATAGGGTGCGGCTGACCTGGCGGGCGGTGCGGGCGATCTCGCGGATGCCGTTCTTGTGCTTGTCGAGCTCCTCGAGCACGGTCATGGGGATGACCACCTCGTGCTCGTCGAACTGGTAGAGGGCGGCGGGGTCGTGCAGCAGCACATTGGTGTCCAGCACGTACAGCCGGGTGGCCTTCTTGTCGATGCGTACCATCGGCGCAGCTCTCCTGATTATCGCGAGACAGGCGTCATGTGACGCCCTCATGTCGACACTGTCAGCGCACGATGTCAGGGAGGTGACAGCGGCCCGACGGCGTCAGTAGCGCTGGGAACTCCTCCTGTGGCCTTGGACAAGCGGCGGGGTATGGGGTGCCCCGCTGATTCGAGCATGGTCGGCGGTGCGTGGGCCGACAAGGCGAGCGGTCGGCGAAGGTTCAACGCAGCCGGCTCACTCCGCGTGGCGATAGACCCGCTCGACGTCCAGGCTGGAGTGCCGGCCCAGCGCCGTGAAGTTCTCGCTGAGCCACGCCTCGGCGGTCTCCCGCCCCGCGTCGCGCAGGTAGCAGAGGAAGGGCCACTCGGCGTTCATCTTGCTCGAGACGGAGAGCTCGTCCAGCACATCGTCGCCGCTGATGCGGTGAAACAGGGCGCCGGCATAGCAGCCGATGTCGACCCCGTGGTCGCCGAGCAGGCGCTGGAGCATGGCGATCATGCGTACCTCCTTGATCAGCGAGGCATTGAAGGTGATCTCGTTGAGGCGGTTCATGATCCCCGCGGCGCTGGTTGGCACCTCGTCGCGGTAGATGGGGTTGATCTGCACCATGAGGATATCCCGGGAGCCGCAGTGCTCCATCAGCGGCATCAGCGCCGGGTTGCCAGTGTAGCCGCCGTCCCAGTAGGCCTCACCGTCGATCTCCACGGCCTTGAATACCGTGGGCAGGCAGGCCGAGGCCATCACCGCGTCGAGGCTCATCTCCTCGCGGGTGAAGACCCGCTGCTTGCCGCTGCGCACGTTGGTGGCGGTGACGAAGAGCTTGAGGTCGGGGCAGCGGCGCACCCGCTCGAAGTCGACCCGCTCGGCGACGATGTCGCGCAGCGGATTGAGGTTCAGGGGGTTGAACTGATAGGGCGAGACCAGCCGGCTCATCAGGTCCATGGCCACGTAGCCGGGCGAGTGGTCCAGGCTCCAGTTGCCGGTGAGCATGTCCAGCGGGGTGCGGCGGACGGGGCTGGCCATGCCGGCGCGGCTCACCGCGGCCCAGAAGTCGTGCAGGGCCTGGCGGGCGGTGTCGCGGTCGCCGCGGGTCAGGGCGTCGGCCATCACCACGCCGTTCATGGCCCCGGCGCTGGTCCCGCTGATCCCCTCTATCTCGATGCGGGGATCCTCCAGCAGGCGGTCCATCACGCCCCAGGTAAAGGCGCCGTGGGCGCCGCCGCCCTGCAGCGCCAGGTCGATACGCTTGGTCTCGCTCATGCTTTTCCCCTCGTCGCCGGGTCATGGTGCTGCGACGCATCATGGCAGGTCGTGGTGGCCGGGGGAAAGTGCGATGACGTCCGCGTGCTACTGCATGGCGAGTTGCTGGCCCTGGCCGCCCTCGCAATCGAGGTAGGCGGAGCTCGCCAGCCACTCCGGGTCGGGGTAGTAGGCGAACAGGTACTGCTCCTCCTTGAGGCTGTCGATCAGCGGATAGGTGACCTCCTGACGCACCGCCGGACAGCCCAGGCTGCGGCCCAGGCGGCCGGTCTGCTCGATGAACGATTGGCTGACATAGTCGGCGCCGTGCATCACGATGGCGCGTTCATAGGCCAGGTGGTTGACGCCCGGCTCGAGGCCCTCGAGGCGCAGCGAATAGCCGTTGCGCCCGTAGTAGGTGTTCATGGTGCGAAACAGGCCCAGGCTCGACTGGTGACTCTCCGGGGTGTTCGAGAAGCGCGAGGCCAGGGCATCGCCCGAGCCGCGGCCGTGGGAGACCAGTTCCTCGAAGAGCAGCGCCTTGCGGCGCAGGTCGAATACCCACAGGCGCGGCTCGCTGGAGGGCAGCGAGTAGTCGATCACCGCCAGGCGTTCGGCGTTCGGGTCGGCGCAGGAGAGAGCGCTGGCGGCAAGCGCAAGCACCTCGCGGCTGGCATCCGGTGCCAGGCGGGTGAGGGTCTGCTCCAGGGGTTCGTTGTCCAGCACCCTGGGATGCAGGGCCTGGGCGAGGGTCGTGTCGGCGAGGGCTGGCGCGCTGGTCATCAGGCCGGCCGCGCAGAGCAGCCAGGCGGGAAGGATCGATCGCATCATCGCATGTGTCTCCTGGTTTCTCGCTATTATGTAGGGACGAGCCGGGATGGCCAAGTTAGCAATAAACGATACTGGAGGCGAACATGCGGCGATCTGTCGCGATAGGCGCGATGACGTTGGGTATCATGCTGATGTCCGGCATGGCCATGGCGCAGCAGTCGACGCCGCAGGAAGGCGCCGTGAGCGCGGTGGAGCAGGCCCTCGACCAGCGTGACGGGGTCATGGAGGCCTTCTATGCGGCGCGTGACTTCCAGGCCGCCTGGACCCGCGAGTCACATGTGGAGGCGCTGGTCGAGGCGTTGAAGGAACTGGCCGAGGATGGCCTGGAGCCCACCGACTACGGCGCCGATCGCCTGCTGCCAGAGTTTCGCCAGGCCCAGGCCGGCGGCGACCTGGCCAGGGGGCGTTTCGATACCCGGGCGACGCGCGCCCTGCTCACGGCGTTGCGCCACCTCCACCATGGCAAGGTCGACCCCAACAGCATCGATGCCGACTGGGAGGTGCCCATCAACGCGCAGTTGCCTCCCATGGGTGCGATCGTGCGGGCGGTGGACACGGGAGAGATCGCGGCGCTGCTCGATTCGGTTCGCCCGAGCTATGCCCCCTATGAGCGGCTGCGGCAGGGGCTGGCCCGCTATCGCCATATCCAGCGCCTGGGCGGCTGGCCGATGCTGCCCGAGGGCGGGCCGACCCTGCGCCTGGGCGAGACGCATCCCGACGTCGCGCTCCTGCGCGAACGCCTGGCTCAGGTCGGCGAGCTGGAGGTGATGGCGGCGGATGCCTCGATCCTGCCCGCGGCCGATCTGGAGGCGCCGGATCCGCGGCGCTTCGATGCTGACCTGGAGGCGGCGGTGAAACGCTTCCAGAACCGCCACCTGCTGGAAACGGATGGTGTCGTCGGGCCTCGCACCCGGGCGGCCCTCAATGTGCCGGTGGGCAAGCGCGTCGACCAGATTCGCCTCAACCTGGAGCGTGCCCGCTGGCTGATGCACGGCCTGCCCGAGGCCTTCGTGCTGGTGGATATCGCCGGCTACCGGCTCAGCTACTTCCGCCCCAACGGCGAGGTGTGGCGCTCGCGCATCGTGGTAGGCCAGCCCTATCGGCGCACGCCGTCGCTGCGCTCACGGATCACCCACCTCACCGTCAACCCCACCTGGACGGTGCCGCCGACCATCCTGCGCGAGGACGTGATCCCCAAGGTACGTCGCGATCCGGGCTACCTGGCGCGCCAGAACATGCAGGTGCTGTCGCCCTCGGGGCAGCGCCTCAGCCCGAGCCAGGTCAACTGGTCGAGCCCGGGCAACGTGATGATTCGCCAGGCCGCGGGACCCAGCAACGCCCTGGGCCAGGTGGTGGTGCGCTTCCCCAACGACCACCTGGTCTACCTGCATGACACCCCGGCCCAGGGGCTGTTCGCCCGGCAGCAGCGGGCCTTCAGCTCGGGCTGCATCCGCGTGCAGGGGGTGCTGGAGTTCGCCCAGCTGCTGTTCGACGATACCGGCAGCGGTCATGACCTACGCGCCCTGCTGGCGGACGGGCGCACCCGCAACGTGCCGCTGGCCGAGACGATGCCGGTGATCCTGCACTACTGGACGGTGCATCCGGCCCCCGATGGCCGGCTGGTCTTCCGGCCGGATATCTACCAGCGCGACGACGCCCTGCTGCGTGCGCTGGATCGTCCGCTGTCGTTGTAGTCACTCATAGCCCTTGGCCTGCAACCGGAACAGCCGCGCATAGCGGCCATTGGCGGCCATCAGGCTCGGGTGATCGCCCTGCTCGAGGATCTCGCCGCCGTCGATCACCAGGATCCAGTCGGCGGCCCGCACCGTCGAGAAGCGGTGGGAGATCAGGATGGTCATGCGGTCGCGGCTGTGTTCGCGGAAGTCGGCATAGACGGCGGCCTCGGCCGCGGCGTCCATGGCCGCGGTGGGCTCGTCGAGCACCAGGATGTCGGCCCCCTCGCGCATGTAGGCCCGGGACAGGGCGATCTTCTGCCACTGGCCGCCGGAGAGCTCCTGGCCGCCCTTGAACCAGCGTCCCAACTGGGTGTGGTAGCCGCCCGGCATCTCGGCGATGAAGTCGTCGGCCAGGCCGCGTCGCGCCGCCGCCTGCCAGCGGGCCTCGTCGGTGAAGGCCTCGACGTCCCCGGCGCCCAGGTTCTCGCCGACCTTCATCTGGTAGCGCACGAAGTCCTGGAAGATCACGCCGATGCGCCGGCGAAGCGTCTGGACATCCCAGTCCCGCAGGTCGCTGCCGTCGAGCAGGATGCGCCCCGTGCTCGGCTCATAGAGCCGTGTCAGCAGCTTGATCAGGGTGGTCTTGCCCGAGCCGTTGGCGCCCACCAGGGCAAGGCTCTCGCCCGGCCGCAGGTGCATCGAGATGCCCGACAGGGCGGGTGCCTCGGCGCCGGGGTAGGTGAAGCCCACGTTCTCGAAGCGGATGCCGTCGCCGGGGCGAGTGCCTGCGGTCAGGCTGCCCGCCTCCGGGGCCACCGGCTGCTCGAGGTACTCGTAGAGGTTGGAGAGGTAGAGGTTGTCCTCGTACATGCCGCTGATCGAGGTCAGGCTCGCCGAGAGCGCCGCCTGGCCCTGCTTGAAGACCATCAGGTACATGGTCATCTGGCCCAGGCTCAGGGTGCCGGTGATGGTCTCCACCACCACCCAGGCATAGGCGCCGTAGAAGGCCAGGGTGCCCAGCATGCCGAGCACGAAGCCCCAGCCCTCCCGGCGCAGCGTGAGCCGGCGATCCTCGGCGTAGAGGGTGTCGAAGATCTTGCGGTAGCGCGTCAGCAGCAGCGGCTCCAGGCCGAACAGCTTGACCTCCTTGATGCTGTCCTCGCGAGCCAGCACGGTCTCCAGGTACATCTGCATGCGGGTCTGGGGCGAGCGCCAGCGGAACAGCCGGAAGGCGTCGCCGGAGAACTTGGCCTCGGAGATGAACACCGGCAGGGCGCCGACCACCAGCACCAGCAGCGCCCAGGGAGAGAACTGCACCAGCAGTACCCCGAAGCTCGCCAGCGAGATGCCGTTCTGGGCCAGGGAGAAGGTCTTGTTGACCAGCCCTAGGGGGCGGACCGAGGCCTCGCGGCGCGCTCGGGTGAGCTTGTCGTAGAACTCCGAGTCCTCGAACTGGGCGAGGCTCAGGGTGCCGGCCTTCTCGAGGATCATCACATTGACCTTCTGGCCGAGCAGGGCACGCAGCAGCGACTGCTGGGCCGAGAGCGCCCGCTGGGCCAGGGCGATGGCGGCGATCACCCCGCCTTCGGCGACCACGTAGCGCAGCACCGGCCACCAGGCCACGCTACCCGTCTCGGCGTGCTGTTCCATGGCGGCCACCACGGCATCGACGATCAGCTGGCCGAGCCAGGCCGCCACCGCCGGCAGCACGCCGGCCACCAGGGTGGCGATCGCCAGGCCCACGGTGAGCGCACGCGAGGTCTGCCACACCAGGACCATGGCACGGCGGCTGTAGCGGAACACGCCGAGGAAGGCCGCCAGGCGGCTCTCGGGCGGTGGGGCGGGGCGGGGCGAACGCGTGTGGGGGGATGACACGGGGCTCTCCGGGAGCGGGGGGGCAGAATCGAGGCGCCCCGCACGAAGGCGGGGCGCAGCGGAACAGCAGGGACGGCGCGAAGCGAGATCAGCCCTCGTCGGCCTCCTCGTCGGGATCACTCTCGCCGGTGCTGGCCACCACCGGCCCGACCTCGCCGGACTGCAGGGCGGCGAGCAGTGGCTCGGCCTCGCGCTGGAAGGCCACCAGGCGATCGCCCGCGAGGCTCTTGTTCTCCGGCAGCTTGACCTTCATGGCGTCGACCTGATTGTCGCTGACCAGCACCTCATAATGGAGGTGGGGTCCGGTGCTGCGGCCGGTGTTGCCGGAGAGCGCGATGCGCTGCCCCATGGTCACCCGCTCGCCGCGGCTCACCAGCGGCTTGGAGAGGTGCAGGTAGCGGGTGCGGTAGCCGTTGTCGTGGCGGATCACCACGTAGCGGCCCGCGGCGTAGTGGCTGCGCACCGACTCGACCACGCCGTCCGAGGGGGCAGTGACCGGCGTGCCGATCGGCATGGCGAAATCGGTGCCCTTGTGCGGGCTGATGCGCCCGGTCACCGGGTGCTTGCGGCGCGGGTTGAAGTTGGAGCTCAGCCGGTAGCGCCCCTCGAAGGGGTAGCGATTGAAGGCGGGGTCGAGGCTCTCGCCCTCCGGCGTGTAGAAGTTGTTGTCGGCGCTGTTGCGCACCAGGGTCAGCGCGGTGCGCTCGCCCTCGTACTGAACCGCCAGGATGCGCGGATCGAAGCTCTCGCCGTCGATCACGTCGGACTCGACCAGCACCTGAAAACGATCGCCGCGACGGGTGTCGCGGCGGAAGTCGAGTTTCTTGCCCAGCACGTGGGTCAGGCGCGAGACCTCGGTGCTGGAGAGGCCGGTGGCCTGGGCCGAGCGGGCGAAGCTGCCGCTGACGGTGCCGGCGAACAGGCGCTGGGCGGCCTCGCCGGTGCGCTCGATGCTGGCCACCTCGAAGCCGTTATCGCCGCGCTCGGCCACGAAGCCGCTGCGGGCGTCGCGCATCATGCGCAGGGTCAGCAGCTTGCCATCCTCGTCCAGCTGGTAGTCGAGGCGACTGCCGACCTGCCAGCGTTCGAGCAGGTTCCGGTCGGGCAGCTGCTCCAGCAGTGCCAATGCCTCGCTATAGCCCAGTCCCAGGTGCTCCTGAGCCGTGCGCGTAAAGGCGTCGCCTGGCGCGACGGTGTAGGTCTCCCACTCCGGGATATAGGGCTCCCGCGCGGCGATTTCCCGCTCGAGAAGCACCGGGACGTCGTCGAGTATGCTTAGCTCGCCCTCGGGAATCTCCTCGTAGGAAGTGGCGTCGGCCACCAGGCTGCCATCGTGGTCGAGCATGCCGCTGCCGATGGTGCCGATCATCGTGGCGATATGCAGGGCACCGCGATCCAGCCCGCCGGCGTCTCGAGCCGCGATCTCGCTGGCGATTCGCACCGCCTGCTCGTCCAGGGTGCCGCCGGTCGATACCTTGGCCATCATCAGGGGCCTGTCGCCACCCGGCGAGGCGTCCTCGGCGGGGCGGGCCAGCAGCGGAGGGGTGGTGCCTGCGCCGGCGGCGCCGGCCTCATCGATCAGTTCGAGGTCGACCACCTCGCTGACCTTCAGCTGGGTGATGGGCACACGCTGTCGCGTGGCATCCAGGGCCTGGTTGGCCAGTTCGATGGCGTCACCCACGGGACCGCGCTGAAGGCTCAGCGAGGGCAGGCGGGAGGTGGCGTCGGCGTCGAGGGGAATGACGACGGTTTCCAGCGACCGGGAGTCGCGCTGGACATCCTGGTAGGTGGTGAAGATCTTCTGTGCGCCCAGCACGGTGACCATGGTGGCGACCGGTAACAGCAATAACTTGTGCGTGCGGGGCAGCGAATGGAGGACTCGCAGCATGGATAAAGGCCAGTGAATATAGATAAAGGTAGAAAAAGGCCTCTGAACCATAACCCATGATGGGGGTGCTGCCTAGGCTGTACGCATGCACAGTTGTGCCGCCCCGGGCGGCCATGGTGGCCGTGCCGCGGGTGGCAGAGGGGGAGGTGAACGCTGTTTTCTAAGTATCCATTGGAACGAAGTCGGCCGGGGATTGCAACCCCCGGTCGACCTCCGGGCGGTGCTCAGGCCGTACCGTCGGCGAAGCTGCCGTCGCGATAGTCGCGCAGCGCCTGTTCCAGCTCGTGCTGGTGGTTCATCACGAAGGGCCCGTAGTGGGCGATGGGCTCGCCGTGGGGAGTGCCCGCCAGCAGCAGCGCCTCGGCGCCCTCGGCACTGGAGAGCGCGAGGCGGTTGCCCGAGCCCAGTCGCGCCAGCTGGCCGGCCGGTACCCGGGTCTCGCCGATGTCGAGCTCGCCCGCGAACACATAGACCAGCAGGGTCGGGGCATCGACCCGCAGGGTCAGCTCGCTCCCCGCCCCCAGGCGGGCATGGGCCACGCCAGCCTGGCCGGCCAGGGCATCCAGCGGCCCTTCGACGCTCTCGCCGTCGTCGCGTTGCCAGCGTCCGCCCAGGGCCGTCAGCTCGCTGCCCCTGGCGTTGGCAGCCAGGTCGCCCAGCCGTGGCATCTCGGCGTCGCGCACGTCGCGATAGGCGGGGGCGCTCATCTTCTCGCTGGCGGCCAGGTTGATCCACAGTTGGAAGGCCTGCAGGCCTTGGCTGTCGGTGAGTGGCATCTCAGAGTGGATGATGCCGCGGCCGGTGTGCATCCACTGGGCATCGCCGGAGCGGATGGTGCTGGAGTGTCCCAGGTGGTCCTCATGGGTCAGCCCGCCGTGGACCACATAGGTCAGGGTCTGCATGCCGCGGTGAGGGTGCGGCGGGAAGCCCCCGATATAGTCGTCGGCTCGCTCGGAGCCCAGCTCATCGAGCATCAGGAAGGGATCCAGGCCGCCGCCGAAGTCGTGGATGCGGCGAATCTTGACGCCGTCACCGTCCTGGCTGGGGCGGCTCGGCTGCAGCTGCTGGACCCGGCGGAGTTGTGGGGAGCTCATGGTGATTGCCTCGTGGGATAGTGGTGCCATGGCTGGTATTTTAGGTCGGTTTTTTCGAAACTTAAGCGCATAGTTTCGCTTTGTTCATTCGAGGAGTTCGAAATGTCCCGTGTCACCCTGACCCAGTGGCAGATGCTGGCGGCGGTCGTCGATCACGGTGGTTTCGCGCGTGCCGCCGAGGCGATCCACAAGAGTCCCTCCACCCTCAACCACGCGGTCCACAAGCTGGAGGAGCAGCTGGGCGTGCGTGTCCTGGAGCCGGCAGGCCGCCAGGTGCGCCTGACCGAGGCGGGTGAGCTTCTGCTGAGACGCGCGCGTCAGCTGATCGAGAGCGCGGCGGCCCTGGAGGAGGTGGCCGGCAGCCTCGCCGAGGGGCTCGAGGCCGAGGTGGTGCTGGCGGTGGATCAGGTATTCCCCCCCGATGCCCTGGCCCGGGCACTGGCCACCTTCTCCGCGGCCTACCCCCATGTGCGCGTGCAGCTCCACGAGACGGTGCTCAACGGCGGCATCGAGATGCTCTATGACGCCAGCACCGACCTGGTGATCTCGGGGCTCTCGGCCCAGGGGTTCCTGGGCGAGCCGCTGGCCACCGTGCGCTTCGTGGCGGTCGCCCATCCGCACCACCCCTTGCATCGGCTGGGTCGGCCGCTGGACCTGCGCGACCTGGTGCAGCACCGCCAGCTGGTGGTGCGTGACTCGGCGTTGCGTCAATCCATGGATGCGGGCTGGCTCAAGGCCGAGCAGCGCTGGACCCTGAGCCACCTGGAGACCTCCATCGATATGCTGGAGCGCGGCCTCGGCTTCGCCTGGCTGCCGGAGACGCGAATTCGCCAGGCACTCGATGCCGGGCGCCTCCGGCCGCTGCCGCTCACCGCCGGCGGGATCCGCGAGATCCCCGTGCAGCTGATCCATCGTGATCAGGACCGCGCCGGGCCGGCGACCCGTTTCCTGGCCGAGGCCCTGACCATGGAGGCGCAGCGCGGCACGGGCGAGGATGAATTCGACGCTATCGAATGAAAGCGCCCAGAATATGCGCTGAAGCGTCGATTGTTTCGCACTAAGCTAGGGGCATACTGTTCAAAAGGCGGCGAAGGCCGCCACTCCGAGGAGGATCCCCATGGGCCTGTTGATCGATGGCAAGTGGCACGACCAGTGGTATGACACCGACAAGCACGGCGGCGAGTTCGTGCGCGAGTCCGCGCAGCTTCGCGACTGGGTCACCCACGACGGCGGCCCGGGCCCCGATGGCCAGCCGGGGCTGTCCGCCGAGGCGGGGCGCTACCACCTCTACGTCTCGCTGGCCTGCCCCTGGGCCCACCGCGTCATGATCCTGCGCCGGCTCAAGGGGCTGGATGACCTGATCGGCCTCTCCCACGTCAGCCCCCTGATGCTCGACCAGGGCTGGACCTATCATCAGGATGAGGGCTCGAGCGGTGACCCCATCAATGGCGTGGCCTACCACCGCGATCTCTACACCCTGACCGATCCGCACTACACCGGCCGGGTCACGGTGCCGGCGCTGTGGGACAAGCGGGAAGGGCGCATCGTCAACAACGAGTCGGCCGAGCTGTTGCGCATGCTCAACGGCGCCTTCGATGAGCTCACCGGCAATCGCCTCGATTTCTACCCCGAGGACCTGCGCGAGACCATCGAGGCGATCAACGCCGATGTCTATGACCACATCAACAACGGCGTCTACAAGTCGGGCTTCGCCACCGAGCAGGCGGTCTACGAGAAGCACGTGGTGGCGCTCTTCGAGGCGCTTGACCGCATGGAGGCACGCCTGGCGGAGCATCGCTACCTGGCCGGCGAGTGGCTCACCGAGGCCGATATCCGCCTGTTCACCACCCTGATTCGCTTCGATGCCGTCTACCACGGCCACTTCAAGTGCAACCTGCGGCGCATCGAGGACTACCCCAACCTCTCGAACTACCTGCGCGAGCTCTACCAGTGGCCGGGCGTGAAGGAGACCGTGGACTTCGACCATATCAAACGCCACTACTATTACAGCCACGACACCATCAATCCCACGCGGATCGTGCCCCACGGCCCCATCCTCGAGCTTTCGCGCCCCCACGACCGCGAGCGCCTGCCGGGGAAGGGAATTCGAACCAAGCACGCTTGATGAGAAGCGAAGGGCTATAGGAACCAAGGGGCGCTGGGGACAAGTCGTAGAGGAGGTCCTACGCCAGGGATGGCGTCGGTAGCGCCCAGGGAAGGGTTCACAGCGCCTCCTCGAAGGCTTGTCGCCAGATCAGCCCCGATCGACAAGCTATCTACAATAGCTTTGGTGAGAAGCGCCTGCCGCCGTCAAAGCTTTGAGCGTTTTGCTAGAATGCGCCCAACTTCACGTCCAGACACGAGACCCATGACCGACCAGATCCAGCGCTTCCTGTTCGACAACACCAATGTGCGCGGCGAGCTCGTCACCCTCGAGCAGGCCTACGCAGAGGTCCTCGACCGCCACGCCTATCCCCCCGCGGTGAATCACCTGCTGGGCGAGCTGCTCGCCGCGGTGGCCCTGCTCACCGACACCGTCAAGCTCGATGGCACCCTGAGCATCGAGGTGCGCGGCAACGGCGCCCTGGCCCTGCTGATGGCCGAGTCCAATCCCGGCGGCGAGCTGCGTGCCATCGCCCGCATGGCCGAGGACGCGGCGATCCCCGGCGAGGATGCCGGCTTCCGCGAACTGGTGGGCGAGGGGCAGATCATGATCACCCTGGACCCCCGCGAGGGGCACCGCTACCAGGGCATCGTCGCCCTGGATCGCGACAGCCTGGCCGACTGCCTGGCCGACTACTTCGCCCAGTCCGAGCAGCTGCCCACCCGGCTGTGGCTGGCCGCCGATGGTCAACGCGCCGGTGGCCTGCTGCTGCAGCGCATGCCCGATGAGTCGCAGAACCAGGACCTGGATGCCTGGGAGCGCTGCGTGCACCTGGCGGCTACCGTCAAGCAGGAGGAGCTGCTGGGCCTGGCTCCCGATGAGCTTCTCCATCGCCTCTACCACGAGGAGACGGTGCGCGTCTTCCCGCCCAAGGCGCTGCGTTTCGGCTGCACCTGCTCCCGGGAGCGCATCGCCGATGCCCTGGTGACGCTGGGTGCCGAGGAGCTGCGCGACGTACTGGCGGAGCAGGGCGGCATCGAGACCCAGTGCCACTTCTGCCACACCCGCTACGCCTTCTCCGTGGCGGAGGTCGAGGCGCTGCTCGCCGAGTCCAGCGAGCCGCCGCCCACCCTGCACTGACGACGAGGCAGGCGCCCCGGCATACGCCGGCGGCGCGCCCGTTGTGCGGTGCACACGAGGTTGAGTGGCGAATTCCGGGCATGTTGTAGAAAAACTACATGAATTTCGCCTAAAAATGGCGTTCCCCGCCCTCGTCCTTTTTGCCATAATGGCGCCGCTTTCAGGCGCGATCATGGTCCACAGGCGGTTAGCCGCAGGGCCCGATCGCCACGCTACCCCCGGCTTTTCGCGTCGCCGGCGACGCCAGGCACACGAGAGAATCGGCCCACGGCCCAGGAATCGACATGACCACACCCCAAGCTTCCCACGCCCACGTCAACCTCAGCAGCGCCGAACTGATCGAGCGGTCAGTGGCCAGCGGCGAAGGCCGCCTGGCGGCCAACGGCGCCCTGGTGGTGAGCACCGGCGTTCGCACCGGTCGCTCGCCCAAGGATCGCTTCATCGTCGACGAGCCGACCACCAGTGCGAAGATCGACTGGGGCAGCGTCAACCGTCCCTTCGATGCCGAGAAGTTCGCGGCCCTCTGGGCGCGGGTCGAGGACTACCTGTTCGGCAAGGAACACTATGTCTCCGAGCTGCATGTGGGCAGCGACCCGGCCTACTACCTGCCGGTGCGCGTACAGACCGAGACCGCCTGGCAGAACCTGTTCGGCCGCACCATGTTCGTGCGCCCGGAGGCCTACAACCCCTCCGCCAAGGAGGAGTGGACCATCCTCAACGCCGCCGGCTTCGAGTGTGATCCGGCCCGCGACGGCACCAATTCCGACGGCACCGTGATCATCAACTTCGCCGAGAAGAAGGTGCTGATCGCCGGCATGCGTTACGCCGGCGAGATGAAGAAGGCGATGTTCTCGGTACAGAACTTCCTGCTGCCCGGCGTCGACGTGCTGCCGATGCACTGCTCCGCCAACGTCGGCGAGGATGGCGAGACCTGCCTGTTCTTCGGCCTCTCCGGTACCGGCAAGACCACCCTCTCCGCCGACCAGGCGCGCTACCTGATCGGCGACGACGAGCACGCCTGGGGGCCGGGCACCGTCTTCAACATCGAGGGCGGCTGCTACGCCAAGTGCATCGATCTCTCCGAGAAGAACGAGCCGGTGATCTGGAACGCCATCAAGTTCGGCACCGTGCTGGAGAACGTGGTCCTCGACGACCGTCGCGAGCCCGACTACGCCGATGACAGCCTGACCCAGAACTCGCGTGCCGCCTATCCGCTGGAGCACGTCGAGAAGCGCGTGCCCGAGAACCGCGCCGGCGAGCCCAACGCCATCGTCTTCCTGACCTGCGACATGTCCGGCGTGCTGCCCCCGGTCTCCGTGCTCTCCAAGGAGGCCGCGGCCTACCACTTCCTCTCCGGCTACACCGCCAAGGTGGGTTCCACCGAGATGGGCTCCTCGGAGGGCCTGTCCGCCACCTTCTCCACCTGCTTCGGCGCACCCTTCTTCCCGCGCCCGGCGCGTGAATACGCCGACCTGCTGATCAAGCGCGTGGCAGAGAAGGACGCTCAGGTCTATCTGGTCAACACCGGCTGGACCGGCGGCGCCTACGGCGAGGGCGGTGCACGCTTCTCCATCCCGACCACCCGCGCCATCATCAGCGCCATCCAGTCCGGCATGCTGCGCGAGGTCGAGACCCAGCGCCTCGACGGCCTCAACCTCGAGGTGCCCACCGCGGTGCCGGGGGTCGACTCCAGCCTGCTCAACCCGCGCGAGACCTGGGAAGACAAGGATGCCTACGACCGTCAGCGCCAGGAGCTGGCCGCCAAGTTCGTCGACAACTTCAAGAAGTTCGAGGGCGTCAGCGACGAGATCGTCAAGGCGGGTCCCAGCCTGACCTGAACGGTTGCGGTGTCGAACCTCGGGGCGTGACCGGGGTCTGAACGGGGGAGCGGCTCGGCCGCTCCCCCGTTCTGCTGTTGGCCCCTGACGGAGAGGACCCATGCAACGACGCCACTTCCTCGGACTGGCCGGTGCCGGCGTATCAACGCTGCTGCTGCCGGGCCTGGCCACCGCCCGTCCCAAACCCGACCTGCAGCGCGCCCCGGGGCTCGAGACGCTGGAGCTCAGCGAGGCCGAATGGCGCGAGCGCCTCACCCCCGAACGGTTCGAGATCCTGCGCGAGGCGGGTACCGAGCCGGCTTTCTCCAGCCCACTGGACAAGGAGACCCGCGCGGGCGAGTACCGCTGCGCCGGCTGCGACCTGGTGCTCTTCGAAAGCGCCATGAAGTACGATTCCGGCACTGGCTGGCCGAGCTTCTTCGACCACGTCGAGGGGCACCTGCTGACCAGCGTCGATTTCTTCCTGGTCTTCCCCCGCACCGAGTACCATTGCGCCCGCTGCGGCGGCCACCAGGGCCATGTCTTCGACGACGGACCCGCGCCTACTGGGCTTCGCTGGTGCAACAACGGCCTGGCGCTCACTTTCGTGCCAGCCTGACCCGATCGCGCCTGGCCGGGCTCGCCCTAGAAGCACGCCGTATCGCGCGATGCAGCGCGCTCCTGCGGGGCGAGAGGGGGGCTCACCCCTTGAGGTCGGGGAAATCCTCCTCCCGGAACTCCAGCTCGCCGCGCTCGTCGCCGGCCTTGTCGGCTTCGGCCTGGCGCAGCTCCACCCGGCGGATCTTGCCCGAGATGGTCTTGGGCAGGTCGGCGAACTCCAGGCGGCGAATGCGCTTGTAGGGCGCCAGCCGCTCCCGGGCGAAGGCGAGGATGTCCCGGGCGAGCTCGGCGCTGGGCTCATGGCCCGCGGCGGGAATGATATAGGCCTTGGGCACCGAGCTGCGCACCGGGTCGGGGCTGGGCACGATGGCCGCCTCGCCCACCGCGGGGTGCTCGATCAGCACGCTCTCGAGCTCGAAGGGGCTGATACGGTAGTCGGAGGCCTTGAACACATCGTCGGCCCGGCCCACGTAGGTGATATAGCCCTGGTCATCCACGCTGGCCACGTCGCCGGTGCGGTAGTAGCCCCCCTGCATGGCGGTCGCCGTGCGCTCCGGGTCGTTGGCATAGCCCACCATCAGGCCGGCGGGGCGCTCCTCGCCCAGGATCAGGGCGACCTCGCCCTCGCTTGCCGGCGTGTCCTCCGCATCCAGCATCACCACTCGGTAGCCTGGCAGCGGGCGCCCCATGGAGCCCGCCTTGAGCGGCTGGCCCGGGGAGTTGCCGATCTGGGCGGTGGTCTCGGTCTGGCCGAAGCCGTCGCGGATGGTGATGCCCCAGGCCCGGCGCACCTGCTCGATCACTTCGGGGTTTAGGGGCTCGCCGGCGGCCACCGCTTCGCGCAGGGCGACGCGGTGAGCGGCCAGGTCCTGCTGGATCAGCAGCCGCCAGACGGTGGGCGGCGCACACAGGGTGGTGATCGCGTAGTCCGTCAGCACCTTCAGCAGGGCGGCGGCGTCGAAGCGCACATAGTTGTAGAGGAAGACACAGGCGCCGGCGTTCCAGGGGGCGAAGAAGCAGCTCCAGGCGTGCTTGGCCCAGCCCGGCGAACTGATGTTGAGGTGGCGATCGCCCTTCTGCAGGCCGATCCAGTAGAGCGTGGAGAGGTGGCCCACCGGGTAGGACTGGTGGGTATGGGTGACCAGCTTGGGCTGGGAGGTGGTGCCCGAGGTGAAGTAGAGCAGCATGGGGTCGTCGGCGGGCGTCGGCCCGTCGGGGGTGAAGGCGTCGCTTTCGTCGTGGGAGTCGGCGAAGTCGTGCCAGCCCTCGGCGGTACCGCCCACGGCGATCCGCGTCAGGGCATCCTTTCGGCCGGAAAACTTCTCCAGGTGCTCATGGCCGATCACCAGGTGCCGGACCTGGCCGCGGGTGATGCGGTCCTCGAGGTCCTCCGGCGTCAGCAGGGTGGTGGCGGGAATGATCACCGCGCCGAGCTTGATGGCGGCCAGCATCACCTCCCACAGCGCTACCTCGTTGCCCAGCATCAGCAGCACCCGGTCGCCCCGGGCCACACCCAGGGAGCGCAGCCAGTTGGCGGCCTGGTTGGAACGCCGCGACATCTCGTCGAAGCTGAGTCGCGCCTCGCGGCCATCCTCCTCGACGATCCACAGCGCCGGGGCGTCGTTGTCCTTGGCCATGACGTCGAAGTAGTCCAGGGCCCAGTTGAACTCGCTGAACGTCGGCCAGCGGAAGTCACGATAGGCGGTGTCGTAGTCCTCGCGGTTCGCCTGCAGGAAGTCGCGGGCGGCGAGGAAGCGCTCCAGCGCCGGTGAGCTCGTCGGTGTGGGCATGTGCTGTCCCTTCTTGTTGTTGATGGTTGGCATAGAAGGTGGTGAGGCTAGGAACTCTAGACAGATTCGGGCTCGCCTGTCCAAGACCCGAGCAAGCGCTTGGACTAAAGTTGCCTGTCGCCGTCTGCCCCCAGCGGCGCCCGCCGTGCGTGGCTCGCCCCGGCGTTTGTGATACCTTGTCGCGATCGTTTTTCGAGCATCAGTGAAGGGGTTACATGGACGCCACCAGACGCATCATCACGCGCCTCGCCGAGGAGCTTTCCGTTCGTCCACAGCAGGTCTCGGCCACGCTGGAGCTGCTCGACGGCGGGGCGACGGTGCCCTTCATCGCCCGCTATCGCAAGGAGGTGACCGGCGGGCTCGACGACACCCAGCTGCGTCAGCTCCACGAACGCCTGGGCTACCTTCGCGAGTTGGAGGAGCGCCGCGCCACGGTGCTCGCCGCCATCGACGAGCAGGGCAAGCTCAGCGACGAGCTGGCCGGCCTGATCCAGGCCGCCGACACCAAGCAGCGCCTGGAAGACCTCTACCTGCCCTACAAGAAGAAGCGCCGCACCAAGGCCCAGATCGCCCGGGAGGCGGGCCTGGCGCCCCTGGCCGAGGCCCTGCTGGCCGACCCCGCCCTGGACCCGGAGGCCGAGGCGGCGAAGTATCTGCGTCCCGCGGAGGACGACATCCCCGCCGTCGAGGACGCCAAGGCGGCCCTGGACGGCGCCCGCCAGATCCTGATGGAGCGCTTTGCCGAGGATGCCGAGCTGGTGGGTCGACTGCGCGAGCGGCTGTGGAGCGAGGGTGAGCTCTCCGCCCGGGTGATTCCGGGCAAGGAGGCCGAGGGCGCCAAGTTCTCCGACTACTTCGAGCACGACGAGAAGCTCGCCAAGGCGCCGTCGCATCGCGCGCTCGCCATGTTCCGCGGCCGTAACGAGGGTGTGCTGACCCTGGCCATCCGGCTGCCCGGTGAGGAGGAGGCGCCGATTCATCCGGCCCAGGTGGCCATCGCCAAGCATTTCGATATTTTCAACGGGAGCGGCGATGCGGGCCGCGCCGCGGACAAGTGGCTGCGTGACGTGGTGCGCTGGACCTGGCGGGTCAAGCTCTATACCCATCTCGAGACCGAGCTGCTGGGCCACTTGCGCGAGCGCGCCGAGATCGAGGCCATCGAGGTGTTCGCCGCCAACCTCAAGGACCTGCTGCTGGCCGCCCCGGCGGGGCAGAAGGCCACGCTCGCCATCGACCCCGGCCTGCGTACCGGCTGCAAGGTCGCCGTGGTCGACGCCACCGGCCAGTTCCTGGCCCACACCACCATCTATCCCCACGCGCCGCGCAACGCCTGGGACGCCTCGCTGGCCGAGCTGGCCAGGCTGGTGAAGCAGCACGACGTGGCATTGATCGCCGTGGGCAACGGCACCGCCAGCCGCGAGACCGACCGCCTGGCCGGCGACCTGATCAAGGCCCTCGCGTCAGGTCCCGGGGCCGGCAAGCGCCCGCTCGCCAAGGTGATGGTCAGCGAGGCCGGTGCCTCGGTCTACTCGGCCTCCGAGTATGCCTCCCGGGAGCTGCCCGACCTCGATGTCACCATCCGCGGCGCGGTCTCCATCGCCCGTCGCCTGCAGGACCCGCTGGCCGAGCTGGTCAAGATCGAGCCCAAGTCCATCGGCGTCGGCCAGTACCAGCACGACGTCTCCCAGGTGCAGCTGTCGCGCAGCCTGGAGGCGGTGATCGAGGACTGCGTGAACGCCATCGGCGTCGACCTCAATACCGCGTCGAGCGCGCTGCTCTCCCGGGTGGCGGGCCTCTCGCCGGCACTCGCCGAGGCCATCGTCGCCCGGCGCAACGCCGAGGGCCCCTTCGCCAGCCGCCGGCAACTGCTCGATGTCAGCCGCCTGGGGCCCAAGACCTTCGAGCAGTGCGCCGGCTTCCTGCGCATCATGAACGGCGACAACCCGCTGGACGCCAGCGCCGTGCACCCCGAGGCCTACCCCCTGGTGGAGCGCATCGCGGAGAGGAGTGGCCGAGAGCTTTCCAGCCTGATCGGCGACAGCGCCACCCTCAAGGCGGTCAAGCCCGCCGAGTTCGCCGACGAGCGCTTCGGGGTGCCCACGATCACCGATATCCTGGTCGAGCTCGACAAGCCGGGCCGCGATCCGCGCCCCGAGTTCAAGGCCGCCGAGTTCCGCGAAGGGGTGGAGACCCTCAAGGACCTGGAGCCCGGCATGGTGCTCGAGGGCAGCGTCACCAACGTCACTCACTTCGGCGCCTTCGTGGATATCGGCGTCCACCAGGATGGCCTGGTGCATATCTCGGCGCTCTCCGACCGCTTCGTCGAGGACCCGCGCTCGGTGGTCAAGGCCGGCGATATCGTCAAGGTCAAGGTGATGAGCGTCGACCTCGAGCGTGCGCGCATCGGCCTCTCCATGCGCCTCGACGACCAGCCGGGCGAGGAGGGCGACAAGCCCCGGCGCCGACGTGAAGGAAATGGCAGCGAGCGCCAGCCCCGCGGCGGCAAGCCGCCACGCAAGGGCGCCGGGCGCGGCAACGACACCGGCCAGGGCGGACAGGTGGGCGCCCTGGGGGCGGCCCTGCTCAAGGCCAAGCAGAAAGGCTGATACAATCCGTCCTTTCACGGGCGCCGCCAGGGCGCCCGTCTCACGATCAGCGAGGCGCGCCGCCTCGGCGGCCGTTACCACCAGCAGGGGTGTTATCTTGTCCGACTCATTCGCTACCCTCATCGAGCGCCTGGAGGGCCCTGCCCGCCGGGGAGAGTTCAGCCGACTGCGTCGCGGCCTCGAGAAGGAGGGGCTGCGCGTCGACCACGAGGGACGCGTCGCACAGACGCTGCATCAGCATGCGCTGGGCTCCAAGCTGACCCATCCGCATATCACCACCGACTACTCCGAGGCGCTGCTGGAGTACATCACGCCGGTCACCTGTCGGCCCGCCGACGCCCTGGACTTCCTCGGCGACCTGCACCGCTTCAGCTATCGCTACCTGGGCGATGAGCTGATCTGGCCGGGCAGCATGCCGGCGCGCCTCAACGGCAACGACAGCATCCCCATCGCCGACTACGGCAGCTCCAACGTGGGCACCATGAAGCGGGTCTACCGGAAGGGCCTGGACATGCGTTACGGGCGCATCATGCAGGCCATCGCCGGGGTGCACTACAACGTCTCGCTCCCCGACGACCTGTGGACGCTGCTGCGTGATCTCGATGGCGACCAGGCCATGGCACTGAACGACTACCGCTCGGCGCGCTACTTCGGCCTGATCCGCAACTTCCGCCGCCACAGCTGGCTCTTGCTCTACCTGTTTGGCGCCTCGCCGGCCATCGACCGCAGCTTCCTGCCCGATGGCAGGATCCCCGACAAGCTCGAGGCCCACGGCGAGGAGACGCTGATCTCGCGTTACGCCACCAGCCTGCGCATGTCGGACCTGGGCTACCAGAACAAGGTGCAGGAGCAGCTCAAGATCTGCTTCAACTCGCTCTCCAACTACGTCAACACCCTGCGTCATGCCATCTCCACGCCGTGGCCGGCCTACGAGGCACTGGGCGTCAACGAGGACGGCGAGTGGCGCCAGCTCAACGCCAATATCCTGCAGATCGAGAACGAGTACTACAGCGATATCCGACCCAAGCGGGTGGCTCGCCACGACGAGACCCCCAGCCAGGCCCTGGAGGCCCGCGGTGTGGAGTACATCGAGGTGCGCTGCCTCGACCTCAACCCGCTGCTGACCCTGGGCGTGGACGAGCCCCAGATCCACTTCATCGATACCTTCGTGATGTGGTGCCTGCTGGCCGAGAGCCCGTGGATCCCCGATGCCGAGTGCGACACCCTCGATGACAACCGTCGCCTGGTGGTGGAGCGCGGCCGCGATCCCGAGCTGCGGCTGTGCCACGCCGGCACGCCGCGCAGCGTCGCCGACTGGGGCGGCGAGATCCTCGGCGATATGCGTCGGGTGGCCGAGCTTCTCGACCGCCTGGAGGAGGGCACGCCCCATGCCGATGCCGTGGCCGCCATGCTGCCGCGGCTGGAAGATCCCGCACTGACTCCCTCCGGACAGCTGCTGGCGCGCCTGCAGGAGCGTGGTGAGGAGTTGTCTGATGCCATGCTGGGCATCGCCCGGGAGCAGGCCGAACGGCTACGCCAGGAGCCGATGGACCCCGGTCGCGAAGGGATGTTCGACGAGCTGGTGGAGACCTCCCATCGACAGCAGGCGGAGATCGAGGCCGCCGATCGCGTCTCCTTCGCCGAGTTCCTGAGCGACTACTTCGCCCGTGCCCGGGAATCCCGTGTCACCGATGGGGTCAGCCAGTGAGCGCCCTGGCCCGTCTCTCGGTGAGCCAGTGGAGCCTCGCCGGCCTGGCCTTCTGTGTACTGATGATGGCGGTGGCCCTGGGGCTCGAGCATCTCGTCGGCCTCGAGCCCTGCCCGCTGTGCATCTTCCAGCGGGTGGCGGTGATCGCCGCGGCGCTGGTGTTCGCCGTGGCGGCCTTCCATAACCCCGCCGGCCGCCTCGGCGCGGCACTCTACGGCGTGCTGGGCCTGGTCGCGGTGGGCGGCGGCATCGGCGTGGCGGGGCGCCACCTGTGGCTGCAGTCGCTGCCCGCCGACGAGGTCCCCAGCTGCGGCCCCGGCCTGGACTACATGCTGGACATCCTGCCGCTGCAGCAGGTGATCGACATGGTGCTCTCCGGCTCCGGGGAGTGCGCCGAGATCGACTTCCTGTTCCTGGGCATCACGCTGCCGGGCTGGACCCTGGTCGGCTTCATCGTGCTGGCCCTGGCGCCGCTGGGCCTGCTGCTCTCGGCCTTCCGCGAGCGCTGATCTGCCGGGGAAGATAGCCATGCTCTACCGCGACTTTGCCACCCAGGAGGCCATCGACCGCGCCTACGATCCCATGATCGGCCGCGACCCGGCGGCGCTGCTGGCCGACTGGCGCTCACGCAGCGACGCCGCCCGCGCCCGCCACCGCGTAAGCCTGGATATTCCCTACGGACCGACGCTCGCCGAGCGTCTCGACCTCTATCACGCCAAGGGTCGCAAGGAGGGCGAGGCCGCGCCGCTGCACCTCTTCTTCCACGGTGGCTACTGGCGCTCGCTGGGCCATCGCGAGTTCGGCTTCATCGTCGACGAGCTGGTGGCCGCCGGGATCTCGGTGGGGGTGGTCAACTATGCGCTCTGCCCGACGGTGCGCTTCGCCGAGATCGTGCGCCAGGCCCGCGCCGCCCTGGCCTGGGCCTATCGCCACGCCGCCGGGTTGGGCCGCGACCCGGCCAGCATCAGCGTCTCCGGCCACTCCGCCGGCGGGCATCTCGGCGCCATGCTGCTGGCCACCGACTGGGAAGGCGACTATGGCCTGCCGGCCGACCCGATCCGCGGGGCGCTCTGCGTCAGCGGGCTCTTTGATCTCGGCCCCTTTCCCTGGTCGTGGCTGCAGCCCAAGCTGCGGCTCGGCGGTCGCGACGTCGCCGAGTTCAGCCCGGCCTTCCTGCCCTGCCGAGTAGCGGCGAAAGTGAGCCTGGTGGCCGGCGGCGAGGAGTCCGGCGAGTTCGCCCGACAGATGATGGACTACGCCACCCACCTGAGCGAGCAGGGGATCGAGGTCGAGCAGGCCGTGCTGCCCGGCGACGACCACTTCTCGATCCTCGAGCACTATCTCGATAGTGGACGCCTGGCCAGGACCGTCATGGGGTTTCACACCCCCAGATAGCGGTCGCGCAGCGACTCGGT
This sequence comes from Halomonas sp. SSL-5, assembly GCF_030708455.1. Lineage (GTDB taxonomy): Bacteria > Pseudomonadota > Gammaproteobacteria > Pseudomonadales > Halomonadaceae > Halomonas. The sequence continues at coordinate 196,874 of NZ_JAUYWF010000003.1, forward strand.
GAGCGCCTCGGCGGGACCCGCCCAGGCGCTGCGGCCCTTCTCCAGCAGCACACAGCGGTCGGCCAGCGGCAGCAGTTCCGAGAGCGTCTTGTCGACGATCAGGATCGCCTGGCCCTGGCCCTTGAGGCGGCGAATCGCCTGCCAGATCTCCTGGCGGATCACCGGTGCCAGCCCCTCGGTGGCCTCGTCGAGCACCAGCAGGCGCGGATTGGTCATCAGCGCTCGACCGATGGCCAGCATCTGCTGCTCGCCGCCGGAGAGGGTCGCCGCGGCCTGGCGCTCGCGCTCGCCCAGGCGCGGGAAGAGCGCCTCGACTCGCTGCAGGGTCCACTCGCCGGCGCGGGCGGCCACCAGCAGGTTCTCGCGCACCGTCAGGTTGGGGAAGCAGCGTCGCCCTTCCGGCACCAGGCCCAGCCCCAGGCGGGCGATGCGGTGGGGCGGCAGGCGGCGCAGCTCGCGGCCCGCGAAGGTGACGCGTCCGGCGTGGGGCGGCGTTAGCCCGAAGATCGAACGGATGGTGGTGGTCTTGCCCATGCCGTTGCGCCCCATCAGCGCCACCATCTGGCCCGCCTGGACCTCCAGGTCCACGCCAAACAGGGCCTGGGCGGGGCCGTAGCGGGTCTCGATGGCTTCCACCTTGAGCATGACGGTCACTCCCCCAGGTAGGCGTCGCGGACCCGCGGGTCGCGGCGGATGGTGTCGCCATCGCCATGGGCGATGATCCGGCCGGCGACCAGCACCGAGATGCGCTCGGCCAGCCGGAAGACCGCCTGCATGTCGTGCTCGATCAAGAGGATCGGCACCTCGCGCTTCAGCGACTCGAGCAGCTCGGTGAGGCGTGCCGAGCCCTCGGGGCCCAGGCCGGCCATGGGCTCGTCGAGGAGCAGGGCGCGAGGCTTCATCGCCAGGGCACAGGCCACCTCCAGCGCGCGGCGCTCGCCGTGAGAGAGCTCCGCCACCGGCGTCCAGGCGCGGCTGGCGAGCCCCATGCGCGCGAGTGCCGCCATGGCGGGCTCGATCAGCCGCGGGTCGCGCTCCGCCGGTTTCCAGAAGCGGAAGCTGTGGCCGGCCATGGCCTGGACGCCGATCATCACGTTGCGGATCACCGGCAGCGGCTCGGCCAGCGACGAGACCTGGAAGCTGCGGCCCAGTCCCCGTCGGGCGCGGGCGGCGACGCTCAGGCCGGTGATCTCCTCGCCGCCGAGCAGGATGCGCCCGGCGTCGGGACGCAGGCTGCCGGCGATCTGGGCGATCAGCGTCGACTTGCCGGCACCATTGGGGCCGATCAGGGCGTGGATCTCGCCGGGCCTCAGGGTCAGCGAGACATCGTCGGTTGCCGCCAGGGCGCCGAAGCGCTTGTGGAGCCCCTCCAGGGCGAGCATCGCCTCAGCCATGGGACTCCCTCCCCGCCAGCCAGCCCATCACGCCGTGGCGGGCGAACAGCACCACGCCGAGCAGCACAAGGCCCAGGAACAGCTGCCAGTACTCGGTCAGCCCGCCGAGCAGGGTCTCCATGCTGATATACAGCACGGCGCCGGCCAGGGGCCCGTAGAGGCGGCCCACCCCGCCCAGGATCACGATCACCATCAGCTCGCCGGACATGTGCCAGCTGAGCATGCTGGGGCTGACGAAGCCGTTGAGGTCGGCATACAGCGCCCCGGCCAGGCCGGTGATCATCGCCGAGATCACGAAGCTCACCAGGCGCACCGGGTAGGGGTTGATCCCGGCTGTGGCCAGGCGGGTATCGTTGAGTCGCGCCATGCTCAGGGCCGCGCCGAAGCGCGAGCCCATCAGCCGCGAGGTGAGCGCCATGGAAAGCACCAGGCCGGCGAAGCAGATCAGGAAGAAGGTCAGCGGGTCCTGGGTGTCGAGTCCCGGCAGGGTGTTGCGAAGATAGATCGGCAGGCCGTCCTGGCCGCCATAGGTGGGCCAGGAGTTGGCGAAGTAGTAGACCATCTGGGCGAAGGCCAGGGTGATCATGATGAAGTAGACCCCGCTGGTGCGCAGCGAGACGGCGCCGATCAGCAGCGCCAGCAGGCCGCAGGCCAGCATCGCCAGCGGCCACAGCACCAGCAGGTTGTCGCTGCCGGGCAGCATGCCCATGAAGGCGGTGGCGTCGAAGGCATGGTAGGCGCCGATGCCGGCCACATAGCCGCCCAGGCCGAAGTAGGCGGCGTGGCCGAAGCTGACCATGCCGCCGTAGCCCAGCGCCAGGTTGAGGCCTACCGCGGCCATGGCGATCAGCGTCAGCCGCGAGGCCAGCGTCACGTAGTAGGGGTGCCCCAGCAAGTCGGCGGCCACCGGCAGCGCCAGCAGCAGGGCGAGCATGACGAGCTGCACCGTGCCCCGGCGGCCGAGGCGGCGCGGTGGGCGGGTAGGCAGGGCTTCGGGCGCGGTATCGGAAGGCGTCTGGTCAGTCATTGACGGCGAACAGTCCCTTGGGCTTGAAGGCGAGTATCACGGCCATGAGGATGTAGATCAGCATCGAGGCCAGGGCGGCGCCGACATCGGTGGCCTCCGCGGGGGGCAGCACGGCGCGGAAGGCGAGCGGCAGGAAGACCCGGCCCAGGGTGTCCACCACGCCCACCAGCAGGGCGCCGAACAGCGCCCCCTTGATGGAGCCGATGCCGCCGATGACGATCACCACGAAGGCCAGGATCAGCACCGGCTCGCCCATGCCTACCTGCACCGACTGCAGCGCGCCGACCATGGCCCCGGCCAGGCCGGCCAGCCCCGCCCCCAGCGCGAACACCGCGGTGTAGAGACGCGAGATATCGATGCCGAGGGCCCCGATCATCTCGCGGTCGCTCTCCCCGGCGCGCACGCGCATGCCCAGCCGGGTCCGCGAGATCAGCAGGTAGAGGCCCACGGCCACGCTGATGCCCACGCCGATGATCACCAGCCGGTAGAGCGGGTAGCGGGCGTCGCCCGGCAGGGTGACGTAGCCCGATAGCCACGCCGGGATGTTCAGCCACAGCGGCGAGGCGCCAAACAGCCAGCGGGTGCCCTCGGAGAAGATCAGGATCAGCGCGAAGGTGGCCAGCACCTGGTCCAGGTGCGAGCGATGGTAGAGGCGACGGATCACCACCAGTTCGACCACGGCACCCACCACGGCGGCACCCAGCAGGCCGGCCGTGAGGCCGAGCAGGAAGGAGCCGCTGGCGGCGGTCACCGCGGCGGTGAGGTAGGCCCCCACCATGTAGAAGGAGCCGTGAGCCAGGTTGATCAGCCCCATGACCCCGAACACCAGGGTCAAGCCGCTGGCCATCAGGAACAGCATGGTACCCAGCTGCAGGCCGTTGATCAGTTGTTCGAGAAGCAGGGTGGCTGACACGTCAGGCATCCGTCACATCTTGCAGTCGACGTGGTAGACGTCCTGGATATCCTCCACCGCGATGCCCAGCAGGCGGTTGGTGGGTTCGCCGTCCTCGCCTGCGACCACCTCGCGGATATAGATGTCCTGGATGGGGTGCTGGTTGGGGCCGAAGTGGAACTCGCCGCGCACCGAATCGAAGTCCGCCTCGCGCAGCGCCTCGCGGAAGGCGTCCTGGTCATCGGGGTGGGCCTTCTCCAGGGCGGACAGGATCAGGTTGGCGGTGTCGAAGCCCTGGGCGGCATACAGGGTCGGCATGCGGCCATAGGCCTCTCGGAAGCTCTCGACGAAGGCGTGGTTGGTGGCGTTGTCGAGGTCGTAGGCCCACAGCGAGGTGTTGCGGGCGCCGATGGCGGCCTCGCCCACCGCCTTGATCAGTATCTCGTCGAAGGAGAAGGCGGCGCCGAACACCGGCATCTCCACGCCCGCGTTCTGCCACTGCTTCATGAAGGAGATGCCCATGCCGCCGGGCAGGAAGAAGAACAGGCTGTCGGCATCGCTGGCGCGGATCTGGGCGATCTCGGCGGCGTAGTCGGTCTGGCCCATCTGGGTGTAGAGCTCGTCTGCCACCTCGCCCTCGAAGAGGTGCTTGAAGCCGGCCAGGGCGTCGGTGCCCGCCGGGTAGTTGGGGGCCATGATGATGGGGTTCTGGTAGCCCTGCTCGCGCATCCAGGCACCCATGGCACCGTGCAGGTTGTCGTTCTGGTAGGCGACGTTGAAGTAGTTCTCGTGACACATGCGACCGGCGAGGTCCGAGGGCCCGGCGTTGGGGGAGAGGTAGAAGGTGCCTTGGCGCACCACCGAGGGCACCACGGCCATGGCCAGGTTTGACCAGATGATGCCGGTCATGATGTCCACGTTGTCGCGCTGCATGAACTCGTTGGCCAGGTTGCGCGCCAGGTCGGGCTTGCGGGCGTCGTCCTGAACCAGCACCTCGACATCGTCGCGACCCGACTGCTCGATGGCCAGCAGGAAGGCGTCGCGCACGTCGACGCCCAGGTGGGAGCCGCCCCCGGACAGGGTGGTGATCATGCCGATCTTGACCTCTTCGGCGTGGGCGGTGGCAAGGCCGGTGGCGAGCAGCAGGCCGAGACCCAGGCGAGCAAGCTGTTTCATGGAGAACCTCTGGGGTGTTTTGGCGTTGTTGGGCAGTGGTCTGGTGTTATTGAGCAGTGGTTTGGTGTTGTTCGTGAGGGCATAGACTACCAAGGAAATGCCGGCGCCAGGCAATCGAAAAGGCCGCAATGGTCCTCTTGACGACGCGGGCTATCCACGTTCGCCGCCGCAGGCCTCGTTCGCGATCGCAGGATTGACAGCCCACCCCGGTAGCGCGACTCTGGTGCTGAGCCGGCCGGGCCCTGGATGCCCTCGGCACCACTGAGCTTGCTCCACCACACGAAGGGAGTCCCCCATGCTGGAAGACTGCAAGAGCGCCCTGGAGCGCTGGGGCGGCGTACACAAGCTGATCGATCGTTGGCTGGATGAGCGCCGCGAGTTGCTGGTCAACTTCGTCGAGCTCAAGGAGGCCTGCGATGCCGAGCTGGAAGCGGTGACCAAGGAGCGCATCGACGGCTTCAGCGAACTGCTGATGGATTACATCAGCGCCGGCCACTTCGAGGTCTACCCCCAGCTGCGCGAGGAGGCCCGCGCCTTCGAGGACGACTCGGCGCTGACCCTGGCCGACCGTCTGCTGGAGCGCCTGGAGATGTCCACCGAACTGGTGCTCGACTTCGATGCCGAGTACGCCAGCCCCGGCCGCGTGCGCCAGCATCTCGGCCGCCTGCCCGCCTGGCTTGAGCGCCTGGCCCACGGCCTCACCGAGCGCTTCTCGCTCGAGGACGAGCTGATCGGGCGCATCCACGCCCGCCACGCGCCGGATGCGGCCCGGGCGGAAGCCGCCAGCCGTACCTCGTAGGAGCGCGATTGATCGCGCGATTACAGGGCCCAACGCCGCTGTATCGGCCTCCAGTCGCGAGACGCAGTCCCCCTCCTACTGCTTGGATTCAGGCTTTTTCCTGCGCGGCTCCAGCACCAGCATGCACGGCGTCAGCAGCAGCGTCAGGCCGGTGGCGAAGGTCAGGCCACCGGCGATGGCGCTGGAGAGCTGGGTCCACCACTGGGTGGAGGGAGCGCCGATCCCCAGGCTGGGGGCGAGCAGGTCGACGTTGATCCCCAGCACCATGGGCGTGAGGCCCAGCACCGTGGTCACCGCGGTGAGCAGCACCGGTCGCAGGCGCAGGCTGCCCGCCTCCAGGGCCGCCTCGAAGGGGGGGAGTCCCTCCCCGCGCAGTTCGTTGTAGGTATCGATCAGCACGATATTGTTGTTCACCACGATCCCCGCCAGGGCGATGATGCCCATCCCCACCATCACGATGCCGAAGGGCTGGGCGTTGGCCAGCAGCCCCAGCAGTACCCCCGCGGTGGAGAAGACGATCGCCGAGAGCACCAGTCCCGCCTGGTAGAAGCTGTTGAACTGGGTCACCAGGATCAGCGCCATCAGGCCGATGGCCACCATGAAGGCACCGGCCAGGAAGCGGCTCGCCTCCTGCTGGTCTTCCTGCTCGCCGGCCACGCTCAGCTGTACGCCCTCGGGGGGGGCGCCGGCGGCCTCGAGCAGGGCGCGCAGCCGCTCGTCGGCGCTGGCCTCGCCGGTCACGTCGGCCTCCAGGGTGATGGCGCGGCGGCCATCGATGCGGTGCAGGGTGCCCACCTTGGGCGCCGGCTCCACCGACACGAAGTGCGATAGCGGTACCTGCCCCCGGGAGGTGTTGAGGCTCAGTCGGCCCAGCTGGTCCAGGGTACGGTCGCCCTCGGGCAGGCGCACCCGGATATCCACCTCGTCGTCGACCCCCTCGGGTCGATAGCTGGCCACCTGGACGCCGGTGGTCAGCAGCTGCACCGCGCTGCCCACGCTGCTCACGTCGGTACCGAAGCGGGCCGCCGCCTCGCGGTCGACGATGATCCGCCACTCCACGCCGGGCAGGCTGCGGTTGTCCTCGATATCGCGGAAGCCCCCCAGCTCCTCCATCAGTTCGCGCAGCCGGTCCACCGCCTGGTCGGCGATCACTGGCGTCCGGCCACCGATCTCCAGCACGATCGGCTTGCCCTCGCCGGGGCCCATCTGCTGCTTGCGGAACTCCAGCGTGAGGCCGGGCAGGTCGGCGGTCCGGCGGCGCATCTCGTCGAAGATGGCGGCCAGCGGCCGACGCCGATGCCAGTCGATCATCTGGAACTGCAGCACGCCGATGACGTCGGCGCCGAGCTGCTCGTTGGGATTGGCGAAGGAGCGCGCATAGAGTGCCTCGACCTCGCTCATTCCGGCCAGTCTCGCCTCCACCCGGCGCACCATGGCGTCCTTCTCCTCGATGGAGAAGTCGCCGCGGGTGCGCACCATGACCTGGGCGCTGTCGGGCTCGACGCTGGGGAAGAACTCCACGCCGTGGTTGAAGCGCGCATAGGCGGTGTAGATCAGCGCCATCAGCAGCACCGCGAACAGCAGGGTCAGCGCCGGATGGGCGAGCAGACGCGCCAGCGCCCCGCGATAGAGTCGGCCGCCGGCCGAGGCGCCCACCGGCGCCGAGCTCGGCGAGGCCGCGCGGGCGCCGAATACGCTGCCCAGGGTGGGCAGGAAGACCAGCGCCATGGCCAGGGAGGCGAGCAGGCAGAGGATCACCGTGGCCGGCAGGTACTTCATGAACTCCCCCACCAGGCCCGGCCAGAACAGCAGCGGCACGAAGACCGCCAGGGTGGTGGCGGTGGAGGCGATCACCGGCCAGCTCATGCGGGTCGCCGCCTCCAGCCACGCCTGGCGCGGCGCCATGCCCTGGCGCAGGTGGCGGTCGGCCAGCTCGCTGACCACGATGGCGCCGTCCACCAGCATGCCGGCCACCAGGATCAGCGCGAACAGCACCACGATGTTGAGGGTGTAGCCCACCGCCCAGATCATCAGGATGCCGCTGAGGAAGGCGCCGGGGATGGTCAGCCCCACCATCAGGGCGCTGCGCACCCCCATGGCGGCCAGGATCACGATCAGCACCAGCACCACCGCGGTGACCACGTTGTTGAGCAGCTCCGAGAGCATGTCCTCGACGAACTCGGACTGATCGGTGATGGTGGTGATCGTAAGCCCCTCAGGAAGCAGCCCCCCGGCCTGCTCGAACAGCGCCTGGACCTGCTCCACGGTGGCGATGATGTTGGCCCCGGCACGCTTGGAGATCTCCAGCACCAGCGCCGGCTGGCCGTCGATTCGCGCATACCCCTCGGGGTCCTTGAAGGTGGGGCGGATGATCGCCACGTCGCCGAAGGTCACCACCCGGTCGCCGTCCACCTTCACCGGCATGGCCATCACGTCCTCCAGCGTCTCGATGACCCCGGGCACCTTCATGCCCAGCCGGCCGGCGCCGGTATCCAGGCTGCCGGCCGCCACCAGGCGGTTGTTGCGGCTGACCAGGTTGAACAGGGTGGCGAAGTCGATGCCATAGCTCGAAAGCACCAGTGGGTCGACCACGATCTCCAGCAGTTCCTCTCGGTCGCCGCCGATGTCCACCTCGAGCACCTCGGCGATGCCCTCGACCTCCTCCTTGATGCGCCGCGCGATGGCCACCCGCTGGCTCTCCTCCACGCTGCCGGAGAGGCCGATGGAGAGCACCGGGAATTCGCTGACGTTGACCTCCACGACGCGCGGCTCTTCGGCCTCGGAGGGCAGCTCCGCCCTGGCGATATCGACCTTCTCGCGCACGTCGGAGAGCGCCTGGTCGGCGTCGAAGCCGGCATCGAACTCCAGGGTGATGGAGGCGTGGCCCTCACTGGACTGGGAGGTCATCTTGCGCAGCCCCTCGATGCTGCGCAGCTCCTGCTCCATGGGGCGCACCAGCAGTCGCTCGCCGTCCTCGGGGCTGACCCCCTCCAGGCTCATGGCCACGTAGATCATGGGAATGGCGACGTCGGGGTTGGCCTCCTTGGGGATCGCCTGCCAGGCGCCCAGGCCCGCCAGCAGCAGGGCGGTCAGCAGCAGCAGGGTGGTGCGGGCGCGCGCTTGAGCGGCCGCGATCAGCTGGCGCATCTCAGCGAGTCCCCCCGGCGGCAGCGGGTGTCGTGGACGCGACGCTGTCGGCGGTCACCGGCGTGACCCGCTCGCCGACCGCCACCATGCCGGCCCCCAGGGTGATCAGGCGCACCGGATCGGGCAGGCCGCTCACCCGAGCGGTCTCGAGGTCGGCATCCACCAGCGTGACCGGGGTCTGCACCACCCGGTCATCGGCGTCGAGGTGCTTGACCACCAGCTCGCCAGCGGGGTCGAGTGCCAGCAGGGCAGGCGAGAGGCGGTGCACCCGGCGCTCGGGCAGGGTGATGGCCAGGGTGGCGCTGGCACCGGCCAGGCGGCGCCCCTCGGGGTTGTCGGCGCTGACCTCGACCCGGAAGCTGCGTGTCGCCTCCTCGGCACGACGGGCCACCATGCTGACTTCGCCGCTCAGCCGCGAGCCATCCAGCAGCCGCAGCTCGGCGGGCTGGCCGGCCGCGAGGGTGAGGGCGTCTCGCTGGGGCGCCCAGGCCACCGCGGTGAGCCGCGAGTCGTCCAGCAGCCGTCCCCAGGCCTCGCCTACCTGCACCAGTTCGCCGAGCTCCACATCGAGTCGGTCCAGGGTGCCGGAGAAGGGCGCCTCGAGACGGGTATCGTCGAGCTGGCGCTGCAGCGCGGCAAGCTCCGCCGCGGCGCGACTCGTCTGGGCCTGCCGGCGCAGGTAGTCGGGGCGTGAGATCAGCTTGCGACCGAGCAGGGACTCGGCGCCGGCGAGCTCCGCCCGAGCCAGTGCCAGGTCGTCCTCGGCCTGGGCCAGGCGCGCGGGCAGCTCCTCACGGGCCAGCGCCAGCATGAGCTCGCCCGCCTCGACCCGGCTGCCCTCGGCCACCGGCAGTGTCGCCACGTGACCGGACTGGCGGGCGCGCAGCTCCAGTTCGCGGTATGCCTCGAGCTCGCCCTGGAGTACCAGGGTAGGGGCATGGGGCTCGGCATCGCGAATCGCCACCTCGACCCGCGGCGCGTCGGCCTCGGGGGCCTGCTGGCCCTCCGGCGGGGCATCGCGAAATCCCTGGATGTCGCCGAGCAGCAGCCAGGCGAGCAGGGCGATGACCAGCCCGATGGCCAGCAGGGCGGGGAAGGGGGGAAGGCGACGGCGGGGCATGCGGTGTGATCCATCAGCGGCATGAAGGGCGCCAGCATACTATTCTCGGGAGGTATCCTCATACAGCCGTTTGTCGCACCCGGGCGCTTCCTTCACTCCTAGGTCGCATTGAGTTTTGTGCACTGCAGGCATAACATTCCAGCGGTTTGCACGGCGGTCCGGCTGGATCGCCCCACGGTGACAACCCGCGCGTTGACAACCCAAGGAGCCCCCATGAAAGCACCCGTTCGCATTGCCATTACTGGCGCCGCCGGCCAGATCAGCTATTCCCTGGCCTTCCGCATCGCCTCCGGCGACATGCTGGGCAAGGACCAGCCGGTCATCCTGCAGCTGCTCGAGATCACCCCGGCCATGGACGCCCTGAATGGCGTGGTCATGGAGCTCAACGATTGCGCCTTCCCGCTGGTGCAGGAGATCGTCGCCACCGACGATGCCAACGTCGCCTTCAAGGACGCCGACTTCGCCCTGCTGGTGGGTGCCCGTCCGCGCGGCCCGGGCATGGAGCGCAAGGACCTGCTGGAAGCCAACGCGGCGATCTTCTCCGTGCAGGGCAAGGCGCTGAACGACAACGCCAGCCGTGACGTCAAGGTGCTGGTGGTGGGCAACCCGGCCAACACCAACGCCCTGATCGCCTCCTGCAACGCGCCGGACCTGGATGCCAAGCAGTTCACCGCCATGACTCGCCTGGACCACAACCGCGCCCTGACCCAGCTGGCCCAGAAGACCGGCAAGCACGTCAACGATGTCGAGAGCATGATCATCTGGGGCAACCACAGTGCCACCCAGTACCCCGACATCGCCCACTGCAAGGTGGATGGCAAGCCCGCCGCCGAGCTGGTCGAGCGTGACTGGTACGAGAACACCTTCATTCCGGACGTGCAGCAGCGCGGTGCCGCCATCATCAAGGCCCGTGGCGCCTCCTCCGCGGCCTCCGCGGCCTCTTCCGCCATCGACCACATGCGCGACTGGGCGCTGGGCACCGACGGCAAGATCGTGAGCATGGCGATTCCCGCCGACGGCAGCTACGGCGTCGAGCCGGGCATCATCTACTCCTACCCGGTGACCTGCCAGGGCGGCAAGTACGAGATCGTCCAGGGTCTGGACGTCGATGCATTCAGCCGCGAGCGGATGAACGCCACCGAGCAGGAGCTGCGTGAAGAGCGCGCCGCGGTCGAGCACCTGCTGGGCTGAACCCCAGTTTGAAGCTGTAAGCTTTAAGCCGTAAGAAAAACCCCGCCAGGCCATGCCTGAGCGGGGTTTTTGTATTGCCGTCCCTCTGCCGTTGTCTGCCTACCGTCAGGGACTGTCCCTTGGCACCTGCGCCCGGATCAGTCCCTCAGGCTGATGATCCTCCAGCCGCGGGCCTCGGCCACCTCGCGCAGGCTGGGGTCGGGGTCGACGGCCACCGGGTACTCGACGACCTCCAGCAGCGCCAGGTCGTTGTGGGAGTCGCTGTAGAACCACGCCTCGTCCAGGGTCTGGTCCTTGTCGGCCAGCCACTCCTCCAGGCGCTTCACCTTGCCCTCGCGGTAGCTGGGCGTGCCGCTCACCCTGCCGGTGTAGTGGCCGTCGACGATCTCGGGCTCCACCGCAATCAGGTCATCGACGCCCAGCCGCTCGGCGATGGGGCCGGTGATGAAGCGGTTGGTGGCGGTGATGATCAGCAGGGTGTCGCCGCGGGAGCGGTGGCGGGCCAGCAGCTCCTCGCCCTTGTTCAGGATATGCGGCTCGATCTTGCTGGCCATGAACTGCTGGTGCCAGGCGGCGAGCTGCTCGGGGCTGTTCTCGGCCAGGGGCCTGAGCGCGACTTCCAGGAAGGCGTGGATATCCAGGGTGCCGGCCTCGTAGTCGGCCAGGAAACGGTCGTTGGCCTCGCGGTAGGCCACCGGGTCGACGGCGCCCTGCTCGAGCAGGAACTCGCCCCAGGCATGGTCGCTGTCGATCGACAGCAGGGTATTGTCCAGGTCGAAGATGGCCAGGCTCACGGAAACTCCCCAGATAGCTGACAAGGTGGATGGAAAGCCGGCGATTATGGCAGATGGCGTGATCCCCTGCATCACTGCGGCGGAAGGCGTATTGATGCGCTTCACGGCCTTGTGGAAGAATGGCGGCAATACTGGATTCAACAAGGTGAAGTCCGTGATCGACGCTGACGGCTTTCGCCCCAACGTTGGCATCATCATCGCCAACGACCAGGGGCAGCTGCTTTGGGCGCGTCGGGTAGGGCAGAATGCGTGGCAGTTTCCCCAGGGAGGCATCAAGGCTGACGAGACACCCAAACAGGCGCTATTTCGAGAGCTCCATGAGGAGATCGGCCTGTGCGCCGATGACGTCGAGATCCTTGCCTGCACCCGGGGGTGGCTGCGCTATCGCCTGCCGCGACGCATGATTCGCACGCATTCCCGGCCGGTGTGTATCGGCCAGAAACAGAAGTGGTTCCTGCTCCGGATCCGCTGCCAGGAGAGCCAGATCTGCATGGATCTTTCCGAGAAGCCGGAGTTCGATGGCTGGCGTTGGGTCAGCTACTGGCATCCGCTGGCGCAGGTGGTGCCCTTCAAGCGTGAGGTCTATCGTCGCGCCCTGAAGGAGCTCTCGCCGCGCGCCCAGCGCCTGGCGCTGGGGCACGGCTAGCGCCTGAGGGGCCAGCGATGGTAATGAACCACGGCCGGGGGAGGGAGTCTCACGGCCGAGGTCCTGGCTATCTCTCGGCACCATCGTCTGGCGTCCAACTACAACACCGTGCAACGACAACAGAACGTCCAACGACAACAGGGATACCCGCTCGACATGCTCGAGGTCTTGCGCCGCATCATCCAGGAAGTCAACGGGGCCCGCAGCCTGGACGCGGCGCTCTCCACCATGGTGCGCCGCATTCGCAAGGCGATGCAGACCGACGTCTGCTCCTTCTACCTGTTCGACGAGGAGATCGACCGCCTGGTGCTGATGGAGACCATCGGCCTGCGCACCCAGGCGGTGGGACAGGTCACCCTGCCCATCGGCGAGGGGCTGGTGGGCCTGGTGGCCAGGCGCGAGGAGCCGCTCAACCTGGAGGATGCCCGGGCGCACCCCCAGTTCCTCTACTTCGAGTCCACCGGCGAAGAACGCTACTTCAGCTTCCTCGGCGTGCCCATCATCCACCAGCGCCGCATGCTCGGTGTGCTGGTGGTGCAGCAGGCCGAGAAGCGCCGCTACGGCGAGGAGGACGAGGCCTTCCTGGTCACCATGGCCGCCCAGCTGGGCGGCGTGCTGGCCCATGCCCTGGCCACCGGCAACCTGACGCGGCCCAGCCTGGAGGGCCAGGTGCAGTTCAAGGGCGTGGCGGCCTCGCCGGGGATGGCCATCGGCGAGGCGGTGGTGATCGCTCCGCCCGCCGACCTCGACAGCGTGCCCGACCTGATTCCCACCGATGTCGACTACGAGATCACCCGCCTCAAGGAGGCGATCAGCCGTGTGCGCGAGGAGATTCGCGCCGCCGCCGCCCGCCTGGCCAACCGCATCTCCGCCCAGGAGCTGGCGCTGTTCGAGGTCTACCAGCAGATGCTCAGCGAGGCGGCGCTCTCCCAGGAGGTGGTGAAGCGCATCCGCGAGGGGCAGTGGGCGCCGGGGGCCCTGGCCGATGTGGTCAAGCGCCATGTGCAGTATCTTGAGCGGGTCGACGACGACTACCTCCGCGAGCGCTCCGCCGACGTCCGCGACCTGGGCCGGCGGGTGCTGGCCCACCTCCAGGAAGAGACCCCCCAGACTCCCAGCGTCTATCCCGAGCGCACCATCCTGGTGGGGGACGAGCTGAGCGTGGCGCTGCTCGGCGAGGTGCCCCGCGAGAAGCTGGTCGGCCTGGTCTCGGTGCGCGGCTCCAGCACCTCCCATGTGGCCATCCTGGCCCGGGCCATGGGCATCCCCACGGTGCTGGGCATGGTCGACCTGCCGCTGCCGCGACTCTCCGGGGCACAGCTGATTCTCGATGGCCACCGCGGGCGGCTGTTCATCCGCCCCGGCCAGGAGCTGCTGACCCATTACGCCAGCATGATGGCCGAGGAGGAGGCGCTGGCCGAGGTGCTCGAGCATGAGCAGCACCTGCCCAGCCGCACCCCGGACGGTTACGACATGCCGCTGATGGTCAACACCGGCCTGGCGGTGGACGCGGTGGCCTCGCTCAAGCCGCGCATCAGCGGGGTGGGGCTGTACCGTACCGAGGTGCCCTTCATGGTCACCGAGCGCTTCCCCGGCGAGCAGGAGCAGACCCGCCTCTACCGCGACCAGCTCGAGAGCTTCGCGCCGCTGCCGGTGGTGATGCGCACCCTGGATATCGGCGGCGACAAGGACCTGCCCTACTTTCCCATCGAGGAGGCCAACCCCTTCCTCGGCTGGCGTGGCATCCGCGTGACCCTCGACCACCCCGAGGTGCTGATGGTGCAGCTGCGCGCCATGCTGCGTGCCTCCCAGGGGCTCGACAACCTGCAGGTGCTGCTGCCCATGATCACCAATGTCGACGAGGTCGATGCCGCCCAGCGGCTGCTCGAGCGCGCCATCGTCGAACTGGGCGAGGAGGGCGTGGTGGTGACGCGTCCCAGGGTGGGGGTGATGATCGAGGTGCCGGCGACGCTCTACCAGCTCGACGCCCTGGCCGCACGCGCCGACTTCTTCTCGGTGGGCAGCAACGATCTGACCCAATACCTGCTGGCGGTGGATCGCAACAACCCTCGGGTCGCCGACCTCTACGACGCCTGCCATCCGGCGGTGCTCTCCGCCATGGCCACCCTGGCCAGCGAATCGCGGCGCCTCGAGATGCCGGTCTCGGTGTGCGGTGAGCTGGCAGGCGACCCCGCCGGCGCGCTGCTGCTGATGGGCATGGGCTTCGGCGCCCTCTCCATGAACGCCCCCAGCCTGCCACGGGTGCGCGCCGCCATTCGCCGCGTGTCGCTGGAGGATGCCCAGCAGCTGGTGGCCCAGACCCTGCGCCTCGACTCCCCCGGCGAGGTGCGCCGCCACCTCGACCTGCGCATGGACGAGTGGGAGCTTACCCACCTGCTGCCGCCCAGGGATTGACCCGGCCTCGTTGCCGTAGGAGCGCGATTTATCGCGCGTTGCTTTGGCCATCGCCGAATAATCGCTCCCACCATTCGGCCATGGGAGCCACCATCAAGGTGTAGCCCGCATTGTGGGAGCCCGATTTATCGGCGATGAGGGTTGGCGCCGCTGGGTGGTCCTGTCGCTATCCTGTAAGCGCGTGGCGGCATTCGTATCGCGCAGAATCTGCGCTCCTACATGCTGAGCCTTGTTTCACCCTCTTCTACGCCCCCCGGCCCGAAGCGCCTCTCGCCGATCTCCATGCGCCCGCTGGCGTGCCAGCCGAGCCAGGTCATGGCCCGGGTGCCGTACTGTTCGCCGATGATGAAGGGGGAGGAGAGGGTTCGCTCCAGCTCGAGGCCCACGCCGGTATCCGGCAGGGCGCGGTCATCGGCGGGGTGCGGGTCGGCCATCACCGCCAGGGCGTCTTCCGGCCAGCGGCCGTGGCGCAGGGCGGTGCCAAGCCCCTGGCGGGCGTCGATCAGCTTCGGCCAGGGGGTGTCGAGGGAGGCGTTGGAGAGGCCGTGGGTGCCGAGCGGCACCTCGCGAAGCACGCAGCCCTCCCGTCCGCGGTGCAGATGCCACAGCCGCTCGCCGTCGCCGGCCAGCAGGTTGAAGCCGGCATGGCGCAGGGCGTCGCCACGCTCGAGCCGGGCCAGCCAGCCGCCAAGGTCGGGATGGGTGAGCGCGTCATACACCAGGCCGCCGCGGCTCGGCGCCCCGTCGGGCACACGCAGCTCGGGGTCGCGCACGTTGGTCAGCGCCGCGAAGCGCCCGCGGCGATGCACCGCCAGCCAGGTACCACCGGCTTCAAGGTCGCGCCCGCCGATGATCTCGGGGGCATCGTCCCAGGCGGCCAGCGGTGCGGCGGGGCGGGCGTGGAACTCGTCGCGGTTGGCGACCAGGCGCAGGGGCCAGGCGCTACCGGGGCGGTGGTCGAAGGCAATCAGGCACATGCGGCCAGCTTAGCGGCTCGCTGCCGGGCGGGGAAGCGCCTGCGATGACAGCGCCCGTGAGCCGGCGTACACTCGAGCGCTACCTCGTTAACGGCCAAGGATGACGGATGCGAGACGAGTCGAGGCGCGCCCGGCGCCTTCCAATACTCATCGTGATGGCGCTGCTGGTCCAGCTGCTCCTGCTGCTGGCCGGTGGCGGTATCCTGCTGTTCCACACCGGCGGGTCGGCTGCCTGGCTGATGGTGCTGCTGCTGGTCGCCAGCCTCAACCTGATACTGGTGGTGCTGCAGCCCAGCTGCTGGCGGCGCGACCCGCAGGCCGAGCCGCCCGCCGAGGCCCCCGAGCGACGCCGAATGGTGCAGGACTCGGTTGCCGAGCCCTCGGTGACCGAGGAGCGGCTGCGTCGGCAGGTGCGCGACCTGGAAGACGACCTCGCGCACCGTGAGCAGCGGCTCTCTCGTCTGGCGGCCGGGCGTGAAAGGGCCCGCGAGGAGTCGCGGCTCAAGTCGGACTACCTGACCCTGATGAGCCGCGAGCTGCAGCGGCTACGCCTGCGCATCGAGGAGCTTGCCGGCGAGCAGGCGCCGACCCCGGCGGCCGGTCACCGCATGGCCGATGAGCTGCGCGAGCGCCTCGCCGACCTGACCGAGCTGCTCGAGGGGCTGGCCGGTGAGCGCCAGCCGCCATCGTCGCGTGCGGCCGCTCGCCCGGGCCGGGTGCTGATCGTCGACGATGGCCCGGTCAACCTGATGCTGGCGCGGCAGGTGCTGGAGCGCGAGGGGCTCGAGGTCACCACCGTGACCTCGGGGGCCGAGGCCCTGGCCCTGCAGGAGGAGGAACACTTCGACCTGGTGCTGATGGATATCTTCATGGAGGGCATGGACGGCATGGAGGCGAGCCGCCGCTGGCGCGAGCACGAGCGTGCCCGGCACGTCGCCGCCGGCAGCGTGCTGGTGGCGCTGACCGCCAACGCCAGCGATGCCGACCGCCGGCGCTTCGCCGAGGCCGGGCTGGATGACTTCCTGGCCAAGCCCTACCGCCCCCAGGAGCTGGTCGAGCGGGTCGCCCGCTGGCTCCCCGAGCGCCTGGTGGAGCGCGGCACCCCATGAGCCTGCTGCCGGTGATTGTCGGCTACCTGGCACTGGGGGCCGTGGCCGGGACCATGGCCGGGCTGTTCGGCGTGGGCGGCGGGCTGATCATCGTGCCGGCGCTGGTCTTCGCCTTCGGCCTGCAGGGCGTGCCCGCGGAGGTCACCATGCACCTGGCGGTGGGTACGTCGCTTGCCACCATCGTGGTCACCGGTGCCTCCTCGGCCTGGGGCCACTACCGCCGTGGCAGCATCCATCGCCAGTGGTTCCTGGCCCTGCTGCCCGGGCTGCTGCTGGGGGCCGTGGCCGGGGTATTCGTCGCCGACGGCCTCTCCGCGGGTAGCCTCGGCACGCTGTTCGGTGTCTTCGTGCTGGTGATGGCGGTGCGCATGGCGCTTTCGCGTGGGCCACGCCCCGGCAGCGTGGCGCCGGGGCGGGCGGTGATGGCCGCCGCCGGCGGGGTGATCGGCGGCGTCTCGGCGCTGTTCGGCATCGGAGGCGGCACCCTCTGCGTGCCCTGGCTGACCCGCTGCGGGGCGCCCTTGACCCAGGCCGTGGGCACCTCCGCCGCCTGCGGGATTCCCATCGCCCTGTTCGGCGCGGCCACCTTCATGGTGCTGGGCTGGGGCAATGCGCTGCTTCCCCCCGGCGCCGTGGGCTTCGTGATGTGGCCGGCCCTCGCGGGCATCGTGCTGGCCAGCGTTCCCTGCGCGCGACTCGGCGTGTGGCTCGCCCATCGCCTGCCGGCCAGGGTGCTGCGCCTGGCCTTTGCCGCCCTGCTGGCCTCCGTCGGCCTTACCTTCGTGATTTGAGGATTCCATGCTTTCCTATCCTGATATCAACCCCGTAGCGATCTCCCTCGGCCCCTTCCAGGTTCACTGGTATGGCCTGATGTATGTGGTGGGCTTCGTCGCCGCCTGGTTCCTGGGGCGTCGCCGCGCCGCGCGCATCGGGCTTTCCCCCGACGACATCGGCGACCTGCTGTTCTACGCCGCCCTGGGCGTGGTGCTGGGCGGCCGGCTGGGCTATGCGCTCTTCTACGGCCTGGACCAGTGGCTGGCCGACCCGCTGTGGATCGTGCGGGTGTGGGATGGCGGCATGAGCTTCCACGGCGGCCTGCTCGGCGTGCTGGTGGCCGCCTGGTGGTTTGCCAGGAAGAAGGGCCTGGCCTTCCTGACCCTCACCGACTTCGTCGCCCCGATGGTGCCCATCGGCCTGGGGGCCGGGCGCATCGGCAACTTCATCAATCGGGAACTGCCCGGCCGCGTGACCGAGATGCCCTGGGGCATGCCGTTCCCCGGTCTCGGGCCCGAGGCGCGTCACCCCAGCTCGCTCTACGAGGCGGCTCTGGAGGGGGCGGTACTGTTCGTGGTGCTGTGGTTCGTTACCGCCACCCCGCGCCGCCGCGGCCTGGCCTCGGGACTCTTCCTCGCGCTCTACGGCGCCTTCCGTTTCCTGGTCGAGTTCTACCGCCTGCCGGATGCCCATATCGGCTACCTGGCCTTCGACTGGTTCACCATGGGCATGCTGCTGACCATGCCGATGATCGCCGCCGGCCTGGGGCTGATCGCCTGGTCGCGCCGCCAACCCGTCGATGCCCGTATCGGCACCCCGTAGGAGCGCGATTTATCGCGCGATACGGTAGAATTTTGTCCCTGCATTCATCAGCCAGAGAACACCGTGACCGACGAAACCCTGCCCGCCCTGGAACAGCCCTACCTCGACCTGATGCGCCAGGTGCTCGACCAAGGGGTCGAGCGCGATGATCGCACCGGGGTAGGCACGCGCTCGATCTTCGGCCACCAGATGCGCTTCGACCTGGCCCGCGGCTTCCCGCTGCTGACCACCAAGAAGCTGCATACCCGCTCGATCTTCCACGAGCTGCTGTGGTTCCTGGCCGGCGACACCAATATCGCCTACCTCAAGGAAAATGGCGTGCGGATCTGGGACGAGTGGGCCGACGACAACGGCGACCTTGGCCCCATCTACGGCTATCAATGGCGCAGCTGGCCCGACCCTCGCGGCGGCCACGTCGATCAGATCGCGCAGCTGCTCGAGCAGCTGCGCGTGAATCCCCGGTCGCGGCGGCTGATCGTCTCCGCCTGGAATCCCGCCCTGGTCGACGAGATGCAGCTGCCGCCGTGCCACTGCCTGTTCCAGTTCTATGTGGCCAATGGCAGGCTCTCCTGCCAGCTCTACCAGCGCAGCGCCGATATCTTCCTGGGCGTGCCCTTCAATATCGCCAGCTACGCCCTGCTGACCCAGATGGTCGCCCAGGTGGCGGGCCTCGAGCCCGGCGAGTTCATCCACACCCTGGGCGACGCCCACCTCTACCTGAACCACCTGGAGCAGGCCGAGGAGCAGCTGGCACGCACGCCGCGCCCGGCGCCCAGGTTGGTGCTCGACCCGAGCGTCAGCGACCTGTTCGCCTTCGGCATCGAGCATATCGCCATCGAAGGCTATGATCCCCATCCGCATATCAAGGCCGAGGTGGCGGTATGAGCCAGCCTGACCCCGTGTCCCAGGACACCCTCATCCCCGTCGCCATGATCGCCGCCATGGCGAAGAACCGCGTGATCGGCGTCGACAACCAGCTTCCCTGGTACCTGCCCGAAGACCTCAAATTCTTCAAGCGCATGACCCAGGCCAAGCCTCTGGTGATGGGGCGCAAGACCTTCCAGTCCATCGGCCGGCCGCTGCCCGGGCGGCTCAATATCGTGGTCACCCGCGACAGCGAGTTTGCCCACGACGGCGTGCGCGTCTGCCATGACCTGCCATCCGCCCTGGTCCTAGCCGACCAGCAGGCCATCATCGATGGCGTGGAGGAGATCATGGTGATGGGCGGCGGCGAGATCTACGCCCAGGCCCTGCCCCATGCCAGCCGCCTCTACCTCACCGAGGTGGATGTCGAGGTGGAGGGCGATGCCCGCTTCCCCGAGATCGATTCCGCCGAGTGGGAGGAGGTCCAGCGCGTGCCGGGCAGCCCCGCCGAGGGACAGCCCGCCTACGACTTTGTCGAGTATCGTCGTCACGAAGGGTAGCGCCGCGCGGCTGTCGGCGGCCGACGACATTTGTCATGGGCGCGCATCTGGCACAGACTTGATGGTAACGCCTGTATCACAGAGCCTGCGGGAGGAGACCGGTTTGGCCGAGCAACGCCTACACTCGCTGCTGGACGCCCTGGATGGGCGTGCCCGATCGCTGCTGGAGCGCCTGGCCCACGAGCGCGAGGCGCGCCGTCACGCCGAGGCCGTGCAGGGCGAGCTGGCCCAGCGCCTCGCCGAACTGGAGCGCCGCCTGGCCGAGGCCGAGGCCACCCGCCTGGAGCTCACCGAAGCGCGCCACGAGCTGGCTGAAGAGTGCCGCGAACTCGACGAGCAGAACCGCGAGCTCGAGGCCCATAACCGCCACCTCCACGAGCGCTTGGCCGGCGGCGAGCCCCCCGAGGGCGGCTTCCGCCCCGGGCGTCGCTCCCAGGGGCTCTCCGCGCTGATCGGGCGGCGGCCCGCGGCGCCCGATGCTGTTCCCGCAGACCCGCCCGCAGAGAGTCGCCACGAGGAGGCCGTGTCGCCCGCCGCGGCCGAACCGGCGGCGCCATCGGACACCACCGAGCGCTTATCCAATGATCAAGCCTCTGGAGAGTCAGAACTTCCCCAGGAGCCGCAGGACGCTCGCCAGGATTCCCTGGCCATCGGCGAGGCCCCCTCTCCCCAGGCCCTGCTCGACGACTGGTATGCGCGCTATCCCGCCGCCTTCTTCAAGGGCCATACCCGCCCGCTGATGGTCGGCATCCACGAGGTGCTGGCCAGCCGCGAACCCTGGCCCGAGAAGCTGGTGCGCCGCGCGCTGGCCTGCTACGTCAACCTGCCGCGCTACCTCAAGGCGGTGCGCGTGGACGCCGAACGCATCGACCTCGACGGCCAGCCCGCCGGCAAGGTGGATCCCCAGTCGGCCGATCACGCCCACCGCAAGCTCGACCGCCTGCAGGGCGAGAAGCGCAACACTCAAGGCCGCAAGGCCCAAGGGCGCCAGAACAACAAGGGGCGCGGCAAGCCGGCCGGGACATCGGCCGCGGCGCAAGCATCAGCTAACGGCAAGCCGAAGCAGGGCGCCAAGGGCAAGCCGTCGTCCAGAGGGCCGGGCGGCAGTGCCGGGCCGGCCCCTAAGCCTGCCCCCGAGCGTGGCGAGCCGGCGCCCGCCACCATGGAAGAGAAACTCTCGGCCCTGCTGGCCAAGCATAACGGCCGCTAACTCCCCGCCAGGCAAGCCATTTTCCAACGCCCATCGCTCGCCATGTCGTTATCGAACGGCGTTGGTAGGCGTTGACTTGTGTTCGTCATATCGGCAAGGCATGATGCAGCAACCGCCGTGAGGCGAGTGTTTGCAAGCGCAAGGGAAAGTTCCGTGGGGGAGGTGCATCGCGTAGGGAAACAGTGTTTTTTCTTCTTGCGTTCCCCCAGAACCCGGTATAAGGTTCCTCTTGCGAGCATTGGACTATAACAAGGCTTCGCCGAAGCTGGCTCGCATCGGCGCCCTCCGCGAGGAGGCCAGCCGCTACGAACCGGCGCAGACCGGCAAAGCCGCCGAACCGCCATAGAGCGGACGGCAACAAACGATCGAAACAGACTGCTAGTCAAAGGAACGTCATCATGAAAAAGACACTGTTAGCGACTGCTATTGCCACCGCCATGGTCGCCTCCGGCGCCCAGGCTGCCACCGTCTACAACCAGGACGGCACCAAGCTGGACCTGTACGGCAACCTGCAGATTGCCTACAAGTCAATCGAGACCGCTCAAGCCGATGGCTCTGTCGACTCTGAAGGCGAAGTCTTCGATAACGGCTCCACCTTGGGTGTCTCCGGCGAGCACATGATCAACGAAGGTCTGGCCGGCTACTTCAAGTATGAGTTTGAAGGCGACGCAGACGAAGCCAAGAATAACGGTGGCCTGAACAGTGGTGACCAGGCTTATATGGGCCTGAAGGGCACTTTCGGTGATGTGCGCCTGGGTTCCTGGGATCCGCTGATCGACGACTGGATCCAGGATCCGATTACCAACAACGAGTACTTCGACGTCTCCGACTCCAATGGTCGTATCGTGGGCATCGAAAACACTCGTGAAGGCGACAAGCTGAGCTATATGTCTCCGGCGCTGAATGGTTTCCAGTTTGCCGTGGGCACTCAGTACGAAGGTGATGCCGAGGGAGTTGGTAGCGAAAGCATTGAACCCTCTACCGGTGGCAGCGCAACTGTCACTCAGGATAGTGGCAGCAACGCTTCCTTCTTCGGTGGTCTGAAGTACACCGCTGGCGCCTTCTCCATCGCGGCTGTCTACGACAACCTTGACAACAACGACGGTAGCTATACCGGCGTTGACAGCAATGACATCGCCATCGGTGGTGACTTCGACGCTGGCGAGCAGTACGGTATCACCGCCCAGTACGCTATGGCCACTCTGCGAGTGGCCCTGAAGCTGGAGCGTTTCGAGTCCGATAACGACCTGCTCGCCGACACCAACTACTACGGTCTGGGTGCCCGCTACGGCTATGGCATGGGCGACATCTACGGCGCCTACCAGTATGTCGATGTAGGCGGTGACAACTTCCTCGATACCGCCGACGATGCCTTCACCAGCGGTGACTGGCCCACCGAGCGTGAAGACGAGAGCTACAACGAAGTCGTGATCGGCGCCACTTACAACATCTCCGATGCCATGTACACCTTTATCGAAGGTGCCTGGTACGACCGTGAGCAGGACGAAGACGACGGCGTTGCCGTTGGCGCGGTCTACATGTTCTAAACCGCTCGGTCGCAGGGCCTGACCCTGCCCCGATGGGTTTCGACATCGAAAGCCGATCCTCAGGGGTCGGCTTTTTTTATTTATCCACCTGATCAGCGAGGTTCCATGAACAAGCCTATCGTGATCGCCGGCCTGCTGACCCTGGGGCTCGCCCTGGCCGGCTCCCCGGCGCTGGCCAGCGAGATGCAGGATCGTTTCCGCGAGTCGGGCAAGCAGCTCGACCTGACCGGCTTTCTGCAGGCCGATAACGACGCCCGCAGCCGCAGCTTCCTCTACGGCGGCGTCCAGGAGCACGACTTCACCGTCAAGGAGAGCGGCACCTACCGCTTCGCGAGCCGGGTGCCGATCGGGGAGTCCGAGGCGTATCGCATCGAGGCGCTGCTGCTCGATAAGCAGGGCAACGTGCTGGCTCGCAGTGAGGGGCTGGGCCAGAACGGCGGCCTGAGTTTCCAGCAAACACTTGAGCCCGGCGACTATGTGCTGCAGGTGCAGGCCAACAAGTTCGGCACGGTGCGCCGCGGCGGCAACAGCTTCTCGTTGAGTGTCTCCGGCGTGGATGTCGAGCAGGGTGTCTCAGCCGGCGAGGGTATCGTCTTTACCGGTACCAGCCGCGAGGGCGGTCGTAGCGCCTTCGTGCGCCGCCCGGATGTGGTGGCCGCCATCGCCGCGCCTGCGGCCAGCGAGTCCGCAGAGGCGTCGCAGCCGGCCCGGGCGGATGCCCAGACAGCGGCAGCCGAGCCTTCGGCGCCCACCATGCCGGCAGCCGCCTCGGCCGACAGCCAGGCGGCGACGGCGGCGACTGGCGCCACCGCGGCACCCGAGCCCCAGCCTGCCAAGGGCTTCGAGCGGGTCGTCACCGACGTCAAGATCCGCGCCCGCGGCGAGGTGCTGAGCTTCGAGGTGCTGGAGGCGGGTACCGTGGCCATCACCACTTCCACCTTCCCCGGCAACGAGGGCACCTACCGCATCGAGGCCGAGGTGGTGGACGAGCGCGGGGGCGTGGTGGCAAGCGATGCCGGCGAAGGCTTCGACGGCGACGTCGACCTGCGCACCGAGCTGAAGCCGGGGCGTTACACCATCCGCGTCAACGGCCAGAAGTTCGGCTCGGCGATGAGTGGCGTCAACAACTATGAGCTCGAGGTGCGGCAGCTGGATCGCCGCTGAGGCCGACCTAAGCTGCCGCTCATCCTTGTTTCCCGAGCGGTTGCACGCAAAAGCCCCGGCCAGATTGGCCGGGGCTTTTGCTTTCTAACGTATGCTCCCACGCGTGAAAGCTCGATTGATCGGCGATTGAATTCCACCCTCAGAACTTCGTCGGAAGGCCCGTTCGGCCGTCATCGGCAGGCTTAGAAGCTGTACTTGACCATGCCCTGCAGGCGTACCGCGTCGCCGTCGCGGCCGTCGACCACCTCGCGGGTATGGTAGGCGGCCTCGATGCCATAACTGACGCGCTGGATGGGTGACCAGATGTAGTTCAGGTGCACCGCCTCGAACTGCTCGTTGGCGCCTTCCACCCCGGCGATGCCAGCGTCGCGGGCATCGTCCAGGTCCGCCTGGGCGATACCGTAGCCCAGGTTGATGGCGCCGTGGCCGACGGCCAGGCTCATGCCCACGTTGGCACCCCAGGCCTCGATGGTCTCGACGCTGTCGCCCTCCAGGTAGGCCGGCGCCGAGGGGTTGTTCTGCATATATTCGCCGATGCCGTCGCCCCAGGTCAGCGCGCCGCGCAGGGTCAGGGTGTCGCTGGCCGGGTAGCGGGCCGCCAGGTTGAGGCCATAGCCGGTGGCGCTGTCATCGACGCCGTTGACCTCCTCGACCTCCAGTTGGCGGGCCATGGCGGCGGCGGAGTAGTGCAGGCCGGCGGCCTGGTTCTGGTAGCGCAGGGTCAGATCGGGCAGGCCGGTCTTGCCTGACTCGTGTTCGCTATAAACGCCCCGTGGGTGCTCGACTCCTTTCGGGTTTAACCAGTTGACCGCTACGCCATCCTTGTAGTCTTCCGGATCCGGATTCTCCAGGGCGATATGCCAGTTGTTCCAGGAGTAGCGCAGCTGCGCCTTGCGCCCCACCTTGCTCTGGCCCGGCTGGGGTGCGAGGTCGATGGTCGGGGTCTTGCCCAGCAGACTGCCGAAGTTGGTCCAGGTCTTGCCCGCCGTGATGCCGTTCCAGCTGCCGAAGGCGTGACGCAGGCGCAGATCGCCGCCTTCCGGGGCGTTGTCGAACCAGTCCACCTCGACCATGGTGGTCAGGTTGCTGCCGCCCATGGGAGTGGCGGTCTTGAAGCCCAGGCGACTCTGGTAGGCGTGCATGGTGGTATGACCGTCGCTGCCTTCCTGACCGTCGATCAGGATACGCGGACGGGCGGCCAGGTCGCCGAGCTCGTTGTCGACGTCGTAGATCATGTCCAGCTTGGCGTAGCCGTAGACGCTAGCCTGGGTGTCGCCGAGCTCGAAGTCGACGGCGTGGGAGGCCGAGGCGATGGCCAGCGCCAGGGTGCTGCCGGCGAGCAGCGTGGCGTGCTTGAGGCGGATGGGGGCAGTCATTGGCTTTTCCTTCTTGCGGGACGCCCAGTGGGCGGAAACGGCTCGGCGACGCCTGCGGGTTCCCTTGATGATTCCGCTTGCCGCCGATGGTTGTCATGCTAACCACCCCGGCGTGCCGGGCCCACAGTCGAGTCGAAGGAAAAGCTTGATATGAGTCAAGTAGAAGAAGGATCATAGGATTCTTGCAAGCTGGGTAGATAATCCTGCTGAAACAGTCGATTAAGAAAGGATTAACGCCCTGCCCGGGGTCATCCTTGCGGTGGGAAGTCGCCGGCTTGACGCAAAAAGCCCCGGCCAGTGGCCGGGGCGGAAGGATCGAAGCGTTCTGCTTGTACTGACGGATGCTATTGCCAGCATGGCGGGGCGAGTCCCGCCATCGGTCAGCTTGTTAGAAGCTGTACATCACCATGCCCTGGATGCGAACGGCATCGCCGTCGCGATCATCCTTGGTCTCGCGGCTGGCCCAGCTGGTCTCGATGCCGTAGCTGACACGCTCGGCCGGTGACCAGATATAGTTCAGGTAGGCGGTTTCATGGGTATCGGTGCCATCGATTCCTTCATCGTCGAGGTCGACTGTGGCGACGTTATAGGAGGCGTTGATGGCGCCCGGGCCGGCCTTGATGCTGGCGCCGATGGTGCCGCCGGTGCTCTCCAGGGTCTCGAGATCACCGTTGTCGGCCACATAGGCAGGAGAGGTCTGCGGGCTGACGTTCATGTAGCCCCCCAGGCCGTCGCCGTGGGTCACGCCGGCGCGCAGGGTCACGGCCTCGTTGACCGCCATAGCCGCTTCCAAGGCGATACCCCAGCCAAAGGCTGAGTCGTCATTGACGGTGGCATTGGGATCCTCTTCGGCATCAAACTCCAACTGGCGCAGCACCGCGGAGGCCGAGTACTTGAAGGGACCGGAGGTATCGGTATAGCGCGCTGTCACGTCCGGCAGCTCGCTCTTGGCAGTGTCTGCGGATGTTTGAACCACACCATTTGCAGTGGTCTCTGAGCCACCCAGGGTATCCGGATCCTCGATGGATGCCGAGAAGTTGCCGGCGGTATAGCGCAGCTGCGGCTGACGCGCCTGGTTGCCGACCCCGGGAGGACCGGTGAAGTCGATGGTCGGGGTGCCGGCCACGAAGCCGTAGAAGTTGGTCCAGGTCTGGCCGGCCAGGATGCCGCCCCAGGAGCCGTAGGCGTGACGCAGACGGAAGGAACCGCCGCCGCTGCCGTAGAAGTCACCCTCGATGCGAGTGACCAGGTCGCTACCGGAGACCGGAGTAGTGGTCTGGAAGCCGATACGGCTCTGGTAGGCGTGCATATTGAAGTGGCCGTCCTGGCTGGGCTCGTCGTCCAGCTTGATGTTGCTATGGCCGATGGAGTTACCGAGATCCGCATCCACATCGTAGATGATATCCAGCTTGGCGTAGCCGTAGACGCTGGCCTTGGTGTCGCCGACCTCGAAATCCACGGCGTGGGAGGCGCTGGCCACCGCCAGTGCCAGGGCGGAGGCGGTAAAGATCGATGCCTGCTTGAACTTGTTGTATTGGGTCACTTGCTGTTCCTTGAATCGTCTGGCCGCGCAAGGGCGGCGTTATTATGTGGGTCCTGCGATGCATGCCGAACTCACGGATCGGCAGTGCGGCTGACGTAAACGTCAGGGTGAAAGTAACGAGACGTTGCGTTGATAACAACGCCCTGAATGCCCAAGGCGACCAAAGTAGTAGGAACTTCCTGACGAAATGGGAGCGCACCTGTCGGCTTCGCACGGGCATTCCGCCGCGGGTTTCTGCCGGCTCGGGAGCGGTTACGTTCATGGGGAGAGTGACGGTTCCGGGGGAAAGGACCGACGATCGGAGGTGACGGAGAGGAGGCGAAAAAATCGGAAAACGAAGAAGGTGGCGCCCCCTTCAGGATTCGAACCTGAGACCTTCCCCTTAGGAGGGGGACGCTCTATCCAGCTGAGCTAAGGGGGCAACACGCGGCGCATTATAGGGAAATGCGTCGCCGAGGGGAACCGTGGTGCCGGCGACAGCGGCCTGCATGCGGTTTGCCTATTGCTTCGGCTGCTGCGGCAACCTGCCCCATACCGCACCAGATAACATGAACTTAATATTCCCGGCGCTTATAAACGCACACCTAAAAGAAGATGAGCACGGGATCCATGACTAGCAAATTGCCACGCCGCCTGCCGCTGGCGGCCCTTGTTGCCGCCGCGGCCTGGGGCTCGCTTGCCCAGGCACAGGGCACCGATACCCTCACCACCATCGTGGTGGAAGGCACCCGGCAGGTGCCTGGGGAGCTGTCGCTATCGCCCAAATCCTCACCCGCACCGGCGGCCGATGCCGGTGAATGGCTGCGGCGCCTGAATGGCGTCGAAGGCATTCGCATGGGTGGCCATGGCCTCGACCCGGTGATCCGCGGCCAGCAGGGCAACGCCCTGAATGTCCTGATCGACGGTGGCTATGTGTTCGGTGGCTGTCCCAACCGCATGGACCCGCCCACCGCCTATGCGCCGCTGCAGAGCATCGATCGCGTGACGGTCAGCAAGGGCGTGACCACCCTGCAGCATGGTGCCGGGGGCAGTGGCGGTACCGTACTGTTCGAGCGCAGTGCGCCCGAGTTCGAGGGCGATGCGGTCGGGCAGCAGGGCAGCGTGGGCGCCAGCTACGACGATAACGGTGAGCGTGTCGACTTGTATGCCAACCTGGAGGCCGGCAACCGGCAGGGCTACCTGCAGGTGTTCGGCGAGCACCAGAACGCCAGCGACTACGAGGATGGCGACGGGCAGCGCATCCACAGCGGCTTCGAGACCACCAGCGGCGGCATCACCCTGGGCCTGACGCCCAGCGAGAACACCGAGCTGGCCCTGGGCTACGAGGCGGTGCGCGAGCGCGACGTCAAGTTTGCCGGCGCCGGCATGGACTCCCCCGAGAGCGACAACGACACCGTGCGCCTGCGCCTCGACCATGCCTTCTCCGATACCCTGAGCATGGAGAATCGGCTGCAGGTCACCACCATCGACCATGTGATGGACAACACCTCGCTGCGTGCCGCGCCCGTAAAGATGGGAATGCCGATGAAGATGCGCTCGCCCACTGAGTCCGACACCTTCACCTGGAAGAGCATGTTCACGCAGCAGCTGGCCGACAGCGACCTGCGCTACGGGATCAATGTGCTGCACAACGAGCGTGACGCCGAGATCATCAACGATTCCACCGACAAGCTGATGTTCAACTCCTGGCCGGATGTGACTACCCGCCAGGCCGGCGCCTTCGCCGAGCTGGATCACTACCTGGGCGAGCGCACCGTGGTCAGCGGCGGCCTGCGGGTGGATTACTCCGAGGCCAGCGCCGATGGGGCCAACGATCCATCCGAGAACCCGATGAATGGCGGGTTGCCGGCAGCCACCTTCTACAACAAGGTCTACGGCGTCGAAGGCGATCTGGACCATGATGACTGGCTGGTGGGGGCCTTCCTGCGTGGCGAGCAGCGCCTCAACGAGTCCGACAGCGTCTTCGCCAGCCTCAGCCGCGCCGAACGCGATGCCGATGCCACCGAGCGCTACTCCGCCAAGAACGATTGGGTCGGCAATCCAGAACTGGATCCTGAGGTGCACCACCAGTTGGATCTGGGCTTCGAGCGCCGCCTGGATATGGCCGGCTTCGAGGTGGTGGCCTTCGCCGACCGCGTCGACGACTACATCTTCCGGTCAGCGAATGCCGATGGGGTCAGCACCTATCGCAATATCGACGCTACCCTCTACGGCCTGGAGCTCTCCGGCGACCTGCGGTGGGCCCGTCACTGGGAGACTCGCGGCCAGCTGAGCTGGGTGCGCGGCGACAACCTCGATGACGGCGGCGCGCTGTCGGATATCGCCCCGCTGCGTGGCCGGCTCTCCCAGTTCTATGTGGCCGATGCCTGGGAGGCGGGCCTGACCGCGCGCTTCTCCGACGACCAGGACCGCCTTGGCCCGGATGAGGTCGCCACCGCCGGCTATGTGGTGCTGGATGCCGAGGCCGCCTGGCAGTGGCAGGCACTGACCCTGCGCACCGGCGTCAGCAACCTGCTGGACAAGACCTACAGCGACTTCCTGAACCGTAATCGCTCCAGCAGCGACCCCTTCCTCGGCAGCGATCCGGAGAGCGCGGAGCTGCCGCTGAACGAGCCGGGGCGCAGTGTCTGGCTGGCCGTGGACTACGCCTTCTAGGGGGCATCGCCCTGGAAGAAGACGCGGTTCTCGCGCAGCAGCGTGGCCGAGTGCCTGGCCTGGCGGGCCAACTCGACCTGCTGGCGGCGCGCCAGGGTGCGCGCCAGTCGCTCCAGGGCCGCGGCGGCTTCCAGCGGGTCCTGGCGCAGCCGGGTGACGCGACGCAGGCTGGCCGCCAGGCGGCGCCGGGTGCCCGGGTCGGCCTGGTTCTGGCCCTGACCCTGACTATAGTGACGCAGCGCCTCGAGGGTCTCGCCCAGGGTCAGGGCGGCGAGGCTGGCGTCGACCACGCGGTGGGTCGCTTCGCCCTGCAGGTGGGCCCAGTGCACCAGGCGCATCACCCGATGGTAGAGGCGCGCCTGCCATAGCGCTTCGCGCTGGCTATCGCCGCGGGAGGCGAGGGTCTCCAGCTCGTGGAGCATCATCGCCTCGAGGTGGCGTTGGCGACGCCGGGCATTGGTGGGAAAGATCAGGCGGAAGGCGATCAGCGCCAACAGCGGGCCGGCCACCACGGCCAGGGCCAGGGCCAGGGAGTGGCCGAAGGAGCCGGTGAGCGGCAGGCTCGGCTGGGAGAGCAGCAGCAGGATCATCACATAGTCCATGGAGCCGTTCTGGGTGCGCCGATGGGAGAAGGGCACCACCGTCACCAGGATCAGCGGCAGCATCATGGCGACCAGCTGCCATTCGGCGCTGGCCAGGGGCCAGGCCAGCCAGCGCAGGGCCAGCGCCAACAGCGCACCCACCGCCTGCCAGGCCAGGATGCGGCGCATGATCCAGGCGGGGTTCTCGAAGGTGGAGAACAGGGTCACCATCACCGAGGTGCCCAGCATCACGTAGGCCCCGGCGGACCAGCCGGTGGCCACCCAGGCCAGGCCGATCACCAGCAGCACGCCGGTGGTTCGCAGCATCGCATGGCGGGCGTGGATCCAGTCACGGTGGCGGGTCACCTGGCGGCGACTCGCGTCGCGGTCGGTGCGGCCGGTATCGCGAAACTGCTGGCGCTGGGTCAGGGTGGTGGCCAGCCGCCCGAGGACCTCGCCCAGGGCCGGATCCCCCGCTTCGGCCAGCTGGCGGGCGCGGGCCAGATGGTTCGCCACCGCGGGCAGGGGCTCGGCGTTATCCATGGCGAGTGCCGCCTCCGCCACGGCCTCGCGGACGGCCTCCTGGCGGGGGCCGTGCTCGCGACGCCGGATCCACAGCAGCGCGGCGGTCAGGGCGGCGAGGATCGCCCGCTGGGAGCGCGCCGAATGGCGTGCACGCCGCGAACCGGCGGCGCTGGGCTCCAGTTCGGCCTCGAGGATGGCGATATCGGAGAGCAGCTCGTTGGGGGACAGGCGGGTGCTGCGTGGTTGCGGGCCCAGCCGTTGGGCCAGCAGGTGAAGGACCCGGGCGGTGCTGCGCCGGCCGCGCTCCTCGAGCTCGCTGCGCGAGGCGCGGGGCGTGAGCGCGAGTCCCACCACCAGCGCCATGATCACCCCGACCAACACGGTCAGCAGGCGGTCGGCCCCCAGCGCCAGGATGTTCATGCCGGAGGCGGTGCCGAGCAGGGCGACCATGGAGGCGGAGTAGCCCGACAGCAGGGTGGCATAGGCGATCATGCTATGCAGGGCGTTGCCGATGCCGGCGCACAGGCCGACCCACAGGGCCAGGCCGATCACCAGCCAGAGCAGGCTGTCGCCGGTGGCGAGCAGCAGAAGCAGGCCCACCGCGGTGCCCACCAGGGTGCCCAGGGCACGGTAGAAGCTCTTCTCGACCAGCAACTCACGCACCGGCTGGGAGGCGGCCCATACGGTCATCGCCGACCACTGGGGGTGCTCCAGGCCGATCGCCCAGGCCACGCTCAGGGCCAGGCAGGCGGCCAGGGCCGTGCGCAGGGAGAAGCGCAGCCGCTCGAGATCGAAGCCCTGGCCGGAGAGCCAGCGTGAGAGAGGCATGGACGGTCCTCGTAACTATTAGCCGACTATTTTATCACGCGGCCCTGTTTGGTGAAGCCGGCGTCGCGGGCATGAGCTCGGCGCCGCTTGCGGGTAGAATGCCGCCATCCCCGTTCAAGGTAGCTCGATGACCGCGCCCCCGTCCCCCCCTTCGTCTCCGCTCTCCGTCCATGGCGATCGCCACTTCGATGGCCTGGCCGACAAGTTTGCCGCCAGCCTCTACGGCGGCGTCCGGGGTGAGCTGCGCCTGGCGCTGCTCGACCAGCTGCTGCCGGAGATGCTCGAACTCGACGGCCAGCCGCTGCTCGACGTAGGGGGCGGCCTCGGCCAGCTGGCGGCTTGGTTTTCCGAGCGCGGCCATGCGGTGACCCTGGCCGAGCCCTCCGCCGAGATGCTGAGGCGGGCCCGCGAGGCGCTCCTGGAAACATCAGCGGGGCGCGAGGTCACCTTCCTGCAGGCGCCGCTGCAGGCGCTGCCCGAACGCGCTGCCGGGCCCTGGTCGCTGATCGCCTGCCATGCGGTGCTGGAGTGGCTGGGCGACCCGCGGGGAGCGCTGGCCACCCTGGCGGGCCTGCTGGCCCCGGGTGGGCAGCTCTCGCTGATGGTCTTCAACCGTGATGCCCTGCGCTTCTCCAATGTGGTCAAGGGCAATCTGGAGAAGGCCCTGGCAGACCGCCTTGAGGGCAAGGGGTTGCGCCGGCGGCTGACGCCGATCTCGCCGCTGACCCACGCCCAGCTCATGGCCTGGAGCGACGAGCTGGGTCTTGAAGTGCGCGGCGTGGCGGGCGTGCGGGTCTTCCACGACTACCTGCGCCACCCGCCGGAGAGCGATGCCGACCGCCAGGCGCTGCTGGCGCTGGAGCGGCGCTACTGCCGGGCCGAGCCCCACTGGCGACTGGGCCGCTACCTGCTCTATACCCTGGTGCGCCCCGGCGCATCGTCTTCTTCCACCGAGGAGTCCCTGTGATGAGTGCCGAGACGGTGCGTGCCGAGAATCCTGTCTGCCAGCTGCTGGAGCGCCAGGCCGCCGACTATCGCGGCTGGTGGTGGGTGGCGCCGCCCCGGGATGCCTGGCTCGAGACGGGACAGGGCAGGGCGATCAGTGCCGACCTGGCGGTGCGCGAGGCGTGGCAGGCCGCCGGGCGCTCGGCACTCTCGCCCTTTGCGGCGGGATCCGCAGGTGATGTGGGTACGCCGGCCGGGGTGGTGCTGTTCTGGCCCAAGAGCCATGCCCTGGGCGAGTGGTGGCTGCTGTGGCTGTGCGCCACGCTGCCCGAGGGCACCCCGCTGCAGCTGGTGGGCGAGAACCAGGGCGGCATCAAGCGGGTGCTCAAGGTGCTGGCCGCCCTCGGGCTGGGCTGCCGCAAGCTCGATAGTGCGCGGCGCTGCTCGCTGTTCGAGACCCGCCTTGGGCGTGTGGGCATCGACCCCGATGCCGCCTGGACCACCTTCGATGTGGAGCTGGACAGCGAGCGCCTGACCCTGGCCAGCCACCCCGGGGTGTTCGGCCATGGCAAGCTGGATGACGGAACCCGGCTGCTGATCGAGACCCTGTCGGGAGAGGGGAGGGCGCCCATCGGTCTTGCGGGCGATGTTCTCGATCTGGGCTGCGGCGACGGCATCCTCGCCGCCTGGCTGGCGCGCCAGGGGGCAAGGGTGACCGCGGTGGACGTCAACGCCTTCGCGGTGGAGGCGACCCGGCGCAGCCTGGCGGCCAATGGCCTGACGGGGGAGGTGGCCGAGAGCGATGTCTACTCGGCGCTGGATGGGCGGATCTTCGATGCCATCGTCAGCAATCCGCCATTCCATCAGGAGCGGGCCATCGACTATGGCCCCGCGGCGCGGCTGATCCTTGATGCCCCGGCGCACCTGCGGCCCGGCGGCCAGCTTGTCATCGTCGCCAACGCCTTCCTGCCCTATCCCGACCTGCTCGAGCGGGCCTTCGGTGGCTTCGAGATCCTCGCCGACGACCGTCGCTTCCGGGTCTACCGGGCGATCAGGCGCTGATCAGGCGACGTGGTCGTGATGTTGCGTGATGTCACCGCGTCCGGCGAGCAGGCCTTCAACGGAGATATCCTCATCGAGATCATCCCAATGCAGGCCCTTGCCCGAATAGCTGATACGACATGCGTCGCGTTCGGCAGGGCTGGCATGCAGCAGGCGCGGGAACCAGGCCAGCGGAATGCCCAGCGTCCGGCCGTCGTTGAGTTCGACCCACATGGTGTAGTCATCAAAGCTGACGGTCTTGGCGGAAATGCTCATTCCATGCCCTCTCGATTTCACTACGGTGCTCTTCGACCAGTTGCATGAGCTGTGAGAGCTGCTTTCGATTGTAGCCAGCGCTGCTGGCGATAGCGACCCGGGGTTCCAGCCAGATCTTGGCTTCGCCATCGCCACTCTCCGCATGGATATGTATCGGCTCCAGCGGATTCCCCTCGTTGGAATAGAAGAAGAACCTTATCCCCTTGTAGCGGAAGACGACCGGCATGGCATGGCTCCTATGCCTGAGGATCGCGGTAGGCAATCTCGGTGATCACGTAGGTGGTCTCGCCACCGGGGGCGGCCACCGTCACCTCCTCGTCCAGGGGCTTGCCGAG
Source organism: Halomonas sp. SSL-5 (assembly GCF_030708455.1). GTDB lineage: Bacteria > Pseudomonadota > Gammaproteobacteria > Pseudomonadales > Halomonadaceae > Halomonas. The sequence continues at coordinate 230,607 of NZ_JAUYWF010000003.1, forward strand.
CAGCGCCTTGGCCAGCGGCGAATCGACGCTGATCCAGCGCTTGTCCGGGGCGATCTCGTCGTGGCCGACGATGCGGATCTTCATCTCCTCGCCTTCCTCGTCCTCCAGGGTAACGAAGGCGCCGAAGTATACCCTGCCGGTATCCGCCGGCAGCCGATCCACCACCGTCAGCTCGTCGAGGCGCTTGGTCAGGTAGCGAATCCTGGCGATGACCCGGTTGAGCTCCTTCTTGTTGTAAGTGTAATCGGCATTCTCGGAGCGGTCGCCCAGGGCCGCCGCCTCGCCTACCTTGGCGGAGAGGGCCGGGCGCTTGATCCGCGAGAGATGGTCGAGGATGCCGCGCAGACGCTCGGCGCCCTCGGCGGTGATCAGGTGGCTCTTGGGTTCCTGACGCGGGTCCTTGGCCGGATCGCGCCAGCGGGTCATATTGCGGCCTTTCATGCTCTTCCTCGCACAGCTTGTCCTCGAACTCTTGCGTCTGGGGGTCTGGCGGGACCATACGCCATGCGCCCGGGGTGGCCAAGTTGTGGCCGGGAGGCGTGGTAGCTGGCCAATCATTCAAACGTTCGTTACATTTCGGGTCGGGGCCACAATACCAACACCCCGAAGGAGATCGAGATGTTACGACGTCGTCTGCTGAACACCGCCATGGGCTTGAGTCTGAGCCTGGGCCTCGCCGCCCTGCCGCTGGCCGCCGCCCATGCCTGGGAGTCCCGGGTGGAGGGCATGAAGAACCACTGGGAGCGCCTGATCACCGAGCAGCCCGAGGGCGAGCGCGGCGATGGCCTCAAGGCCCTCGCCGGCCAGGCCGAGCGGCTGGTGGCGGAACACCCCGAGGCGGCGGTGCCGCTGGTGTGGCAGGGCATCATCGAGGCGTCATGGGCCCGCGAGCGCAGCGGCCTGGGGGCTCTCTCCAGCGCCAAGAGCGCTCGGGACGCCCTTGAGCGGGCCGTCGAGCTCGACCCCCGGGGCCACAACGGCTCCGCCTACGTCACCCTGGGGGCGCTCTATGATCGCGTGCCGGGCGGCCTGATGGGCTTCGGCGACAGCGAGACCGCCGAGCAAATGTTCCAGCAGGCGCTGTCGATCCGCCCCGACGGCATCGATGTTAACGTCTACTACGCCGCCTTCCTCGAGGAGGAGGGACGCCTGAACGATGCCCGCGAGCATGCGCGCCGCGCGGCGGAGGGCCAGGCGCGCCCCGGTCGCACGGCCTCCGACGAGGCGCTACGCGAGCAGGCACGCGAGATGCTCGCCCGGCTCTGACCCCAGGCCGGCGGTTGGCATCGCCCCCTCGGGTCACGATAATGGGCGTCTTTGCGCCAGCGGAGACCGCCATGAGTGACACGCCAGAGGTGCCCGACCCGTCCGCGGCGGCGCCCTTCACCGCCGCGGACGTGGAGCTGCTGGAGCGGCGCTGCCTGCACCAGGGGTTCTTCCGCCTCGAGGAACTGCACCTGCGCCATCGACTGTTCGAGGGCGGCTGGAGCGAGCCCATGGTGCGCGAGGTTCACCATCGTCACGACGCCGTGGGGGTGCTGCTCTACGACCCCGAGCGCGACGCCGTGGTGCTGGTGGAGCAGTTCCGCCCCGGGGCCCTGGACGACCCGGCTTCGCCCTGGAAGCTCGAGGTGGTGGCGGGGCTGGTGGAGCGTGGCGAGAGCGCCGCCGAGGTGGCCCGCCGTGAGTCCCTGGAGGAGGCCGGCTGCGCGGTGGGCGAGCTGATTTCGCTGCACACCTACTATCCCAGCCCCGGTGCCTGCGACGAGCGGGTCACGCTGTTCTGTGGCCTGGTCGACAGCCGCGGCCTCGGCGGGGTGCACGGCCTGGACGAGGAGCACGAGGATATCCGCGTGCATGTGCTGGCGTTTGCGCGGGCCTGGGAACTCCTGCAATCTGGACGACTCGACAATGCCATGTGTCTGATCGCCTTCCACTGGCTGGCGGGCGAGCGGGCCTCATTGCGAGCGAGGAGGTAGCGTGCCGAACAGAAACGCCTATGTGACCGACCTCAAGGGCCTGCAGGGCGAGTGCAGTGCCAACTACCTGCGGCTCGTGCGCCTGATGGGGGAGGTCGAACCTGGCGAGACCCGCGAGGTGGAGCTGGTGAGCCATGGCCGCCGGGTGGGCGAGCTGTGTCTGAAGCTGCAGGAGCGCGCGCCCTATACCAGCATCATCCGCGTCTCCCAGCGTGGCATCCTCGACGGCTATCTCGAGACGCCGCGCATGCGGGTGCACCTCTACCATGACGTGCGCATGGCCGAGGTCACCGATTTCCAGCGCCAGCGTCACTTCCACGGCCGCTACCGCTATCCCAACGCCCAGATGCACCAGCCCGACGAGAAGCTGCAGCTCAACCGCTTCCTCGGCGAGTGGCTGGAGCACGGCCTGGCTCACGGCCACTCCCTGGACCTGCCGGAGCTGCCGTGACGCCATGCCGCGCCTGATCCAGATCAGCGACTGCCACCTCCACGCCGACCCCGAGGCCCGCGGCAGGCGGGGTGTTCCGCTGCGTCAGCTGGAGGCGGTGGTGTCCGCCGTCAACCATCAGCGGCCGGACCTGGTGCTGGTCACCGGGGACATCAGCAACGACGACACGCCCGCCTCCTACGCCCTGGCCAGGCGCACCCTGGACGCCCTCGAGGCCCCCTGGGAGTGGCTGCCCGGCAATCACGACGTGATCGAGCCCATGGCCGCGACCCGGCCGCTGCCCGCGGAGCTGACCCTGGGCACCTGGCGCCTCCTGCTGCTCGATACCCACCTGCCCGGCGAGCCCCATGGCGAACTCGGCGAGGCGGCCCTGGAGGCGCTGGCCCGGCGCCTCGCCGACGACCCGGCGGGGCCGGTGCTGATCGCCATGCACCACCCGCCCCTGGCGGTGGGCTCCGCCTGGCTGGATGCCATCGGGCTACGGCATGCCGAGGCGTTCTGGCAGACCCTGGCACCCTTCGCCGGGGTGCGGGCGATCCTCTGCGGGCATATCCACCAGGCCTTCGTCGGGCGCCGCGCGGGGGAAGAGGGTGAGGTCATGGTCTACGGCTGCCCCTCCACCATCGACCCCTTCCTGCCGGGCAGCGCGAGCTTTGCCGTCGACCCGGTCGCTCGCCCCGGCTATCGCGTCGTCGACCTGGACGGCGCGCGCCTTGCCACCCGGGTAGAACGGGTCGATATCCACAAATAAGTTATAAAAAGATAGATATTAATTCTTTTGGGTTATTAATGGCCCGGCGTTACCCTGTGTGGCATCGACATGTTCCACGTCATTTTTGCCACGTCATGCGAGGTAGCCGGCCATGACCCTTCTTCAAGCCCCCCATCCCGCGGCGTCGCCCGAGACAGGTGTCGCCTCGGCCGCACCCGATCCGCGGCGACTCACCCACCTCAAGCAGCTCGAGGCGGAGTCGATCCATATCATCCGCGAGGTGGTCGCCGAGTTCGCCAATCCGGTGATGCTCTACTCCATCGGCAAGGACTCGGCGGTGATGCTGCACCTGGCGCGCAAGGCCTTCTACCCCGGCCCGCCGCCGTTCCCGCTGCTGCACGTGGACACCACCTGGAAGTTTCGCGAGATGATCGCCTTCCGCGATCGCATGGCGGAAGAGGCGGGCATGGAGCTGCTGGTGCACACCAACGAGGAGGGCCGCGCCGCGGGCATCAACCCCTTCGACCACGGCTCCAGCGGCTATACCGACGTGATGAAGACCGCGGCGCTCAAGCAGGCCCTGGACAAGTATGGCTTCGACGCCGCCTTCGGCGGGGCGCGCCGCGACGAGGAGGCGAGCCGGGCCAAGGAGCGCGTCTTCTCCTTTCGCGATCGCCACCACCGCTGGGACCCGAAGAACCAGCGCCCCGAGCTCTGGAACCTCTATAACGCCCGGGTCAACAAGGGCGAGTCGATCCGCGCCTTCCCGCTCTCCAACTGGACCGAGCTGGATATCTGGCAGTACATCTACCTCGAGGGCATTCCCATCGTGCCCCTCTACCACGCCGCGCCGCGTCCGGTGGTGGAGCGTGACGGCATGTTGATCATGGTCGACGACGAGCGGATGCCGCTCGCCGAGGGCGAGGTGCCCGAGGAGAAGTGGGTGCGCTTCCGCACCCTGGGCTGCTACCCGCTCACCGGGGCGGTGGAGTCGAAGGCCGCCACCCTGCCCGAGATCATCCAGGAGATGCTGCTGACCCGCACCAGCGAGCGCAGCGGCCGCGCCATCGACCACGACCAGGCCGGCTCCATGGAGAAGAAGAAGCGCGAGGGCTATTTCTGATGTCACACCAATCGAGCCTTATTGCCGACAATATCGAGCAGTACCTGCACGAGCACGAGAACAAGGACCTGCTGCGCTTCATCACCTGCGGCAGCGTCGACGACGGCAAGTCGACCCTGATCGGCCGGCTGCTGCACGACTCCAAGATGATCTTCGACGACCAGTTGGCGGCGATCACCCAGGCCTCGAAGAAGAGCGGGACCACCGGTGAGGAGGTCGACCTGGCGCTGCTGGTCGACGGCCTGCAGTCGGAGCGCGAGCAGGGCATCACCATCGATGTGGCCTATCGCTTCTTCTCCACCGACCGGCGCAAGTTCATCATCGCAGACACCCCGGGGCACGAGCAGTACACTCGCAACATGGCCACCGGCGCCTCCAATGCGAGCCTGGCCATCATCCTGGTCGACGCTCGCCACGGTGTGCAGACCCAGACCCGTCGGCACAGCTTCATCGCCGACCTGCTGGGCATCCAGCACCTGGTGGTGGCGGTCAACAAGCTCGACCTGGTGGACTACTCCGAGGCGCGCTTCGAGGAGATCGTCGCCGAGTATCAGGCGATCGCCGACAAGCTCGATGCCCCCGATATCCGCTTCGTGCCGATCTCGGCGCTCAAGGGCGACAACGTGGTCAACCCGAGCGAGGCCATGCCCTGGTACTCGGTCGATGGAGAACCGGGCCCGACGCTGCTCGAGCTGCTCGAGACGGTGGAGGTGAGCCGCGATCGCAACCTCACCGACCTGCGCCTGCCGGTGCAGATCGTCAACCGCCCCGACCTCGACTTCCGCGGCTATGCCGGCACCCTGGAGGCGGGGCTGCTGCGCCCCGGTCAGGCGGTCAAGGTGCTGCCGTCTGGCAAGCGCTCCACGGTCGAGCGCATCGTGACCTGGGAAGGCGACCTGGAGGAGGCCTTTCCCGGTCAGGCGATCACCGTGACCCTCGCCGATGAACTCGATATCTCCCGGGGGGACTGGATCGTCGCCGACGATGCCGAGGTGGCGCTCTCCCACGCCTTCGAGGCGGATATCGTGTGGATGCACGAGGAGCCCCTCGCGCCCGGCCGTCAGGTCGATATCCGCCTGGCGGGACGCTCGGTGGCGGGGCAGGTGAGTGCCATCGACTATCAGGTGGACGTCAATACCCTGGAGCGCCATCCCGCCGAGAGGCTCGATCTCAACGCCATCGCCCGCTGCCGGGTAGCGCTGACCGCCGAGGTGCCGCTGGATGAATACGCGCGCAGCCCCGGCACCGGCAGCTTCATCGTCATCGACCGGCTGACCAACGTCACCGTGGGGGCGGGCATGATCCGCACCGTCGTCGAGGGTGAGGGCGAGTCGGCGAGCGCAGGCGAGGTGGACTGGGCTGGCTTCGAACTGGAGCTCAATGCCTTGGTGCGCCGCTACTTCCCCCACTGGGAGGCGAAGGACCTGCGTGAGCTTCTGAAGTAGCAATACCGAGGCTCAACTCAATCGCGGTTGCCCATGTCGCGCCAGCGAAAGGCGCCGGGGGCAGGTCGGAGAGGGGGTCCTATGCCAGGGATGGCATCGGTAGCGTACAGGGAGGTATTCACAGCGCCCCCTCGAGGGCCTGTCGCCGGAATAGCCTTGAGCGATACCGGACAGTGGCCACCGAGGAAACCGGCTCTGGTAGGCTAGGTCCAATGACCTGACCCTTCCCCGGAGCCTGCCCCGATGATCATCGTCCTGGCAATCGTGCTGCTGCTGGCTATCTTCCTGCTGCCCAACGTCTGGGCCCAGTGGGTGCTCAAGCGCCACGCTCGCGGCCGCGACGACTACCCCGGCACCGGGGCGGAGCTGGCCGACCACCTGCTGCGTCGGTTGGGCATCGAGGGGGTCAAGGTGGAGCCCACGGAGCAGGGCGACCACTACGACCCCGAGGCGCGGCGGGTGCGGCTCTCGCCGGCGGTCTACGGCGGACGCTCGCTCACCGCGGTAACGGTGGCGGCCCACGAGGTCGGCCATGCCATCCAGCATCACCGTGGCTATGCGCCGCTGCTGGCGCGATCGCGGCTGGTGGCGGTGGCCCAGAAGGCCGAGAAGCTCGGCGCGCTGCTGATGATGGCCGCCCCCTTCCTGTTCCTGCTCACTCGCCTGCCCGGCGGCCTGGCCATCGTGGTGGCCGCGGCGGTGGCGAGCTTCGGTACCGCCGCGCTGGTTCACCTGGTGACCCTGCCGGTGGAGTTCGACGCCAGCTTCGAACGCGCCCTGCCGCTGCTCAAGGAGTATATCCCGCCGGCCGACATGGCCGGTGCCCGCCATGTGCTCACCGCCTGCGCCTTCACCTATGTGGCGGCGTCGCTTGCCAGCATCCTCAACCTTGGGCGCTGGCTGGTGATCCTGCGGCGTTGAGCCAGTCCGCCGGTGGCCTCATGATGTGATGCGGTCCATTCCAAAACGCAGAAGCCGCTCCGAGGAGCGGCTTCTGCGTGCCTGCTGGTGGCGTCGACGGACGCATCACTTCCTGAGCATGCGGTAGCCGCCCAGCAGCACCAGGGCACCGATGATGGCGGTGATGAAGCTGCCCAGGCTGAAGTCGCCCATGCTGCCCATGCCGACCATGGAACCCAGCCAGCCGCCCACGAAGGCGCCGCCGATACCGATCAGGATGGTGACGATGATGCCGCCCGGGTCCTTGCCGGGCATGATCCACTTGGCCAGGACGCCGGCGATCAGGCCGAACAGAATCCATGCGAGTACACCCATGTAGGCTCTCCTTGCTTGAGGGAAGGGAATGGTGAGTCTGCCATATCTTCCAACCCAACCCTAATGGCCGCTGCAAGCTCCCGGCGCTATCCGGGCCGATTGGCGATGACTACTGCGCGGCGCGGGGCGGGGTAGCCCTCCCGGGTCTTCGTCGGGTCGTCGGGGTCGAGGAAGTCGGCAAGCGACTGGAAGGCCATCCACTCGGTGGCGCGCTGCTCCGCCGTCGTCGTCACCGCCTCGTCCACCACCCGCACGTTGATGAAGCCGCAGCGTTCGAGCCACTGGCAGAGGGCGGCGGCGGAGGGCAGGAAGTAGACGTTGGGCATGGCGGCGTAGCGCTCGCCTGGTAAGAGCACCGTGGTGGCGTCGCCCTCGACGACCAGGGTCTCCAGCACCAGCTCGCCACCGGGACGCAGGGCGCCACGCAGCTGCAGCAGATGCTCCAGCGGCGAGGGGCGGTGGTAGAGCACCCCCATGGAGAACACGGTATCGAAGAAGCCGAGCTCCTCGGGCACCTCCTCGATGCCCACCGGCAGGAAGTGGGTGCGTCCGCCATCGGCGTCGCCGACGAAGTGGCGCACCGCGCGGAACTGCCAGAAGAAGCGCGGCGAGGGGTCGATCACCAGCACGAAGGCGGCCCCGGCCCCGGCCATGCGCCAGGCGTGGTAGCCGCTGCCGCCGCCCACGTCGAGCACGCGGCGGCCGGCCAGCGGTGCCAGGTGGGGGGCAACGCGCTGCCACTTCCAGTCGGAGCGCCACTCGGTGTCGATATGAATGCCGCCCAGCGAAAAGGGCCCCTTGCGCCAGGGGGTGAGCTTGCCGAGCAGGTTCTCGCACTGGCGGCGCCGGCTGTCGGGAAGGTCGACCACCACGCTGACGGTGTCGGCATCCAGGCGCACCTCGCGTGCATCGGGAAGCGCCGGCAGCTTGGCTACCGCCTTCTCCCAGGCGGGCAGGTCGCCGAAGCGCTTGCGGTCGAGGCCTTTGGTGAGCTGCTCGGGGAGCCGGGCCAGCCAGGAGTCGAGGCCCTGGTCGAGGAAGGCCCGGTAGAGGTCGCGGTGTTCGGCGGGTATCGGCACACTTAAGCCCCCCGGGGCGCCGGGGCCTCGGCGTCCTTGAAGGTCTCGCTCTTGAAGGCATCGCTCTTGAAGGCCACCAGGGACGCGAAGTTGAGGAGCTGGAACCAGGTGTGGCTGCGCGAGAAGCCGGCCTCGGCCAGGCGGGCGTGGTGCGCGTCCAGGGTGTCGGGCACCAGCACGTTCTCCAGGGCGGTGCGCTTCTGACTGATCTCCAGGTCGCTGTAGCCGTTGGCGCGCTTGAAGTCGTGGTAGCGCTCCACCAGCCAGGCGTTCTCCTGCTCGTCGGAGGCCTGGATCTTCTCCGAGAGCACCAGCACGCCGCCGGGCTCGAGTGCCTCGAACAGGCGCGCCAGCAGCGCCTCGCGGTCGGCCGGCGGCAGGAACTGCAGGGTGAAGTTGAGCACGATCATGCCGGCGGGCTCGTACTCGAGGCGCCGGATATCGCCCTCGAGCACCTCCATGGCATGCTCGGGGCACTCGACGGCCAGCGTCTCCCGGGCGCGGGCTACCATGGCCGGTGAGAGATCCACCCCGGTGTAGCGAAAGGCATCCGGGGCGAGCTGGCCGGCCAGCGCCAGGCCGCCGGCGCCCAGCGAGCAGCCGAGGTCATAGACCCGGGCGCCGTGGCGCAGGTGGCGCCGGGCGATCAGCCCCAGCATGCCCAGTATCTGCCCGTAGCCCGGCACCGAGCGGCGGATCATGTCGGGAAAGCAGGCGACTACCCGCTCGTCGAAGGAGAAGCGTGCCACCCGGTCGAGGGGTGTCGAAAAGATCGCGTCACGGTAAGATGCGTCACTCATGATCGGGCCAGAAATGCGGGAACGGCCGCCATTCTACGCGTGCCGCCTCGCCCTCGCACCCGCCGCTTTCAAGGAGGACAAGGATGATCGACGAGAGCGCCGCCTGGCGTGAGCTCGAGGCCCATGCCGGGGATCTGGGCCGACGCCACCTGCACGAGCTGTTTGCCGCGGAATCGGATCGTCAGCCGCGCTTCACCCGCCACGCCGCGGGTCTCACCCTGGACCTCTCCAAGCAGCGCTGGTCCGCCGAGACCCTGGCGCGCCTGCTGGCGCTGGCCGAGCAGGCCGGTGTGCCTGACGCCATCGGCCGGCTGCTCGACGGCGAGCGGGTCAACGTCAGCGAGGATCGCCCGGCGCTGCACACCGCCCTGCGCCTGCCCGCCGATGCCTCGCTGGTGGTGGAGGGTGAGGACCTGGTGCCCGGGGTCCATCGCACCCTGGATCGCATGGCCGCCATGGTGGAGCGCTTCCACGCAGGGCAGTGGCGCGGCGCCACCGGCAGGGCGATCCGTGACGTGGTCAACCTGGGGGTGGGCGGCTCGGATCTCGGCCCGCTGATGGTGACCCACGCCCTGTCCGATTATCGCCTGGATGACGTGCACCCCGTCGAGGTGCATTTCGCCTCCACCATGGACGGCTCCCAGCTGGCCGACTACCTGCGCCGCCTCAATCCCGAGACCACGCTGTTCGTGCTGTCGTCGAAGTCCTTCACCACCATCGATACCCTTTCCAACGCCAATACCGCCCGCGACTGGCTGATGGGCCGCCTGGCGGGGGAGGAGGGCGTGGACGCCGAGCTGATCATGCGTCAGCACTTCATTGGCGTCTCGGCCAGCGCCGAGAAGATGGGCGAGTGGGGCATCGACCCGGCCCACCGTCTGGAGTTCTGGGAGTGGGTCGGCGGACGCTATTCGCTGTGGGGGGCGATCGGCCTGCCCATCGCGCTGATGGTGGGCATGGACAATTTCCGCGCCCTGCTGGCCGGGGCCCACGCCATGGACCGCCACTTCCGCGAGGCGCCGCTTGCCGACAACCTGCCGGTGCTGCTGGCCCTGGCGGGGATCTGGAACGTCAATTTCCTGGATATTCGCGCCCACTCCATCCTCCCCTACGACGGCCGCCTGGAGTACTTCGCCGCCTATCTCGAACAGCTGGAGATGGAGTCCAACGGCAAGTCGGTGACCCACGACGGTCGCGAGGTGAACTACGCCACCTGCCCGGTGCTGTGGGGGCAGCTCGGCCCCAATGCCCAGCACGCCTTCTACCAGCTGCTGCACCAGGGCACCCAGGCGGTGGAATGCGACTTTATCGCCCCTCTCCGGCGCTATGATGATGTGGAAGATGCCGCTACCCGACGCCATCTCAAGGGTCAGCACCGGCTGACGCTGGCCAACTGCTTCGCCCAGTCCCGGGTGCTGATGCTGGGCGACGACGCCATCGCCGACGATGGCCCGCGGCCCGGCCACAAGCGCTATCGCGGTAACCAGCCCTCCAGCACCCTGCTGCTCGACGAGCTCACTCCGGCCATCCTGGGCTCGCTGATCGCGCTCTACGAACACAAGGTGTTCGTCCAGGCCACCATCTGGGGCATCAACCCCTTCGACCAGTGGGGCGTTGAACTGGGCAAGAAGATCGCCGGGGAGACCCAGCGTATCCTCGAGAGCCGCCAGGGGCTCGCGTCCATGGACGCCTCCACCCGGGCGCTGATCGAGGCGGCCTGGGCGGCGGAGGGAGACTCTTGATGGTGCTGGCTACCCATACAGGTGTTGCGGTATGCTGAGCGCACCCTGGCGGGGGCGTCCGGCCAGCGGCGTGCTCTATCTGCATGGCTTCAACAGCGGTGCCGCCTCGCCCAAGGGGGTGCTGGTGCGCCGCGCCTGCGAGTCCCTGGGAGTGCCCTGCATCACGCCCCAGCTGCCGCATCGCCCCGGCGAGGCGCTGGTGCTGGCGGAATCACGGCTGGCCGAGCTGGGCCGGCGCCCCCTGGTGGTGGGCAGCTCCATGGGGGGCTTCCTGGCCACCTGCCTGGCCGAACGCCACGACCTCGATGGCGTGCTGATCAACCCGGCGGTGCGCCCGGCGGACCTGGTGGCGGAGTGGGTAGGCGAGCGTTTCGTCAACGACCATACCGGTGAGCGCTTCACCATCGGCCGCGAGCACCTGGCCGAGCTGGCGTCGCTGACGCCCGCGGCGGTCACCCCGGAGCGCTATCTGCTGCTGCTGGGCAGTGCCGACGAGGTGCTCGACCCGGCGCATGCCTTCACGCTCTATCGCGGTGCGCGGACCCTGCTGCATCCCGGGGCCGACCATGCCTTCACGGTGCTCTCCCGGCACCTGCCGGCGGTGCTGGCCCATGGCGGCCATGCCCTGCCGCCGGAGTGGCAGGCCTGTCAACACTAAGGAAGCGGACGACTCATGACGCAATACAGTGCCAGCTCGATCGAGGTGCTCTCCGGTCTCGAGCCGGTGCGCAAGCGCCCGGGCATGTATACCGATACCAGCCGGCCCAACCACCTGATCCAGGAGGTGGTCGACAACAGCGTCGACGAGGCGCTGGCCGGCCACGCCAGCCGCGTCGGCGTGCGCCTGTTCGAGGATGGCGGCATCGAGGTGTCCGACGACGGCCGCGGCATGCCCATCGATATCCACCCCGAGCATGGCGTCTCCGGGGTGGAGCTGATCCTTACCCGGCTCCACGCCGGCGGCAAGTTCTCCAACGCCAGCTACAAGTTCTCCGGTGGCCTGCACGGGGTCGGCGTGTCGGTGGTCAACGCGCTCTCGCGGCGCCTCGAGGTGGAGGTGCTGCGTGACGGCAGCCGCCATGCCGTCGCCTTCGAGCATGGCGAGCCGGTCTCCAAGCTGGCGGTGATCGGCAGCGTGGGCAAGCGCAATACCGGCACGGTGCTGCGCTTCTGGCCCGAGGCGAGCTACTTCGACACCCCGCGGCTGGCCGTGGGGCGCCTGAAGCATCTGCTGCGTGCCAAGGCGGTGCTCTGCCCGGGGCTCAAGGTGAGCCTGGTGGAGGCCGACGGCACCGAGAGCGAGTGGCAGTATGCGGATGGCCTGCGTGACTACCTGGCCCAGGCCACCGACGGCTATGAGGTGCTGCCCGCCGCGCCCTTCATCGGCCACTTCGCCGATGACGAGCAGGGCGTGGACTGGGCGATCCAGTGGCTCCCCGAGGGCGGCGAGCCGCTGCTGGAGAGCTACGTCAACCTGATCCCCACGCCCCAGGGCGGTACCCACGTCAATGGCCTGCGCGCCGGCCTGCTCGAGGCGTTGCGCGAGTTCTGCGAGTACCGCAGCCTGCTGCCGCGGGGCGTCAAGCTGACCGCCGAGGACCTCTGGGAACGCGTCTCCTACGTGCTCTCGGTGAAGATGCTCGACCCCCAGTTCGCCGGCCAGACCAAGGAGCGGCTCTCCTCGCGCACCGTGGCGGGTTTCGTTTCCGGGGTGGTCAAGGATGCCTTCTCGCTGTGGCTCAACCAGCATGTGGACCAGGCCGAGGCCCTGGCGGAGCTCGTCATCAGCGCCGCCCAGCGTCGCCAGAAGAGCTCGAAGAAGGTGGCGCGCAAGAAGGTCACCTCCGGCCCGGCACTACCCGGCAAGCTGGCCGACTGCTCCGGCCAGGATCCGGCCCAGAGCGAGCTGTTCCTGGTGGAGGGTGACTCCGCCGGCGGCAGCGCCAAGCAGGCCCGCAACCGCGAGAGCCAGGCGATCCTGCCGCTGCGCGGCAAGATACTGAACACCTGGGAGGTGGAGTCCCACGATATCTACGGCTCCCAGGAGGTCCACGACATCGCCGTGGCCGTGGGCATGGACCCGGGCAGCGACGACCTCTCCAAGCTGCGCTACCACAAGATCTGCATCCTCGCCGATGCCGACTCCGACGGCCTGCATATCGCCACCCTGCTGTGTGCGCTCTTCGTGCGTCACTTCCCGGCGCTGGTGGATGCCGGCCATGTCTTCGTGGCCATGCCACCGCTCTACCGCATCGACCTGGGCAAGGAGGTGCACTACGCCCTGGACGAGAGCGAGAAGGCGGCGATCCTGCGCAAGCTGGAGGGCAAGCGCGGCACCGTGAACGTGCAGCGCTTCAAGGGCCTGGGCGAGATGAGCCCGCTGCAGCTGCGCGAGACCACCATGGCGGTGGATACCCGCCGCCTGGTGCAGCTCACCCGCGAGGTCGGTGACGGCACCATGGAGATGATGGACATGCTGCTGGCCAAGAAACGCGCCTCCGACCGCAAGAGCTGGCTCGAGGACTACGGCAACTTGGCGGATATCGAGGTATAGCCACAAGCCACAAGCGCCAAGGGCGAGCGGCGCCGGGAGCTTTTGGGGTCAGACCCCGGCGGAGGTGCCGCCGCCAGCGGAATGTTCAAGACGGGCCGAAATGACACGGCTGGGGTCTGACCCCAAAAGCGCAGCCTCGGCGGCAGAGTCAAATCGGGCATCCACGTTGTACGGCAGCGGTCATGCAATCATGAAAGAGGTCACTGAATGACCATGGATATCCAGGTGGCGGAGGGCGACGTCGAACGCCTCTCGCTGCGCGAGTACACCGAGAAGGCGTACCTCGACTACTCGATGTACGTCATCCTCGACCGGGCGCTGCCGCATATCGGCGACGGCATGAAGCCGGTGCAGCGCCGCATCGTCTACGCCATGCGTGAGCTGGCCCTCAACGCCAGCGCCAAGTACAAGAAGTCGGCGCGTACCGTCGGCGACGTACTGGGCAAGTTCCACCCCCACGGCGACAGCGCCTGCTACGAGGCCATGGTGTTGATGGCCCAGCCGTTCAGCTACCGCTACCCGTTGGTGGATGGCCAGGGCAACTGGGGCAGCCCCGACGACCCCAAGTCGTTTGCCGCCATGCGCTACACCGAGGCGCGGCTGTCGAAGTTCGCCGAGGTATTGCTGGCCGAGCTGGGCCAGGGCACCGTGGACTGGACCCCCAACTTCGACGGCACCATGAACGAGCCGGTGGTGCTGCCGGCGCGCCTGCCCCACGTGCTGCTCAACGGCGGCACCGGCATCGCCGTGGGTATGGCGACGGACATACCGCCCCACAATGTGAATGAGGTGGTCGAGGCCACCTGCCACCTGCTGCGCCACCCCGAGGCGACCACCGCCGACCTGGTCCAGCACCTGCCGGCACCGGACTTCCCCACCGAGGCGGAGATCATCACGCCCCGTGCGGACCTGAGGAAGCTCTACGAGAGCGGGCGTGGCTCGGTGAAGCTGCGCGCCCGCTACGTGATGGAGGAGGGCAGCATCGTGGTGACCGCGCTGCCCTATCAGGTCAGCGGGGCCAAGATCCTCGAGCAGATCGCCGCCCAGATGCAGGCCAAGAAGCTGCCCATGGTGGCCGACCTGCGCGACGAGTCGACCCACGAGGAGCCGACTCGGCTGGTGATCGAGCCGCGCTCCAACCGCGTGGATATCGAGGCGCTGATGGCGCACCTGTTCGCCACCACCGACCTCGAGAAGAACATCCGCGTCAACATGAACGTGATTGGCCTGGACGGCCGCCCGCGGGTGATGGCGCTGCCCGATATGCTCGGCGAGTGGCTGCGCTTCCGCCGCTCCACGGTGCGCCGGCGCCTGGAACACCGCCTGGGCAAGGTGGAGGACCGCCTCCACCTCCTCGAGGGCCTGCTGATCGCCTACCTCAATATCGACGAGGTGATTCGCATCATCCGTGAGGAGGACGCGCCCAAGCCCGCGCTGATGGAGGCCTTCGGTCTCAGCGACCGCCAGGCCGAGGCGATCCTCGAGCTGCGCCTGCGCCACCTGGCCAAGCTCGAGGAGATGAAGATCCGCGGCGAGCAGGATGAGCTCGAGGCCGAGCGCGCACGCCTCCAGGAGCTGCTCGGCAACGAGGCGGCGCTCACCGACCTGATCGAGGAGGAGCTGCGTGCTGCCGCCGAGGCCCACGGCGACCCCCGCCGTTCCCCCATCGTCGAGCGCGAGGAGTCCCGGGCGCTCTCCGAGGTCGAGCTGGTGGGTGCCGATCCCGTCACCGTGGTGCTCTCCGAGAAGGGCTGGATCCGCAGTGCCAAGGGCCACGAGATAGACCCCGCCGGGCTCTCCTACAAGGCCGGCGACCGCTTTGCCCTGGCCGCCCGCGGCAAGACCAACCAGCCGCTGGTGCTGCTCGACGACACCGGCCGCGCCTACACCCTGCAGGCCCATAACCTGCCCAGTGCCCGGGGCCAGGGCGAGCCGGTGACCAGCCGGGTCAATGTGGTGGCCGGCGCCCATATGGCCGGGGTGATGCTGGCGCCGCCGGCCACCCGCTACCTGCTCGGCTCCGACGGCGGCTATGGCTTCGTGGCCCGCCTCGGGGAGCTGGTGGGCAAGAACAAGTCGGGCAAGTCGGTGCTGACGGTGCCCAAGGGGTGCAACGTGCTGCCGCCGGTTCAGGTGCCGGAGGGCGAGGGGGCGCTGGTCGCGGCGGTCTCCAACGAGGGGCGCCTGCTGCTCTTCCTCCTGGCGGAGCTGCCGGAGATGGCCAAGGGCAAGGGCAACAAGATGATCGATATCCCCGGCCCCCGGGCGGCGCGCCGCGAGGAGTTCGTGCGCGACCTGGTGGTGCTGCCGAAAGGCGCGGCGCTGGTGGTGCATGCCGGCAAGCGTCACCTGACCCTCAAGGCCGACGATCTGGCGTATTATCTCGGCGAGCGCGGCCGGCGTGGCAGCAAGCTGCCCCGCGGGCTGCAGAAGGTCGACAGGTTGGAAGCGTTGAACGGCGACAGCTGACAAGATGGTACCGCGGCGCCGGGTCAGCCGCGGAAACGAGAGAGCTCCTGAGGCAACCATGACACGACGAATCCTGATCCGCGCCACCGGCGCGGCGCGACCGGGCCAACTGGCCGGACTGGGTCGGGCACTGGCCACAAGCGGCGCGCGGCTGCTGGACATCAACCAGAGCGTGACCTTCGGCATGCTCTCCCTGGAGGCCCTGGTGGGGCTCGAGCGGGAGGCCGACCTCGAGGCGGCGCTCTCGGCGGCGGGGGACGAGCTGGGCCTCGATGTCCAGGCGATCCAGGTCGCCGCCGAGGACTACCAGCGCTGGAGCAGCCAGGCCAGCCAGCCGCGGCTGATCCTGACCCTGCTGGCGCCGCACCTGCCGGCGGGTATCCTCGCCGAGGTGGGGGCGCTCACCGCCGAGCACGACCTCACCGTGGAGCTGATCCATCGCCTCTCCGGCCGCGAGCCGCTGGACGGTGGCGTTCCCGGCGAACACGACGCGATCCAGGGCGCCTGTGTGGAGTGCTGGCTGCGCGGCGAGGAGGTCGACCTCGACGCCCTGCGCGAGAAGGCGCTGGCGCTGGGGGCCATGCATGGCGTGGATATCGCCATCCAGGAGGACTCCATCTGGCGCCGCCATCGCCGGCTGGTCTGCTTCGACATGGACTCCACCCTGATCCAGGCCGAGGTGATCGACGAGCTGGCGCGCCGCCACGGCGTCTATGACGAGGTGGCCGAGGTCACCGAGCGGGCCATGCGCGGCGAGCTCGACTTCCAGCAGAGCTTCCGCGAGCGCATGGCGAAGCTCCGCGGCCTCGACGAGTCGGTGCTGGCCGAGATCGCCGAGCAGCTGCCGCTGATGGATGGCGTCGAGCGGCTGATGGCCCAGCTCAAGCGCCTGGGCTATCGCACCGCCATCCTTTCCGGCGGCTTCACCTACTTCGCCCGTTATCTGCAGAAGAGGCTCGGCTTCGACGAGATCCACGCCAACGAGCTGGTGATCGAGGACGGCAAGGTGACCGGCGAGGTGCGCGAGCCGATCCTCGACGCCGACCGCAAGGCCGAGCTGTTGCGCGAGATCGCCGCGCGGGAAGGGCTCTCCATGGAGCAGACCATCGCCGTGGGCGACGGGGCCAACGACCTCAAGATGCTCGCGGCGGCCGGTCTCGGCATCGCCTTCCGCGCCAAGCCGCTGGTGCGGGCCCAGGCGCGCCACTCCATCTCGACCCTGGGGCTCGATGCGGTGCTCTACCTGATCGGCTATCGCCAGGGCGACCTGGAGGAGTCGGCGCCGTGAGTTCGGGCTTCGAGGTCTGGCGCGACCGCTTCGAGCGGATGCGCGCCAACAAGCTGTTCGAGACCGCGGTCATCGCCATCATCATCGTCTCGGCGCTGCTGATCGGCGCCAAGACCTACGAGGAGACCAACCGCTTCCAGCAGTGGCTGCTGGCCATGGACGTGGCGGTGACGGTGTTCTTCCTGGTGGAGATCCTGATCCGCATGGCCGCGGAGCGGCGCCTGCGCGACTTCTTCCGTCGCGGCTGGAACATCTTCGACTTCCTGATCGTCACCGCCAGCCTGATCCCCCTGGACGACTCCGAGATGGTGCTGCTGGCGCGACTGCTGCGCATCTTCCGGGTGCTGCGCCTGGTGTCGATGATCCCCGAGCTGCGCATGCTGATGGCGGCGCTGGTCAAGTCGATCCCGCGCATGGGCTATGTGGCGCTGCTGATGTTCATCATCTTCTACATCTACGCGGCCATCGGCAGCTTC
Organism: Halomonas sp. SSL-5; assembly: GCF_030708455.1. Lineage (GTDB taxonomy): Bacteria > Pseudomonadota > Gammaproteobacteria > Pseudomonadales > Halomonadaceae > Halomonas. Next base: position 248,000 of record NZ_JAUYWF010000003.1, read on the forward strand.
CTGTTCGCGGACATCGACGACTTCCTGTGGGGCAACATCTCCACCGCCATGCTCACGCTGTTCCGCATCGCCACCTTCGAGGACTGGACCGACGTGATGTACGCCACCCAGGAGGTGTATGCCTGGAGCTGGATCTACTACCTGACCTTCATCTTCCTCACCGCCTTCATCTTCCTCAACATGATGATCGGCATCGTGCTCGACGTGATGCAGAAGGAGAGCGTGCAGATGGAGATCGAGAGCGGGGAGGGGGAGGCCGCCGAGCTCCACGGCCTGCGCAGTGACGTACGCGAACTCCGCGAGCAGTTGACGCGCATGGAGGGGCTGCTGGAGCGCCGGAGTTGACAACGCCCTTCAGGCCTGATTCTCTAGACACATGAACCTGACCGCGTACGACCTCGACCTACGACTACTAGCGCTAGCCTGAGCGCTGGCGATGCCGCCTGCATCGCCGAGTCACTGCTCCCTCGCGGAGCCCCGGTCGTCAAGAGGTCGTACCATGTCATACATCCCCGTCGTCACAGATTGTTTCCAGGCCGCACCGGCATCGTCCCAGCGGGGCGGTGCCCAATGGTCCGTGATCTTTCGTACAGCGCCCCGACCGGCTCCCGGCCGTCGGGGCGCTGTCGTTTCCGAACGCCAGCACGCCTGACGCCCCGTATCCAGAGGAGAACGCCGCCATGATGCTCGACAACCCCGCCGCCAAGTACCGCCCCTTCGTCGCCGTGGACCTGCCCGATCGCCAGTGGCCCAATCGCCGCATCGAGCAGCCGCCCATCTGGACCAGCGTCGACCTGCGTGATGGCAACCAGTCGCTGATCGATCCCATGGACCAGGAGCGCAAGCAGCGCCTCTTCGACCTGCTGGTGAAGGTCGGCTTCAAGGAGATCGAGGTGGGCTTTCCCTCAGCCTCCCAGACCGACTACGACTTCCTGCGCTCGCTGATCGAGAATGACCGCATTCCCGACGATGTCACCATCCAGGTGCTGACCCAGGCCCGCGATCACCTGATCGATCGCACCTTCGAGGCCCTCGAGGGGGCCAGGAACGCCATCGTCCACGTCTACAACGCCACCGATCCGATGTTCCGCCGGGTGGTGTTCGGGGTCGAAAAGCCCGAGTGCATCCGGATCGCCGTGGACGCCACCGCACGCATCAAGCAGCGCATGGAGGAGGCGCCCGGGACCAACTGGACCTTCCAGTACTCGCCGGAGCTGTTCACCACCACCGAGATGGAGTTCGCCAGGGAGATCGTCGAGGCGGTGATGGATACCTTCGGCGCCAGCGCCGACAAGCCGATGATCGTCAACCTGCCGGCCACGGTGGAGGTCGCCACCCCCAACAACTATGCCGACCAGATCGAGTGGTTCTGCCGCAACGTCAAGGATCGTGAGGCGCTGATCGTCAGCGTGCACCCCCACAACGACCGCGGCACCGGCGTGGCCGCCGCCGAGATGACCCTGATGGCCGGCGCCGATCGCGTGGAAGGCACCCTGTTCGGCAACGGCGAGCGCACCGGTAACGTGGATATCGTCACCCTGGCGATGAACATGTACACCCAGGGCGTTCACCCGGGGCTCGACTTCTCCAACATCACGCCGATCATGCGCGAGGTGGAGTACTGCAACCAGTTGCCGGTTCACCCGCGGCACCCCTACGTTGGCGATCTGGTGTTCACCGCCTTCTCCGGCTCCCACCAGGACGCCATCAAGAAGGGCATGGCCGAGCGCCGCGCCCATCCGGAAGCCGTCTGGGACGTGCCCTATCTGCCCATCGACCCGCTGGACGTGGGCCGCAGCTACGAGGCGGTGATCCGCGTCAACAGCCAGTCCGGCAAGGGCGGAGTCTCCTACCTGCTCGAGCAGGAGCATGGCATCGAGCTGCCGCGTCGCCTCTCCATCGAGTTCAGCCAGGTGGTGCAGGAAGTCGCCGACCGCACGGGCAAGGAGATCACCTCCCAGATGATCTACCAGGCGTTTGCCGACGAGTATCTCGAGCAGACCTCGCCCTTCGGGCTGGTCAGCCACCGTCTCTCCTCGGAGCCCGACAGCCCGACGGTGAGCCTGGAGGCCACCATCGAGGAGCGTGGCGAGCGGCGGACCCTCCAGGGGCAGGGCAACGGCCCGCTGGCCGCCTTCATCAAGGCGCTGGCCGCCGCCGGCCACGACGTGGAGATCATCGACTACCACGAGCACTCCCGCGGCCAGGGCTCCGACGCCGAGGCGATCGCCTATGTGGAGGTGCGTATCGACGGTGAGGCGGTGTTCGGGGTGGGCTCCGACGAGAGCATCACCAGCGCCTCCATGAAGGCGGTGATGAGCGCCATCAACCGCAAGCTCTCCAGCCAGGCACCGGCGGCCAACGTCACCGCTGCGTCGCTGGCGTAACGCCGTTTCTGTAGGAGGGCAGCTCTGCTGCGCGACAGGCGCCGCAGGCGCCATGGCGGTATTGACCAGGCTCAGCGGGTCGCCGCCGGGAGGCCTGCGGCCTCCATCGCCCAATGAATTGGCCTCCTACAAGGGCGTCTTGCTCCCTTCCCCGGGGATCTCCCGCACCAGCCGCGGCATCAGGAACCCCGGCAGCACTTCCCTTAGGCCCGCGACCAGTTCTCGGGCCTCGTCGTCCGGGACGTCGAAGTGGGCCGCGCCCGCCACCGGGTCGAGCACGTGGAGGTAGTAGGGCAGCACCCCGGCCGCGAAGAGTCGCTCCGAGAGCGCGGCCAGGGCCGCTACCGAGTCGTTGACCTCGCGCAGCAGCACGCTCTGGTTGAGCAGGGTTACCCCGGCCGCCTTCAACCGTGCGCAGGCGGCGATAACGGCGTCATCGATCTCGTTGGCGTGGTTGATATGCAGCACCATCACCTTCTGCAGGCGCGTGGCACCGAGCCAGGTGAGCAGGGCGTCGTCGATGCGTTCGGGGATCACCACCGGCAGGCGGGTATGGACCCGTAGCCGCGTCAGGTGGGGAATCTCCTCCAGGCGCTCGACCAGCCAGGCGAGTTGTCGGTCGCTGGCGGCCAGGGGGTCGCCGCCGGAGAGGATCGCCTCATGGATGGTGGGGTCACCGCGCAGGTGCTCAAGGGTCGCGTCCCACTGGGCCCGGGAGGGGGAGTTCTCGGCGTAGGGGAAGTGGCGCCGGAAGCAGTAGCGGCAGTTCACCGCGCAGGCGGGACTGGTGATCAGCAGCACGCGTCCCGAGTACTTGTGGATCAGCCCCTTGGCCGGGGTGTGGGTGGCCTCTTCCAGCGGGTCGGCGACATAACCCGGCGTGGGTCGGCTCTCCTCACCCAGCGGCAGCACCTGGCGGAGCAGGGGGTCGTGGGGGTCGCCATGGCGCATGCGCGCCAGGAAGGCCTCGGGCACGCGCACCTCGAAGAGCTCATGACCGGACTCGGCCCCGGGCAGCCAGCCCTCGTCCAGCCCCAGGCGGCGACACAGCTCGCGCGGGTCGCGGATGGCGCCGGCTAGCTGGGCCTGCCAGGCGGGCGGCGTAGGACCCCCTCTTCGACCCGTCCCCGGCGCCTCTCGCTGCGAACCTTTCTGGTTGCTTTCTTCGCCTTCGTCATGACGCTGCAAATGGTCAGGGCTTCGGGTTATCATGCGGCACACCAGTCAATGCTGACGAGGATGCGCCCTGGAAGGCTTGCCCTCGTCGAAAATCGTTTCCCAGCGCGCCGCCGTGCTTCGGTGGCGCGCTCGAATCCATGGGTGAGTGAAGATGGCGAACTATTCTACCAACGAATTCAAGGGCGGTCTGAAGGTGATGCTCGACGGCGATCCCTGCGCGATCGTCGAGAACGAGTTAGTCAAGCCCGGCAAGGGTCAGGCGTTCAGCCGCGTCAAGCTGCGCAACCTGATGACCGGCCGCGTCTGGGAGCGCACCTTCAAGTCAGGCGAGAGCCTGGAAGGCGCCGACGTCATGGATCTGGACATGGAGTATCTCTACAACGATGGCGAGATGTGGTACTTCATGAAGACCGACGGCTCCTTCGAGCAGTATCCGGTGGAGAAGAAGGCCCTGGGCGACACCGAGAAGTGGCTCAAGGAGCAGGTGGTCTACACCATCACCCTGTGGAACGACAACGCCATCAGCGTGAGCCCGCCCAACTTCATCGAACTCGAGGTCACCGAGACCGACCCCGGCCTCAAGGGCGACACCGCCCAGGGCGGCTCCAAGCCGGCGACTCTCTCTTCCGGCGCCGTGGTGCGCGTCCCGCTGTTCATCAACGAGGGCGAGGTGCTGAAGGTGGATACGCGTAGCGGCGAGTACGTCTCCCGCGCCTGACCCCGGCTTCGCTGGGAACCGTAGCCCTCAGGGGACAGACCCCGGCGGAGGAGACATCGTAAGCAAGGTGTGCCAAGACCAGCCAGAGTGGCTTGGTCGGGGTCTGTCCCCTGAGGGGGTATCCAGCTTACGGCTTACAAGGCCACGCTACATCGGCGTGGCCTTTGTCATTGTGGAGGAGAGGTTATGGCCGTCGACTGGCGCCCCACGGCGACCATCGAGACCCTGCGCGAGCGGGCGCGCCTGCTGGGCGAGGTGCGCGCCTTCTTCGCCGAGCGCGGCGTGCTGGAGGTGGAGACGCCGGTGCTGGGCCGCGGTGGCAGCACCGATGTGCATCTCGCTTCGCTGTCTGCCGAAGCCACCACGCCCGCCGGGCGCGAGCGGCTTTGGCTGCAGACCTCGCCGGAGTTCGCCATGAAGCGGCTGCTGGCCGCGGGTGCCGGGCCGATCTTCCAGCTGGCGCGCTGCTTCCGCGACGGCGAGGTGGGGAGGCGCCACAACCTCGAATTCACCATGCTGGAGTGGTACCGCCCGGGTTTCACACTGGACGCGCTGATCGAGGAGAGCGCCGAGCTGGTGCGTTGCGTGCTGGGTCGAGAACTAGGGGACGAGGCGGGTCCGCTGCGCCGCCGTCGCTATCGCGACCTGTTCCGGGAGACCCTCGACATCGACCCCTTTACCGCGCCCCTTGGCGAACTTCGCCGCATGGCCGAAGAGCAGGGCGGTCTTGCCATGGGTGAGGCCCCCCGCGATGACTGCCTCGACCTGCTGCTGAGCTTCGCCATCGAGCCGCAGCTGGGGCGGGGCGGCATCGACGTGGTGGTGGACTACCCGGCCAGCCAGGCGGCCCTGGCGCGGCGCCACCGCGACCCGGAGGATGGCGAGTGGGTGGCCTCACGCTTCGAGCTCTATCTCGAGGGGCTGGAGCTCGCCAACGGCTATGACGAACTGACCGACGCCACCGAGCAGGCGGCGCGCTTCGCCGAGGACAACGCCGCCCGGCGGGCGGCGGGGCTGCCGGCGGTGGATGTGGACGCGCGCCTGGTGGCGGCACTTGAGCATGGCATGCCGGAGGGCAGCGGGGTGGCGCTCGGCATCGACCGGCTGATCCAGCTGGCGCTGGGCAAGTCGAGCGTGGCGGAGGTCATGGCCTTCGCCACGCCGCGCTGCTAGGCCGCTGAAGCTAGGGCGCCGGGGGGAAGTCGAAGCGGAGGTCCTATGCCAGGGATGGCATCGGTAGCGCCCAGGGATGGGTTCACAGCGCCTCCGCGCAGACTTTCCGCCGGGAAAGCCCGGGGACTATTTCGCCAGCTCCCCCAGCGACTGCCCCATCTGCACCTTGGCGCCGGGCTCGAGGCCGTCGGCGAAGTCCACCGGCTCACTGAACGCCATCACCACCGTGGAGCCGAGCTTGAAGCGGCCCATCTCCGCGCCCTTCTCGAGCCTGATCGGGTTGTCGAAGCGAATGCGCTGCACGCCGCCACGGGGCAGCGGGGTGATCTGCCCGGCCCATACCGTCTCGATGGCGGCGACGATCATCGCCCCCACCAGCACCATGGCCATCGGCCCCTGCTCGGTATCGAAGTGGCACACCAGGCGCTCGTTGCGGGCGAACAGGCCGGGGACGTGCTCGGTGGTGGCGGCATTGACCGAGAAGAGTCGCCCCGGCACGTAGACCATCTCGGTCAGGGTGCCAGCCAGGGGCATATGCACCCGATGGTAGTCGCTGGGGGAGAGGTAGACGGTGGCGAAGCTGCCACCCAGGAAGCGGCTCGCGGCGTCCACGTCGCCGCCCAGCAGCGCCTCGGCGGAGAATCGATGCCCCTTGGCCTGCAGCAGCTGGCCTGCCTCGATGGCGCCGAACTGCGAGAGCCGCCCGTCGGCGGGGCTCACCACCCCCTCGCCGATGGGGCGCGCGTCGGCCGCAAGCGCCCGGGTGAAGAAGTCGTTGAAGGTGGCGTAGGCCGTCGGATCGGGTTCGGCGGCCTCGGCCATGTCCACCCCGAAGCGGCGGATAAAGGTACGCACCAAGGCGTTCCTGAGCGCCGGCTGGCGACACTCGGCGAGTCGACCCACCAGTCGGGAGAGCAGATGGTGGGGCAGGGGGTACTGGATCAGGGCGAACAGCTTGGATAGGGACACTATGCGGGGAGCTCTCTAAGGTTCAGGCATATTGGCTGATAGGGTGGGATCGGCATTATTTGGGCTCTTCGCACATTGGCGTAGTTGAAGCTGTAGGAGGGAGGCTCCGCCTCGCGACTGGGGGCCGAAGGCCTCCCGGTAATGTCAAAAGGCTGGGCATCACCACAAGGGCGCCTGACGGCGCCAATCGCGATGCAGAGCCGGGACGCCGGACCGATCCCTCCTACAGTTCGCTTTCACGTTGATGTGCCAGGCGCCATTTTTGAAGCTTCCAGCTACTTCTCGACCGGCGTATCGTCGCGATTGCCCCATTCCTTCCAGGAGCCGGCATAGCCGCGGATCTTCTCGAATCCCAGCGCACGGCCGACCAGCCAGGTGAAGCCGCTGCGATGGTGGCTCTGGCAGTGGGTCGCCACCTCCATGTCGGGGGTCAGGCCCAGCGCCTCGAGTTCGGTGACCAGCTCGGCATAGTCGCGGATGCGCAGGGCGCGCTCGCGGTCCATGGCCTCGGTCCACTCCAGATTCACCGCACCGGGGATATGGCCCAGGCGCTTGTTTTCGCCCTTCTCGCCGCGATACTCCGCAGGCGAGCGGGCATCCCAGACCGCGAAGCCCTTCTCGCCCAGGCGCTCGGCAAGCTCGGCATGGTCGATCAGCACTTCGGGGGTGAGGATCTCCGCCTGGTAGTCGCTGGGCGTGGGTCGGCGGTCCTCGGTGGAGAGCGGCTGACCCGACTCGCGCCAGGCGTGGATGCCGCCATTGAGGTAGGAGTAGCGGGTGTGGCCGATCAGCTCCAGGGTCCACAGCAGGCGACCCGCCCAGCCGCCGCCTTCGTCATCGTAGGCGACCACATGGGTGTCCCGGGTCAGGCCCAGTTCGCTGAACAGCGCCGAGAGCTGCTCGACGCTTGGCTCGAGGCAGGGCACCTCGCCCTCGCCGCGCATCAGGCGGGCCTTGTCGAGGAACACCGCGCCGGGCACATGGCCCTCGGCATAGCTCTCGGCGCGCATCGGCACGTCGACGATCAGCAGCGAGGGCGCATCGAGGTGCTCGGCGAGCTGTTCCGGCTCGACGATCAGCGGCAGCAGGTTGGCTTCGGAACTCATGGGGATCTCCTTTTCTTGTTCCAGGGCGCTTATTCCAGCGAGTCGAGGATGCGTCGGTAGCTGGCGAAGCGTTCGGGATGGATCTCGCCACGCTCCACCGCTTCCAGCAGGGCACAGCCGGGCTCCTGGCGGTGGCGACAGTCGCGAAAGCGGCAGCGGCCCAGCAGGGGAAGGAACTCGATGAAGCCCTCGGTGACCTGCTGCTCGTCGAGATGGATCAAGCCGAATTCGCGTATCCCGGGGGAGTCGATCAGCTCGGCACCGGCCGCCTCCGGGAGTCGATAGAGCCGCGCGGTGGTGGTGGTATGGGTCCCCTTGCGTGAATCCTTCGACAGCTCGCCGATGCGAAGTTCCTCATCGGGTAGCAGGCGGTCGATCAGCGACGACTTGCCCACCCCGCTCTGTCCCACGAACACCGAGGTGCGGCCGGCCAGGCGTGCGTGCAGGGCGTCGAGGCCCCCTTTGCGCTCGGTGGTAGTGGTCACCACGGGGTAGCCCAGCCCCTCGTAGCGGCGCAGCAGCGCCATCAGCTCGCCGCCGTCATCGGGCAGCAGGTCGACCTTGTTGAGCACCAGCACCGGGGAGATGCCGGTGGCCTCGGCGGCCACCAGGTAGCGGTCGATCAGGTTGGGGTGCGGTTCGGGTTCCACCGCGAAGACGATCAGGATCTGGTCGATATTGGCCGCCACCGGCTTGAGCTGGCCGCGGGCATCGGGGCGTTCGAGCACGCTTTCGCGCTCGCCGCGGGCCACCACCACGCCCTCTACGGTGCGCCCCTCGGCGTCGGTCCTGCCGCGCCAGACCACCCGGTCACCGGTGACCAGGCCCTCGAGGTTGGCGCGCAGGTGGCAGCGTATTACCTCGCCATCGGCGTCCGGCCGCACGTCCAGAGTGCGCCCGAAGTGGGCGATCACCCGCCCCGGCCGCTCGGGGCCGTACTCCCCCGCGGCCAGCAGCTCGTCCTCCGGGACGTCACGCCGGGTCGCACGCTCGGCGCGTTCGGCCTGGATCTTCTCGACACGCCAGCGCTGCTGGCGGCTCAGCTTGCGTTTGCTCATGGTGCCCTGATGCTCGGTACAATGAAGGCATTGTACTCACCCATGACGCCGGCTGTCGCGAGGTTGCGAGCCGGCCCCGCAGGAGAAGGCTTCCCCATGAGTTCGCAAGCGTCAGCGAAAGACAGCAAGCAGGATCCCCGCAAGCAACGCCTGGTGTGGATCGATCTGGAGATGACCGGGCTGGACCCGGAGAAGGAGAGGATCATCGAGGTCGCCACCCTGGTCACCGATGCCGAGCTCAACGTGGTCGCCGAGGGGCCGGTGATTGCGGTCAAGCAACCCGATGACCTGCTCGAGGCGATGGACGAGTGGTGCACGAAGACCCACGGCGAGTCGGGGCTGACCGCGCGGGTGCAGGCCAGCGATATCGACACTGCCGAGGCCGAGCGGCGTACCCTCGAGTTCCTGCGTGAGCATGTCGACGCCGGCGTCTCGCCGATGTGCGGCAACAGCGTCCATCAGGATCGCCGCTTCCTGGAACGCGAGATGCCCGAGCTGTTGGCCTTCTTCCACTACCGCAACCTGGATGTCTCCACTCTCAAGGAGCTGGCGAAGCGCTGGAATCCCGGCGCCATGGCCGGCTTCAAGAAGCGCAACGTGCACCTGGCCATGGACGACATCAAGGAGTCCATCGCCGAGCTGGCCCACTACCGCGAGACCTTCCTGCGCCTGCCGGGCCAGTGGAGCGACGAGGAGGAATAACCGGGCTTCGCCCGGAGCTGTAAGCCATAAGCTTGAAGCTGTAAGAAAAACCGTGTTGCCAGGTTTGGTGGCAACATTCTGACTTACGGCTTACGGCTTACGGCTTACGGCTTACGGCTTACGGCTTACGGCTTACGGCTTACGGCTTACGGCTTACCGCTCGCCGCAATCAGCAGCGGCCGCTTCTCTCGCTGCCGGCCCAGCGCCCAGCGCACATGCTCGCGCACCAGGTCGGAGGGATAGGCGAGTCGCGCGCGCAGCGCGGCCTCCACCGCCTCGCTCCAGGGGGCGTTGCCCAGCCCCACCGCCAGGTTGCGCAGCCAGCGCGCGTAGCCGATGCGGCGCAGCGGGCTGCCGGCGGTCTTGTCCAGGAACTCCTCCTCGCCCCAGGCGAACAGCGACAGCAGGCTGGCGCGGTCGAGGTCGTGGCGAGGCGTGAAGTCCGGCTCCGCGGTGGGCGTGGCGAAGCGCGTGAAGGGGCAGACCAGCTGGCAGTCGTCGCAGCCGAACACGCGGTTGCCCATGGCCTCGCGGTAGCGCTCGGGAATGGCGCCGTGAAGCTCGATGGTCAGGTAGGAGATGCAGGCCCGGGCGTCCACCACGCGGTCCTCGACGATGGCGCCGGTCGGGCAGGCCGTGCGGCAGGCGCTGCAACTGCCGCAGTGTTCGGAGGCGAAGGGTTCATCCACCGGCAGCGGCAGGTCGGTATACAGCTCGCCCAGGAAGAACAGCGAGCCGGCCCGGGGATTGAGCAGCATGGCGTTCTTGCCGACCCAGCCGAGCCCCGCCTTGCGCGCCAGGGCCCGCTCCATCACCGGTGCCGAGTCGACGAAGGCGCGGTAGCCGAAGGGCCCTGCCTCGGCCTCGATCCACTTGGCCAGCGTCGCCAGGCGCTTGCGCATCAGCTTGTGATAGTCGCGGCCGGTGGCATAGCGCGATACATAGGCCGTCTCGGGCCGCTCCAGCGTGGCCAGGGTCTCCACCTCGGCGGGCAGGTAGTCCAGGCGCACGCTGATCACCCGCACGGTGCCCGGCACCAGCTCGGCGGGGCGGGTGCGCTTGGTGCCGTGCTTGGCCATGAAGCCCATCTCGCCGTGATGGCCGGCGGCCAGCCAGCGGGCGAGGCGCGCCTCGTCCTCGGCCAGGTCGACATCGGTGATGCCGAGTTGCTGGAAGCCGAGCTCGCCTCCCCAGGCCTTGATACGCTCGGCCAGGGCATGCAGATCGGGGGCGTCGTCGTGGGCAGACGAGGAAGACATGATCGCGGAAACACCGTGCAGGGGGCTTGCGTCACTTGGCGCAAGCCACGAAGGCTTTACACTGTTCGATAAGCGCGTTCATCGAACCATCGCCATGATAAAGCATTGCCACCCGGGAGACACCGCATGGCCGACAGCCATCCTGCCGTATCGCTGCACCCGCTCTACCGTGCCGAGCAGGTGCGTGAGCTCGACCGGCGGACCATCGCCGGGGGTATCGCGGGTTTCGCCCTGATGCAGCGTGCCAGCGCTGCCGCCTGGCAGTGCCTCAGGGAGCGCTGGCCCGAGGTGCGCTCGCTGACGGTGCTGTGCGGCGCCGGCAACAACGGCGGAGACGGCCATGTGCTGGCCGCCCTGGCTGCCGCGGAGGGGCTTGCGGTGCAGCGCATCCTGCTCAAGGAGGTCGACGAGCTGAGTGGCGATGCCCGCCGCGCCGCGGACATGGCAACCGCAGCCGGCGTCGGTGCCGAGCCCTGGCGTCCCGGCATGGCGTTTTCCGGCCAGCTGCTGGTGGATGCCCTGCTGGGCACCGGTCTCGATGGCGAGGTTCGCGGCGACTTCCGCGAGGCGATCGCGGCGGTCAACGCGAGCGCCAAGCCGGTGCTGGCCATCGATATCCCCTCTGGATTGCATGCCGACAGCGGCGCGGTGCTCGGCGAGGCGGTGCGCGCCGCCGCCACCGTGACCTTTATCGGCGACAAGCTGGGCCTGCATACCGGGGCGGCAGCGGATCATGTCGGCGAGCTCGCCTTTCGGGCGCTCGGCGTGGACGCCCTGGCCGCGGTCGACCTGGTGCCAGCAGCGGAGTTGCTCGACGAGAGCCTGCTGCGGGACTGGCTGCCGGCGCGACGGCGCGCCACCCACAAGGGGGACTGTGGCCATGCGCTGATCCTGGGCGGAGCGCCCGGCTTCGGGGGGGCGGCGTTGCTGGCCGCCGAGGCCTGTGGGCGCCTGGGGGCGGGCAAGGTGAGCCTGGCGACCGCGCTGCAGCACGTTACCGCCAGCCTGGTGCGCCGTCCCGAGGTGATGGTGCATGGCGTCCGCGGTGCCGGCGATCTCGACGAGTTGCCCACGCTCGCCGATGTGCTGGTGGTGGGGCCGGGCCTGGGACTGGGCAGCTGGGGGCAGGGCTTGCTGCAGGCGGCGCTGGCTGCCGGCAAGCCGCTGGTGGTGGATGCCGATGGCCTCAACCTGCTGGCCGTGCACTACCCCGGGACACGCCGCGACGACTGGATCCTGACGCCGCACCCGGGCGAGGCGGCACGCCTGCTGGGCTGCAGCACCGCCGAGGTCGAGGCGGATCGCCCCGCGGCGGCGCGGGCACTGCGCGAACGCTTCGGTGGGGTGATCATCCTCAAGGGCGCGGGCAGCCTGATCGCCGGCCCCGGCGGGATGGCCGTCTGCCCCTTCGGCAACCCGGGCATGGCCAGCGGCGGGATGGGCGATGCGCTCTCCGGGATGCTCGGCGCCCTGCTGGCCCAGGGCGTGCCCCTGGAGAGCGCCGCCCGGCTGGGCGTGCTGGTGCACGCCCGGGCCGCGGATCTCGCCGCGGCAGAGGCCGGGGAGCGTGGTCTGCTGGCCGGTGATCTGGCATCCTATGCGCGAATTATGGTCAACCCGACAGGGTGTGATGGCGACGTGTGATGGCAAGGGCGAGGACGATGCGGCTGCGACTCGATGACGAAGCGTGCCAGGTGGGCCTGGGCGAATGCCTGGGCCGTGCCCTGGAGGGGCGTGGGCGGGTCTATCTCGTCGGCGAGCTGGGGGCCGGGAAGACCACCCTGGCCCGGGGCGTGCTGCGTGCCTATGGCCATCGCGGCGCGGTGAAGAGCCCTACCTACACCCTGGTGGAGCCCTACGAACTCGATGGGGTGCGGGTCTACCACTTCGATCTCTATCGGCTGGGGGACCCCGAGGAGCTGGAGTTCATCGGTGGCCGTGACCTGCTCGGCGACGACGCCCTGAGCCTGATCGAGTGGCCAGCGCGTGGGGCCGGCTGGCTACCCGAGCCCGACCTGCGCGTCGAGCTCTGCGTGGCGGGCGACGGTCGCGAGGCCCGGCTGGAGGCACTCAGTGCGCAGGGCCGAGCGGCCCTGGCGCGCCTGGGCGCCATGCCCGACGTCGCCGAATGGCGGCTTTCCGATGACAGCCACGAGGGGAGCACGGCATGAGGTTCGCTGCCCTGCATCGTCTGTTTGTCCTGGGGCTGCTGCTGGGCCCGTTGGCCGGGGTCCAGGCCGGCGAGGTCGAGAACCTGCGCCTGTGGGCGGCACCCGATCATGCGCGCCTGGTGTTCGACCTGGCGTCGCCCACCCGGGCCGAGGTGTTCCCCCTCGACAATCCCCGGCGCCTGGTGATCGACCTGGATGATAGCCGCATGCAGGCCGATCTCGACGGGCTCGATCTGACCGGCAGCGCCATCAGCCGCATCCGCTCCGGCGTGCGTGACGGCAGCGGCCTGCGCGTGGTGCTCGACCTGGAGCGCGAGGTGGATCCACGGCACTTCTCCCTGGCGCCCAACGACCAGTACGGCCACCGCCTGGTGGTGGATCTGGAGTACCCCGGGGAGAGCGCGGTGGAGGACCCCATCGATCCCATCGAGGCGATGATCCGCGAGCAGGAGATCGCGGCCAAGCGAGCCCAGGCCCAGGCCGACCACGGCGGCGCGGCCTCGACGCCCGAGCCCGCAGCGGCGGTGCAACGAGCCCAGCCGCATCCACGACGCGATATCATCATCGCCATCGATGCCGGCCATGGTGGCGAGGACCCCGGCGCCATCGGTCCCGCGGGCACCCGGGAGAAGGACGTGGTGCTGCAGATCGCCCAGCGCCTCCAGCAGCGGGTCAACGCCACCGAGGGCTTTCGCGCGGTGATGATCCGCGACAGCGATTACTATGTGGGGTTGCGTCAGCGCACGCATATCGCCCGCGAGCAGAAGGCGGACTTCTTCGTCTCCATCCACGCCGATGCCTTCAACAGCCCGCGGCCCAACGGGAGTTCGGTCTACGCGCTCTCCCAGCGTGGGGCCACCTCCGAGACCGCCCAGTGGCTGGCCGAGAGCGAGAACCAGGCCGATCTGATCGGCGGCGTGGACGGCAACCTGTCGCTCAAGGACAAGGACGAGGTGCTGCGTGGCGTGCTGCTCGACCTGACCATGACCGCGACGCTCAACGATTCCCTCTCCATCGGTGGGCAGGTGCTGGATCGCATGGGGCGCGTCAACCGCCTGCACAAGTCGCGGGTGGAGCAGGCCGGCTTCGTGGTGCTCAAGTCACCGGATATCCCCTCGCTGCTGGTCGAGACCGGCTTCATCTCCAACCCCGAGGAGGAGCGTCGCCTGCGCGACCCCGGCCACCAGGAGCAGATGGCCCGGGCCATCTTCGCCGGCCTGGAGGAGCATTTTCGCACCAACCCGCCACCGGCCAGCCTGCTGGCCTGGCAGCGCGACAACGGACGGCGCACCGTCGGCAACGAGTACAGGATTCAGCCGGGCGATACCCTGTCCGAGATCGCCTCTCGCCACAACGTGCCGGTGGGCCGCCTCAAGCAGGCCAACGAGCTCAATGGCGACGTGATCCGGGTGGGGCAGGTGTTGCGCATCCCCCGTTCATGACATCCCCTGGAGCCCTATGACCGAACAGCGTCGTATCCGGATACTCGACCCGCGCCTGGCTAACCAGATCGCCGCCGGCGAGGTGGTCGAGCGACCCGCTTCGGTGGTGAAGGAGCTGGTCGAGAACGCCATCGACGCCGGCAGTTCACGCATCGAGGTGGAGCTGGAGGCCGGTGGTGCCCGGTTGATCCGGGTGCGTGACGACGGCAGCGGCATCGGCGAGGATGACCTGCCGCTGGCGCTGTCGCGCCACGCCACCAGCAAGATCGTGTCGCTGGAGGAGCTGGAGGGCGTGGCCAGCCTGGGCTTCCGCGGCGAGGCACTCGCCTCGATCAGTTCGGTGTCGCGCCTGGAGCTGGTCTCCAACCCCGCGGAGGACCCCACCGCCGGCTGGCGGGTGGTGGCGGAGGGCCGCAACATGGAGCCCCGCGTCTCCCCGGCGCCGCACCCCCGCGGCACCTCGGTAACGGTGCGTGACCTGTTCTTCAATACGCCGGCCCGACGCAAGTTCCTGCGTACCGAGAAGACCGAGTTCGGCCATGTCGAGGAGGCCTTCCGCCGCCAGGCGCTATCGCGCTACGACATCGGCTGGACCCTGCGTCATAACCACAAGACCGTCCATCAGCTGCGCCCCGGAGAAGATGTGGCCAGTCGCGAGCGGCGCATCGCCGCGCTGCTCGGCAAGGCGTTCCTCGAGCACGCCCTGCACCTGGACCTCGAGGCCTCGGGCCTGCGCCTGTGGGGCTGGGTCGGCCTGCCCACCCACTCCCGAGCCCAGGCCGACCAGCAATACTTCTTCGTCAACGGCCGCGTGGTGCGCGACCGCCTGGTGGCCCATGCCGTTCGTCAGGCCTACCGTGACGTGCTCTTCCACGGCCGCCACCCGGTGTTCGTCCTCTACCTGGAAGTCGACCCGTCGGTGGTCGATGTCAATGTCCACCCCACCAAGCATGAGGTTCGCTTCCGCGACGGGCGCCTGGTCCACGACTTCCTCTTCTCCAGCCTGCACCGGGCGCTGGGCGAGGCGCGGGCCGGCCAACCAGGCGTCGGGCCCGCCGAAGAGGCGGGTGAGGGGGGCGACGAGGGCAACGACGCTGGCGCCTCGCCGCAGCGGGTGGCCGAGGCCGCCGGGCGCTGGCAGCAGCAGCCCATGTCGCTGCCGAATCGCGAGGAGGGGGGCAAGGTGACGCCCGACAGGGTGCGGGCCTTCATGGAGGGCTACCGCCACCTGCATCCGAACCACGAGGAGACCCTGCTCACGCCCCAGCCCGCGGCGCCCGGCGCCGGGGGGGCCGCGGCCGGCCTGGCCCTGGCCGAGCGCCAGGCGTCGCAGGCCTCGCCGCGTGTGACGCTGCCCGAACAGGATGACACCCGGGCGCCGCCGCTGGGCTACGCCGTGGCGCAGCTGCACGGGGTCTATATCCTCTCCCAGAGCGAGCGCGGCCTGATCCTGGTGGACATGCACGCCGCCCACGAGCGTATCGTCTACGAGCGCATGAAGACCCAGGTCCATGGCGGTCGCCTCGAGGCCCAGCCGCTGCTGGTGCCGGTCTCGCTGGCGGCCAGCCCAGCGGAAGTGGCCACCGCGGAGAGCGAGCGCGAGGCCTTCGCTCGGCTGGGGGTCGAGCTCGATGTCGCCGGCCCCGAGACCCTGCTGGTGCGCCAGGTACCGGTGCTGCTGGCCGATGCCGACGTGGAGCCGCTGGTGCGTGAGATGCTCGCCGACCTCGAGCGCTACGGGCGCTCCGACCGCCTCGAGGCGCATATCAACGAGCTGCTCTCCACCATGGCCTGCCACGGCAGCGTGCGTGCCAATCGCCGCCTGACCCTGGCGGAGATGAACGCCCTGCTGCGCGACATGGAGCGCACCGAACGCAGCGGCCAGTGCAATCACGGCCGCCCCACCTGGACCGAGATGAGCATGCAGCAGCTCGACCGCCTCTTCATGCGCGGGCAGTAGAGAACGATAGCCACCCCTGCGGCGAGAAGCGCCGGGGGCAGGCCGAAGAGGAGGTCCTACGCCATGGACGGCGTCGGTAGCGCCCAGGGATGGGTTCACAGCGCCTCCTCGCAGGCCTGTCCCCGGGTAAGCGACTCGGCGCTTTCCCTGAGAGAGTCCGAGAATTTCATGCCCGATTCGCGTCCCCCCGCCATCCTGCTGATGGGCCCCACCGCCGCCGGCAAGACCGACCTCGCCATCGAGCTCCACGAACGCCTGGGCGTGGAGCTGATCAGCGTCGACTCGGCCATGGTCTACCGTGGCATGGACATCGGCAGCGCCAAGCCCTCCGCCGAGGAGCTGGCCCGCGCGCCGCACCGGCTGATCGATATCCGTGACCCGGCCGAGCCCTACTCGGCGGCCGACTTCCGCGAGGATGCGCTGCGCGAGATGCGCGAGATCAGCGCCGCCGGCCGGGTGCCGCTGCTGGTGGGCGGCACCATGATGTATCTTCGCCAGCTGCTCTTCGGGGTCGCCAACCTGCCGAGTGCCGACCCGGTGGTGCGTGCCGGGCTCGAGGCCGAGCTCGAGGAGCGCGGCATGGCCGCCCTGCATCAGGAGCTCGGCCGCATCGACCCCGCCTCGGCGGCGCGCATCCACCCCAACGACCCCCAGCGTCTGCTGCGTGCCCTGGAGGTCTTTCGCATCAGCGGGCGCCCCCTCAGCGAGCTGTGGGCCGAACAGCGCCCGGAAACCTTTCCCTGGCGTACGCTGTCGATAGGGCTCGCACCCGGCGAGCGGCGCGTGCTGCACACGCGTATCGCCACGCGCTTCGCGGCCATGCTCGAGGGCGGCCTGATCGAGGAGGTCGCCGCGCTGCGTTCGCGTGGCGATGTGACGCCGACACTGCCCGCGATGAAGAGCGTAGGGTATCGTCAGGTATGGGAGTACCTCGAGGGCGAGGTCGACCGCGCCGGACTCGCGCAGCGCGGCATCGTGGCGACCCGGCAGCTGGCCAAGCGGCAGTTGACCTGGATGCGCAGCTGGGAGGCGCTGCACTGGGTGGATACTCAGGGCGACGACCCCCGGGCCCGGGTGCTGAAACTCGTGCGCCATTTCGGCACTTAGCGTAAGATACGGTGTTTCCTAGGCCGCTGGCCGGGCCGCTTGAAAAGGCCCCCGCAAACCCCAACAACCCAACCCCAGAGACACATCCAGGGAGAGAAAAAAATGTCCAAAGGGCAGTCGCTTCAAGATCCGTACCTGAACATCCTGCGCAAGGAGCGTATCCCGGTATCGATCTTCCTGGTCAACGGCATCAAGCTGCAGGGCCAGATCGAGTCCTTCGACCAGTTCGTCATCCTGCTGCGCAACACCGTCAGCCAGATGGTCTACAAGCACGCCATTTCCACCGTGGTCCCGTCGCGCAACGTGCGACTGCCGGCCCAGGATCCTGCCGCGCCGCAGGAAGATGAGTGAGGTAGTGATTGTTTTTTGAACGCCCCGACGCCGGTGAGACGGCGGTCCTCGTCCATATGGACTTCCAGGACGAAAAGGAGCGCGAGGATCCGGGTGAACTCCTGGAGCTCGTGCGTTCGGCCGGTGCCGTGCCGGCCACCCTGCTGACCGGCAGCCGCAAGCGTCCCGACTCGCGCACCTTCGTGGGCTCCGGCAAGCTCGAGGAGCTGCGCGAGGCGCTCGGCGTCCATGGCGCCGAGCTGGTGATCTTCAATCATGGCCTGAGCCCCTCCCAGCAGCGCAACCTCGAGCGCGAGCTCAAGTGTCGCGTGATCGATCGCACCGGCCTGATCCTCGATATCTTCGCCCAGCGGGCGCGTACCCATGAGGGCAAGCTGCAGGTGGAGCTGGCCCAGCTGGAGTACATGTCGACCCGCCTGGTGCGGGGCTGGACCCACCTGGAGCGCCAGAAGGGCGGTATCGGCCTGCGTGGCCCCGGCGAGACCCAGCTGGAAACCGACCGGCGGTTGCTGCGTGGGCGCATCAAGGCGATCCACAAGCGCCTCGACAAGGTGCGTACCCAGCGCGATCAGAACCGTCGCTCCCGGGCCCGCGCCGAGATCCCCAGCGTCTCGCTGGTGGGCTATACCAACGCCGGCAAGTCAACGCTGTTCAACGCCCTTACCGCATCGAAGGTCTATGCGGCCGACCAGCTCTTCGCTACCCTCGACCCAACGTTGCGGCGCCTGGAGATAGAGGACGTGGGGCCGGTGGTGATGGCCGACACCGTGGGCTTCATTCGCCACCTGCCGCATAAGCTGGTGGAGGCTTTCCAGGCGACCCTGCAGGAGGCCGCCGAGGCCAGCCTGCTGGTGCACGTCATCGATGCCGCCGACCCCGACCGCGAGCTCAACGTGGAGCAGGTCGAGACGGTGCTCGATGAGATCGGCGCCCTGGAGGTGCCGACGCTCAGGGTAATGAACAAGATCGACCTGCTCGACAGCGCCCCTCGCATCGAACGCGATGGCGAGGGCCGCCCCGAGGCGGTGTGGCTCTCGGCCCGGGAGGGCAAGGGGCTCGAGCTGCTGGAGCAGGCGCTGTCGGAGTGCCTGGCCGATGACGTCATCGACTTCTCGTTGACCCTGGAGCCCGAGCAGGGTCGCCTGCGCGCCGGCCTGCACGAGTTGGGCGCGGTGCGCGAGGAGCGCTTCGACGAGGATGGCCAGACACGCCTGCAGGTGCGCCTGCCGCGTCGCGACTTCCTGCAGCTGATGGCGCGGCTCGGCGAGCGGGCCGACGATTACCTGCCGGCGGCCCTCAGTGGGCGTGAGGCGTGGGAGGAGTCCCCGTAGGCGGGGCATGGACAAGACAGGATCGCAACCGAGGCCCCGGCCGGCATCTCCGGTCGGGGCAGCAACGCATAGTGGAGAAGACCTATGGCCTGGAATGAGCCTGGTGGTGGTGGCAACCAGCACGACCCCTGGAGTGGGGGCGGTCGTCGCGGCGGCGGTGACAAGGGCGGTGGCAATCAGCCGCCGGACCTGGATGAGGCCCTGAAGAAGTTTCAGGACAAGCTCAACGGCATGTTGGGTGGCCGCGGCGGCAAGAAGGGTGGATCCGGCGGCAAGGGCGGGGGCGGCAAGCCACGCAACGCCTTCACCCTGCCGGGCCTGCTGATCGTGGTGGCCTTGGCCATCTGGGCCGCGTCGGGCTTCTATCTGGTCGACCAGTCGGAGCGGGGCGTGGTGCTGCGCTTCGGCAAGTTTCAGGAGGTCGTCACGCCCGGCCTGCAGTGGAACCCGCCGCTGATCGATGACGTGCGCATGGTCAACGTGACTCGCGTGCGCTCCGTCACCCAGACCCAGTCGATGCTGACCCAGGACGAGAACATCGTCTCCGTCGAGATCTCGGCCCAGTACCAGGTCGCCGACCCCAGCTCCTACGTGCTCAACGTGCGCAATCCCGAGCTCAGTCTCGAGAACGCCCTGGACAGCGCGCTGCGCCACGTGGTCGGCGGTACCGACATGATCGATATCCTGACCTCGGGTCGTGAGATCCTCGGCAGCTCGGTGGCCAGCCGCCTGCAGTCGTATCTGGACAGCTACGGCACCGGCATCCTGCTGCAGACGCTCAACGTTGAGTCCACTGCACCGCCCGATGCGGTACAGGATGCCTTCGATGACGTCATCCGCGCCCGCGAGGACCGCCAGCGCACCATCAACCAGGGTATCGCCTACGCCAACTCCATCATCCCCGAGGCCCAGGGCCAGGCCCAGCGCCTCGTCGAGCAGGGTCAGGGCTATCGTGAATCGGTGGTCGCCGAGGCGCGGGGTCAGGCGAGCCGCTTCAATGCGCTGCTCGGTCAGTACGAGCAGGCGCCCTCGATCATGCGTGAGCGCCTCTACCTGGATGCCCTCAGCGAGGTGTTCGCCAATACCTCGAAGGTCATGGTCGACGTGGCCGACGACAGCCCGCTGATGTACCTGCCCCTGGACCAGCGTCCCGGCGGCGGCAGTGCCGGCAGCGAGGCCAACCAGGGCGAACAGGGTGAGCTCGATCCGCGGGTGCTGGAGCGCATGCGCTCCACCCAGTCATCGAGCAGCAACACCAGCAACAGCAGCAACACCGGTGGTATCCGCAGGGAGGGCCGCTAAATGATCAATAATCGTTCCCTGCTCATTGTCGGCGGCCTGGCGGCCGTCGCCTGGCTGGCCAGCAACAGCCTCTACGTGGTCGACGAGACCGAGCGGGCCGTCAAGCTGCGCTTCGGTGAGATCATCGAGGAGAATATCCAGCCCGGCCTGCACTTCAAGGTGCCGATTACCCAGACGGTGCGCACCTTCGATACCCGGCTGCTGACGCTGGACACCGACCCCAGCCGCTACCTGACCCTGGAGCAGAAGGCGGTGATCGTCGACTCCTATGTCCAGTGGCAGGTGGTCAACCCGACCCAGTACTACGAGGCCACCGCCGGTGACGAGCTGATGGCCAGCCGGCTGATCCAGCCGCGGGTCGACGAGAGCCTGCGTAACGAGTTCGGCCGTCTGAACCTGCAGCAGATCATCGCCGAGCGCCGCGATGACCTGATGACCGGCCCCACCGAGGATCTCGACCAGCTGCTGCGCGAGGAACTGGGGGTGGCGGTGCGTGATATTCGGGTCAAGCGCATCGATCTGCCCGAGGACGTCTCCTCCGCGGTGTATGAGCGCATGCGCTCAGAGCGCGAGCGCCAGGCTCGTGAATGGCGCGCTCAGGGCCAGGAGGAGGCCGAGCGGATCCGCGCCAATGCCGACCGCCGCCGCCAGGTTCTTCTCGCGCAGGCCAGTGCTCGTTCGGAGACTCTGCGCGGTGAGGGCGACGCCGAGGCGGCGTCCATCTTCGCCGAGGCCTACGGCCAGGACGAGGAGTTCTTCAGCTTCTGGCGCAGCCTGAATGCCTATCGCGACAGCTTCGCCGGCGACGACAACATGCTGGTCCTCGACCCCTCCAGCGAGTTCTTCCAGTACCTGAAGAGCCCCACGTCAGGCGGCGGGGAGTAAGGCACCCGGCCGGGCCTGCGAGCCCGGCCGGGGTTCATCCCCGGTGCAAACGTGGTAGACTCCTGACACCGGGCGAGGCCCGGTTTTTTTGTGGCCGTCTATCAACAAGACCGCGCCAGCCCGTCGCACGCGAGACGCTCGCCGGGCCACGGAAAAGCGTCTTTATCACGGCCATTCACTGCCTTGCAGGATGATTGACATGACCATCGCTGACCGCTGGCTGCTGCCCGACGGCATGGACGAAGTGCTGCCACCCCAGGCGAACCGCATGGAGGAGCTGCGTCGCGCGCTGCTCGACCTCTATCACCGCTGGGGCTACGACCAGGTGATGCCGCCCACCGCGGAGTTTCTCGACTCCCTGCTCACCGGCACCGGCTCCGACCTGGCGCTGCAGACCTTCAAGCTCACCGACCAGCTCACCGGCCGCATGATGGGCATCAGCGCCGATGTCACCCCCCAGGTGGCGCGCATGGATGCCCACTCCCTCAAGCGCCAGGGCCCGGTGCGGCTCTGCTACTGCACCAACGTGCTGCGCGCCACCCCCGACCAGCACCAGGGCGGCCGCAGCCCGGTGCAGGTCGGTGTGGAGCTGTTCGGCCACGCCGGCCTCGAGGCCGACCTGGAGATCCTCAACCTGGCGCTGGCCTCATTGTCCGCCGCCGGTGCCGGAGAGATCCACCTGGCCCTGGGGCACATCGGCATCTACCGTAGCCTGGTGGAGGCCTCGGGCCTCGAGGACGACGCCGAGCGGGCGATGTTCGAGGCCCTGGAGCTGAAGTCGCCGGGCGAGCTGGCGGCGCGGGTGGAAGAGAGCGTGGCGGATCCGGCGCTGGCCGAGATGTTCATGGCGCTGGGGCGCCTGCATGGGGGCGTCGAGGTGCTCGACGAGGCCCGCGAGGCCTTCGCCGAGGCACCAGCCGCGGTGGGCGCCGCCCTGGAGCAGCTGCGTGCCCTGCAGCGCGGCGTATTGGCCGCGCATCCCGAGGTGTCGCTCTACCTCGACCTCGGCGAACTGCGTGGCTACGCCTACCATACCGGCATGATGTTCGCCGCCTATGTGCCCGGCTACGGCCAGGCGCTGGCCAAGGGTGGCCGCTATGATGATACCGGGCGCGCCTTCGGTCGGGCCCGCCCGGCCACCGGCTTCTCCATGGACCTCAAGCAGCTGGCCACGCTGGCCCTCGCCGAGCCGCCCCGCAACGGCATCTGGGCCCCGGCCGAGGGCGAAGGGCTGGTCGAGGCCGTGATGGCGCTGCGCGCCGGGGGCGAGCGCGTGGTGCAGGCACTGCCGGGACAGCGCAGCGGCCCCGTCGAACACCGCTGTGATCGTCAGCTGGTGCTTCGCGATGGCCACTGGCAGGCCGTGACACTGTAGACTGGTATATCACCTTGGCGCGACGGCCCGCCGCCGCGCGGCAACGAGAGACGAGAGAGCAATGGGCAAGAACGTAGTCGTACTGGGCACCCAGTGGGGTGACGAGGGCAAGGGCAAGGTCGTTGACCTGCTGACCGAATCCGCCGATGCGGTGGTGCGCTTCCAGGGCGGTCACAACGCCGGCCATACCCTGGTGCTTGACGGCGAGAAGACCGTCCTTCACCTGATTCCCTCCGGCATCCTGTGGCCCGGCAAGATGTGTGTCATCGGCAACGGTGTGGTGCTGTCGCCCGAGGCGCTGATCAAGGAGATCCGCGAGCTCGAGGCCAAGGGCGTCCCGGTGCGCGACCGCCTGCGCCTGTCGCCGGCCTGCCCGCTGATCCTGCCTTATCACGTGCGCCTCGACCAGGCCCGCGAGAAGGCCCGCGGTATCGCCAAGATCGGCACTACCGGTCGCGGCATCGGTCCGGCCTACGAGGACAAGGTGGCGCGTCGCGGCCTGCGCCTGGGCGACATGCTGCACCGCGAGCGCTTCGCCTCCAAGCTCGGCGAGGTGCTGGACTACCATAACTTCGTGCTGGTGAACTACCACGGCGAGCCGCCGGTGGACTTCCAGGAGGTGCTCGACAGCGCCATGCAGATGGCCGACGAGCTGCGCCCCATGGTGGCCGATACCGTGGGCCTGGTGCATGGCGTGCGCCGCGCCGGCGAGAACATCCTCTTCGAGGGTGCCCAGGGCTCGCTGCTCGACATCGACCACGGCACCTACCCCTTCGTGACCAGCTCCAACACCACCGCCGGCGGCACCGCCACCGGTTCCGGTGTCGGCCCGCTCTACCTCGACTACGTGCTGGGCATCACCAAGGCCTACACCACCCGTGTCGGCTCCGGCCCGTTCCCCACCGAGCTGTTCGACGATCACGGCCGTCACCTGGCCGAGAAGGGCCACGAGTTCGGCGCCACCACCGGCCGTCCGCGCCGTTGCGGCTGGTTCGACGCCGTGGCCCTGCGCCACGCCGTGCAGATCAACTCGGTCTCGGGGATCTGCCTGACCAAGCTCGATGTGCTCGACGGCCTGGAGAACATCCGTGTCTGCGTGGGCTACCGCAGCAAGGATGGCGAGGTGCTGGATACCCCGGTGGACTCCGAGGGCTATGAGGCGATCGAGCCGCTCTATGAGGACCTCCCGGGCTGGAGCGAGTCGACCCTGGGCGCCAGGCGCGTCGAGGACCTGCCGGCCAACGCCCGCTCCTACATCAGCTTCCTGGAAGAGAAGGTGGGCGTGAGCATCGATATCATCTCCACCGGCCCCGACCGCAACGAGACCATCGTGCTGCGCAATCCCTTCGACGGCTGAGCGTCGTCTCGATAGTCCGGAAGCAGGAAGGCCGGCCCCACGGGGGCCGGCCTTCGCGTAGCGGGGTACGCCGGCGGATCACTCCGCCGCCGCCACCTCCAGCGCCTCGGCGGCACTCTCGTCGGAGAGCAACTCGTGGAGGGTCTGCAGCGCGATGCTGCTGTCGCCTTCCATGACGCCATCGAGCCACACCAGGGCCTGCTCGCGGCTGGCATTCTCCAGGCCGTTGGCTGCCAGGTAGGCCTTGGCCAGCGCCAAACGGGCACTGGAGTGGCCCTGCTCGGCCGCTTTCAGCAAGTAGTCGGCCCCGTGGCGGACATCCTGCTCGAGGTTCTCGCCGCGGATGTACTCCCGGCCCAGGGTGGCCATGGCCCCGGGGTGACCCTGGTCCGCGGCCTCCTGTAGCAGCTCCTGGCCGCGCTCGGTGTCCACGGGCATACCCGCCTCGCCGCGCAGCAAGCTGCGGCCCAGGTTGGCCCGTGAAGCGAGATCACCATTCTCGGCGGCGCGCTCCAGCCACTCCCGGGCCTGCTCGGGATCGGCCGCCACCCCTAGACCTTCCTGATAGGCAACCCCGAGTTCACGGGCCGCATGGGGGTTGCCCGCCTCGGCGAGGGGGCGCAGGTAGCCGATGCCCCGCTCGGCATCGGCCTCGACGCTATCACCCTTCAGGTAGGCCTGGCCGAGGGTCAGGCGCGCCCCCTGGTGGCCGGCGTCGGCGGCGGCCTGCAGTAGCGACAGGGCGCGCTGTGGCTCGCCGTCGAGCAGCATCTCGCCGAGCTCGGCGCGAGCCCCGGTGTGGCCGGCATTCGCCGCCTGCTCGAGCCAGCGGCGGGCCGCCCGGGAGTCGGCCTGTACGCCCCGGCCTTCCCGGAAGGCGCGTCCCAGATCGGCCATGGCCCCGGGGTGACCCTGCTCGGCGGCCTCGATCAAGGCGTTGATATCGCCGCCAGCACCCTTCTTGCGGTTGACCCCGACCATGACCTCATCGGCGGCCGTGCTCCCGGCTTCTCGGGCCCGCGTCAGCCAGCGGGTGGCCTCGTCGAGGTCCTGGCCGACCCCATCGCCGTCGCGGTAGGCGCGACCCAGCACCAGCATGGCATTGGCGTCGCCGTTGCGCGCCGCGCGCTCGAGCAGGGCCAGGCCGCGGCCGCTATCCTCCGGCAGTGGGCCCCGCAGGTAGGCCTCGCCGAGTACCGCCATGGCGGTGTCATCGCCGGCCTCCAGGGCCTCCTCCAGTAGCGACTCGGCGCGGCTGGGGTGGAAGGGTAGGGGCCCCTGCTCCTGGAGGTGGGCCTCGCCGAGCAGGCGCAGGGCCCCCGCCTGGCCCTGTTTCCCTGCCTCGCGAAGCAAGCCTGCTGCCCGGCGTCCGTCCTGCGTGACGCCGCGGCCCTCGAGGTAGGCGGCGCCCAGCTGCTGGGTGGCCCAGGGGTGACCCAACTCGTGTGCGCGCCCCAGGTAGTCGATGGCCAGATAGGGCTGGCTGGCCACCAGCTCGCCCTCGAGGTAGAGGTCGCCCAGGCGAGTCATCGCCAGGGCGTGGTCCTGCTCGGCGGCGCGCTCGAGCAGGGCGATGCCACGCTGGGCTTCGGGCGGGGTGAAGCGGGTCGGTTCGGCTAGGTTGGGCGAAGGGGTCTCGCTGCTCCCGGCGTTGTCGCGGAGCTCGCCCACGGCCTCCGCCCGCCGACGGGCCTCGGCCACCAACGTGGCGCCGAGGGCCTCCATGGCGTCGGCGTTGCCGGCCTCCACGGCCCGCTCGAGCCAGCGCTTGCCGGCCGCCGGCCGCGTGGGCGACCGTTCGGGGTCGACCAGGAGCCCGCCCAGCTTGGTCATGGCATCGACATCGCCGTGCTTGGCCGCCTCCTCGAGCATCGCGACCCCCTGACGGGTCTCCCCGGCGTCGAGCAGTGCGTTACCGGCATTGCCCAGTACATCCTTGTCGCCGGCCTCGGCCGCCTGGCGCAGCCAGTGCAGGCGCTGTTCAGGCTGGTCGCCGAGCAGGCCGTCGGGGGCATGCAGTCCCGCCAGGCGCCGCATGGCATCGGTCTCGCCGGCCGCGGCGCGCTTGCGCAGTGCCTCGGCGTAGCGTCGAGCGTAGTCCATGGCGCGTTCGGGCTTCTCGTCTAGCCAGCCGTCGGGGGCATGGGCCTCGGCCAGCGCCCTGAGCGCCTCCTCCTGGCCCTGCTCGGCCTCGATGGCATAGAGCCTGGCCGCCCGTTCGGGGTTTGCCGACACCCCGTCGCCGCCTTCCCGCAGCAGTTCGGCAAGCATCACCCGCTCGTCGCGGCCCACCTCCTCTTTCACGGCCAAGCGCAGCAGGTGGTAGGCGAGCAAGTCGTTGTGCTCGACCCCGTCGCCCTCGCGATAGAGCTTCGCCAGATTGATCGCGGCATGGCCGCGAATGTAGGAGGGGGTGCGCACCGCTCGGGCGTAGTGCTCGGCCGCCCGTCCTGGGTCGCGCTCCATGGCCTCGCCCTGGTCGTGGAGCTTGCCCAGCTCGTAGTGCGCCTGGGGAAAGCCCTGGTGGGTCAGCGAGGTGAGCAGTCGGATCGCCTCACGCGGGTTGCCGGCGGCGGCCGCCTCGTCGGCCTTCTCGACGGTCTGCTTGTGCATCCACTCGAGGTTGCGCGGCTGGCCATCCTCGAACCAGGCGTGGTAGCGCTCGGGCAGGGGGGCGGTGGCCTGGGGGGCATCGTCGGTGACGGCGCATCCCGCGAGCAGCACCAGCAGGCTGGCCGAGGCCATCAGGCGCAGGCCCCGGGCATGCGGGAGGGCGGTGATGTCGGTCGGGGTGGTGTTCATGGTGTTCGGTCCTCGCGGTGATCGGTGGATGACGGCTGACGGCGGGGCATCACTCCTGACCCAGCCCCTTGAAGGCGGTGGTCTCCTGCTTCTCCTCGTTGAGGACGACATGCTGCTGTGCCCCGGGGTCCATGAAGTAGAGGGTCATGTAGCCGCCGGCACTGCGGTTGTAGAGGGGGCGGACCCGGCGGATGAAGTCCTCGACGCGGGGGTCGTCGAAGCGCTTCAGGTAGATCTCCATCCAGGTGAAGTACTGGGGATCCTTGAGGAAGCCGGTGTACTGCTCGAGGGGGGCGTGGTCGCCCAGGGCGGCAGGGTCGTCGAGGATCGCGAACAGGAAGTCGATGGCGTCATGGATGGTGTGGCCGTCGACCTCGAGCTCGAAGATCTCGTAGCCCTGCCGGGCAATGACCTGCATGTTGGTCAGCAGGTAGAGCAGGCCATAGTTCTGGTAGTGGGTGGCGCGCCGTCCCCGGGAGACCTCCAGCGGGAAGGCGCCTTCCTCGGTCATGTCGTGCAGCGCGGCGTGGATGGCGCTGACCCCGAAGCGGAACAGCTCGTCGTCCTCGGTCAGCACGCCGACCATGCTGGCGTAGAGCGACCGGCGGTAGAAGTGGTTGTTGCAGCAGCTGTTGCCCTCGCCACCGGGAATATCAGCGTGCTGGTGGGCCAGGCCGTTGAGCCACGCCTCGACGCGCTCGCGCTCCTCCTGCATGCCGTCGACGAAGGGGCGCACGGTGGCGTAGGCCATGGCGGCGGCGAAGATCATCGACTCGGTGGCGAACCACGCCTGAGGCTCGACGGAGTCGTAGTAGAAGTCCGTCAACGCCTCCTGCTGTGCCCAGTGTTCGAGGAAGCGCACCAGGCACTCGGCGTAGTAGTCGTCGCCACTGGCGACGAAACTGCCGGCCAGCATCGAGACGTTGTCCTCGAACTGGAACAGCGGCTCCGAGGCGAGCTCCCATGCTTCGGGATTGGGGTAGTAGCCGGGGACCCGCAGCTGGGTGGTGATGGGCTCGTACGCCATCAGCTGCTGGCAGCTCGGCCCCTGGGAGAGATCGTCGATCTCCTGGAGCAGGATGGCGTTGTCGGTGTCGGCGAGCTCCTTCATGCGGGCCGACACGTCGAAGTAGCCGGCGTCGGGGGCGGTGACGCGATAGTCCGAGAGGTCGAGTGCCTCGCGCTCCTCGATGGTGAGGATGTCCATCTCCTGGGCGCCCGCGCCGCTCGCCAGCCCGGCGAGCAGCAAGGTCAGGGCGGCGAAGGGCCGGTGGGGCAGTCCGCAACGGGCCTGGGGCATGGCGGGTGTCACTCCTTGTGAGGTGGGACACGCCCCGCTCAGGATGAGGGGGCGTAGAAGCGAAAGGCGGCGAAGTCGGCATGCTGGTCGGACGGGGTGCGCCACTCCTTGCCGCTGCCGCCGAAGAAGGTCGAGAACATCAGGCCATCGATGGACACCTCCTCCGTGGTGCGGTAGATAATCTCGCTCTGCTCGAGCACCGGAACGTCATCGATCCACACCCGGGCCAGGCCATCGGCCTCACCCGGCGTGTTGAGCACCAGCTCCTGTTCGATGGTGACCCACTCCCCGGTGGGGAAGCTCCACAGCCCGCGACCCACGGAGGCGCCGAACTCCTCATCCTGGCTGGCCACGTACTCGTAGAGCTCCCCCTGGCCGGCCTCGCGCCACATGAAGCGCATCGAGAAGCCGCTCTCGCCGTCGACCTCGTCGCCGCCGCTGGGGGCATCGCCGCCGTAGAGGCCCGGCAGCTTGCCGCCCTTGACGAAGTCGAACCCCGACGCGAAGCGCACCCGGTAGGTGAGGCAGGCCCGCTCCGCCCCGGCCAGTCCTGTCGGGGCGGCGTAGAAGCCGGCGCCCCCCTTCTCCGTGTCCCCGGGGGCGGAGGTGCCCTCGGGATAGTGGACGCGCAGGCCCGGCTCGCCGAGGCCCGTGGCGTCGGCATCGAGCAATTCGACGTTGTCCTCGACGCCCCAGTCACGCTGAGTGCCGAAGCCCTGGCGCACCCCCGCCCGGGCATCCTCGGCGGTGAGGTCCGGCTGCGGGGTGGCCACCAGCGGATAGCGCGCCGAACAGGGGGCGACCCGCGGGTAGGAGAGGGCCGGCTCCTCGTCTTCCTGGGCGGAGGCGCCCGCCGAGGCGAGGCCCGACAGCAGGGCCGTGAGGAGCAGTGCCAGATGCCGGGAATCGGGTGATGTCATGCGCATGGAGTCTCCTTGACGAAGGGCCGCGGTGCCGAGGCATCGCGGCGTCGGTGGCCGGGGATCACCCCGCCTCGGGGGGGGCGTCCTCCTGGGTGGCGGCACGGTAGACACGCTCGCCGAGCTGGATCACGGCCCGCATGCCCTGCCAGACCCACTCGGCGGTGGCACCCAGCAGCGGGGCCTCGGTGAAGCGCACGTCCACCGGCTTGCCGACGCTCTCCGCCGGCAGGGTCTTCTCGGGTACCAGCAGCACGCTTGCCACGTTCTGCTGCTGGCGGACCCAGCTGGGGAAGCCGGCGCGCGGCTGACGCTCGACATCCAGTGCCACGTTGCGGACCCGGGCACGGATCGGGGCAGAGGCGTTGGGCAGCGAGACGTAGGCCGTCTGGTTGGGCTCGATGCGGTCGATGTCGTCCATGTGAACCAGCGCCTCGACCATGACATCGTCCTCGCCGGTGCGGATCAGGGTCATGATCCGCTCGCTCTCGTTGACATAGGTGCCGTCGGCGCTGCTCAGGGCCCAGGCCACCAGGCACTCGCACGGGCTGTAGATGTCGTTGCTAGACTGGCGTGCCTCCAGGGCGGTGATGCGAGAACTCTCCAGGTCGCGTGCCGTCTCGAACTGCTCGATGCGTGCCTGGGCGATCTCCGGTGACACCGTCTCGAAGGTCATGGCATCGCCGCTCTCGGGGCGCGCGGAGCTGGCGATGCTGACCTGGCCGCCGCCGGCCGACGCCAGGTGCTCCTTCAGGTTCGTGATCAGCTGCTCGTTGTAGTTAAGCGAGGCGCGGGAGAGGATCAGCTCCGACTCCAGGTCGCTGTTGGCGATGCTGGTCAGCTCCTGGTCGCGCTCGACCCGGTCGCCGGCCTGAAGGTCGTGGGCCTCGAGGATGCCGGGGCCCGGAGCGCGGATGTCGATCCGTGGCGCGGTGACCGCGGCGAAGCTCGGCTCGATCAGCATGAAGTTGCGGTAGGCCGTGGCCGCGGCCGCGATCGCGAGGACGCCGATGGCGGCGAACAGCAGCAGGTAGCGTCCCCGCGGCTTGGGTGGGCGCGACGGCGGCAGGGACGAGGAGTGGGCCGCCTTGCGCCTGCGCGGGGTCTGCGGATCCTCGCCCTCCATCAGCGACTCGAGGTTGGGGTGGCGTCCGGTCAGGCAGCTGCGAACCACCTGGCGCAGCAGTTCGCGGTGGGGTGGTTCGATATCCGTGATCTCGAAGCCGTTGACGTAGTGCCGCCCGCCCTGCTCGGCGGTGGCATGGCGACACTCGGCCCGCACGGGCACGATCAGTTCGGTGGCCCCGGCGGTCAGCAGCAGCGAGGCCGACAGGCGCTCGCCCGTGCGCAGCGGCCGTGAGGTACGCACCGCGAAGCCGCCCACCGAGACATCGGCACCGGGGAGCTCCTGGCCATCCTCGAGGCGTACCCGGAAGGGCGGCGAGACGCGGATGAAGCGGCGCTCGTCGCGCCGCTCGTGGTGGATTCTCTCGTGATGGCGTCCCTCGCCTCGGTGGGCGACCGGGCCCAGGGTCGGCTCGTTGCGCTCGATGCCGTTCATGTCGGGATGATGATCAGACATCCTTTGCGTTCTCCTTGCTCTGTTGGTTGGCCGACGCCAGGGTGTCACCGGAACGGCCGGCGTCCACCTGGATCCGCAGGCCCTTCAGGCTCATCGAGTGGTGCTTCAGTGTCAGGGTGCAGCCGGCGGGCTGCGGGCAGGCCGCCGCCTCGGCGATGGGTCGCCCGCGGCTGTCGCTCAGGCGACCGGCCAGCTCGGAGGTGACGATGAGGCGCGTGGCGTCCCCCGTGGCGCCCAGCAACTGCTTGGCGTGGGGGCGGTCGAGCTCTTCCAGCGCCGCCAGCAGGTCGTCGTCGAGGTGGAAGTCACCGGCCGGCAGTTGCACGCTCCCCCCCTCCGGGGCATCGGCGATGGCCAGCGACAGCCAGCGGTCGTCCACCCGTGACTGTGCCTCCTGTGTTGCGCCACCGGTCAGGATGGCCAGCGAGGTGCGGTCCGGTGGCTGCAGGACCCCGGTGGCGAGTACCAGCACGTAGAGCAGCACGCCGTAGGCGAAGCCGTGGAGCACATGACCCATGCGCCGCTGGCGCTTCACGGCCGCCGGGTCGTCTGGTTCCCCCGCGGAGATGCCCTGACGCGACCACTTCTGGCGGTTGAAGCGGAAGCTGACATAGGTCTTGAGCAACGCACCCCACACCTGGTTGTAGTAGATCAGGGGCACCCAGAGCAGGCTGTAGCGTCCGTGCTGCCAGGCCAGGATCAGCGTCACGATGCCGCGGGTGAAGAGGATCCACAGGACATAGGCGAATATGAACGAGGGGCGGATGAACAGGGTCACCAGGAGCGCCACCGTGGGGCCGATCAGGGTGGTCCACATGGAGAGCCGCTGGTCGACCAGGCTCCACCAGGTGAACAGGCCCATGGGCCGTGGCCCCAGGGCGATGGCGCGGTTG
This sequence comes from Halomonas sp. SSL-5, assembly GCF_030708455.1. Lineage (GTDB taxonomy): Bacteria > Pseudomonadota > Gammaproteobacteria > Pseudomonadales > Halomonadaceae > Halomonas. The sequence goes on from NZ_JAUYWF010000003.1 coordinate 279,329, forward strand.
CTGGTGCGCAGCATGTTGCCGTACCAGCGGCGCATCAGGTCGGTGGTCGACTTGAAGAAGCGTCTGCGGTCGGGCAATTCCTCGAAGCCCGAGACGTGCACGTCCGGGAGGTAGAGCATCCGCCAGCCGTTCTTCAGCAGCCAGTACCAGGTCGACTTGTCGTCACCGGAGAGGAACTTGAAGGTGCCGAAGCGCCAGTGGTCGACGTGGTCGTTCTCCACCAGCTCGATGAAGTCGGGCTGGGTCGCCAGTTCGGCTCGGAAGGCACTGTAGCGGCCGGTCAGTACCAGCAGGCGTCGTGAGACCGACATCGAGCTCATCACCAGGTGACGCTGAGCGTAGCGGATGTCATACCACTCCTTGGTGGCGTCGCCTCCCGTGACGATGGCGCTGTTGTTGGTGGTCAGGGCGCCCAGGTCATCCTGGACGCTGAAGAACGACAGCGAGCGCGACAGAGTGCCCGGCTCGAGCCGGATATCGCCGTCCATGGAGACCAGCAGGGCCCCCGGCGTCGGCATGCGGCGCGATATGGCGCGCAGCACCTCGGCCATGGCCGAGCGCTTGCCGTCGCCCTTCTGGAACATGTAGCGCAGCTCGATGTTCTCCGGCCAGCCGTTGTCGTCCATGACGTGGGTGATGATGTCCACGTCGGTGCGGTCAGACAGCGAGGCGAAGATGGTGGTGGGCACGCCATAGTCGGCGACCTCGCGCACCAGGGCATCGTAGACACGGAAACTGACCTCGGGCTCGATGCGGAAGGAGGTGCACAGCACATAGAGCTCCGGGGGGAGGCCCTGCTCCCCCTGGGCATCCGCCTCGGCCCGAAGGCGCGGGAAGATCCGGCGGTTGTACCACACCGAGCGCACGGCCTGGATCAACCACCAGCTGTAGCGCCAGATGCCCACCGCCCCGACGGCGAAGAAGAAGCTCTTCGACTCCGAGGAGAAGACATCCAGCGGCAGGCCGTCGACCAGCACGATCAGCAGGGCGATCCCGAAGATGAAGGTAGTGACCTCCGTCACCTTGCTGGCGACGGAGCGATCGTCAGGTGTGTTCGACATCTCGACTCCCCCTCAGGCGAGTACGGGACGCACGGAGTCACCCCGGCCGATGGCGTAATAGGCGAGGCCTGCGGCCTTGACCGAATCGGGCGGGAAGAGGTTGCGGCCATCGACCACCACCGGCTCGCGCAGGGTCGCGCGCAGCGCCTCGAAGTCGACGGTGCGGAAGGCCTTCCATTCGGTGCAGATCACCAGGGCATCGGCGCCCTCGAGGGCCTCGTCGCGATAGCCGGCGAGCACCAGGTCGTCACGGTCGCCATACAGGCGACGACACTCGTCGGCGGCCTCGGGATCAAAGGCCTGGACCCGGGCGCCGGCCTCCCACAGCGCCTCCATCAGGGCCCGGCTGGGGGCCTCGCGCATGTCATCGGTATTGGGCTTGAAGGCCAGGCCCCACAGCGCGATGGTCCTGCCGGTCAGCTGGCCGTTGAAGGCCTGGCAGAGCATCTCGAACAGGCGGCTCTTCTGGCGCGCGTTGACGCGCTCCACGGCGGCGATCATCTCGGCGGGGTGGCCGACATGCTCGGCGGTATGCGCCAGCGCCTTGACGTCCTTGGGGAAGCAGGAGCCGCCGTAGCCGCAACCGGGGTAGATGAAGTGATAGCCGATGCGCGGGTCGCTGCCGATGCCGTGGCGGACCTCCTCGATGTCGGCGCCCAGGCGTTCGGCGAGGTTGGCGATCTCGTTGATGAAGCTGATCTTGGTGGCGAGCATGGCGTTGGCCGCATACTTGGTCAGCTCGGCGCTGCGCACCCCCATGAACATCAGCTTGTCGCGGTTGCGGTTGTAGGGGCCGTAGCACTCGCGCATGGCGCTGCGCACGTGCTCCGACTCGGTGCCCACCACGATCCGCGAGCCCCGCGAAAAGTCCTCGATCGCGGCGCCTTCCTTGAGGAATTCGGGGTTGGAGCAGACATCGAAGGGCAGCTGCAGGCGGCGCTGCCCGAGCTCGGCACTGATCACGCGTGCCACCTTGCTGGCGGTGCCCACCGGCACCGTCGACTTGTCGACGATGATGCGGTACTCGGTCATGTGGCGGCCGATGGTCTCGGCCACCTTGAGCACATGGCGAAGGTCCGCGCTGCCGTCCTCGTCCGACGGAGTGCCCACGGCGATGAACTGCAGCAGGCCGAAGGACACGGCCTCGACGGCATCGGTGGTGAAGCGCAGGCGCCCAGCCGCCCGGTTCTGGCGGATCAGCGACTCCAGGCCAGGCTCATAGATCGGTACCTCGCCTTCGTTGAGGCGCGCGATCTTGTCGGCGTCGACGTCGACGCAGAGAACGTCGTGGCCCACGTCCGCCAGGCAGGCACCGGTCACCAGGCCCACGTAACCGGAACCAAAGATGGTAATCCGCATGGTCGTCATTGCTCCTTGCTGAGGGCCCCCACCCGCCGGCGAGAGCGGCGGGGAGGACGGGTCTAGGGGGCATGCGACCATAAACAGAGGCAATTATCGGGCCAGGACTCGGTAATCCTTTTATATCAGTTGGTTGTTGGCGATAAGCAGACGACGACGCCGACGGAGTACGGCCGCGGCGTCGCTTGGGGGCTACAGGAAGCGCAAGGCTGACGAAAATCATTTAATATCAGTGAGATAGACTGTTGCCAGTCGGCAACATCGTCCGCCAGTCCTTGTTCAGATTGTTGATTTTAATGATGTTTCAGTAGTCGATACCGCGCCGCGCCTGCACGCCGGTGTTGAAGGCGTGGCGCACCTCCTGCATCTCGGTGACCGTGTCGGCCATGTCGAGCAGCTCGCGGTGGGCGTTGCGCCCGGTGACGATCACGCTCTGTTCGGCGGGGCGGTTCTCGATGGCGCGCCGGACGGTGTCGATGTCCAGGTAGCCGAACTTGAGCATGTAGGTGATCTCGTCGAGCACCACCAGATAGACCTCGGGGGCGGCCAGCATGCGCTCCGCCTCGGCCCACACCTCACGGCAGGCGGCGGTATCCGCCTCGCGGTTCTGGGTCTCCCAGGTGAAACCGGTGCCCATGATGGCCACCTCGAGGTTGGGGTCCTCGACCAGGCGCTCGCGCTCGCCGCACTCCCACTGTCCCTTGATGAACTGGATCACGCCGACCCGGTAGCCATAGCCGAGGGCACGGGTCACGGTGCCCCAGGCGGCGGTGGTCTTGCCCTTGCCGTTGCCGGTAAACACCAGCAGCAGTCCGCGCTGTTCGGTGGCGGCGGCGACCTTCTCGTCGACGCGGGCCTTGAGTTTCTGCATCGACTGCTTGTGGCGGGTATCGCGATCGTTCATCGGGGCTCCGTATTCTGTACAAGGCTTGTCAAGGAAAGCGACAGCATACGCGAGCCGCGGCCCAGCGTCAGCTCCCCTGGCGCACCCGTGCCTCCATGCGCGACAGGAACACCGCCATGATGCGCTCATAGAGGCCGCGGCCGAGCACCGCGTCCTCGATGCCGGCGTCGATATTGGGGTTGTCGTTGACCTCGATCACCACGACGCGATCGCCGGCCTGCTTGAGATCGACGCCATACAGGCCATCGCCGATCAGCCGGCACGCCTTGAGTGCCGCCTTGATCACCGGCGGTGGTACTTCGGCGGGATCATGGGTGGTGAAGCCGCCGCTCTTCACTCCGCCGGCGGAATGGTCGTAGATCTGCCAGTGGCCGCGGGCCATGTAGTAGCGGCTGGCGAAGAGCACCTGGCCATCGAGCACACCGATTCGCCAGTCGTATTCGGTGGGCAGCCACTCCTGAATCAGCAGCAGGGCCGAGTCATGGAACAGTCGACCCGCTTCGTGTTCCAGCTGGGTCAGGTCGGCGACCTTGACCACGCCGCGGGAGAAGGAGCCATCGGGGACCTTGAGCACCAGCGGGAAAGCGAGGCTGCCGATGCACTGGGCCAGCGGTCGACGATCGCCGCGCTTGAGCAGTGCGCCCTCCGGTGCCGGCACCCCGCGGGCGCGCAGCAGGGCGTGCAGGTAGACCTTGTTGGTGCAGCGCAGGATGTCGCGGGGCGCGTCGATCACCACCAGCCCCTCGTGTTCGGCACGGCGCGCCATGCGATAGGTGTGGTGGTCCAGTGCGGTGGTCTCGCGGATGAACAGGGCGTCGAACTCGGCCAGGCGCCCGGCATCGCGCCGGGTGATCAGCGAGACATCGATGCCCAGCCGGCGTCCGGCGCGGATGAAGGCCTTCAGCGCCCCGCGGTTGCTGGGGGGCAGCGCGTCCCCGGGATCAACCAGGATCGCCAGGTCGAAGCGGTAGCGGCGCCGCGCCCGGGGCGTTCGCCAGACCTGGCGCGAATGGCGGTTGAGCGCGCTGGCGAAGAGGTCCTGCTCCTCCCTGGCCAGGTCGCGCAGGCGCAGCGGCCTGAGGCGGGAAAGCCGCCACTGGTCGTGGCGGCGTACCAGCCGGGCCTCCAGCAGCGGGCAGGGCAGCCGCTCGAAGAGCTTGCGTGCCAGGCGCTCGAGGCCGGGTTCGTGGCACTCGCCGAACAGCACGCGCAGGGTCACGGCGTCGCCGGACAGCCGCCCGCGCCGGGCCAGGTCGCCGAGCAGCGGGGCCAGGGTGTCCAGCTGCAGGTCGATCAGCGCCTTGCGCGACAGCTCGTTGAGCGTCTCCACCGTGGGTAGCACCCGCTGGCCGCGGGCCTGGGCCAGCAGCGACACGTAGTAGCCGGTGCCCAGGTAGTCGAGCTCACCGCACAGGTTGATCACATGGGTGGTGCGTTCGCTTTCGGGGCCGCTCCGGTGGCGTCGGTCCAGCGACAGGTAGTCGTCGGCACTGATCAGGTCTTCACTGGGGTAGTAGGGTTGCCAGTCGGCGAGGCGGTCGACGACGATTCTCAGGGGGCACATGGCGGCGGCTACCGGGCAAAAGGGAGGGCGGCCGGGGCGGGCCGAACTGTGGCCAGAATGCGCCCGGCTCGCGGCCACGGCAAGGCGGCGGCTGGGTGAAAAGATTTCATGTTGCCGCCGCGCTGACAACGGCGCGAAGCACGCTCAGAATCATCCGGGTATCCTCTGGAGAACCCCATGACCATTCAGCTGCGTCGGGCCACCGGCCACGACCTCGACGCCCTCTTTCGCCTGGAGCAGAGCGCCTTTACCGGCGACCGCTTCAGCCGTCGCCAGCTCTGGCACCTGCTCAACCGCGCCCATGCCGAGACCTGGACCCTGGAGCGTGACGCCCAGGCGCTCGCGCCGGCTCGGCTGCTGGGCTACGGGACCCTGCTGTTTCGCCGCGGCAGCTCCCGCGCCCGGCTCTACTCCTTCTGCGTGCACCCCGAGTTTCGCGGCACCGGCCTGGGGCGTCAGCTGCTCGAGGCCCTGGAGGGGGCGGCCCGGGAGCATGGCAGTGACCGCCTGGGCCTGGAGGTGCGCGCCGACAACCGCGCGGCCCTGGCCCTCTACCGGCGCATGGGGTTTCGGCTCGAGCGCTGGCTGCCGGAGTACTACGAGGATGGCTGCGCCGCCTGGCAGATGCTCAAGGCGCTGGAGACGGCGGCGCCGGGGGCTCAGGGCTGATAGAATCCCCGCACCCCTTTTTCCACCTTGCCAGGAGCCGCCATGCCCTCCTTCGATATCGTCTCCGAGTTCGACAAGCACGAGGCCAGCAACGCCGTCGACCAGGCCAACCGCGAGATCCAGACCCGCTTCGACTTCAAGGGGGTCACCGCTAGCTTCGAGCTCAACGGCGAGACCGTCGCCCTGGAGGCCGAGGTCGATTTCCAGCTCAAGCAGATGCTCGATGTGCTGCGCGGAAAGCTGATCGCGCGGGGCATCGACGCCCGCTGCATGGACGTCCAGGAAGCGGTGCTCTCCGGGGTCCGCGCCCGCCAGGAGGTGACCCTCAAGCAGGGTCTCGACCAGAAGGAGGCCAAGGACATCGTCAAGCGCATCAAGGAGAGCAAGCTCAAGGTCCAGGCCCAGATCCAGGGCGAGAAGGTGCGCGTCACCGGCAAGAAGCGCGATGACCTCCAGGCGGTGATGGCGCTGCTGCGCGCAGAGGGCGGCCCCGAGTTGCCGCTGCAGTTCGACAACTTCCGCGACTGACCCCGTGGCCCGCGGCTAAGGGCCCCATCGCCATCGCCGATTGGCGCCCCCGGCCCGCCTGCGCTTCAATGAAGGCATCGCCGGGAAGGGAGCGCCGGATGACCGCACTCAAACGCCTCGTCTACCTCGCCATCGCCGGCGTCAGTTTCGCGCTGGGGGTGGTCGGTGTCTTCGTGCCGCTGATGCCGACCACCTGCTTCGTGCTGCTGGCGGTGTGGGCGGCCACGAAGAGCTCGCCGCGCCTGGCCCGCTGGATCCGTGCCCACCCGCGTTTCGGCCCCGCGGTGCTGGCCTGGGAGGGCGAGCGCGCCATCCCGCGCCACGCCAAGCAGCTGGCCGGCGGCATGCTGGCCCTTTCCATGCTGGTGCTGGCGCTCTCCGTGAGCCTGCTGTGGCTCAAGCTCGCGCTGATCGGCGGCCTTGCCCTGCTCGGGGCCTGGATCGTCACCCGACCGGAGCCGGCCCTGTGAGGGTGCTTTGAGCTCGGAGGGCGCGGCGCCGTACAATGGTCGCAATTCCCGACAGGAGCATCACGAATGTCCGAACCCCAGGCGACCTACCTGAGCGATTACCGCCCCCCTGCCTACCGCGTCACCCACACCGAGCTCACCTTCGACCTCGATCCCGCCGCCACCCGGGTCAAGGCGCGCCTGCACCTCGAGCGTCATCCCGAGCGCGAAGCCGGCGAGCCGCTGGTACTCGACGGCGAAGGACTGACCCTGGAGGCGATCGCCCTGGACGGGGAGCCGCTCGAGGCAGACGAGTACGCTCAGGAGGCGGCGCGCCTGACGGTGCATCGGGTGCCCGAGCGTTTTCACCTGGACACCGAGGTGACCATCGCTCCCGAGGCCAACACCGCCCTGGAGGGGCTGTACCTCTCCAACGGCATGTACTGCACCCAGTGCGAGGCCGAGGGCTTCCGGCGCATCACCTTCTACCCCGACCGCCCCGACGTCATGGCCACCTTCTCCACCACGGTGATCGGCGGCGCCGGCGAGCCGGTGCTGCTCTCCAACGGTAACCCGGTGGAGCGTGGCGAGCTGCCGAACGGCCGCCACTTCGCCACCTGGGAGGACCCTCATCCCAAGCCCAGCTACCTGTTCGCCCTGGTGGCCGGCGACCTGAAGAAGGTCGAGGACGGCTTCACCACCCAGAGCGGGCGCGAGGTGACCCTGCAGATCTGGGTCGAGGAGGAGAACCTCGACAAGACCGACCACGCCATGGCCTCGCTCAAGCGCGCCATGGCCTGGGACGAGCAGGCCTACGGCCGCGAATACGACCTCGACCTGTTCATGATCGTGGCGGTCAACGACTTCAACATGGGCGCCATGGAGAACAAGGGGCTCAACATCTTCAACTCGGCGGCGGTGCTGACCCATCCGCATACCGCCACCGATGTCGCCTTCCAGCGGGTCGAGAGCATCGTCGCCCACGAGTACTTCCACAACTGGTCGGGCAACCGCGTCACCTGCCGCGACTGGTTCCAGCTCTCCTTGAAGGAGGGCTTCACGGTGTTTCGCGACCAGTGCTTCTCGGCGGATACCAACTCGCCGGCGGTCAAGCGCATCGAGGATGTCTCCTTCTTCCGCACCGCCCAGTTTGCCGAGGACGCCGGGCCTACCGCCCATCCGGTGCGCCCCGACCACTACATCGAGATCGGCAACTTCTACACCCTGACCATCTACGAGAAGGGCGCGGAGATCGTGCGCATGCTGGCCAATCTGGTGGGTGAGGAGGCCTTCCGCCGGGGCAGCGACCGCTACTTCGCACGCTTCGATGGCCAGGCGGTGAGCATCGAGGACTTCGTCGACTGCATGGCCGAGGCCTCGGGGCTCGACCTCAGCCAGTTCATGCACTGGTACTCCCAGGCCGGGACCCCGGAGATCGACGCCTTCGGCGAGTACGACTACGCCAGGTGCGAGTACCGGCTGATCCTGCGTCAGCGCACCCCGGTGACCCCGGGCCAGCCCGACAAGCAGCCGCTGCACATCCCGGTGCGCCTGGGCCTGGTGGGCACCAAGAGCGGCCGCGACCTGCCGCTGACCCTCGACGGCGAGGCCCTGGGCAGCGACGCGGTGATCCACCTGCGCGAGGCGGAGCAGGAGTTCCTGTTCACCGACGTCTCCGAGGCGCCGGTGCCCTCGCTGCTGCGCGGCTTCTCGGCGCCGGTCAAGTTGCGCTTCCCCTATGGCCGCGAGGACCTCGCCTTCCTGCTGGCCAACGACAGCGACGGCTTCAACCGCTGGGATGCCGGCCAGCGCCTGGCCATGCTGGCCCTGGACGACCTGATCGCCGCCCACCGCAACGGGGTGGAGAAGGTGATGGACCCGCGGGTCACCGAGGCCTTCCGTGGCCTGCTCGAGGGCGAGCCCGAGGACCGCGCTGTGTTGGCCGAGATGATCACCCTGCCCAGCGAGGCCTATATCGCCGAGCAGCAGCCACTGGTGGACGTCGACGCTATCCACGCCGCCCGGGAGTTCATGCGCCGGGGGCTGGCCACGGCACTGCGCGATGACTTCCTGCGCGTATATCGCGAGAACCAGCTCGGCGAGGCCTATGCGCCGACACCGGAACAGATCGCCCGGCGCAGCCTCAAGAACGTGGCGCTCGCCTACCTGATGGCCATCGAGGACGAGGATGGCGTCCAGCTGGCCCGCGAGCAGTTCGAGGCTGATCACAACATGACCGACGTGCGTCATGCCCTGACCCTGCTTACCCACTCGAGCCGCGACGCGCTCAGCGAGCCCGCGCTCAAGGCGTTTGGCGAGAAGTGGGCCCATGACCCGCTGGTGATGGATCAGTGGTTCGCCATCCAGGTGTCACGCCCGCAGCCGGACGTGCTCGAGCGGGTCAAGTTCCTGATGCAGCACCCGGCCTTCTCGCTGAAGAACCCCAACAAGGTGCGCGCCCTGATCGGGACGTTCGCCGGCCAGAACCGGGTCAACTTCCACCGCATCGACGGCGCGGGCTACCGCCTGCTGGCCGACACCGTGATCGAGCTCAACCGCCTCAATCCCGAGATCGCCGCGCGGCTGGTCACCCCGCTGACCCGCTGGGCGCGCTTCGACGAGGAGCGCCAGGCGCTGATGAAGGCTGAGCTCGAGCGCATCCGCGCCGAGGAGCTCTCGCCCAATGTGTATGAGGTGGTGGAAAAGGCCCTGGCCTGAGGAAAGGGATATTTCCTGCTGCGCTCGACATCCAGTTCATCGCAAACTGGCGTGAGCCAGTTCGGTAGTGAGTATTGGGAGGCCGGGTTCATTGTGGGAGGCCGGGTTCCCCGGGCGATTGGAGGCCGCAGGCCTCCCACCAGCAAGCTTCACCCTGATCTGCGAAGAACCTAAAAAAGCGCCGCCCCTCGGGGCGGCGCTTTCATGTCGGGGGGAGCGTCAGTAGATAAGCCAGCTCAAGACGACGAAGCCCAGCAGCAGCCAGATCAGGGTGGCGACGATGGCGCGGCGGGTCAGGGCCCGGAACGCCTTCCACAGCATCCACAGGCCGACCACCAGGATCAGCAGGCTGACGATGGAGGTGGAGATGCCCAGGGAGCCGGCCAGCCCCTGGAGGAAGCCTCTCGCGGAGTCGCCGATATTGGCGAAGAAGCCGGTCAGCAGGTCGACGACGAAGCGGATGACCTCGCCGAGGGTCCTGCCGATCCAGGTGAAGAACTCTTCCATGTGCGCTGTTCCTGAGGTGTCGCGGAAGCGCTCACGGTAACCATCCCGCGCGCCCTTGTCATCATCGGCCGGGCGCCTCAGCCAAGCTGGGTGGAGACCGGTTCGATGCCTGACTCCTCGGCAGCGCTGTCGGCCAGGGCTCGGCCCGCCTCGTCATAGACATGGAACACCGCGCTGGCACCCAACTCGCGGATCGGATCGATCTCCTCGGGAAACTCGACCACGGCGGTGATCTTTCCGGGGAACTGGCGCGACCGCAGCTGCTTTATGGCAAACAGGTTGCCGGCGTGATGCGGCATGGCCAGTACCACCATGTGCACATCGGGAGACATCAGCAGCTTGTCCCAGAAGTCGGAGTCGAGAGCGTCACCCTCCACCACGTTGAAGCCACGTTCCGTCAGCATCCTGACGCTGGCCGGGTTGCTGTCGATGCCGAGGAGTCGTAGCCCGTATTCCTTCTGGAGGCGCTGGTAAACGCTGCGTCCGATGCGGCCCATGCCCAGCACTACCGCCTCGGCATCCCCCACCTCGATCGGGCGGTCGCTGGGTGTGAGTTGCCTGGAGTCGCGTCCTGGCAGTCGCTTGGCCAGCCAGCGATAGATTCCCTCGCTGACGGCGTTGATCATCGCCGAGAGGCCGAAGCTCAGTGCCACCGCCAGCGAGATGACTACCAGCCACTCTTCCGTCAGCAGCCCGCCGGAGACTGCGATGGCGCCCACGATGAGGCCGAACTCGGAATAGTTGGAGAGGCTCAGGGTGGCCAGAATCGAGGTGCGGTTGCGCATCGGGAAACGCATGAATACCAGCAGGTAGAGCAGGCTCTTGAGCGGCAGCAGCGCCAGCAGTAGCAGCGCCATGGCCAGGTGCGAGCTGTCCGGCATGGCGGTGAGGCCGATGGCCAGGAAGAAGCCAACCAGCAGCAATTCCTTGATGTTGAACATCGACCGCGCCAGGGTCTGAGCGGCGGGATGTGGGGCCAGCAGCAGCCCGATGATCAGGGCGCCGAGATCCCCCTTGACGCCGAGTGCTTCGAACAGGGAGTAGCCCAGCACCAGGGCGAGCAGCATGCCGAAGAGGATCTGCATCTCGCCATGGCCGAGGCGATCCAGCAGGCGGCGCAGCAGGGGGGCGAGGGGGATCAGCAGCACCAGGCCCAGGGCCCAGGGGCTCGGCAGCTTGCCGCTCGAGGCCGTGATGAAGAGTACCGCGAAGATGTCCTGCATGATCAGCACCCCGATGGCCAGGCGGCCATAGGCGGTCTGGGTCTCGCTGCGCTTCTCCAGCACCTTGACCACAAACACCGTGCTCGAGAAGGAGAAGGCGAAGCCCAGCAGCAGCAGCGTCTGCCACTGGCTGTTTGCCAGCAGGCTCAGTCCCCAGCCCTTGAATAGCGCCAGCAGGCCGAAGAACAGCAGCGACGAGCCCAGCATATGCAGGGTTCCACCGCCCCAGACATCTCCGCGAAGCAGGGTGCGTACATCGAGCTTGAGGCCAATGGTGAACAGCAGCAGGGTGACCCCGATGTCGGAGATCAGCTCGAGCAGCGGGGTGTTTTCATAGCCCAGGGCGTTGAGGGCGAAGCCGGCGACCAGGAAGCCCACCAGGGGTGGCAGGCGCAGGGCCAGGGCGGCAAACCCGCCGATGAAGGCGGCGAGAAGAAAGGCCGGTTCGATCATGGACGCTCCCTGTTCTATGCATCGTATGTGATGACCAGTTTACGGAAGCCGGTGCTTGAATGGCATCGTTGCATGACAAGGTTACCGCCCGAGGATGATTCAGCCCCGCCGAGCGCTTCTGGCTGGCCCTTCGTGATCGCCATCGGCGCCGTCTGCGGCTAAGGTTAGGCAAGGACGCCGGTGGTCGGCGTCGCCCTGCATGCCACATGAGGACGCCATGGACCTCTCGCTGATCCTGCCTGTCGTGTTGCTGGTTGCCCTGCTGATCTATGCCGTCAGCATCTACAACCGCCTGGTGGCGCTGAAGAATCGCTTCCAGAACGCCTTCGCCCAGATCGAGGTGCAGCTCAAGCGGCGCCATGACCTGATCCCCAACCTGGTGGAGACCGCGCGGGCCTACATGGCCCACGAGCGCGAGACCCTCGCCGCGGTGACCGAGGCACGCAACGCCGCCGAGGTCGGCCTGAAGCACGCCGCCGCCGCTCCCGGCAACGCCGCCGCCATGGCCGAGCTGGCCGGCGCCGAGGGGGCCTTGGGCGCCGCCCTGGGGCGCCTCAACGTGGTGATGGAGGCCTATCCAGACCTCAAGGCCTCGGAGAACATGCGCCAGCTCTCCGAGACCCTGACCAGCACCGAGAACCGCGTCGCCTTCGCGCGCCAGGCCTTCAACGACGCCGTGATGCAGTACAACACCTACAAGCAGAGCTTCCCGCCGGTGATCCTGGCCGCTTCCTTCGGCCACCGTGACGACGCCGCCCTGCTGGAGTTCGAGGACAGCGCGGAGATCCAGGCCGCGCCCCGCGTCAGCTTCTGAGCGGAGGCCCCGCATGGACTTCTTCACCGCCCAGGACCGCGCCCGGCGCCTCTCTGGGCGCCTGGTCCTGCTGCTGTTGCTCGCCGTCGCGGCGCTGGTGGCGCTGACCTGCGTGCTGGTGGCGCTGGCCGTGGTGATGCTGGACCCGGCGCACATGTCGGGAGGCGACCCGCTGGCGGCGGCGCTGGAGCCACGGCTCTTCGTGCTGGTGGCGGGCGGCGTGGTGGCGATCGTGGTGCTCGGCGGCCTGGTGCGCCACCTGCAGCTGCGCGCCGGTGGCTATGCGGTGGCCGAGGCCCTGGGCGGGCGCCCCCTGGCACTGGATACCCGCGACGCGGGGGAACGGCGCCTGCTCCACGTGGTGGAGGAGATGGCCATCGCCTCGGGGATGCCGGTGCCAGCCGTCTACCTGCTGGATGATGCCGCCATCAACGCCTTCGCCGCCGGGCATGGGTCCCACGACGCGGTGATCGGCGTCACCCGCGGCGCCATCGAGCACCTCGATCGCGATCAGCTTCAGGGCGTCATCGCCCACGAGTTCAGCCATATCCTGCACGGCGACATGCGTCTCAACCTGCGCCTGGTGGCGCTGCTCCACGGTATCCTGGTGATCGGCCTGGCGGGGCGCTTCCTGCTGCGCGGGATGCTGGGCGGACGCCGCCGGGGCTCGCGTCGCGGTGGCCATGTGGCCCTCATGGGGCTGGGCGTGGCGCTGATGGTGGTGGGCTACGCCGGCACCCTGTGCGGCAACCTGATCAAGGCGGCGGTGAGTCGCCAGCGCGAGTTCCTGGCCGATGCCAGCGCGGTGCAGTACACCCGCAACCCCGAGGGCATCGGCGGGGCGCTGCAGACCCTGGCCGCCTACCGCCTCGGCTCGCGCCTGCTGGCGGCCAACGCCGCCGAGTTCAGCCACCTCTATTTCGGCAGCGGCGTGCGCAGCTTCAGCCGCTTCACCGCCACCCACCCGCCGCTTGCCGCGCGCATCCGCCGCGTGCTGCCGCGCTGGGATGGCCGCCTGCCCGAGCCCTTCGCGCCGACGCCCCGGGCCGCCGCGGAGCCACCCCGCGCCGCGACTCACTCCACCACCCCGGCTCCCCCCTCCGGCGGGGCGGCGCTGGCCGGGGCCGCCCTGGGGACCGCGGTGGTGGCCAGCCTCGGCCGCCCCGACGATGCGGCGCTGGCCAGTGCACGTCGGCGCCTGGCCGGGCTCGATGCGCGCCTGCTCGATGCCGCCCACGACCCCTTCGCGGCCCGGGCGCTGGTCTATGCCATCCTGATGGGGGTCGAATCGGACAGCCGCGAGGCCCAGCGGGCGGTGCTCGAGGGCCAGGCACTGCCCGAGGTGCTGGCCGAGCTCGACGCCCTGGCCGAGCCGCTGGCGGGACTCTCTGCCGGTGACCGGCTGCCGCTGATCGAACTGGCGCTTCCCGCGCTGCGTGCCTTGAGCCCCGCCCAGGGGGCACGTTTCCGCACCTGCCTGGATGGCCTGATGGCCGCCGAGTCGGCGCCGGGTGCGCTGCAGTGGGCGCTGCACCGGCTGGTAAGGGCGGGGCTGGACGGGGAGCGCCGAGCCCACCGGGACCGCCGCCTGGCCGACCTTGCCGGGCCGCTCTCCCGCCTGCTCTCGACCCTGGCCCTGGCCGGACAGCCCGAGCGGGATGCGGCACAGGCGGCGCTGGAACGGATCGCCGCGGCACTCGGCGTAGCGCTGGACCTGGTCGTCGAGCCGGCCAGTCCCCAGGAACTGGATTGGGCGCTGGGGCGTCTGGCGCGGCTGCGCAACGAGGAGCGGGCGCCGCTGCTTGCCGCCATGGTCTGCTGCGTGGAGCAGGACGGCCGGGTGGCCCCCGAGGAAGCCGAGCTGCTGCGTGCGGTGGCCTGGACCCTGGGGGCTCCGCTGCCGCTTGGGGGCCTGGGTGAGGCATAGGTCGGCTTGCGGGGGGGCGGCCGCTCTGCTGCAATGTGGCTTTTTCGTGACGGAGACGCTTTGATGACGACCACACTCTGGAAGCCGGCCCTGCTGGCCACGCTACTGGCCCTGGGCCTGGCCGGCTGCGGTAACGGCGACGAACAGTCGACCGGTACCGACGCGCCGGAAGCGTCGGAGGAGGCGGTGGACGAGCAGGCGCCGGCCGTCGCGGAGCCAGATGACGCGACAGCCGAGGGGCAGGCTGCAGAAGAAGAGGCGGCAGAAGGAGAGGCCGCGGAGGAGGCGGCCGCTGCCGAGCAGAGCGATGCAGAGGCCATGCCGGACGACACCGAGGTCACCGCCGATACCGAGACCCTGGGAGAATCACCCGAGGCGGCGCTGGAGGAGGAGGGGGCCCTGCCCGGCGAGGCGACCCGTGAGGACGTCGATGCCATCATCGAGGAGACCGAGCGACGCTTCGAGGAGGCCCAGCAGCGCATCGACGAGCAGTTCGAGCAGGCCGAGCAGGAAGCGTCGGTACCCGAGCCCATGGAGGGCGATGACTTCGAGAGCAGCATCGACATCGACTCCTCCCTCGGTGACGACCCGCTGGCCGGTGACGACACGGCAGGCTCGGACATCGATGCCATCATCGAGGAGCAGGAGCGCCGCTTCCAGGAGGCCCAGCGGGAGCTTGAGAAACAGTTCGAGGAGATGGAGCGGGAAGTGCCCGAGTTCGGCGACTTCGACAGCGAGCCCATGGAGGGCGGGGCGTCGGTGCCCGGTGATGAGGCCGCCGAGGAGTAGCAGCCGCCCGGCTCGGGCCTCGCACGCCGAGGCCCACTAACCGGGTGGTGGGGTCACCACCATCAAGAAGGCCCACCGTGCGGTGGGCCTTGCTCGTTGGTACGGCGGCGCCGTTCCGTCGAGTTGACGCTCAGTCGGCGGGCCGGATGTTGGAGGCCTGAAGGCCCTTCTTGCCCTGGGTCACCTCGAAGGTGACCTTCTGGCCATCCTGCAGGGACTTGAAGCCTTCAGCCTGAATCTCGGAGAAGTGAGCGAACAGGTCATCGCCGCCGTCGTCCGGGGAGATGAAGCCGTAGCCCTTGGTATCGTTGAACCACTTGACAGTGCCAGTTGCCATTTGTCGATTTCCTTAACATACGGATGGTGTTGCCGGCGCAAGCGCGTCGATCGCGCTCTTGCCGCGGTGCCTGGCAGGATAGGGACATGGGCAGCTTCCACTACCCTCATTCCCGCCGACCAGTGCATCGATCGCGGTGCCTCGGCCAGGCTTGCGAACGCTGCGCGACGCAGGGAGACTATGCCGAGCCCGCAAGGTCACTCTAGTTGGAAAGCCCGGGGGCGTCCAGCGCGCCCGGGCCGCCTCTTCCCACCTTTCTCGAGATCGTCATGTCCGCACCCCCGCTCTCCTCGCGCGATACCCACAGCATGCTGCTCGGCTACCTGCTGTGGCTGTTCGGCTTCCTCGGTGCCCACCGCTTCTACTATGGCAAGCCGGTGACCGGCACCATCTGGTTCTTCACCCTCGGCCTGCTCGGCATCGGCTGGCTGATCGACCTCTTCCTGATCCCCGCCATGGATCGCCAGGCGGACCTGCGCTTCACGCCGGGGCCCATCAACTACTCCCTGGCCTGGCTGCTGCTGACCTTCCTCGGGGTGTTCGGGCTGCACCGCTTCTATCAGGGCAAGTGGCTGACCGGCATCCTCTACCTGCTGACCTTCGGCCTGCTGGGGCTGGGCGTGCTCTACGATTTCTGGACCCTCAACGATCAGATCTCCATGCGCCACGCGCGTCGGGCGGGATAGGGCGTCATGTTGATCGATGCCCAGTTCTGGCCTTTCCTGGTGGCCATTACCCTGCTCTCGATCAGCCCGGGGGTGGATACCCTGCTGGTGATCCGCAACACCGCCCGGGGCGGAGTACGCGACGGGGTGCTGACCAGCCTGGCGATCTGCTGCGGGCTGTTCGTGCACGCCGCCGTCTCGGCGCTGGGCATCTCGCTGATCCTGCTGCAGTCGGCCTGGGCCTTCGCCGCACTCAAGCTGGCCGGGGCCGTCTATCTGATCTGGCTGGGGCTGCAGGCCCTGCTGGCGGCGCGGCGCGGCCAGGGGCTGCCGGTGGCCGGGGTGCGCGGCGAGCGTCGTGTGGTGCCGGCCTGGAGGCCCTTGCGCGAGGGGCTGCTCTCCAACGTGCTCAACCCCAAGACCGTGGTCTTCTACATGGCCTTCCTGCCGCAGTTCATCGCCCCGGGCGATCCGGCCCTGGCCAAGTCGCTGTTCCTGGCCGGGGTGCACTTCGTGATAGCCAACCTCTGGCAGGTGGGCGTGGCGCTGATGGTGGGTGGGGCGGGGCGGCTGCTGGCCAGCCGCGCCTTCGCCCGCTGGCTCAACGGGCTGACCGGGGCGGTGCTGATCGTGTTCGGCGTCAGGCTGGCACTGGAGCGCCAGCCCGGCTGACCCGGCTGCTTCCAGCTTATTTCCTGGCCAGCAGCGAGCCGTCGTAGCGCACCGTCTTCTCCGCCGGGGTGAGCATCGAGACCCCCTCGCTGTTGCCGCCGTTGGCCAGGCTCTCGAAGATCGCCCGGTAGGTGAGCACCGCCTGGACGTAGTTGCGTGTCTCGCGGAAGGGAATGCTCTCCACGAAGAGGTCGAACTCCCGGGGGGCGCCCTCGGCCAGCCAGCGGTCCACCCGGCCGGGACCGGCGTTGTAGGCCGCCGTGGCGGCCAGGCGGTTGCCGCGGTAGCGCTCGAGCATGTCGCGGATATAGGTGCTGCCCAGGCGAATGTTGGTCTGGGGGTCGAGGACGCCGTAGGGGCCCGGGTCGGCGATGCCCAGCTGGCGAGCCAGCTGGGTGGCGGTGCCGGGCATCACCTGCATCAGTCCGCGGGCGCCGGCCGGCGATAGCGCCTCGGGGTTGTAGGCGCTCTCGCGCCGGGCGATGCCCATCAGCAGGTAGGGGTCGACCCCGGTCCGGCGTCCCCACTCCAGGAAATCGTCGCGGTAGGCCTCGGGGAAGCGCCACTCGAGGGCGTCCCATAGCTGGCCGACGATGGTGGTCTGCACCAGCTTGGCATGCCAGCCGCGCTGGCGGGCGTAGTCGCCCAGCGCGCGGGCGTCCCGCGGGCCGGCGCGGCGCACCGCCGCGTACCACTCGCTGGCGGCCAGTCCCGGTTCGTCGATGCGCAGCAGGGCCTCGGTGCGCCTCACCGCGGGCCAACGAGACACCTGCTGGCGATAGGCGTTGTCGAAGTCGTTGCGCTCCATGTTGAGGGCATAGGGGCGGCCCAGCCGGTCGGCGGCGGTGAAGCCGAAGAAGCTGCGGCCCTCGGCGGCGGCCGCATAGGCGCGCTGGGCGGTGGTCTGGTCGCCGAGCTGCTCGTAGGCGCGGCCCAGCCAGTACTGCCAGCGTTCGTCGCGACGGGTCTCGTCCGGCATGCGCCGGACCCAGTCGATGACGCCGCGCCAGTCGCGATCGGCCAGGGCCGTGCGAACTCGAAGCTCGAGCAGGTCCGGTTCCGGGAGCCCGGGCAGCGCCTCGTCGACCCAGGCGCGATTGGCGCGCACCTCGCGCACCAGCGAATAGAAGATCAGGTCGCGTTCGATGGCCTGGCGGTGCTCGGCATCGAGGGCCAGCCCCGGGGCGATCCGGCGCCAGGCCCCCAGTGCCTCCTCGGTATCGGCGCGCACATAGCCATGCATGGCGGCAGCGAAGAAGGGGCCGCTGCCGCGGCAGTCGGCGCCGAGGCAGTCGGGGACCCGGGTGATCGCAGCGTAATCGTCCTGCACGCGGTCCATGGCCTGCTGGGCGGATTGCCAGCGGCTGCCCAGCTGGCGACCCAGGTAGCTCGCCAGGCCGCTCTCGCCGGCCTGCCAGGCAAGCATCTGACGCTCCCAGACCTGCTGCTCGCCGATCTCGCCGCGGCTGCGCAGGGTGTCGAAGAGGCTGTCACAGGCCGCGGGCTGGGAGCGGCCGACGTGCCATAGCTCGCGGCCCCCCTCGGCGGCCGTGGCGGGGTCGCGGCCGAGCAGGGCGGTGTAGTAGTGGCAGCGCCGGGCGGTGCCTTCGGGCTCTCCATCGGCGACCTCCAGCAGGTAGGCATGGCGTTCGGCCTGGCCATACTCGTCGATGGCCTGGCCGCGTATCCAGTCGGCGAGGGGGGAGTCGGCATGGCGGTCGATGAACGCCAGTACCCGCTGTGGCTCGGCATCGGGCAGGCTGTCACGCAGGCGGTGATAGGCCACGTAGCCGGCCAGCTCATGGTCGCGAATGGCCGCCTCGTCGACCCTGTGCCACTCGCCGGCCCGGGCGGCCTGCAGGGCCTCGCGCATGCTGCGGTCGTCGGCCTGGACGAGCTGGGGCAGGCCGGTCAGTGGCAGGCAGGCCAGGGTGGCGGCGGCCAGCGCACGCCAGGGAGCGGGAAAGCGCAGGGACATGGGAAGCCTCCAGCATCGATTCACGTGCAAACCGCCATCCTCGCCGATGGGGGAACTCGGGGATAGTGTCGCTCGCTCACGACAGCGCGTCGAGGCTGTCGCCGCGAACCGGAATCGCCTATCGTGGAGACCTGATCGACAGGCGTGGCGAGGAGGGTGCCCATGGCAGGCAAGGGCGGAAATCTGAAGACGCGGCTGCGCGGGCGTTCCCGGCTGATCGGCCGGATCACCCGGGCCCTGCGGCTGTTCGTGCCGATGCTCGGCGACGTGCTGCGCGGGCGCTATCGCCCCGTGCCCTGGGCGGCCATCCTGTGGATGCTCGCCGCGCTGGCCTATCTGGTCTCGCCCCTGGACCTGATCCCCGACGTCCTGGTGCTGGTGGGCGTGCTCGATGACGCGGTGATCGTCGGCTGGCTGCTGACCCGGGTGGACGCCGCCCTGGCGCCCTATCGTGCCTGGCGCGAGGGCGGCGTTGATTCCGGCGAAGACGGCACCGCCGGGGCCTGATACGATCGTTTGATCGCCCGATGTTCACGTCCACAGCCCAGCGAGCCGCGCCATGCACGCCGATTCATCCCCCGGTAGCGCCGACTGGCGGCGCGCCCTGACCCGTTTCGTCAACGTGATTCCGCATACCCGCGAGCTGGGTCTCGAGGTGCTCGAGGCCTCGCCACGGCTGACCCGCATGCGCCTGCCCTGGCACGAGGACTTGCGGGGCGACAGCGCTCGCGGCCTGGTGCACGGCGGGGTGCTGACCATGCTGCTGGATACCGCCTGCGGCTCGGCGGTGCTGCCCGCGCTCCCGGCGCCAGAGGTGTGCCCGACCCTGGACCTGCGCGTCGATCACCTGCGCCCGGCGGTGGCCGGCCAGGACCTGCTGGTGGAAGCTCGCACGCTGCGGGTCACCGCCTCGGTGGTGTTCACCGAGGGGCGGGTCTGGCAGTCGGCCCAGGGTGACGTGGCCCGGGCCGTCGGCAACTTCGTGCGGCTGGGGCCGCGCAACACCCCGCCGGCGTTCGCTGAGGCGCTGTTTGCCGAGGAGGATGATCATGCCTGAAGGCATTCACGGTGTGGAATGGCTGGCCAGGACCCGTGATGATCGCGATCTGGCGGCATGGCTTGCGCTGATGCCCTACGCGCGGCGCATCGGGGTCTCGGCGCAACCGGATCCCCGGGGCGAGGGCCTGCTGTTCCGCCTCGACCCCCTCCCGGATAACGTCGGCAACGTGATGCTGCCGGCCCTGCATGGCGGCGTGGTGGCGGCCTTCATGGAGACCGCGGCGACGCTCGACCTGATGCTGGCTTCCCGGGAGCCGCGCCTGCCGCGCATCGTCGATATCTCCATCGACTACCTGCGCACCGCTCGCCTGGTACCCACCTACGCCCACTGTTCGCTGCTGCGTGAGGGGCGGCGCCTGGCCAATGTCACGGTCAGCGCCTGGCAGAAGGATGCAGCCGCCCCGGTGGCCACCGCGCGGCTGCATTTCGTGCTGGGTGACCCCGCCGGCCGCCAGGAGTGAGCCAGCCGAGGCTTGAAAAGCGCCGGCGCAACCCCATATCGACTGCCAGATCCGAGTCGGTGGCCCGCCCACCGCCGTCATGTCGAAACAAGGGGTTCACGCAACATGACTACCGCCACGCACCATGAAGAGACCCTCGGCTTCCAGACCGAGGTCAAGCAGCTGCTGCACCTGATGATCCACTCCCTGTACTCCAACCGGGAGATATTCCTGCGCGAGCTGATCTCCAACGCCGCCGACGCCTGCGACAAGCTGCGTTACGCGGCGCTGGACAACGATGGGCTCTACGAGGGCGACAGCGAGCTGCGCATCGAGATCGAGCACGACGCCGAGGCGGGCACCGTCACGGTGCGCGATAACGGCATCGGCATGAGCCGCGACGAGGTGATCTCCAACCTCGGCACCATCGCCCGCTCCGGCACCGCCGAGTTCCTCAAGCAGCTCTCCGGCGAGCAGCAGAAGGACGCCCGCCTGATCGGCCAGTTCGGTGTGGGCTTCTACTCCGGCTTCATCGTCGCCGACGACATCACGGTGCGCACCCGCAAGGCGGGCAGCGACACGGCCGAGGGCGTCGAGTGGCGCTCCCAGGGCGAGGGCGAGTTCACCGTGGCCGACGTCGAGCGCGAGGCCCATGGCACCGAGATCGTGCTGCACCTCAAGGCCGATGCCCAGGAATTCGCCGACGACTTCCGCCTGCAGAGCCTGGTGCGCAAGTACTCCGACCATATCGAGGTGCCGGTGCGCATGCCCCGGGTCGAGAAGGCCCGCGACGAGGAAGGCAACGAGATCGAAGGCAGCGAGGCCGTCACCTGGGAGACCGTCAACGAGGCCACCGCGCTATGGGTACGCCCCAAGAGCGAGATCACCGACGACGAGTACCAGGCCTTCTACAAGCACGTGGCCCACGACTTCAGCGATCCGCTGACCTGGAGCCACAACAAGGTCGAGGGCAAGCTGGAATATACCAGCCTGCTCTATGTGCCGGGTCGTGCGCCCTTCGACCTCTATGAGCGCGACGGCGCGCGTGGCGTGAAGCTCTACGTGCAGCGCGTCTTCATCATGGACGACGCCGAGCAGTTCCTGCCGCTCTACCTGCGTTTCATCAAGGGCGTGCTGGATACCCGCGACCTGTCGCTCAACGTCTCCCGCGAGCTGCTCCAGCAGGATCCCAAGGTCGAGAAGATCCGGGCCGCGCTGACCAAGCGTGCGCTGGACATGCTCAAGAAGCTGGCCAAGGACCAGGCGGCCTATCAGACCTTCTGGAACACCTTCGGCAGCGTGCTCAAGGAGGGCCCGGCGGAAGACGCCGCCAACCGCGAGAAGATCGCCGGCCTGCTGCGTTTCTCCACCACCCACACCGACAGCACCACCCAGGACCAGTCGCTGGCCGACTATATCGGCCGCATGCCGGAGGGGCAGCAGAAGATCTACTACATCGTCGCCGACGGCTTCAACGCGGCCAAGTCCAGCCCCCACCTGGAGATCTTCCGCAAGAAGGGCATCGAGGTGCTGCTGCTCCACGACCGCATCGACGAGTGGCTGATGAGCCACCTCCACGAGTTCGACGGCAAGTCGCTGGTCGACGTGGCCAAGGGTGAGCTCGACCTCGGCGAGATCGAGGGCGAGGAGGAGAAGCAGGCCCAGGAGGAGACCGCCAAGGCCAAGCAGGAGCTGGTCAAGCGGGTCAAGGAGGCGCTGGGCGACACCGTCCAGGAGGTCAAGGTGACCCACCGCCTGACCGACTCGCCGGCCTGCGTGGTGCTGCCCGAGCACGAGATGGGCTTCCAGATGCGCCGCATCATGGAGGCAGCCGGTCAGCCGATGCCCGAGGTCAAGCCGATCCTCGAGCTCAACCCCGAGCATGCGCTGGTGGCGCGTCTCGAGGGCGTCGAGGGCGAGGGCTTCAGCGACCTGGCGCACATCCTGCTGGATCAGGCGATCATCGCCGAGGGCGGGCACCTCGACGACCCGGCCGCCTACGTCAAGCGCCTCAACGCGCTGTTGAGCGCCTGAACCCGCCACCCTTCCCACCTCTGCAGGCCGCCTTCTGGCGGCCTGCGCGCTTCTATCACTTGCCTTTTCCCCGGTTTCCGGTCAGCGTCGGTTTATGCCCGTTTTTCAGCGTGATGATGCTGCATAGCAGGAGCCTTCGACGGAGATTCGACGGTTGTGCAATGCGGCATTGTCAGGTATGAATAATGGGTCTGCCCTATGCATGATTTCAATAACCAACCGGGAGATCCAACGTGAAGATTGGTGCACCCAGGGAGCTCGCCAAGGGCGAGGCGCGCGTCGCGCTGACCCCTGACAGCGCGAAGTTCATACAGAAGCTTGGACACGAATGCCTGATCGAGAGCGGGGCCGGCGTGGCCGCCGGCTTCGATGACGACGCCTACCGCAACGCCGGTGTCAGAGTGGTCGACAGCGCCGAGGCGCTGTGGACCGAGGCCGAGGTGGTGATCAAGGTTCGTGAGCCCGAGGAGGCGGAGGCCGAGCGCCTGCGCCAGGGCCAGACCCTGATCAGCTTCTTCTGGCCGGCCCAGAACGAGGCGCTGCTCGAGAAGTGCCGTGCCCAGGGCGCCAGCGTGGTGGCCATGGACATGGTGCCGCGTATCTCGCGGGCCCAGAAGATGGATGCCCTGTCGTCCATGGCCAATATTGCCGGCTATCGCGCGGTGATCGAGGCGGGCAACAACTTCGGGCGCTTCTTCACCGGCCAGGTGACCGCCGCCGGCAAGGTACCGCCGGCCAAGGTGCTGGTGATCGGCGCCGGCGTGGCGGGTCTCGCCGCCATCGGTACCGCCACCAGCCTGGGGGCGGTGGTGCGTGCTTTCGACGTGCGTCCCGAGGTGGCCGAGCAGATCGAATCCATGGGCGCCGAGTTCCTGTTCCTCGACTTCGACGAGAGCCAGGACGGTGCCGAGACCGGCGGCTATGCGGCACCCTCTAGCCCCGAGTTTCGCGAGAAGCAGCTCGAGTGCTTCCGCGAGCAGGCCCCGGACATCGATATCGTCATCACCACGGCGCTGATCCCCGGCAAGCCGGCGCCCAAGCTGTGGCTCGAGGACATGGTCCAGGCCATGAAGCCGGGTTCGGTAATCATCGACCTGGCCGCCGAGAAGGGCGGCAACTGCGACCTCACCAAGCCCGACGAGAAGGTGGTCAGCGACAACGGCGTGACCGTGGTCGGCTACACCGACTTCCCGTCGCGCATGGCCACCCAGTCCTCGCTGCTCTATTCCACCAACGTCCGTCACATGCTGACCGACCTGACGCCGGAGAAGGACGGCGCCATCGTCCATGACATGGAAGATGACGTCATCCGCGGCGCCACCGTGACCCACGCCGGCGAGATCACCTTCCCGCCGCCGCCGCCCAAGGTCAAGGCGATCGCCGCGGCCAAGCCCAAGCCCAAGGAGAAGGAGCCGACGCCGGAGGAGAGGAAGGCCGCCGAACTGGCCACCTTCAAGGCTCAGACCAAGCGTCAGGCGACCCTGCTCGGGGTGGGCGGCGCGCTGATGTTGCTGCTCGGCCAGGTGGCGCCTGCCTCCTTCATGCAGCACTTCATCGTCTTCGTGCTGGCCTGCTTCGTCGGCTTCCAGGTGATCTGGGGTGTCAGCCACTCGCTGCATACGCCGCTGATGGCCGTGACCAATGCCATCTCCGGGATCATCATCCTCGGGGCGATCCTGCAGATCGGCTCGGGCAGCGCCCTGGTGACGCTCATGGCGGCCATCTCGGTACTGGTCGCCACCATCAATATCGTGGGCGGCTTCCTGGTGACACGCCGGATGCTGGCCATGTTCCAGAAATCGTGAACCGCGGAGACAACCCATGCTGAGTCAAGGATTCGTGTCTGCCGCGGCGATCGCGGCAAGTGTACTTTTCATCCTCTCCCTGGGGGGGTTGAGCAATCAGGAGAAGGCCAAGCGGGCGGTGTGGTACGGCATCGTCGGCATGGCCGTGGCGGTGTTCTTCACCGCCTTCGGTCCAGGCATCGGCGCCTATGGCTGGATGATTCCGATGATGGTCATCGGCGCCGGCATCGGCGTGTATGTGGCCAAGAAGGTCGACATGACCGAGATGCCGCAGCTGGTGGCGGCGCTGCATAGCTTCGTCGGCCTGGCCGCGGTGTTCGTGGCCTGGAGCGCCGACCTGGAGCGCCGTCGCGTGCTGGCGGCCCGTGCCGTCGAGGCCGGTACCGAGCAGTTCTCGGCCTTCGCCGGCCTGGTGGCCACCAAGGCGCCGGACGAACTGATGTTCCTGCAGATCGAGGTGGTGCTGGGGGTGTTCATCGGTGCGGTGACCTTCACCGGCTCGATCATCGCCTTCGGCAAGCTGGCCGGCAAGATCGACGGCAAGCCCCGGCAGCTGCCCGGCGGCCACATGCTCAATGCCGGTGCGGCGGCGCTGTCGCTGCTGCTCGCCATCCTCTACCTCAACGGTGCGGGCTTCTGGACCCTGTTGCTGATCGCCGCCCTGGCGTTCTTCATCGGCTATCACCTGATCATGGGCATCGGCGGCGCCGACATGCCGGTGGTGGTGTCGATGCTCAACAGCTATTCGGGCTGGGCCGCGGCCGCCATCGGCTTCACGCTCTCCAATGACCTGCTGATCGTCACCGGCGCCCTGGTGGGCTCCTCCGGTGCCATCCTGTCGTACATCATGTGCAAGGCGATGAACCGCAACTTCCTCAACGTCATCCTCGGCGGCTTCGGCGGCACCCAGGGGCCGGCGGCGGAGATCGAGGGCGAGCAGGTGGCCATCGACGCCGGTGGCGTGGCCAGCGCTCTCAACGATGCCGACAGCGTGATCATCGTGCCGGGCTACGGCATGGCGGTGGCCCAGGCCCAGAACGCGGTGAGCGAGCTGACCCGCAAGCTGCGCGCCGCGGGCAAGAACGTGCGCTTCGGCATCCACCCGGTGGCGGGTCGCCTGCCCGGACACATGAACGTGCTGCTCGCCGAGGCCAAGGTGCCCTACGACATCGTGCTGGAGATGGACGAGATCAATGATGACTTCCCCACCACCGACGTGGTGATCGTCATCGGCTCCAACGATATCGTCAATCCGGCCGCCGAGGAGGACCCCAACAGTCCCATCGCCGGCATGCCGGTGCTGAAGGTATGGGAGGCCAAGCAGGTGTTCGTCAGCAAGCGTGGCCAGGGTACCGGTTACTCGGGCATCGAGAACCCGCTGTTCTTCAAGGACAATACCCGCATGTTCTACGGCGACGCCCGCAAGAGCATCGACGACCTGCTGCCGCTGGTCGACTGACGCTCCGCCCCTCAACGGTCCGCTTCGGGCCACACTCCGGGACGCCCGGGCCGGTCACGGTCCGGGCGTCTTTTTCGCTACAATCCCCACATCCATCCATATCCTGCGGGGTTCATCATGGCAGAGGAACGCATGCGGGTGGCGGTGCTGGGCGGTGGCAGCTTCGGCACCGCCCTGGCCAGCATCGCCGCCGACAACGGTGCCGAGGTGCGCCAGTGGCTGCGCGACCCGGCGCTGGCCGAGCAGATCAATCGCGAGCACGTCAACGGGCGCTACCTGCCCGACTACGCCATCAACCCGGCGGTACTGGCCTCCA
This sequence comes from Halomonas sp. SSL-5, assembly GCF_030708455.1. Classification (GTDB taxonomy): domain Bacteria; phylum Pseudomonadota; class Gammaproteobacteria; order Pseudomonadales; family Halomonadaceae; genus Halomonas. The sequence continues at coordinate 305,059 of NZ_JAUYWF010000003.1, forward strand.
CCGAGATGGCCGAGGTGCTGCCCGGCGCCGGCCTGGTGCTGGTCGCCATTCCCTCCAAGGCGTTCGGCGAGGTGGTGCGCCAGGCGCGGCCCTACCTGACCCCCGACCAGATACTCGTCAGCACCACCAAGGGCATCCAGGAGGCGGGCTTCAAGCTGATGAGCCAGATCCTCGAGGAGGAGACCGGCTTTCCGCATATCGGCGTGATCTCGGGACCGAACCTGGCCTCGGAGATCGCCGACCGGCAGCTCACCGCGACGGTAATCGCCAGCGACGATCCGGAGACCCGCACCCGCGTGCAGAGCGCGCTGGGCTGCGACTACTTCCGGGTCTATGCCAGCAACGACCGCTACGGTGTGGAGCTCGGCGGGGCGCTGAAGAACATCTATGCCATCGCCGCCGGCATGGCCGCGGCCCTGGGCATGGGCGAGAACACCCGCAGCATGCTGATGACCCGGGCGCTGGCCGAGATGAGCCGCTTCGCCGTCTCCCAGGGAGCCAACCCCATGACCTTCCTGGGGCTGGCCGGGGTGGGCGACCTGATCGTCACCTGCTCATCGCGGCTGTCGCGTAACTATCGGGTCGGCTACGCCCTGGGCGAGGGCAAGAATCTGGACGAGGCGGTGGAGGCCCTGGGCCAGGTGGCCGAGGGGGTCAACACCGTGCGCCTGGTGCGCGACAAGGCCCGCGCCGAGGGCATCTACATGCCGCTGGCCGAGGGGCTCTTCCAAGTATTGTTCAAGGGCGTGCCGGCCAAGGAGATGGCGAAGATGCTGATGCTGGGCGAGCAGAGCAGCGACGTGGAGTTCGTGCTGGCCCGGGAAGACGTGCAGCGCGCCCACCGCGAGCAGGATGTCGAGAAGGGCGGCGGGCATGGCTGAGCGGCTGCTGATCATGCGCCACGGCGAGGCGGGGCCCGGCCGTCCCGACGCCGGGCGCGAGCTCACCGATCGTGGCCAGCAGGAGGCCCGGCGCATGGCGGCCTGGCTGGCGACACGCGATGAGCTGGCGGGGTTGCGCCTGCTGGCGAGCCCCTATCGTCGTGCCCGGCAGACCGCCGCCATCGTTGGCGAGGCGCTGGAGGTCGAACCCGAGGTGCTCTCGATCATCACGCCGGACGACTCGCCCCGGGCGGTGGCCGACTGGCTGCTCGAGCACTCGGCGGGCGGGCCGCTGCTGCTGGTCAGCCATATGCCGCTGGTGGGGGCGCTCGCCGGGCTGCTGGTGGAGGGGCGGGCCGATCGTGGCCTCGGTTTCCCTACCGCCGGGGTGGCGGAACTCGAGGCCGAGGTGTGGGCGGCGGGCTGCGCCCGCCTGGCGCGCTTTATGACCCTGGCCGATCTGGGCTGAGCCGGGCCTTGCAATACGCGAGGGGCGCTGGGGGCAAGCCGAAGAGGAGGTCCTACGCCAGGGATGGCGTCGGTAGCGCCCAGGGAGGGGTTCACAGCGCCTCCTCGACGGTCCGGCGCTCCGGGGCTTGCCGCCAGACCAGCCCCGGGAGCTGAGACCCGCCGCCGCTAGATCAGCCCTGCCATCTGCAGGCCGAAGGCGCCCAGGGTGATGGTGACGCTGGCCATCAGGGTGGTGAGGGCGATGATGTTGGCGGTGAGCACGGCGTTGCCGCCCATCGCCCTGGCCATCACGAAGGCCGCCGCCGCGGTGGGGCTGGCGAAGAACAGGAACATCACGCCCAGCTCGCGCCCCTCGAAGCCGGCCAGCCAGGCCGCGCCGGTGGCCACTATCGGGATCACCACCATCTTCATCAGGCTGGCGCTGAGCGCCACGCTACCGGACGCCTGGAGGGCGCCGAAGGAAAGGGTGGCGCCGATGCAGATCAGCGCCAGCGGCAGGGTCAGGGAGGCGAAGTAGTCGCCCGAGGTGAGCAGCCAGCCGGGCAGGGACGGGTCCAGCAGCGCCACCGGCAGCGCCGCCACCACGGCCAGGATCAGCGGGTTGCGCACGATATGCGCGAGGATATCGCGCCAGTCGACCCGGGCCTCGTCGCGGTAGATGGCCAGGGCCACCACCGAGAAGGCATTGTAGGTGAGGATCACCACGCCGAGCAGCAGACCGCCGGCGGAGAGCCCATAGTCGCCATACATGCTGGCCGCCAGCGCCAGGCCGACGATGCCGCAGTTGCCGCGAAACGCGCCCTGGATATAGCTGCCGCGGTCGACCCGAGCCACGCGCAGCGCCGCCCAGCCCCACACGGCCAGGAAGCTGCCCAGGGTGGCCAGGGCGAAGACGCCAAGCAGCCGCGGGTTGAGGGTGGCCTCGAGGTCGGCGCGGATGATGCTCAGGAAGATCAGCGTGGGCAGGGTGGCCTTGAACACCAGCTGGGAGGCGGTGGTGACGAAGGCCGCATCGATCCAGCGGGCGCGCTTGAGCCCCAGGCCGATGAAGACCATGGCGAAGACCGGCAGGGTGACCTCCAGGGTCGCCTGGAAGATCGCCACGGCCTCCATCAGCGCACCAGCCAGAAACCGACCAGCACGGCGGCGAGTACGGTGGCGAAGAAGAGTCGGTTGCGAGTTCGGGTATCGCGGGGCTTGCGGGCAGTCACGGGGGCTCCTGGTGGCGGGATGGCAACTTGGCGAAACATGGTAATCCCGTTAGCCTGCTACCACCAGGCGCCCCACCCGCGCCGCGCCTCTCCCCGGATCAGGAAACGCCGATGACGCCCGCCGAGCCCGACCGCCCCACGCTGCTGTTCGCCCACGCCAATGGCTTCCCCGGGATCTGCTATCGCAGCTTCCTGGCGCCACTGGGCGAGCGCTTCACCCTCCATCCGCTGGACCGGCTGGGGCATCACCCCGACTTCCCGGTGGGGCACAACTGGCTGGCGCTGCGCGACGAGTTGCTCCACGCCCTTGAGGAGCACGAGAGCCCGGTGATCGGCGTGGGCCACTCCATGGGCGGGGTGCTGATGGCCATGGCCGCCGAGGCCGCGCCGTCGCGCTTCCGCTGCGTGGTGATGCTCGACCCGCCGTTGATGCTGGGATTCGACGCCTGGGCGATGAAGGTCGCCAAGCGGCTGGGCCTGGCGGATCGCGTCACCCCGGCCGGCAAGAGCCTTGGCCGGCGCACGACCTGGCCGGATCGCCAGGCGATGCGCCACTACCTGCGCCGGCGCGGGCTGTTTCGCCGCTTTACCGAACAGGCCCTGGAGGACTACGTCGAGGGCGGCACCCGGCTGCTCGACGACGGCCAGGCCGTGCTGCTCTATGACCCGGATATTGAGGTGGAGATCTTCCGCCACCTGCCGGACCATCTGGGGGATCTGCCGCGCCGGCTGCGGGTGCCCCACGCGGTGCTGGCCGGGGAGGACTCCGACCTGCTGACGCCGCGTCGCTGCCGTCGGCTGCAGCGACATGGGGTGACGGTTCGTGCGGTGCCCGGTACCCATATGTTCCCGATGGAGCATCCCGACGAGACACGCCAGGGCCTGCTGGCCGTGTTGGATACCTTGCTGGAGGACACACCATGACCTCGCCCGAGCCCTTGCGCCTGGCCGAAGGGCGCCTGGCGGCGCTGGCCTGGGGCGATCCCAAGGCGCCCACCTGGCTGGCGCTGCACGGCTGGCTCGACAACGCGGCGAGCTTCTCGCGCCTGGCGCCGTTGCTGGTCGAGCGCCTCGGCATCCGTGTCGTCGCCATCGATTTCGCCGGCCACGGCCACTCCGCCCACTCGCCGGGGGACTACGCCATCTGGGACTACTGCGACGACGTGCTCGACGCCACCGAGACGCTGGGGTGCCCGCGGCCGACCCTGCTGGCCCACTCGATGGGGGCCGCGGTCGCCTGCCTGACGGCGGCGGCCCTGCCCGAGCGGGTCGCGCGGCTGGCGTTGGTCGATGGCCTGGGCTCGGTGACCACCCCCGCCCTCGAGGCCCCCCGGCAGCTGCGCCGGGGGCTGCTGGGACATCGCCGCCCGCCCTCCCGCGGCGCGCGCTATGCTGACGAGGAGGAGGCCGTGGCGGCGCGGGTCAAGGGGGGCGCGACCCCGGTGGATGCCACGACGATTCGCCCGGTGGTGGCCCGCAACCTGGCGACGCTGCCGGATGGACGCCTGGGCTGGCGCAGCGATCCCCATCTGGTACGCCCCTCGCCGGTGCGCCTGACGCCCGAGCAGGTAGTATCCTGCCTGGCGGCGATCGACTGCCCGGCACTGCTGATCGAAGGAGAGACAGGCATACTCGGCGAGAAGGAAGCCGCCCGAGTAGCGCGAGCCGCGTTGCCGGGGCTCGAACGCCGGGTGCTGCCGGGTGGTCACCACCTGCACCTGGAGCCTGACGCGTTGGCGGCGGTGGTGGATACCATCGGCGCCTGGGCGTCACGCGACATCGGCCAGCCACACAGACGAGGGGAAGCAGACCAATGAGCAACAGGGCGGCAGCCTCTGCTGGGGGGAAGCGGGTGGCGCTGGTGCTGGGCAGCGGCGGGGCGCGCGGCTACGCCCATATCGGCGTGATCGAGGAGATCGAGCGGCGTGGCTACGAGGTCGTGGCGGTCTCGGGCTGCTCCATGGGGGCCCTGATCGGGGGGGTCTATGCCGCCGGCCAGCTGCCCGCCTATCGCGACTGGGTGTGCCGCCTCGACTACTTCGACGTGCTGCGCCTGGTGGACGTCACCTGGAGCCCCATGGGTGCCATGCGGGCCAGCAAGGTGATGGCCAAGCTGGAGAGCCTGGTGGGGGACGCCCGTATCGAGGATCTGGCGATCCCGGTGACCACCGTGGCCACCGACATGACTCGCCAGCGCGAGGTGTGGTTCCAGAGTGGCTCGCTGCTGGAGGCGATCCGCGCCTCCATCGCCGTGCCCGGGGTGATCACCCCGGTGCATCGCGGCCAGCAGGTGCTGGTCGACGGCGGCCTGCTCAATCCGCTGCCGATCATCCCCGCCGTCTCGGCCAACGCCGACCTGGTGATGGCGGTCAACGTCACCGCCCACAGTCCGCGACCGGTGACCCTGGAGGAGCTGCTGCCCCCCGAGGCCGCCCGCCTGGAGCGCGAGCGCGAGGCCGCTCGCGATGCCTCGGGGAGCGACTTCACCGCCTGGATCCAGGAGGTGAAGAGTGCCGCTGGGCGCTGGTTCGATGGCCTGGGCGGCGTCGGCGGCAGCGCCGAAGGGGAGTCGGACGACCAGAGTGAAGTGAGCAGTCGCCGCCGCCAGTGGGGGCGGTTGGACATGGTGCTCGCCTCCTTCGATATCACCCAGGCGGCGCTGGCCAAGTACAAGGTGGCGGGCTATCCGCCGGACGTGCTGATCGAGGTCCCCAAGACGGTGTGTGGTGCCTACGAGTTCCATCGCGCCGAGGCGTTGATCACCCTGGGGCATCAACTGGCGGTGGAAGCGCTGGATCGTTACGAGGGGCGCAACCACCCTGGCCTGGGCGGGCGGGGGATCATCGTCGGCCCCAGGCTGCCGGGCGACAAGCGGCTGGGCGAGTAGGCGCGCCTCAGCGGTCGCCGCGCCGGCGCAGCAGCACGTAGACGGCGCCGGTGCCGCCCTCGGCCTCCACGGCCGAGCAGAATGCCAGCACACCGGGCCACTCGCGCAGCCAGGCGTTGACGTGGCTCTTGATCACCGGATAGTTGCCGTCCACTCCCCAGGCCTTGCCATGTACCACCAGCAGGCAGCGGCGTCGCTCCAGGGCGGCGTCGCGCAGGAAGCCCTCCAGCTCCTCGCGTGCCTCCTCCAGGGTGTAGCCGTGCAGGTCGAGCCCCGCCTCCCAGGCCATTTCGCCGCGCTTGAGGCGGCTGCGGGTGCGCCACGGCAGGTCGGGCAGGGCGAAGTCGAGGTACTCCGAGGGCCGCACCGCCTCCACGCGGCCGTCGGAGGTGCGCCCCCTGGCGCCGTCGTCGCCCGCCGCCTGGGCGGCGGCCCGGCGTGCCGCGGCGGAGGGGTCCTCGCGCTGCGGACGCCCCGGATCGGCGCGGTTGCGCTTGATCGGCCTGACCCCGGCCTGGCGCAGGGCCTGGCGAAAGGCGCTGATCTCATCGTCATCCGGGCGGTGGCGATTTTTGCTCATGGGGCAGGGCTCATGGGGCAGTATCGGCTGGTTGGCGTGGGGGCGACCAGTATACCCGGCGTGGCGTGGCTGTGAACCGGCGGGCCGGGTTACAATCATCCTCCCTACCTCTCGACGTTCAGGTGCTCCCTTGGCCGATCAGCACGCCCCGCGCTCGACCTCCACGCTTACCCTTACCGACGACCGGCTCGCCGCGGAGCTCGTCACCCTGCGCGACTACCTGCGCTGGGCGGCCAGCGAATTCCATCTGGCCGGCCTGTTCCATGGGCATGGCAGTGACTCGCCCTGGGATGAAGCGGTGGCCCTGACCCTGGGCGCGCTGCACCTGCCCTGGAACGTCGATCCCGCGGTACTCGACGCCCGCCTTCTGCCCATGGAGCGCCGACGCATCGTCGCCCTGGTGCGCGAGCGGATCATCGGCCGGCGGCCGCTACCCTATCTGCTCGGCGAGGCGTGGTTCGCCGGTCTGCCCTTCGACGTCGACGAGCGTGTGTTGATCCCGCGCTCGCCCATCGCCGAACTGGTGGAGTCGGGCTTCGCCGCCTGGTTTCCCGAGGAGCCGCCGGAGGGGGTGCTCGACCTGTGTGCCGGTTCCGGCTGCATCGGCATCGCCACGGCGCTGCACCTGCCCACCTGTGCTGTGGATCTCGCCGATATCAGCCAGGAGGCCCTGGCGGTGGCCCGCCAGAACATCAGCCGCCACGACCTCGGCGCGCGGGTGCGCGCGGTGCATTCGGACCTCTTCGATGCGTTGCCCGGCCGCTATGACCTGATCGTCTCCAACCCGCCCTACGTGGATGACCGCGACCTCGCCACCATGCCCGCCGAGTACCGCCACGAGCCCGCCCTGGCGCTGGGCGCCGGCGCCGACGGCCTGGACATCGTGCGGCGCATCCTGCGCGAGGCCCGCCGACACCTGAGCGAGCGTGGCGTGCTGATCGTCGAGGTGGGCAACTCCGACCACCACCTGGAGGCCGCCTTCCCGGAGGTGCCCTTCCTGTGGCTCGACTTCGAGCGCGGCGGCCAGGGGGTGTTCGCCCTCACCGCCGATGAACTCGACGCCCATGCGGCGTCCTTCGCCTGATTCTCCGACCCCGATCCCTCGAGGAGCGCCCATGTCCGGCAACACCTTCGGCAAGCTGTTTACCGTCACCACCTTCGGCGAGAGCCATGGCCCGGCGCTGGGCGCCATCGTCGATGGCTGTCCGCCGGGACTGCCGCTCAGCGAGGAGGACCTGCAGCACGACCTGGATCGCCGTCGTCCGGGGACCTCGCGCCACACCACCCAGCGCCGCGAGCCCGACCGGGTGCGGATCCTCTCCGGTGTCTTCGAGGGGCTGACCACCGGCACCTCCATTGGCCTTGTGATCGAGAATACCGACCAGCGCTCCACGGACTACTCGAAGATCAAGGACCAGTTCCGCCCCGCCCACGCCGACTACAGCTACCACCACAAATACGGCATCCGCGACTACCGCGGCGGCGGGCGCTCCAGCGCCCGGGAGACCGCCATGCGGGTGGCGGCCGGGGCCATCGCCAAGAAATATCTCGAGACCCGGGGCATCAGCGTGCGCGGCTACATGAGCCAGCTCGGCCCCATCGAGATCGCCTTCAGGAGCTGGGAGGCAGTGGACGCCAATCCCTTCTTCTGCCCCGACCCGGAGCGCGTGGCAGAGCTCGAGGCCTACATGGACCAGCTGCGCCGGGACCAGGACTCGGTGGGCGCGAAGATCACCGTGGTGGCCGAGGGCGTGCCCCCGGGTCTCGGCGAGCCGGTGTTCGATCGCCTGGACGCCGAACTGGCCCATGGCCTGATGAGCATCAATGCGGTGAAAGGCGTGGAGATCGGTGACGGCTTCGCCGCCGTGGCCAGCCGTGGCAGCGAGCACCGCGACGAGATGACCCCCGAGGGGTTCCTCTCCAACCACGCCGGCGGCGTACTCGGTGGCATTTCCAGCGGCCAGGCGATCATCGCCCATCTGGCGCTCAAGCCGACATCGAGCATCACCACCCCGGGGCGCAGCATCGACGTCCACGGCGATCCCGTCGAGGTGGTCACCAAGGGGCGTCACGACCCCTGCGTGGGGATCCGCGCCACGCCCATCGCCGAGGCGATGATGGCGCTGACCCTGATGGACCATCTGCTGCGCCATCGCGCCCAGAACGCCGAGGTGAAGGTGGACACCCCCGTGCTGCGTTGAGGGTGGCCCTTTAGGGGCTGCTACACTGCGGGACAGACCAACGGACAGGGCTTGAGCCATGAAGATCAATGTCGAGTTTGACCTTACTCCCGACGAGTTTCGCCACGCGCTGGGCCTACCCGACGTGGAGGCCTTCCAGAAGGACCTGATGGACCGGATCCAGAAACAGATGGAGTCCGGGGTGGAGGGCTATGACCCGATGAGCCTGATGCAGCCCTTCCTGCAGCAGTCCGGCATGGGGCAGGGCATGACGCAAGGGCTCTCCCAGGGCCTGTCCCAGGGGCTTTCCAGCTTCGGCACCTACCAGCAGATGATGCTGGATATGCTCAAGCAGGCGGGGCAGGCCGCCGGTCAGGCCGGCTCCTCGGGCGGCGAGGACAAGGGCGGTGAGTCCGACTCGGGTTCGGGAGGCGCTTCCGCCGCGAGCAGCGGCAAGGCCTCCAGCCGCGCCAAGGCCAGCAAGGGGACCACCAGCACCCGCTCGCGGACCAAGCGCGAAAGCTGACGCGACGTCAATACGCCATTCATCTCGTCGCCATGATCTTGCAACAAGGCCGGTGGCAGACTACGCTTTGTGCAGTGCAACATCGTGGGCGGTCCGCCCACGACTGATGATCACCGTTCGGGAGGACGTCCCATGCAAGACAAGATGATCGAAAGCTTCAACGAACAGACCCGCAAGTTCTTCGAGCCGATGCGCAAGCTCAACTCCCTGATGCTGGACAACATGGAGAAGCTCTCCCAGTACCAGATGGAGTCCATGAAGCGCTACAGCCAGATGGGCACCGAGCGCATGCGCGACGCCAGCGAGGTCCAGGATGCCGACAGCCTGCGTGACTTCGGTACCCGCCAGGCCGAGATGATGAACCAGCTCTCTCAGCAGATGATGGAGGATGCCAAGGCCCTCTCCGAGATGAGCGTCGACTTCAAGGCCGAGATGGAGAAGCTCTTCTCCGAGCAGGCCGAGGCCATGGGCGAGGCCGCCAAGCAGCAGTCCGGCCAGGCCGACAAGGCCGAACCGGCCAAGGCGCAGTCCTCGCGAGGCGGCACCAGCAAGAGCTGAGCGCATGCCATGAGCGCTGCGGGCGCAGCGCAATCCGGTCCTCGACGGGGCCGTTGATCAAGCCGCCGTCCTCCTCGCGAGGGCGGCGGATCGTGCTATCTGACGTCGGCATGGCGTGGCCGACGCACCGGGAGGGTTCATGCAGCCAGGTTCAATGCAGTCAGGGGTTCAAGCACCAACACAGGCCGAGTTGGAGGCGTGGAATGCGCAGCTCCAGCTGATCGGCGAGGAGTACCGTCAACTGATGGGCGACCTGCTGGAGCGCATGGTGCCCAGCGACGCCGCCGATTCGGTCTATGACGACATGCGTGAGAGCTTCCAGGCGGCGGCCGAATCGCTGATGGGCAATCCGCCCCAGCTGTGGCAGACCCAGGCACGACTGATGCAGGATCAGTTCCAGCTTTGGCAGAACGGCCTTCGCGCCATGGCCGGCGAGTCGGTCGAGCCACTGGTGACGCCGAGCAAGGGCGATCGCCGATTCAAGGACGAGGCCTGGACCAACGACCCCTACTACCTGGCGATCATGCAGCAGTACCTGCTCTTCTCGCGCCTCGTCGAGGAGCTGATCGACGGTCTGGACCTCCCCGCGGAACAGAAGAACCGGCTGGCGTTCTACGCCCGCCAGATGGTCAACGCCATGTCGCCCACCAACTTCGTGGCCACCAACCCCGAGGTGATGCGCAAGACCCTGGAGACCCGCGGCCAGAACCTGGTCGACGGCCTGGCCCGGCTGCGCCACGACCTGGGCAACTCCGCCGAGGGCCTCAACGTCACCATGACCGATCGCAGCGCCTTCGAGGTGGGCAGGAATATCGCCGTGACCCCGGGCTCGGTGGTCTTCGAGAACGAGCTGATCCAGTTGATCCAGTACGCGCCCACCACCGAGCAGGCCTACAAGACGCCGCTGCTGGTGATTCCGCCCTGGATCAACAAGTACTACATCCTCGACCTGCGCGAGGACAACTCCTTCGTCAAGTGGCTGGTCGGGCAGGGCCACACGGTGTTCCTGATCTCCTGGCGCAACCCCGGGCCCGAGCAGCGCGACCTGACCTGGGCCGACTACATGCAGCTCGGCCCCATCGATGCCATGGCGGCGATCGAGCAGGCCACCGGCGAGAAGTCGGTCAATCTGCTCAGCTACTGCGTCGGCGGCACCCTGGCGGCCTCCACGGTGGCCTACCTGACCAGCACTCGCCGCGGGCGCAAGGTCAAGTCGGTCACCTACATGACCACCCTGCAGGACTTCCGCGACCCGGGCGAGATCGGTGTCTTCCTCAACGAGCCGGTACTCCAGGGCATCGAGGCCAAGATGGAGCGTGACGGCTACCTCGACGGTCGGGCCATGGCCTTCAGCTTCAACCTGCTGCGCGAGAACGACCTCTTCTGGTCCTTCTATATCAGCAACTACCTGAAGGGAGACGTGCCGGCACCCTTCGACCTGCTCTACTGGAACACCGACGGCACCAACCTGCCGGCGGCGACCCACGGCTGGTACCTGCGCAACATGTACATGGAGAACCGCCTGGTCCAGCCCGGTGGCATCGAGCTCGACGGGGTCAAGATCGACCTGCGCAAGATCTCCACTCCGAGCTACTTCCTGTCTACCCGCGAGGACCATATCGCGCGCTGGAACAGCACCTATTACGGCGCGCTGCTGCCCAAGGGGCCGGTCAAGTTCGTGCTGGGTGGCTCGGGGCACATCGCCGGGGTGGTCAACCCGCCGCACAAGAACAAGTACGGCTTCTGGACCAATGACGAGCTGGCCGAGACCCACGAGGAGTGGCTGGCCGGTGCCGAGCAGCACGAGGGTTCCTGGTGGCCGCACTGGCAGGCGTGGATGACCGAGAACGGCTACGCCGATGCCGAGAAGATGGTGCCGGCACGCCAGCCCGGCGACGGCGAGCTGGATATCCTCGAGCCGGCCCCGGGACGCTACGTCAAGACGACCATTCCCGAGGTGCTGGGCGAAACCCCGGCTTCGCCGGGAGCTTAAAGCTGTAAGCTATAAGCTGTAAGTAGAAGCGCCCAGCCGACTCATCGGCTGGGCGCTTCTTGTTTCTTCCCCAATGTCTCTCGAAAGATCTGGCTTACGGCTTACGGCTTACGGCTTACGGCTTACGGCTTACGGCTTACGGCTTACGGCTTACGGCGTAGCCGCAGGCCGGGCAGCACCATCAGCGCGGCGAGCAGCCAGGTGGGCCAGCTGCCGGTGCGAGTGAAGGGGGTGAGGCCCGTCATGGGCTGCACCTCGCCGGTAAGGCTCGCCATCTCGAACTGCGGGGCGCGCGCGATAACCTCGCCGCGTTCGTCGATGATGGCGGTGACGCCGTTGCTGGTGGCGCGGATCACCTGGCGGCCGTTCTCCAGGGCGCGCAGGCGGGCCATCTGCAGGTGCTGCAGGGGGCCGATGGAGCGTCCGAACCAGGTGTCGTTGGAGACCGTCAGCAGCAGCGCCGCCTGGCGCGCCTGGGCGGCCACCCGATCGGCGTAGATGATCTCGTAGCAGATGGCGTTGCCGATGGTGGTGCCGGCGGCCCGCAGCGGCGCCTGGCCCTCCGGTCCCGGTGTCATCGCCGGCATCGGCAGGTCGAAGAAGGCGATGGTGCCGGCGAGCAGGCTCTCCAGGGGCAGGTATTCGCCGAAGGGCACCAGGTGCGTCTTGCGGTACTCGCCCTCCACGTCTCCCAGCCCGATCACGCTGTTGTAGTAGAGCCCCTGGCCGTCACGCTGCAGGATGCCGGTGAGCAGGGCGGTATCCGGGGCGAGATTGGACTGCACCCGCTCGAGGATGGGGCGCGCCTCGCGCTCGAACATCGGCAGCGCCGCTTCGGGCCAGATGATCAGGTCCGGGTCGTCCCCCTGCGCGCGGGTCAGCTCGCTGTAGCGGTTGGCGGCCTCGCGCTGGCCCTCGGCGGTCCACTTGATGGCCTGGTCGAGGTTGCCCTGCAGCAGCGCCACCCGCAGCGGCTCGCCGGCGGGGCTGGTCCACTGGGCGGGCAGCGCCAGGGGAGCCAGCCATAGGGCGGCAAGAGGAAGTGCGGCCCAGGCGCGGCGACGCAGCAGCTCGACGCCCAGGCTGCCGGTCAGCGCGGTGATCAGCGAGAGCAGGTAGACCCCGCCCACCGGGGCCCACGGGGCCAGCGGCGAGTCGACCTGGGCGGTGCCCAGCAGCAGCCAGGGGAAGCCGGTGAACAGCCAGGTGCGCAGCCACTCGCCAAGCACCCAGGCGCCGGCGAAGCTGAGCCAGGCCAGCCGTGGGCCGGTGAGGCGCCGGTAGAGCCACAGGGTCACGGCGGGAAAGAGCGCCAGGCCCGCGACGAACAGCGCGGTGAGGAGCAGCGCCAGGGGCACGCCGGTATAGCCGTAGTCGTGGATCGACACATAGACCCAGGAGGCACCGGACCCGAACAGCCCCAGGCCGTAGCTCCAGCCGCGCAGGGCTGCCTGGCCGGGTGTCAGGGCGTGGAGGCCGAGGTAGACCAGCCCCGCGGCCACCGGGCCCAGCCACCAGAGCTCGAAGGGCGAGGCGGTAAGCGTGGTGAGAATACCGGCCGCGGCCGCCAGCAGGTAGCCGACGGCGGGGGGGAGGCGAAACGCTGGCATCTTGGCCCTCCGTGGCAGGCGCGTCAGTCGTTGTCGTCGAGGCCGTCGTCTTCGTCGCAGGGCTCGGCCTCGAGCAGTCGGATGCGGCGGTTGTCGGCGTTGAGTACCGTGAAGCGCCAGCCGCCGATGACGGCGTGCTCGCCGCGGGAGGGCAGGTGGCCGAAGCGCTGCATCACCAGGCCGCCGAGGGTATCGAACTCCTCGTCCGAGAAGCGGGTCTCGAAGCGTTCGTTGAAGTCCTCGATGGGCGTCAGGGCGCGGATGGCGTAGCGCCCCTCGCCCAGCTCGCGGATGTCCTCCTCCTCGTCGGCGTCGTGCTCGTCCTCGATCTCGCCGACGATCTCCTCGAGGATATCCTCGATGGTGACGATGCCGGCGGTACCGCCGTATTCATCGACCACGATCGCCATATGGTTGTGAGTGCTCTGGAACTCCTTGAGCAGGCTGTTCAGGCGCTTGGACTCCGGCACGAACAGCGCCGGGCGCACCACCTCCTCGAGCCGGAAGGGCCTGCCGTTCTCCTGGCCGCTGCGCAGCAGCGGCAAGAGGTCCTTGGCCAGCAGGATGCCCTTCACCTCGTCGAGATTCTCGCCGATCACCGGATAGCGGGAGTGGCCGGTCTCCAGTATCACCGGCAGGTACTCCTCCAGCGGCTGGTCCATGGCGATGGCGGTCACCTGGGAACGCGGAATCAGCACCTCGCGAACCTGCTGGTCGCTGATCTTCAGCGCCCCCTCGATGATCATCATGGCGTCCTGCTCGAGCTTCAGGCGGCCCCCCGCCTGGCGCAGGAACTCCAGCAGCTCGTCCCGGGAGCTGGGTTCGTCGCTGTCGCTGGAGAGCGCCCCCAGCAGTTTCTCGAGCCAGGAGCGGTTGCCCTGGCTGCTCGATCGGTCTTCGCTCATGAGTCGGTTCTCTCGTCCTCGGGTGCGGTCCGGTAAGGGTCGGCGATGCCCAGTTCGGCCAGGATCTCGCGCTCCAGCGCCTCCATGGCCTCGGCCTCGTCATCCTCGAGATGGTCAAAGCCGAGCAGGTGCAGGGTACCGTGAACCACCATGTGAGCGTAGTGATCGTGCAGCGACTTGTCCTGCTCGGCGGCCTCGGCGGCCACCACGGGATGACAGATCACCAGGTCGCCGAGCAGCGGCAGGCTGACGCAGGGCGGGTTCTCGAAGGGGAAGGAGAGCACGTTGGTGGGCTTGTCGCGGCCGCGGTAGTCGCGGTTGAGGGCCTGGCTCTCGTCGGCGTCCACCAGGCGCACGCTGAGCTCGCTGTCGGGGTCGACCGCCTGTCGCGACAGCACCGCGCCCACCCAGGCGTCCAGCTCCGCCTGGCTCGGCAGCCCTTCGGCAGCGATGGCCACCTGACGATCGACCCGGGGCTGGCTCATGACTCGCCTCGCTCGCGGTCGAGACGCTCCTGGCGTTCCTGACCCATTTGCCTTTCCCGACGTAGTGCCTCGCGTTCCTGCTCCCTGGCCGCCTTGCGGGCGCGCTCGGCGGCCTCCTGCTCGGCCTCGAAGCTGTCGTAGGCCTCGATGATGCGCTGGACCAGCGGGTGGCGTACCACGTCCTTGGCGGCGAAGTGGGTCACGCCGATGCCGGGGGTGCCCTTGAGTACCTCGAGGACCTGGATCAGCCCCGAGCTCTGGCCCTTGGGCAGGTCGACCTGGGTGACGTCGCCGGTGATCACCGCGGTGGAGCCGAAGCCGATGCGGGTCAGGAACATCTTCATCTGTTCGCGGGTGGTGTTCTGGCTCTCGTCGAGGATGATGAAGGCGTTGTTGAGGGTGCGCCCGCGCATGTAGGCCAGCGGGGCGATCTCGATCACCTGGCGCTCGATCAGCTTGGCCACCTGCTCGAAGCCGATCATCTCGTAGAGGGCGTCATAGAGCGGGCGCAGGTAGGGGTCGATCTTCTGGGCCAGGTCCCCGGGCAGGAAGCCGAGCTTCTCGCCGGCCTCCACCGCCGGTCGCACCAGCAGGATGCGACGCACCTCCTGCTGGTTGAGGGCCTCCACCGCCGCGGCCACCGCCAGGTAGGTCTTGCCGGTACCCGCCGGGCCGATGCCGAAGTTGATGTCGTGGGCGCGGATGCTCTGCACATAGCCCTGCTGGTTGAGGCCGCGGGGCTTGATCAGGGTGCGCGGGGTGCGCAGCAGCACCTCGCCGCCCTCCTCGTTGCCTTCGTCCTCCTCCAGGGCCTCGAGGCCCGACTCCTGCAGGAAGAGGTGCACGGTATCCGGCTCCAGGTCGCTGGCCTCGGTCTCGCGGTAGAGGTGCTCGAGCAGGTTGGCGGCGGCCTTGACCCGGTGGATGGGGCCCGCCAGCTGGAAGATATTGCCGCGGTTGCGCAGGGTGATGCCGAGGCGCGCTTCCACCAGTTTGAGGTGCTCGTCGCGCTGGCCGCACAGGTTGGCCAGGCGGCGGGGGTCGTTGGGTTCGAGGTTCAGGGTGATGATGCGGTTGGCCTGGGAGGCTGGTTGGCTCAAGGCGGGCGAGTCCCCTGGATGGTGAATGTGTAGGCTCAGCTTACTGCCCCGGCGTTTGCCGGGGCAATGTGTGAAGGGCTATTGCGTCCGGAATGTGGTGCTCGAGCCCAGGGGCGCCGGGGCCTGCCGCCGGATCAGCCCCGGCAGTAATACTCCTGCCTGTGTCAGTAGATCGCCGGCGAGGCGAGCTCGCCGCGCAGCGAGTTGGGCAGCGCCTCGCTGATCTCGACGTCGACGAAGTAGCCGATCAGCTCGGTGGGGTTGGGGGCGCGGAAGTTGACCACCCGGTTGTTCTCGGTGCGCCCGGAGAGCTGCCCCGGATCCCGCGGCGCGAAGCCGGTGACCAGGATGCGCTGGGTGGTGCCCACCATGCGCCGGCTGATCTGCATGGTCTGCTGGTTGATGCGCTCCTGGAGGATCGCCAGACGCTGCTTCTTGACGCTCTCAGGGGTGTCGTCCTCGAGGGAGGCCGCCGGGGTGCCGGGGCGCGCCGAGTAGACGAAGCTGAAGGAGTGGTCGAAGCCGATGCGATGGATCAGGTCCATGGTCGCCTCGAAGTCCGCCTCCGTCTCGCCCGGGAAGCCGATGATGAAGTCCGAGGAGAAGCTGATATCGGGACGCAACTCCCGGATGCGCTCCAGCTTGTCGACATACTCCTCGACACCATGGCCGCGTTTCATGGCGGCAAGCACCCGATCCGAGCCGGCCTGCACCGGCAGGTGCAGGTGACTGACCAGCTCCGGTATCTCGCCGTAGGCCTCGATCAGGCTGTCGGAGAACTCCACGGGGTGGGAGGTGGTGAAGCGGATGCGGTCGATGCCCTCCACCGCGGCCACGCAAGCGATCAGCTCGGCCAGGTCGATCTCGTCGCCCAGCTGGTTCTCCCCTCGGTAGGCGTTGACGTTCTGGCCCAGCAGGTTGATCTCGCGCACGCCCTGGTCGGCCAGGTGGATCACCTCGTCCATCACCGCCTCGAAGGGGCGCGAGACCTCCTCGCCGCGGGTGTAGGGCACCACGCAGAAGGTACAGTACTTGGAGCAGCCCTCCATGACCGACACGAAGGCGGTGGCACCGTCGGCGCTCGGCTTGGGCAGGTGGTCGAACTTCTCGATCTCCGGGAAGGTCACGTCGACCACCGAGATCTGGTCCTGCTGCCGCGAGTCGAGCATGGATGGCACTCGATGCAGGGTCTGGGGGCCGAACACCATGTCGACGTGGGGTGCGCGCTTGCGCAGCGCCTCGCCCTCCTGGCTGGCCACGCAGCCGCCCACGCCGATCACCAGGTCGGGATTGGCCTCCTTGAGCTTCTTCCAGCGCCCCAGCTGGTGGAATACCTTCTCCTGGGCCTTCTCGCGGATCGAGCAGGTGTTGAGCAGGATGACGTCGGCTTCGCGCTCGTCGTCGGTGAGTTCGAGACGGTGAGATTCGCCGAGCAGATCCGCCATGCGGGCGGAATCGTACTCGTTCATCTGGCAGCCGTGCGTCTTGATGAAGAGTTTCTTCGCCATAAGGATTGGGTCGTGGCGCCAGGCGCCCGACGTCTGTCACCGGTGGGTTCAGGGATGCGCGACACTCAAGGCGGCGGACCGCCGGCGGCGCGGCAATGGATGGCGGTGGCCGCCTGGGCCATCGTTGAAAACAGGCGGGTATTATACGTGTCGTGCCCGTGTGGAGCCAGCCCGGCACCCGGCTCGAGCGAGTGTGCTAACCTAGCCGACCCGGTCGGCGGGGTGGGCCCGCGGCCCCGGTGGCCTGCCGAAGGCGCCCGCGGCGCTGGTCACGCAATGACCAGCAACCCGAAAGTGGCGCTGTGGCGGTACCGACGGGCGACTTTCCCGGAGTTGTCCCGGCGGTTGTCCACAGATGCTGTGAATAACCGTCGACGACGTCTGCACAGCGTAACCAACCACATTGGGCCGGTTTTCGGCAGGATCTTTTCCAGTCAGGATCATGGCATGACGACACATCACCGCACACGAACCGGCCTGGGCATCTGCCTGGGCTCGCTACTCGGCCTGCTGGCCCTGCCGCTGGCGGCCCAGGAACAGAACGACACCGTCTGGGTCTCCGACTCCCTGACCACCTATGTGCGCAGCGGCCCCACCGATGGCTATCGCATCGTCGGCAATCTGACCGCCGGTGAGCCGGTGGAGCGGCTGGAGACCAGCGGCGACTATACCCGCGTCCGGGGTCCCGGAGGCGACGCCGTCTGGGTCCTCAGTCGCGAGATCCAGGAGGTGCCCAGCGCCCAGGTGCGTCTGCCCGAGCTGGAGCAGCGAGTGGCCCAGCTCGATGCCGAACTCGACGACATCGATGAGGAGTGGGAGCAGCGTACCGCCGCACTGCGCGAGACCCTCGAGGTTCGCGAGGCGCGGGTCGCCGAGCTGGAAACGCGCAATCACGAGCTGGATGCCGAGGCACAGCGTTCCCGCGAGGCCGTGCGTGAGCTCGAGGCGCGCCTCAACACCCAGGAGCAGGACCTGCTGATGCGCTACTTCATGTATGGCGGTGGGGTGGCCGGTGCCGGCCTGCTGGTCGGCCTGATCGTCCCCCATCTGCCGCGTCGTCGCCGCAAGCGCGATCGCTGGTTCTGAGGCCCGCCATGGTGGAGAACGAATGGGAGAACCAATGGCTGTCCCGCTGGCGGGAGGGGCGCATCGGCTTCCACCGTGACGCGCCGCATCCCGCGCTGCGCCACCACTGGCCGCTGCTGGGCGTGCGGCCCGGCGTCAAGGTGCTGGTGCCGTTATGCGGCAAGAGTCACGACATGCGCTGGCTGGGGCGTCACGACCACCCGGTGCTGGGCATCGAACTGGCGCCCCAGGCGATCGAGCAGTTTCTCGCCGAGGGGGGCGAGCCCGTCTCGCGCTATCGCCAGGCGGGATTCGAGATATGTCGCCAGGGCAACGTCGAGCTCTGGTGCGGCGACTTCTTCCACTTCCATATCGCCCAGGCGGCCGAGATCGGCGCCTTCTACGACCGTGCCGCCCTGATCGCCCTGCCGCCCGCCACCCGCCAGCGCTATGCCTTCCATCTGGCACAGCTGATCCCGCCCGGGGCCAGGGGGCTGTTCATCAGCCTCGACCGTGCGGCCGGCGAGGAGCAGGCCGGCCCGCCGTTCCACGTGCCGGAAGAGGAGGTGCGCGAGCTGTTCGAGCCCAATTTCCAGATCACCCTGCTCGAGCGGGGCGCACCGGAGCCGGGCAGCGGCTTCCAGGAGCATGTCTGGGCCATGGTTCGCCGCGGCCCGGTCGAATGACCCTCAGCGGGCCAGCAGGCGGCCCAGTTCCGGGTCGCGGAAGGCACGGTCCAGGCCATCGGAGAGCAGTTCGTTGACCATGCGGCTGTTGGCTTCCTGGTCCGGGCGCACGGCAAAGCTCTGAGTGCGCCGCGAGGTATAGGTGCCGGTGTAGGTGTTGCCGCCATTGGTCGCCTCGGCGACGAGCACCGCCTCCATGCGTGCCTCGCCGATCACCGGACGGCTCTGACCCCGTGCATAGCCCAGGTGGTCGAGGGTCAGGGTCAGGCTGGGGCGCCCCTCGGCGCGCTGGGTGGTGGGCGCGAAGCCCATCTCGCGCACCGCCCGCTCGGCCTCGCGCTGCAGCCCGGGCATCAGTTCGTGGGCGTAGACGGTGATGGTGGCGGTGGACATGGCGCTGCCGGTGCGGGTGCCGATCACCTCGCTGTCGCGGCCATCCGCGGCGATCACCGTCACCGCCTGGCCGCTGCCGGTCACCGGCACCTCGGCGCTGCGCCTGGGGTCAAGCTGCAGGGTCTGGGGAGCGGCACAGCCGGCCAGCCAGCCGGTGGCGACCAGGGCCAGGGAAAGGCGAACAAAGCGTCGACGCAGCATGGGGAGCTCCCGTATCGGTGGTGGGTATCGGGGGCGCAGTATAGCGCCCGCTGCTCGCTCAGGGTACGACGTCGCCTCCTCGGTTACACTGTCGGTATACGTCGAAGGAGCCGTGACATGATCCGTTCCGCTGCCGCCAAGGAGATTCCCGGGCTGGTCGATATCTGGTTGCGTGCCTCCATCCGAGCCCACGACTTCATCCCCGAGGCGTTCTGGTCGTCCCGCGCCGAGGCCATGGCCCGACAGCGCCTGCCCCAGGCCGATGAGCTTGCGGTGCTGGAGGTCGAGGGTAGGGTGATCGGCTTCGCCGCCCTCAGCGGCGATCACCTCGAGGCGCTGTTCATCGACCCCGAGGTGCAGAGTTATGGCCACGGTTCGCGGCTGATGGCCCACGCCATGGCCGGTCACGAGCGCCTGACTCTATGTGTCTATTCACGCAACGTGCGTGCGGTCTCCTTCTACCGCCGGCTGGGCTTTCGCGCCGTGGAGGAGCGCGTCGAGCCGCTCACCGGCGAGAACGAGACCCTGATGGCGTGGCAGCGCTGAGCCAGCGCTGGCGCGCCGCCTTCCGTCCCTCCTTCAGGCCTGAGCGCGACTCAGCCGATAGCGAATCCTGGGGAGCGTGCGGGCCACCGGCGGCAGGCGGGTCGCCATGACCAGCGCCGCGATGGCGGCATACATCGCCCACTCGCCGAGGTCGGCGCGCACCACCCAGAAGAAGTGCAGCAGCACCAGGCCCAGGATGGGGTAGGCGAGCCTGTGCAGCGACTTCCAGCGCTTGCCCAGGCGGCGCATCGACCAGCGGTTGGAGGTGGCGCCCAGCAGGACGAGGCCGATCAGCGCCAGCATGCCGACGATGATATAGGGCCGCTTCACCAGCTCGCTGCCCAGCATGGCCCAGTCGAGCCCCAGGATGAACAGCGCGTAGCTGAGCATGTGCAGGGTGGCGTAGGCCAGTGTCCACAGGCCGAGCTGCCGGCGGATCAGGGCGAAGCCCTTCCAGCGAGTGAGCCGGCTCAACGGTGTCAGGCTCAGGGTCAGCAGCAGCATCCACAGCGCGCCGATGCCGATATTGAGCAGCAGGTAGCGCCCTGGCTCGGGTCCGGCGGCGTTGCTGGCCACCTGCCAGCCCCATATCAGCAACGGTGCCAGCGCCGCCAGGAACACGCCCAGCCGCCAGAGTCGCCAACGATGCTGGGCGTCCATCAGTAGTGCTTCCGTAGATCCAGCCCCGCATACAGCCCGGCGACGTCGTCGGCGTAGCCGTTGAACATCCGGGTATCGATGGTATTGGGGTTGAACAGGCTATTGGGCAGGCGACGCTCGGTGGCCTGGCTCCAGCGCGGGTGGTCGACCTCGGGGTTGACGTTGGCGTAGAAGCCGTACTCGTCGGGGGCGATCCGCTGCCAGGAGTTGACCGGCTGCTCTGCCACCAGCGAGATGCGTACGATCGACTTGATGCTCTTGAAGCCGTACTTCCAGGGCACCACCAGCCGCAGGGGCGCGCCGTTCTGGTTGGGCAGTTCGCGGCCATACATGCCCAGGGCGAGCAGGGTCAGCGGGTGCATGGCCTCGTCCAGGCGCAGGCCCTCCACGTAGGGCCAGTCGATCAGCGCGAAGGAGGAGCGCTGTCCCGGCATCTGCTCCGGGTCGACCAGGGTCTCGAAGCGCACGTAGCGGGCCTTGCTGGTGGGCTCGGCGCGCCTGATCACCTCGGCGAGGGGAATGCCCAGCCAGGGGATCACCATCGACCACGCCTCGACGCAACGCAGGCGATAGATGCGCTCCTCGAACTGCGATGGCCTGGCGAGGTCCTCCAGGGCCAGGCGCCCGCCGTTGTTGACCTCGCCGTCGACCACCACGCTCCAGGGCTGGGTTTCCAGGCTGCCGGCGTGGCGGGCGGGGTCGGACTTGCCGGAGCCGAACTCGTAGAAGTTGTTGTAGCCGCTGGCATCGTCGAAGGGGGCGACCCTGTCCTGCTCGGGGTCGCTCGGGGTGACGGCTTGCCAGCGGGTGGCGTCGATCTTCTCCTTCAGCCACGCCGGCGCGTCGCCCTCGGGAACATCCGCGTAGTCGGAAGCGGCACGGGTCTGGCCGGAGAGGGCAAGCCCCGCGCCCAGGCCCACCATGCCGCCCATGAAGCGTCGCCGGGAGAGGTAGATGGACTCCGGTGTCACATCGGATTCGTGCAGATCACCGGGCCTGGCAATCTTGATCAGCATGGGGACCTCCGCTGGCGGTGAGTACTGTGTCGTGATGAGTGTGACAACACGACAGCAGAATTATCACCGCCAACCACCGAGTTATCGCCGGCTCGCCGGGCACGGGGCCGGCGGTAGTCAGAGATAGCGGTGGGGGAGGGGCGGGCCGGACAGTGGTTCAGGCGGCGGCCCGCTGGCGCTGCTGGTGGGCGTCAGCGCTGAAACGGTGCCAGCGGCGTGGAATCACGTACAGCCGCTGGCCGCGGCGCAGCTCGAGGCGCTCATAGTCGGCGTGGCGCAGGGTGGCCAGCCAGGGCTCCACCATCCAGTCCGCGGCGATCTCCACCCGCACCTCGGCACCCACCGGGGAGATGGAGGTGACGGTCACCGGCAGCCGGGCCTCCGCCGTCGGTGACTCCACCAGGCGGACCTCGTGGGGCCGCAGCAGCAGCTCCTCGGGGCCGTCGGGCAGCTCCAACGCGAGGCTCGCCTCGCCGCAGGTCAGCACCCCATTGCGCACCTCGCCCTCGAGATGGTTCACATCGCCCAGGAACTCGAAGACGAAGCGGTTAGCCGGTGACCGGTAGAGGGCATCCGGGGTGTCGATCTGCTCGATACGCCCCTGGCTCATCACCGCGACACGGTCGGAGACCTCCAGGGCCTCCTCCTGGTCGTGGGTCACGAACAGGCTGGTGAAGCCCAGCTCGTCGTGCAGCTGGCGCAACCAGCGGCGCAGCTCCTGGCGCACCTTGGCGTCCAGCGCCCCGAAGGGCTCGTCGAGCAGCAGCACGTCGGGGCGCAGGGCCAGCGCCCGGGCCAGGGAGACGCGCTGCTGCTGGCCGCCGGAGAGCTGGGCCGGATAGCGGCTGGCGAAGTGTTCGAGCTGTACCATCTCCAGCAGGCGGTGGACCCGGGCGCGGATCTCGCCGCTGGAGGGGCGCTCGCGACGCGGCAGCACGGTGAGGCCGAAGGCCACGTTGTCGAACACCGTCATATGGCGAAACAGCGCATAGTGCTGGAAGACGAAGCCGATGCGTCGGTCGCGCACATGCACGTCGGTGACGTCGCGGTCGCCGAACAGGATGCGTCCGGCCGGGGCACGGTCCGGCGCCTCGAGGCCGGCGATGATGCGCAGCAGGGTGGTCTTGCCCGAGCCCGAGGGCCCCAGCAGGCCCACCAGCTCGCCCTCGGCGATCTCCAGGCTTACCGGCTCCAGGGCACGCCCGGCACGGCCATAGTGCTTGGCGATATCGGTCAGGCGGATGCTCATGAGGAAACCTCCTGGCGCGCGATGCGCCATTCCAGGCCGGCCTTGGCGGCCAGGGTGAACAGGGCGATCAGTGCCAGCAGGGCGGCGCTGGAGAAGGCGCCCACGGCGTTGTAGTCCTGGTAGAGCTGCTCCAGGTGCAGGGGCAGGGTCATGGTCTCGCCGCGGATGGCGCCGGAGACCACCGAGACCGCACCGAACTCGCCTACCGCCCGGGCATTGGTGAGGATCACCCCGTAGAGCAGGGCCCAGCGGATATTGGGCAGGGTGACCCGGCGGAAGATGGTCCAGCCCGGCGCGCCCAGGGTCACCGCGGCCTCCTCCTCGCGGGAGCCCTGGGCCTGCATCAACGGGATCAGCTCGCGGGCCACGAAGGGGCTGGTCACGAACACCGTCACCATCAGGATGCCCGGCCAGGCGAACATCAGCTGGATGTCCTGGGCGTCGAGCCAGCCGCCGATCCAGCCGTTGCGGCCATAGAGCAGCAGGTAGACGAGCCCCGCCACCACCGGCGACACCGCGAAGGGAATATCGATCAGGGTCTGCAGCAGGCGACGGCCCGGAAACTGGAAGCGGGTCACCAGCCAGGCCAGGGCCACCCCGAACACCAGGCAGACGGGGATGGTCAACGCCGCGATGAACAGCGTCAGGCCGATGGCCGCCAGGGTGTACTCGTCGCTGACGTTGGCCCAGAACACGCCGACCCCCTGGGAGAAGGCCTGGGCGAAGATCGCCACCAGCGGCAGCAGCAGGAACAGGGCCGCCAGGAGCACGGCGACGGCAACCAGGACGCGGCGCACCGCCGGGGCATCACCGACACGTTGCATCAGCCGCGTCCTCCATGCAGTCGCTTGATGAAGTGGCCCTGCCAGATGTTGATGGCCAGCAGTAGCGCAAGGGAGACGGCCAGCACCACCGAGGCGATGGCCGAGGCGCCGGCATAGTCGTACTCCTGCAGCTTGACGAAGATCATCAGCGCGGTGATCTCGGTCTCGAAGGGGGCGTTGCCGGCGATGAAGATGATGGCCCCGAACTCGCCCAGCGAGCGCACGAAGGCCAGCCCGGTGCCGGTGACCAGTGCCGGCCACAGGTAGGGCAGGATCACCCGACGGAAGGCGGTGGCATCCGAGGCGCCCAGGGTCATCGCCGCCTCGTCGACCTCGGGGGGCAGGTCCTCGAGCACCGGCTGCACCGTGCGCACCACGAAGGGAATGCTGGTGAAGGCCATGGCCAGGGAGATGCCCACCCAGGTGTAGGCCACCTGCAGGCCCGCCGGCTCGAGCAGCCGGCCGACCCAGCCGTTACCGGCATAGAGGGTGGCCAGGGTGATGCCGGCCACCGCGGTGGGCAGCGCGAAGGGCAGGTCCATCAGGGCATCGAGCAGGCGCTTGCCGGGGAACTCATAGCGCACCAGCACCCAGGCCAGCAGCAGCCCGAAGGCCGCGTTGGCCAGCGCCGCCAGCGCGGCGGCGGCGATGGTCACGGTGTAGCTGGCCACCACCCGGCCATCGCTGATGATCGCCCAGTACTCGGCCAGGCTGAGGCCCTTGAGCTGGCCCACCAGGCCGGTCATCGGCAGCAGCAGCACCAACGACACGAAGGTGAGGCTGATGCCCAGCGACAGGCCGAAACCGGGCAGCACGCGGCGGCGAGGCAGGGCGAGAGCCAGGGGACTCATCGCGTGACTCCCGGCGCTCAGCGGCGCTGCAGCTGGTCGAGCTGACCGCCGCTGCCGAAGTGGGTCTCCATGGCCTGATCCCAGCCGCCGAAGACCTCCTCGACGCGCAGCAGCTCGGTCTCGGGGAACTGGTCGGCGAACTCCTCGACCACCGCCTCGTGGTGCACGCGGTAGTTGAAGCCGGCCAGCTGGCGCTGGGCCTCCTCGCGGTAGAGGTACTCCACGTAGGCCTGGGCGAGATCCTGGGTGCCGTTGCGCTCGGCGTTCTCCTCCACCACGGCGACCGGGAATTCGGCCAGGATGCTCACCGGTGGCACGATCACCTCGTAGTCGTCGCTGCCGTACTCGCCGCGGATGTTGTTGACCTCGGACTCGAAGCTGATCAGCACGTCGCCGATGCCGCGCTCGATGAAGCTGGTGGTGGCACCGCGGCCGCCGGTGTCGAACACCTTCACGTTGCCCAGGAAGTCGCGCATGAAGGCCTGGATCTGCGCCTCATCCCCGTCGTACTGATGATCCGCGAAGCCCCAGGCGGCCAGGTAGGTGTAGCGGCCGTTGCCGGAGGTCTTGGGGTTGGGAAAGACGATCTCCACGCCCTCGTCGTCCAGGTCGTCCCAGCCCTCGATCCCCTTGGGGTTGCCCTTGCGCACCAGGAAGGCGGTGGTGGAGTAGTAGGGTGAGGCGTTGTTGGGCAGCGCCTGCTGCCAGTCCTCGGCCACCAGGCCGTCATCGGCCAGCACCTGGACATCGGTGACCTGGTTGTAGGTCACCACGTCGGCGCGCAGTCCCTGGAGGATGGCGCGGGCCTGGGCCGAGGAGCCACCGTGGGACTGCTGGATGGCGACCTCCTCGCCCTGGGTCTCCTGCCAGTGGGCGATGAACTCGGGGTTGATGGCGGAGAACAGCTCCCGAGCGATATCGTAGGAGGAGTTGAGCAGCTCGCGCTCGGCGGCCATCGCCGGGGCAGTCAGGCCGGCGCCCAGGGCGATGGCGAGCAGCGAGCGCGGAAAGCGCAGATCGAGGGTCATGGCGAGACTCCTGAGGAAGGGGGATAACATTGTGAGCAGGTTATGAGCCATTAAAGGTAATTACAATGGTGTTTTTTATTCAATTTTAGAATATATCCCTGCGCCCCCGCGCTTGCCTGCGCCTGCCGGCGGCAGGGCGGTCTGGTAGAATGCGTCCTCTCGTCATCGACCCGGGACTCCAGCCATGACCGACGCGACTCGCGACTTCCAGATCGCGCCCTCGATCCTCTCCGCCGACTTCGCCCGGCTGGGTGAGGAGGTGGACGACGTCCTCGCCTCCGGCGCCGATATCGTCCACTTCGACGTGATGGACAACCACTACGTGCCCAACCTGACCATCGGCCCCATGGTCTGTGCGGCACTGCGCAAGCATGGCGTGACCGCCCCCATCGACGTGCACCTGATGGTGCGCCCCGTGGACCAGCTGATCGGCGACTTCATCGACGCCGGCGCCAGCATCATCACCTTCCACCCCGAGGCCTCCGATCATATCGACCGCTCCCTGCAGCTGATCCGCGACGGTGGCTGCCGGGCCGGCCTGGTCTTCAACCCGGCCACGCCGCTGTCGTATCTCGACTACGTAATGGACAAGGTCGACATGGTGCTGCTGATGAGCGTCAACCCCGGCTTCGGCGGTCAGTCGTTCATTCCCGCCACCCTCGACAAGCTGCGCGAGGCGCGCCGGCGCATCGATGCCTCCGGCCGTGATATCCGCCTCGAGGTGGATGGCGGGGTCAAGGTCGACAATATCGCCGAGGTCGCCCGCGCCGGGGCCGATACCTTCGTGGCCGGCTCGGCGGTGTTCAAGGCGAGGAACGCTTCGGACCCGCACCGCTATGACGGCGTGATCCGCGAGTTTCGCGAGCAGCTCGCCGGCGCCCGCTGAGGCCATGAGCGTCGAGCATGCGGCGCGTGAGGCGCCGCTATGGCACCTCTACCTGCTGGAGACCGCCGCCGGTGCTCTCTACACCGGCATCACCACCGACGTGGCCCGGCGCCTGGCCGAGCATGCCGCCGGGCGTGGCGCCAAGGCGTTGCGCGGCCGCGGTCCATTGACGCTGCGTCACCACGAGCCGGTAGGCGGCCACGGCGAGGCGCTGCGCCTGGAGGCCGAGATCAAGCGGCTCTCCGCTGCGAGAAAGCGGGCCTGGCTGGCGCAGCGCCAGGCCTCGTTAGGACAGACCCGAGTCGGCGCCCCCGCGCCGCCACAAGGAGCACGCATGCATCCCATTCTCGACGGCATCGAGCTGGTGGCCTTCGACCTCGACGGTACCCTGATCGACTCGGTGCCCGACCTGGCGGCCGCCGTGGACATGACCCTGAGCGAGCTCGGCCTGACCGAGGCGGGCGAGAAGAAGGTCAGCCTCTGGGTCGGCAATGGTGCGCTCAAGCTCGTCGAGCGGGCGCTGGCCGATGCCCTGGGTGAGACGCCGTCGCCGCAGCGGCTGGAGCAGGCACACCAGCGCTTCCTGCACCATTACGGGCGAGACGTGGGGGCGCGCACGCGCCTCTATCCCGGCGTCGTCGAGGGCCTCGATGCCCTGCGCGAGTGCGGGCTGTCGCTGGCGCTGGTCACCAACAAGCCCCACGCCTTCATCGCGCCGCTGCTCGAGGGGTTGGGCCTAGCCGGGTACTTCGCGCTCTGCCTGGGCGGCGACAGCCTCCCCGAGAAGAAGCCCCATCCGGCTCCGCTGCTGCACGTCGCGGCCCTCTTCGATGTCCCGCCGTCGGCGTGCCTGATGGTGGGCGACTCACGCCACGATATCGCCGCCGGCAAGGCCGCGGGTTTCCGCACCCTGGCGGTCCCCTATGGCTACAACCACGGCGAGCCGGTGCACGACAGCGGCCCGGATGGCGTGGTTGAATCGCTGGCGGAACTCGTTTAACGTGAGTCAGGCTATTGCTATAAGGTAGAGCCTTTTCAATATGTTATTGATATAAGACGCGGACACCCCCCTCGATGACCACCCGCATGTTCACGGACAACACCCGCTCCAGCGGCACCCCCCATACCGCCTACCTGTCTGCCCGGCCGCCCGCCCGGGGCGGCTGGCGATGGTGACGCTCACTCCACTCGCTTGAGCCGCGCCGCCTGGGCGCCCGCCATTGCCAACCCGTCTTATCGAGGATTCCGGGCATGATGACCCCCGAACGCTTTCATGAGCTGGCCGATGCCGGCTATAACCGCATCCCGGTCACCCGGGAGGTGCTGGCCGATCTCGACACACCGCTTTCCACCTATATGAAGCTCGCCAACACGCCCTGGACCTTCCTGCTGGAGTCGGTGCAGGGCGGCGAGAAGTGGGGGCGCTACTCGATCATCGGCCTGCCCTGTCGCGAACGCATCGAGGTGCGTGGCTTCAGCGTCAGCCATATCGTCGACGGTGAGCTCCACGGCGCCGCCGAGGTCGAGGACCCGCTGGCCTGGATCGAGCAGTTCCAGGCGCGCTTCAAGGTGCCGCGCCTGGACGACCAGCCGCGCTTCGACGGTGGCCTGGTGGGCTACTTCGGTTACGACACCATCCGCTATATCGAGCCGCGCCTGCGCAGCGAGGCCGCCGCCGCCAAGCCCGACCCGATCGGCGTGCCGGATATCCTGCTGATGGTGTGCGACGAGCTGGTGGTGTTCGACAACCTCTCCGGTCGCCTGACCCTGTGGACCCATGCCGACCCGGTGGAACCCGGCGCCTATGCCAATGCCGTTGAGCGCCTCGAGGCCCTGGAGATCCGTCTGCGCAGCGCGACCCTGAATACCGTCAGTCCCGGTACCGGCAGCGCCGCGGTGGAGGAGGGCGACTTCACCTCCGGCTTCACCGAGGCGGGCTTCAAGGCCGCGGTGGAGACCATCAAGGAGTACGTGCTGGCCGGCGACGTCATGCAGTGCGTGCCCTCCCAGCGCATGTCGATTCCCTACCGCGCCGCGCCGCTCGACCTCTACCGGGCGCTGCGCAGCCTCAACCCGTCGCCCTACATGTTCTACCTCGACCTGGGCGATCACCAGGTGGCCGGCTCCTCGCCGGAGATCCTCACCCGCCTGGAGGAGGGCGAGGTGACGGTGCGTCCCATCGCCGGCACCCGCAAGCGCGGCCGCACCGAGGCCGAGGACCGGGAGCTCGAGGAGGAGCTGCTGGCCGACCCCAAGGAGCGCGCCGAGCACCTGATGCTGATCGACCTGGGCCGCAACGACGTGGGCCGCATCAGCGAGACCGGCTCGGTCAAGGTCACCGAGGAGATGGTGGTGGAGCGCTACTCCCACGTCATGCATATCGTCTCCAACGTCACCGGGCGCCTCTCGCCGGGGCTCACCGCCATGGATGCCCTGCGCGCCACCTTCCCCGCAGGCACCGTCTCCGGGGCGCCCAAGATCCGCGCGCTGGAGATCATCGACGAGCTCGAGCCGGTCAAGCGGGGCATCTACTCCGGCGCCGTGGGCTACCTCTCCTGGCACGGCAACCTGGACACCGCCATCGCCATCCGCACCGCGGTGATCAAGGATGGCCAGCTCCACGTCCAGGCCGGGGCCGGCATCGTCGCCGACTCGGTGCCCGAGATGGAGTGGCAGGAGACCCTCAACAAGGGACGCGCCCTGTTTCGCGCCGTGGCCATGGCCGAGCGCGGCCTGGACAACCTCGAATAGCCCGGTGGCGGAGAGACGACACATGACAGTCTGCATGATCGACAACTACGACAGCTTCACCTTCAACGTGGTGCAGTATCTGGGCGAGTTGGGCGCCGCGGTGGAGACCCACCGCAACGACGCCATCACCCTCGACCAGATCGAGGCCATGGCCCCGACCCATCTGGTGATCTCGCCGGGACCCTGTACCCCCGACCAGGCCGGCATCTCCATGGAGGCCATCCGCCACTTTGCCGGCCGCTTGCCGATCCTCGGCATCTGCCTCGGGCATCAGGCCATCGGCCAGGTCTATGGCGGCGCGGTGGTGCGTGCGCCTCAGGTGATGCACGGCAAGACCTCGGCCATCCGCCACGCCGGCCTGGGGGTGTTCGAGGGCCTGGAGGATCCGCTGGAGGTGACCCGCTATCACTCCCTGGTGGTGGATCGGGCGACGCTGCCCGAGTGCCTGGAGGTCACCGCCTGGACCGATGATAATGACATCACGCCGGGGTTGATCATGGGCCTGCGCCACCGCGCGCTGGACGTGGAGGGCGTGCAGTTCCACCCCGAGTCGATCCTGACCCGCCAGGGCCACGAGCTGCTGGCCAACTTCCTCAAGCGTCGTGCGCAAGCGCCGCTGGGCCGTGCCGAATAGGAGAACCATGATGCAGATGCGAGATGCCCTCGCTGCCCTGATGCGCCGCGAGAACCTCAGCTTCGCCGAGACCCATGAGGTGATGCGCCAGATCATGACCGGGGAGGCCAGCGACCCGCAGATCGCCGCCCTGCTGATGGGCATGGCGATGAAGGGCGAGACCGCCGAGGAGATCAGCGCCGCCGCCCAGGTGATGCGCGAACTGATGAAGCCGGTGCACCTCGCCGCCGAGAACGTGGTCGACATCGTCGGCACCGGCGGCGACGGCGCCAACCTGTTCAACGTCTCCACCGCCTCCAGCTTCGTGGTGGCGGCGGCCGGGGGGCATGTGGCCAAGCACGGCAACCGCGGGGTTTCCTCCTCGTCGGGCAGCGCCGACCTCTTCGCCGTCGCCGGCATCCACCTCGACCTCGACGCCGAGCAGGTGGCGCGTTGCATCGAGCAGGTGGGCGTGGGCTTCATGTTCGCCCCCAACCACCACCCGGCGATGCGCTACGCCGTGGCGCCGCGCCGCGAGATGGGCGTGCGCACCCTGTTCAATATCCTGGGGCCGCTGACCAACCCCGCCGGCGCCCCCAACCAGGTGCTGGGCGTCTACGCCCCGGAGCTGGTGCCGCTGATGGCCGACGTGCTGCGTCGCCTGGGCAGCCACCACGTGCTGGTGGTGCACGCCGAGGATGGCCTGGACGAGATCTCCCTGGCCCAGCCCACCCTGGTGGCCGAGCTGAAGGAGGGCGAGATCCACGAGTACGTGATCACCCCGGAGGCGTTCGGCATCAAGCGCCAGTCCCTGGAGCCGCTGCGGGTCGCCTCCGCCGAGGACAGCCTGCGCCTGGTGGAGCAGGCCCTGGTCGGCCAGGGGCCGGCGGCGGATATCGTCGCGCTGAACGCCGGCGCGGCCCTCTACGCCGCCGACGTGGCCGACAGCCTCGAAGAGGGCGTGGCCCTGGCCCAGGACGCCCAGGCCTCGAAGCTGCCCCTCGAGAAGCTCAAGGAACTGGCCAACTTCACCCGCGTCTTCCTGCAGTGAGCGCCCGCCGCTCTCTCAGCGCACCCCCAAGAGGAGTTACCCCATGAGCGGTTCCGCTACCCCGACCATCCTGACCCGTATCCTCGCCCGCAAGGAGGAGGAGGTCGCCGAGCGCAGCCGCGCCGTGCCCGAGGTCGAGCTGCTGCGCCTGGCCGCCGAGCAGGGGGCGCCGCGGGGGTTCAATGCGGCGCTGGCGCGCCGTATTGCCCAGGGCGACCCGGCGGTGATCGCCGAGGTCAAGAAGGCCTCGCCTTCCCGGGGGGTGATCCGCGAGGACTTCAGGCCCGGCGAGATCGCCGCCAGCTACGCCGAGGGCGGCGCCGCCTGCCTCTCGGTGCTCACCGATGCCGACTTCTTCCAGGGCCACGAGGACTACCTGATCGAGGCCCGCGACGCCTGCAGCATGCCGGTGATCCGCAAGGACTTCATCACCCACGGCTACCAGGTGAGCGAGGCCCGCGCCATCGGCGCCGACTGCATCCTGCTGATCGTCGCCGCCCTGGACGACGCCCAGCTGGCCGACCTGCACCGCCAGGCGCAGGAACTGGGCATGGACGTGCTGGTGGAGGTCCATGATGCCCTGGAGCTCGAGCGAGCCCTCAGGCTCGACCTCGACCTGGTGGGCATCAACAACCGCGACCTGCACACCTTCGATACCCGCCTCGACACCACCCTGGAGCTGCTGCCGCGGATACCCGCCGGCGTCACCGTGGTCACCGAGTCCGGCATCCACACCCCCGGCGACGTGCTGCGCATGCGCGAACATGACGTCAACGCCTTCCTGGTCGGCGAGGCCTTCATGCGCGAGGACGACCCCGGCGAGGCGCTGCGCCGGCTGTTCTTCTAGGCGCTTCAGACCACGTAACACGCCAGCGGGCAGCCCTAGGGCTGCCCGCTGGCGTAACGAGGCCTGACCGACTAGAAACTCCGCGCCAGGCCGGCGTAGAAGGTGCGACCCGTCGCGGGTTCGTAGTAGCGCCCCCCGAAGGCATTGATGCGCACGTTCTCGTAGTACGCCTCGTCGAGCAGGTTGCGGACCCCCAGGTTGGCGCTCAGGCGAGTATCCCCGTCGCCGAGTCGCCAGCCGTCGCCGGCCTTGAGGTTGAACAACCAGTGGTCGTCGATCTTCACCTCGTTGGCATTGTCGGCGTAGTAGTCGCCGGTGTACTGGGCCTCGAGGCTGGCGAAACGGTCACCGTTGCCGTACCAGGTCAGGGCGTTGTGCCATACCTGCCTCGGCTGCCCCGGCAGGCGGTTGCCGGTGAAGTCGTTGCTGCCGTCGTCGAATCGGTCGAAGCGGTAGTCGGCCAGCGTCAGGGCACTTGTCAGCCGCCAGGCCAGGGAGAAGCTCCAGTCCACGCCCAGTTCGATCCCGTCGCGCGAGGTCTTTCCGGCATTCTCGTAGTAGGTCCTGCCGTCGGTGGCCTCGTAGGCGATCAGCTCATCATCGACATCGACCGAGAAGGCGACCAGCTCGTAGCGCAGGCCGTTGCCGAAGATGCCGCGCAGGCCGACCTCGCGGTTCAGTGCCTTCTGGGGCTGGACCTCGGGATTGAAGCCGCCGCGACCGTCGTCACGCGCGAATTCCGTGAAGGTAGGCGTCTCGAAGGCATTGCCGACCGTGGCATAGACCTGATGGTCGGGATGGTAGCGATAGCTCAGGCCCAGGCTGCCGGTCCATTCGCGGAAGGTGCGCTCGCCGCTGTCGTCGCGACCGTCGTCGAAGAAGCGGTCATCGATGGTCATGCGCACCTGGTCGTGACGCAGCCCGGCACTCAGGTCGAGGGCGTCGGTCAGACCCAGTTCGGTCTGCAGGAAGACACCGGCTGAGGTGGCGTTCTGTTGTTCGTCGGCGGTGATAGCGGTGACCCTGCCCTGGGCATCCACCGAGCGACGGCCGCGGTCGTCCTCCTGCCGGGCCAGGTCGACCCCGGTTACGTACCGCAGCGGCAGGTCACCGAGGGTGGTCGCGCCGGTATAGTCGGCGCCACCGCCGTAGTAGTCCCGCTCATAGTCGATCAGGCTGCTGCCCGGGAAGGGCAGCTGCTGCTCGAAGTCGCGGCGGCTGACGAAGCCACGCACATTGACCTCGCCCCCCAGGGCGTCGCGGTCCTCGTAGTGCAACCCGACCAGCTGCTGTGCCACCTCCTGTCCCGAGTCGAGCTCGATGGCGATGTCACGGGCCTGGCGGGGATCCTCGGCGACCTCGTCCAGGGTCAGGGCGCTGGGATCCTCGGCGGTCGGCATGTCGAGGACATTGACCAGGGCCGAGAGGGTCCGGTCATCATCCAGGCGGTAGCCGAGCCGGGCATTGAGCAGCCGCTTCTCCACCCGGCTCTGCTCCCGGTAGCCGTCGAAGTCCAGCGCCGACACGCTGACGCTGTGCACCCAGTTGCCGGATTCCCCGCCACTGCGCACGGCGAGCTTGCGGAAGTCGTCGCTGCCACCCTGCAGGCGAACGCTGGGCGAGCGACGCACCTCGCTGCCGTCGCCGGTGGTGATGTCGATCACCCCACCCGCGGCGTTGCCGTAGAGCACCGAGGAGGGGCCGCGGATCACCTCGATGCGCTCGGCGCTGTCGAGGTCCACCGCATCGATCTGGGCCTGGCCATCGGGCAGGGTGTAGGGGATGCCATCGACGCGGATATGCAGGCCGCGGATGCCGAAGGTCCCGCGCGCGCCGAAGCCCCGGCTGGAAATGCGCTGCCCCTGGGCGAAGTTGTCGCGGTTCTGCAGGAAGACTCCGGGCACCCCGTCCAGGGCCTCGTCCAGCCGAACGCCCTGCTGTCCCTGCTGGATCTCGTCGCGGGTCACCGTCGAGACCGCAGAGGGAGTGTCGTACAGACTGCGCTTCAGCCGCGGTGCGCTGATGGTGATGGTGGGCAGCGTCGAGGCCTCCTCCTGCGAGCGGTCATCGGCGGGCTGAGCCAGGGCCAGCGTGGGGGGCAGGCAGCCCAGCAGGCACGAGATCCAGGTGCGGTGTCGCATTCGCGGGGTTCCTTGTCGGTCGGTTCAATTGGCGGAATGGCCCAGGCCGGCGACGGAAACCGCGAGGGTGAGGCGTTTCAGGCGTGCAGGGGACATGGCAAGCTCCTGTTTCTGATCTTGTTGTAAACGGGATGCCACCTACCAGCCTAAGAGTTGGGAGACAGGCAAGACGATAGATTCTTGCTATCGGTTGAGCAGCCAGATCAGTCCCGACAGCACCAGGCTCACCAGGATCATGCTGGTGATGGGGAAGCAGAAGGACATGTTCTCCCGACGCACGGCGATATCGCCGGGTAACTGACCCAGGGGCAGCCGGGAGAGCCAGGGCCAGAGCAGGCCCACGGCGATGATGATCAGGCCGATGATGATCAGGGTCCGGTTCATGGTCTCTACTGCAGTCTATCCTCGAAATTCGTGAAGTGCTGATCATCGGCTCAGGAGTCGGTAAACACTGCCGGAGTCTGTGGCGTGCGATTCACCGTTAGCGAAAAGATATCCGGGCGGCCATAGTGTCCCGCTACGTCGAGGGAGCGTCTTGCCCGAAGGGCCGACTCGATCTCGACCTCGGCATATAGGATTCCCTTCTCGCGGTTCAAGGGACCGGCTGTCACCTCGCCAGAAGGAGCGATGACTACGGCATTGCCCACATTGATCCACTCTTCCGGTGTATAGAGCCTGTCGCGCTCGGGAAAGTCGTCGGGGAGATCCTTGCCCTGGATGGCGGTGGCAGTGCCGATGACCCAGCAGCCGCCTTCCTTGGCGATATGGCGAAGGGTCGCCAGGCTGACATCACTCGAGTCCCAGGTCGGATTAATAAAAATCTCCATGGCCTGGCTGTAGAGGGCATGGCGTGCCAGCGGCATGTAGCACTCCCAGCAGATCAGGCTGCCGATCCGCCCGGCGGGCGTGTCGACCACCCTGAGCCCGCTGCCATCACCCATGCCCCACACCATGCGTTCGGGGTTGGTAGGCATCAGCTTGCGGTGATGGTTGAGCAGCGAACCCTCCGGGCCGATCACCACGACGCTGTTGAACAGGGTAGTGCCACTGTAACGGCGGTCGATCTCGTTGATGCCTAACACCAGCGTTAGGCCAAGGCGAGCGGCGGCATCCTGAAGGGGAGCCAGGTGATCGGCATCGAGGTCTACCGCGTTCGCGCGCAGCTGGGCATGGAGTTCGCTGGATAGCGCCATGTCGCCGCCGGGCTTGAGGCGCCAGATCCAGGTCGGATAGCCGGATATATAGGCCTCCGGAAATACCAGCAGGGTCGCACCTGCCGATGCGGCCTCGTCAATAGCATCGAGTATGACAGCGATGGTGGCATCTCGATGGAGCATGACCGGTGGTTTCTGAATGACGGCAACCCTGATAACCATGACCGGTAACCTCGTGGATGGTGCAGCAGGTGCGCATCACCCATTGGAAATGCTGAGCCAGTGGAGGCCCTAGATCATCACCGGCTCGGGCGCAGGGCGAGTCAGGAAGGCGCTGATATCATGCATAACCCCCGATGGGGCGATGCACGACGCATTCTCTCAGTATAGGTAGAGATGTTGACAATCACCTTCCGTCGATCAGAACGCCGGCGACGTCGGATCGATCAGGCAGATGACCGTCTCGCCCGGCTGCGGATCGAGCTCGGCGCGATCGCTGGCTACCCGCACATGCTCGTTGGCGTCGAGGCAGAAGAGCGCCAGCAGGCGGTCGTCGTGGTCGCGGCGATAGGCGGCGAAGTCGTGGCCTTCATGCAGTCGCGCCACGCGCACCTCGGCGCCGCGGGCCACCCGGCTGGCCAGGTCGGCCCAGCTGACCTTCTCCCCGAACAGGCGCGGCAGCTCGGCGAGGTCCTGGGGGCGCTGGCGCTCGGCCTGGTCGTCGCGCCTGGCCTCGAGGCGAAACACCCGGCCCGGCTCGAACTGTTCGGCGAAGTGCAGGGCGGCCAGGTCGTTGGTCTCGCGATAAGGCGAGAGCGGCAGGAAATGGCCAAGGCCGGTGAGCTCCAGGTGGCTCTCGGCGTGCTCCGAGTGGGGCTTGCCATAATAGACCGGCAGCCCCGCCATGCGCGCCGCCTCCAGCGCCTCACGGTCGGTATCGGCCAGGCGCACCGCGAAGCCGGCCTGCTGCAGGGCCAGGGCGATGGCGCGGGCCACGGGGTTGGCGCCGAGGATCAAGAAGCCACTGGGCGGCGGCGTCATCACCCCCAGCGCCCGGGCGATGGGGCGTGACAGCAGGCTCTGGATCACCACGGTGGCGATGATCACCAGGAAAGTGACCGGCACCAGCATCTCGGCGCCCTCCACGCCCTGCTCCTCCAGCTTCAGCGCGAACAGCGAGGCCACCGCGGCGGCGACGATACCGCGCGGGGAGATCCAGGCCAGCAGCGCCTTCTCCTTGAGATCGAGGCCGCTGCCCAGGGTGCAGAACCACACCGCCAGGGGGCGGGCGACCAGCATCAGCACGCCGAGGTACACCCAGGCGGGCCAGCCGAGCAGGGCGAGCTGGTCCAGCCGCAGTCGGGCGGCCAGCAGGATGAAGAGCCCGGAGATCAGCAGGACCGTCAGCGTCTCCTTGAACTCGATGATCGGCTCGGTGGGTACCCGTTTCATGTTGGCCAGCCAGGCGCCCATCACGGTAACGGTGAGCAGCCCCGATTCATGGAACAGCTGGTTGGAGAGGGTGAAGAGCACCAGCATAACCATCAGGGTGCCGAAGCTGTGCAGCTGGCGCGGCAGCCAGTGGTGGCGCAGCACGCAGCCCCACAGGTAGCCGCCGGCACCGCCCAGGCCGAAGCCGATCGCCAGGGTGAAGCCGAACAGCGCCAGGGTGTGGGTGAAGGGGTCGCCTGCCGAGCCGATGACCACGAATTCGTAGACCAGTACGGCGCCGATGGCGCCCACCGGGTCGATGAGGATGCCCTCCCAGCGCAGGATCCGGGAGAGCGATTCCCTGGCGCGAAGGGTCTTGAGCAGTGGCAGCACCACCGTGGGGCCGGTGACCACCAGCAGGGCGCCGAGCACGCTGGCCATGCCCCAGGGCAGGTCGAGCAGCCAGTGGGCGGCCAGGGCGCTGACCACGGCGGTGATCAGCGCTCCCCAGGTCACCAGGCGGCGCACCGTATGGCCGTGGCCGCGCAACTCGCCGAGGTTCAGGGTCAGGCTGCCCTCGAATAGGATCACCGCCACGGCCAGCGAGACCAGCGGGAAGAGCAGGTCGCCGAGCAGGGCATCCGGGTCGAGCAGGCCGCTTGCCGGCCCCACCAGGATGCCGGTGACCAGCAGCGGCAAGATGGCGGGCACCCTCAGGCGCCAGGCGAGCCACTGGCAGGCGAGGGAGAGCAGGCCGATGCCGGTGAGGAGTACGGCGGGGCTGTCCATGGTGAGGCTCCAGGCTGGGGACCAGTCTGCAGATTAGCCACTACCGATTAGGCGCACAATCGCGGCCGTCGTGCCGGGTTCAGCGCTGGAAGAGCCAGAGGAGCGCCGAGACCAGAAGGCTCACCAGGATCATGGTGGTGATCGGGAAGTAGAACGAGACGTTATCGCGGCGGATCACGATATCGCCCGGCAGGTGGCCGAGGGGCAATCTCGACAGCCAGGGCCACAGCAGCCCGATGGCGACGATCAGCAGTCCGACGAGGATCAGGGTGCGGTTCATGCCTCTGGCCTCCTGTCGCGACACACGCAAGGTGGGAGGCCCGCCGGCCGAGCCGGCGGGCGAGGGGTGGCGCTATCGGCCCTGCCTGAGCACCGTCAGCAGCGCCTGCAGCGGGTGCGGCAGGGTCGTCTCCGACAGGCGCTTCACCTGGCTGCGACAGGAGTAGCCGGTGGCGAGCAGACGGCCCCGGTTGGACGCGTCCTCCACCACCGGCTGCCACGACTGGGCATAGATGGTCTTCGATGTCTCGAGGTTGCGCGCCTCGTGGCCGTAGGTGCCGGACATGCCGCAACAGCCGGTCGCGACCAGTTCGAGCTCCAGGCCAAAGGCGGCGAACAGCTGCTGCCAGGCCTTCGGGCTGCCCGGGGCGTTGGTGGCCTCGGTGCAGTGGGAGAGCAGCCGGAACCCCGGGTCCTCCAGGTTCAGGCCGCGAGGTGCCAGGGTGTTGGCCCGGGTCACCAGCCACTCCTGGAGCAGCAGCACCTCGGGCACGGCGTCGGCACCCAGGGCCTTCACGTACTCCTGGCGATAGGCCAGGGTCATGGCCGGGTCGATGCCCACCAGGGGCACGCCGAACTCGGCCAAGGCGCGCAGCCGCCTGGCCTGCTTCGCGGCGGTACGCTCGAAGGCACCCAGGAAGCCCTGCACGTTGAGCGGCTTGCCGTTGGGGGAGAAGGGCGCCACGAATACCTTGATATCCAGCCGGCTGAGCAGTTCGACGATATCCATCACCAGCCGGGCCTCGAAGTAGCTGGTGAAGGCGTCCTGGACGATCACCACACTGCGCGCCTTCTGGGCATCGGTGAGCAGGCCCAGCGAGGTGGGCGTCGCTTCGGCGACGCCCCAGGCCGCCAGCTGCTTTCTCAGGCTGGCGCGGGAGAGCGTCGGGCTGTCCACCATGCCGACGGGGCCGGCCAGCAGGCGCTCCACCAGGCGATTGCCCAGGGCCGCATTATAGAGCGGGGCGAGACGCGACAGGGCCGGGATTATGAACTCCAGGCCGCCGATCAGGTAGTCGCGCACCGGGCGCAGGTAGCGGCCGTGATAGACCTCGAGGAACTGCGCGCGCGAGTCGGGCACGTTGACCTTGATCGGGCACTGGCCGGCGCAGGACTTGCAGGCCAGGCAGCCGGCCATGGCGTCGTAGACCTCGTGGGAGAAGTCCTCCTCGCCGCGCCGCCTGGCCAGGGTGTTCCTGAGCCGCCTGGGGAAGTCCTTGACGAAGCCCCAGGCGCCCTCGGCCTTCTTCTTTCGTGCCTCCTCGATCAGGTCGACGCCGGCCTCGCCCTGCAGGCGCAGCCACTCGCGGATCAGGCTGGCGCGCCCCTTGGGGGAGTGGATGCGGTCGCGGGTGGCCTTCCATGACGGGCACATGGCGTCATCGGGGTCATAGTTGTAGCAGGCGCCGTTGCCGTTGCAGTAGACGGTGGCGGCGTGGGCCTGCCACACCCGCTCGTCGATGGTGCGATCCAGCTGGCCGCGAGTGGGCACGCCATCGATGGTCAGCAGCCCCGGGTCGACCCACTTGACGGTCTCCGCCTGATCGGCGGCGCTGGCTTGCGAGGTTGCTCCCGCGGGGTCGGGCGGGATAGAAGAGGCAATACCCGCGGCCTCGGGCGGGTTAGCGAAAGGCGTCGCGATCTTGCCGGGGTTCAACTGGTTATGGGGATCAAAGGCCGCCTTGATCCGCTGCAGGCTGGGGTAGAGCTCGCCGAAGAACCTGGGCGCATACTCCGAGCGTACCCCCTTGCCGTGCTCCCCCCACAGCAGGCCGCCGTATTTCCGGGTCAGTTCGGCCACCTCGTCGGAGACCTCGCGAATCAGCCGTTCCTGTGCGGGGTCCTTCATGTCGATGGCCGGGCGCACGTGCAGCACCCCGGCATCCACGTGGCCGAACATGCCGTACGCAAGGCCCCGGGCGTCGAGGGCGGCGCGGAACTCGGCGATGAAGTCGGCGAGGTGCTCCGGGGGCACCGCGGTGTCCTCCACGAAGGGGATGGGGCGTTTCTCGCCCTTGGCGTTCCCGAGCAGGCCCACGGCGCGCTTGCGCATGGCGTAGACCCGCTTGATGGCATCGCGCCCCTCGGCCAGGGTGAAACCCAGGCGCTCGACGCCGCGGTCGCTCTCCAGGTGGCGACAGAAGGCCGCGACGCGCTCGCCAAGGCGCTCGGGGTCATCGTCGTTGAACTCCACCAGGTTGATGCCGCGCACCGGGGTCTCGCCGCCGGGGAAGAACTCGGCGACGCTGTCCCAGACGAAGTCCTCCATGGCGAGCATCAGCACCCGGTCGTCCACCGTCTCGATGGAGGTGGGCGTGGCGTCGCTCGCCATGAGCGCCTTGGCGTCGCGCAGGGCGTCCATGAAGCCGGCGTAGCGCACGTTGACCAGGGTGGAGTGCCCGGGGATCGGCAGCACGTTGAGTACCGCCTCGTCGAGCAGGCCCAGCGAGCCCTCGGCGCCGCACAGCAGGCTGGTCATGTCCAGCCGGCCCTGGTCATCGCGCAGGTGCGCCAGGTCGTAGCCGGTCAGGCAGCGGTTGAGAGGCGGGAACTTCTCGGCGATCAGCCCGCCCTGGGTGTCGATGATCTCCCGGGCCGTGCGGAAGGCACGGCCGGTGGCGTCCTGGCGGGCGCACAGCGTCTCGAGCTCGGCGTCCTCCACCGGGCGGCCGGTGAGGCGCTCGCCGCCCAGCAGCAGCATCTCGAGCTCGAGCACGTGGTTGCGGGTCTTGCCGTACTCGCAGCTGCCCTGGCCGCTGGCGTCGGTTGCGATCATGCCGCCGATGGTGGCGCGGTTGGAGGTCGAGAGGTCGGGGGCGAAGAACAGCCCGTGAGGCTTGAGCGCCGCGTTGAGCTGGTCCTTGACCACGCCGGCCTGGACCCGCACCCGGCGGTTCTCGACGTCGATCTCGAGAATCTGGTTCATGTGCCGGGAGACGTCCACCACCAGGCCGTCGGTGAGCGACTGACCGTTGGTGCCGGTGCCGCCTCCCCGGGGGGTGAGCACCACGCGGCGATGCTCGACCTGGCCGGCCAGGTGGGCGATGCGCTGCAGGTCTTCGCCGTGGCGGGGAAAGAGCACCGCCTGGGGCAGGCGCTGGTAGATGGAGTTGTCGGTGGCCAGCACCGTGCGGTCGGCGTAGTCCGGGGCGATCTCGCCCTCGAAACCGGCCGCCGCGAGTGCCTCGAGGAAGCGCAGATAGGGTGCGGCAAGCCCGGGGGCGGTGCCGGCGTCGGTGGTGTCCAATCGAGCGATCATGGGCATCTTCAAGGGGAAGCGTGAGTGCGCCTACTTTACCGCGCGGGGCCCGGGGGCGCATCCCGGCGGGCGGTTCGCGTGGCGCCACTTTCGCCTTTTGCCTACAATGGTCGCCCTGTTTCCTGCCGCCGCTTCCCTGCGGCCGAGACCTCCAATCACCGACTGCAACGGACCGATTCCATGCTCGATCCCAAACTGCTGCGCAGCGACCTCGAGACGGTCGCCCAACGACTCGCCAGGCGAGGCTACCCCCTGGACATCGAACGCCTCTCGGCGCTGGAGTCCCGGCGCCGGGAGCTGCAGGCCGAGACCGAGGCGCTGCAGGCCGAGCGCAACACCCGCTCCAAGGCGATCGGCAAGGCCAAGGCGGCGGGCGAGGATATCCAGCCGTTACTCGACGAGGTGAGTGACCTGGGGGATCGCCTGGATGGCGCCAAGGCGCGCCTGGTCGAGGTTCAGGCCGAGTGGGATGACGCGGTCAGCGGCATTCCCAACCTGCCCCACGACAGCGTGCCGGAAGGCAAGGACGAGAACGACAACGTCGAGCTGCACCGCTGGGGCACGCCTCGCGCGTTCGACTTCACGGTTCGCGACCACGTCGACCTGGGCGAGCTGAAGGGGGATCTCGACTTCGACCTGGCCGCCAAGCTGACCGGGGCGCGCTTCGCGGTGATGCGCGGGCCCATCGCGCGGCTGCACCGGGCGCTGACCCAGTTCATGCTCGATAAGCAGACCCAGGAGCACGGCTACGAGGAGTGCTACGTGCCCTACATGGTCAACGAGGCCTCGCTGCGGGGCACCGGCCAGCTGCCCAAGTTCGGCGAGGATCTGTTCCGGCTGGACGACGAGCGCGGCTACCACCTGATTCCCACTTCCGAGGTGCCGCTGACCAACTTCGCCCGGGACGAGATCCTCGACCACCGCGCGCTGCCCATGAAGCTCACCGCCCACACGCCGTGCTTTCGCAGCGAGGCGGGCTCCCATGGCCGCGATACCCGCGGCATGATCCGTCAGCACCAGTTCGACAAGGTGGAGATGGTGCAGCTGGTCGAGCCGGAACACAGCTACGCGGCGCTGGAGGAGATGCGCGGCCACGCCGAGGCGATCCTCCAGGCCCTCGAGCTGCCCTACCGTGTGGTGACCCTGTGTGCCGGCGACATGGGTTTCGGCGCCGCCAAGACCTACGACCTCGAGGTGTGGATCCCCAGCCAGGATA
The DNA here is from genome assembly GCF_030708455.1 of Halomonas sp. SSL-5. Taxonomy (GTDB): domain Bacteria; phylum Pseudomonadota; class Gammaproteobacteria; order Pseudomonadales; family Halomonadaceae; genus Halomonas. Next base: position 346,890 of record NZ_JAUYWF010000003.1, read on the forward strand.
CCTATCGCGAGATCTCCTCGGTCTCCAACTGTGAGGAGTTCCAGGCGCGACGCATGCAGGCCCGCTTCCGCCATCCCGAGCAGAAGAAGCCCCAGCTGCTGCATACCCTCAACGGCTCCGGCCTGGCGGTAGGCCGCTGCCTGGTGGCGGTGCTGGAGAACTACCAGAACGCCGACGGCTCGGTGACCGTGCCCGAGGCGCTGCGCGCCTATATGGGTGGCCAGGACGCGGTCAATCTCTGATCTCGCCCCAGTGCTACGCTGCACCGAACCCCCGCCGCCGGCGGGGGTTCGGCGTTAGTGAGAGGTGGCTGTCGATTGTTGCGGGGCCAGCCAGGGGGCATGATGGAGGCCATCAACGGCTTGGGAGATGCTGATGAGGGACGCTGACGAGGATGCGACGGGCATCATACCGCTGAACCTGGTGCTGGGGCTGGCGGCGCTGGTGGTGATCGTGGCCGGCATGCGGGGCGGTGCCAGCCTGCTGGTGCCCATGCTGCTGGCGGCCTTTATCGCGGTGATCTGTACCGCGCCGGTGCTGTGGCTCAATCGCCACGGCCTGGGGCTGCGCCTCTCGGTGTGGCTGACCCTGGTGGTGATCGGTGGGGTGATCTCGCTGCTGGGGCTGCTGCTGGCCAACAGCTTCGGCACCTTCGTCGATGCCCTGCCGGGCATCGAACAGAAGCTCTACGACTATTATCTGGGGCTGCTGGATGGACTGTCGCGCCTGGGGCTGGCCATCGATACCGACCGCCTGGCGGAGCTGCTGGATGCCGAACAGCTGGGCGGCTGGATCCCGGCCCTGATCGGGGAGGTGGGCAACCTGCTGATGCAGAGCGTCGTGGTTGGGCTGCTGGCGGTGTTCATGCTCTTCGAGACCCTGAATTTCCGCGACAAGCTCTCCCGTGCCCTGGCCAACCCGGCCCCCAGCCTGGATCGCTTCAGCGAATTCAGCCTGACCCTCAAGCGCTATCTGGCGGTGAAGACGGTGGTCAGCCTGGTAACCGGCACCCTGGTCTGGGTCGCCTGCCTGCTGGTGGGAGTGGATTTTCCGCTGCTCTGGGCGGTGCTCGCCTTTGCCCTCAACTACATTCCCAATATCGGCTCGGCCATCGCCGCGGTGCCGCCGGTGATGCTGCTGCTGGTCTCGCCCGGCGGCGGCCTGTTCGATGCGCTGCTGCTGGCGTCGGCTTATCTGGGCATCAACTTCCTGATCGGCAATATCGTCGAGCCACGGATGATGGGCAAGGCGCTGGGCCTCTCCACCTTCATCGCCTTCCTGTCGCTGGTGGTGTGGGGCTGGGTCTTCGGCGCGGTGGGGATGCTGCTGTCGGTGGTGCTGACCATGACCCTGAAGATTGCCCTGGACAGCCACCCCCAGACACGCTGGATCGCCCATCTGCTGGGGCCGGGCGACGAGCCGGCGCTGGTCGCGGCGGATCGGCCGCCTTCCGAGCGGGACGAGGAAGAGGGGGGCTGAGCCTGAAGGAGGTAGCCTGAAACGACATCGCCCCGGCCGAGGCCGGGGCGATGTCGTCGGCGGGCAAGTGCCGCTCAGGCGTTCTGTTCGATGAACTGGCTGAGCTGGGACTTGGACTGGGCGCCGACCAGGGAGGCGACCTTGGTGCCGGACTTGAACAGCATCACGGTGGGTACACCGCGGACACCCTGCTCGGCGGCGATCTCGGGAGCATCGTCGACATTGATGCTGACGACCTTGAGGTTGCCGCTGCGCTCCTCGGCGACCTCGTCGACCACCGGTGCCATCACCTTGCAGGGACCGCACCAGGGTGCCCAGAACTTGAGCAGCACCGGCGTTTCGGCCTTGAGGACTTCCTGCTCGAAGTTGGCGTTGGTGACATCGACGTTATTGGCCATGGGGTTCTCCAGTTGCGTTGCGCTGCATCGAGCGGATCGGATTGGCAGGCGACGCCTGCGGGTCGCCTGTCCGGTCGGACGATGTTAGCGGTCGACCGGAGTGCTGGCAAATCGGAAATGCGTATCGGCGCCGCGTGCGATACCGGGCGTTATATGCTATTAATGAATTAACAGTCTGTTTATTATTCCGTTTTCCATCGCTTCGACGCCCTCCAGCCGGATGGAGCGGCATGGGAGAGTCGCCATGAAACTGCAGCAGTTGCGCTACGTCTGGGAAGTCACTCGCCACAATCTCAATGTCTCGGCCACCGCCCAGAGCCTGTTCACCTCGCAGCCCGGGATCTCCAAGCAGATCCGCCTGCTCGAGGATGAGCTGGGGGTCGAGATCTTCGCCCGCAGCGGCAAGCACCTGACCCGGGTCACTCCGGCGGGGCAGGCGATCGTCGAGCTGGCCGGCGAGGTGCTGCGGCTGACCGACAACATCAAGGAGGTCGCTCAGGAGTTCAGCGATGAACGCCGCGGCAGCCTGTCGGTGGCCACGACCCACACCCAGGCGCGCTACGCCCTGCCGCCGGTGATTCGCGAGTTTACCCGCCAGTATCCCGACGTGGCCCTGCACATGCAGCAGGGCACCCCCAAGCAGATCGCCCAGATGGTCAGCGATGGCCAGGCCGACTTCGCCATCGCCACCGAGTCCCTGGAGCTGTTCAACGACCTGGTGCTGCTGCCCTGCTATCGCTGGAACCGCTGCATCCTGGTGCCCCAGGGGCATCCGCTGACCCGGGAGGGCGAGCTGACCCTAGAGGCCATCGCGCGACATCCGCTGGTCACCTACGTGTTCGGTTTCACCGGCCGCTCCCAGCTCGACGATGCCTTCCGTGACAAGGGTCTGACCCCCAACGTGGTGCTGACCGCCGCCGATGCGGATGTGATCAAGACCTATGTGCGTCTGGGGCTGGGCGTGGGCATCGTCGCCCATATGGCGGTGGACCCGGAGCAGGACACCGACCTGGTGGCGCTGGATGCCGGCCACCTGTTCGCGAGTTCCACCACCAAGATCGGCATTCGTCGCGGCACCTTCATGCGCGGCTATATGTACGACTTCCTCGAGGGGTTCGCGCCCCATCTGGAGCGTGACCTGGTGGATGCCGCCCTGGCCGCCGGGCCGCGCCACGAGCGGGCGCTGTTCGAGGGGATCGAGCTGCCGCTGCGCTAGGCGGCGGTTGCCGCGCCTCGAGGGCGGCGGCCCCGCGGCGGCGGCGTTCAGACATGAGGACGGCCGCCCGGCATGCCGGGCGGCCAGCTTGTCTTCGGCGGGCTCAGTGCTGCAGGTGCAGGCCGCACTCGCGCTTGGCCTCGACCTTGGTGGGGTCGAAGTAGTCGAACTCGTTGGGCAGGTCGTGGCGCTGGAGGTAGGCGTGCAGGTCCTTCGCCGTCCAGTGCAGCAGCGGTGCCACCTTGAGCAGCCCGTCGGCGTTGCGGCTGGCCGGGGCCATGCGCGAGCGTTCGGGGGTGTCCTCGGCGCGCAGGGCGGTGAACCAGACGTCAGGCGCCATCTCGCCGAGGGCTCGCTCGAAGGGCTCGATCTTCACCTCCTGGGTAAAGGCGTCGTGGTGCGGGTCATCGATGCCGGGGAAGGGGCCCTCCAGTGCCTCGCGGTGAGCGCGGGTGCGCCGCGGCAGGTAGCTGATCAGGTTGAGGTCGAGGCGGCGCACCAGAGCGTCGGCGAAGCGGTAGGTGGCCTCGGTGTTGTAGCCGTGGTCCATCCACACCACCGGGATATCCGGCCGCTGGGAGGACACCATGTGCAGGATGACCGCCTCGAAGGGGCGGAAGTTGGTGGTGCAGATCGGCTGGCTGCCCTGGTTCAGGGCCCAGCGGATCAGCGCTTCCGGGTCCTGGCCGAGGTCGCGGTTGATGATATCGAGCGTCTCAGTCATGGGGCGTCTCCTGATGCGTATGCCGCCTACCCTAGCCGAGCCGCGGTGCACGCGCCCAATACCGATTTCTTGCGTTGTTATTACTCAAAAGGAATAAGCGATGTTTTTCTTATTCCTTTTCATGGCTCCGAGAGCGCCGACATCAGGTGGCGGATCTTGTCCCATGTCTCCTGGTACTCCGCCTCGCCCTCCGAGTCGGCCACCAGGCCGCCGCCGCCCCACAGGTGGAGGCGGCCGCCGTCCGCCACCGCGGTGCGGATGGCGATGGAGGTGTCCATGTGCCCGCGCGTATCCACATAGCCGAGGCTGCCGCAGTAGACGCTGCGTCGGCTGGGCTCCAGCTCATCGATGATCTGCATGGCGCGCACCTTGGGCGCCCCCGTGATGGAACCACCGGGGAAGGCCGCCGCCAGCAGCTCCAGGGGGGTGCGCCCGGCGGCGAGCGTGCCGGTGACCACGCTGACCAGGTGGTGGACGTTGGCATAGCTCTCCAGGCCGCACAGCTGCGGCACCCGCACCGTGCCGGGGCGGCAGCTGCGCCCCAGGTCGTTGCGCAGCAGGTCGACGATCATCACGTTCTCGGCGCGATCCTTGAGGCTGCCCTCGAGTTCGGCGGCCAGCTGGGCATCGCGCTCGGGGGTGTCGCCCCGCGGGCGGGTGCCCTTGATAGGACGGGTCTCCACCTGGCCGTCGCGGCACTCCAGGAAGCGCTCCGGCGACAGCGAGAGGATCGCCTGCTCACCCTTTCTGCCGGGCCAGGCCATGAAGCCGGCGAAGGGCGTCGGGGTCGCCTGGCGCAGGCGCCGGTAGGCGTGCCACAAGTCACCCCGGTAGGGCGCGCTGAAGCGCTGGGCCAGGTTGACCTGGTAGCAGTCGCCGGCACGGATATAGCGCTGCACCGTCGCGAAGCGTGCCAGGTAGGCGTCGCGGTCGAGCTCGGCGGTAAAAGGTGCCGTCGGCCGGCAGGCGGTCTCGGCAGCGGGGGCGACGCTCAGCCACTCGAGTACCTGGCGGCGGCGCTCCGCGGTGGCCACCAGCCAGGCCTCGCCGCGCTGGTGGTCCTGAATCAGCGCCCAGTCGTAGAGCCCCACCCGGCTGGCCGGCAGTGTCACGGCCGGGCGTGCCCGCTCGCCCACCGGCTCCAGCAGGTAGCCGAGGTCGTAGCTCCAGTAGCCGATCAGCCCGCCCAGGAAGGGCAGTTCGCTGTCGACGGCCGGCCGGGGCAGGCGCTCGAGCAGCGCCCGTTGGGCGGCGAAGGGCCCAAGGCCTGCCAGCGCCGGCACGCCGTCGATGCGGCCCGACGCATCCACCTCCAGCACCGCCAGCGGGTCGCTGGACAGGATGTCATAGCGCCCCCCTGGCGCCTCCGGGCGGCCACTGTCCAGCAACACGGCGCCAGGCCTGCCACGCAGGCGCGCGAAGGCGGGGAGTGGGGTGGGTCGGTAGGGGTGCGGCGTGATCTGGAGTGGTGCGGTCATCGACGGGCCTGCGGTTGGCCTTGGCTGGTTTGGGGCGCCCATTCTAGGCGCCGCGAGCGTCGCTGTCCTCGTCGATGCGCCCTGGTGGCCCCGGCGTTGCCGCTCGACATTGTCGACATCCCCGGCCGAGGAGGTCGGGTTGTCTACAACCAAAGACGTATCGTTCGGTCGTGACGCCATATTGACCCGAGCACGGGCAATGGCTACTCTTCCCCCATTCCATAATTGTCGACAATCACCATGAAGCCAGCCGAAGTCGAAACATCCACCCCCGAGGTGCGCACCCTCGCCGAGCGGGTCTTCCAGCAGCTGCAGGATGCCATCGTACGCGGCGAGATCGCACCGGGCAGCAAGATCACCGAGCCCGGCCTGTCACGGACCTATGGCATCTCCCGTGGGCCGCTGCGCGAGGCGATGCGCCGCCTGGAGGCGCACCGCCTGATCGAGCGGGTGCCCCACGTCGGCGCCCGGGTGGTGAAGCTCTCGATGAAGGAGTTGCTCGAGCTGTTCGATGTGCGTGAGGCCCTGGAGAGCATGGCCGCCCGCCTGGCGGCCGAGCACATGACCGCCGAGGAGATCGCCGGGCTGCGTGAGGTGCTCTCGATGCATGAGCGCCAGGCCGACCTCAAGAAGGGCGAGGCCTACTTCCAGCGCGAGGGTGACCTGGATTTCCACTATCGCATCGTCCAGGGCAGCCACAACCGCATGCTGGTGACCATGCTCTGCGATGACCTCTACTACCTGGTGCGGCTCTACCGCACCCAGTTCAGCGCCAGTGGCTCTCGTCCCCAGCGTGCCTTCGTCGAGCACCACCGCATCGTCGATGCCATCGAGGCCGGCGACGCCGAGCTCGCCGAGCTGCTGATGCGTCGTCACGTCAGCGCCTCCCGGGCCAATGTCGTCGATCGTTACGCCGCTTCCCTCAGGGAGCTGGAAGACACCACTGCCTGACCCCTTACCGGATACCACCAGGAGAAACACCATGACCCAGCAGACTCCCGGCGCCCGCTTCCGCGCCGCCCTCGAGGCCAATCGCCCGCTCTCCATCGTCGGCACCATCAACGCCTATACCGCCATGATGGCCGAGCGCGTCGGTCACCAGGCCATCTACCTCTCCGGCGGTGGCGTGGCCAACGCCTCCTTCGGCCTGCCGGACCTGGGCATGACCACCATGAACGACGTGGTCGAGGATGCCCATCGCATCTGTGGCGCCACCGACCTGCCGCTGCTGGTGGATATCGATACCGGCTGGGGTGGGGCCTTCAACATCGCGCGTACCGTCAAGGAGATGCAGCGTGCCGGCGTGGCCGCCGTGCACCTCGAGGACCAGGTCGCCCAGAAGCGCTGTGGCCACCGCCCCAACAAGGAGATCGTCTCCAGGCAGGAGATGGTCGACCGCGTCAAGGCCGCCGCCGATGCACGTCTCGATCCGGACTTCTACCTGATCGCGCGCACCGACGCCTTCCAGAAGGACGGTCTGGATGCCGCCATCGAGCGCTCCCAGGCCTGCATCGAGGCGGGTGCCGACGCCATCTTCGCCGAGGCGGTGCACACCCTCGACGACTATCGCGCCTTCTGCGAGCGCGTCGATGCGCCGATCCTCGCCAACATCACCGAGTTTGGTGCCACGCCGCTGTTCTCCCAGCAGGAGCTGGCCGAGGTGGGCTGCCGCATGGTGCTCTATCCGCTGTCTGCCTTCCGCGCCATGAACGCGGCGGCGCTCAAGGTCTACCAGAGCATTCACGACAACGGCCACCAGCGTGACGTGGTCGACATGATGCAGACCCGCGACGAGCTCTACGACTTCCTCAACTACCACAGCTTCGAGCAGAAGCTCGATGCCCTCTTCGTCGAGAAGGGCAGCGACGCCTGAGACGCGCCCCACGCCGGAAACACCATTCAAGAGGAGAGACAACATGGCTGATAAACCCGTTAGTGGCGCAGGCCTGCGCGGCCAGAGCGCCGGCACCACCGCCCTGTGCACCGTCGGCAAGACCGGCTCGGGCCTGACCTACCGCGGCTTCGACATCAAGGAGCTGGCGGAGAAGGCGAAGTTCGAGGAAGTGGCCTACCTGCTGCTCAAGGGCAAGCTGCCCAACCAGGCCGAGCTCGACGCCTACATCACCAAGCTCAAGGGCCTGCGCGGCCTGCCCGCCGAACTCCGCACCGTGCTCGAGCAGATCCCGAAGGATGCTCACCCCATGGACGTGATGCGCACCGGCGCCTCCATGCTGGGTAACCTGGAGACCGAGCAGAGCTTCGACGAGCAGCAGGACGTCTCCGACCGTCTGTTGGCCGTGCTGCCGTCGATCATCTGCTACTGGTACCGCTTCAGCCACGACGGCGTGCGCATCGAGACCGAGACCGACGACGAGTCCGTGGGTGGCCACTTCCTGCACATGCTGCGCGGTGAGCCGGCCTCCGAGCTGCACGCCCGGGTGATGAACGTCTCGCTGATCCTCTACGCCGAGCACGAGTTCAATGCCTCGACCTTCACCGCCCGCGTCTGCGCCTCCACCCTCTCCGACATGCACTCCTGTGTGACCGGCGCCATCGGCTCCCTGCGCGGCCCGCTGCATGGTGGTGCCAACGAGGCGGCCATGGAGATGATCGAGGACTGGACGTCCGCCGACGAGGCCGAGAGCAAGATCCTCGGCATGCTCGAGCGCAAGGACAAGATCATGGGCTTCGGCCACGCGATCTATCGCGAGTCCGACCCGCGCAACGCGATCATCAAGGAGTGGTCGAAGAAGCTGGCCGAGGACGTGGGCGACAGCGTCCTCTACCCGGTCTCCGAGCGCGTCGAGGCGGTGATGTGGCGCGAGAAGAAGCTGTTCTGCAACGCCGACTTCTTCCACGCCAGCGCCTACCACTTCATGGACATTCCCACCAAGCTGTTCACCCCGATCTTCGTCTGTTCGCGGGTCACCGGCTGGTGTGCCCATGTCTTCGAGCAGCGCGCCAACAACCGCATCATCCGCCCGAGCGCCGACTATATCGGCCCGGAGAAGAGCGAGTGGGTGCCGATCGAACAGCGCGACTGATCGATCGCCCGGACGGCCCGCCCGGGCCGTCCGGCCTGCCTCCCCTTCGCCCCGACGCCTGCAAGAGACCCCTCACGCCATGAATACCGACTATCGCAAACCGCTTCCCGGCACCGAGCTGGACTACTTCGACGCGCGTGCGGCCGTCGAGGAGATCCAGCCCGGTGCCTATGACACCCTTCCCTACACCTCCCGGGTGCTGGCCGAGCAGCTGGTGCGTCGCTGTGAGTCCGAGCTGCTCACCGATGCGCTCAAGCAGCTGATCGAGCGCCGCCGTGACCTGGACTTCCCCTGGTACCCGGCCCGGGTGGTCTGCCACGACATCCTCGGCCAGACCGCACTGGTCGACCTGGCCGGCCTGCGCGATGCCATCGCCGAGCAGGGCGGCGACCCCGCCAAGGTCAACCCGGTGGTGCCGACCCAGCTGATCGTCGACCACTCCCTGGCCGTGGAGCACGCCGGCTTCGAGAAGGATGCCTTCGACAGGAACCGCGCCATCGAGGATCGTCGCAATGAGGATCGCTTCCACTTCATCGAGTGGACCAAGACCGCCTTCGAGAACGTCGACGTGATCCCCGCCGGCAACGGCATCATGCACCAGATCAATCTGGAGAAGATGTCGCCGGTGGTACAGGCGCGCGACGGCGTCGCCTTTCCCGACACCTGCGTGGGCACCGATAGCCACACCCCGCATATCGACTGCCTGGGCGTGATCGCCATCGGCGTCGGCGGCCTCGAGGCCGAGACCGTGATGCTGGGCCGGCCCTCCATGATGCGCCTGCCCGATATCGTCGGCGTGGAGCTGACCGGCAAGCACAAGCCCGGCATCACCGCCACCGATATCGTGCTGGCGATCACCGAGTTCCTGCGCAAGGAGCGCGTGGTGGGGGCCTATCTGGAGTTCTTCGGCGAGGGGGCCAAGAGCCTGACCATCGGCGACCGCGCCACCATCTCCAACATGACCCCGGAGTACGGCGCCTCGGCGGCGATGTTCTATATCGATGAGCAGACCCTCGACTACCTGACGCTGACCGGCCGCGAGCCGGAGCAGGTCGAGCTGGTCGAGACCTACGCCAAGCAGACGGGCCTGTGGGCCGACAGCCTGTCCGGCGCCCAGTATGAGCGCGTGCTGACCTTCGACCTGTCCAGCGTGGAGCGCAACCTGGCGGGCCCCTCCAACCCGCACCGTCGTCTGCCCACCAGCGCCCTCGCCGAGCGCGGCATCGCCGTACCCTCATACAACGACAGCGCCAAGGCCCAGGCGGAGGAGAAGGCGGGTCATATGCCCGATGGCGCGGTGATCATCGCCGCCATTACCAGTTGCACCAACACCTCCAACCCGCGCAACGTGGTGGGCGCCGCGCTGCTGGCCAAGAAGGCCAACGAGCTGGGCCTGATTCGCAAGCCCTGGGTGAAGTCCTCCTTCGCTCCAGGCTCGAAGGTGGCGCGCCTCTATCTGGAGGAGGCGGGCCTGCTCGCCGAGCTTGAGAAGCTTGGCTTCGGCATCGTCGCCTATGCCTGCACCACCTGTAACGGGATGTCCGGCGCCCTGGACCCGAAGATCCAGCAGGAGATCATCGACCGTGATCTCTACGCTACCGCGGTGCTCTCCGGCAATCGCAACTTCGATGGCCGCATCCACCCCTATGCCAAGCAGGCCTTCCTGGCCTCGCCGGCGCTGGTGGTGGCCTACGCCATCGCCGGTACGGTGCGCTTCGACATCGAGAAGGACGTGCTGGGTACCGACCAGAACGGCAACCCGGTGACGCTCAAGGACCTGTGGCCCTCCGACGAGGAGATCGATGCCATCGTCGGCGAGTTCGTCAAGCCGGAGCAGTTCAAGCAGGTCTATATCCCGATGTTCGACCTGGACGCCTTCGAGAAGGCCGAGAGCCCGCTCTACGACTGGCGCCCCCAGAGCACCTATATCCGTCGCCCGCCCTACTGGGAAGGCAACATGGCGGCGGTGCGTGCGCTCAAGGGCATGCGGCCGCTGGCGATCCTGCCGGACAACATCACCACCGACCACCTGTCGCCGTCCAACGCGATCATGATGGACAGCGCGGCGGGGGAGTACCTGCACAAGATGGGCCTGCCGGAGGAGGACTTCAATTCCTACGCGACCCACCGCGGCGACCACCTCACCGCCCTGCGGGCCACCCTGGCCAACCCCAAGCTGTTCAACGAGATGGTGCGGGACGAGAGCGGCGAGGTAGTGCAGGGCTCGCTGGCACGCATCGAGCCGGAAGGCGAGGTGACCCGCATGTGGGAGGCCATCGAGACCTACATGGAACGCAAGCAACCGCTGATCGTCATCGCCGGCGCCGACTACGGCCAGGGCTCCTCCCGCGACTGGGCGGCCAAGGGCGTGGCACTGGCCGGGGTCGAGGCGATCGTGGCCGAAGGCTTCGAGCGCATCCATCGCACCAACCTGATCGGCATGGGCGTGATGCCCCTGCAGTTCCGGGAAGGCACCACCCGCCACACCCTGCAGCTCGACGGCACCGAGACCTATGACGTGGAAGGCACGCCCGAGCCGGGGGCGACCCTGGAGCTTGTCATCCACCGCAAGACCGGTGAGGTCGATCGCGTGCCGGTGACCTGCCGCCTGGATACCGCCGAGGAGGTCACCGTCTACTCCGCCGGGGGCGTGCTGCAGCGCTTCGCCAAGGATTTCCTGGAATCCGAGGTCGAGGCGGTCAGCTGACGCCGAGCGACGGGGTCACGGCCCCGCCGTCTTGTAGGCAGCTCGAAGCTTCTCCGGCGACAGGCCTACGAGGGGGCGCTGTGAACCCTTCCTTGGGCGCTACCGACGCCGTCCCTGGCGTAGGACCCCCTCTCTGGCCTGTCCCCGGCGCTTCTCGCTCTAGGCAGCTTCCTCATTTTTCTGCCGCGTCTTCGGGTGCGGCAGCTTTTCCTCTGGAGTCATCCCTCATGGCATACCTTCCCCAGATTCGCATTCCCGCCACCTATATGCGTGGCGGGACCAGCAAGGGCGTCTTCTTCAAGCTGACCGACTTGCCTGAGGCTACGCAGGTGCCGGGCGAGGCCCGGGACCGCCTGCTTATGCGGGTGATCGGCAGCCCCGACCCCTACCAGAAGCAGATCGACGGCATGGGCGGGGCCACCTCCAGCACCAGCAAGACGGTGATCCTGAGTCGGAGCGAGAGCCCCGACCACGACGTGGACTACCTGTTCGGCCAGGTCGCCATCGACAAGGCCTTCGTCGACTGGAGCGGCAACTGCGGCAACCTATCGGCGGCGGTGGGGCCCTTCGCCATCAGCAACGGCCTGGTGGATCCGGCGCGCATCCCGGAGAACGGCGAGGTCGAGGTGCGCATCTGGCAGGTGAACATCGGCAAGACCATCGTCTCCCGGGTGCCGATCACGAATGGCGAGGTGCAGGAGACCGGCGACTTCGAGCTGGACGGGGTGACCTTCCCGGCCGCCGAGGTGCCGGTGGCCTTCAAGGACCCGGCGGACGGCGAGGGCGCCATCTTCCCCACTGGCAACCTGGTGGATGACCTGGAAGTGCCGGGCGTCGGTACCCTCAAGGCGACCCTGATCAACGCCGGCATTCCCACCGTCTTCCTGAATGCCGCCGAACTCGGCTATACCGGTACCGAGCTACAGGAGGCGATCAACGGCGACGCCCAGGCCCTCGAGCGCTTCGAGACGATCCGCGCCCACGGGGCGTTGAGGATGGGGCTGATCAAGGACTTGGCCGAGGCGGCGGACCGCCAGCATACACCCAAGGTGGCTTTCGTGGCGCCGCCGGCGAGCTACACCTCTTCCAGCGGCAAGGCGGTCGAGGCCGAGTCGATCGACCTGCTGGTACGGGCGCTCTCCATGGGCAAGCTGCACCACGCCATGATGGGCACCGCGGCGGTGGCCATCGCCTCCGCCGCGGCCATCGAGGGCACCCTGGTCAACCTGGCCGCCGGCGGCGGCAAGCGCAATGCCGTCACCTTCGGGCATCCCTCCGGATCGCTCCGTGTGGGCGCCGAGGCGAGCCTGGTGGAGGGTCGCTGGGTGATCGACGAGGCGGTGATGAGCCGCAGCGCCCGGGTGCTGATGGAAGGCTTCGTCCGCATCCCCGGCGACAGCGTCTGAGCCCACGTCATGCGCTGGAAAGCCGCCTCGGGTCGAAAGGCCCGGGGCGTCTTCTATAGTGGGGGTAGCCACAGCAGATGCCGAAGGAGGTCGAGATGAGTACCGTGGAAGCCAATGTGCGGCCGGACTATGACGCCGAGCTGCAGAAGATCGCCGACTATGTGCTCGGCTTCGAGATCGCGAGCGACGAGGCCTGGGATACCGCCAGACTCTGCCTGATGGATACCCTGGGCTGCGGCCTGCTGGCGCTGCGCTTCCCCGAGTGCACCAAGCACCTGGGGCCCCTGGTGGAGGGCACCGTGGTGCCCCATGGCGCCAGGGTGCCGGGCACCTCCTTCCGGCTGGACCCGGTCAAGGCGGCCTGGGACATCGGTGCCATCGTGCGCTGGCTCGACTATAACGACACCTGGCTGGCGGCGGAGTGGGGGCACCCCTCGGACAACCTTGGCGCCATCCTCGCCGTGGCCGATCACCTCGCCCAGAAGCGGGTGGCCCAGGGGGAAGCGCCGCTTACGATGCGTGACGTCCTCGAGGCGATGATCATGGCCCACGAGATCCAGGGGGTGCTGGCGCTGGAGAACTCCTTCAACCGCGTGGGGCTCGACCATGTGGTGCTGGTCAAGGTGGCCTCGACCGCGGTGGTGGCCAAGTTGATGGGCGCCGATCGCGAGCAGCTGCTCTCGGCGCTCTCCCACGCCTGGGTCGATGGCCAGAGCCTGCGCACCTATCGTCATGCGCCAAACGCTGGTTCACGCAAGAGCTGGGCGGCGGGGGACGCCACCTCCCGGGCAGTGCGCCTGGCCGATATCGCCCTGCGTGGTGAAATGGGCGTTCCCGGTGCTCTCAGCGCCCCCCAATGGGGTTTCTATGACGTGCTGTTCACCAAGACCAACAAGGATCAGCAGCTCAAGCCCGAGTCCGAGAGGCGGTTCAGCTTCCAGCGGGACTTCGGCAGCTATGTGATGGAGAACATCCTCTTCAAGCTCTCCTTCCCGGCGGAGTTCCACGCCCAGACCGCCTGTGAGGCGGCGGTGACCCTGCATCCCGAGGTGAAGGGGCGCTTCGACGAGATCGAGCGCATCGTCATCACCACCCACGAGTCGGCGATCCGCATCATTTCCAAGGAGGGTGGCCTGGCCAACCCGGCGGATCGTGACCACTGCCTGCAGTACATGATCGCGGTGCCCTTGCTGCTGGGGGAGCTGACCGCCGAACACTACGAGGATGACTTTCATGCCGCGCACCCCGAGATCGATACGTTGCGCAGCAAGATGGAGGTGGTAGAGGAGCCCCGCTATACCCGCGACTACCTGGATCCCGAGAAGCGCTCCATCGCCAACGCCATCCAGGTCTTCTTCACCGATGGCACCGCCACCGACCGGGTCGCCGTGGAGTATCCCATCGGCCATCGCCGGCGTCGTGGGGAGGGTATCCCGGTGCTTGAAGCCAAGTTTCGGCGCAACCTCGAGACGCGATTCCCGCGTTCGCGCAGCGAGAAGATACTGGTGCTTTGCCAGGACCAGCAGCGCCTGCAGGCGACCCCGGTCCATCGCTTCATGGATCTTCTGGTGATCTGAAGCCGGGGAAGGCGTCATGCCTTCGGAAGGGAGCGTGGCGCGATTCCTGTCATTGGACTACATTTTTCTCTGCAAGGGCTTGCACGCCTGCGGGGAAAGCCGTAAAGTACGCATCCCCTGCCGGCGACGGGCAAACGTTGCAGGCGGTGGAAGTGGCAGAAGTGATTGTTCTGCATGGAATATTTTTGAAGCGGGTCGAATCGCTTCGAAACATTCCGATTGACAATCACGGCATGTTCGGTAGAATATGTGCCACGCTTTCGCAGCCATCTCGGTGAGGTGGGGCGGTCAGCAGTCACGGCAAGCACGCTTCGCCAGACACTGCTTGACACCGCCGAGCGAAACGGTAGAATACGCCTTCCTCGCAGGGTGCTGGCGACACGGAGTTCGCTCCGGCCGACAGCAAGCGAGACGCTTCACTCGACAGAGTTCGAAGCCGCTCTTTAACAATCGATCAGGTAATTCATGTGGGCGCTTGCCGATGGCTCGGTGATCATGTCATTGA
>NZ_JAUYWF010000004.1 GCF_030708455.1 Halomonas sp. SSL-5
GTGCCCTGGGGCAGGCCGGTCAGGGCGGCGAGCATCTGGCCGGTCTGGTTGTTGTCGGTGTCGATGGCCTGCTTGCCGAGGATCACCAGGCCCGGCTGCTCCTCTTCCACCAGCTTGGCCAGGGCCTTGGCCGCGCCCAGCGACTCGACGCGTTCGTCGGTCTCGACGTGGATGGCGCGGTCGGCGCCCAGCGCCAGGGCGGTACGCAGCTGCTCCTGGGCGGCCTTGGGGCCGACGGTCACGGCGACCACCTCGGTGGCCACGCCCTTTTCCTTCAGGCGCACCGCCTCTTCCACGGCGATCTCGCAGAAGGGGTTCATGGCCATCTTGACGTTGGTGAGGTCGACGTCGGAGTTATCCGGCTTGACGCGGATCTTGACGTTGTAGTCGATGACGCGTTTGACCGCGACGAGTACTTTCATGATTTCCTCGCTTGGTTCTCGGGAGTTGAACCATCACAAATCCAATGGTGCGGAACTGCACTTCGCACCTACCTGAAACAGGCCGCATAGAACGGCGTGGCATGCTCTTATATGTTTCATGCGAGCGTTTGATAGGCGCCGCATCGAAAAAACTCTTCCAATGTGCCATACCCTTGCGCACGGCAACAATCCCAATATTGGCCCCCTCTCCGAATCCCCGACCGGCATGACACCGGCATTGGGCGATCGCAGGGGTGACCTCATTGACCTATTATGCCTATCATGGGGATAGGCTAGAAGCAAACGACCGTTTTAAATTGGTTCGACGTTGGTGGCAGGCACATCACCGTCGATTCGGGCAGCCAGGAGAGAACAGATGGAAGAACAAGTCGAACGCGAATCCATGGAATTCGATGTCGTCATCGTCGGCGCGGGCCCTTCCGGGCTGGCCTCGGCGTGCCGGCTGATGCAGCAGGCGAGCGAGGCGCAACAGGAGCTTTCCGTGTGCGTGGTGGAGAAGGGCTCCGAGGTCGGCGCCCATATCCTCTCCGGCGCCATCTTCGAGCCCCGCGCCCTGCAGGAGCTGTTTCCCGACTGGGAGGAGCGTGGCGCACCGCTGACCACCCCGGCCAGCCGCGACGAGGTCTACCTGCTCAAGGACGCCGAGAAGGGCCAGAAGCTGCCCAACGCCCTGGTGCCCCCCTCCATGCACAACACCGGTGGCGAGATCACGCGCTACGTGATCAGCGCCGGCAACCTGTGCCGCTGGCTGGCCGAGCAGGCCGAGGGGCTGGGCGTGGAGATCTTCCCGGGCTTCGCCGCCCAGGAGGCGATCGTCGAGGAGGGCGTGGTCAAGGGCATCCTGATCGGCGACATGGGCGTGGGCGCCGATGGTCAGCCCAAGGACGGCCATATGCCGGGCATGGAGCTGCGGGCGAAGTACACCTTGTTCGCCGAGGGCGCCCGGGGGCATATCGGCAAGCGCCTGATCGAGGAGTATCGCCTCGACGCGGGCAAGGACCCCCAGCACTACGGCATCGGCCTCAAGGAGCTGTGGGACGTGCCCGCCGAGAAGCACGAGCCCGGCCTGGTGCTGCACGGCTCCGGCTGGCCCCTGGACAAGCACACCCATGGCGGCTGGTTCCTCTACCACGGCGACAACCAGCAGGTGGTGGTGGGGCTGATCATGGACCTCTCCTACCAGAATCCCTGGCTCTCGCCCTTCGACGAGTTCCAGCGCATGAAGCACCACCCGGTGCTGGCCAAGCACCTCGAGGGCGGCAAGCGGGTCGCCTACGGCGCCCGGGCCATCGCCAAGGGCGGGCTGAACTGCCTGCCGAAGATGACCTTCCCCGGGGGCCTGCTGATCGGCTGCGACGCCGGCACCCTCAACTTCGCCAAGATCAAGGGCCTGCACACCGCCATGAAGTCCGGACTGGTGGCCGCCGAGGCGGTGTTCGAGGCGGTGGCCAGGGGCGACGAGGGCGGCCAGGAACTCACCGCCTTCACCGAGAAGTGGGAATCAAGCTGGGCCTACGCCGAGCTCAAGGAGAGCTCAAGCTTCGGCCCGGCAATCCACAAGTACGGCACCGTCATGGGCGGCGCCTACAATTTCGCCGACCAGCTGTTGCGGGGCAAGCTGCCCACCGTCCACGACACCACCCCGGACCATGCCGCACTGAAGCCGGCCAGCGAATTCGAGAAGATCGACTACCCCAGGCCCGACGGCAAGCTCTCCTTCGACAAGCCCTCCTCGGTGTTCCTCTCCAACACCAACCACGAGGAGGACCAGCCCTGCCACCTGAAGCTGGCCGACCCGGAGCTGCCGATCCGCGACAACCTGCCGGAGTACGCCGAGCCGGCAAGCCGCTACTGCCCGGCCGGGGTCTACGAGGTGGTCGAGGATGACGCAGGTAACCCCAAGTTCCAGATCAACTTCCAGAACTGCGTGCACTGCAAGACCTGCGATATCAAGGACCCGGCCCAGAACATCACCTGGGTGGCGCCGGAGGGCGGCGGCGGGCCGAACTACCCCAATATGTAAGCTGCAAGCCAGCAAGTAGCGTAATGACGATCGCCCCCATGGAAAGACCATGGGGGCGATTCTTCTTCCAGCTTCAAGTGTATGGCTGACAGCTCCGGACGAAGCCCGGCTCAGTCGCCGGTCGCCACCGGACGCGCCGGGTCGCGAATCCACTCGCTCCAGGAGCCGGGATAGAGGCGCGGCAGCGGCCGGCCGGCCACCGCATAGGCGAGGATGGTGTGGCAGGCGGTGACCCCGGAGCCACAGTAGGCCACGGCCTGCTCGGCCCGGGGCAGTTCTTCGTCGAGTCGTGGGGGACTCTTGAAGTGACCATCGGCGCCCAGGTTCTCGGCGCTGGGGCGGCAGATCGCTCCCGGGACATGGCCGGCTACCGGGTCGATGGGCTCGGCCTGGCCGCTGAAGCGCTCGCGACTGCGGGCATCCAGCTTGAGGGCGCGTCCCGAGAAGACCTGCTCCGCCGAGACCCAGGCATCGTCGCGATAGGCGGGAGACCAGTCGGCGGGACGCGGCGCCACGTCATCGCCCTCGCGCAGCTCACCACCGTGTCCCAGCCAGGCCTGGATGCCACCGTCCAGCACCCGCACATCGGGGTGACCGGCCCAGCAGGCCAGCATCCACCAGGCCCGTGCGGCGGCCAGCTGCCCGCCCATGTCGTCGTACACCACCACCGGCACATCCGGCCTCACCCCCAGGCGCTGGAGGGTCGCGGTAAACGCCTCCTGTCGCGGCAGGGGATGACGCCCGCCCTCCCCCGGCGGCGCCGCCAGGTCACGATCCAGGTCGAGGTGGTGGCTGCCCGGCAGGTGGGCCTTCCACCACAGGCCGTGGCCGGCATCGGGATCCCCCAGGCGGGCCCGGCAGTCCAGCAACCGCGGGGGTCGTGCCCCCTCCAGGGCCTCCTCCAGCTCCCAGGCGGCGATCAAGGGTTGGCTCATGCGCGTTCTCCGTTGAGCAGTTCGATGGGCGCCCGGCGAGCGATCAACCGTCGTCGGCCGGCATGGCGAAAGCGCACCTCGATCACCGGGTTGTCCGGATCCCCCTCCACCAGGTCGATCTCGCCTTCACCGAACACAGCATGGCGCAGGCGCTGGCCCACGTCGAAGTCGCGGTAGTCACGCCTGGCCTCGGCGACTCCATCGCCGCTGTCGACCAGCGGCAGCTCGTGGCCCAGCCTCGCCAGGTAGTGACGCACCAGCGCGGGACGCGACACCTCGATGGCCCCTTCGCCCTCCCCGCCCAGTCGTCGGGCCAGGCGATCACACTCCTCCCAGGCACTCTCGGCGAGGAAGCGGCTGGGACGATGGTCGCCACCATCATGCAGCAGCAGCAACCGCTCCCGGGCCCGGGTGATCGCCACGTAGAAGAGCCTGCGCTCCTCCTCGAGCCGCTGCGGCGACAGCGGGTTGTCGCGGGTGTAGTGGGGAAAGTCCTGTTCGTTGACGCCGGCGAGGGCCACCAGGGGCCACTCCAGCCCCTTGGCACCGTGCACGGTGTTGATCAGCACGCCATCATCGCGGTTCTCCACCGGGCGGCTGAGCAGTTCCACGAAGGCCTCGGTATCGTTGCCCAGCTCGCCGGCCTGCTCCTTGAGCACGTCGAGCAGGCGCACATCCTCCTCGCCCTTGTCGCGACGCGCCGCGGCACGCTTGAGCACCTTTTCGGCATCGACCTCGGCCACCACGTACTCGAGCAACTCGACCGGGGGGCGGGTCGCCAGCCGTGGCAATTCACAGAGCAGCGCCCAGCGCTTCTTGAGGGTACGCTTCTGGTGGGGCCTCAAGGGAGCCAGCAGCGGGTCATGGGGCCCCGGCCAGCGCTGGCTCTGGGCCAGCTGCCGGGCCAGTGCCTCGAGGCGCTCGCGGGCCACGAAGGGCGTCGGCTGACCGAACAGCAACGCGAGATGCGCGGGATCACGCAGCAGGCCTGGGTCACATGCCAGGCGCAGGTAGCCGGCCAGCGCCTGCACAAGCGGCAGGCGGAAGACGAAGCGGTCCTCCCGCGCCAGGCGAAAGGGGATTCCCTCGCGCAGCAGCGCCAGCTGCAGCGGCACGGAGAGGGCCCAGCTGCGCACCAGCACACAGGCCTCGGCAAGCGCCCGGCCCTCCCGCTGCCACGCGGCCAGGCCATCCAGCAGGCCACGACTGCCCTGGCCGGCCTCGATCCGGGTCAGCGGGTTGCCGGGGGCCGCCAGGCACTGCTGGTCGGGGCGACGTCGGTTGGCCTCGATGGCGTGGTTGGCCGCCAGCGCCAGGGCATGACCGTGGCGGAAAGTGGTGGAGAGCGGATAGTCCACGGCCACCCCGAAGGTGGCGGTGAAGCGCTGGAGCATGGTCTCCGGATGGGCACCACGCCACTCGTAGATGCACTGGTTGGCATCCCCCACCGCCATCACCTCGGCACGCTCGCCGGCGAGCAGCGCCAGCAGCCGCTGCTGGGCGACGTTGATGTCCTGATACTCGTCGATGATCACGTGATCGAGGTAGCCCTGGATGCGACCGCGCAGGCCGCCATCCGCTTCCAGCGCGCGCAGGGGGCGATAGAGCAGGTCGGCATAGCCCATCAGGCCATGCTGCTCCAGCAGCGCCTCGACCCGCTCGAAGGCGGCCGGGAAGTAGCGGGTCTCCTCGCCGTAATCCAGCCGCTCGTGGAGTTCGGCGGCGGGCAGCATCTCGGCCTTCACCAGGGCACAGAAGTGGGCGAGGGCCTCGAGTCGATCGGCATCCAGCGCCGACTCCCTGGCCTCGGCGTCCTGGTCCCCCAGGGAGAGCTGGGTGGCCTGGCGCAGCAGGCGCTCGAGCTGCCAGTCGGCGGTGAGCAGCTGGCGGGGCGCCAGCGCCCCCCAGCGGGTCAGGCTGCCACTCAGCCGGTGGCCCAAGGAGTGGAAGGTGCGCACATCCGGCAGCCGCTGGCCCGCGGGGGCCATGGCCGCCAGGCGCGCCTGGAAGTCCTCGCGTGCCGACCGGTTGAACATCAGCACCAGGATACGCTGCGGCGCCACCCCCCGTTCGAGCAGGTGCAGCACCCTCGCCACCATGGTGGTGGTCTTGCCGGATCCCGCCACCGCGGCGACACGCGCGTGCCCGGCGCCATGCTCGACCACGGCGCGCTGTTCATCGGTCAGCCGCACGTGGCCTCGCCGTCGGCCAGGCCCAGCGGATGCCAGGCGCCTCCGCTCTCGAGTCCCAGGGCGTCGCGCCCGTCACCCAGGGTGAACGGCACGGCCTCCTCGACCAGCCGGTAGAAGACGTTGCGACCGAGGCGCGCGGCCAGGCCGAAGCGCACCGGGACCTCGGGCACGCACTCGCCGGCGGGCGTCTCGCTGAGGGTGAAGGGATGATCGGCATCCAGCGCCAGGCGGTCGCCCATGTTGGTGGTCAGCCACCAGAGGCCGTCGGCGCCTCGCTCGGCGTCGACCACCAGGAAGGCGCGGTCCTCGACCTGGATCAGCTGCTTCTCGACCGGAGTGACTAGCGCATGGCGGCCATCGGCCTCCCGACGCAGGATGGTGGAGAGCAGGCGCACCAGCCGCGGACGCGACATGACGGTGCCCTCGTGGATCCAGCGCCCATCGGCGGCGATCACCAGGTCCATCTCGCCGGCGTGTTCGGGGTGCCAGTCCCCCACCGGAGGAATCTCGCCCTCGGGGTCGATGCGTGCGACCAGCGGTTCCAGGTCCATCGTCTTCCTCCTACTTGACCAGTCCGGCGCCCTGCAGGATGCCACGCATCTCCTCGGAGGCCTCCGGGGCGGCGGCACGGAACAGTCGATAGAAGTTGGCGGTGGTCTGCATGGCGACCTCATCCACGCTGATACCGCGCTCGGCGGCGATGCATTCGGCCACCTCCACCACCCAGGCCGGCTCGTTGGGGTTGCCGCGATGGGGCACCGGCGCCAGGTAGGGGCTGTCGGTCTCGATCAGCAGCCGGTCCAGGGGCACCTGCCTGGCGACCTCGCGCAGCGCCTTGGCGCTATGGAAGGTCACGATCCCGGACAGCGAGATATAGAAACCGTGGCGCACCGCCTCCCGGGCCATCTCGAGGTCCTCGGTGAAGCAGTGCAGCACGCCGCCGACAGCGGGATCGGTATGTTCCCGGATCAGCGCCAGCGTCTCGTCGCGTGCCTCCCGGGTATGGATGATCACCGGCAGTTCCAGTTCGCTGGCGGCGATCAGCTGGCGGCGGAAGCGCTCGCGCTGGACCTCCCGGGAGGGCACCTGGTCCGGCGCCTTCTCCAGATAATGATAGTCCAGCCCGCACTCGCCGATGGCCACCGCGCCGTAGCGGTCGGCGGTCTCCTTGATGGCCTCGAGGGTCGGCTCCTCGGCAACCCGGTGCAGGGGGTGGACACCGGCGGAGATCACCACGTCAGCATGCTCCCGGGCGATGGCAGCGACGCCGGGAACGTCATCCAGGGTGACGCCGATGGCCAGGAACTGCTTGACCCCGCGTGCCCGGGCGGCTTCCAGGGTGGCGGCGAGGTCGCCGTTGTGGGTGGAGGGGTCGAGTCGGTCGAGATGGCAGTGGGAATCAACGAACATGCAGTGAAGTACCGATAGAGTGAATGGCTCCGGTCGAGGCTCAGAGCGTATAGGTCGGCATGCCCTTGTCGAGATGCCCGGCGAGCAGGTTCTCGATGCGGTCACGCACGGTCTGGTCGGCGGCGCTGAAGTGGATGCCCACCCCCGGCATGCGGCGGCCGGTGACACCCTCCGGCGAGACCCACACCACCTGGCCGGTGACCGGCACGCGCTCGCTCTCGCCGGGCAGCGTCAGCAGCAGGTAGATCTGCTGGCCCAGTTCATAGCGCTCGCGAGTGGGCACGAAGATGCCGCCCCGCTCGAGCGCCGGCATATACGCCGACAGCAGGGTCTGGACGTCCTGGATGTTCAGCGACAGAGCCTTCTGGGCGGCCATGGGCCCCTCCTTAACGTTATCGGGCGCCGCATCACGAGCGCAGCAGCGCGGACCAGCGCACCAACCAGGCTTCCAGCACCAGCTGGGGGTTGGGATTACCGCCGGCGGCCAGCAGCCGGCGCTCCTCGCGAGCGTAATCGAGCAGGCGGAACCAGTCGCGCACCCGGGCATTCTTGACCGCCTGACGATAGAGCGGCAACAGGTCGGGATTGCACAAGCCACCGCTCTCGCCGGAGAGCCCCAGGCGAATCAGGTCCTCGAGCCAGGCGATACCGTACCACAGGATGGCATCGATGGATTGGCGGTCGAGCCGGGCCGCCTCGGCCACGGGCTCGGCACCCCGCACCAGCGCCTCGAACGTCTCGACCAGCTGCTGGCGCAGGGCCCTGGCCTCGGGGTCGGCCAGCCGCAGCGCCTCGAGCGGCATGCCGCCGGCCACGGTCAGCCAGAAGCGTGCCTTCTGGGCGTCACCGAGGCGCTCGGTCAGCCAGGGCAGGCAGTCGGCCGCGGCGGGCGTCGCCAGGTTCCAGTGCTGGCAGCGCGAGCGAATGGTCGGCAACAGCCGGGAGGGAATATCCGAGAGCAGCAGGAACAGGGTCCGCTCGCCGGGCTCCTCGAGGCTCTTGAGCAGCGCGTTGGCGGCCGCCACGTTAAGCGCCTCGGCGGGTGCGATCAGGATCACCCGGTAGCCGCCCTGCTGGGCGGTCTGGGAGACGAAATGGTTGATCTCGCGGATGGCGTCGATGCGGATCTGGCGCTTGCCCTCCTCGAGCTCGATGCTCATCAGGTCGGGATGATAGCCGGACGCCAGCATGCGACAGCCATGGCAGTGACCGCAGGCCAGCCTGCCGGGCTCGGCACACAGGGTGCGGGCGGCCAGGGCATCCACCAGCGAGCGTTTGCCCACGCCGCGCGGCCCGGAGATCAACAGCGCGTGGGGCAGACGTCCGCTGTCGGCCAGGCGGCCAAGCTCGGCGAAGCGCTCGCCCAGCCAGGGCAGCGGCTCCAGGGTGGTGATCGGCGTCGCGTTCAGCTCTGCCATGTTGCCATCCTTGCCTCGAGCACCGCCTCGATCTGCTCGCCGACCGCCGACAGTGACTGGGCGGCGTCGATGACGGCGAAACGCTGCGGCGCATCGGCCGCTCGCGCCAGGTAGGCCCGGCGGACCGCCTCGAAGAACTCGGCACGCTCCTGCTCGAAGCGGTCACGCCGCTCGCCGCGCCGATCCAGGCGCCGCTGGGCCGCCGTCATGGGCATGTCGAGGAGCAGGGTCAGGTCGGGCGCCAGGCCCTGCTGGACGAAGGCCTCGAGCTCGGCGATGCGCGCGCCGTCGATGCCCCGCCCCCCGCCCTGGTAGGCGAAGGTGGCATCGGTGAAGCGGTCGCATACCACCCAGGCGCCGCGAGCGAGCGCCGGGCGAATCACCCGGGCCAGGTGCTGGGCGCGGGCGGCGAACACCAGCAGCAACTCGGCGTCGTCATCCAGTGGCTCCGGCTCATCGGGGTCGAGCAGCAGGCGGCGGATTGCCTCGGCGCGGGGCGTGCCGCCGGGCTCGCGGGTCTGCACGACCTCCAGGCCGCGTGCCTCGAGCCAGCCGACGACCCGCGCGAGATTGGTGGACTTGCCCACCCCCTCGCCTCCTTCCAGGGTAATAAAGCGTCCGCGCTCGGCCATGTGGCTCTCCTTACTGGCGATTGCGGATATACCGATTCACCGCGTTGTTGTGCTCGCGCAGGGTGCGCGAGAAGTGGTGCGTGCCGTCGCCCTTAGCCACGAAGTAGAGCGTCTCGCCGGGCAGCGGGTCGACCGCCGCCTCCAGCGCATCCCGCCCGGGCAGGGCGATCGGCGTGGGCGGCATGCCGTCGATCACGTAGGTGTTGTAGGGGGTCGCCTCGCGCAGGTCGGCGCGGGTGATGTTGCCCGCGTAGCGCTCGCCCATGCCATAGATCACCGTGGGGTCGGTCTGCAGGCGCATGCCGCGCTCCAGGCGACGCTTGAAGACCCCGGCGATCTCGCGACGCTCCTCGGGGGCGCCCGTCTCGCGCTCGATCAGCGAGGCCATGATCAGCGCCTCGTAGGGGCTCTCCAGCGGCAGGTCGTCGGCGCGCTCGGCCCACACCGCCTCGAGGGTCGCTTCCATCCGGGTGAGCGCCTGTTCGAGGATCTGCAGGTCGCTGCTGCCCTTGTGATAGAGGTAGGTGTCGGGGAAGAACCAGCCCTCCGGATGCTCCCCCTCGCGGTCGAGCAGCGCCATCACCTCCTCGGCATCGAGCCCGTCGGTGCGGTGCTCGAGCTTGGGCGCCGCATCCAGGGCATCACGCATCTGGCGGAAGGTCCAGCCCTCGGGGATGGTGAGTGGATAGGTCACCATACGATCACTGCCCAGCAGTTCGAGCAGCTCGCGACCGCTCATGCCGGGCTCCAGCCGGAACTCTCCGGGGCGCAGCCGCGGCAGGCTCTCGGGCTCGAGGCGCGCCAGTGCGCGGAAGGCCCAGTCATCCTCGATCACGCCCTGGGCCGCCAGGTCGCCCACCACACGATGGTAGCCGGCCCCGCGGGGCACCTCATAGAGCATCGTCTCGCTGATCGCGATGGGGGCCGCCAGGCGCGACTGCCAGTAGCGATAGCCCCCGAACAGGGCCGTCGCAACCACCATGGCCAGCACAAGCAGGAAGATCAGCACTCGCCGCATCGGAGTCCTCGTGAGTCGATAGGGGTCAGGGGCAGGCGTAGCCCAGCAGGGCGTGGGCCTCGGCCTGGAAGGAGCGATGTGCGGCGCCGAGCGTCCAGCGGCAGCGCTCGGCACCTGCCGCATCATCGAGGCGCACGACCGGCCAGACGCCTTGCACGGAGTTGCCCAGCCACGCCGCCTCGGCACCCACCAGCGCCTCGTCTCCCGCCTCGACCTCGTGGATATCGAGGCGCGAGATCAACGCCTCACGCAGGGTGCCCGCCACCCCGCAGCGCTCGAGACGCGGGGTCTCCAGCCGCCCGGCACGCTGCCAGAAGAGATTCATGGCGGTGGCCTCGATCAGGCGCCCCGCCTCATCGCTGAGCAGCCCCTCGGCAATGCCGTCGTCGCTCCACTCGGCCCGCGCCAGCACGTTTTCCAGGCGATTGAGATGCTTGATCCCGGCGAGCAGCGGCTGGCTGGCGAGGCGCAGCCGACAGTGGCGCACCCGCACCCCCATCTGCCAGCGCGACTCGACGGGAGCAAAGTCGGCAAGCTGCCAGCGCAGCCGCGGCCGGGGGGATGCCGGCGGACGATAGCCGCGCCCGCCGCTGCCCCGGGTGAGCGTCAGCTTGAGCACCTCGAGCCCGGGGCCGGCCTCGGCCAGGGGGGCGGCCAGGTCATGCTCTGCCGGCATGGGAATGCCCAGAACATGGCATCCCCGGGCCAACCGCGCCAGATGCTCGTCCCACAGCAGCGGGCGGCCACCCCTGACCAGGATGGTCTCGAAGAGGCCATCACCATAGGCGGCGCCGCGATCGTCCAGCGGCCAGGCAGCCTGCTCACTCACGCGGGGCTCACCCTCCTCAGACCCGGGTGAAGACCAGGGTGCCGTTGGTGCCACCGAAGCCGAAGGAGTTCGACAGCGCCACGTCGATCTTCATCTCCCGGGCGGTATGCGGCACATAGTCGAGGTCACAGCCTTCCTGGGGGTTGTCCAGGTTGATGGTGGGCGGCGCGACCTGGTCACGGATCGCCAGTATCGAGAACACCGCCTCCACGGCACCGGCGGCGCCCAACAGGTGGCCGATCATCGACTTGGTGGAGCTCACCGCCACCGACCTGGCCGACTCGCCCATCACGCGCTTGACGGCGCGGCTCTCGGCGAGATCCCCGGCGGGCGTCGAGGTACCGTGGGCGTTGATATAGTCGATCGCCGCCGGGTCGAGGCCGGCATCACGCACGGCGTTGGCCATGGACAGGGCCGCGCCGCTGCCGTCCTCGGGGGGGGCTGTCATGTGATAGGCGTCATCGCTCATGCCGAAACCGGCCATTTCCGCGTAGATGGTCGCCCCGCGCGCCTTGGCATGCTCGTACTCCTCCAGCACCAGTACGCCGGCACCGTCCGAGAGCACGAAGCCGTCGCGGTCGCGATCCCAGGGGCGGCTGGCGGCCTGGGGGTCATCGTTACGGGTAGACAGCGCCCGTGCCGCCGAGAAGCCACCCAGGCCCAGCGGCGTAGTGGCCATCTCGGCGCCACCGCAGACCATCACGTCGGCGTCGCCATAGGCGATGGTCCGCGCGCTGTAGCCGATGTTATGGGTGCCGGTGGTGCAGGCGGTGGTGATCGCGATATTGGGACCGCGGAAGCCATGCTGGATCGCCAGATTACCGGAGATCATGTTGATGATCGAACCGGGCACGAAGAACGGCGAGATGCGCCGCGGCCCGCTCTTCAGCAGGGCGTTGTGGTTGTGCTCGATCATCGGCAGCCCGCCGATGCCGGAGCCGATGGCCACCCCGATGCGACCGGCGTTCTCCTCCGTGCACTCGAGACCGGCATCCTGGATCGCCTGCCCCCCGGCCGCCATGCCGTACTGGATGAACAGATCCATCTTGCGGGCTTCCTTGGGGTTCAGATAGGGACTGATATCGAAGTCCTTCACCGAACCGCCGAAGCTCGTGTTGAAGCCGCTGACATCGAAGTGCTGGATGGGGGCGATGCCGCTCTTGCCGGCCACGATGTTGCGCCAGCTCTCTTCCACGCTATTCCCCACCGGCGTGACCAGGCCAAGGCCCGTCACCACTACCCGTCTACGTGTCATCAGCGTTCCTCCAGGCGTCCAGGATGATTGCGGCCCGAGCGGGCCGCCTGTTTCGGCGCATTATAACGAGTCTCCCCGCGACATGCCGCCCCGACAAGCCACACGCGTGCCGTTCGGGTGCGAAAAAGCCGCCCCTTGGGGCGGCTTTCCAGGGGCCGTTCCGGCGAGGACGGCCCCGAGCATCAGCAAGCGGTATCGACCGCCACCAGGCTTACTGGTGGGCGTTGACGTAGTCGATGGCTTCCTGAACGGTGGTGATCTTCTCGGCTTCCTCGTCGGGAATCTCGGTGTCGAACTCCTCCTCGAGCGCCATGACCAGCTCGACGGTGTCCAGGGAGTCGGCGCCCAGGTCCTCGGTGAAGGAGGAGCTGTTCTGGATGTCCTCTTCCTTGACGTTCAGGCGCTCGGCCACAACCTTCTTAACGCGCTCTTCGATGGTGCTCATTATGACGTACTCCAGTCGTTCACATTGGCCGTCCAGATGACCAGCCGTTTGGGGTTCCAGATCCGCAAGCCGGAAGCTGCGGGGTAGTGTATAGAGCCCCCGGGGCCGGCGCAACCGCCGGACCCGGCACCTCTCAACGCATGTTCATACCGCCGTTGACATGCAGAATCTCGCCGGTGATATAGCTGGCCGTCTCGCCGGTGAGGAAGCCCACCGCCGCGGCGATCTCCTCGGGCTGACCGAGGCGCGCCAGCGGAATCTGTGCGAGCAGCGCCTTGTGCTGCTCCTCGGGCAGGGCCCCGGTCATGTCGGTGGCGATGAAGCCCGGCGCCACGGCATTGACGGTGATGGCGCGCGAGGCCACTTCACGGGCCAGGGCACGGGTGAAGCCCTCCATGCCCGCCTTGGCGGCAGCATAGTTGGTCTGCCCCAGGTTGCCCATGCTCGCCACCACCGAGCTGATGCTGACGATACGGCCGAAGCGCGCGCGGGTCATGCCGCGCAGGCAGGCCTTGCTGACGCGATAGACCGACTTGAGGTTGGTGTCGACGACGTCGTCCCACTCCCCCTCCTTCATCCGCATCAGCAGGTTGTCGCGGGTGATCCCGGCATTGTTGACCAGGATGGTCGGCGCCCCGAACTCCTCGCCGATCGCCTTGACCAGGCCGTCGACGCTCTCCTGGTCGGTGACATCGAGGCGCCGACCGGCACCCTGGATGCCCTGGGCCTTGAGGTCGGCATCGATCTTCTCGGCGCCGGCGTCGCTGGTCGCGGTACCGATCACGATGCGCCCCTGGCGGCCCAGCTCGTGGGCGATGGCCCGGCCGATGCCGCGGCTGGCCCCGGTGACCAGGGCGACTCTGGTTTCGCTAGTCATGTGAATTACGCCTTCATCCGGTGGAAAGAGGTCAACCGTTGCTTGCGGCCGCACCGCGTGCCAGCTCCAGGGCGGCGTCGAGGCTGTCGGGATCATTGACCGCCAGCCCCTTGCTGCCACGGGCGATTCGCTTGCCCAGGCCGGTGAGCACCTTGCCCGGCCCGCACTCGATGAACACCTCGGCGCCCCGCTGGCTCATGGCCTCGACACACGAGGTCCAGCGCACCGGGCGATAGAGCTGTTCGATCAGCCGCGTGCGCAGGGTATCGATGTCGGCATGGGCCTGGGCGTCGACGTTCTGGAACACGGTATAGCGCGGTGCCTTGAGTGTCACCTCGCCCATCGCGGCGGCCAGGCGCTCGGCAGCTGGCTCCATCAGGGCACAGTGGGAAGGCACCGATACCGGCAGCGGCATGGCACGCTTGGCGCCCGCCTCCTGGCAGGCCGCGATGGCGCGCTCGACGGCCGCCTTGCTGCCGGCGATCACCACCTGCCCCGGGGCATTGTAGTTCACCGCCGAGACCACATCGCCCTGGGCCGCCTCGGCACAGGCCTGTTCCACCACGGCATCGTCGAGCCCCAGGATCGCCGCCATGGCGCCCTGCCCCGCCGGCACCGCGGCCTGCATGGCCTCACCGCGCAGCTTGACCAGCCTGACTCCCTCGGCGAAGGGCATCACCCCGGCGCAGACCATGGCGCTGTACTCGCCGAGGCTGTGGCCGGCCATGGCACCGGGGCGCGGCCCCTCGAGCTCCTGCCAGATGCGCCAGATCGCCACGCTGGCGGTGAGCAGCGCCGGCTGGGTGCAGGCGGTGGCGTTGAGCGCCTCGGCGGGTCCCTCCTGGACCACCTGCCAGAGGTTGTAACCGAGGGCCTCCGAGGCTTCCTCGAAGGTCGTGCCCACCACGCTGTAGCGCTCCGCCAGCTCCCGCAGCATGCCGACCTGCTGGGAACCCTGTCCGGGAAACACGAGGGCGAGCGGTTGAGTCATCTTGGTCACCTTTGCTTTTATTGCCTGTCATCGCCGCCGGTCGCACCGGCGCGAGAAGTAGAATGCCGTGGAGCGCCGCCCAGCTCCCGCGCCAGTCGCCGCGGGAGGTCGTGCTCCACCTCCTGCATGGCGCGCAGCACGGCATAGCGGAACCCTTCGGCGTCGGCGCCGCCGTGGCTCTTCACCACGATACCCGCAAGCCCCAGCAGGCTGGCCCCGTTGTAGCGCACCGGGTCGAGCTCGGCGCGCAGCCGACGCAGCGCCGGCCGCGCCGCCAACCCCACCAGGCGGCTGCCCCAGTGGGCCTCGAAGGTCTGCTGGACCCGCGCCACCAGCATCCGCGCCAGGCCCTCGCTGGCCTTGAGCACGGCGTTGCCGACGAAGCCGTCGCACACCACCACGTCGGCGGCCCCGGCGAAGATACCGTCGCCTTCGACGTAGCCGCGGTAGTCGAACTCCGGCAGCTCGCGCAGCCGGGCGTCCGCCTGGCGCACGCTGGCGGTGCCCTTTATGCCCTCGACGCCGACGTTGAGCAGCGCCACCCGCGGCCGCGCCAGGCCATCCACATGGCGTGCCATCACCTCGCCCATGCGGGCGAAGTCCACCAGGCGGTCGGCGGAGGCCTCGACATTGGCGCCCAGGTCGAGCAGGTAGCAGCGCCCCTGTTCGCGCGTGGGGATCGCGGTGCTGATCGCCGGACGGGGAATGCCGGCCACGGTGCCCAGGGCCCGCCGCCCCAGGGCCATCAAGGCCCCGGTATTCCCTCCGCTGACGCCGGCAGAGGCCTCCCCCGAGGCCACGCAGTCGAGCATGCGCGCCATGCTGCTGTCGTCGCCATGGCGCAACGCCTCGGAGGGGCGCTGCCCCGGGGCGATCTCGCCGGCGGCATCCACGACCTCCATACGCGAACCCGCCGCGGCGAGACGCCGCGGCAGGCTGGCGATCTCGCGCTCCAGTCGGGCCCGGGGGCCGAACAGGCGGAGCGCGAGACGAGTATCCTGGAGGGCCGCCCCGGCCGCGCCGCGCACCGTGGCACGGGGCCCGAGGTCTCCCCCCATCGCATCGATGGCGATTCGCATGAGGGGATCAGGGGCCGGGGGTCACCGCAGGTCGCGTCGTCGACTTACGCGTCGACGACCTTGCGACCACGGTAGAAGCCATCCGGAGAGACGTGGTGACGCAGGTGAGTGGCACCGGTCTCCTTGTCCTGGGACAGGGCCGGGGCGCTCAGGGCGTCGTGGCTGCGACGCATGCCGCGCTTGGAACGGGTCTTGCGGTTCTTTTGAACTGCCATGGGATGTCACTCCAGAGTGAATCGGTAATGAATCAGGATTTGCCCTTGAGGTGCCGGAGCACGTCAAAGGGGCTGGCTGCGGGCTCGCGGGATGCCACGGCATCCTCCCCGCTGGTCAGCTGGTCGCGAGAGACCGCACAGTCGGCCTCGTCGTGGTAAACCACCTGGGGAAGGCTGAGGATCAGTTCATCCTCGACCACCGTCAGCAGGTTCAGCTGTTCGTCTTCCACCAGCACCGGTTCATGGGTGCTGGGCAACTCGGCCGCCAGGGCGTCACTGGTGACCATGCCGAGCAGAAACTCGCTCTCGACGTCCTGCGCCATGGGGCGCAGGCAGCGCCGACAGGGCAACTGCAGCACGGCGTGCAGCCGCCCGTGAATCTCGCGGCGGCCCTGGGGGTCGATGGTGAAATCCAGCCACACCTCGACATCGCCCTGCTGCTGACCGACCGCTTCGGTCAGTCGCTCGAAGGCGTCCAGGGCCATCAGCCCTTCCAGGTGTTCGGCACGGGCGGCGAGCTTGTAGGGCTCGACCCTGCCAGGGAGTCGTGTGGTCAACATAGGCGCGCAATGATAGGCACTCGCCCCGCCCCTGTCAAAGCCGCCGTGGCACCGGACAGCGTGCTAACCTGCGGCGTTACCGACAGCCTGGAGAACCCACATGCCACGCCTCGTCCTCGCCTCCGGATCACGCTGGCGACGCCAGCTCCTCGACCGCCTGGGGCTCCCCTATGCCTGGCAGAGCCCCGACATCGACGAGAGCCCCCGCCCCGGCGAGTCGCCCAGCGGCCTGGTGCATCGCCTGGCACTCACCAAGGCGCAGCATCTGGCCGACGAGTGGCCACAGCACCTGATCATCGGCTCCGACCAGGTGGCGCTGTTCGACGGCGAAGTCCTCGGCAAGCCCGCCGACCTCGCCGCCGCTCGCGCCCAGTTGGCACGCTTCTCGGGCAACCGGGTGCACTTCCTGACCGGCCTGGCGCTGGTGGATACCCGCCACGGCCGCCACCGGGTCTGCCACGAGACCTATGACGTGGTGTTTCGCACCCTCAGCGAAGACGAGATCGCGAACTATGTGGAACGGGAACAGCCCCTGGAGTGCGCCGGCAGCTTCCGCATGGAGGGGCTCGGGGTCACCCTCTTCGAACGCCTCGAGGGCGACGACCCCAACACCCTGATCGGCCTGCCGCTGATTCGACTCTGCGCCCTGCTGCGCGAGGCGGGCCTGGACCCGCTGGGGCCCGCAGCCTGAAGCCGCGGCTTTTCCGGCGACAAGTCTCTGAGGGGGCGCTGTGAACCCCTCCCTGGGCGCTACCGATGCCATCCATGGCATAGGACCCCCTCTACGACTTGTCCCCGGCGCCGCTCGGATCAGTGCCGCCAGCCTGTTCGGCGCTTGAAGCTCGGCGCTCTTAAGGTAGCTGATAACGCACCGGCGACTCGGCCCGCGGCACCCCCAGCCACTCCATGGCCACCCGGCCAAACTGCCGCGACAGACGCTCGAAGGGATCCAGGCGCGGAGTGTAGTCGCGCAGCCTGGGCTCGGGGAGCCGCTCTCGCGCCAGGGTATCGAGGCTACCCAGGGAGTCCACCAGACCGAACTCGAGGGCCTGCTCACCGCTCCAGACGAGGCCGCTGAACAGGGCGTCGTCATCGCTCAGCCGCTCGCCGCGCCCCTCGCGTACCGCGGCGATGAACTGGTCGTGGGTGCTGTCCAGCACCGACTGCCAGAACTCGCGCTGCTCCGGGGCCACCTCCGAGAAGGGGTCGAGGAAGGCCTTGTTGTCGCCGGCGGTATAGACGCGGCGCTCCACGCCCAGGCGGTCGATCGCCTCCTTGAAGCCGAAGCTTGCGTAGATCACCCCGATGGAACCCACCAGGCTGGCCGGGGCGGCGATGATCTCATCGGCACCGGCGGCGATATAATAGGCACCGCTGGCACCGATATCCTCGATCACCGCGATGATCGGCTTGTCACCCTCGCCGCGCAGCCGCATCACCTCGTCGAAGATGCGCTGGGACTGCACCGGGCTGCCCCCGGGACTGTTGATATGCAGCACCACCGCACGGCTCTGCTCGGCCTCCCAGGCGCGTTTCAGGCCGGCATTGATGCGCTGTGCACTGGCGGTTCCATCGGCCTCGATCACGCCCTCCACCTTGACCACTCCGAGGTGCGGCCCCTCCGTCCCACCCACCGAGGGTGCCCCAGCCAGCAGGCCATAGAGGGTAATCGACAGCGAGGCCAGGATCAGCGCTGCAAACAGGAAACGGAAGAACAGCTTCCAGCGCCGCGCGCGCCGCTGCTCGGCGAGCACGCCGTCGATCCAGCGCCCCATCATCGCCGTCTGTTCGAGGCGCTGACGCTCGCGCAGGGCCTCGGCATCCTCGCCGGCAGACACCTCGTCCGGGCCGACCGCCTGGCGACGCGCCCTGGCCTCGTCGCGGCTCAGTTCCGGCCCATGGGTCCAGGGATCCCGGCCCTCTTCGTGCTCATTGCGCTCATCGGACATCGTCTATCTCCCTTGCAGCCAGTCGAACAGTTCGGGAACCGCCTCGGCGGTGAAGGCCGGCCGACTCGCCGCCAGGCGCTCGGGCGCATGCACGCCCCAGGTGACCGCCACGCGATCCATGCCGATGGCCCGGGCCATCTCCAGGTCATATTCGGTATCCCCCACCATCACCGCCTCCGCCAGCGGCACGGAGAGCTCCGCCAGCAGTTCCTCGAGCATCAGCGGATGGGGCTTGGAGCGGGTCTCGTCGGCGGTCCGGCTGGCATGGAACCAGTGACCGCTGCCGCTCTCCTGGAAGACGCGATCGAGGCCGCGCCGGCTCTTGCCGGTGGCCACCGCCAGGCGCCTGCCATCATGACCGCGCAGGGCGGCGATACCCGCCTCCACCTCGGGGAAGAAGGCCATGGGCGTGTCGTTGCCCTCCACGAAGTGCCAGGCGTAGCGGCTACGCAGCAGCTCGGCGCGGTCGGGGTCGATGCCCGGGCACAGGGAGGCGATCGCCTCGGGAAGCCCCAGGCCAATGATATTGCGGATACTCGCCGGTGCGAGCTCACCCCAGCCGGCATCCCGGGAAGCCGCCTGCATGCAGGCGACGATCCGCGCCGCGGAGTCCATCAGGGTGCCATCCCAGTCGAAGATCACCAGTCGATAACGCATCATCACTCCTCAGCTGGCCTCGCGGGCACGGGCAAGCACCACCTGAAGGTCATCGGGAAGCGGCGCCCGGATGCGGACCTCGCGACCGCTGGTGGGCTCGGGAAAGGCCAGCGACTCGGCATGCAGGAAGAGCCGCGGGAGTCCCAGCCGCGCCGCCATCGCCTGGCTCTCGCGGCTGCCGTACTTGTCGTCGCCGAGCAGCGGATGCCCCGCATGGGCCGCGTGAACTCGGATCTGGTGGGTTCGGCCGGTGACCGGCTCGGCCTCCAGCAGGGTCGCCCTCGGGAAGGCCTCGCGCACCGTGAAGAGGGTGCGCGAGACCTTCCCGGCCGGGTCGACCCGGACCCGACGCTCGCCGTTGGCCAGGGTATAGCGGTCGAGCCGCGCCGCCACGTAGTCGCGCCGCGCCGGCCAGCGACCGGCCACCAGGGCGAGATAGCGCTTGTCCATCTGCTGCTGCTTGAGGGCGGCGTTCAGCGCCAGCAGCGCCGGACGCGACTTGGCCAGCAGTAGGCAGCCCGAGGTATCACGATCCAGCCGGTGCACCAGCTCCAGGAAGTCGAGATCCTCGCGCACCTGGCGCAGCGCCTCGATCAGGCCGATCTTGACCCCGCTGCCACCGTGAACGGCCAGCCCCGAGGGCTTGTTGATCACCAGCCAGTCACGCCCCTCCACCAGCACACTGCCGGCCAGCAGGTTGCGCAGGTTGTCACTCACCTCGCGCACCGCCTCGCGAGGCGACAGCTTCAGTGGCGGGATGCGCACCAGGTCGCCCGTGGCAAGGCGGGTATCCGGCTTGACGCGCTTCTTGTTCACGCGCACCTCACCCTTGCGCACGATGCGGTAGATCAGCGCCCGCGGCGCTCCCTTGATGCGCGTCATCAGGAAGTTGTCGACCCGCTGGCCATCCTGCCCTTCCGTCACCTCCACCCACTGTACGTCGCGCCCTTCGGCCATGCCGAGACTCCACTGATCAGAAACTGCGAAAGGGCGCATTCTAACGCACTGTGCCCCACGCGGCGCCAATTGCTGCCCATGGCGCTTGCTGTTATATTGCCAAGTCGCTCCAATGGGCATCATTGCACCCGCAAGGCGCCTGCCCGACAGACACGCAGGCCGGAGCGAAAAGATCAGGCCGCGACGACGCCAAGACGTCCCGCCGCCGGTTGCAAGAGACAAGTGATACAGCGATAAACGCGCCACGCCCGTATCCCCCCGCCGCTACCTCAGTCACGGAGCGACGGCAGGCCACGGGACACGTTCAACAGCGTGCCGGAGGCCGGCGTAGGCGAATCGATGAATGCCAGGTGTTGGCGGTGACCGCAGGGCCGGATGGGTGACGCCCACCGAAACATGTCCTGCCCCCGCCACGTACTCAACAGGCTCATGCCGCGGCGCTGCCCCACCGGGAGCGACGCGGTCGGACGCAGCTGCGCATCCGTGACATGCGCTGAGCACAGGCACGCAGCACACAGCGGTTCGCCACGTCGCGCTCGCCGGCGCCATATAGTGCGAGTCAACATGAAACGGATGCTCATCAATGCGACCCAGCCCGAAGAGCTGCGCGTCGCGCTGGTCGATGGTCAACGCCTCTACGATCTGGACATCGAATCCGGTGCCCGGGAACAGAAGAAAGCCAATATCTATCGCGGCAAGATCACCCGCATAGAACCCTCCCTCGAAGCCGCCTTCGTCGACTTCGGCGCCGAGCGCCACGGTTTCCTGCCGCTCAAGGAGATCTCCCGCGAGTACTTCGTCAAGGACCCCGACGGCCGCCCCAGCATCAAGGAGGTACTGAAGGAGGGCCAGGAAGTGATCGTCCAGGTCGACAAGGAGGAGCGTGGCAACAAGGGCGCCGCCCTGACCACCTTCATCTCCCTGGCCGGCCGCTTCCTGGTACTGATGCCCAACAACCCCAAGGCCGGCGGCATCTCGCGGCGCATCGAGGGTGAGGAGCGCAGCCAGCTCAAGGAGGCGATGAACCAGCTCAGCGTGCCGGACCGCATGGGCCTGATCGTGCGCACGGCCGGCATCGGCCGCAGCCCCGAGGAGCTGCAGTGGGACCTGGACTACCTGGTGCAGGTGTGGGAGTCGATCACCGCCGAGGCCGGCAAGCGCCCCGCCCCCTTCCTGATCTACCGCGAATCCAACGTCATCATCCGCGCCATGCGCGACTACCTGCGCCAGGATATCGGCGAGGTGCTGATCGACAGCCCCGCGGTACACGAGGAGGCGCTGGCCTTCATCCGCCAGGTGATGCCCTCCTACCAGCAGAAGATCAAGCTCTACGTCGACGAGGTGCCGCTCTTCTCGCGCTTCCAGATCGAGTCGCAGATCGAGACCGCCTACGAGCGTGAGGTCAAGCTCCCCTCCGGTGGCTCCATCGTCATCGACCATACCGAGGCGCTGGTCTCCATCGATATCAACTCCGCCCGCGCCACCCGCGGCAGCGATATCGAGGAGACCGCCCTGCAGACCAACCTGGAGGCGGCCGACGAGACCGCTCGCCAGCTGCGCCTGCGCGATATCGGCGGCCTGGTGGTGATCGACTTCATCGACATGAGCCCCGCGCGCAACCAGCGCGAGGTCGAGAACCGCATGCGCGACGCCCTCAAACTCGACCGCGCCCGGGTGCAGATCGGCCGCATCTCGCGCTTCGGCCTGATGGAGATGTCGCGCCAGCGCCTGCGCCCGTCGCTTGGCGAGACCAGCGGTGTGGTCTGCCCGCGCTGCAACGGCCAGGGCACCATCCGCGACGTGCGCTCCATCTCGCTCTCCATCATGCGCCTCATCGAGGAAGAGGCGATGAAGGAGCGCAGCGCCCAGATCCGCGCCATCCTGCCGGTGCCGGTGGCGACCTACCTGCTCAACGAGAAGCGCAAGGTGCTGGCCGACATAGAGCGCCGCCAGGATGTGCGTGTCGTGCTGCTGCCCAGCCCCGACATGGACACCCCGCACTACGACGTCCAGCGCCTGCGCGATGACCACGTCGAGGAAGACGGCAGCCAGAAGTCGAGCTTCGAGCTCCCCCTCGACACCGAGGTGGGCAAGGAGCCGGAAGCCTCCTTCGGCAAGCCGGTGCAGCGTGCGGAGGCGGCGGTGAAGACCGTGATTCACCACGAGCCCGCGCCCGCCTCGCTGCAGCAGGAGGAAGCGCCGCAGAAACAGGAAGAGGCCCCGCGGCAGCAGAAGGCGCCTCCGGCCCCCGCCAAGGCCGCCGCCCCGAGTCGCAGCACACCGCCGGTGGCCATGGAGCCCCAGGGCGGCGTGCTTGGCCGCCTGGTCAAGGGACTCTCCAAGCTGCTCGGCGGCGAAGAGGCGCCGTCCAGCGACGCCTCCCGGAAGCCGACAACCGCGCCCGCATCGGCAGGCAGCGACAAGGGCGAGCGCAAGCCGGTTTCCCGCGAGGAGGAGCGCGGCGGACGCAACAGCCGTCAGCGCCGCCCACGCAGCGACGAACGGCGCAGCTCGCCGCGCCAGGAGAATGAGCGCGGCGACGGCAAGGCGGAAGGCGGCGACAGCCGTGACAATCGTGGCAGCCGCGGAGGCCGCAACCGTGGCCGTCAGGACGGCAATCGCCAGGAAGAGGGCCGCCAGCCCCGTCAGCAGGACGCCGCCAAGGGACGCGACGACAGCCGCCGCCAGAACGGTGGCGACAAGCGTGACCCGCGTGCCGCCCAGAAACCGGCCGAGCCCCAGAAGCAGGAGGAAGGCAGGAAGCCGGCCGACACCAGGGCCGATGCGCCGGTGGATGACGGCAAGCCCAAGCGCGCGCGCAACAATCCGCGCAACCGCAGCCGCCAGCACGCCATCAATCCCAAGGCCCTGGAAGAGCAGCAGCGCCTGCAGGCGGAAGCCGCCCAGGCCGTGACCGCGGATCAGGCCCAGCAGATGCCCGAAGCCAAGGCCGAGGCGCCCCAGGCGGAGCCGAAGCCCGAAGCCAAGGCAGAACCCCCAAAGGCGGAGCCGAAGCCCGAAGCCAAGGCAGAGGCGCCCCAGTCCGAGCCGAAGCCAGAAGCCAAGGCCGAGGCGCCCAAGGCGGAGCCGAAGCCCGAGCCCAAGGCCGAAGCCCCCAAGGCGGAGCCGAAGCCCGAGGCCAAGGCAGAGGCGCCCCAGGCGGAGCCGAAGCCCGAGCCCAAGGCCGAAGCCCCCAAGGCGGAGCCGAAGCCCAAGGCCGAAGCACCCAAGACGGAGCCGAAGCCCGAAGCCAAGGCAGAAGCCCCCAAGGCGGAGCCGAAGCCCGAGCCCAAGGCAGAGACGCCCCAGGCGGAGCCGAAGCCCGAGCCCAAGGCGGAAGCGCCCCAGGCCGAGCAGCAGCCCGAGCCCAAGGCAGAGACCCCGGCCGAGCGCCGCGCCAACCGCCGTCGCCGTCGTGCCCACAACGACCCGCGGGAGATCCGCCGTCGTGAGCAGGAGGGCAAGCAGGGCTGAGGCCCCGCTCCTCCCCTGGAAGGCACAGCGCCCGCAGCCATGGCTGCGGGCGCTGTCGTTTTGATTGCCCCGGCCGCGGGCCCTGGCTCACGGGGTCAGCGGGGCGCCTGTCCCCGGGCCAGGCGCGGCTCGCGCTCGAGCTCGACGCCGAAGCGCTCGGCGACACGGCCGGCCACCCGATCGGCGAAGGCCAGCAGCTCGGTGGCACTGCCACCACCGAAATGCACCAGCACGAGCGCCTGGCGGTCATGCACGCCGAAGTGGCCCTCCCGCCACCCCTTGAGGCCGCACTGGTCGATCAGCCAGCCGGCAGCCAGCTTGATCCGACCGTCCGGCTGGGGGAAATGCGGCATGTCGGGGTGCTCGGCCAGCAATCGCTTGGCCAGCCCACTCGTCACCTGCGGATTCTTGAAGAAGCTGCCGGCATTGCCCAGCTGCGCGGGGTCAGGCAGCTTCTCACGGCGGATGGCACACACCGCCTCGGCCACCTCGAGCGCCGTGGGCGACGCCCCCGTGCGGCTCGCGAGATCGCCGTAGCCGAGGCGCGGCTGGGCCCGGCGAGACAGGCGCAGCACCAGTCGGGTGATCACCACTCGTCCCGCCATCGCCCCCTTGAAGACGCTGTCGCGATAGCCGAATCGACACGCCTCTGGGCTCAGCCGGCTCACGCTGCCATCCGCCAGATGGACCACCTCCACCGCCTCCAGCACATCGGCCAGCTCCACGCCGTAGGCGCCGATGTTCTGGATCGGTGCGGCACCGCAGCGGCCGGGAATCAGCGCCAGGTTCTCGGTGCCCCACAGGTCCCGGGCGGCCAGCGCCATGACCAGCTCGTGCCAGTTCACTCCGGCCTCGGCATGGATCCGCACCGAGTCTTCCTCGCCCTCCTCCTGCCACCAGTTGGCCATGGCCGGCTGCACCACCAGGCCCGCCAGGCGCGGCGGCAGGATCAGGTTGCTGCCGCCGCCGAGCAGGGTCAGCGGCCAGCCCCGCTCCCGCGCCTCGATCAGGGAGGCCTGCAGCTCGGCCAGGCTCCCGGGGGCGCTGAAGCGCTCCGCCACACAGGGCAGGCCCAGGGTATTGGCACGGGTCAGCTCACGCGGGGAAAAACGCACCAGATTCACCGCGGTGCCTCAAGGCGCACGGTGATCTCCTCGAGCAGGCCGTCGGCGGCACGCTCGATCAGGTCGAGGACCTCCTCGAACCCCTCCTCGCCGCCATAGTAGGGGTCCGGCACGGCGGTGTCCGGCAGGCCCGCGAATTCGAGGAAGAGCCCCATATGGGCGTCGAGTCCCTCGGGGGCCTGCTCGCGCATGGCCAGCAGGTTGTCGTGGTCCATGGCCAGCAGATAGTCGAAGCCATGGAAGTCGGCCCCCTGCAGCTGGCGGGCGCGCAGTGCCGAGAGGTCGATGCCGCGCCGGGCGGCCGCCTCCCGGGCGCGCTGATCCGGCGCCTTGCCCGCGTGCCAGGGCCCGATGCCACAGGAGTCGACCGCGACCCGGTGAGCCAGTCCCCGCTCCTCCAGCTTGCGACGGAAGACCCCCTCTGCGGTGGGCGAGCGGCAGATATTGCCCAGACAGACGAAGAGCACGCGCATCAGTGGCCTCCCGATTCAGCGTCGTCGGTTGTCAGCAGGGCCCGCACTCGGGCCAGGTCCTCGGCGGTGTCCACCCCCGCGGGATGGGGCTCCCGGGCCAGCGCCACCTGGATGGCATGTCCGTGATGCAGCGCACGCAACTGTTCGAGATGCTCCAGGCGCTCCAGGGGCGACGGCAGCCAGTCGCGGTACTCGGCGAGGAAGCCGGCGCGGTAGGCATAGAGGCCGATATGGCGCAGCCAGGCATCGGTCTCGAGCAACTCGGGCCGCGTGGCGAAGGCATCGCGATCCCATGGGATGGGTGCCCGGGAGAAGTAGAGGGCGCGGCCATCCAGGGCGCGCACCACCTTCACCACGTTGGGGTTGAACAGCGATGCCACCTCGCTAATCGGCTCAGCCAGGGTGGCGATGGAGGCGCCAGGGTCGTCGAACAGTCGCTCGGCGACCTGATCGATCAGCGCGGGGGGGATCAGCGGCTCGTCGCCCTGCACATTGACCAGCACCGCATCGTCGGCGAGCCCCAGGCGCTCGGCCACCTCGGCCAGCCGGTCGGTGCCGGAGGGGTGGTCTGCACGTGTCATCACCACCTCGGCACCCAGCGGCGCCATGGCCTGCTCGATACGCGGATCGTCGGTGGCCACCACCACCCGGCTCGCCGCGCTCTGCCCGGCGCGCCGCCAGACGTGGGCCAGCATGGGCTCACCGGCGATCTCGGCCAGCGGCTTGCCGGGCAGCCGCGACGAGGCGAAGCGCGCCGGGATGACCGCGATGAACTCCCTGGGATACTTGCCTTTCCCCTCCGCCATCAGGACTCTCCCGTGCGCCCGGGAGAGTCGTGCAGCTTCTCGTCGACGGAGAGCTGTCGCGCCTCCTCGGCCAGCATCACCGGAATGCCATCGCGGACCGGATAGGCCAGGCCATCGAAGAGGCAGTGCAGCTCGTCGGCCTCGCGGTGGTACTTGAGCTTGCCCTTGCACAGCGGGCAGACCAGCATGGCCAGCAGTTCCTTGTCCATCGTATTCACCTCACGTCGGGGGATGAGCCGGCATCACGCCGGCTCGCGGATTCGTGTCATCGTTGCCGGATACCGGGCGGGCCTTCAACGCCGCGAGTCGCTGGTCGAGCCAGGCGACGAAGGCAGGCTCGGGCGACGCCTCCACCTCCAGCACCCAGCTCTCCCCGGGGGCCAGGTCGCGGCACTTGACGGCATCCTTGGCGGTCATCACCAGCGGCCGATGATCGGCGAAGCGCAGCTCGTCGGCGCGGAAGGCATGATGGTCGCCGAAGGGGTGGGCAATCACCTCGATACCCAGCGCCTCGAGGGTCTCGAAGAAGCGTTGCGGCCGACCGATGCCGGCCACCGCGTGGACCGGCCCCGAGAACGGCGGCGGCGCGATGGGGTAGCGCCGGCCATCGCCGAGGCGACGCCAGGCGGATGGCGCCAGTGCCATGCGCCTGGCGGCGAGAGGCAAGGGGCCCTGCGGCTCGCCGTTGACCAGGATGGCATCGACGCTGTCCAGGCGCGACAAGGATTCGCGCAGCGGCCCCGCCGGCAGGCAGCGGCCGTTACCGAAGCCCCGCGCACCATCCACCACCACCAGCTCCAGGTCGCGGGCCAGGGCCAGATGCTGCAGGCCGTCATCGCTGACCAGGATGTCGCAGCCGACCTCCAGCAGTCGCCGGGCGCCGCGGGGACGGTCGGGGTCCACCACCACCGGCACGCCGGTCTGGTCGGCGAGCATGCGGGGCTCGTCGCCGCAGGCCGCGGCCGGCGTCGCGGGCTCCACGAGCAGCGGATGGTCGGCGCCCTTGCCGCCATAACCCCGCGACAGGATGCCCGGCCGCCAGCCCTGCGCGGCGAGCCGCTCCACCAACCATGCCACCAGCGGCGACTTGCCGGTCCCGCCCAGGGTCAGGTTGCCGACCACGATGACCGGCACCGGCGCGCTCCAGGCCTGGCGGCGCCCGCTGGCATAGGCAGCGGCGCGGCGCGCCACCGCCCAGCGGTAGAGCGCCTCCAGCGGCCGCAGGAGCGTGAGCCAGGCGTCACCCCGGTAGGCGGCGGTAAGCCAGCGCTCGCCGAGGCCACTCATGCCGGGTCGACCTCCTGGAACTGCAGGCGGTGCAGCGCGGCCATACAGGCCGCCGTCGGCTGGGTCTCCTGCAAGGTACTCATGCCGGGTCGACCTCCTGGAACTGCTGACGGTGTAGCGCGGCCATACAGGCCGCCGTCGGCTGGGCTTCCTGCAAGGTACTCATGCCGGGTCGACCTCCTGGAACTGCAGGCGGTGCAGCGCGGCATAGGCGCCGTCACGGGCCAGCAGCTCGGCGTGGCTGCCCTGCTCGATGATCTCGCCCTGCTCCATGACCAGGATCCTGTCGGCGCGCTCGATGGTGGAGAGGCGGTGGGCGATCACCAGGGTCGTGCGCCCCTTGCAGACCTCCTCCAGCGCCGCCTGGATATGGCGCTCGGACTCGGTATCCAGCGCCGAGGTGGCCTCGTCGAGGATCAGCAGCGGGGCATCCTTGAAGATCGCCCGGGCGATGGCCAGGCGCTGACGCTGCCCGCCGGAGAGCATCACGCCGTTATCACCCACCACTGTGGCATAGCCCTGGGGCAGGCGCTCGATGAACTCATGGGCGTGGGCGGAACGTGCCGCCGCCTCGATGGCCGCCGGGTCGGCGTTCTCCACGCCATAGGCGATGTTGTCGGCGATGCTCGCATTGAACAGGGTCACCTGCTGGGAGACCAGGGCGATCTGTCGGCGCAGCGGCGCCAGCCGATAGTCATCCAGGGGCACGCCGTCGATCA
The DNA here is from genome assembly GCF_030708455.1 of Halomonas sp. SSL-5. Lineage (GTDB taxonomy): Bacteria > Pseudomonadota > Gammaproteobacteria > Pseudomonadales > Halomonadaceae > Halomonas. The sequence continues at coordinate 27,769 of NZ_JAUYWF010000004.1, forward strand.
GCACGCGCCCGGCGCTGGGACGATAGAAGCGCGGCAGCAACCCCACCAGCGTCGACTTGCCGCTGCCCGAGCGCCCTACGATCGCCACCATCTCGCCCTCGGCCACCTCCAGATCGATGCCCTTGAGCACCTCCGGCTGGCCATCGGCATAGCGGAAGGAGACCCCCTCCAGGGTGACGCGACCGGCGAGCCGCGAGGGCTCGTGGGTCCCCTCGTCGGGCTCGGGGGGTTCCTCGAGCAGCCCGAACAGCTCCGACGAGGCGGCCAGGCCCTTCTGGATCTCGCTGTTGATCTCGGTGAGCTGCCGCACCGGCTTGGCCAACAGCGAGGCGGCGGTGATGAAGGCCACGAACTCGCCGGCGGTCATGTCGGCCATCAGTGCCGGTGACATGGCGAGCCACACCAGCACCGCCAGGGCCAGGGCCACCAGCAGCTGGATCACCGGGGTGCTGATCGCCTTGGTCAGTGCCTCCTTCAGGCTCTGCTGGCGATTGTAGTCACTGGCCATCGCGAAGCGGGCCTTCTCGAAGCTCTCGGCTCCGTGGGTGCGCACCACCCGGTAGCCGGAGAGCGCCTCGGAGGCGACGTGGGTGACCTCCCCCATGGAGGCCTGGATGCGCCCCGAGATGCGCCGGAAGCGCTTGCTGGTATAGCTCACCACCCCGCCGATCAGCGGCGTCACGGCCAGGAACAGCAGCGTCAGCATCCAGTTGGTCCACAGCAGGTAGCTCACCAGGCCGATCACGAAGAGCCCCTCGCGCAGCAGGATGGTCAACGCCTTGGTGGCGGCGCCGGTGACCTGCTCCACGTGGTAGGTGACCCGCGAGATCAGGTGGCCGCTGGAGTGGCTGTCGAAGAAGCGCCCCGGCAGGTGCAACATATGGTTGAAGACATCGCAGCGCAGCGCATGGACCACGTTGCGTGCCACGTTGCTCATATAGTAGGTGCCGAGAAAGGTACCCAGCCCCCGGGCGGCGAACATCCCGACCACGAACAGCGGCAGGAACAGCCGGAAGGCGGCGTCGGGCTCCTGGATGCCATCGATCAGGCGCTTCATCATCTCCGCCAGGGCGGTGCTGGAGGCGGCATAGATGGCGTAGCCAACGATGGCCAGGGCGAAGGAGCGCCAGTAGGGGCGCACATAGCTGAGCAGGCGGCGATAGAGCGTCAGGCCCGACTGCCGGGAAGCGTGTTGGGAAGTCCCGATGGGGGTCACGGCGTCTCCGCTGGTCTGGGTAAGGAATCGCTCGGCGAGCTCTCGGTGGTGGCAATGCGCACGCGCTGGATGCCCTGCAGGCCGGCCTGGTCGAGGGCACGCACCACGTCGGCATGGCGGGCCTGCGCATCGGCCTCCACCACCAGGCCATGCTCGCGGGCCTGCTGTGCCTCGGCGGCCAGCGCCGCGCCCAGCGACTCGGGGGCCAGTTCGCGCCCTCCCAGCCGATAGACGCCCTCGGCGCTGACCACCAGGGTCACCGGCGATGGCTCGGCGGCGACGCCGCTGACCGACTCCGGCAGGGTGAGCTCGAGCGCCTGGCGGGTCTCGAAGGTGGTGGAGACCATGAAGAAGATCAGCAGCAGGAACACCACATCGATCAGCGGGGTGAGATTCACCTCCACCGGGTCACGGCGGCGTCGAGGGAACCTCACGGGCGCCTCACCTCGGGGGCGAGCCGACCATCGGCCTCGACGCGCTCGGCGTCACGGGCCGGTTCCTGGCGCTCGGCCAGCGTGATGTCGTCACCATAGTGGGCCAGGAACTCCACCACCTGGCCGGCCTGCTCCTCCATGCGCACAGTGATATCCTCCACCCGGCGCTGGAAGTAGCGGTGGAACATCAGCGCGGGGATCGCCACGGTGAGGCCTGCCGCGGTGGTCACCAGGGCCTGGGAGATGCCGCCGGCCAGATCGGCGGTACGGCTCGCCCCGTCACCCGAGACGATCACCGCGAACACCTCGATCATGCCGACCACGGTGCCCAGCAGGCCGATCAGCGGGGCGATGGCGGCGATGGTGCCCAGCGGGCTCAGGAAGCGCTCCATGTCGTGGATCACCGCGGTGGCGGCCTCGGTGAGGCGCGCCCTGACCTGCTCGTGGCCGAGCCGGGCATTGCGCAGCCCCGCGGCCAGCACCCCGCCCAGCGGCGAATGGCTCTCCAGCCAGTAGAGGTTGACCTGGCCGCGGGTGATCAGGGTGCACACCTCCTGGCCCAGCCCGCGCGGGGCGATGCGCCCGGCGCGCAGCGTCCACAGGCGCTCGATGATGATCACCGTGGCCAGCAGCGAGCAGCCGAGCAGCGGCAGCATCAGCCAGCCCCCGGCGATCAGGGCCTCCATCATATCCATGCGCTCATCCTCTCCGGTGGCCGCGGGAGTCCCGCCGCGTTCACGGCGATTCTAACGCAAGGTGCCCGCAATCGACACCGGGCCGGACGCCGGGTCGGGCCGTCTCGGGCCCCGGCAACTCGTCACCGCCGAGCCGGAAGGTCAGGGCGCCGTCCAGGCCGGTGCTCCATTGGCAGGCCCCGGCGCGCCGGAAGCGCCTGACCACCTCGGGCGCCGGGTGGCCGAAGGGGTTATGGCGCCCCACGCTGTAGACCAGGTGGCGCGGGGCCAGCGCCTCTACCAGCGCGGGGCCCGAGCTGGTGGCACTGCCGTGGTGACCGGCGAGCAGCAGGCTCACGGGGGCGGCGACTTCACCCAGCAGCCGGCGCTCCTGTGCCTTGCCCAGGTCGCCGGTCAGCAGCAGGCGATGCTCGCCGGCGGTGACCTCCAGCACGCAGGAGCGGTCGTTGTCCGAGAATCCCCGCACGTCGTGGGGTGGCCACAACAGGCGGAAAGCGACGCCGTCACGACGCCACTCGCGCCCCGCCGCGCAGGGCTCGCCACGGGCCGCCGGCAATGCTGCCGGGGGCCCCAGGAAGCGCGCGACGCGATGCTGCGCTTCCAGGCCCGCCACGCCACCGGCATGGTCGCCATCGGCGTGGCTGACGATCACCGTGTCGAAGGCTTGCCCCGGTGGCCACAGCGTCTCCAGCGGCGTGAAGCCCGAGGCGAAGCGTGGACCGGTATCGTAGAGCAGCCGATAGTCGGCGGTAGCGAGCTCCACCAGCTGGCCCTGGCCCACGTCATGAACCCTGACCTCAAGCTCGCCTGACGGCAAGCGGTCGGGCTGCCACAGCAGCGGGACCAGCCCCAGCAGCAGCGAGGCCGCCACCCGCAGGCGCCGATCCAGGCCGGGCAGCCCCCACAGCGCGGCCAGCACCAGCAGCGAGAGCGCCACCGGCAGCGTCTGGGCGGGTTGGGGGTGCCAGGGAGGCAGCCACGCCGCCGTCGCTTCCAGCAGCCGGGCCAGCCCTTCCGCCAGCCGTGCAAACAGCCACCAACAGGCCTGGGTCAGCCCCGGCAAGGGGGTCAGCAGCCAGCCCAGCAGCCCCAGGGGAACCAGCAGGCTTCCCACCAGCGGCACGGCGACCAGGTTGACCAGCGGTGCCCCCGGCGCCAGCCGATCGAAGGCCAGCAGCACGGCGGCCGCCATCGCCGGGGCCAGCAGCAGCTGGGTGCGCACCAGCCCCCATAGCCAGCCGCGCACCCCGCGCGGGCGCGGCCTGCCCTGCCAGATGAGGATCAGCATGGCCACCGCCCCGAAGGAGAGCCATAGCCCCGGCCGCCAGGCGCTGAGCGGGTCGATCAGCAGCACCACGGCGAGGGCCAGCCACCAGCCCTGCCATGCTCCCGGCGCATGGCGCCCGCTGGCCACCCAGAGGCCCACCAGGGTCATGGTCAGTGCGCGCAGGGCCGGCGGCTCGAGCCCGGCCAGCAGCGCATAACCACTCGCCCCGAGCCCCGCCAGCCACCAGGGCCATACCGCCAGCCGCCAGCGACCCGGTGCCACCAGGCGCGCGACGCCGCGGCCCAGCAGCAGCACGAAGCCCGCCACCAGGCTCACGTGGAGTCCGGAGATCACCATCAGGTGGGTGGTGCCGCTGGCGTTGAGCAGCGCCCAGTCATCATCGGAGAGCCGGTCGCCGGCCCCCAGGGTCAGGGCCGCCAGCCAACGAGCCGGGCGTGGTGGCAGGTTCTGCTCGTCGAGCAGCGCCAGTGACAGGCGGCGCGGGTCGGGCGACGCCGTCGCGAGACGCTGCGGGGCCGGTGAATCGCGCACATAGCCGGTCGCCTGGATGCCCTCGCGCCACAGCCAGGCGCGGTAGTCGAAGGCACCCGGGTTGGCGAGACCGCCGGGCGGTCGCAGCCTGACGGCGAGCGCCCAGCGCTCGCCCGCCAGCATGGCAGGCGGCGCATAGGCATTGAGCCGGACCCGCCTCAGCTCCCCGCAGGGCAGCCGCGGCGAGGCAATGGGCCGACACCGCTCCACGGCCACGCCGAGGCGTGTCAGCCGCCCCTGGGGCGCCACCGATTCCAGCCGCCCCTCCAGCACCAGGTCGACACCCCCCAGCCCCGGCGGCAGCTGCCCGCCCTGCACCGTCAGCACGGCGCCCGCCATCCAGGCGACCAGCAGCACACCCGCCACCGCCGCCGGGCGGCGCAGTGCCAGCGTGAACAGCAGCGCCAGGCCCAGCCCCTCGGCGAGGCCCGGTGGCGGACTGGCCCCCAGCCCGATGCCCGCAAGCACGGCAAGGGCCAGGGGAAGTGCCCATCCTCTCGGCATTGCCTGGCTCCGACAAACGGGGCCGATCCCCAGCAGCGTGAAAGGCCGCGGGTGCGGTCCCGCCGCCTTGTATGGATAATAGGCCAGGTCACGATGCCGCGAGCCAGTGCCCATGCCGCGCCGCCTGCTACAGCGCTACATGCCCCACCCCGACGCCCTGAGGCGACAGCGCTCGCTGCGCTTCATGAACGGCCTGATCGGCAATCCCGCGCTATGGATGCTGAGTCGCCGTAGCGTGGCCAACGCCTTCTCGGTGGGCCTGTTCAGCGCCATGCTGCCGATCCCCCTGCAGATGGCGGTGGCGGCCTGCGGCGCCTGGCTGGCACGCTGCAACCTGCCGCTCTCGGTGGGCCTGGTATGGGTCACCAACCCCTTGACCATGCCGCTGATCTTCTACGCCAACTACCGCCTCGGGGCCTGGCTGATGGATGTGCCGGCACGTGACGCCCCCGAGCGCCTCTCCCCCCACTGGGTCGCCGAGCGGCTGGGCGACATCCTGCCCGCCCTGGCGCTGGGTTCGGTGGTCACGGCGGTAGCGCTGGCCCTCGCCGCCAACCTGGCGGTGCGGCTGCTGTGGCGCTGGCAGGTCTCGCGCAGCTGGAAGGCCCGTCATCGACGGCGGCGCCGCGCCGATTGCGACGACGCCCTGTAGCCCTCGCCTCCAGTCCCACCAACCCGGCCCCGACATGCCGACGGCCGCCTCGAGAGGCGGCCGTCGGCACAGCGAAGGTGTCGCGCTCAGTCCGCGGTCGACGACCGCGGCTGCTCGCTCAGCCGGCCCTCGTCGAGGCGCATGACGCGGTCCTGATGGGCGGCCATGGCCGTATCGTGAGTGACGATGACGAAGGCGCAGGCGGTGGTGCGCGCCAGCTCATCCATCAGGGCCAGGATGCCGGCCGCGGTGTGCTGGTCCAGGTTGCCGGTGGGCTCGTCCATCAGCACCAGGCTGGGATCGGTGACCAGCGCACGGGCGATGGCCACCCGCTGGCGCTCGCCACCGGAAAGCTCGCCGGGCTTGTGATCGGCGCGCGCCGCCATGCCCACCTTCTCCAGCAGCCTCAGGGCGCTGGCCTCGGCTGTCTTCTTGTGCTGGCCGCGCACGATCAGCGGCAGGGCCGCGTTCTCGACCGCGGTGAACTCGGCCAGTAGATGGTGGAACTGGTAGACGAAACCGATGTGACGGTTGCGGAAGCGCCCCAGGGCGGCCTCGCCGAGGTTGAGCAGCGACTCATCGGCGATCCTCACCTCGCCGCGACTGGGCCGGTCGAGCCCGCCCAGCAGGTTGAGCAGCGTGGTCTTGCCGGAGCCGGAGCTGCCGACGATAGCCACCCGCTCACCGGCATTGACGGTGAGGGTGAGCCCATCGAGCACGGTAATGTCCTGCGGCCCCTCGCGATAGATGCGGGTCAGGTCGTGGCACTCCAGCATCGTCTGCCCGGCGGTGCGTTGCATGGTTGTCTCCTGGTGGGGGCTCGGGGCGTGGCGGGCATCATTCATAGCGCAGCACCTCCGCCGGCTGCACGCGGGCGGCGCGCCATGCCGGATAGAGGGTGGAGAGGAAGGTCAGGACCAGGGCCGCGGCGACGATATTGCCGACGTCCTCCCAGTGCAGCCGCGAGGGAAGATTGCTGATGAAGTAGACGCCGGCGTCGAGGAACTGGATGCCGAACACCGCCTCGACCCAGTCGATGACGTCGGAGATGGTCAGCGCCAGCAACACCCCGAGCCCCACGCCCACCAGGATCCCGATCACCCCGATGGCCAGACCCTGGACCACGAAGATGCCCATGATCGAGCGCGGCGTGGCGCCGATGGTGCGCAGGATGGCGATATCGGCGTGCTTGTCGGTGACCACCATCACCAGGGTCGAGACGATATTGAAGGCCGCCACGGCGATGATCACCGTGAGCAGCAGCGCGATCATGCGCTTCTCCATCTGGATCGCCTGGAACAGGTTGCCGTGGGAGAAGGTCCAGTCGTAGCCGCGGTAGCCAGGCCCCAGCTCATCGACGATCGCACGGGTCTCGGCGCTCGCCGCGAACAGGTCATCGAGCTCCAGGCGCAGGCCGCCCACGGCGTCGCCCAGGCGCGCCAGGGTCTGCATGTCCTCGATATGGGCGTAGGCCAGGGCGGCGTCGAGGTCGGCGCCGACGCTGAAGATGCCGCTGACGTTGAAGCGCTTGAGACGCGGAAATACCCCGGCCGGGGTGATCGAGGCCTCGGGTACCAGCAGGGTGACCCTGTCGCCGACCCCCACCCCCAGGCGTCGCGCCAGGATCGAGCCGAGCACGATGTTCCATTCGCCGGGCTCGAGGTCGGCGAGACTGCCCTGCTGCATGTTATCGCCGATGATCGACACCCGGTCCTCCCACTCGGGCTGGATGCCGTTGACCATGGCGCCCTGGTTGTTGCCGCCTACCGAGAACATGCCCTGCTGTTCCACGTAGGGGGCGGCGCCGATCACCCGCTCGCGCTCCATCAGGCGCTCGGCCAGCCCTTCCCACTCGACCATGCCGGTGCGCGCTTCGATCTTGGTGTGGGGCACCATGCCGAGGATGCGCGTGCGCAGCTCGTGATCGAAGCCATTCATCACCGAGAGCACCAGGATCAGCACGGCCACGCCGAGCATCAGGCCCAGCATGGAGGTCAACGAGATGAAGGAGATGAAATGGTTGCGGCGCTTGGCGCGCACATAGCGCAACCCGATCAGGAAGGGCAGTCTATCCAGCATTGATGGCGTTCCTTGTCGGCGATAGCCCTGGAGCAAGGCGGCGATAGCCCTGGAGCAAGGCGGCGATAGCCCTGGAGCAAGGCGGCGATAGCCCTGGAGCAAGGCGGCGAGAACCCTGGCGTCAGGCGGAGAGCCCTGCAGCAAGGCAGCGGGCGCCCATGGTAAGGCTTTTGCGGTGGCGCTGCATCGCCGGGAGGGGCTAATCCACGGGATTTGCACGGCCCTCACCGACGGCGGCCTCGAACTCGGGATGCGGCCCGGGCATGCCGATGCAGGCCCCCTGGGCGAAGTCGACTCCCAGGGCACGCACCCGGGCCAGCACCGCCTCGCTGTGCACGAACTCCGCCACCGTGGTGATGCCCAGTTCGCGGGCGAACCCCACGATACCGCGAATCAGCGTCTCGGCACCGGGGTCGGTATCGAGCTGACGCACCAGGCTGCCGTCGATCTTGAGCAGGTCCACGTCGAGGCGCAGCAGGTGCTCGAAGTTCGAGTAGCCGCTGCCGAAGTCATCGATGGCGATCCGCACGCCCAGCGCCTTGGCGCGATCGATGAAGGCGCTGACCGCGGCATAGTTGTCGATCCCCTCGGATTCGAGGATCTCGAAGATCAGCCGCTCGCCGACGCCACTCTCGGCCACCCGTGCCAGCAGCGCTTCGCTGATCGCGGCATCGACGATATCCTCGCCGGAAAGGTTCAGGGAGAACTCGTGGGGGCTCTCGGCCAGTGCCGCCAGGCAGCGGTCGATCATGGTCAGCGTCAGTCGGCGATAGAGCCGGCTGCGCCGGGCCACCTCGAGGAAGACGCCGGGACTGACCGGCTCGCCCTCTTCATCAAGCATCCGCACCAGGCATTCGAACTTGCCGACCCGCCCGCTCGCCACCTCGAGAATCGGCTGGAAATAGGCCACGACCCGGCCATCATCGAGGGCCTCGGCCAGCCGATTGGCCCAGGCCAGGTTGCGCTCGTAGTCGCGTCGCACCCGGGTCGCCGGGTCATAGAAGGCGTAGGGCCGCTGCGCCGCACGGGCCTGCTTGAGGGCGATATTGGCCGATGAGAGCAGGGTCTCGTCACCATCGGGGCCGTTCTCCAGCTGCCAGCTCGAGGCCACGCCCAGGGTCATCTGCAGCGGCAGTTCCTGACCGCGCCAGTCGAGCCGCAGGCCGCTCAGGGCCTGGTAGAGGGTCTCGACCGTGGCCTGCAGGGCGGCGTCCGCCACGGTGCCGGGGAGCCATACGGCCTGTTCATCCCCCGGCATGCGATAGAGCCGGCAGTCGCGCCAGCCACTCGCCTTGAGCAGCTCCTCGAGGCGCTCCGCCAGGCGCTGGATCACCCTGTCGCCACACCGATGGCCGAAGAGGTCGTTGATCTGCTTGAAGCCGTCGACATTGACCAGCATCAGCGAGCCCGCCCGGCCCGCCTCGAGGTCGGCCAGCAGTCGCGCGCGGTTGGGCAGCCGGGTCAGCGGATCGGTATAGAGAGTGCGCAGCTGGCGCAGCAGCCCCGCTACCAGGAACAGGATCATCCCGGCGAGCAGCAGCAGGACCAGCCCGATGCCGACCAGCAGCTGAAGATTGACCTCGCGCATGGGGGTCAGCACGGCATCGATCTCGGCCTGGGGCACGGCGATGCCGAAGACCATGCCGGCACGGGTGGCGTCGTGATACAGCGACCAGGGCTCTCCTCCGAGGTCCAGATCGCGACGCACCATGCCCTTCAGAGCGGCCAGTTCACCGGCATCCTGATGCAGCGCCAGCGCCGACACCGCCTCGATGAGACGCTGGGCACGCTGCTGGTCCTCGGCACGGGCCAGGCTGGAGAGGTTGCGATTCTCGCGATCGACCAGGAAAGCGAAGGTGCTGGGCGTGACCTGCACATCGCTGACCAGGCCGATGATGTCATCGGCCACCCAGTCGCTGGCGGCCATGCCCAGCACGCGTCCCGCCGCATCGCGGACAGGGGTACTGACGCTGATCACCGCATCGTCGATGCGCGGCTTGAAGTAGGTGGCCGTCCAGTGGGGCTGGCCGTTGCCCTCTCGCCACCCCGCCAGGCGGGTCTGCAACCACTCAGCCTGGGCCCAGCCGGCCTCCAGTGGCTCGACCACCACTCGCGGCCCCTCGCGCCGCGCGAACATCGCGGCAGGCGGTGATAGCCGGGTAAGCCAGAGGGTCGCCCCTCGGGCGTCGGGAAACTCCTCGAGGGCCTGCTCCAGGGCCTCGGATACCCTGGCTTCCCCCGTCTCCATCTCGGTAAGCAGCACTCCCGCCCGGGCCAGCCCGCGGCTGTTCTGCTCCATGCGCCGATGGTGGGCGTCGATACGGTCGAGGTTGGCATGGAAGGTATCGACGATCTGCCGCTCACGCAGCTCCGAGAGGGCACCTTCCGCGAAGCGCAGATTGAGGGTCGAGAGCAGCCACATGCCACCGCAGAACAGAGCCACCAGCAGCGCCAGCAGCAGCATGATCAGGGGTCGGCGCCCGAGGAAGGGGCGCTGTCTCTTCACCGGTCGACCTCGGGGTCGGCGGCACCGGGCGGGGCGGTGAGCGCCTCGAGCCGCGCCTTCGCCTGGCTATCGCCATTGCTCGCGGCACGCCGGAACCAGCCCAGCGCCTCCTCCCGTTCGCCTGCCAGTTCGGCCATGCTGCCCAGGTGCCGCTGGGCACGGGGATCCTCCTGCTCTGCGGATACCAGGCAGGCCTCGCGGGCCTGCCGCAGGTTACGGATGGTGAACAGCAGATAGCAGTCGTTGGCCTGGCGCCGATCCACCGCCTCCTCCTCCTGCGCATCACGCTCCTTCAGGGGCTCGGCGGGCGCCTCGACGGCAACGGGTGCCGGTGCCGCGGCGGCACGGCGTGGCTCCTGCTGGCGCACCCGTGCATAGAAGGCATTGACCTCCGCGGGGCAGGAGTAGAGGTAGCCCTGCCGAAGACGCGCCAGGGTCTCGCGATTGGCGGGGCGCTCGGCGTATTCGTCGGCAATGGCGGCGCAGCGGCGGTCACGCTCCCGTGAGATATCGGTCAGCACCTCGGCATAGCGAGGATCCTCGCCATGCTCCTCCAGGTAGCGGGTCAGCGGATCGATCCAGGGCTGGTCGAACAGCGCCTGGCGCTCCTCGCGACGCTCCTGGGCCAACGCCACCGACTCGGCATCATCGCCTTCGAAGAGTCCCGCCAGGCGCTGGCCCTGGGCGCTGATCGCCTCGCCGGAACGCGTCAGCCAGTCGCTCGAGGTGGCGGCCACCGTTTCGCGGTCGGGAAGCGTAGTACAGCCGCCGAGCGTCAGACCCAGCACGGTGATCACGGAAAGCAGGGAACTGGCGCGCATGCAACTCCTTAGCGACCCGGAACGGTCGTCGATGCCGTCAGGATACCACCGCCCGGGGGGAAGACCAGCTAGGGCTGTGCCGCCCCGTACTCTTGCATAGCGCGACCGGGCCGCCTACATTCGCCGCCTGACACCTAACGATCTGGACACGACCCGATGGCCACACGCCTGCTCCCCGAGTGGCATCCCCAGGATGCCGTCCAACTGACCTGGCCCGGCCCGGAGAGCGACTGGGCATCGATGCTGGAGCGCATCGAGGCGACCCTGGAGGCGATGGTGGTGGCCATTGCCCGCTACGAGAGCGTGCTGATCAGCGTGCCCACCACGCTTGTCCGCACCCACCTCGCGCGACGCTTCTCCCTGCTGGGTGTCCCTGCCGAGCGGCTGACGCTGGTGGTCGCCGAGGCGGACGACACCTGGGCTCGCGACCATGGCCCCCTGGCCGTGGAGTGCGACGGCAGGCTGGTACTGAACGACTATGTATTCACCGGCTGGGGCGGGAAATTTCCCGCCGCCAGGGACAACACCCTGACCCGCCGCCTCGCCGCAGCCGGCGCCTATGCCTGCCCGGTCAGCGAGCGTGGCCTGGTACTGGAGGGCGGCGCCATCGAGAGCGACGGCGAGGGTACCCTGCTCACCACCGAGGCCTGCCTGCTCAACCCCAATCGCAACCCCGGGCTCGACCGCCGCGCCGTGGAGGAGTGGCTCCACGCGGACTTCGGCGTGACGCGGGTGCTGTGGCTGTCCCACGGGCACCTGGAGGGCGACGACACCGACAGCCACGTGGATACCCTGGCCCGCTTCTGCGACCCGGCCACCATCGCCTACGTGCATTGCGACGACGAGCAGGATCCCCACTACCCGGCGCTTGCCGCCATGGAGGCGGAGCTCGAGGCGATGCGCCGCGCCGACGGCCAGCCCTACCGTCTGGTGCCCCTGCCCTGGCCCAAAGCCTGCCTGGATCCCGAGGACGGCCACCGCCTGCCGGCCACCTATGCTAACTTCCTGATCCTCAACGGCGCCGTGCTGGTGCCCACCTACGGCGACGCCGCCGACGCCCGGGCCCTGGCCGCCCTGGCAGAGGCCTTCCCGGACCGCGATATCGTGCCCATCGACTGTCGCAGCGTGATCCGCCAGCACGGCAGCCTGCACTGCCTGACCATGCAGCTGCCCCGCGGCAGCCTAAGCAAACAGGCCTGAAAACTGTCTCATAGCCACACCAGCAGGGGCGCTGGGGACAAGCCGAAGAGGAGGTCCTACGCCAGGGGTGAGGAGCGAAGCTCCGAACGGGCTGACCATGGATGGTCAGCACCGGCCCTGCAAGCGGCGCAGGATGCGAGAGCGCCGCAGGGCGTCGGTAGCGTACAGGGAGGGAGGTATTCACAGCGCCTCCTCGACGGTCCGGCGCTCCGGGGCTTGTCGCCAGAAAAGCCCCGAGCGGCGATGACAGCCTTTAAGTGAATCCAGAGTAACCAGACACGAGGAGAGTTCACCATGTCCCGCCATCTGAAGGTCGGCCTGGTCCAGCAGCCCGCCTGGCCCGACAAGGCCAGGAGCCTCGCCGAGAGCGAGGCCGGCATCCGCGAGCTGGCCGCCGCCGGCGCCGAGCTGGTCATGCTCCAGGAACTGCACGCCACCCACTACTTCTGCCAGTACGAAGACACCGAGCTGTTCGACCTGGCCGAGCCCCTGGACGGCCCCACCGGCAGTCGCCTGGCCGCGCTGGCCGCCGAACTCGATATCGTGCTGGTGGGTTCGCTCTTCGAGCGCCGCGCCGCCGGGCTCTACCACAACACCGCGGTGGTCTATGACCGCAAGCGTGGCGCCGTCGGGCACTACCGCAAGATGCATATCCCCGACGACCCGGGCTTCTATGAGAAGTTCTACTTCACCCCGGGGGACGCCGACGGCGCCGGGCAGGGCTTCGCCCCCATCGACACCTCGGTAGGCCGGCTCGGCGTGCTGGTGTGTTGGGACCAGTGGTACCCGGAAGCGGCGCGCCTGATGGCCCTGGCCGGCGCGGAACTGCTGCTCTACCCCACCGCCATCGGCTGGGACCCCGCCGACGACGATGCCGAGAAGTCACGCCAGAAGGACGCCTGGACGCTGATCCAGCGCAGCCACGCGGTGGCCAACGGGGTGCCGGTGGTGGTGGCCAACCGCGTCGACCACGAGCCGGACCACTCCGGGGTCGGGCGCGGCGTCGACTTCTGGGGCGGCAGCTTCATCGCCGGCCCCCAGGGCGAGCTGCTGGCCCACGCCGGCACCCAGGCCGAGCGCCTGCTGGTGACCCTGGATATGGGCCGCGGCGAGGACGTGCGACGCATCTGGCCCTACCTCAGGGATCGCCGCGTCGACGCCTACGGCGACCTGACCCGCCGCTATCGAGACTGAGACCGAAACAGCGGGCAAGCCGAGGGCGCCGGGGGCAGGCCGAAGAGGAGGTCCGAGGACCAGGGATGGCCGAGGTAGCGTACAGGGACGTATTCACAGCGCCTCCTGGCAGGCCTGCCGCCGGTAAAGCCCGGCGACGAGCCTGTTTGGCTGCTGTCTACTCGTCCTCCTCGGCGCCGGGCAGCACCCAGTTGAGGACGATGCCCACCAGCGCGGCCAGGCTCACCCCCTGCAGGGTGAACTGGCCGCCGCCCACCTGCATGCCGCCGATGCCGAACACCAGGATCAGCGAGATCACCACCAGGTTGCGCGGCGCGGTCAGCGAGTGGCCGGCGCGCACCAGGGTGTTCATGCCCACCACGGCGATGGAGCCGAACAACAGCGTCATGATCCCCCCCATCACCGGCCCGGGGATGGTCTGCAGGAACGCTCCCAGCTTGGCGATGAAGGCCAGGACGATGGCGGTGCAGGCCGCCACCAGCATGATGCGCGGGTCGAAGGCGCGGGTCAGGGTCACCGCCCCGGTCACCTCGGAATAGGTGGTGTTGGGCGGACCGCCGAACAGCGCCGCCGCGGTGGTGGCCAGGCCATCGCCGAGCAGGGTGCGATGCAGGCCGGGCTTCTCCAGGTAGTTGCGACGAGTCACCGAGCCGATCGCCACCATGTCACCGATATGCTCCACCGCCGGGGCAATGGCCACCGGGATCATGAACAGGATCGCCGCCCAATGGAAGCTTGGCGCGGTGAACTCGGGAATGGCCAGCCAGGCCGACTCGCGCACCGGCGTGAAATCCACCAGCCCCATGATCAATGCCAGGACATAGCCGGTGACGATGCCGCCCATGATCGGCACCAGACGCACGATACCGCGCCCGAACACCGCCAGCACCAGGGTCACCAGCAGGCTTGCCATCGACAGGAACAGCGCCGGGCCGTAGTCGATATGATCGCTGGTCTCGCCGGTCGCCATGCTCACCGCCACCGGCGCCAGGGCCAGGCCGATCACCATGATCACCGGTCCCACCACCACCGCCGGCAGCAGGCGGTGCAGCCAGGCGGTGCCCTTGAGGCGAACGGCCTGGGAGATCGCCACATAGACCAGGCCGGCGGCCATCAGCCCGCCCATGGTGGCCGACACACCGAAGTTGGCGATGGATCCCTGGATCGGCGCGATGAAGGCAAACGACGAGGCCAGGAAGACCGGCACCGTCAGCCGCGTCACCCCGTGGAACAGCAGCGTGCCAATACCGGCGGTAAACAGCGCCACGCTGGGGTCCAGGCCGGTGAGCAGCGGCACCAGCACCAGGGCGCCGAAGGCGACGAACAGCATCTGCACGCCGGTGAGCAGCGTGCGTGGCAGGGAGTCGGCGGGTCGCGTGACGGCCGTTGAAGAGTCACTCATAAGACGGGTCTCCATGAAAACGCCCCTGGAGCGAGGTCTCAGGGGCGTGATGACAGGTTCGCAAGGGGTTAGCGCGTGCCGAAGATCTTATCGCCCGCATCGCCCAGGCCGGGGACGATATAGCCGTTCTCGTCGAGGCGCTCATCCACGCCGGCGGTATAGATCTCGATATCCGGGTAGGCCTCCTGCACCCGCGTGATGCCCTCGGGGGCGGCCACCAGCACGATGACCTTCATATGCTTGCAGCCCCGTTCGCGCAGCATGTCCAGCGTCGCCACCATGGTCCCGCCGGTGGCCAGCATGGGGTCGATGACGATGGCCATGCGCTCGTCGAGATCATTGGCGAACTTGGCGAAGTACGGCACCGGCTCGAGGGTCTCTTCGTCGCGATAGAGGCCCACCACGCTGATCCGGGCACTGGGGATCAGGTCGGTGACGCCGTCGAGCATGCCCAGGCCGGCGCGCAGGATCGGCACGATGGTGACCTTCTTGCCCTTGAGCAGCTTGACCGGAATCTTCTCGCCGCTCCAGCCATCGATCTCCTGCTCCTGGAGCTCCAGGTCGCTGGTTGCCTCGTAGGTGAGCAGCTTGGCCAGCTCGCCGGCCAGTTCGCGAAAACTCTTGGTGCTGATGCCGGCTTCGCGCATCAGGCCCAGCTTGTGCTGGACCAGGGGGTGCTGGATGGCATGGACGCTCATGGGCGGGACCTCTTCACTGGTGCGACGGGGGATTACGGGCGACGGGAACCGGTCGACCTTGGTCGCATGGACCGCGGTGACAAATTGCGCGCCATTCTACCCGCATCCTGCGTTGAGGTTAAGGCGCGCTCGCGTCCGGTTGCTCGGGCAGTTGCCAGTCGATGGGCTCACGTCCGTGCTCGACGAGGAAGGCATTGGCCCGGGAGAAGTGATGGTTGCCGAAGAAGCCACGATGGGCGGAGAGCGGCGAGGGGTGCGGCGACTCCAGCACCAGGTGGCGCGAGGTATCGATCAGTGCCTTCTTCTTGCGTGCCGGGCTGCCCCAGAGCAGGAACACCGAGGGCTCGGCATGCTCGCTCACCGTCTCGATGGCGCGGTCGGTGAAGGCCTCCCAGCCGCGGCCGCGATGGGAGCCGGCGTTGCCCTGCTCCACCGTCAGCGAGGCGTTGAGCAGCAGCACCCCCTGGCGCGCCCAGTGCTCCAGGTTGCCGTGGGACACGGGTTGGACGCCGACGTCGGCGGCGAGCTCCTTGTAGATATTGGCAAGCGACGGGGGGATGCGCACCCCGGGCCTCACCGAGAAGCAGAGCCCATGAGCCTGGCCGGGGCCGTGATAGGGATCCTGGCCGAGGATCACCACCTTGACCCTTTCCAGGGGGGTGAGCTCGAAGGCGCGAAACCACTCCGAGGAGTGGGGGTAGATCACCTTCCTGGCGGCCTTCTCGGCGGCCAGGAAATCGCGCAGCGCCTGCATGTAGGAGGCCTTAAGCTCCTCCTCGAGCCACTGCTGCCAATCGGCGGGTAGCGGTGCGGCCATGCCTGTCCTCCTCGCCTCAGCGCTTGACCTGGTCGGCCAGCGGCTCGACATAGGCCACGCCCATGTCCCAGGGGAACTGGATCCAGCAGTCCTGGGCCACCTCGGTGAGGTACTGGTCGACCAGCGGCTTGCCCTCGGGCTTGGCGTAGACGGTCACGAAGTGGGCCCGGGGCAGCAGCTCGCGCACCTTGCGGGCGGTCTTGCCGGTATCGACCAGATCATCCACCAGCAGCCAGCCGTCGCCATCGTGATCGACGCCCTTCATCACCTCCAGGCCACCCTGATCCATATGGTCGTAGCTGCTGATGCAGACGGTGTCGATCAACCGGACGTTGAGTTCGCGGGCGATCAGCGCCGCGGGAATCAGCCCGCCGCGGGTGATGGCGATGATGCCCTTGAAGTCACGCTCCACCAGGCGGTGGCAGAGCTCGCGCACGTCGCGGTGCAGCTGATCCCAGGAGACGGTGAAGTGCTGATGATAACGATTGCTGCTCATGGGATCACTCGTCCTCGGTGAAGGAACAGACGGCAAAGACACCGTAGCCGGCCTCGCGGATGCGCTGGGATCCGCCGAGGTCCGGCAGGTCGACGATGGTGGCGGTCTCCACCACCTGGCCGCCGCTGCGGCTGATCAGCTTGGCGGCGGCCAGCATGGTGCCGCCGGTGGCGATCAGATCATCGACGATCAGGATGCGGTCGCCCGCCTTGAAGGCATCGGAGTGCAGTTCCACCTCCGCCTCGCCGTATTCCAGGGTGTAGGTCTCGCTGATGGTGCGAAACGGCAGCTTGCCCTTCTTGCGTACCGGCACGAAGCTGCAACCCAGCTCGTAGGCCAGCGGTGCGCCGACGATGAAGCCGCGGGCGTCGATGGCCGCCACGGCGTCGATATCCATCTCCTGATAGCGGTGCACGAAGCTGTCGACCAGCTTGCGGAAGGCGGCGCTGTTCTGCAGCAACGGGGTGATATCGCGGAAGTTGACCCCCGGCTGTGGCCAGTCGGGGACGGTGCGGATGACGGACTTGATGTAGTCGCCGTAGATGCTCATGGAGGATACCGGTAATGAATGATCAGTCGAGGAACAGGAACTTGGCGGCGAACAGCAGCGCCAGTACGACCACCGCGGGGTTGAGGTCACGGAAGCGGCCGGAGAGCGCCTTTATGGCAACGAAGCTGATGAAGCCCAGGGCGATTCCCTCGGCGATGGAGAAGGTCAGCGGCATGGCCAGGGCGGCGATCAGCACCGGAGCGGCATCGGTGGGGTCTTCCCAGTTGGCATGGGCCAGGCTGCCGGCCATCAGTACCGCCACATAGAGCAGCGCACCGGCGGTGGCATAGGCCGGGATGGAGCCCGCCAGCGGCGCGAAGAACAGGCTGATCAGGAACAGCACGGCCACCACCACGGCGGTCAGGCCGGTGCGCCCGCCCGAGGCGATGCCCGCGGTGGATTCCACGTAGCTGGTGGTGGTGGAGGTGCCCAGCACGGCGCCGGCCATGGAAGCGGTACTGTCGGCCATCATCGCCCGGCCGATGCGCGGCAGCTTGCCGTCCTTGTCGAGCAGCCCACCCTTGTGGGCAACGCCGATCAGGGTGCCGGAGGTGTCGAATAGGTCGACGAACAGGAAGGCGAAGATCACGCTGAGCATCGCTACATCCAGCGCACCGGCCAGATCCAGGGCCATGAAGGTAGGGGCCATGGAGGGCGGCATGGACATCAGGCCGCCATACTCGTTATGGCCCAGCAGCATGGCCAGCAGGGTGATGCCGAGGATACCGATCATCACCGCCCCGGTGACCCGCATGTAGGAGAGCGCGGTGATCACGAAGAAGCCCAGCAGCGCATACAGCGCCGACGGCTCCGAGAGGTCGCCCACCGCGACATAGGTGGCCGGATTGGCGACCACGATGCCGGCGTTCTTCATGGCGATCATCGCCAGGAACAGGCCGATACCCGCGGCGATGCCAAGGCGCAGTGAGAGCGGGATCGAGTTGATGATCCACTCGCGAACACGGAAGATGCTGAGCAGGAAGAAGGTCAGGCCCGAGAAGAAGACCGCACCCAGTGCCGCCTCCCAGGTGTAGCCCATGCCCAGCACCACGCCGTAGGTAAAGAAGGCGTTGAGCCCCATGCCCGGCGCCTGGGCGATGGGATAATTGGCCCACAACCCCATCACCAGGCAGCCCAGTGCCGCGGCCAGGCAGGTCGCGACGAACACCGCACCGTAGTCCATGCCCGCCTCGGAGAGGATGCTGGGGTTGACGAAGATGATGTAGGCCATCGTCAGGAAGGTGGTGAACCCCGCGATGACCTCCGTCTTGACGGAGGTCTTGTGCTCGGAGAGCTTGAATTGACGTTCGATCAGGCGATTCAGCATGGTGTCGTTCCTGGGCGCGTGGACGGTGCTGCGATCCTGGGTGCGGAAAAGCCGCACATGGTACCCAAAGCCTCACGGCGATGCGAGGCGGCAGCGTCTGCCAAGTTAAGCAGCTGACGGTAGCGGCGTCAGCCGCCGCCACCAACGCTAGAGGCCACGGGTCGCAAGCACCCGCTCCACCGTCTCGACGATGGCCTGGGTCTGGGGGTCGATCTCGATATTGACCCGATCGCCGGGCACACGCTCGCCCAGGACGGTGCGGTGCAGGGTCTCGGGAATCAGGTCGACGCAGAAGCGCGGCCCATGCTCGGGGCTGGCGCGGCGCACCTCGCCGATGGTCAGGCTGGCCCCGTCGACGCCGATATAGCCCTTGTCGAACAGGAAGCGACCCAGGGCATGGGGCAGCTCGAACCACAGCCGGCGATTATGGGGCGCCTCGTCGAGCTCGACCAGCTCGGCCACGGCCATGACGTGTCCCGACATGGCATGCCCGCCGATCTCGTCGCCGAAGCGCGCCGCGCGCTCGATATTGACGCGACCGCCCACCGCCAGGTCGCCCAGGTTGGTGACCCGCAGCGTCTCGCGCATCAGGTCGAAGCTGACGCGCTCGCCGTCGATGGCGGTCACCGTGAGACAGACGCCGTTATGGGCCACCGAGGCACCGATCGCGAGCCCCTCCCCCAGATTCTCGGGCAGCACGACGACATGGGTACGGAAGGCCTCGGCCTCCTGGATGGCCACCACCTCGGCGGTGCCCTGCACGATGCCAGTGAACATGGCGTCTCCTTGGCTACGGGTGCCCCACAGCGGGGCGGGAAGATGGACGAGTGTAGGGAATTCTGTCCCTTCCCGTCCATCGCCGCCAGCCACCACAAGATCCACCATATTTCGCGATATCGACAAAGGATATTTCGGCCTGAACGGCGCAAGACCAGGAGGCCCGCCGGCGTGATTGACAGACCCATGGCCTGCCCCTATCCTTGCCGGCTACATTGAATGGCGCCGATTTGAACCCGGCTTGCGGGCGCCCGCGACATGACTCGTCATGGCGTGAAGTGCAGCTAAAAGGGTGTGTCCAGCGTTGATGGCCACCCGCAAGGGTGGCCTTTTTTTGGCCCCTGCCCTGCACCGCCCGCCTCGGCGCCCACAGCGGTGGCATCCATGATCCGACTCGACAACGTTTCCAAGACCTATGTGCTCAAGGGCCGACAGGGCGGCATCGCCAGGACGGTGCCGGCGCTCAAGCACGTCGACTTCCACGTGCCCGCGGGCCAGATCCATGGCGTGATCGGCCTCTCCGGGGCCGGCAAATCGACCCTGATCCGCTGCGTCAACCTGCTCGAGCGCCCCACTACCGGCACCGTCACCGTGGACGGCCGCGAACTCACCGGCCTGTCGCGCCAGGCGCTGAACCAGGCGCGCCACGGCATGGGCATGATCTTCCAGCATTTCAACCTGCTCACCAACCGCACGGTCTTCGCCAATGTGGCCCTGCCCCTGGAGCTGATGGGCATGCCTCGCGCCGAGATCCGCAGCCGGATCACCCCGCTGCTGGAGCTGGTGGGACTGGCCGACAAGGCGAGCCAGTATCCGGCCCAGCTCTCCGGCGGCCAGAAGCAGCGCGTGGCCATCGCCCGGGCACTCGCCAGCCGCCCCAAGGTGTTGCTGTGCGACGAGGCCACCTCGGCGCTCGACCCCCAGACCACCGGCTCGATCCTCGCCCTGCTGCGCGACATCAACCACAAGCTCGGCCTGACCATCCTGCTGATCACCCACGAGATGGAGGTGGTCAAGTCGATCTGCCACCGTGTGAGCCTGATCTCCGACGGCGAGCTGGTGGAGGAGGCCGACGTGGGCGACTTCTTCACCGCCCCCAAGACGCGACTGGGCCGCGAGTTCCTCAACGACTTCCTCAAGCTGGAGCCGCCCCGGGCACTGATCGAGCGGCTCGAGGAGGCCCCAGGCCACAACACCCACCCGGTGGTGCGCCTGGCCTTCCGCGGCGACGCCGTGGCCGCGCCGCTGGTGTCGCGCCTGGCCAGGGAGTGCGGCGTCGACGTCAGCATCCTGCAGGCCAAGGTGGAGTCGATCCAGGAACGCACCCTGGGCCTGATGATCGCCGAACTGATGGGGCCCGCCGAGAAGACCCGCGAGGCCCTCGACTATCTCGAATCCCACGACCTGCAGGTGGAGGTGCTCGGCCATGTCCAGCGCGATGCTTGAACTGATCCTCGAGGCGACCCTCGACACCCTCTACATGGTGGCCATCTCCGGGGTGATCTCTGCCCTGGTGGGCATCCCGTTGGGGGTGCTGCTGTATGTCACCCGCCCGGGCCAGGTGCTGGCCCAGCCGGTGCTCAGCGGCGTGCTGGGGATCGTCACCAATATCGGTCGCTCGATCCCCTTCATCATCCTGATGGTGGCGATCATCCCCTTCACGCGGATGCTGGTGGGCACCTCCATCGGCACCAATGCCGCCGCCGTGCCGCTGACCATCGCCGCCATCCCCTTCATCGCCCGCCTCGTCGAGGGGGCGCTCAACGAGATCAACCCGGGGCTGGTGGAGGCCGCTCAGTCCATGGGGGCCACGCCCTGGCAGATCATCCTCAAGGTGCTGCTGCCCGAGGCCCGCGGCGGCATCTTCACCGCGCTCACCGTGACCATCGTCACCCTGGTGAGCTACTCGGCCATGGCCGGCGCCGTGGGCGGCGGCGGCCTGGGCGACCTCGGCATCCGCTACGGCTACAATCGCTTCAACCCCACCATCATGCTGATCACCGTGGCCATCCTGGTGGTCATGGTGCAGGGCTTCCAGAGCCTGGGGGATTACCTGGTAAGAAAGAGCGACCACAAGTAGCCGAGCCGGGCCTCTATCGATATCAAAATACTATTAAAATTACAGCAGTTATTCCTTTAGTATCGTAACGACACAACAGAAGGAGCGATTCCATGCGCAAGACACTGCTCGCCACCCTGCTGGCCTCCACCCTGCCCCTGGGCAGCGCCCTGGCCGACGATCACGCCATCAAGGTCGGCACCGTGGCCGGTCCCGAGACCCAGGTCATGGAAGTGGCCGCCGAGATCGCCGAGCGCGAATACGGTCTCGAGGTGGAGATCATCGAGTTCACCGACTACGTGACACCCAATGCCGCACTGGCCGACGGCAGCCTCGACGCCAACGCCTACCAGCACGAGCCCTACATGCGCTCCATGGTCGAGGATCGCGGCTACGACTTCGCCATCGCAGGCTACACCTTCGTCTATCCGATCGGCGCCTACTCCGAGAAGTACGACAGCATCGAGGCGCTGCCGGACGGGGCCACCATCGCCCTGCCCAACGACCCCTCCAACGAGGGCCGTGCGCTGATCCTGATGCACAACCTCGGCATGCTGGAGCTTACCGACCCCGAGAACCTGGAAGCCACGCCGCTGGACATCGCCGCCAACCCGCGTGACTTCGAGTTTCGCGAGATCGAGGCCGCCCAGCTCCCGCGGGTGCTGCCCGACGTCGACCTGGCCTTCATCAACAACACCTTCGCTCAGCCCGCCGGCCTGACCCTGGATGACGCCCTGATCAAGGAGGGCCCCGAGTCGCCCTACGTCAATCTAATCGCGGTACGCGGCGGTGACGAAGAGCGCGAAGCGATCCAGCAGCTGGTCAAGGCCTACCAGACCGAGGAGGTCGAGGCCAAGGCCGAGGAGCTGTTCGGGGCCCAGGCAGTGCCCGGCTGGAAGTGAGTGAATTTCCCTCTTCAGCTATCTAGAAAATCATGAGTTCGGGGCCGGCCACTGTGCCGGCCCCTTTCGTTAAAGGAGCCGTGATGACACCGGACTATCCCCTGCTGTCCCGCCAGCTCGAGGCCCTGCTCGATACCCGCGACTGGCTGACCAACAGCGCCCAGACCTGCGCGTTGATCATGCAGCAGGTCCCCGACCTCAACTGGGTCGGGTTCTATCTGCAGCGCCAGCCCGAGTTGCTCTCCCTGGGCCCCTTCCAGGGCAAACCCGCCTGCCACCCCATCCCCTTCTCGAAGGGGGTGTGCGGTGCCGCCGCCCGCAGCCGCCAGACCCAGCGCGTGGATGACGTCCACGCCGTGGCCGACCATATCGCCTGCGACGCCGCCTCCCGCGCCGAACTGGTGGTGCCCATCGTGGTGAATGACCGGCTGTGGGGCGTGCTGGACCTGGACAGCCCGCACCAGGGACGCTTCACCGACGCGGACCGCGCGGGCATCGAGGCCCTGGTGGCCACCTTCATCGAGCGCAGCGACCTCGCCGGCCGTGATAGCACATAACAAATGGCCCCCGCAGCAAGGGCTGCGGGGGCCATTCGGAATCTGGTAGGACCAGGCGGATTTGAACCGCCGACCTCCACGATGTCAACGTGGCGCTCTAACCAACTGAGCTATGGTCCTGAATCTCCGCTGCGACAAGACTTCGTCGCGGCAACGGATGCGTATTCTACCCATCCGCCCCGGGAATGCAAGCCCTGATGTCACCCGCCAATGCCGGCGAATCAGCATCTTGAACGACGTCACGCTACTCGGTACGCACCCGCTCGACGGCCTCCTTCCAGCCACTATAGAGGCGCTCGCGCTCGGCCTCCTCCATCTGCGGCTCGAAGCGCCGCTCGCAGCGCCACAGCGCGGCAATCTCGTCGAGGTCGCGGTACCAGCCGAGGCGCAGGCCGGCGAGATAGGCCGCCCCCAGGGCCGTGGTCTCCAGCACCGTGGGACGATCCACCGGGACACCCAGCATGTCGGCGAGGAACTGCATCACCCAGTTGTTGGCCACCATGCCCCCATCGACCCTGAGGATGCCCGGCGTGGCCGACATGTCGTCGTCCATGCAGACCTGCAGGTCCCGGGTCTGGTAGCACACCGCCTGCAGGCCGGCGGCGACGATCTCGGCGATGCCGGTGTCGCGGGTCAGGCCGAAGATGGCCCCCCGGGCCTTGGGGTCCCAGTGCGGTGCGCCCAGGCCGGTGAAGGCCGGCACCAGGTAGACACTATGGCCGCTGCGCGTCTGGCGCGCCAGGGCCTCGGTCTCGGCGGCGTCGGCGAACAGCCGCAGGCCGTCACGTAGCCACTGTACCGTGGCCCCGGCCACGAAGATGCTGCCCTCCATGGCGAAGGTGGGTTTGCCGTCGAGCCGATAGGCCACCGTGGTCAGCAGGCGATTGCGGGAGGTCTCGGCGCTCTCTCCGGTGTTGACGATCATGAAGCAGCCGGTGCCGTAGGTGCTCTTGCCCATGCCCGGCGCGAAGCAGGCCTGGCCGACCAGCGCGGCCTGCTGGTCCCCCGCCACCCCGGCGATGGGCAGCTCGCCCCCCAGCCAGCGGGCATCGACGCGGCCGAAGTCGTCGCTGGAGTCCTTGACCTCCGGCAGCAGGCTCGCCGGAATGTCGAACAGCGCCAGCAGCGTCTCGTCCCAGCACTGCTCATGGATATTGAACAGGGCGGTGCGCGAGGCATTGGTGGCGTCGGTGGCATGTACCCGCCCCCCGGTCAGCCGCCAGATCAGGAAGCTGTCCACGGTGCCGAAGGCCAGCTCCCCCCGCTCGGCCCGCGCCCGGGCCCCCTCGACATTGTCCAGCAGCCAGGCCAGCTTGGTGGCCGAGAAGTAGGGGTCGATCAGCAATCCCGTACGCGCCTGGACATCCTCCAGGTGGCCCGCCCCGCGCAGCGTGC
This sequence comes from Halomonas sp. SSL-5, assembly GCF_030708455.1. Classification (GTDB taxonomy): domain Bacteria; phylum Pseudomonadota; class Gammaproteobacteria; order Pseudomonadales; family Halomonadaceae; genus Halomonas. The sequence goes on from NZ_JAUYWF010000004.1 coordinate 51,869, forward strand.
GGCAGGCCTCGTCGGTGCGACGATCCTGCCAGACGATGGCGTTGTGAAGTGACTCCCCGGTGGCGCGATCCCACAGCAGTGTCGTCTCACGCTGGTTGGTGATGCCCACCCCGGCGATCGCCTCGGGCGCCACGCCGCTCTCGGCGAGCACCTCGCGGCAGGTGGTGAGCACGGACTCCCAGATCTCCTCGGGCTCATGCTCGATCCAGCCATCGTGGGGAAAGTGCTGCGGGAATTCGCGCTGCGCCGTGGCCACGGCCTGGCCCTCGCGATCGAAGAGGATGGCGCGGGAGCTGGTGGTGCCCTGGTCAATAGCGAGCAGATAGTCGGCCATGCAGGCTCCTACGGCAGATTCGTTTCCAGCGGGCCAGGCTAAGGCACCCTGTGCGGAAATCCCTACGATCATGGTCGCGGCAAGACGCGCCTGTCTACCTGGCCGCGGACCACTCCAGGTTCCACCGCAACCCCTCGGCGCGGCCCTCGATGTTCTATTGTGAACTCCATGGGTTCACAATAGAACGTGTGATTCTTCACTCGCACAGACGTCGGAGATCAGGATGGCCCAAGAAGCCGAAGCTCGCCCCTTCGACCTGTTCGTGATCGGCGGCGGCATCAACGGCACCGGCATCGCCAACGATGCCGCCGGCCGCGGCCTCACCGTTAGCCTCTGCGAACAGGGCGACCTGGCCGGCGCCACCTCCTCGGCCAGCAGCAAGCTGATCCACGGCGGCCTGCGCTATCTCGAGCACCGCGAGTTCCGCCTGGTGCGCGAGGCGCTGCGCGAGCGCGAGGTGCTGCTCGCCAAGGCGCCCCACATCATCTGGCCGTTGCGCTTCGTCCTGCCCCATCGCCCCCCTCTGCGCACGGCCTGGCTGCTGCGTACCGGGCTCTTCCTCTACGACCACCTCGGCGGGCGCCGGACGCTCCCCGGCACCCGCGGGCTGCGCTTCGGCACCGACTCCCCGCTGGTGGACGACATCCGGTGCGGCTTCGAGTACTCGGACTGCTGGGTCGACGACGCCCGCCTGGTGGTGCTCAACGCGCGCCAGGCCCACGACGGCGGCGCCGAGATCCTGGTGGGCACCCGCTGCATCGCGGCACGCGAGGTGGACGGCCTGTGGGAGCTTACCCTGGAGCAGCGCCACGACGGCGTGCGCGTCACGCGCCGGGCGCGCACCCTGGTCAACGCCGCGGGCCCCTGGGTCGAGGAGGTGGTGCGCGAGCGGACGGGGCGCACGCCGCGCTACGCGGTGCGCATGATCCAGGGCAGCCACCTGATCGTGCCGCGCCTCCACGCGGAGCCGCGCGCCTATATCCTGCAGCATCACGATGGGCGCATCGTCTTCGTGCTGCCCTGGGAGCAGGATTTCAGCCTGATCGGCACCACCGACCGGCGCTACGCGGGTGACCCGTCGCGGGTCGAGGCGAGCGCGGAGGAGATCGACTACCTGCTCGAGGTGGTCAACGCCCACTTCCGTCGCCGACTCGACCGCGGCGACGTGCTGCGCACCTTCTCCGGCGTGCGGCCGCTATGCGACGACGAGTCCACCGACCCCGCGGCGATGACCCGCGACTACACCCTCGATCTGGATACCCGGGGCGCGCCCCTGCTGTCGGTGTTCGGCGGCAAGATCACCACCTATCGCAAGCTGGCCGAGGCCGCGCTTACACGCCTCGCCCCGCACCTGCCCGCCATGGGCCCCGCCTGGACCGAGCACACCCCGCTGCCGGGGGGCGACATCGAGAGCCAGGCCGCCCTTCGCGCCCAGCTGCTTGGCGCCTACCCCTGGCTGGGGGAGGCGCGGGCGGCCCGTTTCGCGCGCACCTACGGCAGCCTGTGCCGAGAGTTCCTCGCCGATGCGCGTCGTGAGGCGGACCTGGGCGAGGCCTTCGGCGCCGGGCTCACCGCCGCCGAGGTCGGCTACCTGGTGGCGCAGGAGTGGGCGCGCACGGCCGAGGACATCCTGTGGCGGCGCACCAAGCTCGACATGCGCGTCACCCCGGGCGAGCGCCGGCGTCTCTCCGACTACCTCGCCGAACGCTGCGACCTCAGGGCCCCCGCAATGGCGTGATGCTGGCCGGCGCCAGCGGCTCCCGGTCACGGTGCCGGGTCAGTTCGCGGCCTGCCAGGGCGGTGAGCAGGATCTGCAGCGGGTCGCCGTGGCTGACCAGCAGCAGCGTCTCGCCGACATGGGCCCGCTCCAGCGCCTCGATCACCGCCGTCATCCGCGCGGCCACCTCCACCACCGGCTCGACGCCGGCGTGCCGGTGGGTGGGGTCGCGGGCGTCCCGTGCCCAGACCTCGGCATAGCGTGCGTCCCCCTCCCCCTCGAGATCACCGAAGTGACGCTCCCGCAGGCGCGGCTCCGCCTCGGCGTCCAGCCCGAAGCGGCGCGCGATGCGCTCGGCCGTCTCGGTGGTGCGCAGGAAGTCCGAGTGCACCACGCGATGCGGCGGAGCCCAGCGCCACTCGGCCAGCACGGCGGCCAGCTGGTCGCGCCCCTGCGTCGAGAGGCCGAAGCCGTCGAGTCCACGCGCCGGGGTACTGACGATAATGCCCGCCAGATTGGCCTCGCTGTGACCGTGTCGCATCAGCAGATAGGCATTGTGCAGGGGGCGAGAGGCGAGGGAGAGGGAGTTTGACATGGTGTTGGCGCCGACCCTAAATTGATGAGGCAATTCGGAAATAACCATCGCCGCTCATGCGTGTCGATAACCGAACATAACGCAACGATAACAACAAACGCGAGGTACGCCATGCCTACCCCTCTCGCCGGACGCCACGGGCGCCCTCTCGCCTGCCGTGCCCTCACCGCCCTGCTGCCCCTCGCCCTGCTCAGCGCCGGTACGGCGCAGGCTCAGCAGGAGTGCGAACGCGGCGCCCTGGACGCCATCTATTGCGACGAGAACGGCGACATGGTCGCCGACCGCCCGGCGGATGAATCCAAGTGGGTTGACCCCGACACCCTGATCTTCGCCTACACACCGGTCGAGGATCCGGCCATCTACTCCGACATCTGGCAGCCGTTCATCGACCACCTCGAGGACGTGACCGGCCGCGACGTGCGCTTCTTCGCCGTGCAGTCCAACTCGGCTCAGGTCGAGGCGATGCGCAGCGGCCGCCTGCATATCGCCGGCTTCTCCACCGGCCCGACGCCCTTCGCCGTCAACCTGGCCGGTGCCGTCCCCTTCGCCCTGATGGGCTCGGATGATGGACGCTTCGGTTACACCCTGCAGCTCTATACCCACGTCGATTCCGGCATCGACGAGATGGAGGACCTCAAGGGCAAGCGCGTCGCCCATACCTCGCCCACCTCCAACTCCGGCAACCAGGCGCCGCGCGCCCTGTTCCCGGAAGAGGGCATCGTCCCCGGCGAGGACTACGAGGTGGTCTACTCGGGCAGCCATGACCAATCCATGCTGGGGGTCGTGGCACAGGACTACGATGCCGCCCCGGTGGCCTCCGAGGTCGTCGAGCGCATGGCCGCCCGCGGCCTCTATGATCCGGAAGACGTCAAGATCCTCTACGAGTCCGACAGCTTCCCGACCACTTCCTACAACTACGCCCACAACCTGCATCCCGACCTGGTCGACAAGATCGAGGAGGCGTTCTTCAGCTTCGAGTTCGCCGGCACCGAGCTCGGCGAAGAGTTCGAGGGTGTCGAGAAGTTCATCCCCATCAACTATCAGGACAACTGGAAGGTCATCCGCACCATCCAGAGTGCCAACGGGGTCGAATATACCCCCGACAACCTCGAGTAAGGCCATCCGCCAGCACGACGCCGGCCTTAGCGGTAAAGGCCGGCGTCGCTGTCTGGTCGACCTTCGACTGCCTGGACCCGCCGATGCTAGAGATATCCGACCTGATCAAGCGCTACGGTCATGACGAGCCCGTGCTCAAGGGGCTCGATCTCGCCGTCGAGGACAACAGCGTGGTGGCCATCGTCGGTGCCTCGGGCGCCGGCAAGAGCACCCTGCTGCGCTGCATCAACCGCCTGGTGGAACCCACCTCCGGCTCGATCAAGCTCAACGGCACCGAACTCGTCCACCTTCGACACGGCGAGCTGCGGCGCGCCCGCCGCAAGATCGGCATGGTCTTCCAGGGCTTCAACCTGATCGATCGCCTCACCGTGATGGAGAACGTGCTGGCCGGCCGGCTCGGCTACGTCAGCCTCTTCCAGGCCATCACCCGCCGCTATCCGGCGGCGGATATCGAGCGCGCCTTCGTGCTGATGGAGCGGGTGGGTATCGCCCACTATGCCAACAAGCGTGCCGATGAACTTTCCGGTGGCGAGCGCCAGCGAGTCGGCGTGGTGCGCGCCTTGATGCAGGAACCGGAGGTGCTGCTGGCCGACGAGCCCACGGCGTCGCTCGATCCGCGCACCTCGGAACAGATCATGGTGCTGTTGCAGAGCCTGGCAAGCGAGCTGTCGCTGCCGGTGCTGATCAATATCCACAACGTGGCCCAGGCCAGGGCCTACACCGACCGCATCGTCGGGCTGCGCCACGGCACCATGATCTTCGATGGCGCCCCCGCCGATTTCGACCAGGAGGCCCTGGACGCCATCTATGGCGGCATCGAATCGCCCGAGGACGAGACCGCTACCCCGCCGGCCGGACGCGGCGCCAGTGACCGGGAGGTTCACCATGACCCGAACTGAGACCGGCGGGGCGACATCACCACGCACCTGGCGCAAGCCCCCCTTCATCGCCAACCCCCTGCTGCGCTATGGGCTGCTGGCGGTGGTCGCGGTGTATCTGGTCTGGGCACTCGCCAGCCTGCCCTTCAACTGGGAGCGCATCGGCGAAGGGCTGCCCCGGGCGGCACGCATCTTCGGCGGCGGCTTTCCGCCGAGCTTCTCGCGCTTCGACCTGCTGCTGACCGGCTTCACCGAGAGCCTGCAGATCGCCATCCTGGCCACCCTGCTCGGGGTCCTGCTGTCGATTCCCTTCGCGGTGATGGCGGCGCGCAATGTCGCGCCCTTACCCGTCTACCTGCTGGGCCGCGCGGTGATCATCGTCTCGCGCAGTTTCCATCCGGTGATCGTTGCCATCCTGTTCGTGGCCGCGGTGGGCTTCGGCCCCCTGGCGGGCATCCTGACCCTGACGCTCTACTCCATCGGCTTCGTCGGCAAGCTGCTCGCCGAGGAGATCGAGGAGATCGACTGGGGACAGGTCGAGGCCATGCGGGCCACCGGGGCCGGCTATCTGGCCACGCTCTACTATGCGGTCTTCCCCCAGATCCTGCCGCGTCAGGTGGGCCTCTCCATGTACCAGCTCGACAGCAACCTGCGCGCCTCCGCGGTGGTGGGTATCGTCGGGGCGGGGGGCATCGGCAGCACCCTGATGAATGCCTTCGGGCGCTATGACTATGACTTCGCCTTCGCCATCCTGCTGGTGATCATCGGCGTGATCCTGGTCAGCGAAGGCGTCAGCGGCTGGGTAAGGAAGAAGATATGGTGAAGGATGCCGACCTGCTGGCCGAGCGCATCTGGCGACGCCACAACCCCAGGGAACAGCTTATCCGCTACGGCGTGATGCTGGTCACGCTGATGCTGGTGGTCTGGGCGGTGCGCGACATCGACATCTTCTGGCCCTGGGTGTGGGATGCGCCCAATCAGATCTCGAGCCTCGGCGCGCGCATGTGGCCGCCGGACCCGAGCCGCCTCGGCGAGATCGTCGATGCCATGCTCGAGACGGTACACATCGCCACGCTGGCCACCCTGCTGACCATCTTCATCGCCCTGCCGGTCTCCTACATCGCCGCCCAGAACACCACCCCCAACCGCGCCTGCCTGTGGCTGGGGCGCTTCATCCTGGTCTCGAGCCGCTCGGTGAACACCATCATCTGGGCGCTGCTGTTCGTGGCGATCTTCGGCCCCGGTGTGCTGGCCGGGATACTCGCCATCATGTTCCGCTCGGTGGGCTTCATCGGCAAGCTGATGGGCGAGGCCATCGAGGAGATCGACCGTCGCCCGGTGGAGGCCATGGAGGCGACCGGCGCCTCCAAGGCGAAGGTGATCGCCTATGCCGTCGTGCCCCAGGTGATGCCGGCCTTCTTCGCCATCGTCATCCTGCGCTGGGACATCAACATCCGCGAGTCCACGGTGCTGGGGCTGGTCGGGGCCGGTGGCATCGGCGTGATCCTGCAGGGCTCCATCGACACCTTCGCCTGGCAGACGGTGGCTACCATCCTGATCGCCATCATCGTGCTGGTGCTGATCGGCGAGGCGATCACCGGCCTGCTGCGCCGCCAGGCGCTATAGGCTCTAGAGAGTCACGACCCGACATTCACGACCGGTGACGTCCGGCGTAGGCTGAGAGCGGGACGTCACCGAGACCACAGGGGGGTCATGTCGTGTTTTCCATCTTGCTTGCGGTGGTTGCCAGCGTGCTGCTGGCGGCCACCCTGGTGGCGCGATCGCCACTGACCTGGTGGTGGATCCGTGCCTGCGAGTTTCCTCGCCTGCAGCTCGCCGCCCTGGCCGCGCTGACTGCCTTGCTTGCCCTGCTGGTCAGCCCGCCCTGGTCGTGGCTGGCCCTGGGAGCGAGCCTCGTCACTCTCGTCCTGCAGGTGGCCCGCATCCTGCCTTGGACGCCGCTGTGGCCGGTGCAGGTGAAGGCCGCGGCGCCAGGCCTCGAGGATCGCTGCCTGACGCTGCTGGTGGCCAATGTGCTCACCCCCAATCGCAACGCCGAGGCACTGACCCGGCTGATCCATGCGCACCGGCCCGACCTGGTCCTGACCCTGGAATCCGATGCCTGGTGGCAGGCGCAACTCGATGCCGCCCTCGCCGAGGGGTGGCCCCAGGCGGTGCGGGTGCCGCTGGACAACCTCTACGGCATGCATCTCTATTCGCGCCTGCCGCTGGTCGACCCCGAGGTCCAGTGGTTGATACAGGACGACATCCCCTCGATCCATACCGGCGTCACCCTCCCCAGCGGCGACACCGTCCGCCTGCATGCCGTGCATCCCCGTCCCCCGGCGCCCAACGAGAGCGAGGAGTCGCTATGGCGCGACGCCGAACTGCTGTTGGTGGGCAAGGCGATCCACGACGACCCGGAGCCAACGCTGGTGGCGGGGGATCTCAACGACGTGGCCTGGTCGCGCACCACGCGCCTGTTCTGCCGTGTCAGTGGCATGCTCGACCCGCGCCGTGGCCGCGGCATGGTCAGCACCTTCCACGCCAGCTATCCGCTGCTGCGCTGGCCCCTGGACCACGTCTTTACCAGCGAGCACTTCACCCTCAAGAGCATGCAGAGACTGCCGCACATCGGGTCGGACCACTTCCCGATGCTGGTCACCCTCTGCTACCGCCCCGCCCGCGCCGACGAGCACGACACGCCCGAGGCCGACGGGGAGGAACACCACGATGCCCGGGAGACCATCGAGGAGGGCAAGGAGCGCGACCAGCCTGCGTGAACGCGCCTGACTGAGCGCTATTCGGGCACGCCACCTCGCGTCAGGGCAGCAGGATCGAGGAGCCGCTCGAGCTCCGCGCGGGAGAGCTCGGTCTGCTCCTCGGCCACCTCGATGATCGGCCGCCCGGCCTGGTAGGCATGCTTGGCAATGGCCGCCGCGGCGTCGTAGCCGATCACCGCGTTCAGTGCCGTGACCAGGATAGGGTTACGCGCCAGCGGCCCCTCGAGGTGATCGTGGCGCACCTTGAAGGTGGCAATGGCGCGATCGGCCAGCAGCCGCGTGGTGTTGGTCATCAGGGTGATCGAGGTCAGCAGGTTGTGGGCCACCAGCGGCAGCATCACGTTGAGTTGGAAGTTGCCGCTCTGACCGGCCACGGTGACGGCCGTATCCAGCCCGATCACCTGGGCGGCGGCCTGAGCGGCGGATTCCGGAATCACCGGGTTGACCTTGCCCGGCATGATCGAGCTGCCGGGCTGCAGGGCCTCGAGCTCGATCTCGCCCAGCCCCGCCAGGGGCCCGGAGTTCATCCAGCGCAGGTCGTTGGCGATCTTCATCACCACGCAGGCCAGGCCCCTGAGCTGCCCGGAGAGTTCCACCGCCGCATCCTGGGAGGCGAGACTGGCAAAGAAGCTGTCGTTGGGGGTGAACACAAGCCCACTCTGTTCGGAGAGCCGGGCGGCCACGCGCTCGGCGAACTCGGGGTGGGCATTGATACCGGTGCCCACCGCCGTACCGCCCTGCGCCAGGCGGCAGAGTCGCACCAGGGCGCTGTCCAGGCGCTCGATGGCCTGCCCCACCTGGCTCGACCAGCCGCCCAGCTCCTGGCTCATGCGCAGCGGCATGGCATCCATCAGGTGGGTGCGGCCGGTCTTGACCACGCCGTCGAGCTCGGCGGCGCGCCTGTCGATGGTCTCGCGCAGGTGCACCAGGGCCGGGCGCAGGCGGTTGGTCACCTCCAGCGCCGCGGCGACATGAATGGCGGTGGGGATCACGTCGTTGCTCGACTGCCCCATGTTGACGTGATCATTGGGCCCGACCTCCAGCCCCTCGCGACTGGCCAGGTTCGCCAGCACCTCGTTGACGTTCATGTTGCTGGAGGTGCCGGACCCGGTCTGGAAGACATCCACCGGGAAGTGGTCATCATGCTCACCGCGAATCACCGCCTCGGCGGCGGCGAGGATCGCCTCGGCACGCTGGCCGTCGAGTAGCCCGAGCTCGGCATTGACGCGCGCCGCGGCGAGCTTGATGCGCGCGATGGCGTGGATGAACGGCGTCGGCATCGCCTGGCCCGAGACCGGAAAGTTGTTGACGGCACGCTGGGTCTGCGCGCCGTAGAGGGCGTCCGCCGGGACCTCCAGCTCGCCCATGCTGTCACGTTCGTTGCGTGTCGCACTCATCGCCTGGCTCCTCGTGTCGACAGTGGATCTCTTACCCTCACCATGGTGCCGCCTGGGGCATTCGACAAGACCCGCGGCTACCCGAAACGATGAACGACATCGATGTTGCACTGCACAAGTCGCTCTGCTATTGTGCGTTGCAACAGAGCAGACATTGCTCCCCGACACCCAGTGAAACCAGGAGGTTCCACCATGATGAACGCCTTTAACTTTGACACCAAGGCCTTCGACACCAAGCAAGTCGAGTCCATCTTCTTCGCCCCGGCACGCGCCTACGCCAGCCTGGCAGTGGACTACAGCGAGAAGCTGGCCCACGCCCAGCTCGACGCCACCAAGGCCTACACCGACACCGGCCTGGCGCAGCTGCGCACCCTGATGAGCGTCAAGGATGCCGAAGGCATGCGCGCCTACATGGAAGGCCAGCAGAAGGTCGCCAAGGACCTCGCCGAGCGCATGAAGGGCGACGCCGAGAAGGTCGTCTCCCTGCAGCAGGACTTCGTCCAGCAGAGCCAGAAGCTCACCGAGGACAACGTCAAGCAGGCCCAGGCGACCGCCACCAAGGCCGCCCAGTAAGCTTGACCCAGGGGCGCTCCGGCGCCCCGCTCTCCCCCTCGGAAGAGCCCGGAACCGCCGCCCCTCGCAGGGCGGCGGTTTTCGTTTGTCCCGCATCCCCTTTACCCCGGCTTTACGCTACCCTTGGCCCAGGCACGGGGCGCCTGCAGACATTCAACCGGATAGGGATCAATCATGAAACGCTACTTTCCCGTCGTCCTGGTGGCGCTGGCGCTGGCCGGCTGCGAGGTCGTTCCCCCCGCCCCCACCGAACGCATCGAGGTCATCGAGCGCGGCGAGACCCAGCGTGACGACCCGCAGGAGACTCGCGAAACAGGGCGCGACGCCACTCCCTCCCGCGCCACCCGGGAGGTCGCCTTTCCCGAAGACGAGTATGCCCGGCTCGAGAAGCACGGCAGTGCGGCAGTCAGCGGGCGCCTGACGCTGAGTGGCCGCGCGGTGCCCAATGCCGGCGTCTCGGTGGCGCCGGTGACCCGCTACTCCGCCGAGGCCGCCGAGAAGGCACTGGCCGGGGTCGCCGTGGAGCCCGCCGACCCCAGGGCGCGGGAGTATACCCATACCACGCGCACCGATGGCAGCGGCTACTTCCGGGTCACCGGCCTGCCCGCCGGGGAGTTCTATGTCTCGGGAGCAGGCCCGGACCCGATCACCGGCGAACCCCGGGTGGTGATCCGTCAGGTCTCGCTGGGCAACGGACAGCAACGCGAGGTCGACCTCAGCCGCTGACGGGGTGCCACGGGATATGCCACGGCATGGCGACCGCCCAATGCCGTGGGCCGACAGGCGCGATACAGATCCGGTTAGCATTAACTCCGACATCCTCCTAGGCTGGAAGCAGCTACTGCGACCCACGGGGCTCGTTTGCTGTCACAGGAGGATTCACATGGAGAGGACAACCCCCACCACCGTCGGCAGCCTGGGCATCGCACTGTTCGCCACCTTGGCGACCTTGCCCGGCGCCGTCGCCGCCGCCAGCCTCGAGGAACTGCGCGAACGCGGCCATATTCGAGTGGCGGTAGCGGACGAAGAGCCCTACGGCTATCTGGATGCGGAGGGCGAGGGTCGCGGTGCCGGCCCCGACGTGGCCCGCCCGCTGCTCGAACGGCTGGGTATCGAACGGATCGAGTGGCAGGTCGTCGATTTCGAGGATCTGATTCCGGGGCTCGAGCAGGGAGAGTTCGACATGGCCGCGGCGGAGATGGCCATTCGCCCCGAGCGCTGTAAACGGGCCCTCTTCTCGGAGCCCAACACCTCCTATGGCGAAGGACTGCTGGTACAAGCGGCCAACCCCCACGAGATCAATGCCTACGACCATTTTGCCGCACGCGATGACATCCGCGTCGCGGTGCTCGCGGGGGCGACCCAGGTCGACATCCTCTCCGCCATGGGCGTGCCGGAAGATCGGCTGGTCGTGATCGACACCAACGCCCAGGCCGTCGACACGATTCTCGGCGGTGATGCAGATGCCTATGCCGGTACAGGCCTGACGGTCAGCCAGCTTGCCGAGCAGGATATCCGGGTGGAGGTCGCCCAAAACTTCGTTGACCCCGAGGTGGAGGGGGAAATGGTACGCAGCTGGGGCGGGTTCGCCTTCCCCCCCGACGCCGAGTCGCTACGCGATGCCTTCAACGAGGCGTTGCGCGACTATCGCAACACCGGGGCCTGGGAAGAGACCCTGATCGGTTACGGCTTCACCCAGGATGACATCCTCAACGCCTTCCGTTTCGATACCGAGTGGCTGTGCGGCCGGCAGTGATCGCTACCAGCCCAGCGCCTGCTTGACGAAGGGGATGGTCAGCTTGCGCTGGGCAGAGAGCGAGGCACGGTCGAGCTCCTCCAGCAGGCGGAACAGTTCATCGAGCCGTCGCGGCCCGCGGTGCAGGATATAGCGCGCCACCTCGTCGCCGAGCTGCATGCCACGCCCCCGGGCGCGCAACTGCAGGGCGGCCAGGCGCCCACTGTCGTCCAGGCCCTGGACGTGGAAGGTCACCCCCCAGGAGAGGCGCGAGGCGAGGTCGGGAAGCTTCACTGGCAGTTGACGCGGTGGCGCCTCGGCGGCTACCACCAGCCGCTTGCCGGCATCGCGCAGGCGGTTGAAGGCGTGAAACAGCGCCTCCTCCCAGCGGGGTCGCCCCACCACCCGGTCCAGATCATCGATGGCCACCAGGTCCAGGCGCTCGATATCCTCGAGCATCAGCGGGGGAAAGTGGCCGAGTTCCTCCAGCGGCAGATAGAGGGCACGCATATCGCGATCCGAGGCCGCATGGCAGGCGGCCTGGAGCAGATGGCTGCGCCCCACTCCCGGCGCCCCCCAGAGGAAGAGAAAGGGCTCGCCCGCGGGCTCGAGCTGGTGAGTCAGGCGGTCAACCAGGGCGGCGTTGGGGCCAGGGTGAAAGTTGACGAAGGTGGCATCGTCACGCAGCCCGACGCCCAGGGGCAACTGTGCGGGCGCACGGCTCATGTCGACTCCTCGTCGTGGCTTCGGTTGAGCGTCTCGTCGTACAAGGCACTGTTCTTGTAGCGGGCGTTGAGTTCACGCAAGAGTACCATGATCACCGCTGCCGCCGGCAGCGCCAGCAGCACCCCGGTGAAGCCGAACAGGTTGCCGCCGGCGAGTACCGCGAAGATCACCGCCACCGGGTGCAGGCCGATCTTGTCGCCCAGCAGCTTGGGCTGCAGCACCACGCTCTCCACCACCTGACCGAAGCCGAACACCGCCGCCACCCCCGGCAGCAGCCACCACTCGCCGTTCTGGAAGAAGGCCACCAGGCCGGCCACGCTGATGCCGACGATCACCCCCAGGTAGGGCACGATGCTGGCCAGCCCCGAGAGCAGGCCGATCAGCAGGCCGAACCGCACCCCCAGCAGGGTGAGGCCGATGGCGTAGATGATGCCCAGGCACAGCATCACGATCAGCTGGCCGCGCAGGAAGGCCGAGAGCACCTCGTCACACTGGCCGGCCAGGCGGATCACGGTATCTTCCCAGCGCCGCGGCAGCCAGTCGCGCACCTTGGCGACGATGATGTCCCAATCCAGCAACAGGTAGAAGGTGACCACCGGGATCAACGCCAGGTTGCCGATCCAGCCGACCAGCGCCAGCCCCGAGCGCGACACCTGGGAGAGCAGAGTAGCGGCGAAGGTGCCGGTCTCCTTCCAGTTGTCCACCACCGCCTGGCGCAGGGCATCGATATCGGTGGAGAGGTCCATGCCGGTCAACGACTGTACCTTGGGTACCACCGTCTGCTGCACCCAGTTGAGCATCGCCGGCAGCGACTCCACCAGCTGGGCGAGCTGGCGACCCAGCACCGGCACCACCAGCAGCAGGGAGATCACGATGACCAGCGTCAGCAGCAGGAACACCAGCGACACCGAGAGTCGGCGAGACAGGCCCCGCGCCTCCAGGCGGTCGGCCAGGGGGTCACCCAGATAGGCCAGCACCATGCTGACGAAGAACGGCATCAGCACCGGCTCGATGCTGATGAAGAACCACAGCGCCAGCGCCGCCACCCCGGCCGCGACCCACCACTGTCTGTGCATTATTACCTCCTTGTCCCGCGACCGCCGACGGGCTGCCAGCCGTTCGCCGTGATGCTACAATTCAGCCCCTGACTTGCCTACCGCGCGGCGGCTCCCGCCACGCCGACCACCCGACAGGACTCCCGATGACCGACTCCTCCTCACGCCCCTCGCTCAGTTACAAGGACGCCGGCGTCGATATCGACGCCGGCAATGCCCTGGTCGACCGCATCAAGGGGGTCGCCAAGCGTACCACTCGCCCGGAAGTGATGGGCGGGCTGGGCGGCTTCGGCGCCCTCTGTGAACTGCCCACCGGCTACCGCGAGCCGGTGCTGGTGTCGGGCACCGATGGCGTCGGCACCAAGCTGCGCCTGGCCATGGACCTGGGTCGCCACGACACCATCGGCATCGATCTGGTGGCGATGTGCGTCAACGACCTGGTGGTGGCCGGCGCCGAGCCGCTGTTCTTCCTCGACTACTATGCCACGGGCAAGCTCGACGTGGACATCGCCGCCGACGTGGTCGACGGCATCGGTGTGGGCTGCGAGAGGGCCGGCTGCGCCCTGGTGGGCGGCGAGACCGCCGAGATGCCCGGCATGTACGAGGGCAGCGACTACGACCTGGCCGGCTTCTGCGTCGGCGTCGTGGAGAAGTCCGAGATACTCGACGGCCACCAGGTGGCCGAGGGCGACGTACTGCTGGGCATGGCCTCCTCCGGCCCCCACTCCAACGGCTACTCGCTGATCCGCAAGATCCTCGAGGTCTCCGGCGCCTCGCTGGACACCGAGCTCGACGGCGAGTCGCTGGGCGACGCCCTGATGGCGCCGACACGCATCTACGTGAAGCCGCTGCTGTCGCTGATCAAGGAGAGCGGTGTACCGGTGCATGCCCTCTCCCATATCACCGGCGGCGGCCTCACCGAGAACCTGCCCCGGGTACTGCCCGAGGGCCTCGCCGCCCGGGTCGATGTCACCGCCTGGCAGCGCCCGGCCGTCTTCGAGTGGCTGCGCGAGCAGGGCAACGTCGCCGAGGAGGAGATGTACCGCGTGCTCAACTGCGGCATCGGCATGGTCATCGTGGTGCCTGCCGAGAAGGCCGACCAGGCCCGTGCCCACCTGCAGGCCCAGGGTGAGGCGGTCTATCGTATCGGCGAGATCGTCGCCGGCGAGGATGGCGGTGACCGGGTGATGCTGGAGAACCTGGAGGCATGAGCGAGCACGACGAGAGCGATACCCTGCAGGACTTCACCCCAGAGGCCGCCGATGCCCGCCGGGTAGTGGTGCTGATCTCCGGCAACGGCAGCAACCTCCAGGCGCTGATCGACGCCCAGAACCACGATGCCCTGGGCGGCGAGGTCGTCGCGGTCATCTCCAACGAGCCGGCCGCCTTTGGCCTGACCCGCGCCCGGGAGGCGGGCATAGACGCGGTGGTACTGCCCCACCGCGAGTACGAGAGTCGCGACGCCTACGACGGCGCCCTGATCAAGGTGATCGAGCGCCATGAGCCGGATCTGGTGGTACTCGCCGGCTTCATGCGCATCCTCACCCCGCGCTTCGTGCAGCGCTTCCTGGGGCGCCTGATCAATATCCACCCCTCGCTGCTGCCCGACTACCAGGGCCTGAACACCCATGCCCGGGCGCTGGCCGATGGCGTCGCCGAGCACGGCTGCAGCGTGCACTTCGTCACCGAGGAACTCGACGGGGGGCCGGTCCTGATGCAGGCCGTGGTCGAGGTGGCCGAGGGCGAGACCGAGGAGAGCCTCAAGCAGAAGGTGCATGCCCGGGAGCACCTGATCTACCCCATCGCCGTGAAGTGGTGTCTGGAGGGGCGCCTGCAGTTCTCGGGCGAGGGCGCGAGCCTGGACGGCACCCCGCTGCCGCCTCACGGGCTGCGCATGTCCCACGCCGACGCCGCCGAGGAGCTGGATGAGGATCTCGAGGGATAAGCGGCCAAGTAGAAAGTAGAAAGGCGTTCAGCGCCACTGAAAAGCCCCGCAGGCTAAGCGCCGGCGGGGCTTTCTTGTCACTTGCACCTTGTCACTTGGACCTGGCCGACGGTCTTCAGGTGCGCGGCAGGGTCACGCCGCGCTGCCCCATGTACTTGCCGCCGCGGTCCTTGTAGGAGGTCGCGCACACCTCGTCGGACTCCAGGAACAGCATCTGGGCCACGCCCTCGTGGGCGTAGATCTTGGCCGGCAGGTTGGTGGTGTTGGAGAACTCCAGGGTCACGTGCCCTTCCCACTCCGGCTCCAGCGGCGTCACATTGACGATGATGCCGCAGCGCGCGTAGGTGGATTTCCCCAGGCAGATGGTCAGCACGCTGCGCGGGATGCGGAAGTACTCCACGGTGCGCGCCAGGGCGAAGGAGTTGGGCGGTATGACGCAGACATCCCCCTTGACGTCGACGAAGCTCTTGTCGTCGAAGGCCTTGGGGTCGACCACCGCCGAATGGATATTGGTGAACACCTTGAATTCGTCGGCGCAGCGCACGTCGTATCCGTAGCTGGACGTCCCGTAGGAGATCACCCGACGCTCGTTCACATAGCGAACCTGGTCGGCCTCGAAGGGTTCGATCATCCCCTCCTGCTCGGCCATGCGGCGAATCCAGTTGTCGGACTTGATGCTCATCGGGACATTTCCTGCTGAAGTGAAGTCTTGGGCCCGGGCGCCAGGGCTCGGGGCCGCCATGATAGCGGCCCCGGCAACGGGCGTCACCTCGACGTCCCGCTCGCTCAGTCGCTGAACGAGATGCTGGGTCCCTCGTCGGACTGCGCCTGCACCTGCGCGGCGACCTGGCGCGCCATGTCGCGGAAGGTGGCGGTCACCTCGCCCTCCGGCTCGGCGACCACCGTGGGCCGGCCACCATCGACCTGTTCGCGGATGGCGAGGGCCAGCGGCAGGCGACCCAGCACTCGGGTCTCGTACTCGGTGGCGATGCGCTCGCCGCCTCCCTCGCCGAAGATCGGCTCGGCCTGGCCACAGTTCGAGCAGATATGCAGCGACATGTTCTCCACCACGCCCAGCACCGGCACGTTGACCTTGCGGAACATCTCGATGCCCTTGCGGGCGTCCAGCAGGGCGATGTCCTGGGGGGTGGTCACGATCACCGCGCCGTCCACCGGCACCTTCTGGGCCAGGGTCAGCTGGATATCGCCGGTGCCCGGCGGCATGTCGATGAACAGGTAGTCCAGATCATCCCAGACGGTCTGGGTCAGCAGCTGCTGAAAGGCGCCGGCCACCATCGGCCCGCGCCACACCATGGGCTCGCGGATATCGACCATGAAGGCCATGGACATGGCCTGGATGCCGTGGGTCTCGAGCGGACGCATGCGATTCTCGCCGGCCGCCTCGGGACGCACGCCCTCCCCCACGCCGAGCATCTGGGCCTGGCTGGGACCGTGGATATCGGCATCCAGGATGCCTACCCGGTAGCCTTCCGCGGCCATGGCCAGGGCCAGGTTCACGGTGACGGTGGACTTGCCGACGCCGCCCTTGCCGGATGCCACGGCGACGATATGCTTGACCCCTTCGATCACATCCTGCTCCTTCGCTTGTTGAATCACCCGGCCGGCACGAGGCCGGCTCGCTGGATATCAGTATACGCCCTGCGCCGCGGCGACCGAACCACCCACGGCAGGACGGCGGACCCTGGGGCCCGCCGTCCTGTGATGCCGTCAGGGCACGCAGGTTTCAGCCCTGATCATCACCCTCTTCGGCCGTCGGCTCGGCTTCGCTGCCCTCTGCCTCCCCGGCCTCTGCATCACCGCCAAGGTTGGTTTCGGTTGCTGCCGACTCCGCATCGCCGTTGCTCGCGTCGCTGCCGACCTCCAGCGACTCGAGTTCGCTGCGCCACGTCGCCAGCTGCGACTCCAGCCCCTGAAGCTGGCTCTCGCGCCGTTCGACCTCGCTCTCCACACCGGCCAGCTCGTCGCGGCCGATGCCGATCGCGAGCTTGAGGTCCTCGAGCTGGCCCTCGGCCTCCTGGACCGCCTGCTGCGCCTGGTCACGCTCGCCGCGCAGCGATTCGAGCTCCTGGCCCAGCGTCTCGCGCTCCTCGGTGAGGGTGGCGAGCTCCGAGCGCAGCGCCTCGTGTTCCTCCTGGCTGGACTGGATCTCCTTCTGGAGGGTCGCCTTACGCTCGCCGGCCGCCTCGATCTCGGCCTGCAGCGCCTCGAGGTCGGCCTCGGCCTGCTGACGGGCCTCCTCCGCGGCCTGGCGCTCCTCCACCGCGGCCTGACGCGCCTGCTCCGCCTCCTGGCGTTGGGCCTCGGCCTCCTGCCGGGCAGCCTCGGCGGACTCACGTGCCTCCTCGGCATCGCTGCGCGCCTGCTCCACGGTGTCGCGCTCTGCCTTCATCTCCGCCAGAGACGCGTCGAGGCCAGCCTGCTCCTCTTCGAGGGTGGCGATGTTGGCCTCGAGGGCCTCCCGGGAGGCCTGCAGCTCCTCGAGTCGCGTCTCGGCGCTGGCGATCTCCGCCTGGATGGCCTCGAGACGCTCGCTGGCCTCGGCCTCACGGGCCTCGACATCGGCCTGCAGGGTCTGCCGGCGCTGCTCGAGCTCGGCGATCTGCCCCTCGAGATCGGCGATCTCCTGGTTGGCCTCGTCGCGCTCATCGAGCTGGGTGGACAGGGTCTGGTTACGTGACTCCAGCACGGCCATCTCGGCCTCCAGGGCCTCCCGTGCCTCCTTGTGGGTGCCGGCACTGGACTGGGCGATGATCGCCCAGACCACGCCGATTGCCGCGATGCCGGCGAGGCCGCGCACGCGATTGTCCTTGAACGGTGATGTCTGAGGGGTTTCCGACATGGATGCATCCTCGGTGAGTCGGCCCAGGGGCCGGCACCGGAATCGGCACCGATCGGCGGGGGCCGAGCAGTAAAGGGTCACTCGAGATCAGCATACAGAGCGACACCTGGCGAGGAAAGGGCTGGCGCGTGGCGCCTCAGAAGCGCTCGTCGTGGCGCAGGTAACGCCACTCTCCGGTCGGCACCGAACCGAGCGATACCCCGCCGACCCGCAGGCGGCGAGTGGAAACCACGCCGAGCCCCACGGCCCGGCACATCGGCTCGAGCTGGCCGGGTACCATGCCCTTCATGGCGAAGCGCAGGCGGTTCTCGCTCTGCCAGCTCACCTTGCCCGGGGCCAGTCGGCGCCCCGGCACCGCCGACCCATCGCGCAGCGCCTCGAGGCCTCGCTCGTCCAGGCTGCCGGTCACCTCCACCAGCCACTCCTCCTCCAGTCGCGAGCGCTTCTCCTCGAGGCGTCGCACCACGCCACGGTCCTGGGTGAACACCAGCAGCCCCGCTTCAGCGGGACCCAGCGGCAGCAGGGTAACCAGGCCCCGGAAGTGCGCCTTGAGCGGCGCCTGGCCGGCGGGATCCTCCGCCCAGTGGTTGGTCTTGCGGATCAGCCGCCTGGCCAGGTCCTCGCCCTCGGCGACGCCGATATCGGCGGGACAGTTGAACAGCAGAGTCGCCGGCGGGATCTCCCGGGGGCGGGCCCCCGACATGAGTTCGACACGCTGGTCGACGACCTTGAACTGGGGCTCCTCGACGATCTGGCCATCGACGCTCACCCAGCCCCCGGCAATATAGAGTTCGGCCTCGCGGCGCGAACAGGGCAGCTCGCGGGCCAGCCGCTTGGAGAGCCGTTCACCGCTTGTGTTGTCACTCATGCCAGTTCCCCTGCGGAAGCCTTGCGATACGCCATGCCATGGGGGCTGCTGCCCCTTGCTGTGATTGATGACATCTCAGTAGGCCAGCCAGATGCAGTGCCTGGCGCCCTTGCCGGGACGGTGGGCGCGCACCGTGACCGTCTCGACCAGCAGGCCGACACGGCGCAGACGCTCGGTGAAGGCCGGATCCTGGCCTGCCGACCATACGGCGAGAACCCCGTCGGGACGCAGCGCCTGCTGGGCCACGGCCAGCCCTTCCGGCGAATAGAGCCAGTCGTTCTCGCGACGCGTCAGCCCTTCGGGACCGTTGTCCACGTCGAGCATGATGGCATCGAAGCCGCCGGGCTCGCGACGCAGCAGCGCACCCACGTCACCCAGGCTGACCCGGGTGCGCGGGTCGTTCAGCGGGTAGCCGGCGGCGGCGCCCAGCGGGCCATGGTTCCACTCCACCACCCCGGGCACCAGCTCGGCCACCACCACCTCGGCGTCCTCGCCCAGGGCGGCCAGCGCCGCGGCCAGGGTGAAGCCCATGCCCAGGCCGCCCACCAGCACCCGGGCCGCGGGGCGCTCGGCGACCCGCTGGCAGGCCAGCTCGGCCAGGGCATCCTCGGAGCCGTGCAGGCGGGTATTCATCAGCTCGCCGGGCGCACCGACGATGCGGATCGAGAACTCGTCGTTGCGTTGCAATAGCCGCAGCTCGCTGCCCTTGCCGGGAATGCTGGCGGTACCGATCGTTTCGAACTTGGCCATGGGGTCTCTTATCGCAAGGAGGTGGGGGAGCAACGGTAGGGTCGGGGACGCATTATGCGGGCCCCGGCGAGGCGTTGCCATGCAGCGTCTCGCCGGGGTGTGCACGAGCCGTCCCGGCACGACAAGCGTTGACGCCGGGCACAGGCGCGAGCGTATGATGCCGTAACGTCCATGGATGGCAAGGCCGATGACATCTCCTCCCCCTGCTCGCCACCTTGCCCTTACCCTGCTGCCGCGGATAGCACGCTTTCTCTGGCGGGTGATCTGCGCCTTCCTGCGCAACCGGGGAATCCTGCTCGCCGGCGGGGTCGGCTACAACATCCTGCTCTCCATCGTGCCGCTGTTCGCCCTGCTGGTGGTGCTGCTGGCGGGCGTGGTCGACCAGACGCGCCTGCTGGAGGTGCTTACGGTCCAGGCCCGCCACCTGGCGCCGGCCCATGCCGAGGTGCTGCTGGAGGCGGTACGCGCCCTGCTCGACTCGCGGGAGGTGATCGGCCTGCTGGGCTTTCCCGTGCTGCTGCTGTTCAGCTCCTTCGCCTTCCGCATGCTCGAGGACGCCCTGGCCATCATCTTCCATGCCCCGGATGCCCAGTACCAGAAGCGCAGCGTCTGGGTCTCGGTGCTGCTGCCCTACGCCTTCATGGTGGTGCTGGGCGCGGGCCTGCTGGCACTGACCCTGGTCGTCAGCCTGCTCAGCGGCCTCAACGCCCTGTCGATGGCCCTCGCGGGGCGCGAGCTGCCGCTGGCCGGACTCTCCGAACCGCTGCTCAACCTGACCAGCTTCGTCGGAGTCTTCCTGCTGTTCAGCGCCATCTACAAGGTACTGCCCGTGGTGCGGATCGCCCTGCGTCGCGCCCTGGTGGGCGGCTTCGTGGCGGCCCTGCTGTGGGAGGGTGTGCGCCTGCTGCTGGTCTATTACTTCGCCAACCTTTCCTTCGTCAACGCCGTCTACGGGTCACTTGCCACCCTGATCGTGGTGCTGCTGAGCCTGGAGGTCGGCGCCATCATCCTGCTGCTGGGTGCCCAGGTGATCGCCGAACTGGAGCGCAACTCGCGGCTCGGCCTGGCCTGGCACGTCGACCCGCGCCACCAGGCCGTGACCCACGTCGACTGAGTGCCGGGGGGTTCAGCGGCGGTGCTCGTGCGCCCCGCCGTTGCGACGCAGCCTGCGGACCAGGCCCATCAGGCTTCTGCCACTGACCATGCCCAGCAGGTAGATCACCACCAGCAGCAAGGCCAGGGGCAGCGACAGGCTCCAGGTCAGGAAGCGCACCTCCACCATCGCGATGTTCTGCACGAATAGGATCAGTACCAGTGCCGTGATGACCAGCTTCACGGCCAGCAGCAGCTTGTCCATGCCCACTCTCCTTTTGCTATCGGCCCTTCCAAGCTGGCCAGTACCCTGGCCGGTGTCAAGCAGCGCCCATGCCCTGGCAGGCGGCGAACCCTCGGCGCTCAGAACGTCGAGAGCCCGGTGGCCTCCATGATCCGGTAGCGCAGCCGCTGCCAGGCAGTGGCGTCGTCGAAGGCCGCGAAGGGCTCGCTGGTGGTGCGCTCGGGCGAGCTCTGCCAGCGCCGTTCGAAGAAGTCGCCGGTGTCGCGCAGCGCTGGCGCGGCGGTGGGACCGGCCAGGCGCACGCTGGTCTCCAGGTTGAGGTCGTCGAGGTTGCGCCGGGTGAAGTTGGCCGAGCCGAGGATCATCTCGGCCTCGCCGCCGTCGGCGGGCCGGCGCAGCAGCAGCTTGCTGTGGCACTGCTCGCCCCGAGTGGCGCACCAGCGCACCTCGATACCCGAGGCGACGAGTTCGCGGGCCACGGGCCGATTGGGGATGCCGCCCTTCTCCAGGCCGAAGGCATCGCGGTTGGGATCGAGCAGGGCGCGAACCCGCACCCCTCGCCCGCTGGCCGCCTGGAGTGCCTCGATCACCCCGCGATGGGCAAGATAGAACACCGCCAGGTCCAGCCGGTCGCCCTCGCCGCTGGCCGCGATGGCCGCCAGCAGGGCATCACGGATCGCCCCTTCGGTGAGCAGCTGAAGGCGCACGCCCCCTTCTGCCGGGGTCCGCGCGGGGGGCTCCGGCCCGGCAAGCGTCACGCCCGACCAGCCGGCCACCGCCCGCTCGGAGGCCAGCAGGTCGAGGGCCGCCGCCCCCTCGAAGCGCAGGCCGACGTTGCCGTGGAGGCTGCTGGCATCGTGGGGGTTGGCCGAGGTCACCAGCCCCACCCAGCCCTCGCCGCGATCCACCACCAGGGTCTTGCGGTGGTTGGCATTGAAGTTGAGCAGCGCCAGGTAGCTGCGCAGCGGTACCCGCCCCGGTCCCAGGGCATTGGGCAGCCAGCCCCCGTCGCTGCCGTTGCCGAGCCAGCGCGGCCCCAGATGCCAGACACCCGACCAGAGTGGGTTCGAAGCGCGCAGCCGGTTGAGATCGGTAATCACCACCCTGACACCGGCTTCGCGGAGGGCCTCGAGGTGTTCGAGCTCGAGCCCGCCATAGAGGGTGTTGAGCGGGTCGGTGATCATCACCGCCTCGAGGTCGGGGTAACGGCGTTTCTGTTCGATCAGGGCGTCGGTGAGCTCCGTGGAGAGCGGTCGGAACTCGCGGCCGTCGGCGGCGCCGGCGAAATCGTTGAACAGGAACATGTCGAGCACCACCAGGCGCCGGGCCTGGCCGATCAGCGCCAGCACCTCGTCGAAGATCTGCCGCCGGCTGTGCCGCTCGCCCGCGGGGCCATACCAGGTCTCATCGGCCAGGAAGCGGACCTCGCCGGCGGGGCGCTCCGGGAAGGCCCGGGAGACGTCGTCGGGCAACGGCTTGTAGCGCTGCCAGGCGCCCATGGCGCCCCAGGCCACCAGCAACGCCATCAGCAACCATGGCCACATTCGCCGCCTCCCCCGCCCCGGTTTCTGCCCGCCGTCCATGACACCCTCTGTCGGTCATGCCACCCCAACGGGCAGCGTCAACGGCCAGCATAGCGACAGGGGAGGCAAAAAGCAGTGCACCCGACCGAGGTCGGGTTCAAGCTGACCCGGTTCAGGGCCGTTTATTGCTGGCGGCCTGCCCGGCGACGACGCAGAATCAGGCGTGCCAGCCCCGCCAGGGAGGCCACGCCCAGGATGACGATCCCGAGCACGACCAGCATCGACGGGCTGCCGGTGTGGGCATGCACCGAGGGGGCACCATGCCCCGAGTGGGCCAGTATCGTAGTGGACGGCAGCATGGCGGCTGCCGAGAGTCCGGCGCGGTTGATGGAAGAGAGTCGAGTGTCCATGGAGGGGTCTCCCGGGTGAGGTAAATGATGGTTAGGGTCAGGCGGTAGCCGCTTCGGTCCGGCGATCCGGCGGCCGGCGATCCGGCGGCCGGCGATCCGGCAGCATGCCGCGGTCGAGGATGAAGCGGATGATCGCCTCCAGCCCGACGCCGTCGTAGAGGTTGGTGAACACGAAGGGACGCTCGCCACGCATCTTGCGGGAATCACGCTCCATCACCTCCAGTGAGGCGTGGACCTGCTCGGCGATATCGATCTTGTTGATGATCAGCAGGTCCGACTTGGTGATGCCGGGACCGCCCTTGCGGGGAATCTTGTCGCCGGCGGACACGTCGATCACGTAGAGGGTCAGATCCGACAGCTCGGGGCTGAAGGTGGCCGAGAGGTTGTCACCGCCGGACTCCACCAGTACCAGCTCCAGTCGCGGATGGCGCGCCTGCAGCTCGTCGATGGCGGCGAGATTCATGGAGGCGTCCTCGCGGATGGCGGTATGCGGACAGCCGCCCGTCTCCACGCCCAGGATGCGATCCGCCGAAAGGGCCTCGTGCTTGAGCAGGAAATCGGCATCCTCCCGGGTATAGATATCGTTGGTCACCACGGCGATATCATAGTGGTCACGCAGCGCCAGGCAGAGCTGCTTGAGCAGGGCCGTCTTGCCGGAGCCCACCGGGCCGCCGACGCCGATACGCAGGCAATGTGTCATCGTATTGTCTCCTAGCTTCTGAACAGTCGTGAGTACTGGGTCTCGTGCAGCGCACTGGCGAGCGCCAGGCCGGGCAGAATCGGGCCGAGCTCGTCATCCTGCAGACTCAAGGCCTGGTCCACGGCGCCGACCAGGGTCGGGCGGAGTCGTTCGACCAGACGCTGCGCCGCGGTATGCCCCAGCGGCAGAGCCTTGCAGGCCACCGCGAGCTGGTTCTCCAGCCAGGCCCAGCCGAAGCCCAGCATCGCCTGGCGTCTAGGGACGCCGCGAACATGGGCCGTCCAGGCGAATACGGTCAGGTAACCGGCACCAACTGGCAATGCCGGGGCCTCTGCTGAAACGCTGTTGGGTAACAGATCGAGACTGCCCAGCAGACGCGTGAGGGAAGCACCGAGACGGGCATCCTCGGCGGCCAGTTCGGCGGTCTCACGGTTGGCGGCCAACCAGTTATCCCACTCAGTCAGCGCGCCATCATCGCCCTCGCCCCAGGCCCCCATCAGGCGAGCCAGCACCGGCAGTTCGCAGCGGGTGAGGCCATCCTCCAGCACACCGTCCAGCCACTCGCCAAGGCTCGCCTCGTCGACCACCCAGCCCAGCTCGAAGGCGCTTTCCAGCCCCTGGGAGAAGGCGAAGGCGCCGATAGGCAGCGCCGGACTGACCAGTTGCATCAGGCCCAGCAGCGCCAGGTCGTCGCCCTGCCCGATGCCAGCCGGCTCACTGTGCATGGGTATGTTCATGAGGATGATCATGGTCGTGGTCGTGGTCGTGGTCGTGGTGCTCATGAGAAGCGCCATGGCCGAGCTGGGTATAGGCACCGGGCTCCGGGTCGAAGGGCGCTTCATGATGCTCGAGCGTCGCCCCCAGGCGTTCGGCCAGTTCCTCGAGTACATGGTCCGGCGGGAAGCGCACGAAGCCGCGCAGGCCGGATGACGCCTGGTCGTCTTCGCCAAGCGCCAGCTGCACATGGCGGTTACCCAGGTGGTAGGCGAGCCGGGCCAGAGGCAGCCCCGCCGCAATGCGGGCGGTGACCACCGGCTCCACGGCCGCATGCACGCGCACCACCTCACCGTTCTCGGCACACAGGCCCTCGCCATCGCGCAGCACAGGCCCGCGGTCCAGGAAGAGGCCAAGCTGGCGGCCAGAATCGCTGACCGCCTTGAGTCGTCCACGAATGCGCAGATCGAAAGGCAGGGTCAGGCTGTCATCCGCTTGGCTCGCCGCTATGGGCCCCAGGCGTTCGGTCAGTTTCAACATTGGAAAATCCCTCCTCCGTTATCTCGAGACGAGCACGCTTTGCCGTTGCTCAACGCTACCTGGCGGACACGCTGGCTCTCATGCAAAAGACGTCTCTTCGCCATTGTCATCAGAACAGGTGGTAACGCTGGGCCAGCGGCAGTTCTATCGCGGGCTCGCAGGTGAGCAACTCACCACCACAGCGCACCTCGTAGGTCTGGGGGTCGACGGTGAGTTCGGGACAGGCGTCGTTGAGTTTCATATCGCCCTTCCTGATCTGCCTGACATCGCGGCAGGCACTGAGGGTACTGCGTAGCCCCAACCGCTCACCGATGCCGGCCTCCAGTGCCGCCTGGCTGACGAAGCTCAGGCGGGTCTGGCTCGCCGCCCGGCCGAAGGCGCCGAACATATAACGGTAATGCACCGGCTGGGGTGTGGGGATCGAGGCGTTGGGATCCCCCATGGGGGCCGCCACGATCATGCCGCCCTTGAGGATCAAGGCCGGCTTGGTGCCGAAGAAGGCCGGCTTCCAGAGCACCAGGTCGGCCAGCTTGCCCACCTCGACGGAGCCCACCTCGTGGGCGATGCCGTGGGTGATGGCCGGGTTGATGGTGAACTTGGCGATGTAGCGCCTGGCGCGAAAGTTGTCGGCACCCAGGGCCTCGTCCTCGGGCAGCAGGCCACGCTGGACCTTCATCTTGTGGGCGGTCTGCCAGGTGCGGCACACCACCTCGCCGACGCGGCCCATGGCCTGGGAGTCCGAGGCGATCATCGAGATCACGCCCAGGTCATGCAGGATGTCCTCGGCGGCGATGGTCTCGCGGCGGATGCGCGAATCGGCGAAGGCAACGTCCTCGGGGATCCTGGGGTCGAGGTGGTGACAGACCATCAGCATGTCGAGGTGCTCATCGATGGTATTAACGGTGTAGGGCCGGGTTGGATTGGTCGACGAAGGCAGCACGTAATCCTTCGAGCAGGCGGTGATGATATCCGGCGCATGGCCCCCCCCGGCGCCCTCGGTATGGTAGGTGTGGATGCAGCGCTCCTTGAAGGCCGCCAGGGTATCCTCGACGAAGCCCGACTCGTTCAGGGTATCGGTATGGATCGCCACCTGGACGTCATACGCATCGGCAACGCCAAGGCAGTTGTCGATGGACGCCGGGGTGGTTCCCCAGTCCTCGTGGAGCTTGAGCCCCATGGCCCCTGCCTCGAGCTGGGCCTCCAGCGCCTCGGGCAGGCTGGCATTGCCCTTGCCGAGAAAGCCGATGTTCATCGGCATGTCGTCGACGGCCTGAAGCATCTTGCCGATATGCCACTCGCCTGGCGTACAGGTGGTGGCATTGGAGCCTGTCGCGGGGCCGGTACCGCCGCCCAGCATGGTAGTGACGCCGCTCATCAGCGCCTCTTCGACCTGCTGCGGGCAGATGAAGTGGATATGGGCATCGATACCTCCGGCGGTGAGGATCTTGCCCTCCCCGGCGATGATCTCGGTGCCGGGACCGATGACGATCTCCACGTCGGGCTGGGTATCCGGGTTGCCGGCCTTGCCGATGGCGGCGATGCGCCCCGCCTGGATGCCCACATCCGCCTTGACGATCCCCCACCAGTCGAGGATCAGGGCATTGGTGATCACGGTATCCATGACCGCATCATCGTGGCGCTGGCTCTGGCCCATGCCATCGCGAATCACCTTGCCACCGCCGAACTTGACCTCGTCGCCGTAGTGGGTGGCATCGCGCTCCACCTCGATCCACAGCTCGGTGTCCCCCAGGCGCACCCGGTCGCCCACCGTGGGGCCATACATGTCGGCGTAGGCCTGTCGTGAGATCTTCATTGGGAGTCGCCCTCCAGGCTGCCCATGACGGCACCGCGAAAGCCGTAGATATGGCGGCGGCCGACGTAGGGGATCAGCGTTACCTCGCGGCTCTGACCGGGCTCGAAGCGGATCGCGGTGCCGGCGGCCACGTCGAGGCGATAGCCGCGTGCCTTGTCGCGGTCGAACCGCAAGGCGGGGTTGGCCTCGGCGAAGTGGTAGTGCGAGCCGACCTGAATCGGCCGGTCGCCGGTATTGGCCACGGTGACGGTCATCCGCTCGCGACCCACGCAGAGTTCGATCTCGCCATCCTGCAACTGGTACTGTCCTGGAATCATTGGGCCGTGAATCATGGGGTCGACCTCCTTACACTATCGGCGAATGAACCGTGACCAGCTTGGTGCCGTCCGGAAAGGTCGCTTCGACCTGGACCTCGTCGACCATCTCGGCCACGCCCTCCATGACGTCATCGCGCGTCAGGATCTCGCGGCCGAAGCTCATGAGGTCAGCCACGGAGCGTCCGTCACGGGCACCCTCGAGGATCTCGAAGCTGATCAGCGCCACCGCCTCGGGGTAGTTGAGCTTCAGGCCACGGGCACGGCGACGCTCGGCCAACTGGGCCGCCGAGAACAGCAGCAACTTGTCCTTGTCTCTGGGGGTCAGTTCCATGTCGGAGTCTCCAGGCTATTGGGGGCATACCCCAGTCGTTCGGGTTGATGACTGATGGACTCGCCTCAGCCGGGATCAGGCCTAAATGGCTTCAGGTCAGCCAGATGCGCGGCGTATGAGCCGGCCATCCGATCAGCCGCGGCCGCAGGATTTCCCAGGCACGCCGACACAGCGCCCAGGCCTCGTTGCGTTCCTGGCCCAGATAGCGCAGCAGCAACACCCCGTGGCGAATCGTGACCGCCCAGCGGGTCGAGGCACCAAGCGTCTCGCGAAGGACCTCGACGGCCTCGCGTTCATCCTCGAGTCCCACCGCCCAGAGCGTGGCCTGCACCGTGGCCCCGCCCTGCCCCCAGCGCCCCAGGAAACGCGGGTGTGTCGGGTCGAGGGGCTGGCGTTCCAGCCACAGCGGCCGGCCATCGAGGGTCAGGCGGAAGCGCTGCTCGATGCGACCGCTCAGAAAGGGAAGCTGGCTGGCCGGTCGTCCCAGCGCCATCACCTCCCAGCCCAGGCAACGTGCCGCCCCGGAGAGCGCGATGGTGGTGCGCTGCTCCCCTCGGGAGCCATCAAAGGCTAGGGTCTCCTGGGGTAACCACTCGAGAATGCCGCCATCGGCCACCTCCAGGCGAGTCTGCTGATGCCAGGCCA
The DNA here is from genome assembly GCF_030708455.1 of Halomonas sp. SSL-5. Lineage (GTDB taxonomy): Bacteria > Pseudomonadota > Gammaproteobacteria > Pseudomonadales > Halomonadaceae > Halomonas. The sequence continues at coordinate 79,530 of NZ_JAUYWF010000004.1, forward strand.
CCCCGTGGCTGTCGGCCTTGTAGAGCTTGTTCGCCGCCGGCGTGGTCAGCAGGGCATGGGCGCCAGGCTCGACGCGGGCCGAGATCGCCAGGGCATCGCCGCTGACCAGCCCACCCGGGGGATGCAGCAGGTAGGCATGGCAGGCGCCGCTGCGGCCTCGCGGATCGGCGCCTTCGGGGTGAAAGGTGCGCTGGACGCGTAGCGGGCCCAGATGACGGCACCGGGTCATGCGCGTCACTCCCTCACGGGCCTCGAAGCCCAGCGACAGCGACGCTGCCCAGTGGCGATCGGCATCGAAACGATGGCCGGAAACTGACGGCGACCGGGGATCCAGTGACGACGCGAAGGCGGTCATACCGTCAGGTGCTCCCTGATCAGCGCATCGGAGAGGGCATCGATGCCGCCCTCCGCCACTCGGCGCCCTCGATCGATGATGGCGAAGCGGTCGGCGAACCTGCGGGCGAAGGGCAGCTTCTGTTCCACCAGCAGTACCGTCAGTCCGTCCTCGCGGATCAGGCGACGGATCACCTCGCCGATCTGGGTGACGATATTGGGCTGGATGCCCTCACCGGGTTCGTCGAGGATCAGCAACCGCGGCTCGATCACCAGGGCACGGCCGATGGCCAGTTGCTGCTGCTGGCCACCGGACAGGTCACCGCCGCGCCGATGCTTCATCTCCTCGAGCACCGGAAAGAGCTCATGGATGCGCTCGGGGATCCGCTTGACGCCATCTCCCCTGGCGGCGAGCCCGGTTCTCAGGTTCTCCTCCACGGTGAGCAGCGGGAAGATCTGTCGCCCCTGGGGCACATAGCCAATACCCAGCCGCGAACGCTCCTCGATGGCCCGGCGACTGAGTTCGATATCGCCGGCATAGCGAATGCTGCCCGATGTGACCGCCACCTCTCCCATGATGGCCTTCATCAGGGTGGTCTTGCCCACCCCGTTGCGGCCCATGACGCAGGTGCACTCTCCCTCCGGCACCTCGAGGTCGAGATCCCAGAGGGTATGGCTCTGGCCGTATGACTGGTTGAGGGTGTCGATGGTCAGCATCAGGCGGCCTCCTCGTCGGGGTCGGCGCCCAGATAGACCTCGACGACCCTGGGGTCATGGGAGACCTGGTCCATGCTGCCCTCGGCCAGCACGCTGCCCTGGTGCAGCACCGTCACGGTTCGCGCGATGGAGCGCACGAAGCCCATGTCGTGCTCCACCACCACCACCGATTGCTTGCCCTTGCCGGCAAGGCCAGTCAGCAGCTCCGCGGTACGCTCCATCTCCTGCTCGGTCATGCCGGCCACCGGCTCGTCCACCAGCAACAGGCGCGGACGCTGCATCAGCAACATGCCGATCTCCAGCCATTGCTTCTGGCCGTGGGACAGGATGCCCGCGGGGCCATGATGCAGCTCCACCAGGCCGATGGTGACCAGCACCTCCTCGATGCGGTCGCGGATCTCGCCGCTCATGCGGGCGGTCAGCGTGGGCAGGATGCGCTTGTCGGCGGCCATGGCCAGCTCGAGGTTCTCGAAGACGGTCAGTGCCTCGAAGACCGTGGGTTTCTGGAACTTGCGCCCGATACCCAGGCTGGCGATCTCGGGCTCGCTCTTGACCAGCAGGTTGTGGCGACTGCCGAACCAGACCGAACCACTGTCGGGACGCGTCTTGCCGGTGATGATATCCATCATGGTGGTCTTGCCCGCCCCATTGGGGCCGATGATGCAACGCAGTTCGCCGTCTTCGATGGTCAGGTTGAGGTCATCGATGGCCTTGAAGCCGTCGAAGGTGACGCTCACGCCATCCAGGTAGAGGATCGGACCGTGGCGCACGTCCACGGGAGAGGTCGCGGGCACCAGGAAATCGAAGACGCGATCACGATCGGCCAGGGAGCTCAGAAAACTCATGGCATTGCCTCCTGAGATGTCGAGGAATCATCCTGGCGGGCAGGTTTGCGCCCGAGGCGATAGGACAACAGGCCGGCGACGCCCCGGGGCAGGAACACCGTGACCAGCACGAACATGCCGCCCAGGGCGAACAACCAGGCATCCGGCATCGCCCCGGTAAATACCGTCTTGGCGTAGTTGACCAGCAAGGCCCCGATGACCGCCCCATAGAGGGTGCCACGCCCCCCGAGGGCCACCCACAGCACGATCTCGATGGAGAAGATGGGCGAGAATTCACTGGGATTGATGATGCCGACCTGTGGCACATAGAGCGCGCCGGCCACCCCGGCGAGCATCGCCGAGACCACGAAGACGAAGAGCTGGAAGCGTTCGACCCGGTAGCCAAGGAAGCGCGTTCGCGCCTCGGCATCACGACAGGCGACACTGACCCGGCCGAGCTTGCTGGCCACGATCGCTCGGCACAGCACATAGCCCAGCGCCAGCGCCAGGCCGGTGGCCACGAAGAGTCCCAGGCGGGTGGCATCGGTGCGCAGATCGAAACCCAGCAACTCACGAAAGTCTGTCAGGCCGTTGTTGCCGCCGAAGCCCATCTCGTTGCGGAAGAACGCCAGCATCAGGGCGAAGGTCATGGCCTGGGTGATGATCGACAGGTAGACACCGGTCACGCGCGAACGGAAGGCCAGGAAGCCGAACACCAACGCCAGGGCCCCCGGCACCAGCATGACCATCAGGAAGGCGAACCCGGGAATGTCGAAGCCGAGCCAGTACCAGGGCAGGCTGTCCCAGTTCAGGAAGACCATGAAATCCGGCAGGACAGGATCGCCATAGGTACCCCGGTCGCCGATCTGGCGCATCAGGTACATGCCCATGGCATAGCCGCCCAGGGCGAAGAAGGCCCCGTGGCCCAGGCTCAAGATGCCCAGATATCCCCATACCAGATCCACCGCCACGGCCAGCAAGGCATAGCTGAGGTACTTGCCGAGCAGGGTCACGGTGTAGGCCGAGACATGCAGGGGATGCCCCGCGGGAACGGCCAGGTGGAATACCGTCACCAGCGCCAGGCAGGCGAGCAGCACGCCCAGGAAGCGGCGGGTCGCTCTCTCATTGAAGGGTTGCAATAGCCACATAGCGATCTAGCCCTCCGCCGCACGGCCCTTCTGCGGAAAGAGTCCGCGGGGGCGCTTCTGGATGAACAGGATGATGAAGACGAGCACGATGATCTTGGCCAGCACGGCCCCGGCCCAGGGTTCGAGGACCTGGTTGATCACGCCCAGCGACAGGCCCGCCACCAGGGTGCCCCACAGGTTCCCCACGCCGCCGAAGACCACCACCATGAAGGAGTCGATGATGTAGTTCTGGCCGAGGTTGGGCCCCACATTGGTGAGCTGGGAGAGCGCCACGCCGGCCAGGCCGGCCACCCCGGAGCCCAGCGCGAAGGTCAGGATGTCCACTCGCGTCGCGCGGATACCCATGCAGCGCGCCATGGCCCGGTTCTGGGTCACCGCCCGCACCTCCAGGCCCAGGCGGGTACGACGCATCACCAGCATCAGGCAGGCGAAAACCACCAGGGCGAAGCCGAGCACGAAGAGGCGATTGAGAGTCAGCGAGAGCCCCTCGTTGATCATCAAGGAGCCACTCATCCAGTCCGGCGAGACCACGCTGCGGTTCTGCGGGGAGATGACGGTGCGCACCAGCTGCTGCAGGATCAGGCTGACGCCGAAGGTCGCCAGCAGGGTCTCCAGGGGACGCCCCTTGAGAAACTGGATGACGCCACGCTCGATGGCGATGCCGGCCAGCGCCGCCACCAGGAAGCCCGCGGGAATCGACACCACCAGTGCCAGGCCAGGCTGACCGGGCAACAACTGCTGCATGGCCCAGGTGGTATAGGCACCGAGCATGATCAGCTCGCCATGGGCCATGTTGATCACCCCCATGACGCCGAAGGTGATGGCCAGGCCGATGGCGGCAAGCACCAGAACCGAGCCCAGCGATAGCCCGAAATAGAGGGTCTCGAGCCCCCGGTTGAGCTTCATCTTCTGCTCGATATCGGCCAGCGCCGCCATGGCGGCATCGGCGAGGTCGGGATCATCGCTGCGCGCGGCCGAGCTGAGAGCGGCACGCACACGGCCGTTGAGGCTGCCCTCCAGCTCGGTGATGGCAGCAATCTCGCCCTCGTCGAGGCGATGAATCGCCAGGGCCTGCTCGAGCAGACGGCGAACCTCGGCATCGTCTTCACCGGCGACCAGGTCGCGTAGCGGCTCGACCATGGCCGCATCCACGCTTCCCAGCAGCTCGCGGGCCGCTTCGCGACGATCGCCGGCATCATCCTTGTAAAGGTCGAGCACGGCCAGGGCACTCTGCAGCTGGCCGCGCAGGGCATTGTTGATGCCTATACGGTCCAGGTCCCGGCGAGACATCTCGCCGGCCCCCTCGAGGCTCAGTGCATCGACCACCGGCCAGTTGCGACCGCGGTTCTCGAGCACGATGACGAAGCCACCGCCGTCCTTGTGGCGTTGCAGCTTGCCGTCCAGCAACGCCTCGAGCCAGCGGCGGCTGCGCTCATCGCCACTGGCGATGATGGCCTCGATGGCCTCGCCCTTTTCGGCGTAGGAATCGGCGGCAATGGATTCCAGCAGGGCCTGGCCGGGATCATCCTGCGCCTGGGCGGCCAGTGGCAGGCCGATCAACAGGCAGAGGCACAGCAGGCCCGGCAGGAGACGTGGCAGCATCCTCATGGGCATATCCTGTAGGGGATGGGGAGTTGGCGTGTCTCGGGCAACCACCGGACCAGCTCACCGGCCCGGTGGAGGTTGACGAGGCTTACTCGGCTGCCGCCTGGCCGCCACCACAACGCCCCTGGACGACGTCGTAGTTGCCACACTCCATCGGCTTGCGCCAATCGCTGATCAGGTCACGGGAGCCCTCCAGGTAGTCCGACCAGGCATCACCCGCCACGGTGGAGGGAGTCTCCCAGACGATGGAGAACTGGCCATTGTCCTGGATCTCGCCGATCAGCACCGGTTTGGTGATGTGGTGGTTGGGCATCATCGCCGCATAGCCACCGGTCAGGTTCGGCACGCTGACGCCGATGATTGCCTCCTTGACCGCGTCCACCTCGGTGGTACCGGCCTTGCGCACCGCCTCGGCCCACATGTTGAAGCCGATGTAGTGGGCCTCCATGGGGTCGTTGGTCACCGCCATCTCGTCGCCGGTGTACTCGATCCAGGCGTCGATGAAGTCGTAATTGGCGTCGCTGTCGACGCTCATGAAGTAGTTCCAGGCCGCCAGGTGCCCAACCAGCGGTGCGGTATCGATGCCGGTCAACTCCTGCTCGCCCACCGAGAAGGCCACGACCGGGATATCGGCGGCGCTGATGCCCTGGTTGCCCAGTTCACGATAGAAAGGGACGTTGGCGTCGCCATTGATGGTCGAGACCACCGCGGTCTTCTTGCCCTGACTGCCGAAGTCCTTGATCTCGGAGACGATGTTCTGCCAGTCCGAGTGACCGAAGGGCGTGTAGTTGATCATGATGTCGTCGTCGGCCACCCCGTGTGACTTGAGGTAGGCATCGAGGATCTTGTTGGTAGTGCGCGGATACACATAATCCGTGCCGGCCAGTACCCAACGCTCCACCCCGACATCGTTCATCAGGTAATTGACAGCGGGAATCGCCTGCTGGTTGGGGGCCGCGCCGGTATAGAAGACGTTCTCGGAGGACTCCTCGCCCTCGTACTGCACCGGGTAGAAGAGCAGCCCGTTGAGTTCCTCGATTACCGGCAGCACCGACTTGCGCGACACCGAGGTCCAGTTGCCGAAGATGACGTCGACTTCCTCCTGGGCCAGCAGCTCGCGAGCCTTCTCGGCGAACAGCGGCCAGTCCGATGCCGGGTCCACCACCACCGCTTCCAGCTGACGACCCAGTAGACCGCCCGCGGTGTTCTGCTGCTCGATCAGCATCTCGACGGTGTCCTTGAGGACCGTTTCGCTGATTGCCATGGTGCCGGAGAGTGAGTGCAGGACACCCACCTTGATCGGCTCTTCCTGAGCCAGGGCGGGTGTGGAGAAGGCCAGGCCCAGCAGCGGGAGAGCCAGCCAGCGAGGTTTGGAATAGCGGGATGACGGGGTCATGGGAACTCCTTGCGATCGATGTTGTTGTCGATGAGTCCTCACGGGAGACCATCGCAAGATGTCTCTCGGTACTCTGCAAGGGATTCAGCAAGGGTTGTGCCAGACTGGCAATATGGAGGTTTTTTCCTTCTTATTCAGTAGATTGTAGTAACACCAACGAGACCGCGAATGCCCCACCAGGCGATGTTCTGGTGCAATAGCCGCCCGGCCCTGCCCCAGGATCGTCTGCTTGACTGGTGCAGCGCACCGATGTGACGCAGGAGGGCCAACACACAATACGGGGGCACCGGCTGGACCGGCGCCCCCGCTGGGCAGGTATGTTGAGAGAGGTTCAGTCGCCTTCGGGACCGCCCGTGCCGGTGGTCACCTTCATGCGCCGACGCAGGAGGGGACCGACGACATAGGGCAGGATCAGCCCCAGGCCGGCGAACAGCCACAGGCCGATGGCCAGGCCGCTGTCCCACAGGATGGTCCAGTCGCCGTCGGAGATGTCCATGGCGTGGCGCAGATTCTTCTCCATCTCCGGCCCAAGCAGCAGGCCGAGGATGACCGGCACCAGCGGGATCTCCAGCTTGCGGAAGATATAGCCGGCGACGCCGAAGGCGACCATGAAATAGAGATCGAAGGTGGTATTGCTGATCGAGTAGATCCCCACGAAGGCGATCATGGTAACGATCGGCAGCAGGAACATCGGCGGCACCGAGAGCAGCTTCACGAAGATACCCACCAGCGGGATGTTCAGCAGCAGCAGCAGGAAGTTACCGATCAGCAGCGCCGCGATCACGCCCCAGACAATGTCGGCATTCTGGGTGAACATCAGCGGGCCGGGGGTGATATTGAGCGAGATCAACAGCGCCAGCAGCACCGCCGTGGTGCCGCTGCCCGGCACCCCCAGCGTCAGCATGGGCACCAGCGCACCGCTGGAGGCCCCGTTGTTGCCGGCTTCGGGACCCGCCACGCCGCGCGGATCGCCCTGGCCGAAGTACCCCTTCTTGCCCACCACCTTCTTCTCGAGGGTATAGCCGATGAAGCTGCCCAGGGAGGCGCCCGCACCGGGCAGCACGCCGGCGATGAAGCCCAGCACCCCGCCGCGCAGGCTCGACGGCAGGATATTGCGGATATCGGCCCACTTCAGCGACAGCTTGTTGACGGTCATCTTCTCCTTGCCGCCGCCGGCACGCTCCTCGATGAAGAACAGCAGCTCGGAGATGGCGAACAGGCCGACGATGGCGATGATGAAGTCCACGCCCTCGTAGAGCTCCAGCACCCCGAAGGTATAGCGCTGCACCCCGGTGTTGTCGATGCCCATGGTGGCGATCATCAGGCCGATGCAGGCCGCCACCACGGTCTTCATCGGGTTCTTGCCGGTGATCCCGCCCAGGGTGGCGAAAGCCAGCAGGAAGAGCGCGAAGTACTCGGCGGGGCCGAAGGTCAGGGCGAACTTCGCCAGCACCGGGGCGAGCAGGATCAGCCCGATGGTGGCCACCAGGCTGCCGATGAAGGAGGCCACGGCGGAGATCGCCAGGGCCTCCGCCGCCTTGCCCTGCTGGGCCATGGGATAGCCATCCAGGCAGGTCATCATGGCCGGCTCATCGCCGGGGATATTGAGCAGGATCGACGAGATCCGCCCGCCATACATGGCCCCGGCATAGACCGAGGTGAGCATGATCAATGCGGTCTCAGGCGCCAGGCCCAGGGTGAAGGCCAGCGGGATGAGGATGGCCACCCCGTTGGCCGGGCCCAGGCCCGGGAGCGCGCCGATCAGGGTACCCAGGAAGGCCCCGAGCAGCGCAAACATCAGGTTATGGGGCGCCAGCGCCACCCCGAAGCCGTCGATCAGGTAGCCGAGGGTCTCCATCAGCCCACCTCCAGGAAGGAAAGCACGCCCAGCGGCAAGGCCAGATCAAGGGCGAAATTGAACAGCAGGAATACCACCACCCCCGATGCCGCGCCGGTCAGGTAGGCTCGCACCGGCGCCGACCCCATGCGCCAGCACAGGGTGCCCACCGCCAGGGTGGTGCTGAGGATGAAACCCAACGGCTGCAGCAGCGCCGCATAGAGCACCAGCACCACCACGGCGATCAACAGCTCGATGCCGGTGCGGCTCCAGGGCCAGGCGTTGTCGGGGTCCGGACGCACGATGAGATACAGGCTGGAGAGGACCAGTACCACCGAGAGCAGCAGCGGGAAGGTCTCGGGACCCACCGCCTCGCTGCCGCCGAAGGGGGCGGGGAGCTGAGTGGCGCCCCAGCCGTACGCGACGGCCAGGACGATCAGCAGGATGCCGAAGATACGATCATTCATGGTGGTCACTGGATCAGCCCGATGTCCTTGGAAAGCTGCTCGATATCGGCGATCTGCTCCTTGACGAAGGTCTCGAACTCACCGGCGGTCATGTGGAACGGCATCAGGCCGTTGCTGGTCATCAGCGCCTTCCACTCATCGCTGGCATAGACGGTATCCATGGCATCGATCCAGTACTGGCGCGACTCGTCGGAGATATCGGCGGGCATGTAGAAGCCGCGCCAGTTGGGGCCCAGCGCCTCGATACCCTGCTCGGTGGCGGTGGGGATGTGGTTGAAGTCGCCCGGCAGGCGCTCTTCCGCGAGCACCGCCAGCACGCGCAGGTCACCGGAATCCATGAAGCCCTGAGCCTCGGAGATATCGCCGGTGAAGGCATCGACGTGGCCACCGACGACCTGGGTCATGGCCTCGCCGCCGTTGTTGTAGGAGAGGTAGGGGATGCGCGGCAGCTCGTCGACCCCGGCCGCATCGGCGGTGATCAGCACCTTGAGGTGGTCCCAGCCGCCCTTGGCGCTGCCGCCGGCAAACTTGACGCTGCGTGGATCCTCGTCGATGGCCTCCATGAGCGCCGGCAGGTCCTGGTACTCGGAATCGGCCGACACGGCGATCACGCCATAGTCGGCGCCCAGCGCCCCGATCCAGTTGACCATGTCGGCGTTCATGCCGGGAAACTGGCCCTGGGCCAGGCGCGTGGTGGTGGCGGTCGAGGCGGCCACCAGCAGCTGCTCATCACCGGCGCGCTTGCTCACCACATGAGCATAGGCCACCCCACCACCGGCGCCGGCCATGTTGATGGTCTGGACGTTACCCGGCACCAGGTCCAGTTCCTGGAGCACGTTACCCACGCTGCGGCAGGTGAAGTCCCAGCCACCGCCGGGGTCCGACGGCGCGATGCATTCGACCTTGCCCTGGGGCTCGAAGGCCATGACGCCGCCGGCACTCACGGTGAGCGCGGCGACGGCAACCAGCTTGAGAGGCGTCTTGATCGACATGGTGATGTCCTCGTTTGTTATGAGTGATGTTGAAGGGCAGGACCGGCGGCCTTGCCGAGTGCTTTCAACTGGCTTACAATTCTGTAAGGCAGAACGACGTTCTTCAGGGTGAAAAGCTAGAGGGCGTCACGCGGGCCGTCAACGGTGCGCGGGCGAATTACGACCAAAGTTAGAGAGAGGGGGTTGTCCCCAGGGAGTCGCTTCAGTATGGCCCAGGATCGCGTGGAGGCCGTCGAACGGGCCTTGACGGTGCTGGAGGCGTTCGACGCCGACCGTCCCGCCATGAGCCTCGCCGAGCTGGCCCAGGCCACCGGTTTCTACAAGAGCACCCTGCTGCGACTGCTGGGGTCGCTTGCGCGCTTCGACTATGTGCGCCGCGACGCCGACGGCCTCTGGCAGCTGGGCGAGACGCCTGCCCGCCTGGCCCGCCGCCAGGACCCGGTAAAACTGCTCGCCGCCCGCATCCAGCCGCTGCTCGACCGGCTGGCCGCCCGCCTCGGCGAAACCGCGTCGCTGCTGGAGCAGGCGGGAGGTCAGATCGAGTGTCGGCTGGCGGCACTTCCCGCCAGCGCCCTGCGCCATGACCTGCGCCCCGGCGTCACCTGGCACCCGGCCACCCGCGGCTCACCCTGCCCCGCGCTTGTCGGCGGCGTGATGGTCGTCCACCCGCTGCCGGGGTCACCTTCGCGCTGGCTGGCGCTCTCCGGCCCCGAGGGACGCCTGGTCATCGCCGATGCGACCCGGGCCCTGGCCGACGCCAGCCGCAACCTGGAAGCTCCGGCCGGAGACGTGGTCGAGGAGCTGATGTCATGAAACTGCTGCTGGTGGAAGACGATGCCCTGCTGGCCGACTCGCTGCTGGTCCTGCTGCGCGACCACGGCCACCGGGTCGAACACCTGCCCCGCGGTGACGCGGCGCTGGCGCGGCTAGCGGATCACGAACACGGCGTCGACCTGGTATTGCTCGACCTCAACCTGCCCGGCGCCGGTGGCCTCGAGGTGCTGGAGGCGCTGCGCCGACACGACCGTGAGACCCCGGTGCTGGTGCTGACCGCGCGTGGCGCCGTGGAGGATCGCGTGCGCGGCCTGGACCTGGGGGCCGACGACTACCTGGCCAAGCCCTTCGCCCTCGACGAGCTGGAGGCCCGGGTCCGTGCCCTGCTCAGGCGCCACGCCCGCGCCACCCGCCTGACCCTGGGGCCCCTCGAGTTCGACGCCACCACCCTCGGCTTCACCATCGACGGCGTCCCCTTCCCCCTTCCACCCCGCGAACAGCGTCTGCTGGCCTGTCTGCTGCGCCACGCCGGCGAACCCGTGGAGAAGGCGCGCCTCGCCGAGGAGGCCTTCGGCGGCGAACCACTGGGCGACAACGCCATCGAGGTCTATGTGCACCGGCTGCGCAAGCGCCTGCCCGGAGAGCGACTGGCCCTCAGGACGGTGCGCGGCCTGGGCTACCTGCTGGAAGCCGGGCCGTGAACCCTGCCGGCAGCCTCTACGGGCGCCTGCTGGCCTGGCTGACCCTGCCGCTGTTGACGCTGGGTGCCCTGCTGCTGCTGCAGGCCTGGCTCGAGGCCCGCGCCACCGCCGACCGTGCCTATGATCGCCTGCTCGACGCCGCCACCCTGGCGATCGCCGAACAGGTGCAGTGGCAGGACGAACGTCTCTGGCTCGACCTGCCACCAGCCGCCCTGGAGATGCTGGCGGGTGACGCCCAGGAGCGGGTCTTCTACTCCCTGGTGGATCAGCAGGGCCGCCACATCACCGGCAATGCCAGGCTGCCCGCGCATCCCGGCGAGAACGCGTCCAGCGGCGATACCCTGCTCTACCGCGATATCGAATGGCGCGGCATGGCCCTGCGCCAGGGCATCCGTCGCACGCGTCTCGAGGACTGGCGCAGCGGGGAGCGATTCGAGGTCCGGGTTGCCCACACCCGCGAAGGACGCAACGCCCTGCGCCTCGAGCTGCTGCGCAGCAACCTGGCCGGCATCCTCGCCATGGGGGCGCTGGCCGTGGCCACCCTCCTGCTGGCGGTGCGAGCGGCGCTGAAACCGCTGACCCGATTACGTCACGCCATCCGCGCCCGGGATCCGCGCACCCTGACGTCGCTCGACCTGGACCTGCCGCGGGAACTCGCCGAACTGCGCGAGGCGCTGAATGAACTGCTCGCGCGCATGCGCCGGGTGCGAGCCAACCAGGAGCGCTTCATCGGCGATGCCTCGCATCAGCTGCGCACGCCCCTGGCGGGCATCTCGGCACGTGCCGAACTGGCCCTGCGTCGCCAGGAACCCGAGGAGTGGCGCGCCGCCCTGGAAACGGTTCACTCCACCAGCGAGCGGACCGCCCGGCTGGCCATGCAACTGCTCTCGCTGACCCGGCTCGACAACCCCGAATACCGCCCCGAGCTGCATCCCCTCGACCTCAACCACTGCGTGCGCCAGGCGGTGCGCGACCACTGGGTGGCCTGCCACCAGGCGAGCATCGACCTGGGCGCCGACTGCCTGGCAGCGCCGCTGCGCGTAGCGGCGAGCGAGTGGCAGCTCCAGGAGGCCCTGGCCAACCTCATCGACAATTCACGCCGCTATGGTGCTCGCCGCATCACCCTGGGCGTCCTGAGCGCCCCTCCCCGCCTCTTCGTCGAGGATGACGGGCCAGGCATCCCGGCCGAGCGACGCCTGCTGGTCCTGCGCCCCTTTCATCGCGGACGCGACGACGGTGAAGGCTCGGGGCTGGGGCTCGCCATCGTCGACGGCATCGCCCGCAACCACGGCGCCCGACTGAGTCTCGGCGAGAGCGGGTCGGGGCATGGGCTACGGGTGGAGCTGCGGTTTCCGGAGGCCCTGACATGAAGCCCCCCCTCGCCCGCCTGGCGCTTCTCGGCGCCCTCTGCCTGTTGCCGACGCTCGCCTGCGCTGAGCAGCTCCTGCGGCTGCCCGCCGACACGGATGCCGGGGCCGCCCGCCCGCTGGTGATTCATGCCGCTCTGGACCTGCCCCAGGCGCGCCCGCTGTTGGAAGCCTTCCATCGCCGTCACCCCGGCATCGACCTGACCTATCGCAACCTCACCACCCTCGAACTTCACGAGCGCTTCCTCGCGCACCCCGACGAGGTCGACGTGCTGATCTCCTCGGCCATGCCCTGGCAGTTCGCGCTGGCCAACGAAGGCCATGCCCGACCACTCGACAGCCCGCGCCTCGAGGCCTGGCCGGCCTGGGCACGCTGGCGCGATGAACTGGTCGCCTTCACCTTCGAGCCCATCGTCATGGTGATTCACCGCGAACTGGCAGCGATTGCCAAGCCACCCCGTAACCATGCCGAACTGCTGGCGCTGCTGAATACCCATCGCCAGGCACTGGCGGGACGGGTGGCCAGCTATGACCCGGTGCGCAGCGGGGCAGGCTATGCCTATGCCATGGAGGAGTCGCGACTCTCGCCGCGCTACTGGGACCTGGTGGCCGCGCTGGGCGGCGTCGAGGCCGAGCTGGTGGAGACCACCGGGGCGATGCTCGACGGCCTGAAGGAGGGCCGCTTCCTGATCGGCTACAACCTGCTGGGCAGCTATGCCGCCCCCATCGTGGCGGCTGCCCCGGACCTCGAGATGATCATTCCCGATGACTACGCCCTGGTCAGCCAGCGCCTGGCCTTCGTGCCCCGCCGCGCGCCAAACCCTGAAGACGCGGGCCTGTTCATGGACTTCCTGATAAGCATGGAGGGCCAACGCACGCTGGCCGAGGAGACCTCGCTGGGGGCCATTCACCCCGCATTGACCGGCCCGGGCACCGCCACCGAACTGCGCGAGCGACTCGGCGACGCCCTGCGTCCGCCGGGCCTGGGGCCCAGCCTGCTTGCCGGCCTCGACCGCCTCAAGCGCCAGGCGTTGCTGGCTCGTTGGCAGCGCGAGTTTCGCCGCTCGCTCGCCGATGCCGAACGCGACGCCCTCGACTAGCCGCGACGCTCGGCGGTCTCCCAGCCGGCGGTGCCAGCCCGGGCGGGCTCGAACCACGCCAGGCGGTCATGCAGCGCCACCACGCCACCGACGATGATCAGGGTGGGCGGCTTGACGCTGACCCCGGCAAGCTCCCCCGGCAGGCTGGCAAGGCTCGCCCGGTGCACCCGCTGGCGGGCGGTGGAGCCCTGCTCGATCAGTGCCACCGGCGTCTCGCCGGGCAGGCCGTGGGCGACCAGCTGACGACAGATCTCGGGCAGGCCGTGCAGGCCCATGTAGAAGACCAGGGTCTGGCCTCGGCTCGCCAGCGCCGGCCAGTCGAGATCGGCGCTGCCGTTCTTGAGGTGGCCGGTGATGAAACGCACCGACTGGGCGTGGTCGCGGTGGGTGAGCGGGATCCCGGCGTAGGCGGCGCAGCCCGAGGCGGCGGTGATGCCGGGGATCACCTCGAAGTCGACGCCGGCTCCCGCCAGGCTCTCGAGCTCCTCGCCGCCGCGCCCGAAGATGAAGGGATCACCGCCCTTGAGGCGCACCACCCGCTTGCCCTGGCGTGCCCAGTCGACCAGCGCCTGGTTGATCTCGGCCTGAGGCAGGCTGTGGAAGGAGCGTGCCTTGCCGACATACAGCCGCCGGGCGGCGGGATTGGCCATGGCCAGCACCTCGGGGCTCACCAGGCGATCGTGGAGGATGACCTCGGCCACCTCGAGGCGCCGCAGCGCCTTGAGGGTCAACAGCTCCGGGTCGCCGGGGCCCGCACCCACCAGGCTGACCATGCCCCGCGGCTCGGCTTGCCGCGGGGCGTCCCCTTGCGGGTCTCTGTCGGCACTCATTCGACTCCCTCCCGTGTTCCGGCATTATCCGTCAGGATGAGGCGCAGCCTGGGGCTGGCCAGCTCTCCCACCAGGGTGAAGATCAGCAGCAGCCCCAGCAGGATGGGCCAGTGTGCAGCGAACGCCACGGACATGATGCCCAGGGCATCCACGAAGATTACCAGGATCCCCAGCGGACTGACGTAGCGCACCATGAACAGCCACAGGGCATGCCAGGCCGAGGTCAGCGCCAGCTCCTCGCGGAGCGGTGCCGCGCGCAGCACGAAACCGACCAGCAGCGCCGTGCCCAGGCCGCCCAGCGGCATCATCCAGCGCGAGGTGAGATAGTCGAGCCAGTCGAACAAATGGCGGCCGGCCAGGGTCCAGTCGGCACCGACGTTGAAGGAGAGCATCGCCAGGGTGCTGATCACCCACAGCACGCCCCCCGCTGCCCAGGCCGCGGTGCGACGCGAGAGCCCCTGGCGGTCGCACAGCCAGGAGACGGTGGCCTCGACCATGGAGATCGATGAGGTCAGCGCCGCCATGGAGAGCATGACGAAGAACAGCACACCGAACAGGGTGCCCAGGGGCATGGCCTGGAAGGCCAGGGGCAGGCTCATGAAGATCAGCCCCGGGCCCTCGCCGGGATCCATGCCGTTGGCGAAGATGGCCGGGAAGATCGCCAGCCCCGCCATCAGCGCCACCAGGGTGTCGGCCACCGCCACCGTCAGTGAGGTGCGCGCGATGGAGGCGCCTGCCGGCAGGTAGCTGCCATAGGTGAGGATCGCACCGGAGGCCAGCGACAGGGTGAAGAAGGCGTGGCCCAGGGCCGCCAGCAGGCCCTCGCTGGAGAGCGAGCCGGCGTCGAAGACGAACATGAAGCGCAGGGCGTCGGCGAAGCCGCCGGAGAACACGCCGTACAGGATCAGCACCAGCAGCATCACCACCATGCCGGGCATCATCCAGCCGACACTCTTCTCGATGCCGCCCTGCACGCCCTTGCCGACGATCACCATGGTGACCACCGTCACCAGGGTGCTCCAGGCCCCCAGGTTCAAGGGGC
This sequence comes from Halomonas sp. SSL-5, assembly GCF_030708455.1. Classification (GTDB taxonomy): domain Bacteria; phylum Pseudomonadota; class Gammaproteobacteria; order Pseudomonadales; family Halomonadaceae; genus Halomonas. The sequence goes on from NZ_JAUYWF010000004.1 coordinate 94,663, forward strand.
TTGCGTTGTTGGCCGCGAAGATCGCCACCATGTCGTCGACGCTGCCGCCGGTCAGGCCGCCGCTGAGCATCTTCCACAGGTAGGCAAAGGACCAGCCGGCCACCACCACATAGAAGCACAGGATCAGGAAGCCACAGAGCATCGCCATCCAGCCCAGCAGCGACCAGGCCGCCGAGCGCCCCGACTCGGCGGCCACTCGGCGGACCGCATCGATGGGGCTGCCCCGGCCGCGCCGACCCAGGGCGATCTCGGCCATCATCACCGGCACCCCCAGCGCCAGGATGCAGACGAGATAGACCAGCACGAAGGCGCCGCCGCCATACTCGCCGGTCATGTAGGGAAACTTCCAGATATTGCCCAGGCCCACCGCCGAGCCGGTAGCCGCCAGCACGAAGCCCCAGCGGCCCAGCCACTGGATACGGGGTTGTGTCGTCGTCATCTTGTGCCCGTCGGTTGAGGAGTCGCTGCCACGCCGCGTGGCAATACTAAAGCCGCATATTGTGCCGGATTTTTCCCTCGCTGACAGGCTCGACTATGCTCAATGGACGAGACCTCTGGACTCGGAGCCTGTCATGACCAGCAACCCTCGGATCGGCCCCATCGCCCTGCCCGACACTCGAGCGCGCCGCGTCTTCCAGGAACTGCTCGAGGGTTCCGGCGTCACCCTCAACGGCGATGCCCCCCAGGATCTGCGCATCTACCACCCCGACTTCTTCTCGCGGGTGCTGCATCAGGGCACCCTGGGCCTCGGCGAGGCCTACATGGACGGCTGGTGGGAGTGCGAGCGCATCGACGAGATGGCCTGCCGGCTGCTGCGCCACGGCCTAGCCGAGCGCGCCCATACCCCATCGGAGCGGTTGATGTATCGCCTGCAGGCCGGCTTCTTCAACCTGCAGAGCAGGGCCCGGGCCTATATCGTCGGCGAGGCCCACTACGATCTGGGCAACGACCTCTTCGAGCGCATGCTCGACCCCACCATGTGCTACTCCTGTGGTTACTGGAAGGAGGCAGATACCCTGCACCAGGCTCAGGTCGCCAAGCTGGAGCTCGCCTGTCGCAAGCTCGCACTGGTGCCGGGCATGCGCGTGCTGGATATCGGCTGCGGCTGGGGCAGCTTCGCCGAACACGCCGCCCGTCACCACGGCGTCGAGGTGACCGGCATCACCATCTCCCGGGAGCAGGCGGCACTGGCCCGCGAGCGCTGCGCAGGCCTGCCGGTGACCATCGAGCTGATGGACTACCGCGACCTGGAGGGCCGCTTCGACCGCGTCGTCTCCATCGGCATGTTCGAGCATGTCGGCCATCGCAACTACCCCACCTACTTCGCCACCGTGGAGCGGCTGCTGGAGGCCGAGGGACTCTTCCTGCTGCATACCATCGGCTCCAACCACTCCGAGATCACCGCCGACCCCTGGATCAACAAGTACATCTTCCCCAACGGCGTGCTGCCTTCGGTCATGCAGATCGCTCGTGCCAGCGAGCCGCACCTGCTGATGGAGGATTGGCAGAACTTCGGCCCCGACTATGACCACACCCTGATGGCCTGGCTGGCCAACGTGGACGCCCGCTGGCCCGAGATCGCCCACCGCTACAACGAGCGTACCCGGCGCATGTTCCGCTACTACCTCGCCGTATGTGCCGGTGCCTTCCGGGCCCGCCACCTGCAGCTGTGGCAGGTGGTCTTCTCCCGGGACCGCGCCCAGCGCTATGATGCGCCGCGTTGAACCATACCCCCCTCACACCTGTCACTGCGGCTGGGGCCTTCTCCCCTGAGCGCGCCCGGCGCCATGATGCGACGCGTTGCAGATGCCTGTTCCCTGATATGAATCAGGAAACGATAAATTGTCGGTGATCGCCTACATCGTACGACGGAGAACCGTCAACGCACGGCGACCCGGAATACGGGTAAACTGGCCCCATGGCCGGCCGCAGAGCCGCGCCCAACATAACCAGAACACCACCTGTACGCAGCAGGACACTGAAAAAGGAACCCCGCATGACGTCGACGACAGTCATGCCGGGCGGGAGAGATGTCGACACCATGGCCATCGACCGGCTGCCTGGGGTCGTCTTCCAGCTGCACCGCCGTCATGACGGGCGGCTACATTTCCCCTACCTGGCCGGCGGCGGCGTCCGCCTGATCGGCATCGCCCCGGAGCGTCTCGCCCGGGACGCCCGCCCCGCCATGGAGCGCCTGGCGGATGACGACTACCCGCGCCTGATGGCCGCGCTGGAACGCTCGATGCACTGGCTGACGCCGCTCAGCACCCGTTTCCGGCTGCCCCTCAAGGGGCGCGGCGTGCGCTGGGTCGCCCTGCGCGCCCAGCCCACCCCCACCGACGAAGGCGTGCTGTGGCACGGCATGATGATGGACATCACCGAACAGGTCACCGAGGAGGCGCGCCTGCGCCGGCTCTCCGACACCGACGACCTCACGGGCGTGGCCAACCGTCGCCGCCTGATGGCACGCCTGGAAGAGGCGGTATCACTCAGCAATCGGCATGCCACCCCGCTGTCGCTGCTGATCCTGGATATCGACCATTTCAAGGCCATCAACGACACCCACGGCCACCTGCAGGGCGACGAGGTGCTGCGCGCAGTGGCGCACCTGTGCCGGGCGACCCTGCGGGAGGAGGACCTGGTGGCGCGCATGGGCGGCGAGGAGTTCGCCCTGCTGCTGCCGCTGACGCCTCGCCACCGGGCACTGAGCCTAGCCGAACGCCTGTGTCGGATCATCGAGGGCCATGACTTCGACGTGGACAGCCGTATCACGGTCAGCATCGGCGTCGCCGAGCATCGCATCGGCGGCAGCCACCTCCAGCTGATCGAGCGCGCCGACCGTCAGCTCTACGCGGCCAAGGGGGAGGGCCGCAACCAGGCCATGGCCGACGCCTGAGCGGGGACGACGAGCCGAGGCGAAGCGCCTATACTGGACATTCATCCATTAAAAAGTTGTGCCCGACCATGATCGACGAGACCCTCCAGCGCGTCTTCGGCTACCCCGATTTCCGCCCCGGCCAACGCCCGGTGATCGAAGCCGTGGTGGCCGGGCGCTCGGCGGCGGCCATCTTCCCCACCGGCTCGGGCAAGTCGCTCTGCTACCAACTGCCCGCCCTGCACCTGCCCCACCTCACCCTGGTGATCTCGCCGCTGCTGGCGCTGATGCAGGACCAGCTCGCCTTCCTCGAGCGCCACGGCATCCGGGCCGCCAGCATCGATTCAGGGCAGAGCCGCGAGGAGGCCGCCGCGGTGATGGCCGGCGTCGAGCGCGGCGAGATCCGCATCCTGATGATCTCGGTGGAGCGCCTCAAGAACGAGCGCTTTCGCGCCTTCATCCGCCGGGTGCCGATCTCGCTGATGGTGGTCGACGAGGCCCACTGCATCTCCGAATGGGGCCACAACTTCCGCCCCGACTACCTCAAGCTCCCCGACTACCAGCGCGAATTCGGCATCCCCCAGGCGCTGCTGCTCACCGCCACGGCCACTCCGCGGGTGATCGACGACATGCGCGAACGCTTCGCTATCTCGGCGGATGACGTCACGGCCACCGGCTTCTACCGCGAGAACCTGGACCTGACCGTGGCCCCGGTGGCCGCAGGCGCCCGCCCCCGGGCCCTGGCCGCCTGGCTCAAACAGCGACGCAGCGGCCAGGTCCCCTTCCCCACCATCGTCTACGTCACCCTCCAGCAGACCGCCGAGCGCCTGGCCGCCTACCTGGCCAAGGCCGGCATCGCCGCCACCGCTTACCATGCGGGGCTCGAGGCCGGCAAGCGCGAGGCGATCCAGCGCGACTTCATGGCCGGACAGACGGACTGCATCGTCGCCACCATCGCCTTCGGCATGGGCATCGACAAGGCCGATATCCGCGCCGTGGTGCACTTCGACCTGCCCAAGTCCATCGAGAACTACAGCCAGGAGATAGGCCGGGCGGGCCGGGACGGCCAATCTTCGGAGTGCCTGATGCTGGCCGGCCGCGACACCCTCGGCGTGCTGGAGACCTTCGTCTACGGCGACACCCCGGAGCAGCACGGCATCCGCCGGGTGATCGACGAGCTGCGCGCCGCCGGGCCGCGCTGGGAGCTGACCCTCAACGCCCTTTCGCAATATGCCAATATCCGGCCGCTGCCGCTCAAGACCCTGCTGGTGCAGCTCGAGCTGCGCGGCATCATCCAGCCCCGCCACGCTTACTTCGCCGACTACCGCTTCAAGCTGCTCGGGGAGCCCGAGGCCCTGGTGGCCCGCTTCAAGGGGGAGCGCCAGGCCTTCGTCCAGGCGATCCTCGACGCGGCCAGCAAGGCCCGCACCTGGCACGAGCTGGACTTCGCCGCCTTGGAGGCCCTGGGCCGGGAGCGGGGCCTCGATACCACCCGCAGCCGGGTGATCACCGCCCTGGACTACTTCGTCGACAAGGGCTGGATCGAACTGCAGAGCCGCCAGCTCACCGAGGTCTACGAGGTCATGCAGGCCGAGTTCGCCCCCCTGGCGCTGACCGGGGAGCTCCACGCCTACTTTCACGACAAGGAGGCCGCCGAGATCGCCCGATTGCACGCCATGCTCGAGCTCTTCGAGAGCGAGCGCTGCCTGAGCCGCCGCCTGGCCGAGTGGTTCGGCGACGACCGGGCACCGGTGCGCTGCGGTCACTGCTCGGCCTGCCGCGGCCAGCCCGCCCGGCTGCCCCAGGGGCCCGAGCGCGCCCCGCTGGAGGGCCGCTCCCCCGGGGAGCTGCTCGGCGAGCTCGAGACCCGCCTGGCCCAACAGGGCGAGGGCCACCCCGCCACGCCGGACCTGCTGGCCCGCTTCCTCTGCGGCATCACCACCCCGCTCTTCACTCGGCTCAAGGCGCGGCAACTGTCGGGCTTCGGTGCCCTGGAAGGTACCCCCTACGCCGAGGTGCGCGAGTGGCTGGCCGTGCATGGCGCGAGTGATTCAGCGCAGTAGCCCCCGGCGCTGCAGGGCGCGCATCAGCAGGTGAACGGGCAGGAAGAGCAGCAGCGGCCAGAGCCCCATCAGCGCGACCAGGTAGAGCAGCGGGTCCACCAGGGCCTGGGGCTCGCTGCCGAAGGGGCCCCGGGTCCAGTTGACGTTGCGCGAGGGGTCGGTGAGCAGGAAGCTGACCGGGATCACCAGCCAGGTGAGCCCCGTCTGCCAGGCCAGGGCCCGCCGGTCATAGCCCAGCCGCCAGACCGAGAGCCCCGCCACCGCCGGCAGGATCAGGTGGTAGAGCGAGAGCAGCCGGGTCAGCAGCGGCTCCTCGCCGTCGAACATGTACTCGGTGCCGCCGATGGGGTGCCAGCCGGTCAGCGCAGCGGTCCCCACGTCCAGCGCCCACAGCGTCCCGACCAGGGCCACCGCCAGCCACTGCGTGGAGAGCAGCAGGCGGCTCTCGCGCCACAGTCCCACCAGGATCAGGAAGTTGGCCAGGTTACACAGCCAGAAGTAGTTCTGGGGACCCAGCAGCACCCAGAAGGTAGGCGCCCAACCGGCGATCCACGCCGTGAAGGCCAGCTTCAGCCAGAGAGGAAGTGAGGCGTTTGAGGTATCGGGCATTCCAACTCCCGTCAGGCATGAGGCATGCCTCCTGAGCGTGGCAGCGGCTGACATGTGCTGCCAGCGCTTGACGCCTCGCGCCCCCTGCACGACCTTTCGGAGTGAATCCCCGACCCAGGAGACGACCATGAGCCAGCTTTCCAGAGAGGCCTGTGAGGCCTGCCGCGTCGGCGCCCCGACGGTCACCGAGGAGGAAATGACGTCGTTCGGCGCCGAGGTGCCCGAGTGGCGGATCGTCGGGCGCGATGGCATCATGAAGCTTGAACGAACCTTCACGTTCAAGGATTTCGTGCAGGCCCTGGACTTCACCAACCGCGTCGGCGAACTCGCCGAGCAGGCCGACCACCATCCCGCGATCCTCACCGAATACGGCAAGGTGACCGTGACCTGGTGGTCCCACAAGATCAAGGGGCTGCACAGGAATGATTACATTCTTGCCGCCAGAACCGACGAGGTAGAGAAATAAATGTTCGAACACATTGAGCGGGTTCCCGGGGATGCCATCCTCGGTCTGATCGAGGCCTTCAAGAAGGACACCAATCCTCAGAAGGTCGATCTCGGCGTCGGCGTCTACAAGGATGCCCAGGGCAATACCCCGGTGATGCGCGCCGTCAAGGAAGCCGAGGCCCTGCTGCTCAAGAACGAGACCACCAAGACCTACATCGGCTCCCACGGGGCGCCGGAGTATGGCGCGGTGATCCTGCCCATGGTGCTGGGCGAGGGCTCGCCGGTGCTCGAGGCCGGTCGCGCCAGCGCCACCCAGTCTCCGGGCGGCACCGGTGCCCTGCGCCTGGCGGCGGACTTCATCGCCAAGAAGCTGCCCGGCAAGGGCATCTGGGTCTCCGATCCCACCTGGCCCAACCATCACGGCATCTTCACCGCCGCGGGCATCGAGCTGCACAAGTACCCCTACGTGGACGCCGACAACCGCCTCGACTTCGACGGCATGCTGGCGGCCCTCAAGCAGATCCCCGAAGGCGACGTCGTGGTGCTGCACGCCTGCTGCCACAACCCCACCGGCTTCGACCTCTCCCGCGAGCAGTGGCAGACCGTGCTCGAGGTGGTCCGCGAGCGCCAGCTGCTGCCGCTGATCGACTTCGCCTACCAGGGCTTCGGCGAGGGCCTGGACGAGGACGCCTATGCGGTGCGCCTGATGGCCGAGAACCTCGACGAGGTGATCATCACCAGTTCCTGCTCCAAGAACTTCGGCATCTACTGCGAGCGCACCGGCTGCCTCGTCATGGTGGCCAAGGACGCCGAGCAGATGGAGAACGTGCGCTCGCAGATCGCCATCGTCGCTCGGGAGAACTACTCCAACCCGCCGGCCCACGGCGGGGCCATCGTCAGCGAGATCCTGCACTCCTCCGAGCTCGCCGCCGTGTGGCGCGAGGAGCTCACCGAGATGCGCGACCGCATCAACACCCTGCGTCGCGACTTCGTCAAGGCTCTCAAGCCCTACGGCCTGGACCAGAAGTATGCGCACATTGCCGAGCAGCGCGGCATGTTCAGCTACACCGGCCTGACCCCCGAGCAGGTCGACCGCCTGCGCGACGAGTTCGGCATCTACATGGTGCGCTCCGGCCGCGCCAACGTGGCGGGCTTCTCCCACGAGAACCTGCCCTACCTGGCCAAGGCCGTCGCCGCGGTCAACTGATCGGCGCCACGCCGCCAGCCAAGACGCCCGGGCCCTGCCCGGGCGTCTGCGTTTCGGGTAGAATCCCCAGCCTTCGACATCCATCGACTCCATTGCCGCCGGGGCCCGGGGCGCCGCGTGGCGCCCGTGGAACGGCCAGGATTGACCACTCAGTCAGGTTACAACCAGACTGCCTCTTGGCCTTGTTCCAATAACCCGACAACCAAGAGGCTTTCCCATGGCGGCTCCCTCCCAGCACCAGCCGGTGCACTACCCCTGGTACAAGAAGGAGGACACCGACGCCTTCTTCGCGCTGTTCCAGAACAACATCGCCAACTTCGTGATCATCGCCATAACCATGCTGGGCATGGAGTTTCCGGCCTCGATCGTCTTCGGCCAGGTACTGCCCGGCGCCGCCGTGGCGGTGATGGTGGGCAACTTCTACTACGCCTGGAGCGCGGCACGCCTGGCCCGCAAGGAGAACCGCGCCGACGTCACCGCCCTCTCCTACGGCATCTCGACCCCGGTGATGTTCGTCTTCCTGTTCGGCGTGCTGCTGCCCGCCAAGCAACTGACCGGCGATGCCGAACTGGCCTGGAAGGTGGCGGTGGCCGCCTGCTTCATCAGCGGCGCCATCGAGGCGGCCATCAGCCTGATCGGTCGCTGGGTGCAATACCACCTGCCCCGGGCCGCCATGCTCGGCGCGGTGGCCGGCGTGGCGCTGACCTTCATCGCCGGCGAGATGCTCTTCAAGACCCTGGAGATTCCGGTGATCGGCCTGCTGGTGCTGGCGATCATCATCGTCGGCCTGGTGGCCCGGGTCAGCATGCCCCTGCGCCTGCCCACCTCGCTGTTCGCCATCGTGGTGGGCACCGCCATGGCCTACCTGATCGGCGACGCCGGTGGCGAGCGCTTCAGCGATGCCTTCACCCATCTGGGCTTCTACCCGCTGCTGCCCAACCTGGCCTGGTTCGAGGGCCTGGGGCTGCTGTTCACCGGCATGCTGGCGGTACTCACCGTGGTGCTGCCCATCACGCTGTATAACGCCATCGAGACCATGAACAACGTCGAGGCCATGGAGGCCGCCGGCGACAAGTACGACGTTCGCGAGTGCCAGGCGGTGGACGGCGTGGGCACCATGCTCGGCGCCCTGTTCGGTGGGGTCTTCCCGACCACCGTCTATATCGCCACCGTGGGCGCCAAGTGGATGGGCGCCGGCCGCGGCTACAGCATCCTCAACGGCGCCGTCTATGCCATCGCCACCATGTTCGGACTGATCGCCGCCCTGGCCGCCATCATCCCGGTGTCGGTGGTGGCGCCGATCCTGGTGTTCGTCGGCATGTCGATGATCGCCACCGCCTTCCAGTCCAACGACACCCGCTACTACCCGGCGGTGGCCCTGGCCATGCTGCCCTACTTCGCCAACTACGTGATGACCCGCTTCAACCGCGCCGCCGAGGAGACGGTGGCCGGCATCTCCAGCGGCGTGGTGCCCCTGGGCCAGGGCGCCATGTTCACGGCGATCTTCCTCGGGGCCATGACGGTGGCCGTGATCGACCATCAGTTCCGCCGCGCCGCCGCCTTCGCCGCCGTGGCCGCGGGCTTCTCCTTCGTGGGGCTGATGCACGCGCCCAAGCTCGCCCTCAATGCCGCCGGCGACTACACCCTGGGTTACCTGGTGATGGGCGGGCTGTTCCTCTACTTCGCCTGGCAGGAGCGCCGCCAGGCGGCGAGCGATCCCGCCACCCGGTCGCGCTGAGCGGCGTCACACACGGCACACACGACTCGCCCCGCCGATTGGCGGGGCGAGTCGTTCAGGGCTGCCGAGCACCTCGGCGACGCATCACTTCCAGAAATCGCGGATCGAGGCGACCCCCTGGGCCCCCACGGCGCGGGCATGGTTGGCATCGAAGCGGGTCATGCCACCCAGCGCAAAGACCGGCATGGCGGCGCGCTCCACCAGCTCCTGGAAGTCGTGCCAGCCCACCGGCGGCACGTCGGGATGCGACGGCGTGGTACGCAGCGGCGAGAGGGTCACGAAGTCGCAGCCCAGCCTTGCGGCCTGGACGAGCTGCGCGCGATCGTGGGTGGAGGCGGCGAGCCACTTGCCCTCGGCGATGGGACGCCGCTCCAGTTGCATCAGCCGCTCGCTGGTCAGGTGGATGCCATCGGCATCCACCGACTCGAGCAGCTCGGGTTCCCCGTTGAGCAGCAGACGCGCGCCATGCTGGCGACAACGCGCCAGGGCGGACTCCGCACGGGCCAGGTAGGCGGTTTCATCCAGCTGCTTGGCCCGCAGCTGCACCAGGCGTACGCCATCCTCCACCAGGGCGCGCTCGAGGCGCTGGTCAAACAGCCCATCGTCCTCCTCCTCGCCGGAGATGAGGTACTCGGTGGGCAGCATCACCGCGCGCAGGATCGGCAGGTTGGCCGCCGGGAAGGGATAGTTGACCAGATCCTTCATCGGCACCCAGCGCACCGCTTGCCCCTCGCGGCCGAAGGGCTCACCGGAGAATTCATGGACCTGCCACACATCGAGCAGGATATGCTTGTCGGGATACTCGTGGTGGATGCGAATCAGCGGCTGAGCACGCCGGATCTCGATACCCAGCTCCTCGTGGAGCTCGCGCTTGAGCCCACCCAGGCCCGTCTCGTAAGGGGCCAGCTTGCCACCGGGAAACTCCCAGAGCCCACCATGATCGACGTTACTGGGCCGGCGCGCGATCAGCACCTCGCGCCCATCGGCGCTGATGATGGCCGCCGCCGCCACGTGCACCCTTCTCTTCACCATTGCGTTCATTCACCCTTCCAACGTGTCCGCGCACGGCGGCGCGGGGTCTGTGTCTGACCGGATGTCCCGGATCTGGCAGTATGCCGACGCTCAGCTGCGGTAGTCGGCATTGATGCTGACATAGTCATGGGAGAGGTCGGTGGTCCACACCGTGGCCCCCTCCCCTCCGCGGTCGAGCGCGATGCGGATGGGAATCTCCTCGCGCCCCATCACCGCGCTGCCGGCCTCCTCGGTATAGCCCGGGGCACGCCCGCCCCCTTCCACCAGGCGCACCTCGCCCAGGTCGATGGTCACCCGGGACACATCGAAGTCGGCCACCGGCGCACGCCCCACCGCGGCGAGTATCCGCCCCCAGTTGGCATCCGAGGCGTAGAGCGCCGTCTTGACCAGCGGCGAGTTGGCCACCGTGAAGGCCACGTCGAGTGCCTCCTGCCGACTGGTAGCACCGTCGACCTGCAGGGTCACGAACTTGGTGGCGCCTTCACCGTCACGAATGATCGCCTGGGCCAGCTCGGTCATCACCCGCTGCAGGCCGTTGCGGAAGATGGCGATCGCCTCCTCGCCTTCCACCTGCGGGCCGCGCTGGGTGCTGATCAGCACGCAGGCGTCGTTGGTGGAGGTGTCACCATCCACGGTGATGCAGTTGAAGGAGCGCTCGACGGTCTCGCGCAGCAGCCCGTCGAGGAGCTCCTGCTCGAGGCTCGCATCGGTGGCCACGAAGGCCAGCATGGTGGCCATGTTGGGCTGGATCATCCCCGAGCCCTTGGCGATGCCGTTGATGACCACCCGCTCCCCGGCAATCTCCAGGGTGACGCTGGCGCCCTTGGCGCGGGTATCGGTAGTCAGGATGCCCTCGCCGGCCTGGTGCCAAGCCTCGGCACCTTCGTCGAGGCTGTCGAGTGCGGCCGGCAGGCCCCCCAGCAGCCGCTCCATGGGCAGCGGCTCACCGATCACCCCGGTGGAGAATGGCAGAACGGCGCGTGCGTCGACCCCGGCCAGGCGGGCCAGTTCGGCGCAGCTGGCACGTGCGTCACGCAACCCGATCTCGCCGGTTCCGGCATTGGCGTTGCCGGTGTTGATCACCAGGTAGCGCGGCGCCTCACCGCTCGCCAGATGATCCCGGGCCACCGTCACCGGGGCCGCGCAGAAGGCATTGCGAGTGAAGGCGCCCGCCATGCGGGCCCCCTCGGGACTCTCGATCACTACCAGGTCGCGGCGGCCAGGCTTCTTGATCCCCGCCATGGCGGTGCCCAGTCGCACGCCGGGAATGGCCGGCATCTCGGGAAATATTGCGTCACCCACTGCCATCGTCTCGTCTCCTCTGGGGTTGGCCGAAGGCCAGGTTCAGCTCAGCTTGCCGCAGCACTGCTTGTACTTCTTTCCCGAACCGCAGGGACAGGGGTCGTTGCGGCCCACCTTGGGCCCTTCGCGACGCACCGGACGCCCATCGGCTCCCGGCGCCACCGACGCCTCTCCGCCTTCCTCCCGGGCGGTGTCGGGGGCATCGTGGCGACTCGCCGCGGTAGCCTTCTCGCGCTCCAGGGCCTCGCGGCGCTGACGCTCCAACTCCTCGACCTCCTCGGGACGGCGCACCTGCACATGGCTGAGGATACGCGTGACGTCGGCCTTGATATTGGCCAGCAGGTTCTGGAACAGCTCGAAGGCCTCGCGCTTGTACTCCTGCTTGGGGTTCTTCTGGGCGTAGCCGCGAAGGTGGATGCCCCGGCGCAGGTGGTCCATGGACTGCAGGTGCTCCTTCCAGCGGGTATCCAGCACCTGCAGCATCACCTGCTTCTCGAAGCGACGCATCAGCTCGGCGCCGGCCTGCTCCACCTTGGCCTCGTAGGCCTCGCGGTGCAGGGTCTGCAGGCGCTCGCGCAGCTGCTCCTCGTGGAAGCGCTCGTCCTCCTCGGCCCACTGCAGCAACGGTGCATCCAGGTTGAATTCGGACTTGAGGTAGTCCTGAAGCCCGGCCAGGTCCCACTGCTCGGGCAGGCTCTGGGGCGGCACGAAGTCGCTGATGGCGAGGTCCATGACCTCCTCGCGGATGCCGGCCACCGCCGCGGCGATCTCCTCGGCGGCGAGCACCTCGTTGCGCTGTTCGTAGATCACGCGACGCTGGTCATTGGCCACGTCGTCATACTCGAGCAGTTGCTTGCGGATATCGAAGTTGCGACTCTCGACCTTCTTCTGGGCCCGCTCTACGGCATTCGAGACCATCTTGTGCTCGATCGCCTCGCCGTGCTCCAGGCCCAACGCCTTCATCATGCGTTGTACCCGGTCGGAGCCGAACAGCCGCATCAGGCTGTCCTCCAGCGACAGGAAGAAGCGGGTCGAACCCGGGTCGCCCTGGCGGCCGGCGCGGCCGCGCAACTGGTTGTCGATGCGCCGCGACTCGTGGCGCTCGGAGCCGACCACGTGCAGGCCGCCGGCCTCGAGCACCGCCTCATGGCGGGCCTGCCACTCGGCCTTGAGCTGCTCGATCTGAGCGGCACTGGCGTTCTCCAGCTTGGCCGCCTCGGCCTCCCAGTTGCCGCCCAGCACGATATCGGTACCGCGGCCGGCCATGTTGGTGGCGATGGTGATGGCCCCCGGACGGCCGGCCTGGGCGATGATCTCGGCCTCGCTCTGGTGCTGTTTGGCGTTGAGCACGTTGAACTTGAGGCCGCCCTTCTTCATCAGGTTGGCCAGGTACTCGGAGGTCTCGATGGAAGCGGTACCCACCAGCACCGGCCTGCCCGCCTCGGTCTCGGCCTTGACGTCCTCGATGATCGCCTCGAACTTCTCCTCGGCGGTGAGATAGACCAGGTCGTTGAGGTCGCGGCGAACCAGCGGCTTGTTGGTGGGAATCACCACCACGTCGAGGCCGTAGATCTGACGGAACTCGAAGGCCTCGGTGTCGGCGGTGCCGGTCATGCCCGCCAGCTTGTCGTAGAGGCGGAAGTAGTTCTGGAAGGTGGTGGAGGCGAGTGTCTGGCTCTCGCGCTGCACGGCCACGCCCTCCTTGGCCTCGACCGCCTGGTGCAGGCCCTCGGACCAGCGCCGGCCGGGCATGGTGCGGCCGGTGTGCTCGTCGACGATCACCACCTGGCCGTCGCTGACGATATAGTCGACGTCCCTGTGGTAGAGGTGACGGGCACGCAGCGCCGAGTGCATATGCTGCAGCAGGTTGAGGTTCTGGGCGGCGTAGAGGGAGTCCTCCTCGCCCAGCAGCCCCTGCTCGCGCATCAGGTCCTCGATCTTGTGGTGGCCATTTTCGGTGATCTCCACCTGCTTGTGCTTCTCGTCCAGGGTGAAGTCGCCCTCTACCGGGGCATCGGCATCTTCCGATACCTCCCCCTGGACCAGATGCACCGACAACCGGTCGACTACCCGATAGAGCTCGGTATTCTCGTCCACGGCCCCGGAGATGATCAGCGGCGTGCGCGCCTCGTCGATCAGGATCGAGTCCACCTCGTCGACGATGGCGTAGTGCAGGCCTCGCTGAACCTTGTCCTCCAGGGAGAAGGCCATGTTGTCACGCAGGTAGTCGAAACCGAACTCGTTGTTGGTGCCGTAGGTGATGTCGCAGGCGTAGGCGGCACGCTTCTCCTCGGGTGTCTGACCGGCGTAGATGACGCCGACGCTGAGCCCGACAAACTCGTAGAGGGGACGCATCCACTGGGCGTCACGTCGCGCCAGGTAGTCGTTGACGGTCACCACATGCACCCCCTTGCCGGGCAGGGCGTTGAGATAGACCGCCAGGGTCGCCACCAGGGTCTTGCCCTCGCCGGTCTTCATCTCCGCGATGCGACCATTGTGCAGGGTCATCCCACCGACCATCTGGACGTCGAAGTGGCGCATGCCCATGACCCGCTTGCTGGCCTCGCGCACCGTGGCGAAGGCCTCGGGCAGCAGGGCATCCAGTGCCTCGCCGCCCTCGAGGCGCTCGCGAAAGGCGTCGGTAAGCGCCTTGAGGGCCGCATCGTCGAGCCCTTCGAGCTCGTTCTCGAGAACATTGACGCGTTCGACCTGGCGGCCCATGCGCTTGACTTCGCGGTCGTTCTTGGAGCCGACGACCTTGCGTAACAGGGAATTGATCATGAAGTGTCCGTCATCTGCGTATGGCGTAGCGCCAACCGCCCGGGGCGGCCGGCCATGTTCAGGATGTCAGCTTGCCCACGCAGGGGGGAGGACCACGGCGGGTCAGGACGTCATGGGCGGCGGTGGCCTGCCCCATTGCCACGCACAGGAGCGCGGACGAGTCGCCGCGAAGTGCCACTCTGGCCCGCCGCATCAACGGCCAGCCCCGCCTCCGGCGGCGCGCCTTGAGGCGCGAGCTGGCGCGAATCAGGGCCGGGGCCAGGATGCACACCTGCACCAACCGCTCGGCCTGTCGCGTGAGATCGCCCTGGGCAAGGCCCGCGGGCAGCAGGCACCCCACCAGCAGGCCGGCCAGCCACCAGCGTGCGTGACGCCGCGAAGGAACGGGCCTGGCGGGTGTGGCAGGCGAGTGGCTGAGGGTCACGGCCATGCTGTCAGGGGCTCCCGGGCGTGCTAGTCTGACGGGCGCTGCAGGCCCATCGCGTTCATCGTCTGGCCCGCCTGGCGCGGGACGAGAGAGTCAAGCCCATGAGTATAAAGGTTAAGCGCTTTCGCGCCCAGCCCATGTCCCGGCTGCTGGGCGGGCGCGGCGAACTCGGCTCGCTGATGCGCATGGCGCGGCTGATCGATCTCGCCCAGACACACCTGCGTGCCCACCTGCCCGCGGAGCTTGCCGAGCACCTGCACGTCGGCGGCTTCCGCGACGGCCGACTGACCCTGATCGCCGACGGCGCCGCCTGGCTGACCCGGCTGCGCTACGAACAGCCGCGACTGCTGGAACTGCTGCACGAACTCCCCGGCTTCCAGGCGGTACGGGGATTCAATCTGAAGGTCAGGCCAGTGCGCCCACCCAAGGCGCCGCTGCGCCAGGTCCGACATCTGCCGGCCCGAGCCGCCGACGAGATCTCCAGCTGTGCCGCCGACACCGAGGACCCCCGGCTTCGCGAAGCCCTCGAGCGACTGGCGTCCCATGCCGAACGGGAGGACGAGCCGTAAGCTGGAAGCTGGAAGCTGGAAGCTGGAAGCTGGAAGCTGGAAGCTGGAAGCTGGATAGCAGCCCAAACAGCACCGCCTCCGTGGCGAGACCACGGAGGCGGTTTTCTTCTTCCAGCTTCCAGACGCGAAGCGCCGCTCTTCCGGCCTACGGCCCCCGGCGAAACCGGGCGGGCGAAACCCGGCTAGACCATGGCGGGGGCAGCATAGGAGATCGGGGCGACCTCGCTCTCGTCCTCGAAGGTGACGATCTCGTAGGCATCGGGCTGGGCCATCAGGGCACGACACAGCTGGTTGTTGAGCGCATGGCCGGACTTCACGCCGTGGAACTCGCCGATCAGGCTGTAGCCCAGCTGATAGAGGTCGCCGATGGCATCCAGCACCTTGTGCTTGACGAACTCGTCGTCGTAGCGAAGCCCGCCCTCGTTGACGATGCGGTAGTCGTCCACGACGATGGCGTTGTCGAGGCTACCGCCCAGCGCCAGGTTGTTGGAGCGCAGGTACTCCAGATCACGCATGAAACCGAAGGTGCGCGCCCGCGATACCTCCTTGACGAAGGAGGTGGTGGAGAAGTCCACCGCCGCGGTCTGGGTCTGGTTCTCGAACACCGGGTGGTCGAAGTCGATGGAGAAGCCCACCTTGAAGCCCTTGTGGGGGCGGAAGGTAGCCTCCTTGTCGCCATCACGCACCGTCAGCTCCCGCTTGATGCGGATGAACTTCTTGGGGGCGTTCTGCTCGCTGATGCCGGCAGACTGGATCAGGAACACGAAGGGGCCGGCGCTGCCATCCATGATCGGCACCTCGGCGGCGCTGAGGTCCACATAGGCGTTATCGATACCGAGGCCGGCCAGCGCGGACATCAGGTGCTCCACGGTGGCGACCTTGGCGCCAGCATGGGTCAGGGCGGTGCACAGGGTGGTATCGGTCACCAGTTCCGCGCGGGCCGGAATCTGCACCTCGGGATCCAGGTCGGTGCGCACGAAGATGATACCGCTATCCACGGGCGCCGGCCTCAGGGTCATGTAGACCTTCTTGCCGGAATGCAGGCCGACGCCGGTGGCGCGGATGACGTTCTTCAGGGTGCGTTGTCTGATCATGAGCAGTGGCCAGGCGGTTATCGGATTATCAAACACTGTTCACTATAACACCGAACGAGCGTTTCAACAAAGAAAGCTCGTTCGGCAAGGCGCATGGCCCCGATAGCCCGCCTCAATCGGCCTGACGGCGCAGGAATGCCGGAATATCGAGATAGTCATCGAGTTCCTGGGAGCGGCGCTTCTCGGCACGGGGCTTGGGGGCCTCCTCGGGCTCGGCGCGTGCCGCTGCCGCGGAGGACTGACGCGCCGCGATGCCCGACTGGGCACTGCGGCGGTAGTCGCCACCCGCCTCGACCCGCTTGCTGCTCTCGCGGCTCGTCGCCTTCTTCTGGCTGCCCTCGAGACCGGCGGCCACCACGGTGACGCGCAGCTCGTCGGTCAGATCCATGTCGATGGAGGTGCCGACCACGATGGTGGCGTCCTGGGAAGCGAACTCCTGGACGGTGGCACCCACATCGTTGAACTCGCCGATGGAGAGATCCGGGCCGGCGGTGATGTTGACCAGGATGCCGCGGGCGCCGTGCAGGTCGATGTCTTCCAGCAGCGGGCTGCGGATGGCCTTCTCGGCGGCCTCACGGGCGCGATTCTCGCCGGTGGCGCTGCCCGTGCCCATCATCGCCATGCCCATCTCGGACATCACGGTGCGCACGTCGGCGAAGTCGACGTTGATGATACCGGGGCTGGTGATCAGCTCGGCGATCCCCTGCACGGCCCCCAGCAGCACGTCGTTGGCGGCGCTGAAGGCGGAGAGCAGGCTGGCACTCTTGCCCAGCACCGAGAGCAGCTTCTCGTTGGGAATGGTGATCAGCGAATCGACGTGCTCGGAGAGCTCGCGCATGCCCTCCTCGGCGGCGCGCATGCGCTTGGGGCCCTCGAAGGGGAAGGGGCGAGTCACCACCGCCACGGTGAGGATGCCCAGCTCCTTGGCCACCTGCGCCACCACGGGGGCACCACCGGTGCCGGTGCCGCCACCCATGCCGGCGGTGATGAACACCATGTCGGCGCCTTCGAGCAGCTCGGCGATGCGCTCGCGGTCTTCCATGGCCGCCTGTCGCCCCACATCGGGGTTGGCACCGGCCCCCAGTCCCTTGGTGATCTCGTTGCCGAGTTGGAGCACGGTCTTGGCCGCCACTCGCTTGAGGGCCTGGGCATCGGTGTTGGCGCAGATGAACTCCACGCCCTCGATGTTGCTCTCGACCATATGGTTGACGGCATTGCCGCCGCCGCCGCCCACGCCGATCACCTTGATGACCGCGCTGCTTGAGGGTGCGCTATCTACCAGTTCGAACATTTGCCCCGTCTCCTGAACCGCCGCTGGCGATCCTGTCAGAAATTTCCTTTCAACCAGCCCTTGAGCCTCGTCAGCGCCGAGAGTGCTTCCCTGTCGTCGCGGCGTGCCGAGTCCTCGCGTCGGGACTGTGCGGACATCACGCTGCCCTGTGCCTGTCGGCCGTGCCCCTGCCGTGTCTCTTGCAGAGCGTAATGTAACAAACCGACTCCGGTCGAATAAATCGGGTTGCGGACCACATCGGCCAGGCCCCGCACGTTCTGCGGGCAGGCGATGCGCACCGGCATATGAAAGATCTCCTCGGCCAGCTCCACCACGCCCTCCATGCGGGCGGTACCGCCGGTCAGCACCACCCCGGCGGCCACCAGATCCTCGTAACCGCTGCGGCGCAGCTCGTCGCGGATCAGGGTAAAGAGCTCCTCGTAGCGCGGCTCGACCACCTCGGCGAGGGCCTGGCGGGAGAGGTCGCGGGCCGGGCGGTCGCCGACGCTGGGCACCTTGATCATCTCGTCGCTGGCGGCCAGCTGGGTCAGCGCACAGGCGTACTTGACCTTGATCTCTTCCGCGTGCTGGGTCGGCGTACGCAGCGCCATGGCGATGTCGTTGGTCACCTGGTCGCCGGCGATGGGGATCACCGCGGTGTAGCGGATGGCCCCCTCGGTGAACACGGCGATATCGGTGGTGCCACCACCGATATCCACCATGCACACCCCGAGCTCGCGCTCGTCCTCGGTAAGCACCGCCATGCTGGAGGCGAGCTGCTCGAGGATGATGGCGTCGACCTCCAGCCCGCAGCGCCGCACGCACTTCTCGATGTTCTGCACCGCGTTGAGGGCCGCGGTGACCAGATGGACGCGCGCCTCGAGGCGCACACCTGACATGCCCAGCGGCTCGCGGATGCCACCCTGGGCATCGATGGCGAACTCCTGGGGCAGCACGTGCAACACCCGCTGCCCTTCGGAGATGGCCCGGGCGCGGGCCGAATCGATCACCCGGTCGATATCCGAGGGGGTGACCTCGCGCTCCTTGATCGCCACCACGCCATCGGAGTTCATGGAACTGATATGGCTGCCCGCGACCCCCACATAGACCGAATGGATGTCGCAGCCGGCCATCAGCTCCGCCTCTTCCACGGCGCGCTGGATCGACTGCACCGTGGACTCGATGTTGATCACCACTCCCTTCTTCATGCCGCGGGAGGGATGCGAGCCGATACCGGCGATCTCGATGCCGCCGTCATCGGTGGGCTGCCCCACGATCGCCACCACCTTGGACGTTCCGATATCCAGCCCGACTACCATATTGGACGCATTGGATGGACCTGCCATGAGTCGGGGAGTCTCCTCGAACCTGGCCCGCTTGATGGGCCTGCAACACGAAAATGAACCTGAGGGCAATTATAGGAACAACTGAGCGTATTCCTCCACCCCGGGACGAAAAAGCCCTTCCACGATACGGCCATTTTGGCGTGAAAGAAACAGGCGCATGCCCTTTGCCATGCGTGTTTCGCCGGAAAAAGGGCTCAGCCCTCCTCCCCGTCATCCTGCTCGAGAGGGTCGCTTTCACCGTGCCATGCCACCGCCACGCCATTGGGGTATCGAAGGTCGATGTAGCGGATATGCGACGCCTGCTCCTCGAGCTGTCGACGCCAGGCCGCGGTCAGACGCGCAAGGCGCCCTTCGCGGTCGCTGCGACCCAGCATCACCCAGACGCCGTCATCGAGCTGGAAGCGCCAGGCGCCCCGCGGCTCCAGGCGCAGCTGGGTCAGCTCGAGCCCCAGTTCGGCGAAGCGCGTGGCGAGACGTTCATGGTAGGCGAGCACCTCGGCACCACTTCCGCGGGGACCGGCGAGGTCGGGCAGGTCGCCGGGAGGCGACACCGGGCCGGTGGCGAAGGGCTCTCCCTCGGGATTGAGCAGGTAGTCGTCGTTCCAGCGCGCTACCGGCACCTGCTCCACCAGCTCGAGGGTCAGGGCATTGGGCCATTCGCGGCTGACCCGCGCCTCGGCGATCCAGTCGACCGCCAGGGCCTGCTCGCGGAGCTCCGCGACATCCACCGACAGCCAGGTATGGCCACGCAGCAGCGGCGTCAGCTCGCTGCGCAGGTAGTCGGCGCTGACATGCGCAAGGTCACCGCCGATCGAGACCCGCTCGAGGGGGCGGTCGAGCCATAGCCACAGCGCCCTGCCGCCGGCACCGAACAGCACCACCAGCAGCATCACGCCCAGCCATCCACCGCGCTGGCTCATGCCGGACGGCTCTCCAGGGTGGTGGCAAGGATGCGCAGCACCAGCGCCTCGAAGTCGATGCCGACATGGGCCGCGGCCTGGGGGACCAGGCTATGGTCGGTCATGCCCGGTGAGGTATTGACCTCGATCAGCCAGAAGCGTCCCTGGGCATCGCGCATCACGTCGACGCGTCCCCAGCCCTCGCCGTCCACCGCGGCGAAGGCCTGCCGGCACAGCTCACCCAGCTCGGCCTCGGCACCCTCCTCCAGCCCGCAGGGCAGGTGGTAACGGGTCTCGTCGGAGAGGTACTTGGCCTCGTAGTCATAGAAGCCGCCGGCCGCCTCCACGCGGATCGTCGGCAACACCATGTCGCCGAGCAACGACACCGTGTACTCCTCCCCCTTCACGAAGCATTCGGCCATCACCCGGGCGTCGAAGCGCGCCGCCTCGTGGTAGGCCTCGGCCAGCGCCTCGGCGCTCTCCACCACACTGATGCCAAGCGTCGAGCCCTCGTGAACCGGCTTGACGATCAGCGGCAGCCCCAGGCGGTCGACCACGGCCTGCCAGTCGGCTTCCGGTCCCAGCATCTCCGCCTCGGGAGTGGGCAGGCCGAGCGCCTGCCACACCAGCTTGGTCCGCTGCTTGTCCATGCCCAGCGCCGACGCCAGCACCCCGCTGCCGGTGTAGGGGATGCCCAGCAGCTCGAGCGCCCCCTGCAGGGTGCCGTCCTCGCCGCCACGCCCGTGCAGGGCGATGAACACGCGATCCGGCGCCAGCGCCTCGAGCCCCACCAGGCCGCCGTCGGCGGGGTCATAGCCGATGGCGTCGACACCCGCGCGGGTGAGCGCCGATAGCACCGCCTGCCCGCTCTTCAGCGATACCTCACGTTCGGCGGAACTGCCGCCGAAGAGCACCGCCACGCGCCCCAGTTCAGTCACCAGGCTCATAGCGTCACCTCCTCGAGTCTCAGCGCCGCCTCGGCCAGCGCCAGAGAGATCCCACCGATATCACCGGCCCCCTGGGTAATCAGGATATCGTCGGGCCTGAGCACGCGGCCGAGCAGTTCGGGCAGCTCTGCCTTGTCCTGGACGAAGATCGGGTCGACGGCGCCGCGCTGGCGGATCGAGCCGGCCAGGGTGCGTCCCTCGGCGCCGGGGATCGCCGCCTCGCCGGCACTGTAGACGTCGAGCAGCAGCAGGGTGTCGACGCCGCCCAGCACCCTAACGAAGTCTTCGAAGAGGTCACGGGTGCGCGTGTAGCGGTGGGGCTGGTAGAGCATCACCAGGCGCCGCTCGGGCCAGCCGGCACGCACCGCCTGGATCACCATCTCCACCTCGCGGGGATGATGACCGTAGTCATCCACCAGCATCACCTCGCCCTCCCCTCCCGGGGCCGGGAACTGGCCGTGGACCTGGAAGCGGCGCCCCACCCCCTGGAAGCCTGACAGGCCACGCAGGATGGCGTCATCATCCACGCCGGCATCGCTGGCCACGGCAATCGCGGCCAGGGCATTCAGGGCGTTGTGACGCCCCGGCATGGCCAGTTTCACTTCGAGGGGGGCCAGCTCGCCGGGACGCCGAGCGGTGAAGCGTACCTCGCCCTGGGCCTGGACGAAGTCCTCGACGCGGTAATCGGCATCCTCGCTGAAGCCGTAGGTGACGAACTGGCGGCTGACGCGGTCGAGCAGGCCGCGGACGTGCTCGTCGTCGATGCACAGGATGGCCAGTCCGTAGAAGGGCAGGTTGTGCAGGAACTCGAGGAAGGTGCCCTTGAGCCTCTCGAAGTCGCCGCCGTAGGTACTCATATGGTCGGCGTCGATATTGGTGACGATGGAGACCATGGGCTGCAGGTGCAGGAAGGAGGCATCGGATTCGTCGGCTTCCGCCACCAGGTAGTCGCCTTCCCCCAACCGTGCGTTGGTGCCCGCACTGGTCAGCCGGCCGCCGATCACGAAGGTGGGATCGAGGCCGCCCTCGCCGAGCAGTGTCGCGGTCAGGCTGGTGGTGGTGGTCTTGCCATGGGTCCCGGCCACGGCGATGCCGTGGCGGAAACGCATCAGCTCGGCGAGCATCTCGGCACGCCGCACCACCGGCACGCGATGCTCATGGGCCCAGACGATCTCCGGGTTGGTCTCGTCCACCGCGGTGGAGACCACCACCACGTCGGCGCCGGCGACGTGCTCGGCGGCGTGGCCGATCGCCACGCGGATCCCGCAGCGGCGCAGCCTGGCGACCACCGGCGACTCGCGCAGGTCGCTGCCGCTGACGGTGTAGCCCTGGTTGGCCAGCACCTCGGCGATGCCGCACATGCCGGCACCACCGATGCCCACGAAGTGGATGTTGCGGATACGGCGCATGCCCAGCCCGCGACCATGGCGGTTGGGCTCGGCCTGGCCGGGCATCGGATGTGATCTGCTATCGCTCAAAACCTGTCTCCATGCAGCCGGCCACCAGGCGCTCGACGGCGTCGAGATGGGCGCAGGCACGGGCCCGCGACGCCATGGTGGCGAGGGTGTCGGGGTCGAGCAGCGCCGCCAGCCGGTCGGCCAGCGTCGCCGCGCTGAGTTCTCTCTGGGGCAGCAGCTCGGCGGCGCCCTCCTCCACCAGCGCCCTGGCGTTGGCGGTCTGGTGGTCGTCCACGGCATGCGGGAAGGGCACGAACAGCGCCGGCTTGGCCGCGGCGGCGAGCTCCGCCACGGTCAGGGCGCCGGCCCGGCACACCACCAGGTCCGCCCAGGCGTAGGCCGCGGCCATGTCGTCGATGAAGGCCACCACCTCGGCGGCCACCCCCTGCTCGGCATACGCCTCCCGGGTCACGGCATCCTTGTCGCGACCCGCCTGGTGGCGAACCTGGGGCCTGAGCGCCTCGGGCAACCGGGCCAGGGCCGCCGGCAGGCCCTCGTTCAATGCCCGGGCGCCCAGGGAACCAC
Source organism: Halomonas sp. SSL-5 (assembly GCF_030708455.1). Lineage (GTDB taxonomy): Bacteria > Pseudomonadota > Gammaproteobacteria > Pseudomonadales > Halomonadaceae > Halomonas. Next base: position 117,251 of record NZ_JAUYWF010000004.1, read on the forward strand.
CTACCACCAGCAGGCGCAGCGGACGCCCGGCCATCTCGGCGGCGCCGTGCGGGGCCTCGCCCAGGGCGGCGATCTCATCGCGCACCGGGTTGCCGATCACCTCTCCGCGACCCCGGAAGGCCTGGGGGAAGGCCGCATAGACCCGCCGCGCCAGCCGCGCCAGGGCACGATTGGTGAGCCCGGCCACGGCGTTCTGCTCGTGGATCACCAGCGGGCGCCGCGACAGCCAGGCGGCGAGCCCACCGGGGCCGCTGGCGAAGCCACCCAGTCCCACCACCAGTTGGGGGTCGAACTCGCGGATCACCCGCCACGCCTGCCAGACCGCCCGGGTCAGGTTGAAGGGCGCCAGCAGCCAGCCGGCCGCGCCGTTGCCGCGCAGGCCGGCCACGGCGATGCGATGGAGGGGAATGCCCGCCTCCGGCACCAGGCGGTTCTCGATGCCTCGCGGGCTGCCGAGCCAGGCCACCTCCACGCCACGGGCCTGCAGGCCACGGGCCAGGGAGAGCGCGGGGATCACATGGCCACCGGTACCGCCGGCCATGACCAGGACCCGGCGAGGGTTGGATTCGCTCATGGCTCGACTCCTTGTCTGGCCAGCGTGGGCGAGCCGACGGCCGCCACCGGGCGCGGGGCCGCCGGGGAGCGGCGCCGCTGTTCACGCCGCGTCTCGATATCGACACGCAGCAGCATCGCCACCATGCAGGTACATACCAGCAGGCTGGAGCCGCCATAGCTGAGCAGCGGCAGGGTCAACCCCTTGGTGGGCAGCATGCCGCTGCTCACCGCGATATTGATAAAGGCCTGGGCGCCGATCACCAGCGCGATGCCATAGCTCAGATACGCGGAGAATGACCGGCCCGCCAACTCGGCGCGACGCCCAACCGCCATGGCACGCCACACCAACAGGGCGAACAGCCCGATGACACAGACGGCGCCCAGCAGCCCCAGTTCCTCGGCCAGCACGGCGAACACGAAGTCGGTATGCGCCTCGGGCAGGTAGAAGAGCTTCTGGACGCTGTTGCCCAGCCCCACGCCCAGCCAGCCGCCGCGGCCGAAGGCGATGAGCGCCTGGGTCAGCTGGTAGCCGCTGGCGAACTGGTCGGCCCAGGGGTCGACGAAACTGGTCAGCCGCGCCAGTCGGTAGGGCTCGGCGATGGCCAGCAGGGCGCCACCCGCCGCCACCAGCAGCGCCAGTAGCAGGAAGCGGCCCCAGGGCGCACCGGCCATCAGCAGCATGCCCATCACGCAGCCGGTCATCACCACCACGGCGCCGTAGTCTGGCTCGAGGATCAGCAGAACCCCGAACAGGCCAAGCACCACCAGCGGGCGCAGGAAGGCCCCCCAGTGGCGACGCACCTGGGGCAGGAAGCGCTCCAGGTAGCCGGCCAGATAGACGATCAGGAACAGCTTGGCGAATTCCGAGGCCTGGACATTGAAGGGCACCCCGGGAATCGACAGCCAGCGCCTGCTGCCATTGACCTCGCGCCCCACCAGCAGGACCAGCGCCAGCAGCAGCACTCCCAGCAGCAGCAGCAGGGGCCCGTTGGCCTTCCACCAGCCCAGCGGCACGCGCAGCACGCCGGTCGCCACCGTGATCGACACCAGCAGGAAGATGCCGTGACGAATGCTGAAGTACCAGGGGTTGCCGGTGAGGCTGGCCGCCACGCCGGTGGAGGCGGAGGTGACCATCACCCAACCGACCAGCAGCAGTGCCAGGGCGGCCACCAGCAGCCAGCCGTCGACGGGGTGGTCACGGGTCGAGAGTCCCTCACGGAGTCGGGCCAGTCGGATCATGCTCCCTCCTGCGCCAGGTGGCGGTGGACCCAGTCGCGAAAGGCGTCGCCACGCACCTGGTAGTTGGCGAACTGATCGAGGCTGGCACAGGCCGGCGAGAGCAGCACGGCGTCTCCCGGCCGGGCGATGGTCGCGGCCCGCGCCAGGGCCGTGGCCAGGTCGACGACCCGGGTGACCGGCAGCCGCCCGGCGAGAGCCGCCTCGAGGCGCCCGGCATCGGCGCCGAACAGGATCGCCTCGCGGCCGAAACGCGCCAGGGGTTCGGCCAGGGGCGTGAAGTCGGCGCCCTTGCCCACGCCACCGGCCAGCAGGATCAGTCGGCCGTCGAGGGTGGGCCCGAGCCCGGCGATGGCCGCCAGGGTCGCGCCCACGTTGGTGCCCTTGGAGTCGTTGATCCAGCGCACGCCACCCGCCTCGGCGACCAGCTCGCTGCGGTGGGGCAGCCCCGGGAAGCGTTCGAGCACCGCCCGCATGGCCGACAGCGGCAAGCCGAGCCGATGGCCCATGGCCAGGGCCGCCAGGGCATTGGCCTGGTGATGACGGCCGGCCAGGCGCATGGCGGCGACGGGCATCAGCGGCGACTCGCCCTGCATCAGCCAGTCACCATCGGCACGGCCGGCCACGCCCCAGTCGTCGCCCTGGGGCTGCCCGGTGGTGAAGCGGTCGACGACGGGCACCTCCCCCGTCGGCCAGGTCAGGGCGTCGTCGGCATTGACCACGGCGTGACGGGCGCCGCGGAAGATGGCGAGCTTGGCGGCCCGGTAGCCGGCCATGTCGCCATGACGGTCCAGGTGGTCCTCCGAGAGATTGAGGAAGGCGGCACTCTCGGCGCCCAGCCGCGGCGTGGTCTCGAGCTGGAAGCTGGAGAGCTCCAGCACGAAGAGGCCGGCGTCGGGCACCTCGTCGAGGAGGTCCAGGGCCGGGGTCCCCAGGTTGCCGCCCACGGCCACCCTGACCCCCGCCTCACGCGCCATCTCGCCGACCAGGGTGGTCACGGTGGACTTGGCATTGGAGCCGGTGATGGCGGCGATGGGGGCCGTCGCCGCGCGCACGAACAGCGCGATCTCGCCGACCATCCGAGGCTCGCCGGTGGCGGGGTTGACCCGGCCGGCCAGCGCCTCGAGCCCCGCCGTGTGCGGGTCGATGCCGGGACTCAGCACCACCTCCTCGACCGCCTCGAGGTCGAGCGCCTCGAGGGGACCGAGGTGCACCGCGACACCGGGATGGGTGGCGCGAAAGTCGTCGAGCCCGGGCGGCGCCTCCCGGGTGTCGGCGACCATGAAGGGCACACCGCGCCGCGCCAGATGGCGGCAGATCGCGCGACCGGAGAGTCCCAGCCCCACCACCAGGGTAGTGCCACGGGGCACCGGAATGCGGGGCGCGGGCGTGGCGGTAGCGTCGCGTTGCATCAGCGCACCTTGAGGGTGGCCAGCCCGATCAGCACCAGCACCACGGTGATGATCCAGAAGCGCACGATGACCCTCGGCTCCGGCCAGCCCTTGAGCTCGTAGTGGTGGTGCAGCGGCGCCATGCGGAAGATGCGACGACCGGTGAGCTTGTAGGACGCCACCTGCAGGATCACCGAGACGGTCTCCATCACGAAGATGCCGCCCATGATGAACAGCACGATCTCCTGGCGCACGATCACCGCCACCACGCCGAGGGCCGCGCCCAGGGCCAGCGCCCCCACATCGCCCATGAACACCTGGGCCGGATAGGTGTTGAACCACAAAAAGCCCAGGCCGGCACCGGCGATGGTGGCACAGAACACGGCGAGCTCACCCGCCCCGGGAATCCCCGGGATCTGCAGGTACTCGGCAAACACCGCATTACCGCTGGCATAGGCGAAGATCCCCAGCCCCATGGCCACCAGCACGGTGGGCATGATCGCCAGGCCATCGAGGCCATCGGTGAGGTTGACGGCATTGGAGCTACCGACGATCACCAGGTAGGTGAGCACCACGTAGAAGAGGCCCAGCGGCAGCACGAACTCCTTGAACAGCGGCACGATCAGGCTGGTCTCCACCGGCGAGGCGGCGGTGACATAGAGCAGCACCGCCGCCGCTAGGCCGATCAACGACTGCCAGAGATACTTCCAGCGGGCCGGCAGGCCGCGGGGGTTCTTCTCCACCACCTTGCGGTAATCGTCGACCCAGCCGATGGCACCGAAGCCCAGGGTCACGGCCAGCACGACCCACACGTAGTGGTTGGCCAGGTCCGCCCACAGCAGGGTGCTGACGGCGATGGCCATCAGGATCATGGCGCCACCCATGGTCGGGGTGCCCGCCTTGGAGAGGTGCGACTGGGGACCATCGTCGCGCACCGCCTGGCCGATCTGCCCCTCGACCAGGCGGCGAATCATCACCGGACCGAGCCACAGGCAGAGCACCAGGGCGGTGATGGTGGCGAGGATCATCCTCAAGGTGAGGTACTCGAAGACGTTGAAGGCGCTGAAGTACTGCGCCAGAAATTCAGCCAGATAGAGAAGCATGTATCACGTTCACCGTGTTGTGTCCTCGCGCAGTGCCGCCACCACCTGCTCCATGGCGACACTCCGCGACCCCTTGACCAGCACGCTGGCGCCGGGGGGAAGATGATCCAGCGCGTGGCGCACCAGCGCCTCGCGGCCGTCGAAATGGCACCCGCCTTCGCCGAAGGCATGGCTGGCGGGGCGTGCCGCCTCGCCGAGGGTGCCCAGGAAGTCGATCCCCAGTTCCCGTGCGTGGCGCCCGATCTCGGCATGCAACGCCGCGGACGCCTCTCCCAACTCTCCCATGGCGCCCAGCAGGCACCAGCGCGGCGCTGGCAGGCTGCCCAGCAGCTCGAGTGCGGCCTTCACCGCACCGGGGTTGGCGTTATAGCTGTCATCGATGATTCGCGTGGCGCGGATGCCGGCCACCACGGCCTGGCGGCCGGCCATGGGCTCGACCGCCGCGAGGCCTGCCAGCACATCGCTGGCGGAGGCCCCCATGGCCAGGGCCGCGGCCGCCGCGGCCAGGGCATTGGCCACGCCGTGGCGTCCCATCAGCCGCAGCCTGACATCGCCGAGCTCGTGGCCGTCGACGACAAGCGTGAAAGCATAGCGTCCGAGGGCGTCGGCGACCAGTGAGCGCGCCGTGACCCTGGCGCCCTCCCCCAGCCCGAAGTCCAGCACCTCCCGCGGGGCGGCCAGCCGGCGCCAGGTGGCGAAGTAGGCGTCGTCGCGATTGAGCACCGCCACGCCGTCCGCGGGCAGGCCGGCGAGAATCTCCGCCTTGGCCTGGGCGATACGGCCCATGCCCCCGAACTCGCCGACATGGGCACCGGTGACGTTGGTGATCACTGCCACTCGAGGCTCGGCCAGGTTCACCGTCCAGGCGATCTCGCCCAGGTGGTTGGCCCCCAGCTCCACCACCGCCTGGCGGTGGGCCGGGGTCAGTTCGAGCAGGGTCAGCGGCGCCCCGAAATCGTTGTTGAGATTGCCACGGGTGGCCAGGGCCGGCCCCCGGCGGCCGAGAATAGCGGCCAGCAACTCCTTGACGGTGGTCTTGCCGCTGTTGCCGGTGACCGCCACCACCGGGCCACCCCAGGCGCGACGACGCGCTCGGCCCAGCAGCCCCAGGGCGAGGCGGGTGTCGGCCACTACCAGCTGGGGCAGCGGGACATCCACCGCCCGCTCGACCACGGCGGCCACGGCCCCCGCCTCGCGGGCCTCGGCCAGGAAATCATGGGCATCGAAGCGCTCGCCGCGCAGGGCGACGAAGAGCGCCCCCGCCGCCACCTTGCGGGTATCGGTGACGATCGCCTCGACCGGCAGGTCATCGGCCGGGGTTGCGATCCCCAGGGCCTCGGCCACCTCGGCCAGGTTGGACAGCCCGCAGCGATTCATCACGCCCCCTCCTCCTTGCCGCGAGCCGCCAGCGCCTGCACGGCCACCTCACGGTCGTCGAAGGGGTGTCGCACGCCGGCGATCTCCTGGTAGGCCTCGTGACCCTTGCCGGCGATCAGCACCACATCGTCGGGGCCCGCCTCGCCCAGGGTGCGGCGGATGGCAGCCCCGCGCCCGGCGATATCCCAGGCCCGCTCGCGAGCCGCCTCGCTCAGACCGGCCAGCATCTGCTCGCGGATGGAGGCCGGCGCCTCGCCGCGGGGATTGTCGTCGGTGACCACCAGGCGGTCGGCATGGCGCTCGGCGGCGGCGGCCATGGGAGCACGCTTGCCGGGATCGCGATCGCCGCCACAGCCGAACAGGCACCACAGCCGGCCACGCCCGGGCAGGTGGTCGCGCAGCGCCGCGAGGGCGTTGTCCAGGGCATCCGGGGTATGGGCGTAGTCGATCACCACCGTGGGTGCCCCGGGCCACGCCAGGATCTCCATGCGCCCGGGCACCGGCGCGAGGTGCGCCGCCGCCTCGAAGAGCGCCTCGAGGTCGTGACCCAGGCCGAGCAGCGTGGCCATGGCCAGCAGCACGTTGTCGAGGTTGAAACGGCCCACCAGCGGCAGCGACAGCTCGCGCTCGCCCTGGGGGGTGGCGACCAGGGCCCGCTGCCCGGTGGCATGGGGGAAGCGCTCCAGCACGCGCAGGGTCACCGCCTCGTCATGCCCGGTGGCCAGCACACGCACGCCGGCGGGCAGGCCGGCCAGCATCAGCCGGGCCAGGGGGTCGTCGCCGTTGACCACGGCGAGCTCGAGCTCGGCCCGCCGGAACAGCCCCGCCTTGGCGGCAGCATAGGCGGCCATGCTGCCGTGGTAGTCGAGATGGTCGCGACTCAGGTTGGTGAACACCGCGGCCTGCACCCGGCAGCCCTCGAGGCGCCCCTGCTCCAGGGCATGGGAGGAGACCTCCATGGCCACCCGCGTGACGCCGTCGCCGGCGAGCTCGGCAAGCGATGCCTGCAGCGCCAGGGGCCCCGGCGTCGTCAGGCCGGTGTCGACCAGCTCGCCGGGGCGGCCATGGCCCAGGGTACCGATCACCGCGGCATCGACGCCCAGCGCCTGGCTCAGCTCGGCGATGTAATGGGTCACCGAGCTCTTGCCGTTGGTGCCGGTGACCCCGACCAGCGCCAGGGACTCGGGCACGCCATAGAGCAGGCGGCCGAGCTCCCCCAGGCGCTCGCGCAGCCCCGCCAGCGGTACCACCCGGGGGTCATCGAGGCAGCCGCGGCCGTCACCCGAGTGGCACAGCACCCGCGTCGCGCCGCCGGCCAGGGCCGTGTCGATGAAGTCGCGCCCATCCACCGTGACGCCGGGTACCGCGACAAACACATCGCCCGCTGCCACCTGCCGGCTGTCGGTCTGCAAGCGGGTCTCCCCCTCGGCATGCGGGGCGAACTCGTGATCCGGCCAGAGCCGCGACAGGATGGCGTCCAGGCGGGACAGCGTTATCGACATGGCAGGGCTCGCTTCAGGCGGTCGGTTGACAGGGGAGCATGATCATTCGGTCTCCGGGACGTCACGCTGGTCGGGGGGCACATCGAGCAGGCGCAGGGCGCTCCCGGCGACCCGCGAGAACACCGGCGCCGCCACCGCCCCCCCGTAGTAGGAGTCGCCGCGCGGATGGTCGATCATGACCACCGCCACGATGCGCGGGTTGCTGACCGGGGCGATGCCCACGAAGAAGCCGCGATAGGCGTTCTCCTGGTAGCCGCCGGCGCCGGTCTTGCGCACCGTGCCGGTCTTGCCGGCGACCCGATAGCCCGGCACCTCGGCGCGCCGGGCACCGGTATCCGGCTCGACGACCTCATCCATCATCGCCAGCACCCGACGGGCGACCGCGGGCGCGATGAGTTGCTCCCCCGCGACGGGCGCATCCAGGCGCAGCAGCGACGGCGGCAGCAGGCGGCCGTCGTTGGCGATGGCGGTGAAGGCGCTGGCCAGCTGCAGCGGCGTGACCGAGAGCCCGTAGCCGTAGGAGAGCGCCGCCCACTGGCTGCTCGACCAACGCACCGGGGACGGCACCTCCCCGGTCGCCTCGCCGGGAAAGCCGGTGCCCGGTGCCTGGCCGAAGCCCAGGCGGCGATAGAGCCGGGGCACCACCGGCTCGTCATAGCGCAGCACCAGCTTGGACATGCCGATATTGGAGGACTTCTCGAGGATGCCGGCGAGATCCAGCTCGCCGTAGTTGCGTACGTCGCGGATGGTGAAGCGATCGATGCGCATCCACCCGGGGGAGGTATCCACCACGGTGGCGGGAGACAGGTCGCCGGCATCGAGCATCGCCGCCATGGCCAGGGGCTTGACCACCGAGCCGGGCTCGTAAGGGTCGACGATGGCGCGGTTGCGCAGCCCCTGGGGGTCGAGGCCGGCTCGGTTGTTGGGGTTGTAGGAGGGCTGGTTGGCCATGGCCAGCACCTCGCCGGTGCGAGCATCCAGCATCACCACCACGCCACCGTCGGCATCGTGTTCGGCCACCGCGGCCTTGAGCTCGCGGTAGGCCATGTACTGGAGACGCTGGTCGATGGATAGCGTCAGCTCGCCACCGGGCTTGGCCTCGCGCAGCACCTCGAGGTCACGCACCAGGCGCCCGCGGCGATCCTTGAGCACGCGCCGCAGCCCGGGGGTACCCGCCAGGTAGGGCTGGTAGGCAAGCTCGAGCCCCTCCTGGCCCACGTCATCGACGTTGGTCACGCCCACCAGCTGGGCGGCCACCTCGCCGGCCGGATAGTAGCGCTTGTACTCGTCCTGGCCATAGACGCCGGGCACGCGCAGGTCGAGGACCCGCTGGGCCGCCTCGGGGGTCAACTGGCGGCGCAGGTACATGAACTCGCGTTCGGCATAGCGCGCCAGGCGCTCGTTCAAGGCCTCCAGCTCCATGCCCAGCGCCGAGGCCAGCTGGACGCGCTGAATGGGGTCGTCGGGCACATCCTGGGGATTGGCCCACAGGGTCACCACCGGGGTGGAGATGGCCAGCGGCTCGCCGTGGCGGTCGGCGATCATCCCGCGGTGGGCGGGCAGCGAGTCGGTGCGCAGCGTGCGTGCGTCGCCCTGCCCCTGGAGGAAGGGACGGTCGACCACATGCAGGATCACCACGCGCCCCACCAGCAACCCCAGCCCGAGCAGCACCAGCCCCAGCATCACGACATAGCGCAGCCGCCCCATGGGCGCACCGGGCGGTGGATGGCGCGGCGAGACGCCGCTGCGAACCTCGGTGCTCATCGCCGGATCACCTCCACCTCATCCACGCCGGGCAGGCGCATCTCCAGGCGCTCCACGGCCAGGCGCTCGATCCGCGCCGGCGACGACCAGGCACTCTCCTCGAGCAGCAGTTGTCCCCACTCGGTCTGCAGCTGCTGCTGCTCGCGCTCGAGCTGCTGCAGGGCGGCGTACTCCTCGCGGGTCAGGTGGCTGATGGCGATCACCGCCAGGGCGCTCGCCAGGCAGGCGACCAGCAGCAGCATCACCAGCAGCGCCGGCGGGTTCAGGCGCAGCGCCGAGGGCCAGGCGAGGCGTGCGGTAAACGACCGTCCCTGTGTCATGCCGACTCCTTCAATGACGCATGTAATGACGCATGTAATGACGCATGATGTATCCCATGCTCAATAGCGCTTGCGCGCCACTCGCATCACCGCACTGCGCGCGCGGGGGTTCTCCTTGACCTCCGCCTCCCCGGGCCGCCGGGCCTTGCCGACCGCCTCGAGGCGGCGCTCGAGCTGCTCGTCGCGAATCGGGATACCCCGCGGCAGGTGGGTGTCGCCCCGCACGTGATGCCGGATGAAGCGCTTGACCCGGCGATCCTCCAGGGAATGGAAGCTGATCACCACCAGGTGCCCCCCCGGCGACAGGGCCTCCAGGGACGCTTCCAACGCCGCGTCGAGCTGCTCGAGCTCGCCGTTGACCTGGATGCGCAGGGCCTGGAACACCCGGGTGGCGGGGTGCTTGTGTTTCTCCCAGGCGGGGTGCGCGGTCTTGACCACCTCGGCCAGGTCGGCGGTGCGCTCGAAGCGTCGCTCGCTGCGCCGCTCGAGGATGGCCCTGACCAGGCGCCGGGCGTAGCGCTCCTCGCCGTATTCCTTGAACACCCGCACAAGCTCGGCCTCGCCGGCCCGGGCGATGAAGCCCGCCGCGCTCTCGCCCCGGGTCGGGTCCATGCGCATGTCCAGCGGACCGTCACGCAGGAAGCTGAAACCGCGCTCGGGATCGTCGAGCTGAGGCGATGAGACGCCGATGTCGAGCAGCACGCCGGCCAGGCGGCCGTGCAGGTCATGCGCCTCGGCGACCTCGCCGAGGCGGGCGAATTCGGCACGCTGGATGGCGAAGCGCGAATCCTCGATGGCGGCTGCCTCGGCGACCGCCTGAGGATCACGATCGATGGCCAGCAGACGGCCCCGGGGCGAGAGACGCGCGAGAATCTCCCGGGAGTGGCCGCCGCGGCCGAAGGTGCCATCCAGGTAGGCGCCATCGGGATCGTGGACCAGGGCATCGACCGCACCGTCGAGCAGCACGCTGGCGTGGCGAAAACCCTGCGGAGGGGTATCAGGGGCGGACGGCATGGGCTTCTCGATCCACGGTAAGGCGACGGAGAGTTCCGCCGCCGGTCTGAAACTGAACAACTCTGACACTGAAAAAGGGGGAGCCGGCCGATAAGCCGGGTTCTGTCGAGGACAGTCATTCATCTAGGGGTCGCGTCACCACGACCCTCGAGCAACCTACCCGAACCCGGCGCGGGCCACGCCAGCGGGTTCCTATTTGGTCTTGCTCCGAGTGGGGTTTACCGTGCCACGCACTGTTACCAGGCGCGCGGTGCGCTCTTACCGCACCCTTTCACCCTTACCGGCCTCCCGAGGGAGACGTAGGCGGTCTGCTCTCTGCTGCACTTTCCGTCGGCTCGCGCCGCCCAGGCGTTACCTGGCACTCTGCCCTGTGGAGCCCGGACTTTCCTCCCCCGGATCACTCCGGCGGCGACTGTCTGGCCGACTCCCGCGGCAAGGATACCAGTGCCCCGACACCCTCTCAACAAGCAGTGCATTCCAACGCGAGGGGCGCCGGGGGCAAGCCGAAGAGGGGGTCCTATGCCAGGGGTGAGGAGCAGTGCTCCGAACGGGCTGGCCATGGATGGCCAGCACCGGACCTGCAAGCGGAGCGGGACGCGAGAGCGCAGAAGGGCATCAGTAGCGCCCAAGGACAGGGTTACAGCGCCCCCTCGCAGGCTTGCCGACGGAACGGCCCCAAGCCACCTTTCCTCAGCGGGAAGCCTCGTCCTTGAGGGTCTGGGCGTGGGCATACCAGGCCTTCTTGGCGCCCCCCAGCAGCCGCGACGCCACCGCTGCGGCCTGCTTGACGCCGACGCCCTCGGCCAGCAGCGCGGCGAGCAGCGCCTCCCCCTCCACCTGAGCGCCGGCACCCTGTTCGCGAGGCGGCGCACCGGCCACCATCACCACGAACTCACCGCGGGCCTGGTTGGGGTCCTCCTCCATGCACCGGGAAAGCTCGGCGGCACTGCCCGACAGGAAAGTCTCGAAGGCCTTGGTCAACTCCCGTGCCAGCACCAGGCGACGCTCACCGAACACCGTGCCGATATCGGCCAGGGTATCGCGGATGCGGTGTGGCGATTCGTAGAAGACCAGGGTCTCGGTGCGCGCCGACAGGGCCTCGAGCTGCGCTCGGCGCGCCCCGCCCTTGGCCGGCAGGAAGCCATGGAAGGTGAAACGGTCGGTAGGCAGCCCCGCGGCCGAAAGCGCGGTCACCAGCGCGCAGGCACCGGGGAGCGGCACGATGTGTCGCCCCCTGGCACGCAACTCGCGTACCAGCACGAAGCCGGGATCGCTGATCAGCGGCGTACCCGCATCGGAGACCAGGGCAATCGACTCGCCGGCGGCCAGGTGCGCATCGACGCGCTCGATCCGTGCCGCCTCGTTGTGCTCGTGGAGCGACAGCAGGGGCACCTGCAGACCCAGATGGCGCAGCAATCGCGCGGTGTGCCGGGTATCCTCGGCGGCGACCAGCGCCACCTCGCCGAGCACCGCGGCGGCACGCGGACTCAGGTCGGCCAGATTCCCAATCGGCGTGGCGACCACGTACAATGACGCTGAGTTCGGTTCTGACACGTCGCCTCCTCGGCGGGCTCCCGGTACGACGGATGAAGAAAGGAAGGATTCATGCTCACACTCACACGCGGCCTGCTGGCCACTGCGCTCCTCGCGCTGCTGCTGGCCGGCTGCGCCTACCAGCCGGGCATCATCGAGCGCGTCCCCGATGACGATCCCACGAGCCTGCTCGAGCAGGCCCAGCAGCAGGAACCGACCCAGGCGGCCCGCACACGGCTGGATGCGGCAGACATCCTAGCACGCCAGGGGGAACGTACCCAGGCACTCGAGATCGCCCGCAATATCGACGATGCGCGGCTGGCCGGCGAGCAGCGGGCACGCTGGGCGCTGCTGCTGGCCGATCTCGGCGAGAGCGAAGGCGACCCCCAGGCGGTGATCCGTGCCACCCAGGACCTCGACGGCCTCGAACTCAATCGTGGCCAGGCACTGGCCCTGCGCGAGCAGCGGGGTCTGGCCCTGCTCGAGGTGGATGAACCCTTCGACGCGGCCGTGGCGCTGCTGGCGGTGCAGGCAGAATCCGACGATGAGGCGCTCAACGACCCCATCTGGCGCGCCCTAGGGGGGCTCGACGGGCGCCGGCTGACCCGGCTCGGCGAGCAGGGAGGTGCGCTGACCCGCGGCTGGGTCGAGCTGAGCGAGACGGTACGCAGCGGCGGTGGCGATATCGAGCGGCTGTTCCTGCGCCTGGATGACTGGCGCAGCCGCAACCAGCGCCACCCGGCGGCCCGCCGACTGCCGGCAGACCTGCTGGCGCTGCGCGAACTCAGCGGCCAGGAGGTGCAGCATATCGCCGTACTGCTGCCCGAATCCGGCCCCCTGGCCCGAATCGCCGAGGCCGTCGCCGCCGGCATTCGTGCTCACCATCGCCTGTCGAACGGTGCCGACGTCCGCCTGAGCTTCATCGATGGCACCTCGGGCGACCTCGAGTCGCTCTACCGGGAGGCCGAGAATCGCGGCGCCCAGGTAGTGATCGGCCCCCTCGACAAGGACCGGGTCAGCGAGCTCCAGCGCCGCGACCGGGTGCCGCTGCCGACCCTGGCACTCAACTACGGAACGGCCAGCGGCAATAACCCCGAGGGCCTCTTCCAGTACGGCCTATCCGCCGAGGACGAGGCCCAACAGGCCGCCCAGCGGGCCTGGCGCGACGGCCACCGCCGCGCCGCCCTGCTGGTACCCGATAACGACTGGGGGCGCCGCGTCGGCGAGGCCTTCTGGGACGAATGGCGCGCCCAGGGCGGCGAGGTCACCCGGGCGGTACGCTACAATCCCGGCGCCTCCGCCACCGAGAGCACCCGCCGCACCATCGCCGAGGCGCGCCCGGACGCGCTGTTCATGCTGGCGCTGCCCGACTACGCGCGCCAGGTGCCGCCTACCCTGGACTATTACGGCGCCCCCGACCTGCCGGTGTATGCCACCTCGCACCTGTTCAGCGGGAGGCTCAACCCGCGCCTCGACGCCGACCTGGATGACGTGCTGTTCCTCGACATCCCCTGGCAGATTCCCGATGCCGCCGTGGGCGGCGAAGACGCCTTGCCCTTCACCGCGAGCTACCGTGCCCTGCGCGAGGAGTCGGATCCCAATCTGTTCCGCCTCAACGCCATGGGGGTCGACGCCCTCGAGCTGGCGCTGCGGCTGCCCCAGTTCCAGCTGCTCTCGGGCAGCGAGCTGTTCGGGGCCACCGGCACCCTGCGGCCGGGGCCCGACGGCCGCATCCAGCGCCTGCTGCCCTGGGCCCGGTTCGTCAACGGCGTCCCTCAGCCGGTGCTGATTCCCGGACTCTTCGGTGATGAGCGGTCCCCGTGACGCCCGGGCCCGCGGCGAGGCCATCGAGCGCCTCGTCGCGGCCTGGCTGGTCGAGCGCGGCCTGACGCCGGTGGCCGCCAACCAGCACGCCAAGGGTGGCGAGCTGGATCTGGTGATGCGTGACGGCGAGACCCTGGTCTTCGTCGAGGTGCGCCACCGGGCCGACATCCGCCACGGCCACCCCCTCGAGACCATCACCACCACCAAGCAGCGCCGCCTGGTCCGGGCGGCGCGTTTTTATCTCCAGCGCAACCGGCTATCATGTCCCTGCCGCTTCGATGTGGTGGCCGTGACCGGCCTGCCCCCCGAACTCGACATCCAGTGGGTGGTCAACGCCTTCGATGCCTACTAACTCGCCAGAGGAACCCGACTCAGCATGGATTTCCAGCAGCGCATTCTCGGCCACTTCAACGCCAGCATCGACACCAAGACCTACGCCAGCGAAGTGCTGCCGCCCTTCATCGAGGTAGCCAGCCAGATGATGGTCCAGTGCCTGGTCAGCGAGGGCAAGATCCTGGCCTGCGGCAACGGCGGCAGCGCCGGCGACAGCCAGCACTTCTCCTCGGAACTGCTCAACCGCTTCGAGCGGGAGCGGCCCAGCCTGCCCGCCCTGGCCCTGACCACCGACACCTCGACCCTGACCTCCATCGCCAACGATTACAGCTACAACGAGGTCTTCTCCAAGCAGGTGCGCGCCCTGGGCCAGCCCGGCGACATCCTGCTGGCGATCTCCACCAGCGGCAACTCGGCCAACGTCATCCAGGCCATCCAGGCCGCCCATGACCGCGACATGACGGTGGTGGCCCTGACCGGACGCGACGGCGGCAACATGGCCTCGCTGCTCGGCCAGGACGACTGCGAGATCCGCGTCCCGGCGACCTCCACCGCGCGCATCCAGGAGGTCCACCTGCTGGTGATCCACTGCCTCTGCGACCTGATCGACGAACAACTCTTTGGAGCAAGTGAATGACGACACGCACCCCCCTGTTCAGCGCGCTGCTGCTGTCCGCCGTCCTGAGCCTCGCCGGCTGCACCACCGTGACCAGCGTGACGCACCAGGGCACCATCGACGAGAACTACGGCAAGCGCACCGCCGGCACCCAGGTCGAGGATCAGAGCATCGAGACCAAGATCAGCCACAACCTGGGCCGCACCGACGCCCGCCTGGGCGATGCCAGGATCAACGTCGACAGCTACAATGGCGTGGTGCTGCTCACCGGCCAGGTCCCCAGCGAGGAGCTCAAGACCCTGGCCAACGAAGTGGCGAGCGAGGTACGCAACGTGCGCACCATTCACAATGAACTCACCATCGCCGGCAACCTGCCCGCCAGCCAGCGGCTCGCCGACACCTGGCTCAACACGCGTATCCGCACCCACCTGGCGGCCAACGAGCGCATCGATGCGAGCCGCATCCGGGTGATCACCGAGAACGCCAGCGTCTACCTGATGGGCATCGTGACCCGCGCCGAGGCCGAACGCATCGTCCAGGCGGTCTCGCAGCTGGGCGGCATGCAGCGCATCGTCAAGGTATTCGACTATCTTGACTGACGGGCTTGACTGACGGGCTCGACTGACGGGCTCGACTGACCGGCGTGCCCGACGGGCACCGCGACAAGCCCCCAACGCAGAACGGCAGGCCCGAGGGCCTGCCGTTCTGCGTTGTCAGCGCCTGATCGGACCTACTTGATCACACGCTACTTGATCACACGCTACTTGATCACACGTAGCGAGGGCTTGCCCCTGGGCGGGCGGCGGCTGCCCTCGCCATCCGCGGCCGGGGGGGTCTCCTCTGGCGTGGCGTCGTCGCCGCTCTCCACCTCGGTCAGCGTCGGCGCCTCCTCGTCGCCGGCGTCGACGGGCTGTGGCATCACCGGCTCATGGCCGAAGACCATGCCCACGCCATTCTCGCGACCATAGATGGCCACCAGGGCGTCGCTCGGCACCATCACCCGCATGGGCTGGCCCCCGAAGCGGGCCCCGAAGCTGATCGCGTCGTTCTCCATGGCGAGATCGCGTACCGCGGTCGGCGACAGGTTGAGGACGATCTGACCGTTCTGCACGAACTGCCGCGGGACCTCGACCTCGGGATGCTCCGCATCGACCACGATATGCGGGGTGAGATCGTTGTCCAGCAGCCACTGGAACAGGGCCCTGGCCAGGTAGGGGCGACTGGATAGGTTGGGACGACTGGAATCCATCGTCTGGCCCTCCTCCGTTGAACGGCCGCCCGCAGGCGACCGGAAGTGTATCAGCTGCGCATCTCGCGCTCGCGCTCACTCAGCGAAGCCTTGAAGCCATCACGCTCGAAGACCCGCTCCATGTAACCGAGCAGCGGGCCCACCTGCTTCTCGGGCAGCTCGATGCCCAGCGCCGGCAGGCGCCACAGGATCGGTGCCAGGCAGCAGTCCACCAGGGTGAACTCTTCGCTCATGAAGAACGCCATGTCCTCGAAGATGGGCGAGATACCCACCAGGCTCTCGCGCAGTTCCTTGCGCGCCTTGTCCGCCTCCTTCTTGGCCCCCTGCTCGATCTGCTCCACCAGCGGGCACCACTCGCGCTCGATGCGATGCATCCAGAGGCGGCTCTGGGCACGCGCCACCGGGTAGACCGGCAGCAGCGGAGGATGCGGGAAGCGCTCGTCCAGGTACTCCATCATCACCTTGGACTCATACAGCACCAGATCACGATCCAACAGGGTCGGCACGCTGTTGTAGGGGTTGAGGTCGGCGAGCTCCTCGGGGGGCTGGTCCTGGGTGACGTCCACGATGTCCACCGCGACACCCTTCTCGGCGAGCACGATACGCACCCGATGACTGAAGTGATCGGCACCCCCGGAATAGAAGATCATCGACGACCGCTTGGCCACTACACCCATGAAACAATCCTCGCATCAAATCGAACGGCTATGATAGCACGCGGGCAGCGCTCCGCGGGGGAGCGTCTCACCCGGCACATACGTCGCGGGGGCGCATGGCCGATGGCCGTGCGCCCCCGCAGTGTCCACCCGCGGTGGATCAGTGGATGTCGCGCCAGTACTCGCGCTTGAGCAGGTAGGCGATGACACCGAAGATGAAGATGAAGATCAGCACCTTGGGCGCCAGGGCCTGGGCCTGAAGCTTGGAGGGCTCACCGACGTAGGCCAGGAAGTTGGTCAGGTCGTAGACCGCTTCCTCGAACTCCTCGGGTTCCAGCTCACCCGGCTGGGTGACCTGCAGGGTCTCGCAGGACTGATACTTGCCGGTCAGCGGATCGAGTTCGGCGCCCTCCACCGGGCGGTCGGTCTCGGCGCAGACCATCTCCTGCACCCCCTGCAGCGGCTCCAGCACGTTGGGCATGGCCACCAGCGGGAAGACGGTGTTGTTCACCCCGGTACCGGTGCTCGGGTCCTTGTAGAACGAGAGCAGGTAGGAGTAGATCCAGTCGGTGCCGCGCAGGCGCGACTCCAGGGTCAGGTCGGGCGGCGGCGCCCCGAACCAGGCCTCGGCATCACCGCTGTTCATGGCGATATGCATCTGGTCGTTGAAGGCCAGGTCGGAGGAGAAGATCAGGTTCTCCTCGACCAGGTCCTGGGGCATGTTCAGGTCCTCGGCGGCCCGCGCGAAGCGCTGGTGCTCGAGGGAGTGGCAGCCCATGCAGTAGTTGGTATAGAGCTGCATGCCGTTCTGCAGCGACGCCTTGTCCTGGAGGTCCGGTGTCATGGAGTGCGGGACGCTTGCGCCTCCCGCGGCCATCGCCGTGACAGGCACCAGCGCGAAGAGCAGTGCGAACAGTTGCTTTTTCATTAGCCAGTCACCCTTTCCGGAACGGGTTTGGTCTTCTCCAGCTTGGTGTAGAGCGGCATCAGCAGGAAGAAGGCGAAGTAGATCACGGTGCACAGCTGTGACAGCTGAGTGCGCCCTTCGGTGACCGGCAACACCCCGAGCACGCCCAGGATCACGAAGCTGATGGCGAACAGCGTCAGCATCACCTTGGACATCCAGCCCTTGTAGCGAATGGAGCGCACCGGGCTGCGGTCAAGCCAGGGCAGCACGAAGAGCACCGCAATGGCCGCCCCCATGCAGATCACGCCGAGAAGCTTGGCGTCGAGGCCGAACAACGAGAAGTTGATCGCGCGCAGGATCGCGTAGAAGGGCGTAAAGTACCACACCGGCGCGATATGGTTCGGCGTCTTCAGCGGGTTAGCCGGTTCGAAGTTGGGCTTCTCGAGGAAGTAGCCGCCCCCCTCGGGGAAGTAGAAGATCACCACCGCGAAGACGAACAGGAACACCGCCACGCCGACGATATCCTTCACCGTGTAGTACGGATGGAAGGGAATGCCGTCCAGCGGCTTGCCGGTCTCATCCTTCTTCTGCTTGATGTCGATGCCGTCGGGGTTGTTGGAGCCGACCTCGTGCAGAGCGATGATATGCAGCACCACCAGCGCCAGGATCACGATGGGCAGGGCCACCACGTGCAGGGCGAAGAAGCGGTTGAGGGTGATACCGGAGATCAGGAAGTCACCGCGGATCCATTGGGTGAGGTCGGGACCGATCACCGGAATGGCGGAGAACAGCGAGATGATGACCTGGGCACCCCAGTAGGACATCTGGCCCCAGGGAAGCAGGTAGCCCATGAAGGCCTCGGCCATCAGCGCCAGGTAGATCGCCATGCCGAAGATCCACACCAGTTCGCGGGGCGCCTTGTAGGAGCCGTAGAGCAGGCCGCGGAACATGTGCAGGTAGACGACCACGAAGAAGGCCGTGGCACCGGTGGAGTGCAGGTAGCGAATCAGCCAGCCCCACTCCACGTCGCGCATGATGTACTCGACGGAGGCAAAGGCGCCCTCGGCGGTGGGGTTGTAGCTCATGGTCAGCCAGATGCCGGTGAGGATCTGGTTGACCAGCACCAGCAGCGCCAGCGAGCCGAAGAAGTACCAGAAGTTGAAGTTCTTCGGGGCGTAATACTTGGACAGGTGCTCCTGCCACATCTGCGTCGCGGGGAAGCGCTCATCCACCCAGCGCATGACCCCCTTCTCCGCCATCGGCTTGTTCGGGTTACCCATCAGGCAGTCTCCTCGTCTTCGCCAACGACAATGATGTCGTCGGTCTCGAAGCGGTAAGGCGGCACCTCCAGGTTGGTGGGAGCCGGCACGTTGCGGAACACCCGGCCCGCCAGGTCGAAGCGCGAACCATGACAGGGGCAGAAGTAGCCGCCCGGCCACTCGTCGGTGCCCACATCGTCGGCATCGGGATCAGGCTTGAACAGAGGCGAGCAGCCCAGGTGGGTACAGATGCCGATCAACACACCGATCTCGGGCTTGATGGCCCGCAGCGGTCCCGTCACATAGGCGGGCTGCTGGGGCACTTCCGAATCGGGGTCGGCCAGTCGCGAAACATCGACACTTTCGGTGCGCTCGATCATCTCCGGAGTACGGTTCACGATCCATACCGGCTTGCCACGCCACTCCACGGTCATCTGCTGACCCGGCTCCAGCTTGGACACGTCGGCCTGAATCGGCGCACCCGCCGCTCTCGCCCTGGCACTCGGCTGCCAGGAAGCCACAAAGGGGACCGCAACCCCGACGGCACCAACCCCACCTACAACGGTGGTGGCACCCACGAGGAAACGGCGCCGACCCTTGTTCACGCCGTTATCTGCCATTTCAAGGTTTCTCCCATCAGCTTACCCGTTGATCCATCACGGGCATCATCCCCGCGAACACGGACACCAAATGCGGTACATGTTAAGAAATCGAGCCGCCCCGCACAAGGAAAAGGACCGTGACTAAGGTGGCATGCTGAACACAAATTGTTGACCTAGAAAAAGAAACGCCCGGGTTGATAAACCCGGGCGTTGAGCATTCCAAGGCGGCTGGCGATCAGCGCTTGGAGAACTGCGGACGGCGGCGCGCCTTGCGCAGACCGACCTTCTTACGCTCGACCTGGCGCGCGTCACGAGTCACGTAGCCCGCCTCGCGCAGCGGCGCACGGAAGTCTTCGTTGTAGACCATCAGCGCACGCGTGATGCCGTGGCGGATGGCGCCGGCCTGAGCGGAGCCACCGCCGCCCTTGACGGTCACGTAGACGTCGAACTGGCCCAGGGTCTCGGTCAGCTCGAGGGGCTGGCGAACCACCATGCGACCGGTGACGCGACCGAAGTACTGGTCCAGCTCACGGCTGTTGACGGTGATCTTGCCGGTGCCCGGCTTCAGGAAGACGCGGGCGGTAGAGGTCTTGCGGCGCCCGGTACCGTAATACTGCTGTGTCATGGCGAAGATTCCCTCAGAGGTTCAGTTCTTGCGGCTGCTGGGCGGCGTGCGGATGCTCGGCGCCGGCGTAGACCTTGAGCTTGGTGTACATGGCGCGGCCCAGGGGGCCCTTCGGCAGCATGCCCTTCACGGCGCTCTCGATGATACGCTCGGGAGCGTGATCGAGCATCTTGTCGAAGGTCATGGAACGCAGGCCACCGGGATAACCGGTGTGGCGATAGTAGGTCTTGGCCTTGGCCTTGTTGCCGGTGACCTTCACCTTCTCGGCGTTGATCACGACGATGTAGTCGCCGGTATCCACGTGCGGGGTGAACTCCGGCTTGTGCTTGCCGCGCAGGCGACGAGCGATCTCTGTGGCCAGACGGCCCAGCGTCTTGTCCGTGGCGTCGACGACGTACCAGTCGCGCTCGACGGACTGCGGTTTGGCAGTGAACGTCTTCATGGAATCTCACCAATCAAGTGTATTGGGTTATCAGCCGATCAGCCGGCATGCAACCATCCCTATTCTTCTTGGTTGCCATCGACAGGCGAAGGCAACGGGTAGAGCGCGCGAAGTCTACATGAGCAGGGCCCACAAGGCAATGCCGCTCAGGGCTTGTGGGGCAGCGCCAGGTAGTCGTGGGACTGCATCTCCTGCAGCCGCGACAGGGTGCGCTGGAACTCGAACTCGAGGCGCCCGTCGGCATACAGCGCCTCGGCGGGCACCTCGGCGGACATCAGCAGCTTGACGCCGCGATCGTAGAACTCGTCGACCATGTTGATGAAGCGCCTGGCCTGATCATCCGTCGCCCCGTTCATGCGGGTCACGTTGGAGACCAGCACGGAGTGGAACTCCCGGGCCAGCTCGATATAGTCGTTCTGGCTGCGCGGACCGTCGCAGAGCTCACGGAACTCGAACCACACCACGTCGTCGTGGAGCCGGCGGGCGTGCAGCACCCGGTGGTTGATCTCCAGCGGCACGTCGACCTCGCCGTCTTGGCCGGCGATCTCGCGGAAGCTGCGCGCCAGCTCCACCTCGGCGGCCGCGTCGAGGGGCGAGTGGAAGATCTCGGCACGCTCCAGGGCGCGCAGCCGGTAGTCGATTCCCGAGTCGACGTTGACCACCTCGCAGTGGCGCTCGAGCAGGTCGATGGCCGGCAGGAAACGCGCGCGCTGCAGGCCATCCTTGTAGAGCTCGCCGGGCACGATATTGGAGGTCGCCACCAACACCACGCCGCGCTCGAACAGGGCCTCGAGCAGGTTGGCCAGGATCATGGCATCGGTGATGTCCTTGACGAAGAACTCGTCGAAGCAGATCACCCTGGCCTCGGCGGCGAATTTCGCGGCGATCAGGCGCAGCGGATTCTTCTCGCCCTTGTAGTGTTCCAACTCGTTGTGCACCCGCTGCATGAAGCGGTGAAAGTGGGTGCGCATCTTCTCGGGAAAGGGCAGCGACTCGTAGAAGGCGTCCACCAGGTAGGTCTTGCCGCGCCCGACACCGCCCCAGAAGTAGAGCCCGCGGATCTCCGGCAGCACCGGGGCCTCGGCTTCGCGGGGTGCACGCTTGCCGAACAGTCCGGCCACGCGGGATACCAGGCCAGCGCCCGTGGCAGCGGGGCGCGGCGGCGCGGGTGGCGTCGCGAGCAGCTCCTCGTAGAGTCGCTGCAGATGCGCCACGGCCTGCTCCTGGGCGGCATCGTACTGGAAGTCGTCACGTTCCAGGTCGGCCCGATAGCGGGCCATGGGGGTGGGACGAACGTCTCGATGTGCGGCACTCATGGGGCGAAAACGGCCTGTTGCGGCTTCGACAGGCTGCATATTATACGCGCCTGAACAACGAAGCGCATCGCCGGGGCCCGTCCGCGTTGACCCGGCGGCGGCGCTAGACCCTATAATGGTGCGCGCCGGGGCCACCGCCCCATCACCGGATCCGCCCGCCGTAACGCCGGCCGCTGGATCGTTCACCGCCGCAGGGAGACCGACGTGGACGAGAGCAACATCAACTGGATTCTGGCCATTGCCTGCCTGCTGGCCGGTATCGGCCTGGGGGCACTGGGCTATCACCTGCTCAACGCCGGCGCCCACGGCATGCAGCGCCTGCGCCAGCGCCTCGCCGAACGCGACCGGGAACTCGCGGCCCTGCGCGACGGCCTCGACGAGCACTTCGACGAGGTCAGCCGACTGGCGGAAACGCTGCGCCGGGACAGCGAGGCACTCGCCGCACGCCTCGCCGAGGATGCCGGCGCCCTCGGCGGGCGCACCAGGGGCCGCCCGGGTCTTGCCGTGGAAGAGCCCACGACCCCCGCCGACGAGATCGACGACGAGGCCCTGCCGACGCCCCGTGACTATGCCGACGGCTCAGGCGGCACCCTCTCCGAGGACTTCGGCCTCAAGGACGACGCCAGCCGGGAGCCCGAGGCCCCCCGCTACTGAGCCGAACGACAGGTTCGCTAGACCCTCGACGCCCCGCCCAACCGGCGGGGCGTTGTGGTTTCCGGGCCTCACGCCGGGTTGTCGATATCCACGAAACGGTGCTCGAGGCCGAACTCGCCGGCCAGCCACTCGCCCAGCGCCCGCACGCCGTCCCGCTCCGTGGCGTGGTGGCCGGCACACAGATAGTGGATGCCCAGCTCGCGGGCCAGGTGGGTAGTGCGCTCGGAGATCTCCCCGGAGATGAAGGCATCGGCTCCCGCCTCCCGCGCCGCGGTGATCATGTCCTGGGCCCCGCCGGTGCACCAGGCCACCCGTCGGACGGGGCCAGCGCACGGCGCCTCCACCAGCAGCGCCTCGCGCCCCAGACGCTCACCGACGTGGTCGGCCAACGCCCCTGCATCCATCACCGACGGCGGCGCCCCCAGCCAGAGGAGCCCTTCCCCCAACTCGCCGTCGGCGCACCCTTCCACCGTGAAGCCCAGCCGACGCCCAAGTTCGGCGTTGTTGCCGAGCCCGGCATGGGCATCCAGTGGCAGGTGATAGGCCAGCAGGCTGATGTCATGGGCCAGCAGGGTCTGCAGCCGGCGCCGCTTCATGCCGGTGATGGCCACCGGCTCGTTCTTCCAGAAATAGCCATGGTGGACCAGCACCAGGTCGGCCTCCCAGGCCAGCGCCTCGTCGAGCAGCGCCTGGCAGGCGGTGACCCCACTCAGCACCCGCCTGACCTCGTCACGCCCCTCCACCTGCAGGCCATTGACGGTGTAGTCCTTGAAGCGCTCGGGCTGCAGCTTGCTTTCGCAGGCGGCCACCAGGGTGTCGCGATGAGTCATCGTCTCCTCCGGACGCTGTGGAATGAAGGTGTTACCATGCGCCGATTGTAACCGTCACCGGCGAGCGCCGGCGACCGTTACAGCCCCGACGCGACCGCCCAGACGAGAACCGAGTCCCGCATGCCGTACCGACCGCCGCGCCATCGCCTTAGCTCCCTTGCTCCCTACCTGCTGCCGGTGCTGATCGGGGTGCTGCTCGCCGTGGTACTGCTCAACGCCTTCCCGCGGCTCACCGGCCGCGATGCTGGCGAGCCGTCTTCCCCGGCGGCGCCCGCCCCGATCCTGCGCGAGCCGCTGGCGGTCTCCCCCGATGTCGCGGCCCCCAGCGACGAGGCCGAGCGTCCCGCACCGGCACTGCGCCAGGCACCGCCGCTCGCCCGCGAGCAGGGGCCGGCCAGCTACGCCGCCGCGGTGGAGCGCGCCGCCCCGGCGGTCGTCAACATCTACTCCTCCAGAGTCGTCGAACGCGACCAGCACCCGTTGATGTCGGACCCCTTCTTCCGCCAGTTCTTCGGCGACGACATGCCGACGCGACAGCGCATGCTGTCGAGCCTCGGCTCGGGCGTCATCGTCAGCGAAGAGGGCTATGTGCTGACCAACCACCACGTGATCGGCGGCGCCGACCAGATCCAGGTGGCCCTGCGCGACGGCCGCGAGACCCTGGCCGAGGTGATCGGCACCGACCCGGAGAGCGACCTCGCCGTGCTGCGCATCCAGCTCGACGACCTGCCGGTGATCGAGCTGGCCGACTCCGCCGAGGTAGCCATCGGCGACGTGGCCCTGGCCATCGGCAACCCCTTCGGGGTCGGCCAGACGGTCACCATGGGCATCATCAGCGCCACCGGCCGCAGCCACCTGGGGCTCAACGCCTACGAGGACTTCATCCAGACCGATGCCGCCATCAACCCGGGAAACTCCGGGGGCGCGCTGATCAGCCCCGACGGGGCCATGGTGGGCATCAATACCGCGATCTTCTCGCGCTCGGGTGGCTCTCAGGGGATCGGCTTCGCCATCCCCGCCAACCTGGCGCGCAATATCCTCGAGGAACTGGTCACTCAGGGGCGCGTGATCCGTGGCTGGCTGGGGGTCGAGGCCCAGGAGCTCAACCCGGAACTGGCCGCCTCCTTCGGCCTGCAGGCGCCGCGCGGCGTGATCATCGCCGGGGTGGTGCCGGGAGGACCCGCCGACCAGGCCGGCCTGCGCCCCGGGGATGTGCTGCTCTCCATCGAGGGCCGGCCGATCCTCGACGCCCGGGAGACGATGTCCGACATCGCCGCGGTGGAGCCCGGCGACAGCCTGCCGCTCACCGTGGTACGCGGCGGCGAGGAGCTGGAACTGACGGTAGAGGTCGGCGAGCGGCCGCCCCCCGAGCTGCGCGACCCCGAGTAGCCACTCGCCCACGCCGCCCCCACGCTCCCCACGACGCAGAGGGCCCCGCCATCCGACGGGGCCCTCTGCGTCGAGCCACGTCGGTCGATCACGTCTTGATGCGGTACTCGGCGCTGCGCGCATGGGCGGTAAGCGACTCGCCGCGAGCCAGCACCGAGGCCACCCGCCCCAGCTCGGACGCCCCCTCGGCGGAGCAGTGGATGATCGATGAGCGCTTCTGGAAGTCGTAGACCCCCAGCGGCGACGAGAAGCGTGCGGTGCCCGAGGTGGGCAGCACATGGTTGGGACCGGCGCAGTAGTCCCCCAGCGCCTCGGCGGTATAGCGACCCATGAAGATGGCGCCGGCGTGACGCACCTCGGGAAGCCAGCCCTCGGGGTTGGCCACGGAGAGCTCGAGATGCTCCGGCGCGATGCGATTGATCAGCGTCATCGCCTCGGCGCGATCGCGGCAACGAATCAGCGCCCCGCGCCGGGAGAGCGACTCGCGGACGATCGCCTGGCGCTCCAGGGTCGGCAGCAGGCGGTCGATGGCGGCCTCCACGGCGTCGATGTGCTGGTCATCCCAGCCCACCAGGATCGCCTGGGCGTCCTCGTCGTGCTCGGCCTGGGAGAAGAGGTCCATGGCCAGCCACTCGGGGTCGGTCCCGCCATCGGAGACCACCAGGATCTCCGAGGGGCCGGCGATCATGTCGATGCCCACCTGGCCGAACACCGCACGCTTGGCCGTCGCCACGTAGATATTGCCCGGCCCGACGATCTTGTCGACCCGCGGCACCGTCTCGGTGCCGTAGGCCAGGGCGGCGATGGCCTGGGCGCCCCCCACCGTGAACACCCGGTCGACCCCGGCGAGGTGCGCCGCGGCCAGCACCAGCTCGTTGAGCACCCCATCCGGGGTGGGGACCACCATGATGATCTCGCGGACGCCGGCCACATGGGCGGGAATCGCGTTCATCAACACCGAGGAGGGATAGGCCGCCTTGCCGCCCGGCACGTAGATGCCGGCACGATCGAGTGGCATCACCTGCTGGCCAAGCACGCTGCCGTCCTCCTCGGTGTAGTGCCAGGACTCGGGCTTCTGGCGCTCGTGGTAGAGTCGGATGCGCTCGGCGGCCTGGGCCAGGGCCTCGCGCTGCTCGTCGGGCAGCCCCTCGTAGGCCTGGCGCAGGCGCGGCGCACTGAGGGTCAGCTCGGCCATGCTGGATGCCGAGAGGCGATCGAAGCGGTTGCTGGCCTCCACCAGGGCGGCGTCGCCGCGATCCTTCACCGCGGCGAGGATCTCCGCGACCCGCGCCTGGACCTCGCCGTCGGAGACCCCCTCCCAGGCCAGCAGGTGGTCGAGCCGTGCCGTGAAGTCGGCGTCGGTGGTGGCGAGGCGGGCGATTCCTGAGGGGGCAGTGGTATCGGTCATGGCAGCATCCATATCGTGTCGGGACTGTCCGGTCGGGTCCAACGCGGGCGCTCAGCCCGCGACGCCCTCGCGACGTGCGGTCACCGCCTGCTCGAGGCGCTCGAGCAGCGGCTTGATACGCGCATGCTTCATGGTCATCGCCGCCTTGTTGACCACCAACCGGGTGGAGACCGGCGCGATCAGCTCGCGGGGCTCCATGCCGTTGGCGCGCAGGGTATTGCCGGTATCGACGATATCGACGATCTCGTCGGCCAGGTTCATCAGCGGCGCCAGCTCCATGGCACCGTAGAGCTTGATGACCTCGGCCTGGATCCCCTGCTCGGCATACCAGCGCCGGGCGACGTTGACGAACTTGGTGGCCACCCGGCGCCGGGCGCGGGCCGGCTCGGCGCCGGTGATGCCGGCGGTCATCAGCCGGCAGCGGGCGATCTCCAGGTCCAGCGGCTCGTAGAGCCCCGTCGCCCCGTGCTCGAGGAGCACGTCCTTGCCCGCCACCCCCAGGTCGGCGGCGCCCAGCTGCACATAGGTCGGCACGTCGGTGGCACGGATCACCACCAGCTTGACGTCGGGCAGGTTGGTATCGAACAGCAGCTTGCGGCTCCTGCCCAGGTCTTCCGCCGGCTCGACGCCGGCGTCGGCCAGCAGCGGCAGGGTCTCGTCCAGGATACGGCCCTTGGAGAGGGCCACGATCAGTTGTTTGCTCATGCTCTCGCCTTGGTCATCTCGCATTGATCAAGATAGGGGCTAGCCCGGTACGCGACGGATGCGTGCGCCCAGCAGTTGCAGCTTCTCCTCGATGCACTCGTAGCCGCGATCGATATGGTAGATGCGGTCGACCAGGGTCTCCCCCTCGGCCATCATCGCCGCGATCACCAGCGACGCCGAGGCGCGCAGGTCGGTGGCCATCACCGGGGCGCCGGAGAGCTTCTCGACTCCCTCGATCACCGCGGTGTTGCCCTCCAGGGCGATCTTCGCGCCCATGCGATTGAGCTCCTGGACGTGCATGAAGCGGTTCTCGAAGATGGTTTCCACCACCCGGGAGGTGCCGTCGGCCACCGCGTTCATGGCCACGAACTGGGCCTGCATGTCGGTGGGAAAGGCCGGATAGGGCGCGGTGCGGATGTTGACCGGCCGCGGGCGCTTGCCGTGCATGTCCAGCGCGATCCAGTCGTCGCCGGTGGTGATCTCGGCGCCGGCCTCCTCGAGCTTGGCCAGCACCGCCTCGAGGATATCGGCGCGGGTGCGCCGCACCCTGACGCGACCGCGTGAGAGTGCGGCGGCGACCAGGAAGGTGCCTGTCTCGATGCGGTCGGGCATCACGTCATGGTAGGCGCCATGCAAGCGCGGCACGCCCTCGATGGTGATGGTGTCGGTGCCATGGCCGCGAATGCTGGCGCCCATCTTGATCAGCAGCTCGGCCAGGTCGACCACCTCCGGCTCCCGGGCGGCGTTCTCGAGCACCGTGGTGCCCTCTGCCAGCGCCGCCGCCATCAGCAGGTTCTCGGTGCCGGTCACCGTGACCGTATCGAAGAAGATGGTGGCCCCCTTCAGCCGCCCCTCCACCCGGGCACGGATATAGCCGGCCTCGACGCGGATCTCCGCCCCCATGGCCTCGAGGCCACGCAGGTGCAGGTCCACCGGGCGCGACCCGATGGCGCAGCCCCCCGGCAGGGAGACGTCGGCGTGGCCGAAATGCGCCACCAGCGGGCCCAGCACCAGGATCGAGGCGCGCATCTTCTTGACCAGCTCATAGGGCGCATCGCAATGCGTCACCTGGGAACCGTCGAGCTGGATGG
This sequence comes from Halomonas sp. SSL-5, assembly GCF_030708455.1. Lineage (GTDB taxonomy): Bacteria > Pseudomonadota > Gammaproteobacteria > Pseudomonadales > Halomonadaceae > Halomonas. The sequence goes on from NZ_JAUYWF010000004.1 coordinate 144,952, forward strand.
TCATCTTCTCGCCCATCACCGGCTCCACCCCCAGGTGGCCGAGCAACTCCAGGGTGGTGGTGATGTCCTGCAGATGCGGCAGGTTGCCGATGGTGACCGGCTCGTCGGCCAGCAGGGTGGCACACAGGATGGGCAGGGCGGCATTCTTGGCGCCGCTGGCCCATACCTCGCCATCGACCGGCCCGTTGCCGGTAATGATCAACTTGTCCATGGAGGGTAGGGGTCTCAGGCGCGGGGGTTCTCCGGCGCGTCTTGCCACTGCGCCGGGGTATAGGTCTTGATGCTCACCGCGTGCAGCGCGCCGGAGGCGATCTCGTCGGAGAGCGCGCCATAGATCAGCTGCTGGCGCTTGACCGGCGACAGGCCCGCGAATACCTCGCCCACGGCCACCACCTGGAAGTTGCAGCCCTCGCCCTGGATGTGGAAATCGCAGCCGTCGATGCGCGACTCGAGCAGCCCCTTGACGTCACTGGGTTGCATGGTGAGGCACTCCTTGTAGTCCTGAAATGGCAGTACTGAAACGGGTCCGCCGACGACAGGCACCTCGTCGTCGACAGGCAATGGGGATGGCCCATGGTAATGAAAAGCACCGCGCTTGGCGATCGCCCCGGCTACTCGCCCGCCGCCTCGAGCGGCAGCAGACGCTCGAGGCCGGCCAGGTCGGTGAGGCGCCAGAGGGACGCCGACAGGTGCACCCGCTCCAGGACGAGCCCGGCACGGCTCGCCGCACGGGCCCACTCCAGCAGCACGGAGAGGGCCGCACTGCTGACCCCGGCGACGCCGCGCAGATCGAAGCTCACGGCCTCGCCCGAGCGGCGCGCCGCGAGCCAGCGGCTGCCCGCCTCGGCGAGTTCGGCGGCATGCTCGAAGCCCACTTCACCGCACACCACCAGGCCGGCATCAGAGGCCTCCAGGCGCAGGCCATCGCGTGCAAGCAGGTCGCTCACGCGCCCTGCTCCAGCTCCTCGACGCCCACCTCGGGCGACCAGCCGTCGATCACGGCATCATAGTCGCGAGCGTTGTCACGCATCGCCTGATCGAACTGGTTGCGGAAGGTCAGCCCCAGGTTGATGCCGTTGACGATCACGTTGACCACCCGCCATTCGCCACCGGTGAGGCGCAGGGAGTAGCTGACCGGGTAGACGGCACCATCCTCGGCCACCACCTCCATGTCGACGCTGGCCTGATCCTCGTGGCGCTGGGCGCGCTGGGCATCGAGTACGCGCAGCTCGCGGTAGTCGAAGGTGACCAGCCCCTTGGCGTAGGTGTCGATCAGCGTCTGGCGGAAGGTCTCGACGAAACGCGAGCGCTGCTGGGGAGTGGCGTTGGAGAAGTAGCGCCCCATCACGCTGGCGCCGATGTAGCGGAAGTCGGCGATATCCTCGAGGCTGTCGTCGACCAGCGCCTCGAGCTCGTCCATGTTGTTGGCGAAGTGGTCGCGCCGGCCCTCGATCTGGCCGGTCAGCGTCTCGACGCTATGGCGGATCACCTGGTCGGGGGTGCGCTCGGGAGCGGCCTGCACGGCCAGGCTGAACAGCAGGCTCAGCAGCAGTGCCGCCAGGGGCAGGGGGGAACGGATCATGTCCACGTCTCCATGTCAGGGGTCGATGAGGGGGCGGTCAGCGGCTAGTCGCTGACCATGTTTGACACGAACTGCTGGATGAGTTCTTCGAGCACCAGGGCCGACTGGGTATCGCGGATGGTATCGCCGTCGGCCAGGGTCTCGGGATCACCGCCCACGGAAAGGCCCACGTATTGCTCGCCGAGCAGGCCCGAGGTCAGGATCGCCGCGGTGGTGTCCCGGGAGAGCTGCCCCTCCAGGTCATCGTCGAGCTCGAGCACCACCCGGGCATCATACCAGTCGGTATCGAGCTCGATGGCCGCCACGCGCCCTACCGTGACCCCGGCCATGGTGACCCGCGCCCGGGGCTTGAGGCCGCCGATATTGGCGAAGTTGGCCTCCAGGCGGAAGGTATCGCTGGGGGCCTGCAGGGTCATGCCACTGACCCGCAGGCCGAGGAACACCAGGCCGAGGATGCCGGCAAGCATGAACAGCCCCACCCCCAGTTCCATGGTTTTGCTGCGCTTCATCTAATATCTCCACACATCAGGGCGATCGTTCGCCGCTCAGGCGAGGCCGCCGAACATCACGGCGGTCAGCACGAAATCGAGGCCGAGCACGGCCAGCGAGGAATAGACCACGGTACGGGTGGTGGCCCGCGAGATGCCCTCCGAGGTGGGCACCAGGTCATAGCCCTGGAAAACCGCGATCCAGGTCACCACCACGGCAAACACCAGGCTCTTGATGATGCCGTTGCCGACGTCGTCGATGAAATCGACGCTGGCCTGCATGTTGGACCAGTAGGAGCCCTCGAACACGCCCAGCCAGTCGACCCCGACCAGGTAGCCGCCGTAGATGCCCACCACACCGAAGCCTACGGTCAGCAGCGGCAGGGACACGAAGCCGGCCCACAGGCGCGGCGCCACCACTCGACGCAGCGGGTCGACACCGATCATCTCCATGCTGGTCAGCTGCTCGGTGGCCTTCATCAGGCCGATCTCGGCGGTCAGTGCCGAGCCGGCACGCCCGGCGAACAGCAGTGCCGCCACCACCGGGGCAAGCTCACGCAGCAGCGATAGCGCCACCATCTGACCCAGCGCATCCTCGGCACCGAAGTCCACCAGGATGGTATAGCCCTGCAGCGACAGCACCATGCCGATGAACAGCCCCGAGACGAGCACGATGGCCAGCGACAGCACACCGACGAAGTGCATCTGGCGCACCCAGAGGTAGAGTCCCTCGCGACTCGGCAGCCCCACGGCGGACTGGGCCAGGAAGATACCGGCGCGACCGAAGGCCTCGAGCAGGTCGCAGCCGCGGCGCCCCAGACGGCGAATTCGCTGAATCATCGAGGGCCTCCCGGGCTGAGCATGTCGCTGACGAAGTCCACCGCCGGGTAGTGGAAGGGGACCGGCCCATCCGGCTCGCCGTGGACGAACTGGCTGACCCGAGGATCCTGGTCAACGTCGAGGCTCTTGGGCGTGCCGTGGGCCATCACCTGGCCATCGGCGATCACGTAGACGTAGTCGGCGATGGTCAGGGTCTCCTTGATGTCGTGGGAGACCACAATGGAGGTCAGCCCCAGGGCCTGGTTTAGGCGCTTGATCAGCTGCACCAGCACGCCCATGGAGATCGGATCCTGGCCGACGAAGGGCTCATCATAGAGGATCAGCTCCGGATCCAGGGCGATGGCCCGGGCCAGCGCCACCCGGCGCGCCATGCCCCCGGAGAGCTCCGAGGGCATCAGCGTCCGGGCACCGCGCAGCCCCACCGCCTCGAGCTTCATCAGCACCAGGTCGCGGACCATGGCGCCCGGCAGGTCGGTATGCACCCGCAGCGGGAAGGCCACGTTCTCGAACACGCTGAGGTCGGAGAACAGCGCCCCGCTCTGAAACAGCATGCCCATACGCTGGCGCATGGAAAACAGCGCCTTGCGCGACTGGCGATGCACGTCCTGACCCTCGATCAGCACCCGCCCGGCATCGGGCAGGAGCTGGCCGCCGATCAGCTTGAGCAGGGTGGTCTTGCCACTGCCGCTGGGGCCCATGATGGCGGTGATGCCGCCTCGCTGGATCGTCATGTCGACGCCGCGGAAGATCTCCTTGTCGCCACGCGAGAAATGCAGCCCCTCCACCGCCACGAAGGGAGTGTCACTCATTGGCTCAGCCATCCCAGTAAAATTATCGAACATCGTATCCTAACTGCCCTGCCGGGCGCCAGCCCGATGCCGCCCGGCGGCTTGCACCGCCGCTGGCCAGCACGTTTAATGGCGCCCTTCCGACACTGACAGTCAAGCGAGTCGAGACCCCATGCTGCTTCCCCTGTTCGCCGTCGCCCTGGGCCTCGTGGCCCTGCTGTGGAGCGCCGACCACTTCGTCGGCGCGGCGGCCGCCACCGCCCGCCGCGCCGGCATGAGCACCCTGCTGGTGGGCATGACCATCGTCGCCCTGGGCACCTCGGCCCCGGAGATCGTGGTCTCGCTGATGGCGTCCCTGGACGGCATCCCCGACCTCGCCACCGGCAACGCCCTGGGCTCCAACATCGCCAATATCGGCCTGGTACTGGGCATCACCGCGCTGGTGGTGCCGATCCCGGTGCGCTTCTCCATCGTGCGTCGCGAGTTGCCGCTGCTGCTGGGGGCCACCGGGCTTGCCGGCTATGCCCTGGCCAACGGCCACCTGGGGCGCATGGATGCCGCACTGCTCATCGCCCTGCTGGTGTTCAGCCTGTGGTGGCTGTTCCGCGCCGACACCCCGGATGCCGAGGACGCCGTCGCCGAGGAGATCCCGGACATGACCCTGCCGCGCGCACTGCTGTGGCTGGTGGTGACGCTCGCGGTGATGGTGGCCGGCTCCCGGGGCCTGGTGTGGGGGGCCAGCGAGCTGGCCCGCAGCATGGGGGTCAGCGAGCTGGTCATCGGCCTGACCATCGTCGCCATCGGTACCAGCCTGCCCGAACTGGTGGCCTGCGTGGCCAGCGCCCTCAAGCGCCACCATGACCTGGCCATCGGCAACATCATCGGCTCCAACCTCTTCAACCTGCTGGCGGTGCTGCCGATACCCGGTCTGATCGCACCGGGCGCCACCGATGCCGCCGCCGGGGAGCGTGACTATCCCTTGCTGCTGGTGCTGACCCTGGTGCTCGGCGCCCTGCTGCTGTGGCATCGTCGCAACCACCTCGGCCGACTCCCGGGCGCGGCCCTGGCCGCCACCTATTTCGGCTACCTGATCTGGCTCGGCACGGCCAGTCTGGGCGGTGGCTCTTGAGTGATTCCGCGCAACAGGCAACAATCGACCCCATGACATCCGATACCCCCCCGGCCGGCTCGGCCCTCCGTGACAGCGCCCGACGCACCCTGCGCCTCGAGCAGCAGGCCGTCGGCGCCCTGGTGGCGCGCCTCGATGACGCCTTCGACCGCGCCTGCGAACTGATCCTGGCCTGCCACGGCCGCGTGGTGGTCACCGGCATGGGCAAGTCGGGCCACATCGCGGGCAAGATCGCCGCCACCCTGGCCAGCACCGGCACGCCGGCCTTCTTCGTGCATCCCGGCGAGGCCAGCCACGGCGACCTGGGCATGATCACCCCCGGCGACGTGGTGCTGGCCCTCTCCAACTCGGGCGAGACCGCCGAGGTGACCGCCCTGCTGCCGCTGCTAAAGCGCATGAAGGTGCCGCTGATCAGCATGACCGGTCGCCCTGCCTCGAGCCTGGCCCGCCACGCCGAGGCGCATCTCGATGTCGGGGTCGAGCGCGAGGCCTGTCCGCTCGACCTGGCCCCCACCGCCTCCACCACCGCCGCCCTGGCCATGGGCGATGCCCTGGCCGTGGCCCTGCTCGAGGCGCGCGGCTTCACCGCCGAGGATTTCGCCCTCTCCCACCCCGGCGGCAGCCTCGGCAAGCGGCTGCTGCTGCGCGTCGGTGACCTGATGCACTCGGGCGATCGGCTGCCCCGGGTGCCGCTGGGCAGCCCGCTGCGCGATGCCCTGCTGGAGATCACCCGCCAGGGGCTGGGCTTCACCTGCGTGGTGGCCCCCGACGGCCACCTCGCCGGGGTCTATACCGATGGCGACCTGCGTCGCACCCTGGACCAGCACAACGACCTCACCGACCTCACCGTGGATGAAGTCATGACCTGTCCCGGCAAGCGCGTCTCCCCGGAGACCCTGGCCGCCGAGGCGGTAAGCCTGATGGAAGACCACCGCATCTCCGCCCTGGCCGTGGTCGATGACGAGGGTCGCCCGGTGGGCGCCCTGCATATGCACGACCTGCTCGCCAGCGGCGTGATCTGACCTCAACGACACGGAGTCCCCATGACCCACACCTCCCCCCTGCAGGATCCGCTGCTGACCGACCGTCTGCGCCGCATCCGCTTGCTCGCGCTGGACGTCGATGGCGTGCTCACCGACGGCCAGCTCTACTTCCAGGCCGACGGCATCGAGATCAAGGCCTTCAATGTCCAGGATGGCCACGGCCTCAAGCTGCTCAAGCGTGCCGGGATCCAGGTCGCGCTGATCACCGGCCGCGAGTCACCCACGGTGAGTCGCCGCGCCGCCGCCCTGGGCATCCAGCATGTCTTCCAGGGCGTCGAGAAGAAGCTGCCGGTACTGCGGGAGCTCAGCGTGCGCCTGGGCCTGGAATTCGACCAGGTGGCCTACTGCGGCGACGACATGCCCGACGTGGGCGCCATCCGCCGCGCCGGGGTGGGCATCAGCGTGCCCAACGCACCGGCCTACATCCAGAAGTATGCCGACTGGGTCACCGAGCGCAGCGGCGGCCAGGGCGCGGCCCGCGAGATCGCCGACACCCTGCTGCGCGCCCAGGGCCACTGGGACGCGGTGATCGACACCTACCTGCACGGGGCCGGCTGAGGCCATGGCCCTGCCGCGCCCGGGCTTTCGCACCTGGCTGACCCTGCTGCTGCTGACGCTGGGCGGAGGCCTGGCGCTGCTCGACCTGCGCGACCCCACCCCCACCGGCCAGGTGCCGCGCGACGCCGCGGGCGAGCCCGACTTCTACCTCGAGAACGCGCGCCTCACCCGCTTCGACGCCGAGGGCCGCCCCCACCAGCGGGTGACCACGCCGCGGCTGGTCCACACCCCGGTGGATGACGTGACCCGCCTGGAAACCCCGCTTGCCCGGCTCCACGACCGCGAGGGTCGCCTGTGGCTCGCCGAGGCCAAAAGCGGCGAGCTGGGCCCCGGGGGCAACCCGCTGCTGCTCGATGGCGACGCCCGTCTGCGGGCCCCCGCCGAGCGCTGGGTGCTCGAGACCGAGACGCTGCACTACGATGCCGACACCGGTCATGCCTGGAGCACCACCCCGGCCACGCTGCGCCAGCCGCCCCAGCGCATGCGCGGCGAACGCTTCGACGCCTGGCTCCATGACAACCGGGCCCGCCTGACCGACAATGTGCGCGGCCACCATCCGCCCGAGACAGCCGAGGAGTCCTCGCCATGACGCGCCCCCTACTCCCCTCACTGGCCTGTGCGCTGCTGCTGGCGCTGCTGGCCGTCGCCCCGGCCAGCCAGGCCCAGAGCCAGCCTCAAAATCAGGATGCCGATGCGCCCATCCTGGTCGAGGCGGACCGCCTCGACCTCGACGACCGCGCCGGCACCGCCGTGTATACCGGCAACGTGGATATCCGCCAGGGCAGCATGCGCCTGACGGGCAACCGGGTGGAGATCCGCCGCAACGCGGCCGGTGAGCTCTCCCTGGCCACCGCCACCGGCGATCGGGCCTACCTCGAGCAGCAGCCCGACCCCGCCGAGCCGATCGTCAAGGGCTGGGGACGCACCGTCATCTATCACGTGGCCGAACGCCGCGTGGAGCTGGTCGATCGCGCCGAGCTCCATCAGGGGGGCGACACCTTCGAGGGCGGCTACCTGGAGTACTTCCTCGACCGCCGCGTGGTGCAGGCCCGTGCCGACGCCGAGGGCGTCGAGGGCAGCCAGCGCATCCGCATGACCCTCCAGCCCGAACAGCAGTAAGGGAATCCATGAAGACCCTTCACGCCCGTCATCTGGCCAAGAGCTACAAGCGCCGCCGCGTGGTGCAGGACATCGGCCTGTCGATCCGCCAGGGCAGCATCGTCGGGCTGCTGGGCCCCAACGGTGCCGGCAAGACCACCTCCTTCTACATGATCGTGGGGCTGGTGCGTGCCGATGCCGGCTCGGTGGCCATCGATGACCTGGACCTCTCCCGCGCCGCCATGCACGAACGGGCCCGGGCGGGGATCGGCTACCTGCCCCAGGAGGCCTCGATCTTCCGCAAGCTGTCGGTGGCCGACAACATCATGGCCATCCTCGAGACCCGCAAGGATCTCGACCGGGAGGGCCGTCGCGCACGCCTGGAGCAGCTGCTCGAGGAGTTCCATGTCACCCATATCCGCGACAACCCGGGCATGAGCCTCTCCGGCGGCGAGCGGCGCCGGGTGGAGATCGCCCGGGCGCTGGCCACCGAACCCGCCTTCATCCTGCTCGACGAGCCCTTCGCCGGGGTCGACCCGATCTCGGTGGGCGAGATCAAGGGCATCATCCGCCAGCTCAAGGCCCGCGGCATCGGCGTGCTGATCACCGACCACAACGTCCGCGACACCCTCGACATCTGCGACAGCGCCTATATCGTCGGCGACGGCAAGATCATCGCCGAGGGCGACGCCGAGTCGATCCTCGCCAACCAGCGGGTGCGCGAGGTCTACCTCGGTGAAGACTTCCGCCTGTGACCCCGGCCGGTAACGCGCCTCACCATATTCATATTCCGCCGCGCGGCGCACCAATGGCATGATTATTGCTTGAAATCGTATTGCGCCATGCCACGCCAGGGGCTAGGGTAGGGCTTTCCGACACGCCAGGAGGACGCCGGCCATGGCCATGAAGGCATCCCTGCAACTGCGGGTCGGCACCCAGCTGACCATGACACCCCAGCTGCAGCAGGCCATCGCTTTGCTGCAGCTCTCTACCCTGGACCTGCGCCAGGAGATCCAGCAGGCGATGGAGAGCAACCCGCTGCTGGAGCTCGACGACGAGTTCGGCGAACAGGCCACCCAGGAGACCCCGGACGACGACTGGGCAAGCGAGATTCCCGAACAGCTCGCCACCGACAGCGACTGGTCCGACACCTACCAGGACCTGGGCGCGCCGGCCGGAGGCGAGGGACCCGATTTCGAGCGCCAGGCCCAGAGCCAGAGCCTGCAGGGTCACCTCGCCTGGCAGCTGGCGATGAGCGACCTCGATCCTCGGGCGCGGCAGATCGCCGAGAGCCTGATCGATGCCGTGGACGATGCCGGCTACCTGGCCACCTCCCTCGACGAGATCCGTGGCGGCCTGAGGCAACAGGGGCTTGCCGACCTGCGCAGCCAGGAGATGGAGCGGGTGCTGCTGCGCCTGCAGCAGTTCGACCCCACCGGCATCTTCGCCCGCGACCTGCGCGAATGCCTGCAGCTGCAGCTCGGCGCCCTCCCCGACGACACGCCGCTGCTGCCCCAGGCGCGACGCCTGGTTCGCCAGTTCCTCGAGGCCCTGGCCGGCGGCGATCGACGCCTGCTCAAGCGGCGCCTGGGGCTGGACGACGACGCCCTGGATGCCACCATCGCCCTGGTGCGAGGCCTGGACCCACGCCCCGGCAGCGCCTTTGCCAGCGTGACCGACGACTATGTGATCCCGGACCTGGTCGCCTACCACGACCAGCGTGGCTGGCACGTCGAACTCAACCCCGAGGCACTGCCACGACTGCGCATCCAGCCCGATTACGCGGCCCTGGTGCGCCGCGCCGACAGAAGCGACGACAACCAGTTCCTCAAGGAGCATCTCCAGGAGGCGCGCTGGCTGATGAAGAGCCTGTCCAGCCGCAACGACACCCTGCTGCGAGTGGGCCGCGAGATCCTGGCCCGCCAGCTCGACTTCCTCGAGCGCGGGGAAGAGGCGATGAAGCCGCTCATCCTGGCCGACATCGCCCAGGCGGTGGAGATGCACGAATCCACCATCTCGAGGGTCACCACCCAGAAGTTCATCCACACCCCGCGGGGGGTCTTCGAACTCAAGTTCTTCTTCTCCAGCCACGTCGGCGGCGGCGAAGGCGAAGGCGACGCCCACTCCAGCACCGCCATCCGCGCCCGCATCCGCAAGCTGATCCAGGAGGAGCCGCCTCGCAAGCCGCTCTCCGACAGCCGGCTGGTCACCCTGCTCGACGAGGCCGGCATCCAGGTCGCGCGCAGGACCGTGGCGAAGTATAGGGAAGCCATGGGCATCCCCTCCTCCAGCGAGCGCAGGCGGCTTCGCTGACCGGGATCAAGGCGCCCCTCGAACCCGCCGCTGGGTGGGGGTATGCAAGGCGGGAAAAAGGGTTACAATCGAAGCACAACCAACGAGCAAGGAGCGTGTCATGCAAGTCAACATCACCGGCCATCATGTGGAACTGACCGATGCCCTGCGTGACTATGTCAACGAGAAGCTGACGCGCGTGGAGCGCCACTACGACAACATCACCAACGTTCAGGTGACCCTGTCGGTGGAGAAGGAGCGACAGTCCGCCGCCTGCACCCTGCATGCCGCCGGTGCCGACCTGCACGCCGAGGCTCAAGAGAACGACATGTATGCCGCCATCGATGCCCTGGCCGACAAGCTGGACCGCCAGCTGGTCAAGCACAAGGAGAAGGCCCAGGCCCGCGCCCAGGGCGCCGGCGCTCGCTGAGTCCACGATGTCGTCTCTCGAAACCATCCTGCCCCCCGAGCGCACCCTCTTCGATGTGCCCGGGGGAAGCAAGAAACGGGTGCTGGAGTTCTTCAGCACCTTCATCGCCCAGAATACACCCAGCCTCGACAGCCAGGAGGTTTTCGCACGGCTGATCGCCCGCGAACGCCTGGGCAGTACGGGGATCGGCAATGGCGTGGCCATCCCGCATGCCAGAAGCCCCCACTGCAAGGCGCCCATCGCCGGCTTCCTGAAGCTGGCCGAGCCGGTGGATTTCGATGCCATCGACGGCGAGCCCGTCGACCTGGTGTTCATGCTGCTGGTGCCCGAGGAGGCAGACGCCGCCCATCTGACCCTGCTGGCTCAGGTGGCCGGCATCATGAACGACGTTGACACCCGAACTCGCCTGCGCCGCAGTGCCAGCCAGCGAGAACTCCACGAGGGCCTTATCGAGGCCATTCGACGACAGGGCTGAGCACCCGCTCGGCCAGGACGACCAGGAGATCCCCATGCAGCTCGTGATCATCAGCGGCCGTTCCGGCTCGGGCAAGTCGATCGCGCTGCAGGCCCTGGAGGATCTCGGCTACTACGCCATCGACAACCTGCCTGCCATGCTGCTCGGCTCGCTGGTCGACGAGCTGGGCAACCCCGAATCCCCGCGCTCCTCCATCGCCGTCAGCATCGACGCCCGCAACCTGCCCCAGGCCCTGAAACGCTTTCCCAGCCTGCTCGAGGAGGTGCGTGAACGCGGCATCGATTGCCAGGTGATCTACCTGACCACCGACGCGCGCATCCTGATCGAGCGCTACTCCGCCACCCGACGCCGCCACCCGCTGACCCGGGGCAGCGAGATGACGCTGGCCGAGGCAATCGACTCCGAGGAGCAGGCGCTGGCCGAGATCCGTGACCTGTCCGACCTGGTGATCGACACCTCGCGGCTGTCGGTGCACGAGCTGCGCGGCCGCATCGCCGACCAGGTGGCCGGGCATCGCCCCGAGCAGCTGACCCTGACCGTGGAATCCTTCGGCTTCAAGCGCGGCGTGCCACTCGATGCCGACCTGGTGTTCGACGCCCGCTGCCTTCCCAATCCCTACTGGGACCCGCGCCTGAGGCCCTTCACCGGCCAGGACCCCGAGATCGTCGCCTTCCTCGAGGGATATCCGCTGGTCCAGGCGATGCTCGAGGACATCCACGCCTGGCTGACGCGCTGGCTACCCAGCTACGAGGCCAGCCATCGCAGCTACCTGACCGTGGCCATCGGCTGCACCGGCGGGCAGCATCGTTCGGTATACATCGCCGAGCGACTGGCGATGCGCCTGGCACAGAGCCAGACCCATGTCCGCCTGCGCCACCGCGAGCTGGGCACCCAGGACACCCTGCCTGGCCCCGACGCCACACCTCATCAAGGACGTTGAGCGTGCCGCAACGCAAGCTGACCCTGACCAACAAGCGTGGGCTACACGCCCGCGCCGCCACCCGGCTGGTGCAGTGCTGCCAGCCCTTCACGGCCCGCATCCGCGTGGCCAATGGCCCCCTGCAGGGTGAGGCCGACAACATCATGTCACTGCTCATGCTTGCCGCCCCCTGCGGCACCCAGCTCACCGTCAGCGCCGAGGGGGAGGACGCCGAGGCGGCCCTCGACGCCGTTGAGGCGCTGTTCGAGGCCCGCTTCGACGAGGATGACTAGCCGCCGGCCACGGTCATCTCGTCGATCAGCCAGCTGCCGGTATGGATGCTGCCGCGGGTATCGATATCGCTGCCCACGCCGGAGAGCCCCCGGAACATCGCCTCCAGGTTGCCGGCAATCGTGAACTCCTCCACCGGGTACTGGATCTCGCCGTTCTCCACCCAGAAGCCGGCCGCGCCCCGCGAGTAGTCGCCGGTGACGGCGTTCACCCCCTGCCCCATCAGCTCGGTGACCAGCACCCCCCGCCCCATGCGGGCGAGCAGCTCATCGCGTGATGCCAGCGGTGCCGCGATGCGCAGGTTGCGGGCGCCACCGGCATTCGCGGTGGTCGGCATGCCGAGGCGCCGCGCACTGTAGGCCGAGAGCATGTAACTGGCCAGGCGCCCCTTGTCGATGAAGACATTGTCGCGGGTCTGAACGCCATCGTTGTCGAAGGGCGAACTGGCCATGGCGCCGATCTCCATGGGCTTCTCCTGCAGGCTGAACCACTCGGGGAAGAGCCCATCGCCGAGGCGGTCGCAGAGGAAGGAGGCCTGACGGAACAGCGAGCCCCCGGCGATGGCGCCCATCAGCGAGCCGACCAGCCCCGCGGCCAGGTCCGGATCGAAGAGCACCGGCAGGCGTCCGGTGGCCGGGCGCCGCGCGCCGAGGCGCCGCAGGGTGTGCGCGGCGGCGCTCTCGCCGACCCGCTCGGGGGCCAGCAGGTCACGGGGGTCCCGGGCACTGGTGTAGTCGTAGTCACGCTGCATGCCGGCGGCATCCTCGGCGATCAGCATGCAGGAGAGGGAGTGGCGGCTGCCGCGCTGGCTGCCCAGGAAGCCGTGGCTGTTGGCGTAGACCCGCACCCCCTCGCCGCTGGAGAGCGAGGCCCCGTCGGAGCTCTTGATCCCGGCCTTGCCGCGGCCGGCGGCCTCGCAGGCCAGTGCCAGGTCGATGGCCTCCTCGGTGGAGAGCGCCCAGGGATGGTGCACGTCGAGGTCGGGAAGATGGGTGGCCATCAGCTCGGCATCGGCGAGGCCGGCGGCGGGATCCTCGCCGGTATAGCGGGCGATGGCGATGGCCTTCTCGACCACGGCGCGTATGGAGGCCTCTCCGGCATCGGTGGAGGAGGCGCTGCCCTTGTGCTGCCCGAGATAGACGGTCACCGCGATGCCCTGATCGCGGGAGAGCTCGACGGTCTCCACCTCGCCCTCGCGAACGCTGACACCGACGCCCTGGTCGACGCTGGCGCCCACCTCGCAGGCGTCGGCACCCAGCTTGCGGGCCAGCTCCACTGCCTGTCGGGAACGGCTCTCCAGCTGGCTCTGCTGGGCGGCGGCATCGAAAGCCTGAGTCATCTCTATCCTCCTTCGGCGGGCCCGCGGGCCGCGCCTGTGATGTTCATTCTCAGCCCGGTGAAGCGGGCTGGTATACTGTCGGGACACCCAGCCCCCAACCGATGGAAGCGGCATGTCCCAGGAATCTCCCCGCGAGCTGCTCGACCAGGTCCTTCAGCAGCCGGACAACGACGAACGCCCCAGCAAGTCCCAGCTCAAGCGCGAGATGCAGGCGCTGCAGGCGCTGGGCGAACAGATCATCGCCATGACACCCGGTGAGCGGGCGCGCTTCCCGCTCTCCGACGACATGCTCGCCGCCGTGGAGGAGACCGCACGCATCCGCTCCCACGAGGGGCGGCGACGGCATATGCAGTACGTCGGCAAGCTGATGCGCCGCGAGGATCTCGAGGCGATCCGCGCCGTCCATGACGAGATCGAGCAGGAGACGCTGCGCCGCGACCACGCCTTCCATCGCCTCGAGAAGTGGCGTGACCGCCTCGTCGACGAGGGAGACGCCGCGGTGGAGGCCTTCGTGGCCGACTACCCCGACGCCGACCGCCAGGCCCTGCGTCAGCTGATCCGCAACGCCCAGCGTGAGCGCGAGAAGGGCAAGCCCCCGGCCAGCGCCCGCAAGCTGTTCAAGCTGATCCGCGATATTGCCGGACTATAGCGCCGCCGGGGTCAGACCCCGGCCGAGCCAGCAGGCCCATCATCGTGCGCCTTACCAGCCATATCGACGCCGCCGGGGTCTGACCCCGACCTGGCCACAGCTTTATGACGCAGTACCGCCCACGGTCAGCTCGTCGATCTTGAGGGTCGGCTGGCCGACGCCCACGGGCACGCCCTGGCCCTCCTTGCCGCAGACGCCGATACCGCTGTCCAGTTCCATGTCATGGCCGATCATCGACACCTGCCCCATCACCTCGGGGCCGTTGCCGATCAGCGTCGCACCCTTCACCGGGGCGGTGATCCGGCCATCCTCGATCAGGTAGGCCTCGCTCGCCGAGAACACGAACTTGCCCGAGGTGATGTCTACCTGGCCGCCGCCGAAGCTCACCGCATAGATGCCGCGCCTGACGCTCTTGATGATATCGGCGGGATCGTCCTGTCCGGCCAGCATGACGGTGTTGGTCATGCGCGGCATGGGCAGGTGGGCGAAGGACTCACGGCGGGCGTTGCCGGTGGGCGCCATGCCCATCAGCCGGGCGTTGAGCTTGTCCTGCATGTAGCCGGTGAGAATGCCATCCTCGATCAGCGGCGTGTGCTGACCCGGGGTGCCCTCGTCATCGACGCTCATAGAGCCGCGGCGATCGCCCAGGGTGGCATCGTCCACCACCGTCACGCCCGGTGCGGCGACGCGCTGCCCCAAGCGACCCGCGAAGGCGGAGCTGCCCTTGCGGTTGAAGTCGCCCTCCAGGCCGTGGCCCACCGCCTCGTGGAGCAGGATGCCGGGCCAGCCCGGCGCCAGCACTACCGGCAGCTGGCCGGCCGGCGCATCCACGGCGTCCAGGTTGACCAGCGCCTGGCGTACCGCCTCCTTCGCATAGCGCTCTGCCACGCCCTCGTCGCGCAGGCGCGACATGGGATAGCGACCACCGCCACCGGCGCTGCCACGCTCGCGACGGCCATTACGCACGGCGATCACGCTGACGTTGAAGCGCACCAGGGGACGGATATCCGCCGCCAGGGTGCCGTCACTGGCGCGCACCAACACCACCTCATGGACCCCGGAGAGCGAGGCACTGACCTGGCTGACCGAGGGGTCGGCGGCCCGGGCCACGCGATCCGCCTGCTTGAGCATGGCGACCTTCTCCTCGGCGGAAAGGCCGGAGAGCGGATCGACCCCGGCATAGCGCGCCTGGGGGGCGACGGCGACCGCCGCACCCAGGGTCAGGCGGCTGCCGCTGCGCACGATGCCCGCGGCGGTGCGCCCGGTCTCGCCCAGGGCGTCGGCGGTGATCTGGTTGGAGTAGGCGAAGCCGGTCTTCTCGCCGGCCAGGGAGCGCACGCCCACCCCGCCGTCGATGTTGTAGCTGGCCTCCTTGACCTCACCGTCTTCCAGCACCCAGCCCTCATGCCAGCTGCGCTGGAAGTAGAGGTCGGCATAGTCGATGCCCGGGCCCAGGGCGTGGCCGAGGCCGGCGTCCAGGTCGTCCAGGGAGAGGCCGCCGGGAGCCAGCAGGATACCGGCGGCTTCGTCTAGCAGTGCGTGTCTCGCTTGGGTCATTCGGCGCTTTCCACTGAGATCTGCGGCGCGGTCCAGGGACCGAGCACGCGATAATGAATTCGGGTCACGCTGTCGATGGCATCACCGAACAGGCGGTCGGCGATAAACAGGGCCCCGCCTACCACCGGGGCGCCGGCGATCACCGCGGCCAGCGGCAGGTTGCGGCTGACGGGTACCGTGACACCCAGCCGCATGTCGAGTTCCCGCCGCGCCAGCTCGACGCTGCCATCCAGGGAGAAGCGGGTGGCGGGCCCCACGACCTCGACCGGCCCCCGCGTCTCGAGACTGCCACCATACAGGGTCGCCGCGCCACTGACACGATCGAAGGCGGTCCCCTGACCGGTCACGTCGGAGAAGTCCAGGCGCAGGCGTCGCACCAGGTTGTCGATATTGAGCAGCCCCACCAGTCGTGCCGGGGTGGACTGCAGGTTGACGAAACGCCCGTCACGCAGCTCTGCCTCGACGCTGCCCCGTGAGCGCTCCAGGGCAAACTGCCAGGGCGCCCCCGGCCAGGCCAGCTGGCTCTTGACCCGGGTCTCCTGGCTGCGGATCACCGCCGCCTGCCCCAGGCGCTCCAGCGCCGTGCCCAGGTCGCGCCCATCCAGGTCGAGACGCGCACGGGTAAGGCTGGCCCCGGAGCCGGCCGCCTCCCAGACCAGCTCGCCGCGGGCACTGATCTCGCCAAGGGTGAGGCCCAGGGGAGCGATACTGAGTCGCTCGGGCGTGGCCTGCCAGCGGGCAGTCAGGGGGCCCAGGCGCTGGCCGGCGCGCTCGATGTCGGCGACGCGCAGGCGACCAGCGGGGAGATCAGCCACCCAGCCGGGCAGGGACTGTGGCGCCGGCGGGGTGGCGATCTCGTCGAACAGCGAGCCGACCTCGCGGTTGCCCGGCATCAGTGCATCCAGGGAGAGCCGCGCCAGGCCGATGTCCAGCGGCTCGGCGAGCCGGGGCCGGTAATCGAGCTGCCCCTCCAGCAGGCTGCCATCCAGCGCCAGACGCCAGCCGCCTCCGGATTGGGGGCGTGCCGTGGCGTAGAAGGAACCCAGACAGCGCTCGTCGTGCTGCAGGCAGTCACTCGCCAGGCGCACCTCGCGCAGATTCTGGGCGCCGCTTGCCGCTCCCGAGCCGGCGCCCACCAGGCCGGAGAGCGACTCGCCCCAGGCGGCGGGTGACAGCCTCGGCAGGTAGGCGTCGACCCACCAGCCCGCCCCCGTTGGCCAGCTGCCGGAGGCCGGGCGACCCAGCCACACCTGCCCCTGGCCGCTGTCGCCACCGGGCAGCGCCCGCCAGCGCAGTGCCAGCACCTCACCCAGGCGCCCCTCCAGGCGCCCCTCGGTCAGGTCCATGTCGAGCCGCAGCGGCCGGGTCTCCCCCGCCGACTTGCCCAGCGGGGCAGGCAGGTCGGCGGCCAGCCCCTGGAGCGTGCTCTCCAGGCGCAGCGAAACGCCGTCGTCGACGCCCAGGCGGCCGCGCCAGTCGAGGCGGCCCGCCAGCCGCTCAGCCAGGGCGGAAACGCCCCCCAGCGCCAGCAGCGCTCTCGTCTCGGCCGTGCCGGCAAGGTCGAGCCCGCCGCCCTGGGTATCGATATCGGCGCGCACCGGCCCGCCCAGTGCCCGCCCCTCCAGGCGACCCTCGAGGCCGCCCGCCTCGCCCCGCTGACGCCAGGCGAGCGGCCCCGCCAGGTCGCGGAAGACCAGCCCCAGGGGGCGATACTCCAGGCGCGGGAAGGCGGCCTCGGTAGCGATATCCAGCGCGAGGCCCGCGGGCTCGGCCAGGGGCAGCGCCAGGGTGAGCGTGCCTTCGGCATGCCCCTCGGCCTGCCAGGCATCCAGGGCCTCCATCCCCTCCACCGGCATGGCCAGCAGGAAACGACGCAGCGCGGCGGCCTCGGCGGCCAGCCTGCCCTCCACCTCGAGGCGCTCGTCGGCCAGGCGTACCCGGCCGTCGTGCGCCTCCACCCCGAGGCTCTCGGCGTGGCTCACCTCGGCCTCCAGGACGCCGTCGTCGAGGCGCATCCGCCCCTCGACGCCCTCCAGCCTCGGCCAGCCCGGGGCAATGGGCAGGCGCCCGTCACGGATGGCGAGGTCGAGGCCGAAGTTCGCCGCGACACGTTCGTCACTGCCCCCGGAGAGCGGCACATGCAGGCGCAGCGAGCCCTCGGGCACCCGGCCGGCCACGCCATCGGCGAGCCAGTCGCGCAATTCATCGCCGAGGATGCCCACCGGCAGCCACTCAACGAGCGGCGTCTCCACGGCATCGACATCCTCGAGGGCCAGGGTCAGGCCGAAGCCGCCCCGGGCGCCACGGCCGACGGAGAGGCCGAAACCGCCGCTGACCTCGGCACCGTTCCAGCCCACCCGCAGGTCGCGGCCACTGACCATGCTGCGCGGGCCGTCATAGGCCCAGCGCACCTCGCCAGAGGCGTGCTCGAGCGCCATGGGGCCGGCGAACACCTCGGGAAAGTGCAGCGTGGCGGCGTCGTCGCCGACGAAGCGCACCAGCCCGTTCCCCCCGCGGGCCTCCACCCACATGTCGAGGGGCCCGCCGCCCGGTGCCTGCTGCCAGGGCGAGGCCTCCACCCCGCGCAGGGAGGCGCGCGCCTGCCACTGCTCCTCCCGGAAGCCCAGGCCGAAGCCCATCACCCGCCCGCGGGGGTCGAGGCTGTCCACCACCCGGGCCAGGGCCTCGGGCAGCGGGACCCGGTCGCGCCAGGCGGCCAGCGACCCCAGGTCGAAGGCGCTGGTATTGAGCCACCAGCCCTCGGCATCGCCGCTCAGGTGCCAGCGATAGGGCAAGGCCGGGCCCCAGCGCGACGCGGGGGCATCGGGCTCGCTGGCATCGGGGCTGTCGGCGTCGCCCTGGAACCAGGCCTGCCAACCGCTATCTCCCTTCAGCCACTGGCCACGCCCGGTCACGCCGTCGAGCTCCAGGTCATGGCGCTCTCCCGCCGCGTCCCGGTGGCTGACCGCCAGCCGCTCGATGTCCAGGGCGAGGCGGGCATCGGCCAGGGCACCGCGATGCCAGCGCCCCCAGAGGCGCGCCTCGCCACGCGCCTCGTCGAGGCGCAGCGGCTGATTGCGTCCCAGCACCGCGGCCAGCTCCACCAGGCTGTCGAGGCGCATGTCGGCCTGGAGAGCGGCGCCGAAGTCGCGGAACCCTACCTGGCCCGGCAGCACCTCCAGGACCACCTGCATGGCGATGTCGGGGTCGCCCACCAGGCGCAGTTCACCCTCGAGGTGGGCGCGACGGGCGTCGCCGGTCATCAGCAGCCGCGGCGCCTCGAAGGCGACGCGCCGTTCGCGGCCATGCAGCACCACGCTCACCTGCTCGGCCCAGGCGCGCTGGCGCAGCAGCACCCCGACCCAGTAGTCGAGGCGCTCCAGGTCGAACTCGCCCTCGGGCTGCAGCTCGGGGGGCAGGTCGGCGGGGTCGGGCCAATGCCAGCCCCCCTCGGGGGTCTGGTAGAGGTGCAGGGTCACCCCCTCGAGGCGGGCATCCTCCACCACCGGCAGCCCCTCGCGCAGGCTCTGCCAGGTGTCCAGGCGCAGCCGGCCCGCCTGCACGTCAAGCAGCGGCCTGTCACCCTCGCGGGTGCGCAGGGTCAGGCCATCCAGGCGCAGATGCGGGTCGAAGCGCGCCAGGCCGCCCTCCAGGGAGGAGATCCGCACCTGGGCCGCGAAGCGCGCCGAGAGCAGTGACTCCAGCCGCGGCACCAGCCCATCGGCCAGGCCCAGCGCCAGGCGCGCGACCAGGGTCAGCATCGCCACCGCTGCCAGCACCACGGCCAGCAGGGTCAGGGTCCAGCGAATCACCGGGCGGGTCACGGCCATGGGCTCACATCAGCACGATGTCGTACTGCTCCTGGGAGTAGTGGGTCTCGACCTGGAAGCGAATCGGCTTGCCGATGAACTCCTCCAGGTCGGCCACCGCCGCCGACTCCTCGTCGAGCAGGCGGTCCACCACCGCCTGCGACGACAGCACCATGTAGGTCTCGGCGCTGTAGGCACGCTCCTCGCGCAGGATCTCGCGGAAGATCTCGTAGCAGACCGTCTCGGGGGTCTTGAGGGTGCCACGGCCAGCGCAGGTCGGGCACGCCTCGCAGAGGGTCTGCTCGAGGCTCTCCCGGGTGCGCTTGCGGGTCAGCTGCACCAGGCCCAGCTCGGTGACCCCGGTGCACTTGGTCTTGGCGTGATCGCGCTCCAGCGACTTCTCGAGCATGCGCAGCACCTGGCGCTGATGCTCGGTGTCCTCCATGTCGATGAAGTCGATGATGATGATGCCGCCGAGGTTGCGCAGCCGCAGCTGGCGGGCGATGGCGGTGGCGGCCTCGAGGTTGGTCTTGAAGATGGTCTCCTCGAGGTTGCGGTGCCCCACGTAGCCACCGGTATTGACGTCGATGGTGGTCATCGCCTCGGTGGGGTCGATCACCAGGTAGCCGCCGGACTTGAGCTGCACCTTGCGACCCAGCGCCTTGTGGATCTCGTCCTCGACGCTGTAGAGGTCGAAGATCGGCCGCTCGCCGGCGTAGTGTTCGATGCGTTCCACGGCGTCGGGCATGAACTCCTCGGCGAACTCGATCAGCTTGACGTAGTTCTCCCGGGAGTCGATGCGCACCTTCTCGATCTCGTCGCGCATCACGTCGCGCAGGATGCGCATGAACAGCGGCAGGTCGTCGTAGATCACGCTGGGCGCCGAGGAAGTCACCTTGCGCTCGCTGACCTTGCGACACAGCCGCAGCAGGAAGTGCATGTCGGCGGCCAGCTCCTGGACCCCCACCCCCTCGGCGGCGGTGCGCACGATGAAGCCGCCGGTCACCTCCAGGCTCTGCTGGGCCTGGGCCTCCTCGATCAGGCCGCGCAGGCGCTCGCGCTCGCGCTCGTCCTCGATACGCTGGGATACCCCGTGGTGGGGCGCATCGGGCATGTAGACCAGATAGCGCGAGGGCACCGACAGATGGGTGGTGAGCCGCGCCCCCTTGGAGCCGATGGGATCCTTGGTGACCTGCACCACCAGCGCCTGCCCCTCGTGCAGCAGGTGGCCGATGGAGAGCTGCTCCTCGGCCGGGGTGCCGGGGGGCATCACCTCGTGGGCGTGGATGAAGGCGGCGCGATCGAGGCCGATATCGACGAACGCCGCCTGCATGCCGGGCAGCACCCTCACCACCCGGCCCTTGTAGATATTGCCGACGATGCCACGCCGGCGGGAGCGCTCGATGAAGGCCTCCTGCAGCACGCCGTTCTCCACCACGGCGACGCGAGTCTCCATCGGCGTCAGGTTGATCAGTACTTCGCCGCTCATGCGGAAATCCTTGTCCAGATTGCTTTGCGACCATTATGACATAGTGGCCCGCACCCAAGGCGCCGTTCTGGGACGCGATCTCAGACGAGGGTGCCGTCCCACAGCGCCACTCCCTGGCGGCGCAGCAGCGCGGCGGTCTCGAACAGCGGCAGCCCCACCACCGCCGAGTGGCTGCCGGCAATATGCTCGACGAACACCGCCCCTCGCCCCTGGATGGCATAGCCTCCCGCCTTGTCGGCGGGCTCGCCGCTGGCCCAGTAGGCGGCGATCTCGGCGTCCGAGATCTCGCGCATCGCTACCCGGGTGGCCACGCAGGCCTCGAGCAGGCCGGCAGGGCCGGTCACCGCCAGCGCGGTGAGCACCCGGTGCTCGCGCCCCGAGAGCGAACGCAGCATGGCGGCGGCATGCTCCGGTCCCTCAGGCTTGCCGAGGATCTCGCCATCGCGGACCACGGCGGTATCGGAGCCCAGGGTCGGCAGCGAGGAGAGGCGCGCACCGGCCAGCGCCTTCTCCCGGGCCAGGCGGGCCACATAGGCCTCGGCGCCCTCCCCGGGCGCCGGGGTCTCGTCGATATCCACCGGACGGATCTCCACGGCCACGCCGATGGAGAAAAGCAGCTCGCGACGCCGCGGCGAGGCGGAGGCCAGGCAGAGCACGGGGGACAGGGTAGCGGACATTGACAGGCTCCGGTCAGTCGCGGGCCAGGCGCCGCCCCAGGGCGTTGAAGAGAGTGGCAAACCAGGGCCAGAGCAGCGCGCCGATCAGCGACGGCGTCAGGAAGGAGAGATGGATGGCGAAGGGGCCGAGCAGGGTGCGCAGCCACTGTTCGAGGAGCTGCACGCTGCCCAGCAGCACCAGCACCATCAGTGCCTGCTGAAGCAGCGAGTAGGCCCGGAAGCGCGGATAGACCAGGGCACACAGGAAGGCCAGCAGCGACAGCAGCAGGGCGTTCTGGCCGAGCACCGCCCCCTCGATCAGGTCGAGCAGGATGCCCAGCACGAAGGCGTGGAAGACGCCCACCCGATAGGGGGTCTTCATGCACCAGTAGACCAGCATCAGCCCCAGCCAGTCGGGCCGCCAGATCTGCCAGCCTTCGGCCAGCGGCATCACCTGCAGGCAGAGTGCCAGCAGCAGGGAGCACCAGATCCACGGCAGTGCCAGGTTGGCGGCAGAGGGAGCGGCCATCAGCGGTCCTCCTCGTCGGCGTCCTGAAGGGCGGCCCCCCGCGCGGCGGCGTCACCGACCACCGCCCGGGCGGCCTCGATGGCCGTCACCCCGACCTCCCCCTCCCAGCCGGGGTCATCGAAGCGCAGCTGGCTGGGCGGGAAGAGCAGCAGGAAGTGGCGCGAGCGCTGCAGCTGGGCCACCGGCGCGGCACTGACCCGGGCGAAGGGCTCGCCGGGATCGTGCACCACCTCGCTGACCCGGGCCACCGGGTAGCCCGGGGGGAAGCGCCCGGCCAGGCCCGAGGTGACCAGCAGGTCGCCCATGCGGATGTCGGCGGTATCGGGGACGTGCAGCACGCTGAGGCTGTCATAGCGTCCGCCGCCCTGGAGGATGAAGCGCAGGCCATTGCGATTGACCCGCACCGGCAGCGCATGGCTGGCGTCGGCCACCATCAGCACCCGGCTGGAGTAGGCCGAGACCGAGGTCACCTGCCCCACCAGGCCGGCGGCATCCATCACCGGCTGCCCCACATGCACCCCGTCGCGGCGGCCGCGATCCAGCACCATCTGATGGGCGAAGGGATCGGGGTCCAGCGACAGCAGCTCGGCGGTGATGAAGGGCATGTCGTGCTGGCGTGCGGCGGAGAGCAGCTCGCGCAGGCGCACGTTCTCGGCGGTGAGATCCGCCATGCGCTGGACGCGATGGGAGAGGGTCAGCATCTGCTCGCGCAGCCGGCGGTTCTCGTCGACCAGGGCGCGCTGGTCGGAGAGCGCCAGGGTCGCCCAGCTGAGCACGCTGCTGGGCAGGCTGACCACCCACTGGACGGGGGCCACCACGGTGGAGAGCTGGGCACGCACCTCCTCCATGCGGGTCAGCCGCAGGTCGGCGACCATCAGCCCGACCGCGACGACCGCGACGACCAGCAGGCGATAGACGGGCAGCGGGCCATGCGAGAACAGCGGCTTGATGACGCGTCTCCCCGGATCAGTCGCTGGACAGCAGCTCGAAGGTGTGCTGGTCGATCATCTCGAGGGCCTTGCCACCGCCGCGTGCCACGCAGGTCAGCGGATCCTCGGCGACGATCACCGGCAGGCCGGTCTCCTCGGCGATCAGCTTGTCCAGGTCGCGCAGCAGCGCGCCACCGCCGGTCAGCACCAGGCCGCGCTCGGCGATGTCGGAGGCGAGTTCCGGGGGCGACTGCTCCAGGGCGTTCTTCACCGCGGCGACGATGGAGGCCAGGGTCTCCTGCAGGGCGTCGAGGATCTCGTGGGAGTTGAGGGTGAAGCTGCGCGGGATGCCCTCGGCCAGGTTGCGGCCGCGCACATCGATCTCGCGCAGCTCGCCGCCGGGGTAGGCGCAGCCGATCTCCTCCTTGATGCGCTCGGCGGTGGCCTCGCCGATCAGGCTGCCGTAATGGCGACGCACGTAGCCGATGATCGCCTCGTCGAAGCGGTCGCCGCCGACACGGATGGACTCGGAATAGACGATGCCGTTCAGGGAGATGATGGCGATCTCGCTGGTGCCGCCACCGATATCCACCACCATGGAACCCTGGGCCTCCTCCACGGGCAGGCCGGCGCCGATGGCGGCCGCCATGGGCTCCTCGATCAGGAACACCTCGCGGGCACCGGCGCCCTCGGCGGACTCCTTGATGGCCCGGCGTTCCACCTGGGTCGACATGCAGGGCACGCAGACCAGCACCCGCGGACTCGGGGTGAGGAAGGTGCTCTGATGGACCTTGCGGATGAAGTGCTGGAGCATCTGCTCGGTGACGGTGAAGTCGGCGATCACCCCGTCCTTCATGGGTCGGATGGCGGTGATGTTGCCGGGAGTGCGGCCCAGCATGCGCTTGGCGTCGGAGCCCACCGCGGCCACGCTGCGCATGTTGCCGGACTGGCGAATGGCCACGACCGACGGTTCGTCGAGCACGATGCCTCGGCCGCGGACGTAGATCAGCGTATTGGCCGTCCCCAGATCGATCGACAGATCGCTGGAAAACAGCCCCCTCAAGCGTTTGAACATGGAAGTCGTTACCTAGTGCAGTCCGGGAACCCTGTGCGGAGGCAAACGGTATCACCGCACCCCCTCGGCAGCAAGCGAAACCCCGGGGCAACGGCACATGAGGCCCTGCCCGCGCGACGCCGAATATGGTACCTTCAGCGGCCTGTTTTTCTCACTCGAGGACACCCGACTCATGGCGCTTGAACACGCTGACGTGCTCAGGGCCGCGCATCTTGCCCGGCTCGGCCTCTCCGACGAAGACGCCGCCCACTATATGGACGACCTCGGCCGCATCCTCGACATGGTCGACCACCTTCAGGCGCTCGACACCGAGGGCGTCGCCCCCCTGGCCCACCCGCTGGACGCCACCCAGCGGCTGCGCGCCGACGAGGTCACCGAGACCGACCGACGCGACCACTTCCAGCGCTGTGCCCCGGCGGTGGAACAGGGCCTGTACCTGGTACCCCGCGTCGTCGAGTAAGCCACTGCCTACGGAGCCTCCGGTCCATGCATGACAAGACACTGACCGAACTCGCCGCCAGCCTCGCGGCCGGCGAGTTCACCAGCCGCGAGCTGACCGAACACCTGCTCGGGCGAATCGAACGCCACGACGGCGACCTCAACAGCTTCATCACCGTGACCCCGGAACAGGCCCTGGCCGCCGCCGACGCCGCCGACGCCACCCGCGCCCGCGGCGAGGCCGGCCCGCTGACCGGCCTGCCCGTGGCGATCAAGGACCTGTTCTGCACCGATGGCGTGCTGACCACCGCCGGCTCGAAGATGCTCGAGAACTTCGTCGCCCCCTACGACGCCTGCGTGGTGGAGCGGCTCAAGGCCGCCGGCACCGTCAGCCTGGGCAAGACCAACCTGGACGAGTTCGCCATGGGCTCCTCCAACGAGAACAGCGCCTTCGGCGCGGTGAAGAACCCCTGGGACAGCGGCGCCGTGCCCGGTGGCTCCTCCGGCGGCAGCGCCGCCGCGGTGGCCGCGGGACTGGCCCCCGCCGCCATGGGCACCGACACCGGCGGCTCGATCCGCCAGCCGGCCGCCTTCTGTGGCATCACCGGACTCAAGCCCACCTACGGACGGGTCTCGCGCTGGGGCATCATCGCCTACGCCTCGAGCCTCGACCAGGCCGGCCCCATGGCGCGCACCGCCGAGGACTGCGCCCTGCTGATGAACGCCATCGCCGGCCACGACCCCAGGGACTCCACCTGCGTGGCGCGCGGGGTGCCCGACTACCGCACGGAGCTCGCAGCACCGCTGTCGGGCCTCAAGATCGGCCTGCCCCGGGAGTACTTCGGCGACGGCCTCGACCCGGCGGTGGAAGCCGCGGTGCGCGAGGCGGTGGCGGTCTACGAGTCGCTGGGTGCCACGGTACGCGAGGTCAGCCTGCCTCACACCCACTACGCGATCCCGGCCTACTACGTGATCGCCCCGGCGGAGGCCTCCTCCAATCTGGCACGCTACGACGGCGTGCGCTTCGGCCACCGCTGCGAGGCCCCCCGCGACCTCATCGACCTCTACAAGCGCTCCCGCGCCGAGGGCTTCGGCGAGGAGGTCAAGCGACGCATCCTGATCGGCACCCATACCCTCTCCGAGGGCTTCTTCGATGCCTACTACAAGAAGGCCCAGCAGGTGCGCCGTCTGATCCGCCAGGACTTCCTCGACGCCTTCGAGGAGGTCGACGTGCTGATGGGCCCGGCCTCCCCCACTCCGGCCTTCGACCTCGGCGCCCAGAAGGATCCGGTGTCCATGTACCTGCAGGACATCTACACCATCGCCGTCAACCTGGCCGGCATCCCCGGCATGAGCGTGCCGGCGGGTTTCGTGGGCGACCGCCCCGTGGGCCTGCAGATACTCGGCACCCACTTCGCCGAACAGCGCCTGCTCAACGTCGCCCACCAGTACCAGCAGGCCACCGACTGGCACCTGCGTCGTCCCAAGCTTGCCGAGGAGAGCGCCTGATGCAATGGGAAACCGTGATCGGCCTGGAGGTCCACGTCCAGCTCGCCACCCAATCCAAGATCTTCTCCGGCGCCTCCACCGCCTTCGGCGCCGAGCCCAACACCCAGGCCTGCGCCGTGGACCTGGGCCTGCCCGGGGTGCTGCCGGTGCTCAACGAGCAGGCGGTGGCCATGGCGGTGCAGTTCGGCCTGGCGATCCACGCCGAGATCCCCGAGGTCTCGGTGTTCGACCGCAAGAACTACTTCTACCCGGACCTCCCCAAGGGCTACCAGACCAGCCAGATGTATCACCCCATCGTCGGCCCCGGCGAGGTGGAGATCACCCTGGAGCAGGGCGAGGCCAAGCGCATCCGGGTGCACCACGCCCACCTGGAGGAGGACGCCGGCAAGTCCCTGCACGAATCCTTTTCTGACGGCATGGGCCACGCCATGACCGGCATCGACCTCAACCGTGCCGGCACCCCGCTGCTGGAGATCGTCTCCGAGCCGGACATGCGCTCGGCGAAGGAGGCGGCCGCCTACCTCAAGGCGATCCACTCCATCGTCACCTATCTCGGGATCAGCGACGGCAACATGGCCGAGGGCTCGATGCGCTGCGACGTCAACGTCTCGGTGCGCCCCATGGGCCAGGCCGAATACGGCACCCGCGCCGAGATCAAGAACGTCAACTCCTTCCGCTTCGTGGAGCGCGCCATCGAGTTCGAGGTGGAGCGCCAGATCGAGCTGATCGAGGATGGCGGCAAGGTGGTCCAGGAGACCCGCCTCTATGATCCCGAGCGCGACGAGACCCGCAGCATGCGCACCAAGGAGGAGGCCAACGACTACCGCTACTTCCCCTGCCCCGACCTGCTGCCGGTGGTGCTCGACGCCGCCTACGTGGACCACCTGCGCGAGATCCTGCCGGAGCTGCCCGACGAGAAGCGTGCCCGCTTCCAGGACGAACTGGGGCTCTCCGCCTACGACGCCGGGGTGCTCGCGGCGAGCCGCGAGATGGCCGAGTACTTCGAGGCGGTCAAGGAGGCCTGCGGCGATGCCAAGCAGGCCGCCAACTGGGTACAGGGCGAACTCTCCGGGGCGCTGAACCGGGAGGGCCTGGCGATCCAGGACAGCCCCGTCTCCGCCACCCAGCTCGGCGGGCTGATCGGTCGGGTGATGGACGACACCATCAACGGCAAGGCCGCCAAGCAGGTGTTCCAGGCGCTGTGGAACGGCCAGGGCGCCAGTGCCGATGAGGTGATCGAGGCCAAGGGGCTCAAGCAGGTCACCGACAGCGGCGCCATCGAGGCGATGATCGACCAGGTGATCGCGGACAGCCCCGCCCAGGTGGCCCAGTACCGCGACGCCGAGCCGGAGAAGCGTGGCAAGATGATCGGTTACTTCGTCGGCCAGGTGATGAAGGCGTCTCGCGGCACCGCCAACCCGCAGCAGGTCAACGGCCTGCTCAAAGAGAAGCTCGACGCCCTGTGCTGAGGCCCGGAGCGAGCGACACAGCCGAGGAGTTACGGCATGGCCGATGATGTCGGTGCACGGCTGCGCACCCTGCGCACCCTGCGCGGTATCTCCCAGCGCGAGCTGGCCAAGCGCTGCGGAGTGACCCACTCCAGCCTGTCGCTGATCGAGCAGGGCAAGGTGAGCCCCTCGGTGAGCTCCCTGAAGAAGATCCTCGACGCCATCCCCATGAGCGTCGGTGACTTCTTCACCATGGACCTGGAGAACGGCCGCCGGGTGTTCTACTCGGCCGAGGACCTCGCCGACGTGGGCGCGGGTGACGTCGTCTACAAGCTGGTGGGCGCCGATCGCCGCGACCGGGCGCTGGCCTTCATGATCGAGACCTACCCCCCCGGGGCCGACACCGGCCGGGAGATGATCGCCCACCAGGGCGAGGAGGCCGGCGTGGTGCTGGAGGGAGAGATCGAGATCACCATCGGCGCCGAGTCGCGGATGTTGAAGGCCGGCGAGGCCTACTACTTCGAGACCAACGTGCCCCACCGCTTCCGCAATCCGGGCGGCGAACCCTGCCGCCTGGTCAGCTGTGCCACCCCCGCCCGGGCCTTCTGAGGCCCGGACTCAGCCCTTCTTGAGCTTGTCGATCTCTGCGCGCAGCGCCTCCGCCTCCTCGGTGAGGGAGGCGTTGGCGCGCATGTCGCCGTTGCGGGCCGCATGCATCGCCTGCTCGAGCTTCTGCTCGTAGGCCTTCTGCAGCTTCTTGGTCGGGTCTGACTTGAAGAGTCCGAACATGGGGGTCTCCTGCCGGGGGATGTCCCGATAGGCTACGCCCATTGACGGCACATAGCTATACACAACCTGTACATTATAAAAAATTCCGTACATGAAAAGGCGAGGCCGGCACCCGAGTGCCGGCCTCGCCGCGTCGTGAAGGAAGGCGCGCTCAGGTGGCCAGCGACATCCACACGCTCTTGAGGTCGGAGTACTCCTCCAGGGAGTGGTGGGACTTGTCGCGGCCGTTGCCCGACTGCTTGACCCCGCCGAAGGGCATGGTCTGGTCGCCACCCGCCCAGTTGTTGACGAACACCTGTCCCGACTGCAGCCGCCGGGTCACCCGCATGATGCGGTCGATGTCCTGGCTCCACAGGCCTGCCGCCAGGCCGTAGACGCTGTCGTTGGCCAGGCGCACCGCCTCCTCCTCGCTGTCGAAGCCGAACACCGAAAGCACCGGGCCGAAGATCTCCTCGCGGCCGATGGCCATCTCGGGGGTGACGCCATCGAACACCGTAGGCGGGATGAAGAACCCCTTGCCATCGACCGCGGTGGCCTCACCACCGGCACGCAGTCGGGCGCCCTCCTCCTGGCCCTGGCGGATGAACCCCAGCACCCGCTGGTACTGGGTCTCGTCGACCATGGCCCCCATGAAGCTGTCGGGATCCAGCGGGTCGCCGGGCTGCATACGCTCGGCCGCCGCCACCACCTTGTCGACGAAGGCCTCGCGAATGCTGTTCTCCACCAACAGCCGGGAACCGGCGATGCACACCTCGCCCTGGTTATGGAAGATCGCCGCGGCGGCGTGCTTCGCCACCCGGTCCAGATCCTTGCAGTCGGCGAAGACCAGGTTGGGACTCTTGCCACCGCACTCCAGGTAGAGGCGCTTGAGGTTGGACTCGCCGGCATACTGCATCAGCTGCTTGCCGGTCGCGGTGGAACCGGTGAAGGCCAGGCAGTCCACCTCCATGGAGAGAGCGAGCGCGCGGCCCACGGTGTGGCCGAAGCCCGGCAGCACCTGGAAGACGCCGCGGGGCAGGCCCGCCTCATGGGCCAGCTGGGCCAGGCGCAGCGCCGAGAGGGGCGACTTCTCCGAGGGCTTGAGGATCACGCTGTTGCCGGCGGCGAGCGCCGGGGCCACCTTCCAGGCGGTCATCATCAGCGGGAAGTTCCAGGGCACGATGGAGGCGACCACGCCCAGCGGCTCGCGCAGCACCAGCGCCAGGGCCTCATCGCCGGTGGGCGCCACCTCGCCGTAGAGCTTGTCGATGCACTCCGCCTGGTAGCGAAAGCAGGCGATGGCACCGCTGATGTCGCCCAGCGAGCTTGAGATCGGCTTGCCCATGTCCAGGGTGTCGAGCAGGGCGAGCTCGGCCTTGTCGGCCTCCATCAGGTCGGCCAGGCGCAGCAGTGCCTTCTTGCGCTTGCCCGGGGCCAGGCGCGACCAGGCGCCCCCGTCGAAGGCGGCGCGGGCATGGCTCACGGCCACGTCGGCATCGGCGGCGTCGCAGCTGGCCACCTCGGCAAGCACCTCACCGGTGGCCGGGTTGCGGGTCTCGAAGGTCTCGCCGCTGGCCGCAGCGACGAACACATCGTTGATGAAGGCGCGGGTCTCGAGTCCCTTCTCGAGCGTCAGGTCGGCGGCGCGCTGCTGCCACTCGGCCCGGGTCTTGGGCATCTCGGTGCGGCTCATGTCAGGCTCTCCTCGTGGGTGTCGGATGTGATGGCGGCGAGTCGCTCGAGGGTGGCGTCCAGGGCTCGGCGTGCCTTGTCGACCAGCTCGTCGATCTCGGCATGGGTAATCACCAGGGGCGGCGAGATGATCATGGTATCGCCCACCGAGCGCATCACAAGGCCCGAGGCGAAGCAGAGGTCGCGGCACAGGTTGCCCACGGCCAGCGACTCGTCGAAACGCTCGCCGGTGGCGGGGTCGATCAGCTCCAGCGCGCCGATCAGCCCCAGGCAGCGCGCCTCGCCGACCAGCGGGTGCGACTCGAGGGCCTGCCAGCGCCGGGCCAGATACGGCCCCAGGTCGTCGCGAACCCGCGCCACCACGCCCTCCGCCTCCATCAGCTCGAGGTTCCTCTGCGCCACGGCGGCGCAGGTGGGATGACCGGAGTAGGTGAAGCCGTGGAAGAACTCGCCGCCCTCCTCGATCAGGGTGTCGGCGACGCGATCGCCCACCAGCACGCCGCCGATGGGCAGGTAGCCCGAGGAGAGCCCCTTGGCGATGGGCATCAGATCCGGCGCGAGGCCGTAGTGGACGCTGCCGAACCACTCGCCCAGGCGGCCGAAGCCGCAGATCACCTCGTCCACCACCAGCAGGATGTCATACTTCGCGAGCACCGCCTTGACCGCCGGCCAGTAGCTCGCCGGCGGGATGATGGCGCCGCCGGCGCCCTGCACCGGCTCGGCGATAAAGGCGGCCACCCGATCCTCTCCCAGTTCCTGGATCTTCGCTTCCAGGGCCGCGGCGCACTCCCGGCCGAAGGCGTCGGGGTCATGGCCCGCCGGGCGCCCTTCTTGAAACCAATAGGGCTGACGCACATGGGCGATCTTCGGCACCAGCGGGCCGCCCTGCTGGTGCATGGGGGCCATGCCACCGAGGCTGACGCCGGCCACGGTGGAGCCGTGGTAGGCGTTCTCTCGGCCGATCACCCACTGCTTGTCGTTCTGGCCCTTCAGCGCCCAGTAGCGGCGCACCATGCGCAGCACGGTGTCGTTGGCCTCGGAGCCCGAGCCGGTGAAGAAGACGCGGTTGATATGGGGGGGCGCCAGCCGGCAGAGCGTCTCGGCGAGCCTGACCGCCGGCGGATGGGTGGTCTTGAAGAAGTTGTTGTAATAGGGCAACTCGCGCATCTGGGCGGTGGCGGCCTCCACCAGCTCCTCGCGGCCGTAGCCCAGGTTGACGCACCACAGGCCGGCCATGCCGTCGAGGATGCGGTTGCCCTCGGAGTCGATGATATAGACGCCCTCGCCGCGCTCGATGATGCGGCTGCCCTCCTCGCCCAGCGCCTTGAAGTCGGTGAAGGGGTGCAGGTGGTGGGCGCGGTCGAGCCGCTGGTAGTCAGGTGTCTGCATGATCGACGGCTCCAGGCTGAGGGTGTCGGGCGGCCTGGCGGCGCCGGCACGCCTCGGCGAAGCCGCGGAACAGAGCGTCATAGAGCGGATGCTCGCGGGGCTGCCACTCGGGGTGCCACTGCACCGCCAGGGCGAAGCCCGTCGCATCGCGCACCGAGATCGCCTCGATGAGCCCATCCGGGGCATGCGCCTCGGCGTCGAGCCCCGGCCCCAGGGTGGCGATGCCCTGCTGGTGCAGGGAGTTCACCCGGGAGTCGGATGCGGGATAGAGCGCGGCCAGCCGGCCACCGGGCGCCAGGGTAATCGCGTGGCTCGGGGCATACTTTGCCTCGCGATCGCCTTCCGGTTCGCGGTGATCGAGCATGCCCGGCACCCGCTGCACCGCCTGGTGCAGGGTGCCGCCGAAGGCCACATTGAGCTCCTGGAAGCCGCGACAGATGGCGAAGAGCGGCAGCCCGAGATCCAGCGCGGCGGGGATCCAGGCCAGGGCCGCGGCGTCGCGGTGGATATCGTCCCGGGTATTCTCCGGCTCCCGCTCGGCCCCGTAGCGGCCCGGCTCGACGTTGGTATAGCTGCCGGTGAGCAGCAGGCCATCCAGGTGGGCCGGCAGGTCGCCGGCCACGGCGTCCTCCCAGACCGGCAGGATCACCGGCGCCAGCCCGTACTCGCGCAACGCGGCCAGGTACTTGTCGGTGACCATATGCGCCGGGTGGCCCTCCACCTCGCGGCGGCAGGCGATCACGCCCACCAGGGGTCGGGACGACATTACGCTCTCCTCTTCGTCGACGAATCTCGATGTTATGCTTTGCTCAACATAGCCTGTCCCGACACGGATGCCAAGCGAGAGCCAAAACACCGCAATCGCCATAGAAAAACCCTAGAAAATGGAGCCCCGTCGGCATCAACCCACAGGCACCAGCCTCCGGGTGTCGTAAAGTATTTGACAACATGCGCATGTCACCACAAAGATAGCACCACGCCTAGCCGAACAAGGGACTCTGCCATCATGTCGCCACACGTCGCCTCCGAGGCCCGGGACTTCCTCGCGCAGCACCCCGAGATCGACGCCATCGACCTGCTGATCAGCGACCTCAACGGCGTGCTGCGCGGCAAGCGGGTCTCCCCCGAGAACCTGGAGAAGGCCTATGCCCAGGGTATCAACCTGCCCGCCTCGGTCTACGCCCTGGACATCCTCGGCAACACCATCGAGGAGACCGGGCTGGGCCTCGACAGCGGCGACGCCGACCGGGTGTGCCGGCCGCTTCCCGGTACGCTGATGCCCACGCCGTGGCGGCGCCAGGGTCGCCAGGCGCAGCTGCTGATGCACATGCAGGAACCCGACGGCAGCGGCTTCTTCGCCGAGCCACGCCAGCTGCTCGCCCGGCAGCTCGAGCGCCTGACGGCCCGCGGGCTGGCTCCGGTGGTCGCCGTGGAGATGGAATTCTATCTGGTGGACCGTGAGCGCGACCCCGGCGGCTCGATCCAGCCGCCCTGCTCGCCAATGACCGGCGAGCGCGCCAGCCAGAGCCAGCTCTACTCGGTGAACGAACTCGACGAGTATGCGGACTTCCTGGGTGAGGTGCAGAGCGCGGCCGCCGTCCAGAAGCTGCCGCTGGACACCATGCTCAAGGAGTGTGCCCCGGGCCAGTTCGAGATCACCCTCAAGCATGGCCCGGACGTGCTGGCCGCCTGCGACGCGGCGATACTGCTCAAGCGACTGATCAAGGGGGTGGCGCAGAATCACGGCTTCGAGGCCACCTTCATGGCCAAGCCCTATGGCCTCGAGGCGGGCAACGGCACCCACGTGCATATCAGCCTGCTGAACGAGGACGGGGACAACGTCTTCGCCGCCGCCGACGGTGACGTACTGGGCAGCCCGGCGCTGAAACGGGCCATCGCCGGCCTGCTGGCGCTGATGCCGGCAAGCGTGGCGCTTTTCGCCCCCAACCTCAACTCCTTCCGCCGCTTCCAGCCGGGACTCTACGTGCCCATGGCGCCCACCTGGGGCTTCGACAATCGCTCGGTGGCGGTGCGCATCCCCTCGGGCCCCAACGCCGCACGGCGGCTCGAGCACCGGGTGGCCGGCGCCGACGCCAACCCCTACCTGCTGCTGGCGGCACTGCTGGCCGGCATCGAGCACGGTCTCGCCGGGGAGTCGACCCCGCCGCCGCCGGTCACCGGCAACGCCTATGCCCAGCATCCGCCCAGCCTGACCAACAGCTGGAGCCAGGCGCTGGACCTGCTCGAAGCGAGCGAGCCGCTCGGCGCGGCCCTGGGTGCCGACTTCCTGCGGGTCTTCCTGGCCAACCGCCGCGCCGAGCGCGACCAGGCCATGCAGCACGTCAGCCGCCTGGAGACCGACTGGTACCTGCGCAACGTCTAGCGTCGTCGCGAGTAGGCGGCTTACACCTTGGTCGATTCGCCCTCCCGGACCTCGGGCTCGGCCTGCCACTGCACCTCGCCGTCGACCACCGGCAGGCGCTCGGCCTGGGGAGGCGTCTCGAGGCGCCGCGACATCTCCTCGCCATCGAGGCGGTAGGTGACGTCGTAGCCCTGGGTCTCCTCATGTTCCTCCATGAGCGTCCGGCACTGCTCCTCGGTCACGACCCTCTCGCGGGTCTCGTAGCGCGTCTCGTAACGGGTCTCGTACTGGATCTGTGAACCGGCCTGGGCGTGCTGCCGGGCCTCGACGCGCTCCTGCACCTCGCGCCCGGCCAGGGCGCCGCCGATGGCACCGGCCACGGTGGCGATCTTCTTGCCGCTGCCGCCACCGATCTGGTTGCCCAGCAGGCCACCGACGACGGCGCCGGCGGCACCACCGAGGATACGGTTGGGGTCCCGGCTGGACGCCGGCCCGGAGGGGGCCTGGGTCTCGACGGGTACCTGAACCGGCACCTCGACCGGCACCTGCTCGCTCACCACCCGCTCCACGTCCTCGCAGACCTCGCGGGGCCGCTCCACGGTACGGGTCACTGGTTGCACCGCCAGGATTTCGGCATACTCCGGCCCGCTCGGCTGCTGGACCTGCCAGGCGCCGAAGGCCAGGCCTCCCAGGCCCAGCACGGCCAGGGTCGTACCGACGACTATCGACTTGCTCATCTGTCACCTCCTGAAAGAGTGGAAGACCACTCGCTGAAAACACCATCGGGCTCCAGGCGTGAGTGACCATGACGGCTTGGGCGATGAGAGGGCAGCGCGATCCGGCGCCACCCGACGAGGCTCAGTATAGGATGATGCGCCCTGGCGAGGGGCGGGGGGAAACGACTTCCACAGACTCTCCCCGACCGTCGCCGGATAGCGACAGGCGACGCGCTCAGGCGAAGGGCTCAGGCGAGGGGCTCGCCGGCGGAGGTGACGGCCCGGCCCTCCGGCTCAATCGTTGCGGAGGGAGACGACACCAGCCCCGAGCGGTCTTCCAGCCAGCGGTGGGTAGGAGCGACACGATTGAAGGTGTAGACGTGCAGGCCGACAAAGCCGCCGAGAGGATCGCCCAGCAGTGTGACCAATGGCTCAAGCAGCGCATCGGGGCGATAGGGGGAGGGTTTCAGTAGCCGCGCCAGCCAGCCAGACTGGCGTTGCAGGGCGCGCACCGAGGGGCCAAGCCCCAGGCGCAGGGCGATGGCCAGCAATCGCCTGGGCTCCATGACCCCGGGAATCCCGGCATATACCGGCAGCGAGAGGCCAGCTCGCCGCTGCTGCTCGCGCCAGGCCAGCAGCGGCGCCGCCTCGAAACACAGCTGACTGACGGCATAGTCGGCCAGTCCTGCCTTGGCCGCCAGGTCACGCTGCAGCGCCATGGCTTCGACCCTGGGATGTCCCTCCGGATAGACCGGCACGCCGATTCGCGCCGGGCGTCGTGCGTGACCGTCCATGGCCTCGAGCAGCGCCAGGCCATGGGGGTAGGCTCCCAGCGGGCGCTCGGTATCACCGCCCACCACGAAGGCATCGTCGATGCCCAGCGCCGCGAGGCGCCCCAGCACCTGTTCCAGGTGGGCACGGTCACGCATCAGCCGCGCAGCAAGGTGCGGCACCACCCGGAAGCCCTCCCCGACCAGCCACTCGCTGGCCTGCAGGGTGCGCTCCAGGCCATGGCGCGGCGAGCAGGTCACGGTGACCACGGCGCCGTGCGGCAGCTCGCAAGCCGCCTCCTGCATGCCGGCGATGGGCAGCAACTCATAGCGGATCGCCGACTCCATCGGGCGGGCAAGGGCCGCCGTCAGCGCGGCCCGATTGGCCTCGTTCATGTCAGCTTACCCCTTGGGAATCGCCTTGCTCGGGTCGTGGAAGGGTTTCTCCACCACCCGGGCCTCCTGCAGGCCGGTATTGGCCTCGATGCGCAGTGCCGTGCCCAGTTCGGCGTACTCGATCGGCACCATGGCATAGCCGATGTTGCGCTCCTGACGCGGCGAGCGGGTGGCCGAGGTCACCTTGCCGATTCGCGCGCCCCCCTCGTCGAGCACCGGGAAGACATCGATCATCGCACCGTCGGTGAAATAGCCGACGCTGGGGCCGTCGATCTCCACGCCCACCAGCTTGCGCGACACGCCCGCGGCCTTGATGCGCTCCAGGGCGGCGCGGCCGATGAAGTCGTCGTCGCCACGCAGGTCCACCATCCAGTCGTAACCCATGCCTACCTCGAAGGGGTTGGTGTCGTACCAGATGTCGCAGCCGAAGGCGAGGATGCCGCCCTCGATGCGGCGGATATGGCAGGGGCCGATCACCTGCATGTCGTGGGGCCGGCCGGCCTCGAAGACCCGCTGCCAGAGCGCCTCACCGAAACGACTGGCCTCACGCAGGTAGATCTCGTAGCCGATCTCTCCCGAGTAGCCGGTGCGCGAGATCACCACCGACATGCCGTCCAGCCGGGCCTCCATCAGGTGATAGTAGGGAATCCCCAGCACCGCCTCGCCGAACAGGTCCACCATCACCGCCTTGGCCCCGGGCCCCTGGACCTGCACCGGCGCCACGTCCACCTCCTGGAGGGTCACATCCAGGCCCGAATTGACCGCCAGCCCCCGGCACCACAGCAGGATGTCGCTGTCGGCAAGCGACAGCCAGAAGCGGTCCTCCTCGATGCGCAGCAGCACCGGGTCGTTGAGGATGCCGCCATCGGGAGCGGTGACGAAGACATACTTGCACTGCCCCACCTGGCAGTGGCGCATGTCGCGGGGGACCAGCCGCTGGGTGAAGGCGAAGGCGTCGGGACCGCTGATCTCGATCTGGCGCTCGACACCGACGTCCCACAGGGTCACGCCCTCTACCAGGGCCCAGTACTCGTCCACCGGGTCGGTGTAGAGCCGGGGATGGTAGTGGTGGTTGTAGACGCTGTACTTGCGCACCCCGTGACGCCGCGAGGCATAGAAGAAGGGTGACTTGCGGATGCGTGGATAGAGCAGGATCTCCGGCGCCGTCTGGGCCTGCGGGATGCTCTCGATGACCTGGGACATGACCGCCTCCTCGAGTGTCGTTGTGGCGGGGGCCGGCACCCGCCGGCCGCCCTTGACTACGACACTAGCCCCAGCGGCGACCACGCATCTCGCTGTGGGCGTCCAGCTCTTTGGCGTGGGCGACAGGCCCACCCGCGAGCTGTCGCCTCGAGACAAGGAGGCGTCGCCGCGGG
Organism: Halomonas sp. SSL-5; assembly: GCF_030708455.1. Lineage (GTDB taxonomy): Bacteria > Pseudomonadota > Gammaproteobacteria > Pseudomonadales > Halomonadaceae > Halomonas. The sequence goes on from NZ_JAUYWF010000004.1 coordinate 181,781, forward strand.
GCAGCGTGCCCTCGGGAGTCTGCCTTATCCTGCGAAGACACCCTCGGACTGAGGAGCACGACCATGGCAACCCTACCCACGCAGGCAGACGCGGTGATCATCGGCCTGGGCGGCATCGTCGGTGCCTCGGTGGTCCACCACCTCATCGAGCTGGGCTGGACCAACCTGGTGGGACTCGAGACTGCCGCCCTGCCTTCGGACGTCGGCTCCACCGCCCATGCCTCCGACTTCTGCTACATGACCTCCCATGACCGCCTCTCCTGCTATACCACCACCTACAGCCAGCGCTTCTACGAGGCACTGGGCCACTACCACAAGTCGGGCGGACTGGAGATCGCTCGGGTCGGCGACGAGGCGCGCCTGGCCGAGCTCACGCGCAAGGTCGCCTCGGGCAAGGCCTTCGGCACCAACGTCCGCATGATCGATGCCGACGAGACGGTGGCACGCTTCCCGCTGCTGGAGCGCGACCAGGTGCTGGGGGCCCTCTGGGATCCCGACGCCGGGCTGGTCGTACCCCGCTCCCAGCGCGTTGCCGGCGAGCTGATCGAGAAGGCCGCTGCCAGCGGCCATCTGCACGCCTTCGCCGAGACACCGGCGCTGGATATCGATATCCGCGACGGACGGGTTCACGGCGTCGAGACGCTGAAGGGCTATGTCTCGACCCCACTGGTGATCATCACGGCCGGTATCTGGGGGCCGATCCCCGCCGCCATGGGCGGTGCGACCCTGCCGCTGATGCCGGTGGAACACCCGCTGATCTTCTTCGGCCCCTTCGAGACCTTCGCCGGCACCGGCAAGGAGATCGGCTACCCGCTGCTGCGCGACCAGGGCAACTCCGCCTACCTGCGCGATACCGGCGACCCGACCAGCACCGAGGGCGGCCAGCTGGAGTGGGGCTACTATGAGTCCCACGAGCCGCGCCTGGTGGAGCCGCACGCCATCCTCGATCGCCACCGGGCCCGGCTCTCCCCCTCGATGCGCGACCTGGAGATCGACCAGGTCGGCGAGGCGCTGGAGCGTGCCATGGCACTCACCCCGGTGCTCGGCGAACTGGGGCTGGACGAGAAGCACTCCTTCAATGGCCTGCTCTCGGTCACCTCGGACGGCGGCTCCCTGGTGGGCGAGTCGCCGGAGACCCGCGGCCTGTGGTTCTGCGAGGCGGTCTGGGTCAAGGACGCCCCGGGCATGGGTAAGCTGCTGGCCGACTGGATCACCCATGGCCGCGCCGAGCCCGACCCCTGCGGCATCGATATCGCTCGCTTCTATCCGGTGCAGAAGACCCCGCACCAGGTCCAGGGACGCTGCCGGGAGATCGCCCAGAAGATCTACGACCCGCCGGTGCACCCCCGGGAGCCTTTCGCCAGCGGCCGCGGCCTGCGCCGTGGCCCCTTCTGGTCGAGGGAGCAGGAGTTGGGTGGCCACTTCATGGAGGCCGCCGGCTGGGAGCGTGCCCACGGCTATGCCGCCAACGAGACGCGCCTGGCCGCCTATCTGGAACGGGTCCCGGAACGACCCGCCGAATGGGATGCCCGCCACTTCTGGCGCGTCGCCAATGCCGAGCACCTGGCGCTGTCCGACGACGTGGGCATGATCAACCTCTCCCACTTCGCCATCTACGATATTTCGGGCCGCGATGCCGAGGCGCTGCTGGAGTGGCTCTCGGTGGCTCGGGTGGGCGGCGACACGCCGGTCGGCAAGGGCGTCTATACCCACTTCCTGGATGCCGCCGGCGGCGTCCACTCGGACCTCACCATCGTGCGCCTGGCCGCCGACGCCTGGCGGGTGATCTGCGGCGGCGACACCGGGCACCGCGACCTGATCTGGATCACCCGCCGCGCCGAGACGGTCGGCCTGACCCGCTGGCACCTGGAGGATCGCAGCGACGGCCTGGCCACCCTGGGCCTGTGGGGTCCCAATGCCCGGCGCACCCTGCAGGCCCTCGCCGACGACCCCGAGGCCCTGGACGACGCCCGCTTCCCCTTCGCCACCGCCCGCGAGATCCGCGTACAGGGCCTGCCGGTATGGGCCTTTCGCATCTCCTACGTGGGTGAGCTGGGCTGGGAGCTCTATGTGCCCTTCAGCTATGGCCTGGCGCTCTGGGACCGGCTGTTCGACGCCGGGGTGGTACCGGTGGGAGTCGAGACCTACGCCAACAGCCGCCGCCTGGAGAAGAGCCTGCGCCTGCAGAACGTCGACCTGATCACCGACTACAACCTCTACGAGGCTGGCCTGGCACGGCCCAGGGTCAAGGCCGCGGAGTTCCACGGCAAGGCCGCCTATCTGGAACAGCGCGGTCGCAAGCGGCAACCGGCCACGCTCTGCACCCTGGTGATGGAGGCACACCACGACGCCACCGGCACCCCTCGCTTCCCGGTCGGTCAGTCGCCGCTGCTCGACCCCCAGAGCGGCGAGGTGCCGGTGGACGCCCTGGGCCGGCGCTCCTACGTGACCAGCATCGCCTATGGACCCTCGCTCAAGCGCAACATCGCCCTGGCCTACCTGCCCGTCGACTATGCGGAAGAAGGAAGATCCCTGCTGCTGGAGTACTTCGCCGCGCACTACCCGATGCGGGTGGCGGCGGTGGGCTATCGGGCCCTCTATGACCCGGAGAGCCGCCGGCCGCGCGGATGAGTCCTGCTGGTGACGCCTCACTCTCGGCCGAAAGCCTCAAGCTCCGCGAGTCGCTCCCGGCGTCCCTTGCGCTCCCCACTGGGCGAATGCCCGAAGTGGTCGTGATAGCACTTGGTAAAGTGCGGTGGCGAGACGAAGCCGCAGGCCAGCGCCACGTCGGTGATCGGCAGTTGGGTATTGCGCAGCAGCAACCGGGCCCGGGCCAGTCGCAGCTCGAGGTAGTAGCGCAACGGCGGCTTGCCCACATGGCGCTGGAACAGACGCTCCAGTTGACGTCTCGACAGCCCCGTATAGCGGGCCAGCTCGTCCAGGGACAGGGGGTCCTGGAGGTTGGCCTCCATCAGGGTGGCCACCTCCTCCAGCTTGGGGTGGCTATGGCCAAGCTGCAGGCGTAGCGGGTTACGCTGCCGATCGCTGACCCCGCGGATCCGCTCGTGAATGAACTCCTCGGCGATCGCCTCGGCCAGGGGCAGTCCCTGCTGTCGGCCGATCAGGTGCAGCATCATGTCCAGGGGGGCGATGCCCCCGGAGCAGGTGTAGCGGTCGCGGTCGATGACGAAGAGCTCGTTGGCGAAGGCCACCGCCGGAAAGCGGTGAGCCTCGTGGATGCTGCCGATATGCTCCCAGTGCAGGGTACAGCGATAGCCGTCGAGCAGCCCCGCCTGGGCCAGCGCATAGCCCCCGGTGCACACGGCGCCCAGGGGAGTGCCCCGCTTGGCCAGGCGCTTCAACCAGGCCAGGGTGCCGCGGTCACAGTGGGCCTGCACTTCCACTCCGGCACACACCAGCAACAGATCCAGCGCCGGCATGGGCTCCAGGGGCTGGTCGACCAGCGTTGCCAGGCCGCTGCTGGCGGCCACGGGGCGGCCATCCCGACTCACCAGATGCCAGGTGTAGAGGCGCCGCCCCGCCAGGTAGTTGGCCATGCGCAGCGGCTCCAGGGCCGAGGAGAAGGCCAGCTGAGAAAAGCCCGGCAGCAGCAGAAAGCCGATATCGCGGTGCCCGTCGTCGGGGCATACCGGTACGCTCATGGTCCCTCCTGATGGATCCCGGTGTCGTATAGTTGACTGCAACTATCGGCATAACGCGCCATTGTCACCACCGCAAGCTGTCGCTGAGGCCAAGGGCCCTGACGTCCGCGCACAAGCCGCGGTGACCCGGGCCGCGATACTGAAGCCAGGCGCCGAGTCCGGCGTGACGACTTCAAGGAGAGACAACGATGCCCTCCCACTCCCCCGCCACCCCTGCTTCCGGCGCCTTGCCGCCGAGCAACCTGGAGATCGCCCGCGCCGCAAGGCTCTGGCCCATCGAGGAGATCGCCCACCGCCTGGGCCTGCCCGGCGAGGCGGTGGAACCCTATGGCCGCGGCATCGCCAAGCTCGACCTGGCGGCCCTGGCGTGCCTGGCCGAGCGCCCCTGCGGGCGCTACGTGGTGGTCACCTCGCTGACCCCCACCCCGCCCGGCGAGGGCAAGACCACCACCGCCATCGGCCTGGTGCAGGGGCTCCAGCGCCTCGGCCACAGCGCCACGGTAGCCCTGCGCCAGCCCTCCATGGGCCCGACCCTGGGACTCAAGGGCGGCGCCACCGGCGCCGGCTACAGTCAGGTGCTGCCCATGGAGCGCATCAACCTGCACCTCACCGGCGATATCCACGCGGTGGGGGCGGCCCACAACCTGCTGGCGGCCATGGTCGACAATCACCTTCACCATCGTCTCGAGCCCGAGCTGGATCCCCGCGAGGTGCGCTGGCAGCGCGTCATCGACCTCAATGACCGCGCCCTGCGGCACCTGGTGCTGGGGCTGGGTGGGCGCGGCGACGGAGTGCCCCGCCAGGGTGGCTTCGCGATCACCGCCGCCTCGGAGGTGATGGCGATACTGGCGCTGGCCGACTCCCTGGCCGACCTGCGCCGACGGCTGGGCCGGCTGATCGTGGGGCTGGACCGCAACGGCGAGCCGGTCACCGCCGAACAGATCGGCGCCGCCGGCGCCATGACGGTGCTGCTCAAGGAGGCGCTCAAGCCCAACCTGCTGCAGACCCTGGAGCACGCCCCGGCGCTGATCCACGCCGGCCCCTTCGGCAACATCGCCCACGGCAACTCCTCGATCGTCGCCGACCGCATCGGCCTGCACGCCGGTGACTTCCTGGTCACCGAGGCGGGCTTCGGGGCCGACATGGGGGGCGAGCGCTTCTTCAATATCAAATGCCGCGCCTCGGGTCTCCTCCCGGATGCCGCGGTGCTGGTGGTCACGGTACGCGCCCTGAAGTACCACAGCGGCCGCCACCGGGTAGTGCCCGGCAAGCCGCTGCCCGCCTCGCTGCTGGCGGAGTCTCCCGAGCAGGTGCGGGAGGGCGGCGCCAACCTGCTCAAGCAGATCGACAACGTGCGAGCCCACGGCCTCACGCCCCTGGTGGCGATCAATGCCTTCCCCGGCGATCACCCGAGCGAGCATGACGTTATCCGCGAGCTATGCGGCTCGGTGGGCGTGCGCGCCGAGGTCTCGCGCCATGTCGGCGACGGCGGCGAGGGCGCCCTGGCCCTGGCGCAGGCGCTGGTCGAGGCGACCGACGAGGCCGATACCCACGGCAACGACTTTCACTTCCTCTACCCCACCGAGATGGCGCTGGCGGAGAAGATCGAGTGCATCGCCACGCGCCTCTACGGCGCCGAGGGGGTCGACTTCGCCCCCGGCACCCGAGAGCAGCTCGAGACCTGGCAGCGCCAGGGGTACGGGGCGTTTCCGGTATGCATCGCCAAGACGCATATGTCGCTGTCATCCGACCCCGGCCGGCTCGGGGCCCCCACGGGCTGGCGGCTGCCGGTGCGCGAGGTGCGCCTCTCCGCCGGCGCCGGCTTCGTCTATGCCCTGGCCGGGGATATTCTCACCATGCCGGGGTTCAGCGCCTCTCCCGGCGCCAGGCGGCTCGATATCGATGATCAGGGCGAGATCACGGGACTCGGCTGACCGCCGCGGGAGGGGATGAACGGCCGGCGGTGCCTCCTCCGACGGAGGAGACCCGGGTCGGGGGTCGGTCACAGGCAGCGATGGAACAGCGTCTTGAGATTCTCGACGGTCAAGGTCACCGGGTTGCCGCCACAGCTGGGATCCTGAATGGCCATCTCCGCCAGGTCGTCGATGCGGTCCGGGGTGACGCCGACCTCCGAGAGGGTCCGCGGGATGCCCAGTTGATCGTTGAGTTCCTGGGCGAAGGCCCGGAAGCCATCGAAGCCACCCTCGATACCCAGATAACCGGCCGCCATGTCGAATCGCTCGCGAATCACGTCGGCGTTGAACTCGAGCACCGCCGGCATGCAGATCGCGTTGGTGGTGCCATGGTGGGTGTTGAACACCGCCCCGATGGGGTGGCTCATCGCGTGGATGGCCCCCAGCCCCTTCTGGAACGCCGTGGACCCCATGAGTGCCGCACTCATCATGTGCGCCCGTGCTTCCAGGTCGGTAGCGTCGGCATAGGCGCGCGGCAGGTACTCCTTGACCAGGCGCATGCCCTCCAGCGCGATGCCCTGACTCATCGGGTGATAGTGCGGGCTGGAGAACGCCTCGACGCAGTGGGCGAAGGCATCCAGCCCGGTCCCGGCGGTGATCGGCCGGGGCATGCCGACCGTCAGCTCGGGATCGCACAGCACCACCCTGGGCAGCACCCTGGGATGGAAGATGATCTTCTTCTCATGGGTGCGGGAGTTGGTGATGACGCTGGCTCGGCCGACCTCCGAGCCGGTCCCGGCGGTGGTGGGCACCGCCACGATGGGGGCGATCGTCTCGGCATCCGCGCGCTGCCACCAGTCACCGATATCCTCGAAATCCCACACCGGACGCGTCTGGCCGGACATGAAGGCCACCATCTTGCCCAGGTCCAGCCCCGAGCCGCCGCCGAACGCGATCACCCCGTCATGGCCGCCGGCCCGGAAGGCCTCGACGCCGGCCTGCAGGTTCTGTTCGTTCGGATTGGGATCCACCTCGGCAAACAGGCAACGGCCGAGACCCGCCGCCTCGAGGATATCCAGCGCTGTCCGGGTGATGGGCAGGTCCGCCAGGCCACGGTCGGTGACCAGCAGCGGCCGGTTCATGCCCGCCTCGGCGCAGGCCTCGGGCAGCTCCTTGATCCGACCCGCGCCGAAGCGGATGGCGGTGGGATAGGTCCAGTTTCCGGTCAGTATCATGGGGTCACCTTCTTGATCATGTTGTTGTTTTCTTTAAATAGTAGGACTTCGGCCGGGTCAGGTTGTGGTAGCCGATCACCGACAGGCCGCCGCCGCGCCCCGTGTCCTTGCAGCCGGTCCAGCACAGGCCCGGGTCCAGGTAGTCCGCGCGGTTCATGAACACGGTACCGGTCTCGACACGGTCTCCCACGCGCTGGGCCCGCTCGATATCCGCGGTCCAAAGGCTGGCCGTCAGGCCGAACCGGCTGTCGTTCATCAACCGGATCGCCTCCTCATCGTCCGCCACCGGCATGATGCCGACCACCGGCCCGAAGCTCTCGTCACGCATCACGCGCATCTCATGGGTCACCCGGGTGAGGATCTGCGGCGTCAGGTAGGCGCCCCCATCATCCTCGGGCTTGCGGGCAATATGCGCCGTCGCACCGGCGGCCAGGGCCTCGTGGATCTGGGCCCGCACCTCCTGGGCAAAGCGGATATTCGCCATCGGACCGATATCGGTATCGGCGGCCAGGGGGTTGCCCAGCCTGTAGCCCTCGACGATCGCCACCGCCTTGTCGACGAAGGCCTCGAAGAGGCTCTCGTGCACATAGATGCGCTCGATCCCGCAGCAGCACTGCCCCGAGTTGAACATCGCCCCGTCGACCAGGGTGGCGACCGCGGCATCCAGGTCGGCATCCTCCATGACGTAGCCCGGATCCTTGCCGCCGAGCTCCAGGCCCAGCCCGGTGAAGGTGCCGGCCGCCGCCTGCTCCATGGCGCGCCCGCCGCCCACGGAGCCGGTGAAGTTGACGAAGTCGAAGGCGCGCTCGGCGATCAATGCCGAGGTCGTCGCATGATCCAGGTAGACGTTCTGGAAAACCTCCTCGGGCACCCCGACCGAGTGGAAGGCACGCGCCAGGCGCTCGCCCACCAGCAGCGTCTGGGTGGCATGCTTGAGCAGCACCGTATTGCCGGCGATCAGCGCCGGGGCCAGTGTGTTGATCGCCGTCATGTAGGGATAATTCCAGGGGGCCACCACCAGCACCACCCCGTGGGGAATGCGCTTGATGTAGCGCTTGACCGTGGCATCCTCACCCACCGCGATATCGGCCAGCGCCTGCTCGGCGATGGCCGCCATGTGGGTGCCGCGCTCCTCGAAGCCAGCGAACTCGCCGCCATAGCGAACCGGTCGGCCCATCATGTGCGCCAGCTCCGGCACCACGTCGTCATTCATCTCGCCCACCGCGGCGATACCGGCCTGCACCAGCGCGATCCTCTCCTGGAGAGGGCGCGCCGCCCAGCTCGCCTGGGCCGAGCGCGCCCGTGCGGCGGCCTGTTGCGCGGCGTCCAGCGACAGGGCTTCACGCTCGGCGTAGACCGATCCGTCGATCGGCGAGATGCATGTCAGGACATGACCCATCGTCTTCTCCCGTTTGGAAAGTGCGTCTCCCCTGCCCTCGTGGGCAGGAGTCCGGTCGGCATGGCGCGCCGTCACGAGCGCTCGAAGCCGCGTGCCACCTCGTAATCGGTCACCACCCGGTCGAAGTCCTCGAGCTCCACCTCGGCGGCGCGGGTGTAATGGTCGACCACCGCATCCCCCATGGCCTCGCGCAGCATGGCGGACGCCTTAAGGTCGTGCATGGCATCGCGCAGGTTCTGCGGGATCAGGCCCGTCTCTCCCTCATAGGTATCCCCCTCGGCGGGCGGCGGCAGCTCGAGCGTCTCCTCGATGCCCTTGATGCCGGCGGCGAGTTGTCCCGCCATGGCCAGGTAGGGATTCAGGTCCGAACCGCCGATGCGACACTCGATGCGAACCGCCCGCGTGTTATCGGCGCATAGGCGGAACCCGGCGGTGCGGTTGTCGACCGACCAGACCGTTCTGGTCGGGGCGAAGGAGCCCTTCTGGAAACGCTTGTAGCTGTTGATATAGGGGGCCAGGAAGTAGGTGTAGTCGGGCGCATATTTCAGCAGGCCGGCCAGGTAGTGCTTCATCAGCGACGACATGCCATGGGCATCACTCTCGTCGAAGAAGGCCGGGGTGCCTCCCTGCCACAGCGACTGGTGGATATGGGTGGAACTGCCCGAATGGCCGTGATGCCACTTGGGCATGAAGGTCACCGCCCTGCCCTGCTGCCAGGCGATCTCCTTGGTCGCATGCTTGGCGATGGTGTGATAGTCCGCGGTATCGAGCGCCTTCGCATAGCGGATATTGAGCTCACCCTGGCCGGAACCGGCCTCCCCCTTGGTGCCTTCCACCGGTATGCCCGCCGCGTAGAGATGGTTGCGAAGGGGGCGCAACACATGCTCCTCCTTGGTGGTCTGGAGGATATGGTAATCCTCGTTATATCCGCTGATCGGTGCGATATCGCGGAAGGCGTTGCGACGGATCTCGTCGAAGCTCTTCTCGAACAGGAAGAACTCGAGCTCGGTGGCCATGACCGCATCGAAGCCCAGCGCCTCCAGCCTTGCGAGCTGTCGCTTGAGGATGGTGCGAGGGGCATGGGGAACCGGCTCATGAGTGTGGTGATCCAGCACATCGCACAGCACCATGGCCGTGCCTTCCAGCCATGGCACGGGGCGCAGCGTGGTGAGGTCCGGCTTCATGATGTAGTCGCCGTAGCCGGCGCTCCAGGAGGTGCTGGCATAGCCATCCGGCGTTTCCATCTCGAGATCGGTGGCCAGCAGGTAGTTGCAGCAATGGGTCTCGCCCCAGCCGTCCTCCACGAAGTGACGCGCATGGAGCCGCTTGCCCATCAGGCGCCCCTGCATGTCGACGATGCAGACGAGCACCGTATCCACCTCACCGCTTCCCACCTTGGCCTTCAGGTCCTCAAGGGCATCCAAAGCCAGCGCGTTGGTCATTGCCGACGCTCCTCATCGCATCCAGAAATCCATGCCGGCCCGCATCGGGGCGGCGCCTTGCCCAGTAGAGATGCCCCGGCACCTGCCGGGGCATCTGACCCGATCAGGCATCGGTGTAGCGGTAGGGCCGCCCGGCCTTGCGCATATCGGCGTTGTACTGCTTGAAGATCTCGACCACCCTGGCCTTGGTCTCAGACTCCGCCGCGATCTCGTCCCAGAACGCCTGGGCAGCGGTTTCCACCTGATCCCACTCGGCATCGGGGATCGAGGTGAGCTCCAGCTTGTCGCCATGGACGCGCAGCCTGGCCTCGCCCCCCCAGTACCAGTGCTGACGGTAGTAGTGGGACTGTTCGCAACACACCTCGAAGAGCAGCCGCAGGTCTTCCGGAAGCTCGTTCCAGCGCTCCATGTTGACGAAGAAGTGACCGATCCAGGCCCCCGAGATGTTGTTGGTCAGGAAGTAGTTGGTGACGTCGGCCCAGCCCACCGTGTAGTCCTCGGTGATGCCGGACCAGGCGATGCCATCCAGCTCGCCGGTCTGCACGGCGACCTCGATGTCCTCCCAGGGCAGGGTCACCGGCACCACGCCGAACTGTGACAGGAAGCGTCCCGCGGTGGGGAAGGTGAAGATGCGCTTGCCCTCGAGGTCCTTGAGGCTGCGGATCGGCTCCTTGGTGGCGAAATGGCAGGGATCCCAGGCCCCGGCGCTGACATGCTTGACGCCGACCTTGGCATACTCCTCCTCCCAGATCTCCTTGAGGCCGTACTGGTTGAACAGTACCGGCACATCGAGGCTGTAGCGCGAACCGAAGGGGAAGTAGCCACCGAAGACGGTGACCTCGGTGGGGGATGCCATGGAGTCGTCGTCCGACTGCACGGCATCGATGGTGCCGCGCTGCATCGCCCGGAAGAGCTCCCCCGTCGGCACCAGCTGATCGGCATAGTAGAGCTCGATCTGCATGCGGTCCCCGGCGATCCGGTTGAAGAGGTCGATGGCCGGCTTGGCGACATGCTCCGCCAGGGCGGCACCGGCATAGGTCTGCATGCGCCAGGTGATGGTGGGCTCGGACGACGACTGGGCCATGACCCGTGAGGCCAACGGCGCGATGGCGGCACCGGCCGCGGCATTGATCAGAAACTTGCGTCTTGTTGTCATTTTCTCGCTCTCCTGGTGTTAACTACCGGATGTGACACCTTGTCGGCCCCTGGTGAGGCTCTTGTTGTTGATTCCTGCCATGGTCAGCTCCCATAGATATAGCCCGGAAGCCAGAGTGCAATCTGCGGAAAGACCATCACCAGGCTGAGGGCGACCGTCATCACCAAGACGAAGGGGAGGATCGACCGATAGATATCGCGCAGCCCGATCTCGGGCGGCGCCATGGCACGCATCAGGAACAGGTTGTAGCCGAACGGCGGGGTCATGTAGGCGATCTGGGTGGTGATCGTGTAGAGCACCCCGTACCAGATCAGGTCGAAGCCTAGCGCATCGACCAGCGGGACATAGAGCGGCGCCACGATCACCAGCATGGCGGTATCGTCGAGGAAGGTCCCCATCACGATGAAGCTGAGCTGCATCAGGATCAGGATCATCCAGGGCGACAGCCCCAGGCGCTCGGTGAAGAGGTCCTCGATGGCCTTGACCGCGCCCAGCCCGTCGAAGATGGCGCCGAAGGCGAGCGCGGCCAGGATGATCCACATGAACATGCAGGTGATGGCCAGGGTCTGGCGCACCGACACCTCGAACACCTTGCGGGTCATCCGCCCCTTGAGCGTTGCCGCCAGCAGCGCGGTCACCGCCCCCACGGCGGAACTCTCGACCAGTGAGGTCCAGCCCTTGACGAAGGGCACCATCATCACCGCAAAGATGACCAGCGGCAGCAGGCCCGCCCTCAGCAGGCGAAGCTTCTCGGCCAGCGACACATCGCGCTCCTCGACGGGCAGGACCGGACCCAGGGAGGGCTGCAGGCGGCAGCGGACATAGATATAGATGATGAACAGCGTCGCCATCATCAGCCCCGGCAACACCCCGGCAAGCCACAGCTGCCCTACGGGCTGGCGCGCGATCATGGCGTACAGCACCAGCACCACCGAGGGCGGCACCAGAATCCCGAGGCTGGAACCCGCCTGGATGACGCCGGTCACCATGATCTTGTCGTACCCCCGCCGCAGCAGTTCGGGCAAGGCGATCGTGGCACCGATCGCCATCCCGGCCACCGACAGGCCGTTCATGGCCGAGATGAGCACCATGAGGCCGATGGTCCCGATGGCGAGGCCTCCCCTGACCGGCCCCATCCAGACATGGAACATGCGATAGAGGTCATCGGCGATGCGGCTCTCCGAGAGCACATAGCCCATGAAGATGAACATCGGCAGGGTCAGCAACGGATACCATTTCATCAGCTTCATCGCCGATGAGAACGGGATATCGACACCCCCCGTGCCCCACAGCAGCACGCCGGCCATGGCCCCGACGAAACCGATGGCGCCGAACACACGCTGACCGGTAAACAGCATCAGCATCATGGCGCTGAACATGACGATGGCGATCATCTCGTACGGCATCAGTCGAGCACCCCGCGCAGACGGCCGATATCCTTGAAGAACTCGGCGAGGGACTGGAGGATCATCAGGAACACGCCGAGACAGAGGAGCGTCTTGATCGGCCACAGCCAGGGCCGCCAGGCCGTGGGGCTGCGCTCCAGGAAGCCCAGCGCCTCTCCCGCCGCCGACGGCCCCTCCGTGAAGAAGGTAGCGATGAGGGACAGGAAGAAGTCGAACGGTTCGCTACCGAAGTAGCCGAGGGAATAGGCCGTCGACACCAGGCCGCCATAGAGCAGCACGCCGAGATAGAAGATCAGGAAGAAGACGGTGATGGCATCGACACACGCCTTGGTCTTCGGGCTCCAGTCGCCATAGAAGAGGTCCATGCGCACGTTCGACCCCAACTGGATCGAGTAGGGCCCGCCTAGCACGAAGTAGGCCACCATGACGAATTGCGCGGTTTCCAGGGTCCACAGCGAGGGGGTCATGAACACCTTGGACGCCGACGACCATAGCAGCACCGCCATCAGCACGAAGATCAGGTACATCGCCATTCGCCCGATGACACGGTTCATGGCCTCGATGGCGCCGATATAGATCAGGATGGCCCTAGGCATCGTGCTGCCCCTCCTCGGCCGCTGGCGCCATCCCCAGGCTGGCCAGGGCGGGCCGGATCAGCTGCGACAGCTCCCGGGCCAGCGCCTCCTCCCCTTCCGGCGTGGCCAGCAGGTCATTGCGAATCTCGATCATCACGTTCGCCAACCCGTTGTCGATGCCATGCCGCTTCAGCGAGTGGGTCACCCCATCCTCGGGCCCGTAGGGCGCGTTGCGCTCGATCCGGCGATGGGGAAGGCGCGTGGCTTGCGCCAGCATCGCATCGGCCAGCCGTCGGTCGACATCATGCAGGATGCCGATCTCGACCGCCCGGACCCGACCATGAAAGCTGGGTGTGAAGCTATGGAGGGTGATCAGCACCGTCGGGATGCGGCGCGTGGCACGCTCGGCGAGCACGCTCGTCACGGCGTCGCAGAACGGACGATAGACCGCCTCGACCCGGGCGTCGCGCTGCGCTGCGGTCAGCTGGCGATTGCCCGGCACGTCGATGATTTCCACGCGCTCGGGCATCGCGCTTGCCGCCTCGGGGGGGCGGTTGCAGTCGTAGACCAGCCTCGAGATCCGGCTGGCCACCAGGGGCGCATCCAGCATCGCCGACAGCCGCAAGGCCACCGCCCGCGCCCCGATATCCCACACGGCATGGCTGCAACGATGTTCGGGCCTCAGGCCAAGGTCATGGTATCGCTCGGGGATATGATGAGACGCATGTTCGCACAGGATCACGGCGGGGCCGCGGCCCTGACGATTGTGGATCTCGACACTCGGGGATGACGGCTCGACTGCGCTGGACATCAGGACTCCTCCACGGTCCTGTAAAGATATAGACGTCGAAAAGTCGGTGTGTCAATATTTCTTCAAGCAGCGTTTCCACGTCGATCCGCCAGCGTCATCGGGTGCCCAGCGCCTTTCGGAAAGGACGCATCATGAAGGATTCGTCATGACGACCGACGACTCTCCCGCTTCCGTGCGGGAACTGATTCGCCAACACTACCCCTCACTGACCCACGCGGAGCGCAAGTTTGCCAACGCTCTGCTCGACAACTACCCAGCGGCAGGCCTGGCGTCGATTACCATCGTGGCAAGCAACGTGGGCGTGTCTTCGCCCACGGTGGCACGGATGGTCAAGAAGCTGGGGTTCAAGGGCTACCCGGAGTTTCACAAGGCATTGCTTCGCGAACTGGAGGCGACGGGGGTCGGCCCCACCCAGAGGCGCGCCAACTGGTCATCCGAAGCCCCCGAGACGCACCTGCTCAACCGCTTCGCCCAGGCGGTCACGGGCAACATCCAGCAGACCTTCGCGCATGTCGACAAGGAGCGGTTCGATCGGGCCACCGCGCAACTCGCCGATGCCGACCGGCGACTCTACATCGTCGGCGGGCGCATCACCCAGGCGCTGGCCGACTACGCCTTCACGCACTTCCAGGCGGTACGCCCCCAAGTGACCCACATGACCTCGTCCTCCGGGACCTGGCCGCATTACGTCCTGGACATGGCGCCGGGTGAGACCCTGCTGATCTTCGACATCCGGCGTTACGAGACCAACCTGCTGCGGCTCGCGGAGATGGTGCGCCAGCGCGACGTGCGCATCGTGCTGTTCACTGACCAGTGGGGCTCACCCGTCTCCTCGCTGGCCGACGTCACCTTCAACTGCTGGGGGGAGATTCCCTCGGGATGGGATTCCAGCGTGGCGACCATGATGCTGCTGGAGACCATGATCGCCGCGGTCCAGGAGCAGCGCTGGCCGGAGGCCCGCGATCGCTATGAGCGACTGGACGAGCTGTTCGACATGACGAGCCTGTTCCGCAAGTTCAGCTGATCACCCGCCCCCGTCTGGCGCGCCGGTCGCTGTCATGGCCGCGGTGAGGAGCCCGTGCTCAGATCCCCAGCTTGTCGCGAGTCTGGTAGTACCAGGCGCCGATGGCCGAGAGCGGCACCCGCAGCAGGCGCCCGCCCGGGAACGGCAGCTGGGGCAACCCGGCGAAGGCATCGAAGCGCTCGCCCTGGCCGTGCATGACCTCGGCGATCAGCTTGCCGGCCAGGTGGGTACAGGTGACCCCGTGGCCGGAGTAGCCCTGGGCGTAGTAGACATTGCCGTTGACCACGCCGAACTGGGGCAGACGGTTGAGCGTCATCAGGAAGGTGCCGCTCCAGGCGTAGTCCACCTTGACGTCCTCGAGCAACGGGAAGGTCGTGAGCATCTTGGGCCGGATCACCGCCGTGATATCCGCCGGGTCGCTGCCGCCGTAGTTGACCCCGCCGCCGTAGAGCAGGCGGTTGTCGCGGGTCAGCCGGTAGTAGTCGAGCAGGTAGTTGCAGTCCTCCACCGCCAGGCCATTGGGGAGCAGCTCCCGGGCCCGCGCCTCGCCCAGCGGCTCGGTGGTGATGATCTGGGTGCCGCAGGGCATCGACCGGCTCTCGATCTCCGGCAGCACGCCCTTGAGGTAGGCGTTGCCCGCCATCACCACCCGCTCGGCGCGCACCCGGCCGTTGGCGGTGGTCACCACCACGGGCTCGCCATGCGCAAGGCCGGTCACCGGCGAGTATTCGAAGATGCGCCCGCCCAGCGACTCCAGGGCGGCGGCCTGGCCCAGCACCAGGTTGAGCGGGTGCAGGTGGCCGCCGCCGTGGTCCACCAGCGTGCCGGTGTAGCGGTCGGAGTTCACCTCGCGCTTGAGCGCCTCGCCCTCCAGCAGCTCCAGTTCCCGATAGCCGTAGCGCTCCCACAGCGCCTGATGCTCGCGCAGGCCCTCGAGCTGCTTGTGATTGCAGGCGGCGAAGAGATTGCCGTCACGCAGGTCGCAGTCGATGGCGTAGCGCGCGACCCGCTCGCGGATGATACGGTTGCCCTCGAAGGCCATGTCCCCCAGGGCACGGGCGGTCGTCTCACCGTACTTGGCCTCGATCACGTCCATGTCGCGGCTGTAGCTGTTGACGATCTGGCCGCCGTTGCGCCCGGAGGCGCCGTAGCCGACCCTGACCGCCTCCAGCACCACCACCGAGAGGCCGCGCTCCGCCAGG
The DNA here is from genome assembly GCF_030708455.1 of Halomonas sp. SSL-5. GTDB lineage: Bacteria > Pseudomonadota > Gammaproteobacteria > Pseudomonadales > Halomonadaceae > Halomonas. Next base: position 197,606 of record NZ_JAUYWF010000004.1, read on the forward strand.
TGCAGGGCGGCGGAGATGCCGGTGAAGCCCGCGCCCACCACGCAGACGTCGCACTCGACCTCGCCTTCGAGGGCGCCGCGCTCGGGGGCGGGATTGGCGGTGGCGGCGTACCAAGACGCGGCGTGGTCGGGCTCGAACGGGATCGTCATGGCTTAGACCCTCAACAGGAGGTGTTCCCGCTCCCAGGAGCTGATCACCTGGAAGTAGGCGCGGTGCTCGGCGCGCTTCACCGCCAGGTAGCTGTGGGTGAAGCGCTCGCCGAGGATATCGGCCAGGGGCTGACAGTCGTGCAGCAGGTCCAGGGCCGGGCCGATATCGTCGGGCAGCTTGTGGCCGCCGGACCAGGCGGAGCCGGTCATGGGCGGGCGCGGCTCCAGCTGGCCGAGGATGCCCAGATAGCCGCAGGCCAGCGAGGCCGCCATCACCAGGTAGGGGTTGGCGTCGGCGCCGGCCAGGCGGTTCTCCACCCGGGTAGCCTCGGGGCCGGAGACCGGCACCCGCAGCCCCACGGTGCGGTTGTCCATGCCCCACTCCACGTTGATCGGCGCCGAGCCGCTGCTCTCGGTGCGCAGCAGGCGACGGTAGGAGTTGACGTTGGGGGCCAGCAGCGGCATCGCCGCGGGCAGGTACTCCTGCAGGCCGCCGATGAAGTGGTGGAACAGCTTGCTGGGCTGGCCGTCGTCGCCGGCGAACACATTGTGCCCATCCCTCGAGTCAAGCAGGCTCTGGTGGATATGCATGGAGCTGCCCGGCTCGCCCGCCATGGGCTTGGCCATGAAGGTGGCATACATGCCGTGGCGCAGCGCGGTCTCGCGCAGGGTGCGCTTGAACATCACCACCTGGTCGGCCAGGGCAAGGGGGTCACCGTGCTGGAAGTTGACCTCCATCTGGCCGGCCCCCTCTTCGTGGATCAGGGTATCGAGGTCGAGATTCATGGCCTCGCAGTAGTCGTACATCTCCTCGAACAGCGGGTCGAACTCGTTGACCGCGTCGATGGAGAAGGACTGCCGGCTGCTCTCCTGGCGGCCGGTGCGACCGATGGGCGGCTCCAGCGGGTAGTCGGAGTCGGTGTTGGTCTTGACCAGGTAGAACTCCACCTCGGGGGCGATCACCGGGGTCCAGCCACGCTTGGCATAGAGCTCAAGCACCCGCTTGAGCACATGCCGCGGCGCCAACTCCACCGGCTCGCCGGTCAGGTAGTAGCAATCGTGGATGATCTGGGCGGTGGGATCCTCGGCCCAAGGCACCAGGAACACGGCCTTGGGGTCGGGCACCAGCTCCATGTCCCGCTCGGCGGGGTTCCAGAAGCGGATGTCCTCGTCATCGGGATAGCCCCCGGTGACGGTCTGGATGAAGATCGAATCGGGCAGGCGCGGCCGCCCGCCGTTGAGGTACTTGCCGGCGGGCATGATCTTGCCCTTGAGGATGCCGGTCAGGTCGCTGACCAGGCACTCGACCTCGGTGATAGCGTGATTCTGGAACCAGTCGTTGAGGAGCGGCTGCTCCTGTCGGTTACTCATGGGAATGTCCTTGCTCATGGTAAGGCGGCCCCCGGCGCGCCGGGGGCCGTCCGCTCAGCGAGACTGAACCTCCGACCAGAGCTGCTGGAAGATTTGCAGTGACTCGCCCGCAAGGCTCGGCGTGAAGCGCAGGCGCTCCATGTCGTCCTCGCTGGGCTGCACCGGCGGCACGGTCAGCACCTCATCCAGGTAGGGCTCGGCGGCGGCATTGGGGCTGGCGTAGTAGTTGTAGTTCGAGAGCTGGGCGCCCACCTCGGCATCGAGGATGAAGTCGATGAACTTGTGGGCCATGTCGGGGTTGGGGGCCTCGGAGGTGATCATCATCGAGTCCACCCACATCTCGGCACCCTCGTCGGGGATCATGAAGTCCAGCGTCGCGAAGGTCTCCGGATCCTCGTCCTTGAAGAACAGGTAGTCGCCGTTATAGGAGAGCCCCACGTGGGTCACGCCCCGGGCCAGCTGCTGCAGCGCCGGAGTGCCATCGGTGAAGCCGCTGAAGGTATCGCGCCCCTTGGTGTCGATCAGCAGGCGGGCGGCCTCCTTCCAGCCCTCGGGGTCGGTGCAGTCGTAACCGTGGCCCAGGTAGGCGCAGGCGCCGCCCAGGCTGACCTGGCCGTCACCCATCAGCGCGAAGGGGTGTTCCGGATTGACCTCGGGGTCGAACAGCAGCGACCAGCTCTTGGGCGCGTCCGGGAAGGTCTCGGTGTTGTAGACGACCCCGGTGGTGCCCCACTGGTAGGGCGCGGTGTACTCGGCGCCCGGGTCGAAGTCCGGGTCCTGGAACTGCTCCATGACGTTGGCGAAGTTGGGAATCTTCGACTTGTCGAGTTTCTGCACCAGGCCGGTCTCGATCAGCCGCGGCACGTAGTAGTTGGAGGGCACGATGATGTCGTACTGCGAGACACCGCCGGCCTGGAGCTTGGAGAGCATCTCCGGCAGCGAGTTGAAGTAGTTCTGCACGACATCGACGTCGTACGTCTCCTCGAAGGCCTCGATGATCTCGGGGTCCATGTACTCGGTCCAGTTGAACAGGTAGAGCTTGTTCTCCTGGGCCTGGGCGCTGCCGGCAAGCAACGCGGCGCCGACGGACAGGGCAAGTACGGTCTTGTTGATTGTCATGATGACTCTCCTGGTTTCCCCGTGGAGTGAGGTGCCGGCTCAAGCCTGCCGGCGACGGCTGAACATCAGGCTGACGATGGCGGCGATGGCCACCGCGCCGATCATCAGCGTAGCGATGGCGTTGATCTCCGGCGACACCCCCTTCTTGATCGCGCCCCAGATGTAGATGGGCAGGGTCGCGCTCTCCGGGCCGGCGGTGAAGAAGCTGATCACGAAGTCATCCACCGACAGCGTGAAGGAGAGGAAGAATGCCGAGATCAGCGCCGGCTTGATGGTCGGCAGCATGAAGTGGATGACGCGCTTGACCGGGGTGGCATAGAGATCCTTGGCCGCCTCGAAGAGCGTCGGGTCCAGGCCCACGAAACGCGAGTAGACGATCAGCGCCACGAAGGGGATCTGGAAGGTGACGTGGGCGATGATCATGGTGCCCAGCCCCGGCTGGAAGAGCCCGGTCAGGCGGTGGATCTGCACGAAGAAGGCCATCTCCGAGATGCCGAAGACGATATCCGGCAGCACGATGGGCAGGTAGATCAGCACGATCAGCCAGCCCAGCTTGCGATGCCGGTGGCGGTACATGCCGTAGCCGATCAGGCAGCCGATGCCCAGCGCGATCACCGAGGAGACGATGGCCAGCACCATGCTGTTGGCGAAGGCCGAGAGGATCTCCTCGTTGCCCATCAACTGGCGGTACCAGCGCAGCGAGATGCCGGTGAAGCTGGCCGCACTGTTCGAGGCGTTGAAAGAGAACAGGACCACCACGGCCAGCGGCAGGTAGAGGAAGGCCAGGGTGAACCACCAGAAGCCGGTCAGGCCGCGCTTGAGCGTGCGCTTTCTCATATCACCACCTCCTCGCCGCCACCCAGGCGCTTGCCGATGCGGCGCATGGCAAAGAGCCCCACGAAGGTGGCGATCAGCATCAGGATCGCGCCGGCCGCCCCCAGCGGCCAGTTGGCCCCGCCGGAGAACTGGTTGGCCACCAGATTGCCGAGCATCATGCCCTTGCCGCCGCCGAGCAGCTCGGGGATCACGTACATGCCGAAGGCGGGAATCGCCACCAGTACGATGCCGGCCAGCAGCCCCGGCAGGGTCTGGGGGAACACCGCGTGCCAGAAGGCGCGCAGCGGCGAGGCATAGAGGTCCTGGGCGGCCTCCACCTGGGCGGTGTCGAGCTTCTCGAAGGCGGCGTAGAGCGGCAGCACCATGAAGGGCAGGAAGTTATAGACCAGGCCCAGGGTGACCGCGAAGTTGGAGGGGTAGAGCCCCATGTTGGGCGGGATCAGCCCCAGCCCCTCGGCCAGGCCGGAGAGCGGAGTGCCCGGGGCCAGCAGGTTCATCCAGCCGAAGGTGCGGATCACCTGGTTGGTCCAGCTGGGCACCACCACCAGCAGCAGCATGATCGGCCGCCACTTCTCGCGACAGGTGCTGATGTAGTAGGCGATGGGATAGGCGACGATCACCACCAGCCCGGTGGAGATCAGGGTCTGCCATAGCGAGCGCAGCAGGGTATAGAGATTGCCCGGGCTCCAGCCCAGGAAGCCGAAGCCCGCCAGGCGCTCGAACGACGCCAGCGACAGCGGCATCTGCGGCAGGCCGTAGGGGCCGTTGGTCATGAAGGCCACGCCCATCAGGTAGGCGCTGGGCAGCACCAGGAAGAGCAGGATCCAGACCGCCCCGGGGGCGACGGTAAACAGCAGGTGGCGACTCTCGCGCACCATGGCCCGGCTGCGGGCCGTCGGGGTCACACCGGCGTAGGACATGGGAGACTCCTTATTCGCTCAGGGTGACCAGGTCTTCCGGGGCCACCCTGACGGTGACCCGGTCGCCCACCTCGGGCAGGTGCCGGCCGCGGTTGTTCAGCGTGGCCTGCAGCGTCGACTCGCCCACCTCCAGGCGATACTCGGCGTGGCTGCCGCGGTAGAGCCGCTCGCTGACGGTGGCCGGCAGCTGGTTGTCGCCGGCCGGCTCTCCGGGCAGCAGGTCCAGGGTCTCGGGGCGGATCAGCAGCAGGCCGCCCTCCCCGGCCGCCTCGGCGCTGAGCACGCCCAGCGGCGTGGTCAGCCGGTCGCCGTCCCGGGCGCTGATCGGGTAGAGGTTGTCGTGGCCCATGAAGCGCGCCACGAAGGCGTTGGCCGGATGCTCGTAGACCTCCCGGGGCGGACCGACCTGCTGGATCACCCCGCCGTTGAGCACGGCGATGCGATCGGACATCACCATGGCCTCCTGCTGGTCGTGGGTGACGAAGACGAAGGTCATGCCCAGGCGCTTCTGTACCCGCAGCAGCTCCACCTGCAGTTGGCTGCGCAGGCCGGCGTCCAGCGCCGAGAGGGGCTCGTCGAGCAGCAGCACGTCCGGTTCGTTGACCAGTGCCCGGGCCAGGGCGATGCGCTGGCGCTGGCCGCCGGAGAGCTGGTCGACGCGGCGGTCCACCAGGTCACCCAGATGGATGAACTCGGCGATCTTCGCCACCCGGGCCTCGCGGTCCGCCGGCGGCATGCCGCGCATCTTGAGGCCGAAGGCGAGGTTCTCGCGCACCGACAGGTGCGGGAAGAGCGCATAGGACTGGAAGACGGTGTTGACGCTACGCTTGTGGGGCGGCGTCTCGGTGACGTCACGGCCGCCGATGGCCAGGCGCCCGTCATCGGCCTCCTCCAGCCCGGCGAGGATCCGCAGCAGGGTGGTCTTGCCGCAGCCGGAGGGGCCCAGCAGGGTGAAGAACTCGCCGGCCTCGATGACCAGGTCGACGCCATCCAGGGCCACGGTGTCGCGGCCGAAGCGCTTGTGCAGCCCCTGCATCTCGATGGAAGAGGCCTCGCGGGTCGGCTCGGCACTCTCGGTTTGCTGGGCCGCGGCTCGCGAGGCCTCGCCGGTGTCCAGGGTCAGGCTGTCGGTCATGGGCTTGCCCTCTATTGTTGTAACGTCTTGCGTGTCATGCCTGCTTGTCTGGTAACGTCTCGTCGCCCCGTCACAGCCGGTCGCGCAGCTTGTAGAAGGTGGTGGCCAGCACCAGCAGCGGGGTGCGCAGCCGGGCACCGCCGGGGAAGCACCGATGGGGCATGGCGGCGAAGGCATCGAAGCGCTCGGCCTGGCCGGCGATGGCCTCGGCCATCAGCCGCCCGGCCAGTCCCGCCAGGGCCATGCCGTGACCGGAGTAGCCCTGGGCGTAGTAGATATTGCCGCCCAGGCGGCCGAAGTCCGGCGCGCGATTGAGGGTGATGGCCACGTCGCCCCCCCAGCGATACTCGATGGGAATGCCCTCGAGCACCGGGAAGAGCCGGGCGATCTTGGCATCCATGCGCGCCTGGAGCCCCGGGGGCTCGCGGCCGTCGTAGCTCACCTCGCCGCCGTAGATCAGCCGGCGATCGCCGGAGAGGCGGTAGTAGTCGAGCACGAAGTTGGCGTCCGACAGGGCGTCGTTGTGGGGCAGCACCCGCGCCGCCTGGGCCTCGCTGAGCGGGGCGGTGGCGATCATGTAGTTGGCGGCGCGCATCACCCGCCCCGAGAGCTCCGGTACCAGCCCCGCCTGGTAGGCGTTGGTGCCCAGTACCACGAAGTCGGCGGTGACCCGGCCGGAGGCGGTGCGCACGCTGGCCGGCTGGCCACGCTCGATGGCCACGGCGGCGCTCTGTTCATGGATGACCACCCCGGCATCGCGGGCGGCACGGGCCAGGCCCAGGGTGTAGTTGAGCGGGTGAAGGTGCCCGGCAGCGCGCTCGTGCAGGGCGGCGGGATAGGCGTCGGAGACCACCCGTTCGCGCAGCGCCTCGCCCTCGAGCATCTCGAGATCGTGATAGTCGTAGTCGCGGGCCATGCGCTCGCGATGCTCGGCCAGTTCGCGCACATGGCGCGGCTTGACCGCCGCGTGCAGGTAGCCCCACTGCAGGTCGCAGGGGATGGCGTGGCGCTCGATGCGTTCGGCGGTCAGGCGCACCGCCTCGCGGCTCAGCTGCCAGATCTCGCGGGCGGCCTCGCGCCCCAGCGCCTTCTCCACGCTGGCCATGTCGGTGCCCAGCCCCGGCAGGATCTGGCCGCCGCTGCGCCCCGAGGCCCCGTAGCCGATCTCGCCGGCCTCCAGCAGCACCACCGAGTAGCCGCGCTCGGCCAGCTCGAGCGCCGCCGAGCAGCCGGTGATGCCGCCCCCCACCACGCAGACATCGGCGCGCACCTCGCCCTCGAGGGGCGGGCAGGCGCCGAGGTCGACGGCGATGGAGTCGCGGTACCAGGAGTTCGGCGGTGCGGCGTGGTCGGTCATGCGGGCTCCCCGGGGTTGGGCGCTGGGCGCCGGTGGCCATTGTCGTTGTTGTGAAGACGGGTGCTGCTGGGAATCAGTTTGACACCAGGCGACACGTGGATGTCAAGTATTCAATAACAACGCCCAACCACCACAGCCCCCTTTCCCGGACGCCCAGGCAACCGGCCCCGGCATCGCCACTGCGCCATGAAGGGCCGTACGTCGCGATCGCACAGGCGCTCGGCGTGGCGCCGAAAGCGTCAAGAAATCACGATCACGATGCCGACACGCCACAGGTGGCGCAGGCCGGGTCGCGGGGCACTTCGAAGCGGCGCCACTCGCCGCTCAGGCCATCGAAGGTGGAGAGCCCCCGATGGGGGGTGCCCGCGCCGCTGAGCAGCTTGACCGCCTCCAGCGCCTGGAAGCTGCCGATCAGCCCCACCAGCGGTGCCACCACCCCGCTCTCGGCACAAGAGAGCGCCTCGTCGCCCTGACCATCCGGGGGATAGAGACAGGCGTAGCAGGGGCACTCGGGGTCGCGGGGGTCGAACACCGCCAGCTGGCCCGAGAAGCGGATCGCCGCCCCGGAGACCAGCGGCACGCCGGCCGCGCGGCAGGCGGCGTTGATCGCATAGCGGCTGGAGAAGCGGTCGGTGCAATCGAGCACCACGTCGGCGGCGGCCACCGCCGCGGCCATGCCCTCCCCCTCCAGGTGCGTCGCAAGGGTCTCGATGCGACACCCCGGATTGAGCGCCAGCGCCGCCTCCCGGGCCGATTCGGCCTTGTTGCGCCGCAGGTCTGCCTCGCCGTGGGCGATCTGGCGCTGCAGGTTGGAGAGCTCGACCTCATCGGCGTCGGCCAGGGTCAGCCGTCCGACCCCGGCGGCGGCGAGATACAGCACCACCGGCGAGCCGAGCCCGCCGGCGCCGATGACCAGGGCGTGGCCGGCGAGCAGGCGCTCCTGGCCGGCGATGTCGATGGACTCCAGCATGATCTGGCGGCTGTAGCGCAGCAGCTCCCGGTCATTCATGGCGTGGCTCACTTGTCGTCGAACTCCTCGATATCGGGCACGTGCAGGGAGAACTCCTCCTTGACCTCCTCCATCACCACATAGCTCTTGGACTCCTTGACCCCCGGCAGGGTCAGCACCACGTCGCCGAGCAGCTGGCGATAGGCGGACATCTCGGGGATCCGGCACTTCAGGATATAGTCGAACTGCCCCGAGACCAGGTGGCACTCCTGAATCTGGGGCAGACGCGCCACGGCGCGGCGAAACTCGTCGAACACCGCCGGTGACTGGGTCTCCAGGCTGATCTCAACGAACACCAGCAGGTTGGCCTTGAGCGCCTGGGGGTCGAGCACGGCGCGATAGCCGCGGATCACCCCGGCGCGCTCCAGGCGCTTGACCCGCTCCAGGCAGGGCGTGGTGGAGAGCCCCACCTGGGAGGCGAGGTCGACGTAGGAGATGCGGGCATTCTCCTGCAGGCAGCGCAGGATCTTGAGGTCGATGCGGTCGAGGGATCGAGTCTTGGCTTTCATTGTAATGGCAGGCACCGGTCGGCAGAGTCATGAGCGCCGTCGTGACAGCGAAATCGACTGGAAATCACCCGACATCACGGCGGCAAACGGAAAAATCCTCTACCGAAGGTGTACCACACCCTCGCATCCACGGCTATCAACGCTTCGTCTGACTCAGGCCGGCTGGCGCCCCAGGCTGATGCGCTCGTGGCCGCCCAGGTCGCGGCGGCTGGCCACCTCGGCGTAGCCCGCCGCGACGAGGGCCTCGCGTACCGCCGCGGCCTGGCGAAAGCCATGCTCCAGCAGCAGCCAGCCGCCGGGCAGCAGGTACTCCCGCGCGCCCTTCACCAGGGAGCGCAGGTCGGCCAGGCCCTGGTCATCGGCCACCAGCGCCGAGCGCGGCTCGAAGCGCACGTCGCCAAGGGCCAGGTGTGGGTCGTCCGCCGCGATATAGGGCGGGTTGGAGACCACTAGATCGAAGCGGGCGTCCTCGTCCTCCCCGGCCAGGGCGGCGAACCAGTCGCTCTCGCGGAAGGTGGCGTTGGCCAGGGCGTGACGCGCGGCATTGTGTCGCGCCAGGGCCACCGCCTCGGGGCGCAGCTCCAGGCCCAGCACCCGCCAGCCGGGGCGCTCGCTGGCGAAGGCCAGGGCGATGGCGCCGCTCCCGCTGCCCAGGTCGAGCAGCCGCCCGCGGGTGGCCTCCGCCAGGGCCAGGGCCGCCTCGACCAGGGTCTCGGTGTCGGGGCGCGGGATCAGGGTGCTGGGGGCGGTGGCCAGGGCGAGCCCCCAGAACTCGCGCTCGCCGGTGAGGTAGGCCACCGGCTCCCCCGCCTCGCGGCGCGCCACCAACGCCCGGAAGCGCCGGGTCGGCGCCTCCTCGGCCTGGCGGTCGCCCCAGGTGTAGAGCCAGGTACGCTCGACGCCCAGCACGTGGCAGAGCAGCACCTCGGCATCGAGGCGGGCCGACGGCGAGCCCGCCGCGACCAGGCGGGCCGCGGCCTCGGCCAGCAGGGCATCGAGGGTCGCGGTGGTGCCCGCCACCTCAGACCTCCTGCTGCAGGGCGGCGAGCTGTTCCGCCTGGTACTCGTGGATCAGGGGCTCGATCACCTCGTCGAGGTGTTCGCCGCCGACCACCTCGGAGAGCTTGTAGAGGGTGAGGTTGATGCGGTGGTCGGTGACCCGCCCCTGGGGAAAGTTGTAGGTGCGGATGCGCTCGCTGCGATCCCCGGACCCCACCAGGCCGCGTCGGGTATCGGCCTGCTGCTGGCGCTGGCTGTCCACGGCATGCTGCTTGAGGCGGGCGGCGAGCAGCGACATCGCCTTGGCACGGTTCTTGTGCTGGCTGCGCTCCTCCTGGCACTCGACGACCACGCCGCTGGGCAGGTGGGTGATGCGGATGGCGGAGTCGGTGGTATTGACGTGCTGGCCACCCGCGCCGCTGGAGCGGAAGGTGTCCACGCGCAGGTCGCTCGGGTCGAGGTCGATGTCGCCCACCGCGTCCACCTCGGGCATCACCGCCACGGTGCAGGCCGAGGTGTGGATGCGGCCCTGGGACTCGGTGGCCGGCACGCGCTGCACGCGGTGGGCGCCGGACTCGAACTTGAGCCGGGCATAGGCGCCCTCGCCCTTGATGCGCGCGATGATCTCCTTGTAGCCGCCCTGCTCGCCATGGCTGGCGCTGACCACCTCTACCTTCCAGCCGTGCTTCTCGGCATAGCGCGAGTACATGCGGAACAGGTCGCCGGCGAACAGCGCCGCCTCGTCACCGCCGGTGCCGGCGCGCACCTCCAGGAAGACGCCGCGGCCATCGTCGGGGTCTTTCGGCACCAGCAGGCGCTTGAGGGTCTCCTCCAGGGCATCGCGCGTCTCGCGCCCCTCGGCCAGCTCCAGCTCGGCCAGCTCGCGCATCTCGGGGTCGCTGTCGGAGGCGAGCTGTGCGGCCTCCTCGAGGGTGCCCTCCACGGCGCGATACTCGCGCCACGCCTCCACCAGCGCCTCGAGCTCGGCATATTCACGGGAGTAGTCGCGGAAGCGGGCCTGGTCGCCGATCACCTCGGGCTCCGACAGCAGGGCGGTGAGCTCCTCGAAGCGCTCGCCGAAGGCGTCGAGACGCGCACGCAGGGAAGCTTTCATGAATCGGTCCTATCGGGTCTTGTCGGGAGTCGCCTCGAGCAGCAGCACGCTGGCCGCCTCGAGCAGGTCGTGGCGTTCGGCGGAGGCGGCCTCGCGCAGCGCCACGGTGGGGCCATGCAGCAACCGATTGGTGAGCTGGTGGGCCAGGCGCCGCACCACGGCCTCGGGATCCTCGCCACTTCCCAGGCGTGCCAGGGCCTGCTCCAGGGAGTGGTCGCGCAGCCCCTCGCCGCGGGAACGGTAGTCGTGGATAAGCTCGCCGCCGCTGCGGATGCGGCGTTCGTGCAGCCAGGCACCCACGCCGTGCTCGATCAGCGACTCCGCCTGGTCGGCGGCCACCTGGCGGTGGCGGCGGTTCTCCGCGATCACCTCCTGGAGGTCATCCACCGTATACAGGAAGATGTCGGCGAGCTGGCCCACCTCGGGCTCGATATCCCGGGGCACGGCGATATCGACCATGAAGATCGGCCGGTGGCGGCGCTTCTTCAGCGCCCGCTCCACCATGCCCTTGCCGAGGATCGGCAGCGGCGCCGCCGTGGAGGAGATGACGATATCGGCCTCCACCAGGGCATCGGGGATGGCGTCCAGGGTGATCGCCCGGCCGCCCAGCGGCGCGGCCAGGAGCTCACCCCGCTCGCGGGTGCGGTTGGCCACGGTCAGCTGGCTGACGCCCGCCTCCACCAGGTGGCGGGCCACCAGCTCGATGGTCTCGCCGGCTCCGATCAGCAGCGCCCGGGCGCGGCCGAAGTCATCGAAGATGCGGCTCGCCAGGCTCACCGCCGCATAGGCCACCGACACCGGGTTGCGGCCAATGCCGGTCTCGGTGCGTACCTGCTTGGCCACGGCGAAGGTGTGCTGGAACAGGCACTCCAGCTCCTTGCCCAGCCCACGCCCCACGCGACTGGCCTGGTAGGCGTCCTTGAGCTGGCCGAGTATCTGCGGCTCGCCCAGCACCATGGAGTCCAGGCCCACTGCCACGCGCATCAGGTGGCGGGCGGCGTCGTTGTCCAGGTAGTGGTAGGCGCACTTCGAGAGGTCGTCGACCGGCAGGCCATGGAAGCGGCCCAGCCAGTCCAGGATGGCCATCTCCCCTTCCGGCTCGGTCACGCAGTAGAGCTCGGTGCGGTTGCAGGTAGAGAGGACGGCCGCCTCCCTGACCTCGGGCAGGCGGCGCAGCTCGCCCAGCGCGACATCCAGCACGGCGGGGTCGAAGGCCACCTGTTCGCGCACCTCCACGGTGGCGGTTCGGTGATTGATTCCAAGGGCAAGCAGCGTCATGCGTCGGGCATCTTGAACGTGGGGTGTGCGGCCGTTACGGCCTCGCTGTCGAGGCGCCAGGATTCTACCACAGCCGACAGTCGATGGCCGCACTCCGCCGCTGCGCCTTTGCCCGCGCCTGCCGAGCCGTTATGCTGAGGCCACCGCACCGCAAGCGAGACCCCCATGGCCTGCGCCCCGCTCTCCCTGTTCTCCCTGCCACTGGCGATGCCGGCACTGGCCCTGCTGCTGGCCGGCTGCCAGGCGTGGCCCCTCGACGACGGCGAAGCCTCGGTGATCGAGGACCCGCTGGCCGGGGCCCCGCCCATCGAGCGCGGCCTCGACGCCGCAGGGCTGGCCGACCTGCTCACCGCGGAGCTGGCCGGCCAGCGTGGCGACTACCGACGCGCCGCCGAGGGCTATCTCACCGCCAGTGAACGCTACCGCAGCGCCGGCCTGGCGGAGCGGGCCGCACTGGCCGCCAGCTTCGGCAACGAACGCGAACTGCTCGACCGAGCCGCCCGGGAGTGGCAGGGGCTGGCGCCCGACAGCCCCGCGCCGGCTCGGCTGCTGGCCGGCCTCGCCGTGCAGCGCGGAGACTGGGACGAAGCGCTGCGCCAGCGCCTGGCGCTGGTCCGGGACGGCGGCGACAGCGAGATCTCGCCGCTGATCGAATCCGCCCTGGCCGCCAACGCCGACCCGGCCCCGCTGCTCACCAGGCTGCGCGACTACCTGGCCACGGCGCCCGAGGATGCCCGCCGCCATGACGCCGAGCTCGCCACCGCGCTGCTCGAGGTGGCCATCGGCGAGACCGCCGCCGCCGAGCGACGCCTCGACCGCCTGGGCGCCCGCGCCCCCGAGCTTCCCGCACTGTGGCTGACCCGCGCCCGGCTGGCCCAGGAAGCGGAAGACCCGCGCGCTGCCCGCGCCGCTGCGCGCCGCGGCCTCGAGGTCTCCCCCGGCGATGCGCGCTTCATCCTGCTGCTGGCCCAGAGCGAGCTGCGCCTGGGCAACGTCGCCGCCGCCGAGGCGCAGACCGACGCCCTGCTCGAGGAGCATACCGGCGACAGCGCGCTGACCATCGGCCTGGCCCGCCTCTATCTGGACGAAGGGCACCTCGAGCCGGCACGACGCCTGCTGTTGCCACTGGTGGACGCCCCCGAGCCCCCGGCGGACGCCTTCCTGCTGCTGGGCGATATCGCCCGCGCCGAGGGCGAGATCGACAACGCCCTCCTCTATTACCGTCAGGTGCCGCCGGAGCAGGGTTTCCTGCTCAGCCGACTCCGGGCCGCCGAGATGCTGGTCGAGGATGACCGGCTGGATGATGCCCGCGCCTTCCTGCGCGTCGAGCGGCTGCGCCACGACGACGCATTCGGCGACCTGGTCTCCCTGGAGGTCGAGCTGCTCGACCGCGAGGGGCTCGTCGAGGACGCCGACGTCCTGCTCGACCGCGAACTGGCGCGCACCCCCAACGACGAGCAGCTGCTCTACCTGCGCGGGATGCGCGCCTGGGAGGCGGGCGACCTGGCGGGCATGGAGCGCGACCTCGGGCGCATCATCGAGCGCAACCCCGACAACGCCATGGCCCTCAATGCCCTGGGCTACACCCTCGCCGACCAGGGGCCCGAGGACCGTCTTGCGGAGGCCCGCGAACTGGTAGAGCGCGCCCATGCCATCGAGCCCGACAGCCCCGCCATCCTCGACAGCCTGGGCTGGGTCCACTACCGCGAGGGCGACCCCCAGGGTGCCCTGCCCTGGCTCGAGCGCGCCTATCGCGCCATGCCCGACCAGGAGATCGCCGCCCACCTGGCCGAGGTACTGTGGGCCCTGGGCCGCCACGAAGAGGCCCGCGAACTGGTCCGCGAGGCCCTCGAGCGCTTCGACGACCGGCCGCTGATTGACGACCTGCTGCAACGCATCCCCGACATTGCCCCGCGATGACACACACAACCGAGCCCGAGACCGCCATGCCACGCCGACACCCGCTTCGACTCACCGCCACCCTGCTGTTGATGGCCCTGGCCGCCGGCTGCGCCCGCCAGGCGCCGCTGCCCATGGGGGAGCGGGGCCCGGGGCAATGGCAGGCCCAGCAGGCGCGCATCGAGGCACTGGACACCTGGCAGCTGGCCGGCAAGGCCGGGCTGCGCACCCCCGAGGACTCCACCAGCGCTAACCTCGACTGGAGCCAGCATCCCCACTACTACCGCCTGCTGATCAGCGGCCCCTTCGGCAGCGGTCGCAGCACCCTGGAGGGCCGCGAGGGACGCTTCTCGCTGACCACCTCGGAGGGGCGCTTCGAGGCCGCGACTCCCGAGGCGCTGATGGAGCAGCAGCTGGGCTGGTCGCTGCCGCTGGGCGCGCTGTCGGACTGGATTCGCGGCCTGCCCGGCGACGGCAGCGAGCATCGCCTGGAGGAGGACGAACTGGGCTTCCCGGCTCGCCTCGAGCAGGATGGCTGGGAGGTCGACTACCGCGACTGGACCCGCACCGACGGCCTGTGGCTGCCGCGTCGCCTGGTGATGAGCTACGGCGAGCTGCGCGTGACCCTGGTGGTCAACGAATGGCGCCCCGTCGTCGATGAGTGAGCAAGGCGACGCCAGCATGATCGCGACACCCGCCAGGCCGCTGGTCCTGCCCGCTCCCGCCAAGCTCAACCGCCTGCTGCATATCACCGGGCAACGCGCGGACGGCTACCACGAGCTGCAGACGCTGTTCCAGTTTCTCGATCACGGCGACACCCTGCGCCTGGCCCTGCGCGAGGACGGCAATATCCGGCTTGCGCCGGGGATTCCCGGCGTGCCCCATGACCAGAACCTGATCGTGCGTGCGGCACGCCGGCTCCAGGCCGAGAGCGGCTGTCCGCTGGGTGCCGACATCCACCTGGAGAAGCACCTGCCCATGGGCGGCGGCCTGGGCGGTGGCAGTTCGGATGCCGCCACCGTCCTGCTGGGCCTCGACGCCCTCTGGGGGCTGGGACTGTCCCTCGACCACCTCGCCGAGCTGGGCCTGGCGCTCGGTGCCGATGTCCCGGTCTTCGTGCGCGGCCATGCCGCCTGGGCCGAAGGGGTCGGCGAGCGCCTCACTCCGGTGGATCTCGACACGCCCTGGTTCGTGGTGGTCCACCCCGGCATCGAGGTGGCCACCCCGGCGGTATTCCGGGCTCCCGAATTGACACGCCACACCCCCCCGATTACCATGGCGCGCGCCCTGCAGGGGGGAGCGTCCAGCTGGCGCAACGACTGCGAGGCCACGGTCAGATCACTCTATCCGCCGGTCGCCGCAACCCTGGACTGGCTGGCACGACGAGCCCCGACCATGCTGACCGGCACGGGTGCATGCGTCTTCGCCAGCCTGGCTGACGAGCGGGAGGCCGACCGGCTGCTGACCGAGATCGACGGCCGCTGGCAGGCCTTCAAGGCCCGCGGCTTGAACCGCTCTCCACTGCATGACGCTCTGGATCGCTGATCACACCCCGATCCGAACCCCCGATGACCCAACACACTGCATAGGTGGCCGCGCGTGTCAAAATTGATGGTTTTCGCCGGGAACGCCAATCCCGAACTCGCCCGCAAGATCGCCGAGAGTCTGGACACCCGTCAGGGCAACGCCACGGTCGGCCAGTTCAGCGACGGCGAGATCGCGGTCGAGATCAACGAGAACGTGCGCGGCAAGGATGTCTTCGTCCTGCAGTCCACCTGTGCGCCGACCAATGACAACCTGATGGAACTGATCCTGATGATCGACGCCCTGCGCCGGGCCTCGGCCACCAGGATCACGGCGGTGGTGCCCTACTACGGCTATGCCCGTCAGGACCGCCGCGTGCGCTCCGCCCGCGTGCCGATCTCGGCCAAGATCGTCGCCGACATGATGGTCAAGGCCGGCGTCGACCGGGTGATGACCATGGACCTCCATGCCGACCAGATCCAGGGCTTCTTCGACGTGCCGGTGGACAACGTCTACGGCTCGCCGATCCTGCTCGACGACATCGAGCGCCAGAACTACGAGAACCTGGTGGTGGTCTCCCCCGACGTGGGCGGCGTGGTGCGCGCCCGTGCCATCGCCAAGCAGCTCAACGCCGACCTCGCCATCATCGACAAGCGTCGTCCCGCGGCCAACCAGGCCCAGGTGATGCATATCATCGGCGAGATCGAGGGACGCAACTGCGTGGTGGTGGACGACATGATCGATACCGCCGGTACCCTGTGCAAGGCCGGCGAGGCGCTCAAGGACCACGGCGCCGAGCGCGTGGTGGCCTACGCCACCCACCCCATCCTCTCGGGCCCGGCGGTCGACAACATCACCGGTTCGGTGCTCGACGAGGTGGTGGTCACCGACACCATTCCGCTCTCCGATACCGCGCGCCGCAGCGGCAGGATCCGCCAGCTGAGCGTCGCCGGCCTGATCGCCGAGGCGATCCGTCGGGTGAGCAACGAGGAATCCGTCAGCGCCATGTTCCACTAACAGGCGCCGGAAAGCGCCCTTCGGGGCATCCGGAAGCGTCAGGGCTCTGGTCGCGGTCCCTGACGCTTTCCTACTTCAAGCAAGAGGCAATTCCATGTCCGATTTTACCCTTAACGCCAGCGTTCGTAACGACCTGGGGAAAGGTGCGAGCCGCCGCCTGCGTCGTGCGAACGAGCAGGTTCCCGCCATCATCTATGGTGGTGAGAAGGAGCCCCAGCCGATCTCCGTCGAGAAGTCCGCCTTCTACAAGGCGATCGAGGAGGAGTCCTTCTTCTCCTCCATTCTCAACCTGGTGGTCGACGGCAAGAGCGAGCAGGTGGTGGTGCGTGACCTGCAGCGTCACCCCTTCAAGCAGCTGGTCACCCACGCCGACTTCCTGCGTGTGGATGCCACCCACGAGATCACCCTGAACGTGCCGCTGCACGTGGTGGGCGAGGACAAGTGCAAGGGCATCAAGGACGAAGATGGCGAGCTGCACGTGCTGGCCAACGAGGTCCAGGTGAGCTGTCTGCCCAAGGACCTGCCCGACTACCTGGAAGTCGACATCTCCGAGATCGCGCTGGGCACCACCCTGCACCTCTCCGACCTGAGCCTGCCGGCCGGTGTCACCCTGGTCGATCTGACCCATGGTGAAGACCACGACAATGCCGTGCTCAGCATCAGCAAGCCGAAGGTGCGCGCCGCGGAAGACGAAGGTGACGCCGCCGAGGGCGAGGAAGAAGGCGAGAAGGGCGAGGAGTGATCCTCACCCGCTCAGGGGCCGCGCCTGGCGCGGCCCTCCTGCCGATGATCAAGCGCCCCGGCGCTTGATTTTTTTTGGAGGTAATACATGAGTCAGGTCAGAGCGATCATCGGACTGGGCAACCCCGGCGCCGACTACGAGGCCACCCGCCACAACGCCGGCGCCTGGTTGGTGGAGGCCGTGGCTCGCCGCGCCGGCGGCGAACTGCGCGCCGACCGCAAGTTTCTGGGCCTGCATGCCAGGGTCCAGTTCGAGGGACGTGACCTCCACCTGCTCAACCCCACCACCTTCATGAACCGCAGCGGCGGTGCGGTGGCCGCCCTCTGCCAGTTCTTCAAGCTGGCACCGGATGAGCTGCTGGTGGCCCACGACGAGCTGGACCTGCCCCCCGGGACCGCCCGCTACAAGACTGGCGGCGGCCACGGCGGCCATAACGGGCTGCGCGACATCGCAAGCGCGCTGGGCAACGAGCGCGGCTTCCACCGCCTGCGCCTCGGCATCGGTCACCCCGGGGACTCTCGCCAGGTGACGAACTACGTGCTGGGTCGCCCCGGCAAGGCCGAACACACCGCCATCGAGGCCGCCATCGGTGAATGCCTGGCCACCCTGCCCGACGCCCTCGACGGCGAGTGGGCGAAGGCCATGAACCGGCTGCACAGCTTTTCCGCCTGAGGCGGAAAAGCCAGCGCGAAGCTCAAGGCATCATGAGCACCCGAGCAGGCGAAACCGCCCTTCTTCCGGCTTCCAGCCGCGCAGCGGCGCTCTTCCCGCTTATAGCTTGCCCGCTAGTCGGGTAGAATAGTCGCCACTCTCCACTCGCGAACACGCATTCCAGGACACTCCCATGGGTTTCAACTGCGGTATCGTCGGCCTGCCCAATGTCGGCAAGTCGACCCTCTTCAACGCCCTGACCAAGTCCGGCATCGACGCCGAGAACTTCCCCTTCTGCACCATCGAGCCCAACGTCGGCATCGTGCCGATGCCCGACCCGCGCCTCGACGCCCTGGCGGAGATCGTCAAGCCGCAGAAGGTGCTGCCCACCACCATGGAGTTCGTGGACATCGCCGGCCTGGTCGCCGGCGCCTCCAAGGGTGAGGGGCTGGGCAACAAGTTCCTGGCCAATATCCGCGAGACCCAGGCCATCGCCCATGTGGTGCGCTGCTTCGAGAACGACAACGTCATTCACGTCGCCAACCAGGTCGACCCGCAGGCCGATATCGAGATCATCAACATGGAGCTGGCGCTGGCCGACCTCGACACCGTGGAGCGCGCCATCCAGCGCCTGGTGCGCGTGGCCAAGGGCGGCGACAAGGAGGCCATCGCCACCAAGGCGATCCTCGAGCGCATCCAGCCCCATCTGGCCGAGGGCATGCCGCTGCGGAGTTTCGAGCTCACCGACGACGAGCAGCACCAGCTCAAGGGGTTCGGCTTCCTGACCCTCAAGCCCACCATGTACATCGCCAACGTCAACGAGGATGGCTTCGAGGACAACCCCTACCTCGACGTGGTCCGCGAGATCGCCGAGGCGGAGGGCGCCGTGGTGGTGCCGGTATGCAACCAGCTCGAGGCCGAGATCGCCGAGCTCGATGACGAGGAGCGCGCCATGTTCCTCGACGAGATGGGCATGCAGGAGCCGGGGCTCGACCGCGTCATCCGTGCCGGCTACGCGCTGCTCGGCCTGCAGACCTACTTCACCGCCGGCGTGAAGGAGGTCCGCGCCTGGACCGTGAAGTTGGGCGCCACCGCCCCCGAGGCCGCCGGGGTGATCCACACCGACTTCCAGAAGGGCTTCATCCGCGCCGAGGTCATCGCTTACGACGACTTCGTCTCGCTGGGCGGCGAGCAGGGCGCCAAGGACGCCGGCAAGTGGCGGCTGGAGGGCAAGGAGTACATCGTCAAGGACGGCGACGTGATCCACTTCCGCTTCAACGTCTGAGCCCCGCTGCTTGCCTCCTGCCCCTCACGCCCCCGGCACGCCACCGGGGGCGCCTGCGTTGAGGCGGCGTGACCGCCGCCGCGGCCGGGACTCCCCCACCATGCCCGCTGCGTGCCACAATAGGGTCATTGCCTCGACGACAAGGAGAGCCGCCATGCCCTGGAAGATCGACAAGACCGACGCCGAATGGCGCGAGCAGCTGACCCCCGAGCAGTACCGCGTTACCCGCGAGAAGGGCACCGAGCCGCCCTTCAGCGGCGACTGCCGGGTCACCGACGAGCACGGCATCTACCACTGCGTCTGCTGCAACGCCCCGCTGTTCGAGAACGAGCACAAGTTCGACGCCGGCTGCGGCTGGCCGAGCTTCGATCGGCCCATGACTCCGTCCTGTATCGCGGAGCATCTCGACACCGCCCACGGCATGCGGCGCACCGAGGTGACCTGCGCGCGCTGCAACGCTCACCTCGGCCACGTCTTCCCCGATGGCCCGACCGACACCACCGGCCTGCGCTACTGCATCAACGCCGTGGCGCTGGACTTCCACGCCGGGGAGTAGCCCTCGCAATCGCCTTCGTTCCATCCTGCCGCGGCCGCGCATCTGCTAAGATGGGCGGCCGATTCTTTTGAAGGCAGGAGAGGTCCATGCTCGGTTGGTACCCGGGACACATGAACAAGGCGCGGCGCCAGATCACCGAGGCGCTGCCGGAGATCGACGTGGTGGTCGAGGTCCTCGACGCCCGCCTGCCCTACTCCAGCGCCAACCCCATGCTCGCCGAGCTCACCCGCCACAAGCCGGTGCTCAAGATCCTCTCCCGCGCCGACCTGGCCGACCCGGAGCGCACCCGGGAGTGGGTGGCCCATTTCGACGCCCAGCCCGATACCCGCGCCCTGGCCGTGACCACCACTCAGGCCCGGGAGCTCAAGCGCATCCCCCGGCTCTGCCACGAGCTCGCCGGGGCGGTCCGCGCCGACCGCGACGTGCGGGTGATGGTGATGGGCATTCCCAATGTCGGCAAGTCGACCCTCATCAACGGCCTGGCCGGCAAGAGCATCGCCAAGACCGGCAACGAGCCCGCGGTCACCAAGCGCCAGCAGAAGGTACGCATCGGCGGGCGCGTGGCGCTGATCGACACCCCCGGGGTGCTGTGGCCCAAGATCGAGGACCAGGCCAGCGCCTACCGCCTG
Organism: Halomonas sp. SSL-5; assembly: GCF_030708455.1. Lineage (GTDB taxonomy): Bacteria > Pseudomonadota > Gammaproteobacteria > Pseudomonadales > Halomonadaceae > Halomonas. Next base: position 217,706 of record NZ_JAUYWF010000004.1, read on the forward strand.
GCGGCCAGCGGCGCCATCCGCGACACCGCCATCGACTATGTGGACGTGGCGGTGGTCGCCGCCGCCGAGCTGGCCCGTCGCTATCCCGAGGCGCTCACCGCCCGCTACCGGCTCAAGGCGCTGCCGGCCTATACGCCCCATCCCGAGGCGGACCGGGTCGAGGCCGACGGCCCGCTGCGCGTGGACCTTCTCGCCGTGGCCGGTTTCGACGGCCACGCGATACTGGCCGAAATCGCCGCCCGGCGCGGCGGCCTGCGCTCCGGCGGCGAGGTGGACCTGCACCGCGGCGCCGAGGTGCTGCTGCATGAGCTGCGCGACGGCAAGCTCGGCCGCCTGACCCTGGAGACTCCGGCGGATATCCCGCCCGAGCCTGTCATCGAGCCGGACGGGGCCGATGACGCCGTGCCCCCGCACAACGCATAATCCTATCGCCCTCGCCGACCTGGACACCGAACGACATGGACACCACCCCGATCCGCAAATCGCACAAGCTGCACAACGTCTGCTACGACATCCGCGGCCCGGTGCTCGACCACGCCAAGCGCCTGGAAGAGGAAGGCCAGCGCATCCTGAAGCTCAACATCGGCAACCCCGCCCCGTTCGGCTTCGAGGCGCCGGAGGAGATCCTCCAGGACGTGATGCGCAACCTGCCGACCGCCCAGGGCTACTGCGACTCCAAGGGCCTCTACTCGGCGCGCAAGGCGATCATGCAGGAGTGCCAGCGCCGCGAGATCCCGGGCGTCGGCATCGAGGACATCTACATCGGCAACGGTGTCTCAGAGCTGATCGTGATGGCCCTGCAGGCGCTGCTCAACGACGGCGACGAGGTGCTGATCCCGGCCCCGGACTACCCGCTGTGGACCGCCGCGGCCAACCTCTCCGGCGGCCATGCCGTGCACTACCTGTGCGACGAGCAGGCGGGCTGGGCGCCGGACCTGGACAATATCCGCGCCAAGATCACCGCCCACACCCGGGCCATCGTGATCATCAATCCCAACAACCCCACCGGCGCCGTCTACCCGCCGGAAGTGGTGCGCGAGCTGCTCGAGATCGCCCGCCAGCACGACCTGGTGGTGTTCTCCGACGAGATCTACGACAAGATCCTCTACGACGACGTGGAGCACGTCTCCACCGGGGCACTTGCCGGCGAGGACCAGCTGGTGGTGACCATGAACGGGCTCTCCAAGAGCTACCGCTGCGCCGGCTTCCGCTCCGGCTGGATGATCCTCTCCGGCAACATCGCCAAGCAGCGCGCCGCCGACTTCATCCAGGGGCTGACCATGCTCGCCTCGATGCGCCTGTGCGCCAATGTGCCGGCCCAGCACGCCATCCAGACCGCACTGGGCGGCTACCAGTCGATCAACGACCTGATCCTGCCCGGCGGGCGCCTGCTGGCCCAGCGCGACATCACCTTCGAGAAGCTCAACGCCATCCCCGGGGTCAGCTGCGTGAAGCCCAAGGGCGCGCTCTACGCCTTCCCGCGCCTGGACCCCAAGGTGTTCAATATCCAGGACGACCAGCAGATGGTGCTCGACCTGCTGCTCCAGGAGAAGATCCTGCTGGTCCAGGGCACCGCCTTCAACTGGCCGGAGCCCGACCACGTGCGCATCGTCACCCTGCCCTGGGCCGACCAGCTCGGCGATGCCCTGGACCGCTTCGCCCGCTTCCTGTCGCGCTACCGCCAGTAGCGGCGCTTGAAACCCTCGCCGCCCGACCGTATCTAAGCAACGGCTTGTGCATGCCGCCCGTCCGGGCGGCCCCCTTTCGATGATCGATGGAGACCCACCGACATGATGCGAATCCTGCTCTTCCTGGCCACCAACCTGGCGGTACTGCTGGTGGCCAGCATCACCCTGCGCCTGCTGGGCGTGGAGGGCTATCTGAGCGACCAGGGGATCAACTTCCAGAGCCTGCTGATCTTCTGCTTCATCTTCGGCATGGCCGGCTCGATGATCTCGCTGTTCATCTCCAAGTGGATGGCCAAGCGCGGCACCGGCACCGTGGTGATCGAGACGCCGTCGAATGCCACCGAGAAGTGGCTGGTAGACACCGTGGCGGAGCTGGCCCGGGATGCCGGCATCAAGACCCCGGAGGTCGGCATCTTCCCGGCCCAGCAGTCCAACGCCTTCGCCACCGGCTGGAACAAGGATGACGCCCTGGTGGCGGTCTCCGCCGGCCTGCTCAACCGCATGCGCCCCGAGGAGGTGCGCGCGGTGCTGGCCCACGAGATCGGCCACGTGGCCAACGGCGACATGGTCACCCTGGCGCTGATCCAGGGCGTGGTGAACACCTTCGTGATGTTCTTCGCCCGGGTGGTGGCCCATCTGGTCGACGGCTTCCTGAAGAGCCGCAGCGACGGCGAGGGCGGCCTGGGCTTCATGGGCTACTTCGCGGTGGTCATGGTGGCCGAGGTCGTGTTCGGCATCGCCGCCTCGGCCATCGTCGCCTGGTTCTCGCGCTTCCGCGAGTATCGCGCCGACGCCGCCGGTGCCAAGCTGGCGGGCTCCGGCGCCATGATCAACGCCCTCGCTCGCCTCAAGGCCGAGACCGAACTGCCCGACCAGATGCCCGATACCTTGCGTGCCATGGCCATCACCAAGGGCCAGACCCGCTCACTGGTGGAGAAACTCTTTGCCAGCCACCCTCCCCTGGATGATCGCATCCGCGCCCTCAAGGAGGCCGCCTACCGCGAGTAACGATTGACTCGTGAGCGACACACGCAGCGGGCCCGCCAATCGGCGGGCCCGCTTGTGTTTCCACTCCTCCCGTCGGGCTAGGCAGTGGTGACCCGAAATCCCGCCCCCGTGAACCACCCCGCCACCTGCGCCTCCGCTTCCGGCAGCGCCACCTCGAGGGTGGCGAACTCCCGGCGCAGCGGATAGGCCGCCCGGCAGGCATCGAAACCGGCGGCCATGCCCTGGCGGCGGCCCTCGCGACACAGGGCGTCGTGGTCGCGGCGTGGGTCGTAGACGGTGCGCATCGCCAGGCGCAATGCCTCCTCGGCGGAGAGGCCCGGGCCGAGCTCGAGACGAGCGAGCGGGGGCGCAGGCAGCAGCTCATCGAGGCCGACCCGGCACGGCAGGCCGAAGGCCCGGCACAGCGCCCGATAGATCATATGGGTGCCGCGCAGCTTGCCATCCAGGCTGTAGCCGGCGACATGCGGGGTGGCGAGCTCGGCGAGGTCACGCAGCGCGGCGTCGATGCCGGGCTCCCCCTCCCAGACATCGAGGATCGCCGCGATATCCCCCTGCCCCGCCAGGCGCGCACGCAGCGCCTGGCCATCGAGGCAGTCACCGCGCCCGGCATTGAGCAGCACCGTCCCCGGCGCCAGGGCGGCGATGCGCTCGGCATCGAGCAGGTGGTGGGTGGCGTGGGGGCCTTCGCGCACCAGGGGGGTGTGCAGGCAGAGCACATCGCATTCGTCGATCAGCGACTCCAGATCGACGAAGCCATCGCCCCCCTCGCGCTCCTCCCTGGGCGGGTCGCAGGCCAGGCAGTCGATGCCCATGGCCGCGAGGCGGCGAAGCAGCCGCCCGCCCACGTTGCCGGCGCCGACCACCCCCACCCGGCGCTCGGCCAGCCGCCAGCCCTGGCGCTCGGCCAGGGTCGCGAGGCTCACCAGCACATGGTCGACCACCGCCTCGGCGTTGCAGCCCGGGGCGCTGGCGAAGGCGATGCCACGCTCGGCCAGCAGCCGGGTATCGACATGGTCGGTGCCGATGGTGCAGGTGCCCACGAAGCGCAGACCCCGCGCCTCGGCGAGCAACGCCGCATCGACCCGGGTGATCGAGCGCACCACCAGGACATCGGCATCGCGCAGGTCGGCGGGGGCGATCTCGCGCCCCGGGCGACGCACCACCTCCCCCAGCGCCCCGAAACAGGCGTCGGCGGCGGGCACATTGGCGTCGACAAGGATTCGCATGGTCTCTTGTTCCCACTTCTCAGGTGATTACAATACGCACCAACCTACCACTCCCCCACCGCCGCGGGGAGCCTCTGCGCGCCAGGAGCCTCGATGATCATTCGCTGGGAAACCGACCATGACTATGTGTTGGTGCATATCCACCAGGACATGTTCGGTGACTGGATATTCAGCCGCGCCTGGGGCCAGATCGGCACCCAGTTCGGCGGCCTCAAGCACCAGCTGGCCGACGAGCGCGACCAGGCGATGATGTGGCTGGCCGACGAGGCCACCATCCAGGCTTCCCGGGGCTTTCGCAAGGTGCTGGAGGTGGAGGACCACAGCCCCGAGGGTCGCGAGGCGGTCAGTCAGCTGTCGCTGCTGGAGCCGTAAGCGTACGGGGTCATCCCAGATAGCGCCTCCCGTTCCGGGTCACCGCCGCCCTGGCCTCACTATCCATGCCCTCCCCGCTGAGCTGCAACTGCTGCCAGGCGTCATCATCCCGCCAGCCCCGCGCCTCGAGCCAGGCGGCGAGCCGCTCGGGCTCGAAGCCGCGATCGAGCTCGTGGCCCTCGCCATCGGCGAGCACCGGGATTCGCACCCCGTAGCGCGCCATCAGGGCGTCATCCTCGCTGATCTCCACCCGCTCCAGGGCGACCGGCTCGCGACACAGCCGGGCCAGCAGGCCCTCCAGCTGCTGGCAGAGGTGGCAGCCCAGGGTGGTATAGAGGGTGAGGCGGATCATGAGGCCTCCCGGTGGCGAATCAGGAAGACGTGGTGCAGGTCGGGCTTCCTTGAAAAATCGGGGTCGAAGGTCTTCGCCGAGATATCCTCCACCGCATAGTGTTCCGCCAGGTCGGCGTCCAGCTTGAAGCGACGCTGGTTGTTGGAAAACACCAGGGTCCCCCCCGCGGCCAGGCGCGCCATGGCCAGGCGCACCAGCCGGCCGTGGTCGCGCTGGATATCCAGGGTGTCCTCCATCTTCTTCGAGTTGGAGAAGGTCGGCGGGTCCATGAAGATCAGGTCGAATTCGGCGCGGGCGCTCTGCAGCCAGCGCAGGCAGTCGTCGCGCACCACGCGATGCCGGCCGGGGTCGAGACGGTTGAGGGCGAAGTTGTCCCGGGCCCACTGCAGGTAGGTGTTGGAGAGATCGACGCTGACGCTCTCCACCGCGCCCCCCTCGACGCCGCGCCCCAGGGCCGCCTGCACGGTGGCCGCCCCGGTATAGCAGAACAGGTTGAGGAAGCGCTTGCCCGCGGCCATCTCGGCGAGCATCCGGCGCACCGGCCGGTGGTCGAGGAAGAGCCCGGTATCCAGGTAGTCGCGCAGATTGATCCACAGCCTGGCCGGCCCCTCGTGCCCCTCGAAGCGCTCGCCGGTGGCGGCCTGCTTCTGGTACTGGTCCCGTCCGCTCTGGCGCTGGCGTCGCTTGACCACGACCCGCCCCGGGTCCACCTCGAGCACCTCGGGAATCACCGCCAGCGCCTCGAAGAGCCGCTTCTGGGCGTGACCGGCATCCACCGACTTGGGGGCGGCATACTCCTGCACATGCACCCAGCCAGCGTAGACGTCCACCGCCACCGCATACTCCGGCATATCGGCATCGTAGAGGCGGTAGCAGCTCTCGCCGCTCTTCTTGAGCCACTTCTTCAGCCGCTTGCGGTTCTTCTCCAGTCGATTGGCAAACATCTGCGCCCCCTCCGAGCGGGACGGCCGCGCGGCCGCCGCCTCGTCCTCCGGCTCGGGCACCGCCATCAGCAGCAGCTTCGCCTCCAGGGGGCCGTTGCGCAGCGCGTACTGCTTGTGGGCCCGCAGGCCGATGCGGTGGCCGAGGTCGGGGTTGCCGGTGAACACCGCAAGCGTCCAGCCAGGGAAGGCGGCGCGTACCCGCTCGCCGAGTCGGGCGTAGAGGGTCACCAGCTCCGGCAACTCGCCGAGGCGCTCGCCGTAGGGTGGGTTGGTGATCACCAGGCCCGCCGGCGCCGGCTCGAGACCTTGCGGTCGGGCCAGCTCGGCGAGCCCCGCCCCCTGGAGCTCGATCAGCGCCGGGATGCCGGCGCGCATGGCGTTGGCCTTGGCCGCGGCGAGCGCCGCCGGGCTCTGGTCGAAGCCGAAGATCCGGCAGCGGCAGCGCTTGCGACCGATGCTGGCCCGCGCCTCGGCCTCGCGCCTGAGCTCGCGCCAGGTCGCCTCGTCGTGCTCCGCCCAGCCGAGGAAGCCAAAGCGTTCACGGGCCAGGTTGGGCGCCATGTCGGCGGCCATCAGTGCCGCCTCGATCAACAGGGTCCCGGCGCCGCACAGCGGGTCCACCAGCGGCGCCCCCTGGCGGGCCAGTTCGGGCCAGCCGGCACGCACCAGCAGGGCCGCGGCCAGGTTCTCCTTGAGCGGCGCATGTCCCACGTCGCGACGATAGCCACGACGGTGCAGGCTCTCGCCGGAGAAATCGATACCCACCACCAGGCGGCCGCGATGGAGATTGGCGTAGAGGCGCATGTCGGGCTGCTTGAGATCCACCGTGGGACGCGGCAACTCCCGGGCCTGCAGGCGATCCACCACGCCGTCCTTGACCGTCTGGGCGCCGAAGCGGGTGTGGCGGATCTCCTCGCTGCGACCGTGGAAGTCCACCGCCAGGCTGGCCCCGAGCGGCAAGTGCTGCTCCCAGGGTAGCGCGGCCACCACCTCCCGCAGCCGGTCGGGAGTGTTCACGCCCTCCTCCCGGGCCAGGCACAGGATGACCCGGTTGGCCAGGCGCGACCACAGGCAGAGCCGATAGGCCGTGGCCAGGTCTGCCCGGGCGTTCACCGCCCCCACGGTGCTCTTGCCGGGCGCGGCACCAAGGGCCGCCAGCTCCTCGGCCAGCAGCTCCTCGAGGCCGCGGGGACAGGTCACCAACAGATCAAGGGAGGACGTGGATAGGGTCGGATTCATCGGCAATCACCGCGGAGGCAGAAGGGTAAATGTGTGCCATGTCAGGCAGGTGAACGAGCTGTTACAAATCGATGGTCGACAACCCGGATCGCGATGGGCTATCAATAGGACAGTAGCTACTGAGAACACGCATGCGTTTCCTGTCATCGGGTCAGCCTTTCCAGATACTGGACCCGAGGCACGTTACGGCTCGGCCCGCTTTACTCTCCGAGCCAGTCAGGTACCTTATCAAGAGGTAGTCCAATGAAACGACAGAAACGTGATCGCTTCCAGCGTGCCTATACGCATGGCTACAAGGCAGGTGTCTCAGGTCGCTCCCGCGATGACTGTCCCAGCCAGGACGTCAATCTTCGCGAATACTGGATGAGCGGTTGGCGTGAAGGTCGTGGGGATCATTGGGCCGGCATGACCGGTGTCTCCGGCATCCACAAGAACCCCATGGTGGTGTGAACCCGCAACCCGATCAACCCGATCCTAGCGAGGTTCACGCTTCCTCAAGCCCGCGGCAAGCCGCGGGCTTTTTGCGTGCGGGCGGGCCGGCTCAGGCAGCGTCACGCAGGGCCCGCGCACATTCGCCTACCAGCGCCGGGCCGCGGTAGATGAAGCCCGAATAGAGCTGCACCAGGTCGGCCCCGGCTTCGCGCTTGGCCAGGGCCGCCGCGCCGCTGTCGATACCACCCACGCCGACGATCGGCATCTCCGGCAGGCGGCGGCGCAATTCGCGAATGACCCGGTTGGAGGGCTCGAATACCGGTCGACCGGAGAGGCCACCCGCCTCGTCGGCGTGGGCCAGGCCCGCCACCGCCTCGCGAGAGACCGTGGTATTGGTCGCGATCACCGCATCGATGGCATTGGCCGCCAGGCAGTCGGCCACCAGCCCCACCTCCTCGGCCTCCATGTCCGGGGCAATCTTCACCGCCAGGGGGACACGTCGACCCGTCTCCCGGTCGCGCCGGCTTCCCTCCTCGCGCAGGGCGCCGAGCAGCGCATCCAGGTGCTCGCCGAACTGCAGGTCGCGCAACCCCGGGGTATTGGGCGAGGAGATGTTCACCGCGATGTAGTGCGCATGCTCATGCACCTTGCGCAGGCAGGTCAGGTAATCATCCACCGCCCGCTCCACCGGGGTGGTGAGGTTCTTGCCGATATTGATGCCGATCACGCCGTCGAAACGGCTGGCCCTGACCTTCGCCACCAGGTGGTCGACCCCGGCATTGTTGAAACCCATACGGTTGATGATGGCACCCGCCTCGGGCAGCCGGAACAGCCGCGGCCGCGGATTGCCGGGCTGGGGCCTGGGCGTCACGGTGCCGACCTCCACGCAGCCGAAGCCCAGGGCGCCCAGGGCATCGAGATGGTCGGCATTCTTGTCCATCCCGGCGGCCAGGCCCACCCGGTTGGGAAAACGCAAGCCCATCAGCTCCACCGGGTCCTCGACCCGCTTGCCGCCGAGTCGCCCTGCCAGGCCCAGGCGACCGGCCAGGTCGAGCCCCCTCAGGGAGAACGCGTGGGCGGTCTCGGGGTCAAGGCGAAACAGCAGCGATCGGGCGAGCGAATACATGGCGACTCCTGGCGGTGGGACGGATGGGAGCGGGTGGCGATCACGGGCGGGGCGTGAGTATAGCAGCGCCTCCCCCGGGAAACGACGCTCCAGGGCCACAGTCGACGCCGATTTTGTGATCTACTGTAGACAACCAAGAGACACAGGGGTGTGGGGCTACCGGGACCACACCGCCGCGGAGCCAGGGAGATGCTTATGGCCGAGACCACCGAAACCCTCGAGGACCGCCTGTCGCGGATCCACCGTGCGCTGGGGGATGAGCAACTCGATGCCGTCGACGCCGTGCTGGCCGACCTGGAGCCCGCCGAGATCGCCCTGCTGCTGGAATCGCTGCCTCCCGCCGCACGCATCCGCCTGTGGCAACGGGTGCCCGGCGAGGTCGACGGCGAGGTGCTGCTGCACGTCCACGACGAGGTGCGCAGCACCCTGCTCGATGACATGGACCACGAGGAGATCGTGGCCGCCGCCGCCGCCCTGGACACTACCGATCTTGCGGAGATCTTCGAGGACCTGCCCCAGCAGGTCGCCGAGGACATGCTGCGTTCCATGGACGAGCTGCAGCGCGAACGGCTGGAGGAGACCCTCTCCTTCGAGGAGGACAGCGCCGGGCGCCTGATGCGGCTGGACACCATCGCGGTGCGTGCGGACGTCAGCCTGGAGACCGTGACACGCTTCCTGCGCTGGAAGGAGTCTGTTCCCGATAATACCCACCAGCTGATGGTAGTGGATCGTGACGGTCGCTTCGTCGGGGTGCTCTCGTTGGCGCGCCTGGTCAGCCACGACCCTGAGATGGCCGTCGCCGACCTGATGGACCAGGAGGTGGACAGCATCCGCGTCGACATGAAGTCCCGCGACGTGGCCACCCTGTTCCAGACCCACGACCTGGTGTCGGCGCCGGTGGTGGACGAAGCGGGCCTGCTGCTCGGGCGTATCGTCATCGACGATATCGTCGACGTCATCCGCGAGGACTCCGAGCAGGCGCTGATGAACATGGCCGGCCTCGACGAGGAGGAGGACATGTTCGCCCCGGTGCTGCCCAGCGCCAAGCGGCGCGCCGTGTGGCTGGGCATCAACCTGATCACCGCCTTCCTGGCCGCCTGGGTGATCGGCCGCTTCGAGGATGCCCTGGACCAGATCGTCGCCCTGGCGGTATTGATGCCCATCGTCGCCAGCATGGGCGGCATCGCCGGCAGCCAGACCCTGACCCTGGCGATACGCGGCCTGGCCCTGGGCCAGATCAGCAGCACCAACAGCGCCTGGCTGCTGCGCAAGGAGGTCGGCATCGCCATCCTCAACGGCGTGCTGTGGGCCCTAGTGGTGGCGGTACTGGCACTGCTGTGGTTCAAGAGCATCGCCATCGGCATGATCATCGGCGCCGCCCTGGTGATCAACATGCTGGCGGCAGGCATCGCCGGCATCATCATCCCGCTGCTGCTCAAGCGGGCGGGTATCGACCCGGCACTATCGGGCTCGGTGATTCTCACCACCGTCACCGACGTGGTGGGCTTCATGTCCTTCCTGGGCCTGGCCACCTACTTCCTGCTCTGAGTCCCCCGCCCGGCCCTGCTCGCCGCCCAGAACCAGGAACCCCGCCGATCGGCGGGGTTCCTGGTTGGCGGTGGGGGGAAGGCGCTCAGAGGTCGCGGCTGCTCTCCGCCAGGTCGACCAGCTCGCGCACGGCCACGGCGAAGAGCGGGAAGCCGCCCTGGCCGCCGCTGCCCACCTGCTCGAGCAGGCGGCGCCAGCGCGCATGCATGGCGTCATGGCGGTCGAGCCACTCTCCGACTCGGGCCTCGGCGTCGCCGGGCCCCTCCTCCATCTGCAGCACGCTGACCGTCAGCGCCAGCTGCTGGCGGTCGATATCGTCGCGGAAGGTCTCCCGGGCCTGGGCCTGCCAGCTGTCGCGCACCTCCAGCTCGGTGATCCGGCGGATCATCCACGGCAGCTCCAGACGGTTGCCGATCTCGTAGAAGACCTCGGCCACCCTCTCCGGCGCCACATCGGCCTGGCGCGCGGCCTGGATGATGCCCAACCCGGCATACAGACTGCCGGCGGCCGCCACGCTGGCCGCCAGTGACTCGGGCACGCCGGCCTCCACCAGTTCGTCACGCCGCGCCTCCCAGGCCTCGCGCTCCTCGCCGCTGAGCCGCTCACCGATACCCTCGCGGATCGCCGCCAGGCGTGGGGCGAAGTAATCGATACACTGGGCGGTATCGACGCCGACGCGGCCACGCAGGAACCAGCGCGTGGCCCGCCGGATCATCCGCATCAGGTCGAGCATCATGGCGTACTGCACGGCGCTCGGCACCCGGTTGTCCAGCGCCTCGATCTGTGTCCAGGTCTCGCCCAGCCCGAATACCTCCCGGGCGATGACATAGGCGCGGGCGATCTCGGCCCGGCCGGCCCCGGTGGAGTCGATAAGCCGGCGCACGAAGACGATGCCCATATGATCGACCAGGTCGTTGGCCACCTGGGTGGCCACGATCTCGCGCTTGAGGCGATGCTCGTACATCTCGTCGCGGTAGCGCTCCACCAGCACCCGCGGGAAGATGCGTTCCACGTAGCGCACGATCACCGGGTCGTCGGGCACGTCGGAGACGATCAGGTCGCCCTTGAGCACGCTCTTGGCATAGGAGATCAGCATCGAGAGCTCCGGCAGCAGCATGCCCTGCCGATTGACGGCTCGCTCCTGAAGCTCCTCGTCCGCAGGCAGGAACTCCAGCTCGCGGTCGAGCTGGCCGGCGGCCTCCAGTTCGCTGATGAAGCGCCGGAAGGGGCCGACCCCCTGCTGCGAGAGCAGCTCGGCCAGGTCGAGGGCCTGGGTCTGGCGGTAGTTGTCGAGCAGCACCAGGTCGCCGACCTCACCGGTCATCTCGGCGAGCAGCTGGTTGCGCTGCTTGTCGGTCATGTCGCCGCGCTTGACCACCTCGTCGATCAGGATCTTGATGTTGACCTCATGGTCGGAGCAGTTCACCCCGCCGGCATTGTCGATGAAGTCGGTATTGACGCGCACGCCACGGGCGGCGGCCTCCATGCGGCCGCGCTGGGTCAGGCCGAGGTTGCCGCCCTCGCCCACCACGCGGCAGCTGAGCTCGCGGCCGTCGATGCGCAGGCCGTCGTTGGCCTTGTCCCCCACCTGGGCATCGCTCTCCTCGCTGCCCTTGACGTAGGTGCCGATGCCGCCGTTCCAGATCAGGTCCACCTCGGACTTGAGCATGGCGCTGATCAGCTCGTTGGGCGAGAGCCTGTCCGCCTTGATGCCGAAACGCGACTTCATCTGCTTGGAGATGGGCACGGACTTGGCGCTGCGCTTGAACACCCCGCCGCCCTCGGAGATCAGCGACGCCTCGAAGTCTTCCCAGCTGGAGCGCGGCATCTCGAACAGGCGCTGGCGCTCGGCGAAGGTGGCGGCGGCATCGGGCTCCGGGTCGACGAAGATATGCAGGTGGTTGAACGCCCCCACCAGGCGGATCCTGTCGGACAGCAGCATGCCGTTGCCGAAGACGTCCCCGCCCATGTCACCGATGCCGACCACGGAGAATTCGTCCTCCTGGGTGTTGATGCCCAGGTTGCGGAAGTGGCGTTTGACCGACTCCCAGCCCCCCTTGGCGGTGATCCCCATCTTCTTGTGGTCGTAGCCGTTGGCGCCGCCGGAGGCGAAGGCATCGCCCAGCCAGTGGTCATACTCGGCGGAGATCTCGTTGGCGATATCGGAGAAGGTGGCCGTGCCCTTGTCGGCGGCCACCACCAGGTAGGCGTCGTCCTCGTCGTGGCGCACTACGTCGCGCGGGGGCACCACCTCGCCGCCCTTGAGGTTGTCGGTGACGTCGAGCAGGGCGCGGATAAAGGTCTTGTAGCACTCGATCCCCTCGCGCTGGAACGCCTCACGATCGCCTTCGGGCAGCCGCTTGCAGATGAAGCCGCCCTTGGCGCCCACCGGCACGATCACCGAGTTCTTGACCTGCTGCGCCTTGACCAGGCCCAGCACCTCGGTACGGAAGTCCTCTTGGCGGTCGGACCAGCGCAGGCCACCGCGGGCCACCTTGCCGCCGCGCAGGTGCACGCCCTCGATCCGCGGCGAGCAGACGAAGATCTCGAAGGCGGGACGCGGCTTGGGCATGCCGGTGACCCTGGAGGGCTCCAGCTTGACGGCGATGTAGTCCTTGACGCTGCCGTCCTCGCGGCGCTGGTAGTAGTTGGTGCGCAGGGTCGCCTGGATCAGCTCCATGTAGCGACGCAGCAGCTGGTCGTCGTTGAGGCTGGCCACGTCGTCGAGCAGCCGCTGGATGCGCTCCACGCAGGCCTCCACCTCGCCCTCGCCGGGACGGTCGGCGGGGTCGAAGCGCAGCTCGAACAGCGTCACCAGTTCGCGAGTGATCTCCGGATAGCTGGCCAGGGTGTTGGCCATGTAGTCCTGGGAGACCCCGAAGCGGATCTGCTTGAGATAGCGGGCGTAGGCGCGCAGCATCGCCACCTCGCGCCAGTCGAGGTTGGCGCCGATGATCAGGCGGTTGAAGGCGTCGTTGTCCGCCTCACCGGCCCAGATGCGCTGGAAGGCCTCGACGAAGGGCTCGCGCATCTCCTGCAGGTTGACCTCGGTGCTGGTGTGGTGCTCGAGATCGAAGTCGTGGATCCAGTAGCTGGCATCGGTGGCCTCGATCTCGTAGGGGCGCTCGCCGAGCACCCTCAGCCCCAGGTTCTCCATCATCGGCAGCACGTCGGAGAGCGGGATCGACGACTCGCGGTGGAACAGCTTGAGGTTGACCCCGCTGCCCTCCTCCTCCACCAGCCGATAGAGCGACAGCGACAGCGCATCACCGTCATCCAGCTCGCCGATATGGTGCAGGTCGTAGACGGCGGTGCGCGCGCTGAAGTCATCGCGGTAGCTGGCCGGGAAGGCATTGCGGAAGCGGTCCATCAGGCGGTTGGCCTGTTCCTCGCCGAAGCCATCGATACAGGCGGCCTGGAGGTCGTCACGCCAGTTGCGCGCCAGCTTGGCCAGCTTGGCCTCGAGGCGCTTGAGGTCATACTCGGCGGGACGCTCTCCCTTGAAGCGCAGGATGAACTGGATGCGTGCCAGCACCGACTCCGAGAGATAGGTATTGAAGTCGCCGGAGGTGGCATCGAGCTCCTCGCAGAGCATGTCCTGGATACGCAGGCGCAGCTCGGTGGAGAACACGTCCCGCGGCACGAAGGCCAGGCAGGAGTAGAAGCGCCCCGGGCGATCCTCGCGCACGAAGAGGCGCACGCGGCGGCGCTCGCGAATGCTGAGGATGCCCAGCGCGGTCTGCGCCAACTCCTCGGTGTCGATCTGGAAGAGGTCGTCGCGGGGATAGACCTCGAGGATCTGCAGCAGCTGCTTGCCGTTGTGCCCCTTGGGGTTGAAGCCGGCGATCTCCATCACCGACTTGAGCTTGCGGCGCAGGATCGGCACATTGCGCGGCGACTCGTTGTAGACGGTGGCGGTAAACAGCCCCAGGAAACGGTGCTCGCCGATCAGCCGTCCCCGCTCGTCATAGCGGTCGATGGAGATGTAGTCGGGATAGGTGGGGCGGTGAACCCGGGCGTGGTGGGCACTCTTGGAGAAACTCAGCAGCTCCGGCACCAGCACGTAATGGCCATCCTCGATGCCGAGCTCGGTACGGATGCGCTCCCGGTAGCGGGGCTGATCGAGGCGGAACACCCCGAGCTCGCTGCCCTTGACCTTGTCGAGGCTCTCCTTGCCGCCCGCCTCCTTCACCGCATAGGCGTCGTAGCCCAGGAAGGTGAAGTTGTCGTGGAGCATCCACTCGATGAAGGTGATCGCCTCGGCATGGTCGTCCGGGTCGGTCTGTGGCGGGCAGCCGGCACGCAGCTCCGCCAGTGCCTCCTCGACCTTGGCGCGCATGGGGTCGAAGTCGGCCACCGCGGTACGCACGTCGACCAGCACCTCCTCGAGGCTGGCCTGCATCTCCTGCAGCACCTCGACATCGGAGTGGCGGTCGATCTCGATGACGATCAGCGATTCGCGCCGGGCCGGGGCCGCGGCGTCTTTCGGCGAGGTCACCTGCCGCAGGCGGTGGTCACGGCCCCGCTCGGTGGCCAGCACGGCATTGTGGATGGCGTGCACGGTGATGCCTCGCCGGTTGAGCTCGATGCGCACCGAGTCGACCAGGAAGGGCATGTCCTCGTGCAGCACCGCCACGAAGGTGTGGGGCGACTGCCAGCCGTGCTCCTCGAAGTCCGGGTTGAAGACCCGCACCTTGGGGTCGGCCGGATCGAACTGCTGCAGGAAGTGCCACACCGAGAGGGTGGCGCCGTAGACATCGTCGAGCCGACGATCCTCCAGGTCATCCAGCGGCACGGCGGCATAGAAGTAGTCGGCGAAGGCGCCGACGGCCTCCGCCTTGGCGGCGTCCAGCTTGGCGCTCAGACGCTCATGAAGCTGCTTGAGCAGATCCTGTCTGGCTTCGTCATTCGCAACGTGCTGCATCCATCACCTCGGCTACCGGCGGTCGCTCCTGCGACCGGAAGTGTTCGACACGGCCCCGGCGGGGCCCTGTCGCCAGCTTACGCGACTCCCGGAGCACGACCCAGCCACTTGACGTTCTGCTCATGGAACATGTCGGATGCGCATCGCCGTTCTTCTGGCCGACGCCGTCAGTCGCGTCGCTCGAGCAGCACACCGCACTCGCAGTGGTGGGTCCAGGGAAACTGGTCGAACAGCGCGAAACGCGTGATCCGGTGGGTCTCGGTCAGACGCTCCAGGTTGCTCGCCAATGTCTCCGGGTTGCATGAAATATAGACGATACGCGAATAGCCGCTCAGCTGACGGCAGCTGGCCTCGTCGAGGCCGGCGCGGGGCGGGTCCACCAGCACGGTGGTGAAGTCATACTCGTCCAGGGCCCACTCGGCCACCCGGCGCCCACCCTTCTCGCCCTTGAGCGCCGCGGCGAACTCCTCGGCGGACATGCGCCCCACGGTGACGTTGTCGATGCCGTTGGCGGCCAGGTTCTCCCGGGCACTGGCCACCGCGGTGCGCGAGATCTCGGTGGCCAGCACGCGGCGGAAGTTCTCGGCCAGGGCCACGGTGAAGTTGCCGTTGCCGCAGTAGAGCTCGACCAGGTCGCCGTCCCGGCTATCCCGGGTGACCTCCCGCGCCCAGGCCAGCATGGAGCGGCAGATCTCGGCATTGGGCTGGGTGAAGCTGTTCTCCACCTGCTGGTAGACGAACTCGCGCCCCTCCACCTCGAGGCGCTCCCAGACATGATCACGCTCGAGCACCCGGCGCTGCTTGCGGGCGCGGCCGATGATCATCACCCCGAGTCGTTCCTGCAGGCGGCGGGCCTCGGCCTCCCAGGCCTCGTCCAGCGGGCGGTGATAGATCAGCGTGACCAGCGCCTCGCCGGCGAGGGTGGTCAGGAAATCGACCTGAAAGAGCCGACGACGCAGCAGGTCGTTGTCGCGGATGGCATCGAGCAGCGCCGGCATCAGCGCATTGATGCGGAGGCTGGCCACCGGGTAGTCATCCAGGCGGATCACCGTCTTCTTCCTGGGAGCCTCGGGGTCCCCCTCGGACGCCTGCATTTCGAACATGGCGTAGAAGAGGTCGTCCCCCTCGTGCCAGATCCGGAACTCGCAGCGCTGGCGGTAGTGGCTGGGCGGCGAGGCATAGACCGCAAGGGGCGGCGGCGAGAAGCGTGCGAACTGCTCGGTGATGCGCCGGCGCTTGGCCTCGAGTTGCTGGTCATAGCGGGCGGGGTCGACGACGGGAATGGCCAAGAAGCCTCCTTCGGAATACGAGAAAAAAAGACGGGGCGGTCGCGTTACGGGACCAGAAGTGGCTGCGGGGAGGCGAAGCCGAAACGCGCCAGGGCGCTGGCCAGCGCCGCGTCGGGGGCGGTGGCGAAGCTCGCCCCGCGGCCCGCAGCGGTTGCCACGCCGGCCGCCACCTGAGCCGTGCGCCGGGCGATGGCGTCGCTGGAATCGACCCAGGCCACCTCGCGGGGAGCGGCCGCGGCGAGGGCATCGCGCAGCAGCGGGAAGTGGGTGCAGCCGAGCACCACGGTGTCGAGTTCGGGGTCCTCCCACAGCGGCGCCAGGGCCGCCTCGATCACGGCGGCATCGGGCGGCTCGCCGGCCAGGCGGCGCTCCGCCTCACGCACCAGGGGATCCGCCGCGACCCGCCGCACCGTGCAGTGCGCGGCGAAGGCCTCGATCAGGCGCAGCGTGTAGGGACGCGCCACCGTGGCGCTGGTGGCCAGCAGGCCGATATGGCCGCTGTGGCTGAGGGCGGCGGCCGGCTTGATGGCCGGCACCGTCCCCACCACCGGGACCCGCAGCCGCTCGCGCAGGGCATCCAGGGCCAGGGTACTGGCGGTATTGCAGGCCACCACCAGGGCCACACAGCCGCTGGCACGCACGGCGGCCTCGCACACCGCGAGGATACGCCGCACCAGCCAGGCGTCCTCGCGCCGCCCGTAGGGCAACATGGCGTTGTCGCAGGCATAGGCCAGGGCCGCTTGCGGCAGCCGCTCGCGCAGGGCGGCCACCACCGAGAGGCCGCCCACACCGGAATCGAAAACCAGAATCGGCCCCGCCATCACCCCGCCTCCCGTCGCCTCGAGGACGGGGCACGAAGGCAGGAGGCTGGCGGGGCAAGGAGGGTCGGGTAGGGCATGACGAGACGCTGGCCGCTGAGATTGCCGGCCATTCTACCTCACACTCGGCGGCGAGCCGAGGCTCGCTCCCGGCGCCTGGCCGGCGGCGCTCAGGTCACCGGCTCGGGGGCATCGCGCAGCTCGGCATAGAGTTCGGGGTAGGCCTCCTGCAGGCGTTCGAGCTGTGCCTGGGCACCCTCGGGCAGCGCCGCTGCCAGGGCCTTGAGGTCCTCGTCATTGAAGTTCGCGCGAATCAGCGGAAACAGCAGCTCGCGCTCGTCGCGCAGGTAGGCACGGTGGCTGTCCAGATAGGCCCTGAGGTCCTCGGCGAAGCGATCCATGGGCACCACGGCATCCATCAGGATCATGTCGAGGTCGTTGGACAGGCGCTTGAGCCGGGACTGCAGCGCCCGATAGTCCTTGGCCAGGCGCTCGGTCACCTCGGTGCTGGAGGGGTCCAGCTCCGTGAGTCGCTCGGTGCAGACCTTCTCCAGCGGACGGGTGAAGCCTTCCTGGTAGTCGAGGATATAGTCGACGACCTCGCGGACCAATTGAAAATTGGGACGCTCGCCGGCGGCCAGGGTCTTCTGCTTGAGCTGCAGAACGTGCAACATGCGCGCCATATTGGCATGATCCTGACGCAGCTGGGTCAGCATGGGCATGTCGGGCCCTCCTGTATGGTACATGGGGAGAAGGCACTCTCCATTAGATGCGCCATCCGGGGCAGGGTTCATCGTGGAGCCCGCTCGGCCCCTCGGCGTCTCCCCACTCTAGCAGCCCGACCGCCGGACTGCCGCTTCTCGATCAACGCAAGGAGTCGCCCATGGATCTCTTCGCAAGCGACCGCGACGACGACGCCCCGCTCGCCTGGCGCATGCGCCCGCGCCGGCTCGACGACTATGTGGGCCAGCAGGCGCTGGTAGGCCCCGGCAAGCCGCTGCGGCGCATGGTCGAGAGCGGCGTGGTGCGCTCGATGATCCTGTGGGGGCCGCCGGGCACCGGCAAGACTACCCTGGCCGAGATCCTGGCCGCCGAGTCCGGCGCCCACCTCGAGCATCTCTCCGCGGTGATGGCCGGCGTCAAGGAGATCCGCGCCGCCGTGGAGCGCGCCAGGGCCCACCAGTCCCAGGGAATGGCGACCCTGCTGTTCCTCGACGAGATCCATCGCCTCAACAAGAGCCAGCAGGACGCCCTGCTGCCCCACGTGGAATCCGGCCTGCTGACGCTGATCGGCGCCACCACCGAGAACCCCTCCTTCGAGGTCAACTCGGCGCTGCTCTCCCGCGCCCGGGTGCATGTGCTGACGTCACTCTCCGAGGAGGAGCTGGTCGAGGTGCTGCAGCGTGCGCTGGCCGACGAGGCACGAGGACTGGGCGCCCGGCATATCCGGGTCGAGGGAGAGGTGCTCGGGGTGCTGGCCCGGGCCGCCGCCGGCGATGCCCGCCGCGCCCTGGGGCTGCTGGAGAGCGCCTGCGACTTTACCGACGCCAACCCGGAGGGCGGCGAGACGCTGCGCCGTGACGCCCTGGAGGCGGTACTGGGCCACCAGACCAGCGCCTTCGACAAGCAGGGCGACCACTTCTACGACCTGCTCTCGGCGATCCACAAGTCGGTACGCTCCTCGCGCCCGGACGCCGCCCTGCTCTACATGGCCCGCTTCATCCAGGGCGGCGGCGACCCGCTGGACGTGATTCGCCGCCTGACCGCCATCGCCTCCGAGGATGTGGGCAATGCCGATCCCCGGGCCCTGCCGCTGGTGATGGCCGCCTGGGACGCCTACCTGCGCCTGGGCGACTACGAGGGCCAGCGCGCCATCGCCCATGCCGCCATCCATCTCGCCGTGGCCCCCAAGAGCAATGCCATCGACCGGGCCTGGCACCAGGCCAAGGCCTTCGCGGCCGGCCAGCCCCGGCTGGAGGTGCCGACCTACCTGCGTAACGCCCCGACGAAGCTGATGGAGAGCCTGGGCCACGGCCAGGGCTACCGCTATGCCCACAACGAGCCGCATGGCTACCCCGCCGGCAGCGGTCACGACTGCTGGCCCGACGAGCTCCCCCGCGAGCGCTTCTATCGACCCAGCGATTATGGCCAGGAGAAGCGCTATGCCCAGATCATGGCCTGGCGCGAGCAGCTCGACGCCGAGGCGGATGACAGCGGCGCGTAGCGCCGCAAGGGGCAAGGGGCAAGGGGCAAGGGGCAAGGGGCAAGGGGCAAGGGGCAAGGCAGCCTGCCCATCAGACGTGAAAAGGAGCAAACCAAGGGGTTCCTTGAGGCTTGCTCCTGATGGCTTGCTGCTGGCCGAAGGCCTCAGTGCGTGTCGCGAATCACGTCGGTGCCATCCGGAATCTGGAAGTCGAAACGTGCATCCTCGATGGCCTGGTTCATCTGCACGTCGCGAAAGGCGATGGCCGTGCGCTGGCCGGTGCTGTCGAGCATCTCCAGGCCGATCAGGCGTTCACCGCGGAAGGTCATCTCCAGCTCCTCGAAGAGGGTGTCGGGGTCCTTCGGCAGCAGGGTGAAGCGCTCGGCGCTGCCCTGCTGGCTGCGCGTGACGTCGAAGCTATCGACCAGCTCATCGGCGCTGCCGGAGAGCAACAGGGCCGGGGTATGGGTCACGCGCTGGTCCAGCGCCTGCACGGTCGCCTGCTCCAGGTCGGGATCGTAGAGCACAACGTCCTCGCCGTCGGAGACCACCAACTGCCGATAGGGGGCATCCACCTCCCAGCGGAACCTGCCGGGCCGCGACAGCCACATGCTGCCGCGCGCCTCCTGCAGCCGCTCGCCGCCGGCATCGAGTATCTGCTGCTCGAAAACTGCCTCATAGGTCTGCATCGGCTCCAGTATGCGACTGAGCCGCTCGGCGCCTTCGCTGGCCAGGGCCGATAGCGGCATGGCGAGGCCAACGGCGAGGGTGGCGAGGGTCTTCTTCACTGTCATGTCTGTCTCCCTGGACGGTTCCGATGGAATCCTGTCACTCGGACCCCGCATGCGCCGCCGGGTTGCGTCCCCGGCGGCGCCTTCATGGTAGCTGCATGGTTAGGCGCCAATGTCGCCAAGTGGCGACATCCGGCTAGCCGCCGGCCGGCGGCGGTGCCAGCACCTCGCGGGCGCCATTGGTGCCCATGGTGGAGACCACCCCGGCCATCTCCATCGCCTCCACCAGGCGTGCGGCACGGTTGTAGCCGATCTTGAAGCGGCGCTGTACCGCCGAGATGGAGGCGCGCCGCGACTCGGTGACGAAGGCCACCGCCTCATCGTAGAGGGCATCCTGCTCGGCGTCATCGCCCTCCCCCCCCTCGGCCTCCAGCCCGGTAAGCGCCTCGGCGGAGACGCCGCCGGAGAGGATCTCCTCGATATACTCGGGCTCGCCGCGACGCTTCCAGTCCTCCACCACCCGGTGCACCTCGTCGTCGTCGACGAAGGCACCATGCACCCGGGACGGCATGCCGGAACCCGCGGGCAGGTAGAGCATGTCGCCGTGGCCCAACAGGTTCTCGGCGCCGCCCTGATCGAGGATGGTGCGCGAGTCGACCCGCGAGGAGACCTGGAAGGCCATGCGGGTGGGAATGTTGGCCTTGATCAGGCCGGTCACCACGTCCACCGAGGGGCGCTGGGTGGCGAGTATCAGATGGATGCCGGCGGCGCGAGCCTTCTGGGCCAGACGCGCGATCAGCTCCTCGACCTTCTTGCCGACGATCATGAACATGTCGGCGAACTCGTCGATCACCACCACGATATAGGGCAGCTTCTCGAGCACCGGCGGGGTCTGGTGCATCTCCCAGGGCTGCGGCTCCCACAGCGGGTCGGCCACCTGGGCGCCGGCCCGCTCGGCCTCGTCGAGCTTGGCGTTGAAGCCGGCGATATTGCGCACCCCCATGGCGGCCATCAGCTTGTAGCGCCGCTCCATCTCGGCCACGCACCAGCGCAAGGCGTTGGCGGCCTCCTTCATGTCGGTGACCACCGGCGCCAGCAGGTGCGGGATGCCGTCGTAGACGGAGAGCTCGAGCATCTTGGGGTCGACCATGATCAAGCGCAGCTCGTCGGGGGTCGCCTTGAGCAGCATGGAGATCAGCATGGCGTTGACCCCCACCGACTTGCCCGAGCCGGTGGTACCGGCCACCAGCAGATGGGGCATCTTGCCGAGGTTGGCCACCACCGGGCCACCGCCGATGTCCTGGCCCAGCGCCATGGTCAGCGCCGAGGCCTCCTGCTGGTAGCGATCAGAGTCGATCACCTCGCGCAGGCGGATCATCGCGCGGTGTGGGTTGGGGATCTCGATGCCCACCGTGGGCCGCCCGGGGATCACCTCCACCACGCGCACGCTCTTGACCATCAGCGAGCGCGCCAGGTCCTTGGCCAGGTTGCTGATCTTGGAGACCTTCACGCCGGCGGCAGGCTTGATCTCGAAGCGCGTGATCACCGGGCCCGGCCAGGTGTCGACCACCTCGGCCTTGACGCCGTACTCGCGCAGGCGGACCTCCAGCAGTTCGGCCATCTCGGCGAGCTGGTCGGCAGAGTAGTTCTGCTTCTGGGGTTCCGGCGGGGTGAGCAGGCGCAGGCTGGGCAACTCACCATCGGGCTCGGGCAGGTCATCCAGCACCGGGCGCTGGTTCTGCAGGTGCTCCACGGTCCACAGCCGCATGCCCTCCTCCTCGGTGGCCTCCCTGGCCTGCTCGGCGGTGGCCACACGCGGCGTGTCCGGCTCATCGGCGTCGAGCAGCTGCTCGGGCTCGGGCGGCTGAAGCCGCGCAGGGGAGTCGGATTCCGGCGCCTCGGTCACGGCCGCGGGCGCCTCGGCTTCCTCGGCCACCGCCGGCTCGTCCCAGGTAAGCCTCGGCTCATCATCGTCCGTGCCATCGCCGTCGAGGTGGCCGCCGCTCAGGGACGGCTCGCGACGCTCGTTGCCGGCCGGCTTCGGCCCCTGGCTCGCCGCCGCGGGGGCAACGCGCCCCTCCTCCGGCGCCTCGGCAACTCGGCTCGGCTCGACTACCGGGGCCTCGTCATCGCGACTGGCCCTGAGGGCCGGCCCGTGCCAGGCCGCCGCTGGCTCATCGTCATCGGGCAGCATGGGCTCGGGCACACTCTCCGGCACCCGCGTCGGCGTCAGCTGCCCGGTCTCGGAAGCGCGGGCAGCGGCTGACGGCGACGTATTGTCGGCGCCAGACGGCTCCGCGGCAGTATCGGCTACGCCGGCGCCCTGACTGGCAGCGCGAGCCGTGCCGGCGGCAACCCCCGCGGCGGCGCCAGCAGCCACGCCTGGGCCATCGGCCGTGCCAGAACGTGCCGGGGAAGAGGGGGCGGCGGCTGGTGCGGCAGAAGAAGGGGCGGACCCACGGGCCGCATAGGCAGCCCCGGGCTGCTTGGCCGACGGTGTCCGCTCGGGCACCTCCCAGGGAATCTCGGTGCTGCCATCGTCACCGAAGCCGGGCTCGTGGCGTGTCGCGGTCCCGGCCGACGTGGCGGGCTGACCCGCGCGACGCCCTGGCAGCCAGCGTTGCCACCGGCGCGGTCGCACGGCGCTCTGCTCCGCCGCCGTTGCGTCCGCTTCGGTCGCTTCGGCGGCTGCGTCCCTGGTCGCCTTGCCCTCGGCTGGCGACGCGGCCTCCTCGCGGGTGAAGGCGAAACGCCCTGCCACCCAGCCCCACAGGCGCAGCGCACCACGTCCCAGCTCATCCATCACGCTGAACCAGGAGATCCCGCTGAACAGGGGAAAGCCGCAGAGCAGGGCGGCCAGCGCCAGCAGGCCGCTGCCGCCAACGCCCACCATGGGCAGCAGGGCCCCCACCAGCCCTTCACCGAGGATACCGCCCGTGGAGTAGGGCAACGGGCCTTCCGGGCGGTAGAAGTGCAGCGCACCGAGCGTGGTGGTCCCCAGCAGCAACAGGATCAGCCCGCCGCCGCGCACCGCCAGCGCCGTGGCATCCCAGACCAGCTGCACCTGACGTGAACGCAGCAGCCGCCAGGCGGCAAAGCCCAGCATGCCCGGCCACCACAGGGCGCTGACGCCGAACAGCGAATAGAGCACATCGGCCAACCAGGCACCCACCGGCCCCATCCAGTTGGCCACCTCGGTCTCGGGACCACTGCGCGACCAGCCGGGATCGGCTCCCTCGTAGCTGAACATGGCCAGCAGCAGGAACACACAGGCCGCCAGCAGCACGATCACCACGCCCTCGCGCGCCGCTCCCTGCAGCTTCACCCCGAAGCGTTTCGCCGATTCCCTGGCATTGGTCGCGCGATCTCGCCGCGACGCGGCCTGGCGCGACCCGGTCTGCTTATCGACACTCAACTGGTCATCCCCCTTGCGCCACGCCTGGCGCCATGCGAATGCGTGGCGCCAATCATACCCGAGCGAAGGCACCGCATCACAGTGGCCACGCCTTGAGCGCCGGGGCCGCGGGCGGCAAACTGCTCCCTCCACCGCAAGGATGCCGACGCCATGCTGCCCTGGCTGCCCCCCTCCCCCGTGCAATTCCCCCCCGTGAGCGAGGCGCTGCGCGACCCCGACGGGCTGCTGGCGGCCGGTGGAACACTCGCTCCCGAGTGGCTGCTGGCCGCCTACCGGCGCGGCATCTTTCCCTGGTTCAGCGACGACCAGCCGGTCCTGTGGTGGAGCCCGGACCCGCGTATGGTGCTGTTTCCCGGCGAGGTCCGGGTACGCCGCAGCCTGGCCAAGCGTCTGCGCAATGGCGGCTTCACGGTCACCGCCAACCGCGCGTTCGACGCCGTGACGGCGGCCTGCGCGGCGCCCCGGGCGGGGCAGCCGGGCACCTGGATCGACGACGAGATGCGCACCGCCTATGCTCGCCTGCACGCCATCGGTGCGGCCCATTCGGTCGAGGTGTGGCGGCACGGCGCCCTGGTCGGCGGGCTCTACGGCGTCGCCCTGGGGCCGGTGTTCTTCGGCGAGTCGATGTTCTCCCGGGAGCCGGACGCCTCCAAGGTCGCCCTGGTGAGGCTGGCCGCCGCGATGTCCGCGGGCGGCGGCCGGCTGATCGACTGCCAGATGCACACCCGTCACCTGGCCAGCCTGGGCGCCCGGGATATCGCCCGGGAAACGTTCATCGACTATCTTGAAGAGTGGCTGGGCAGCCCCGGTGATGATCCCCCATCGGGCGACCGCTGGGTACCCGCCTGCTGGTCCTTCGCGCCCCTCGCCGGGCCTGCCAGCGATTCCGACTGACCGCCCTGAGCCAGGGAGAGCCACCGTGAGCAGCAACACCCCCCGCCAGCCGACCCGGGACCTGCGATTCTTCCTCACCGTGCCCCATGCCTGCAGCTACCTGGAGGGGCAGGAAGCGACCACGCTGTTCCTGGATCCCCAGGAGTCGCCCGGCCAGGGCGTCTACGACGCCCTGGCCCTGCTCGGCTTCCGGCGCAGCGGCCGGCACCTCTATCGCCCCCACTGCGAGGGCTGCAGCGCCTGCATCTCGGTGCGCATCCCGGTGGCGGAGTTCTCGCCCAACCGCACGCAACGGCGACTACTGCGGCGCAATGCCGACCTGACCCTACATCTGCGGCCGGCCATCTTCGACCCCGAGCACTACGCCCTCTACGCGCACTACATCCGCACCCGCCATGCCGATGGCGACATGTATCCGCCGAGCCACGAGCAGTACCGCACCTTCCTGACCCTCGACCAGCCCTATGCCCGACTGCTCGAACTCCGCCTGGCGGGACGCCTGGTGGCGGTTGCGGCCTTCGACCAGCTCGAACACGGCCTCTCGGCGATCTATACCTTCTTCGACCCCGAGCCGAGCCTGGAGCGGCGCTCCCTGGGCACCTACGCGGTCCTCAGCCTCGTCGACCTGGCGCGGCGTCGCGAGCTGCCCCATGTCTACCTGGGCTACTGGATCCGCGAATGCCGCAAGATGGCCTACAAACAGTCCTTCCAGCCGCTGGAGCGCCTGGAGGGTCGCCGCTGGCGGCGGCTGATTCCCGCGTGACGGTAACCGCCCTTTCTTTGCCTTGCAGGCCGGCATGCGGCACAATACCGCGCTATTCTTGTACCCAGGGGCCACGCCGGCCCGTGTGTCGTGATTAACCAACCGCGAGGAATCGCCTATATGGCACGTGAAGACCATATCGAGATGGAAGGCGTCATCGTCGACACCCTTCCCAACACCACCTTCCGCGTCGAGCTCGAGAACGGACACGTGGTGACCGCGCATATCTCCGGCAAGATGCGCAAGAACTACATCCGCATCCTGACCGGCGACAAGGTCAAGGTAGAGCTGACTCCCTACGACCTGACCAAGGGTCGCATCGTCTACCGCTCCCGCTGATCCCGGCGGTCGAGCGACTCGACCTCCCCTGACGCCGACACGACAACGCCCCGTCTCTAGACAGGGCGCTGTGGCGTGGATGATCGGCGGGCTGACGCCCGACCGATCAGGGCGCGTCGGCCATTTCCGATTCTGTCTCGAGGTGCAACTCGCCCTCCTCCACGCTGACGTGGACCAGCCCCCCGTGCTCGGAAAGCTCGCCGAACAGGATCATCTCCGCCAGCGGCTTCTTGAGCTTCTCCTGGATCAGGCGTGCCATGGGCCGTGCCCCCATGTCCGGATCATAGCCCTGCTCCGCCAGCCAGGCGCGAGCCTCCTCGTCCACGTCGAGCTGGACACGCTTCTCGTCCAGCTGGGCCTGCAGCTCCACCAGGAACTTGTCGACCACGCTGCGCACCACCGAGGTCGGCAGGGAGTGGAACTGGATGATGCCGTCCAGGCGATTGCGGAATTCCGGCGAGAAGGTCTTGCGAATCACCTCCATGGCGTCGGTGGAGTGATCCTGGGTCTGGAAGCCGATGGAGCGCCGCGTGGCCTGCTCGACCCCGGCGTTGGAGGTCATGATCAGGATCACGTGGCGGAAGTCCGCCTCACGCCCGTTGTTGTCGGTGAGCCGACCGTGGTCCATCACCTGCAGCAGCAGGTTGAAGACCTCGGGATGCGCCTTCTCGATCTCGTCGAGCAGCAGCACGCAGTGCGGCTGCTTGGTGATCGCCTCGGTCAGCAGCCCGCCCTGATCGTAGCCGACGTAGCCGGGAGGCGCGCCGATCAGCCGCGACACGGTATGACGCTCCATGTACTCCGACATATCGAAGCGCACCAGCTCGATGCCCATGATATGCGAAAGCTGGCGAGCCACCTCGGTCTTGCCCACCCCGGTGGGGCCGGCGAACAGGAAGCTGCCCACCGGCTTGTCCGGCGACTTTAGGCCGGCCCGCGACAGCTTGATCGCCGCCGACAGGCTGTCGATCGCCTCGTCCTGGCCGAACACCAGCATCTTGAGGTCGCGATCGATGTTGGCCAGCAGCTTGCGGTCGGAACTGGAGACGCTCTTTGGCGGGATCCGCGCGATGGAGGCCACCACCGCCTCGACCTGATCGGTGTCGATGGTGTCGACGCGCACCTCCGGCGGCAGCAGGCGCTGGTGGGCACCGGCCTCGTCGATCACGTCGATGGCCTTGTCGGGCAGATGGCGGTCGTTGATATAGCGATCCGCCAGGCGCGCCGCGCTCTCCAGGGCACCATCGGTGTACTTGAGCTGATGGTGCTCCTCGAAGCGCGAGCGCAATCCCTTGAGGATGCGAATGGTGTCATCCACCGAGGGCGCCGGCACGTCGACCTTCTGGAAGCGACGGGCCAGGGCGCGGTCCTTCTCGAAGATGCCGCGGTACTCCTGGAAGGTGGTGGAGCCGATGCAGCGCAACTCGCCGGAAGAGAGCATCGGCTTGAGCAGGTTGGAGGCATCCATCACCCCACCGGAGGCCGCCCCGGCGCCGATCACGGTATGGATCTCGTCGATGAAGAGGACGGCGTTGGGCTGCTTGCGCAGCTCGGCCAGCAGCGCCTTGAGGCGCTTCTCGAAGTCGCCGCGATACTTGGTGCCAGCCAGCAGCGCGCCCATGTCCAGCGAGTAGACCACGGCGTCGCCGATCACCTCGGGCACGTCCTCCTCGACGATGCGCTTGGCCAACCCCTCGGCGATGGCGGTCTTGCCCACGCCGGCCTCACCCACCAGCAGCGGGTTGTTCTTGCGGCGCCGGGCGAGGATCTGCACCACCCGCTCCAGCTCGTGCTCGCGGCCGATCAGCGGGTCGATCTTGCCCATGCGGGCCTGCTCGTTGAGGTTGGTGGCATAACCGGTCAAGGGGTTGGACGCGGTCTCGCCGCCCTCCTCGGCCTCGTCGGATTCGGACGATGAAGAGGATGGCGCCTGGTCATGGCCCGACACCTTGGAGATGCCGTGGGCGATATAGTTGACGGCGTCGACACGCGCCACGTTCTGCTGCTTGAGGAAGTAGACCGCCTGGCTCTCCTGTTCGGAGAAGATCGCCACCAGCACGTTGGCGCCGGTCACCTCGCTCTTGCCGGATGACTGCACGTGGAACACCGCACGCTGCAGCACGCGCTGGAAGCCCAGGGTCGGCTGGGTCTCGCGGTCGGCATGATCCTCGGGAATCAGCGGCGTGGTGGAGTTGATGAAGTCCTGCAGGTCGGACCGCAGCTTGTCGAGGTTGGCCCCGCAGGCGCGCAGCACATCGGCCGCCGAGGCGTTATCGAGCAGCGCCAGCAGCAGGTGCTCCACGGTCATGAACTCGTGGCGCTTGGAGCGCGCCACGGTGAAGGCCGTGTTCAGGGTCAGTTCAAGTTCTTTGCTCAGCATGGCAGTCCCCTTCTTGCCGCCCAGGGCATTGCGTCGGATCTTTCTCGGTCCGGCATCATCAACATCGGGTACAAACGCCACCGTTGCAAGCTCGCTCACCAACGGCGGCCGATGTCACACCCGTCGCGACCATGTCCGGGGGGTCAGTCCGCCGCTTCGATATCCGACAGCAGCGGATGCTGACACTCTCTAGCATATTGATTGACCTGATGACTTTTGGTTTCCGCGATGTCACGGGTAAAGATGCCACAGGTCGCCTTGCCTTGGGTATGCACCGTCAGCATCACCTGCACTGCGGTCTCGCTATCCAGGTGAAAGAAGGACTGCAGCACCTCCACCACGAACTCCATGGGGGTGAAGTCATCGTTGTGCAACACCACCTTGTACATTGGCGGCGTCGCCAGCGCAGGCTCGGCGCTCTGCACCGCCAGGTCGCCGTCCTCCTCCCCCGGCGCAGGGGGGCGCGTCATGCCGCACACCACATCATTCATGAACATAGGGGCCACTATCCATCTAGACAAGCCGGCAGCCATCGATCGTCTCGACCACGATTGGACGTCGCGCCGCCGGCAGGGTTCACCGCCTGGGGTCGATACCAGGACGCCTCAACGCAAGGGCCCCCGCCCGCCTGACAGCGGACAGGGGCCCGGGTCCAGCGTCGTCGCGACTCACATGTTGTCGGCGACGGCCTGACCGAACTCGGAGCACGTGAGGAGCTTGGCATCGTCCATCAGGCGATGGAAGTCATAGGTGACCTCGCCCCGGGAGATGGCCTTCTCCATGCCCTTGAGCACCAGGTCGGCCGCCTCGACCCACCCCATGTGGCGCAGCATCATCTCGGCGGAGAGGATCAGCGAGCCCGGGTTGACCTTGTCCTGACCGGCATACTTCGGCGCGGTACCGTGGGTCGCCTCGAACATGGCGGTGGTATCGGAGATGTTGGCGCCCGGCGCGATGCCGATGCCACCCACCTCGGCCGCCAGGGCGTCGGAGAGGTAGTCGCCGTTGAGGTTCAGGGTCGCGATCACATCGTACTCGGCCGGACGCAGCAGGATCTGCTGCAGCATGGCGTCGGCGATGACGTCCTTGATGACGATGTCCTTGCCGGTCCTGGGGTTCTTCATGGTCATCCAGGGGCCGCCGTCGAGCAGCTCGGCACCGAACTCCTCCCTGGCCAGCTCGTAGCCCCAGTCCTTGAAGGCCCCCTCGGTGAACTTCATGATATTGCCCTTGTGCACCAGGGTCAGCGACTCGCGGTCGTTGTCGATGGTGTACTGCAGGGCCTGGCGCACCAGGCGCTTGGTGCCCTCGACGGAGACCGGCTTGACGCCGATGCCGCAGTTCTCCGGGAAGCGGATATTGGTGACGCCCATCTCCTCGCGGAAGAACTTGATCACCTTGTCGGCCTCCGGGGTGCCGGCCTTCCACTCGATGCCGGCGTAGATGTCCTCGGAGTTCTCGCGGAAGATGACCATGTCGACGTCGCCGGGCTTCTTCACCGGGCTCGGCACGCCCTCGAACCAGCGCACCGGGCGCTGGCAGACGTAGAGGTCCAGCTTCTGGCGCAGGGCCACATTCAGGGAGCGAATGCCACCGCCCACCGGCGTGGTCAGCGGCCCCTTGATGGAGACGACGTAGTCCTTGACGGCCTCCAGGGTCTCTTCCGGCAGCCAGGTGTCGGCATCATAGACCTGGGTGGCCTTCTCGCCGGCGTAGACCTCCATCCAATGGATCCTGCGCTCGCCGTTGTAGGCCTTCTGCACGGCGGCGTCGATGGCGATCTTCATGGCCGGGGTGACATCGACACCGATGCCATCGCCCTCGATGAACGGGATGATCGGCTCGTTCGGCACGCTCAGGCTGTTGTCGGCGTTGGCGGTGATCTTCTGGCCGCCTTCGGGAACGACAATCTTCTGGAATCCCATTGAGAACTCCCCTGTAGTGGTCTGTTCATTGGAGCGCGAAGTATAGCATCGTCCACCCCACCCGGCCCATGACACCCCCCTTCGACATAACGCAAACGGCCCCCGTCCACCGGGCGGTGGACGGGGGCCGAAGGGGCCTCCCGGGGGGGGGGAGGACGCACTACCCTGGGGCGCTAGCCCTCAGCCCTTGGCGACCAGCGCCAGGGCGTCGTTCAGGGTCTTGCTGGGACGCATGACCGCACGGGCCAGCTCGGCGTCGGCATGGTAGTAACCCTTGATATCCACCGGCTGCCCCTGGACGCCATTCAGCTCCTCGAGGATGGTCGCCTCGTTGGCCTCCAGGGTCTCGGCCAGGCGAGCGAACAGCGCCTTGAGCGCGGCGTCCTCGTCCTGGGCGGCCAGCGCCTGGGCCCAGTACAGCGCCAGGTAGAAGTGGCTGCCGCGGTTGTCGATCTCGCCGACCTTGCGCGACGGTGACTTGTTGTTCTCGAGGAAGCGGCCGGTCGCCTTGTCCAGCGCATCCGCCAGCAGGGTCGCGCGCGAGTTGCCGAAGGTCTTGGCCAGATGCTCCAGGGAGGCGGTCATGGCCAGGAACTCGCCGAGGCTATCCCAGCGCAGGTGATTCTCCTCGAGGAGCTGCTGCACGTGCTTGGGCGCCGAGCCACCGGCCCCGGTCTCGAACATGCCGCCACCCGCCATCAGGGGCACGATGGAGAGCATCTTGGCGCTGGTGCCGAGCTCGAGGATCGGGAACAGATCGGTGAGGTAGTCACGCAGGATGTTGCCGGTCACCGAGATGGTGTCGAGGCCACGGATCACACGCTCCAGGGTGTAGCGCATGGCACGCACCTGGGACATGATCTGGATATCCAGGCCCTCGGTATCGTGCTCCTGGAGGTAGGCCCTGACCTTCTTGATCAGTTCGTTCTCGTGGGGGCGATAGGGGTCGAGCCAGAAGACCGCCGGCATGCCGGAGTCGCGGCAGCGGTTCACGGCGAGCTTGACCCAGTCGCGGATCGGCTCGTCCTTGACCTGGCACATCCGCCAGATATCGCCCTCCTCGACGTTCTGGGTGAGCAGCACCTCGCCGGTTTCCAGGTCGGTGATATTGGCCACGCCCGCCTCCGGCACCTCGAAGGTCTTGTCGTGGGAGCCGTACTCCTCGGCCTTCTGGGCCATCAGGCCGACGTTGGGCACGGTGCCCATGGTGGCCGGATCGAAGGCGCCATGCCACTTGCAGAAGTTGATCATCTCCTGGTAGATGCGGGCGAAGGTGGACTCCGGCATCACCGCCTTGACGTCCTTCATGCGGCCATCGGCGCCGTACATCTTGCCGCCGGCGCGGATCATGGCCGGCATCGAGGCGTCCACGATCACGTCGCTGGGCGAGTGGAAGTTGGTGATGCCGCGTGCCGAATCGACCATGGCCAGCTCCGGGCGCTCATCGTGGCAGGCGTGCAGGTCGCGAACGATCTCGTCACGCTGGGCCTCGGGCAGGGTGTCAAGCTTCTCATAGAGGTTGGCGATGCCGTTGTTGACGTCGACGCCCAGCTCGTCGAACAGCGCGCCATGCTTCTCGAAGGCCTCCTTGTAGAAGATCCTGACGCAGTGGCCGAACACGATGGGGTGCGAGACCTTCATCATGGTCGCCTTGACGTGCAGCGAGAACATCACGCCGGTCTTGCGCGCGTCCTCGATCTCCCGCTCGTAGAAGGCCAGCAGCGCCTTCTTGCTCATGAACATGCTGTCGATGACTTCGCCTTCCTGCAGCTCGACACGGGGCTTGAGCACCCGGGTCTCGCCGCTGGCGGTAATCAGTTCCATCTTCACGCTGCGGGCGCGATCCAGCGTCATCGACTTCTCGCCATCGTAGAAGTCGCCCTCATGCATGTGGGAGACGTGACTGCGCGAGGCCTGACTCCACTCCCCCATGTGGTGGGGATACTTGCGGGCATACTCCTTGACGGCCCGGGGCGCGCGGCGGTCGGAGTTACCCTCGCGCAGCACCGGGTTCACGGCGCTACCCATGACCTTGCCGTAGCGCGCCTTGATGTCCTTCTCCTTGTCGCTCTCCGGCTCATCCGGGTAGTCCGGCAGCGGGTAGCCCTGGCCCTGCAACTCCTTGATGGCGGCCCGCAGCTGCGGCATGGAGGCGCTGATATTGGGCAGCTTGATGATGTTGGCTTCCGGCGTCTTGGCCAGGGCGCCCAGTTCGGCAAGGTGATCCTCGACGCGCTGGTCGTCGCTCAGGTAATCGGGAAACTGGGAGAGAATCCGGGCCGCCAGGGAGATGTCCCGCGTCTCGACCTCGACGCCGGCGGCGTCGGTGAAGGCGTCGATGATCGGCAGCAACGAATGGGTCGCCAGCGCAGGCGCTTCGTCGGTGAACGTGTAGATAATCTTCGGCGTTTTTGACATGTTGGCGTTGATCTCTCTGGTCGCTGCGGTAGCAAGAAACGGGATCGCTAGCGCGCTCACGATGACTGGAACGGGGGACCCCGGCATGCTCTCCCCAGGTTGTGATTCGGCGAGGATGCGCTCGGCATCGACCCGGTGGCGGAGTCTCGGCAGGCCCCGGAACGTCAAGGGCACTCCCGGCGAGCGTGCGCATTATACCAGCGACCCCGCGTCGGCGTATGCGCAATAAGGCTGACGCGCCGCCCGGCTCCCCCTGCCATCCCGCCCGGCTTGCCGGTAAGCTTGCCCCATGAGCACTCTCTATCTGCTGCACAAGCCCTACCGCATGCTGTCCCAGTTCACCGACCGCGAGGACGGCGACAGGGGGCCGCGCGCCACCCTGGCCGATGTCATCGACGTGCCCGGCATCTACCCCGCCGGTCGCCTCGACCACGATTCGGAAGGATTGTTGCTGCTCAGTGACGACGGCGAGCTGATCCACCGCATCAGCCATCCGCGCCACAAGCAGCCCAAGACCTACCGGGTGCAGGTGGAGGGCTCCCCCGGGGATGACGCCCTGCAGGCACTGCGCGAGGGCGTGACGCTCGGCGACGGCATGACCCTGCCGGCGAAGGTGCGCCGCCTGGCGAACAGCGGCCTGCCCGAGCGCGACCCGCCACTGGACCCGAAGCGCCATCCCGTGACTACCTGGCTGGAGCTGACCATCGGCGAGGGGCGCAACCGACAGGTCAGGCGCATGACCGCCCACGTGGGCCACCCGACCCTGCGCCTGGTGCGGGTGGCCATCGGCCCCTGGCGGCTGGACGGGCTGGCCCCGGGGCAATGGCGCCGCGAGACGCTGCACGCCCCGTCGGCCAACCGCCACACCACCGGGCAGCCTCGCGGATCCCGCCGCGGGCCCGCCGGCAAGAGACCCACCGACAAGCGAGGAGGCAGACGATGAGCCGCTGGCACCCCTATGTGACCGTGGCCTGCGTGGTGGAGCGCGCCGGGGCCTTCCTGATGGTGGAAGAGGATCGTGGCGGCCCGCAGACCCTGTTCAACCAGCCCGCCGGCCACCTGGAGCCCGGCGAGCGCATCCGCGATGCCGTCCTGCGCGAGGTGGAGGAGGAGACCGCCTGGCGGGTCGGCATCAGCGACTATCTCGGCATGTACGTCCATGAGGCCCGGGATGGGCTGACCTTCCACAGCCACGCCTTCCTCGGCATGGCGCTGGCGCATATGGGCAACGACCTGGACCCGGCCATCCACGCCGCGCACTGGCTGACCCTGGAGCAGATCGAGGCGCTGGAGCGCGAGGGGCGCCTGCGCAGCCCGCTGGTACTGCGCCGCATCCGCGACGCCCTGGCCGGGCGCTTCTACCCCATGGACGTGATCCACGAACGCTGAGCTCTCGGCTCTCGGCGCCCGGCGCCATCTTCAGGTATAATCTCGCCCCATTTACGTCACACCGATTCCGAGGGCGCCCATGACCGCCACCCCAGGCAAGGTGATCGTCGGCATGTCCGGCGGCGTCGACTCCTCCGTCTCCGCCCTGCTGCTGCTCGAGCAGGGCTATCAGGTCGAAGGCCTGTTCATGAAGAACTGGGATGAGGACGACGGCACCGAATACTGCACCGCCAAGGAAGACCTGGCCGACGCCGAGGCCGTGTGCGAGAAGCTCGGCATCCGGCTGCACACCGCCAACTTCGCCGCCGAGTACTGGGACAACGTCTTCGAGCACTTCCTGGCCGAGTACCAGGCCGGGCGCACGCCGAATCCGGACATCCTCTGCAACCGCGAGATCAAGTTCAAGGTGTTCCTGGAGTACGCCGAGATGCTGGGTGCCGAGAAGATCGCCACCGGCCACTATGTCCGGGCCGGCATCCGCCACGGTCGTCCGCGGCTGCTCAAGGGCCTCGATGCCAACAAGGACCAGAGCTACTTCCTGCACGCCGTGCCCGAGGCCGCCATCGCCCGCACCCTCTTCCCGGTGGGCGAACTGGAGAAGCCCGAGGTACGCGCCATCGCCGAGCGCCACGACCTGGTGACCGCCAGGAAGAAGGATTCCACCGGCATCTGCTTCATCGGCGAGCGGCGCTTCCGCGACTTCCTCCAGCAGTACCTGCCGGCCCAGCCCGGGGTAATCGAGACCCCCGAGGGCGAGGTGATCGGCGAGCACATGGGCCTGATGTACTACACCCTGGGCCAGCGCCAGGGGCTCGGCATCGGCGGGCTCGCCCATCACCCCGAGGCGCCCTGGTACGTGGCCGCCAAGGACCTCGCGCGTAACGTGCTCGTCGCCGTCCAGGGCAAGCACCACCCGCTGCTCTATACCGACTCGCTGGCCACCGAGGCCATGGACTGGGTGGCCGGCGAGGCGCCGATGAGCGAGGGGCGGCTTACCGCCAAGACCCGCTACCGCCAGGCCGACGTGCCCTGTGCCTTCCGGACCCTCGAGGATGGCGGCGTCGAGGTGCTCTTCGACGACCCCCAGCGCGCCGTCACCCCCGGGCAGTCACTGGTGCTCTACGACGGCGAGATCTGCCTGGGCGGCGGCGTCATCCGCGAGACCTGGAACGCCGCGGAGGTCGCCGCATGACCGCCTCCACACCGATCCACCGCGCCCCCGACGACCCCACCACCCGCCAGGCCCTGGCGCTGGCCGGGGTCTTCCAGGCCGCCAGCCTGGTCGACGAGCTGGCCCGCACCGGCCAGGTCGACCCGCGCGCCTGGGACACCCTGATCCGCGCCACCCTGGACACCGCCCCCGAGAGCTTCGAGGCGATCTACGGCGGTCACCCCAACAACCTGCGCCGCGGCCTGGAGGTACTCGAAGGAGTGATCGGCCGCCGGCAGGCCAACCCGGTGGTGCTGCGCTACGGCTTCACCCTGCTGCTGCTGATGAACAAACTGCGTCGCAATACGACCATGATGGATGCCCTGGGCGAGAAGCTGACCCGCATCCAGGGCCAGGCCGAGCACTTCGGCGCGACCCACGAGAACGTCATCGCCAGCCTCGGCGAGGCCTACCAGGAGACGCTCTCCACCTTCAAGACCCGACTCGTGGTCCAGGGCGACCCCTCGCTGCTGCAGAGCCGCATGATGCCGGAGCGGGTACGCGCCTGCCTGCTGGCCGGCATCCGTTTCGCCCTGCTCTGGCACCAGCAGGGCGGCCGACGCTGGAAGCTGATCGCCCAGCGCGGTGCCCTGAAGAAGTCCCTGGATCGGCTCGCCTGAGCCGCCCTTCCCTACGATGCACAACGCCTTCACGAACCGGAACACGCCCATGCAAGCCCAGCCGCACTCTTCGCTCTCCCTGTCCGCCCTGACCGCCCTGTCCCCCGTCGACGGCCGCTACGGCGCCAAGGCCGAACGCCTGCGCGAGCACTTCAGCGAGTTCGGCCTGATCCGTGCCCGGGTCATCGTCGAGGTCCGCTGGCTGCAGCGCCTGGCCGAGCTGCCCGGCATCACCGAGGTGCCGCCGCTCTCCGCCCAGGCCACCGCCTTCCTGGAGGCGCTGATCCGCGACTTCTCGGTGGAGGATGCCGAGCGCATCAAGACCATCGAGCGCACCACCAACCACGACGTCAAGGCGGTGGAGTACTTCCTCAAGGAGCGCATCGCCGAGGTGCCTGAGCTCCACGCCATCGGCGAGTTCGTGCACTTCGCCTGCACCAGCGAGGATATCAACAACCTCTCCCACGGCGTGATGCTGACCGATGGCCTCAAGGCCCTGCTGCCGGCGATGCACGAGGTGGCCGACCAGGTCGCGCGCCTCGCCCATGAGCACGCCGACCTACCGATGCTCTCGCGCACCCACGGCCAGACGGCGAGCCCCACCACCCTGGGCAAGGAGATGGCCAACGTCGCCTACCGCCTGCGTC
The DNA here is from genome assembly GCF_030708455.1 of Halomonas sp. SSL-5. Classification (GTDB taxonomy): domain Bacteria; phylum Pseudomonadota; class Gammaproteobacteria; order Pseudomonadales; family Halomonadaceae; genus Halomonas. The sequence continues at coordinate 253,606 of NZ_JAUYWF010000004.1, forward strand.
GCCAGCTCAGGCTGATCGAGGGCGTGGAGATACTGGGCAAGATCAACGGGGCGGTGGGCAACTACAATGCCCACCTGACCACCTACCCCGAGGTGGACTGGCAGGCCAATGCCCGCACCTTCGTCGAGGGGCTGGGGCTGACCTTCAACCCCTACACCACCCAGATCGAGCCCCACGACTACATCGCCGAGCTGTTCGATGCGGTGTGCCGCTTCAATACCATCCTCATCGACTTCGATCGCGACGTCTGGGGCTACATCTCGCTGGGCTACTTCAAGCAGCGCACCGTCGAGGGCGAGATCGGCTCCTCGACCATGCCCCACAAGGTCAACCCCATCGACTTCGAGAACTCCGAGGGCAACCTGGGGCTTGCCAACGCGATCCTCGGCCACCTGGCCCAGAAGCTGCCGATCTCCCGCTGGCAGCGCGACCTCACCGACTCCACGGTGCTCAGGAACCTCGGCGTGGGCCTGGCCTACGGCCTGATCGCCTACGAGGCCGCCCTCAAGGGCATCGGCAAGCTCGAGGCCAACCCGGCGCGCATCGCCGAGGACCTCGACGCCAGCTGGGAGGTGCTCGCCGAGCCGATCCAGACCGTGATGCGCCGCTACGGCATCGAGAAGCCCTACGAGAAGCTCAAGGAACTGACCCGCGGCAAGCGCATCGACCAGACCGGCTTTGCCGCCTTCATCGATACCCTGGCACTGCCGGAGGCGGTGAAGGCCGAACTCAAGGCGCTGACCCCGGCCACCTATATCGGCAACGCCACCGAGCAGGCGAGGAGCCTATGAGCGCCGCGACCCCGCTGGCCATGCTGGGCGGCCTGAGCGCCGCCGAGTTCCTGCGCGACTACTGGCAACAGAAGCCGGTGCTGATCCGCGGCGCCTTCGCCGACTTCCAGTGTCCGCTCTCCCCCGACGAGCTCGCCGGACTCGCCTGCGAGGAGGGCATCGAGGCGCGCCTGGTCGAGGAGCACGGTAAGCAGGGTCCCTGGCAGGTCAGCCACGGTCCCTTCAGTGAGGCGACCTTTGCCGCCCTCCCCGAGCGCGACTGGACCCTGCTGGTGCAGGCGGTGGACCACTATGTACCCGAGGTCGCCGAGCTGCTCGAGCGCTTCGCCTTCCTGCCCCGCTGGCGCCTCGACGACGTCATGATCAGCTATGCCCCCCCGGGGGGCAGCGTCGGCCCCCACGTCGACCAGTACGACGTCTTCCTGCTCCAGGGCATGGGCAGCCGCCACTGGCAGCTGGGCGGCCGGGTCGACGACGATGCCCCGATCATCCCCGGCATCGATCTGCGCATCCTCGAGCGCTTCGAGGTGGAAGCCGGCGACGACTGGGTGCTGGAGCCCGGCGACATGCTCTACCTGCCACCGGGCTGGGCGCACCATGGCGTCAGCCAGTCCGACGACTGCCTGACCCTCTCGGTGGGCTTCCGGGCCCCCTCGGCCGACGAGGCCCTGGTCTCCTTCGCCGACTTCCTGGGCGACAAGCTCCCCGACTCGCTGCGCTACGCCGACGCCGGCATGGCCCCGCCCGCCGACCCCGGTGAGCTGGACGCGGCGGCCGTCGAACGCATGCGCCACCTGATCCTCGACACCCTCGACGATCCGTCCCGACTGGCCCAGTGGTTCGGCCGGGTGATGACCCAGCCCAAGTACGCGGACCAGCTGGTGGCCAACGAGACGCCCACCGCCCCGGAGGCCCTTGTCGCCGCACTACAACAGGGCGAAGAACTGGTGCGCACCCCGGGCTCGCGCTTCGCCTGGCACGCCCTGGGCGAGGGTCGCGCCACCCTGTTTGCCGATGGCGATGGTGCCGAGTGCACGCCGCCGCTGGCCCGGCTGATCGCCTCCGAGGCGGCGCTGGACGCCGAGGTGCTGGCCCATGAGGGGGCCGAGGTGCTGCTCGCCGCACTGCTCGACGCCGGCAGCCTGGCCTGGGCGGATGAGTTCGAAGAGTAGCGGCCTGCCGCCGGATCAGCCCCGAGCACGGGAAGGAATGTCATGCAAGAAGCCAAGCTGGAGATTCGCGAGGGAAGCTGGGAGGCGCTCGGGCCCGAGGCCACCGAGATCCGTCGCGTCGTCTTCATCGAGGAGCAGGGCGTCTCCCGCGAGGAGGAGTGGGACGGCCGCGACGGCGACTGTCACCACTTCCTTGCCCTCAAGGATGGTCGGCCGGTGGGCACCGCCCGCCTGCTGCCGGACGCCCATATCGGCCGGGTCGCGGTGCTCGACTGGGCCCGCGGCCAGGGGATCGGCGTCGCCCTGATGCGCGCCGCCATCGAGGCGGCCCGCCGCCATGGCCACTCCGCCGTGGCGCTCGCCGCCCAGACCCACGCCCTCGCGTTCTACGCCCGACTCGGTTTCGAGGCCCATGGCCCGGAGTTCCTCGACGCCGGCATACCGCATCGCAATATGCGCCTGCTGCTGGGTGACAGCTGAGTCACCCCTCCCGCCTTCAAACGAAATACCACTACAGGAAGCCCCCTCACGGTGGCTTCCTGTAGTCGAGCTACAACCCTGCCTTACCCTAAGGGGCGATTGTTGTGTCCCGCCGCCATGGGCCATAGTGCTGGTCAAGGCGAGTGAGCAAACGCGTGTTTCAGGCTCCTTTCACGGCCGGCCTCATACATTTGTTTCAAATCCGCCAGCATTCGACCAAGGCAGCAGAGACAGGCCGCCTTCGATCGATGACCCTGATCTCACTTCGCAGGTGCAGCATCGACAGGCACCGGCAAGCGACCAACACCCGAGCGATTTCCCCGAGAGAGGATGGCCCCATGTCATACCAGGAAGATATCAAGGCACTGTCCCAGCTTCGTGAAGCCATGCAGGGCAAGTGGGCGGACATCAGCCCCGAGAACGTCGCCCGCATGCGTGCCCAGAACCGCTTCAAGACCGGCCTGGACATCGCCAAGTACACCGCGAAGATCATGCGCGACGACATGGCGGCCTACGACGCGGACAGCGCCCAGTACACCCAATCGCTGGGCTGCTGGCACGGCTTCATCGGCCAGCAGAAGCTGATCTCCATCAAGAAGCACTTCGGCACCACCAAGAGCCGCTATCTCTACCTGTCCGGCTGGATGGTCGCCGCCCTGCGCTCCGAGTTCGGCCCGCTGCCTGACCAGTCCATGCACGAGAAGACCGCCGTCTCCGGCCTGATCGAGGAACTCTATACCTTCCTGCGCCAGGCCGATGCCTGGGAGCTCAACCACCTGTTCCGCGAACTGGAAGAGGCCCGTCAGGCGGGTGACAGCGCCAAGGCCAGCGAACTCGAGAAGGCGATCGACAACCACGAGACCCACGTGGTGCCGATCATCGCCGATATCGACGCCGGTTTCGGCAACGCCGAGGCCACCTACCTGCTGGCCAAGCAGATGATCGAGGCGGGTGCCTGCTGCATCCAGATCGAGAACCAGGTCTCCGACGAGAAGCAGTGCGGCCACCAGGACGGCAAGGTCACCGTGCCCCACGAGGACTTCCTGGCCAAGATCAATGCCGTGCGCTACGCCTTCCTGGAACTCGGCATCGATGACGGCGTGATCGTCGCGCGCACCGACTCCCTGGGCGCCGGCCTGACCCAGAAGATCGCCGTGACCAACGAGCCGGGCGATCTGGGCGACCAGTACAACAGCTTCCTCGACGGCGACGTCATCGAGAAGGCCGAGGACATCAACAACGGTGACGTGGTCATCAAGCAGGACGGCAAGCTGGTCAAGGTCAAGCGCCTGGCCTCGGGCCTCTTCCAGTTCAAGCCGGGTACCGGCGAGGACCGCGTGGTGCTGGACTGCATCACCAGCCTGCAGAACGGTGCCGACCTGATCTGGATCGAGACCGAGAAGCCCCATGTCGGCCAGATCGCGGGCATGGTGAACCGCATCCGCCAGGCGGTGCCCGATGCCAAGCTGGTCTACAACAACAGCCCGTCCTTCAACTGGACGCTGAACTTCCGCCAGCAGGTGTTCGACGCCTGGCAGGAAGAAGGCAAGGATGTCTCCGCCTACGATCGCGCCAAGCTGATGAGCCCGGAGTACGACGCCACCGAACTGGCCAAGCTGGCCGACGAGTGGACCCGCAACTTCCAGCGCGATGCCTCGCGCGATGCCGGCATCTTCCACCACCTGATCACCCTGCCGACCTACCACACCGCGGCACTGTCCACCGACAGCCTGGCCAAGGGCTACTTCGGCGACGAGGGCATGCTGGCCTACGTGGAAGGGGTCCAGCGCCGCGAGATCCGCGAGGGCATCGCCACCGTCCGCCACCAGGACATGGCCGGCTCCAACATCGGCGACGACCACAAGGAGTTCTTCCACGGCGAGGCGGCCCTCAAGGCCGGTGGCAAGGACAACACCATGAATCAGTTCTGAGCATGCTGAGGCACTAGACGAAGACCCCGGGGGGAGGCACAGGCCTCCCCCCTTTTTGCTTACGCCGATGCCGTGGCCAACGCTGGATATCCCCTTTTCTTGTCATCTTATCGGGCTAGAATGAACAGCACTCGCCTGCCCGGCGCTGGCCAAGCGTGATGGCCACGGGTAGACTCGAACTAACAGAACAGTGTTCGCTCATTCGACAGGAAGTCATCGAAGCCATGGCTCTCGTTGAACGCCCCAGGAGGTCAAGCATGATTCCCATGAAACGTCTTCTCCCCGTGCTCGCCATCGGCGCCATGACGCTGGCCGGCTGCGCCAACACCGCCCCCATGGGTGGCAACGTCTACAGCAGCAACCAGGTGGGCGCCGAGCAGACGGTGCGCTTCGGCACCATCCAGGCCCTGCGCCAGGTACAGGTGCAGGCCGACAGCCGCGCCGGCGGCATCGTCGGCACCGGTGGCGGCGCGGTGATCGGCGGCCTGCTGGGCAACCAGGTGGGCGGTGGCTCCGGTCGCACCCTGGCCACCGCCGCCGGCGTCATCGCCGGCAGCGTGGCGGGCAGCAAGATCGAGGAGTCCGCCAACCGGGTCAGCGCCTGGGAGATGGAGATCCGCCGCGACGACGGCATGAATGTCGTGGTGGTGCAGAAGGCCGACCAGGCCTTCCAGGTCGGCCAGCGCGTGCGCCTGATCGGCAGCGGCAGCAACATCACCGTCGCCCCCTACTGAGGGCGCGGTGGCCGTTGACGCCTGAGCCCTGACCGGGCGATGGCCGGCAATAACGAGAAAGGCCCGCGGAGTGATCCGCGGGCCTTTTCGTGTCTATTGCTCTTTCCGGGGGGTCGAGCGGCCTGGCCAACTGGCCAGGCCAACGGCTCAGTGGAAATCCACCTTGCTCATCGCCCAGCCACCCAGCTTGACGGCGACCAGCACCAGCACACCCACCACGATGGCGGTCATCAGGACGTCCACCGGGCGCACCAGGGTAGTGGCACCGAGCACGGCCAGCGCCAGGCTCCAGACCACGGCGTTATCGCCGCCGGTCTGCATCGCCCGAGGCAGGAGGCAGTCCAGTGAAGCACTCAGCGAGGACCAGCGCTTGAGGGAGAGAACGAGGATCGCGGCGAAGGCGATCAGCCAGATCACGACTTGGGCCATGGAGGTCTCCGGGGTTCGAGTGAGCGTCGTTGGAAGATTCGGGTGGCCGCTAGGTTAGCCCCGGCACCGGGGCGACGCAACCATCCGAAGGTCGCCGCCGGTGCGGGTGAACGCGACTCAGGATGGTGGCGCCGATCCTGAAAATGCCCCATCGCCCCTGACAGGATGCGCATGTCGCGTTACCATGCCCCCGACATGCACTCACCGAAAGGTTCTTCAATAATGCAGATTGCGCAGAATTCCGTTGTCGCGTTCCACTACACCCTGACCAACGACGCAGGTGAAGTGCTGGACAGCTCGGAAGGCCGCGAGCCGCTGACCTACCTCCACGGCGCCGGCAACATCATTCCGGGTCTCGAGAAGGAGCTTGAGGGCCGCGCCGCCGGCGACAAGCTCAATGCCACCGTGACGCCCGCCGAGGGCTACGGCGAGAAGCAGGAGCAGCTGGTGCAGGAAGTGCCGCGTGACGCCTTCCAGGGCGTCGAGAGCATCGAGCCCGGCATGCAGTTCCAGGCCCAGACCCAGGGCGGTCCGCTGATGGTCACCGTGACCCAGGTCGGCGGCGACACCGTCACCGTCGATGGCAACCACCCGCTGGCCGGCCAGACCCTGAACTTCGATGTCGAGATCGCCTCGGTTCGCGAAGCCAGCGAGGAAGAAGTCGAGCACGGTCACGTGCACGGCGAGGGCGGCCACGAGCACTGAGCCACTCAGTGAGCGTCACCGCATCGTGAAGGGGCAGCCGAGAGGCTGCCCCTTTTGCATGGCGGATGGCGTGTCAGCTGCCGACGGCGCCCTCCGGAGGCCGTCGCCACAGCCAGACGGCGATGGATAGCGTCACCCCCAGCACCAGCCAGGAACCCAGCGCTACCCCCGGCCAGCCGCCGAGGTTCCAGAATGGCTCCAGCCAGAACACCCCGAGGCTGGCGCCGGTATAGTAGAACACCAGATAGAGCGCCGAGGCGCTGCCCCGGGCCTGGCGGGCATGGCGCCCCACCCAGCTCGATGCCATGGCGTGGGCCACGAAGAAGCCGAAGGCGTTGATGGTCAGCCCCACCAGGATCAGCGGCAGGCTATCGGACAGCGTGACCAGGGTGCCCGCCATGAAGATGGCGATGCCCATCATCATGCAGGCCGGCTGGGAGAGATGGCGCACCAGTCGCCCGGAGAGCGACGAGCCCAGGGTACCGCCCAGATAGGTGAGGAAGATCAGCCCCAGCAGGGTGGCGCCGAGACCGAAGGGCGGCTCGGCCAGGCGGAAGGTGATGTAGCTGTACTGGTTGATGAAGATCAGGAAGTTGAGCCCGCCGAGCAGGTACGCCGAGAGCAGGGTCGGGTTGCGCAGATGGGCGCCGAGATCCGCGACGGCACCGGCCAGCTCGAAGCGACGCGGGGTGAAGCCCCGCGACGGCGGCAGCAGCTTCCAGAACACCGCCACCCCCGCCAGGGTGATCAGCCCCACCGTCAGGAAGCCGGCCGCACTGCCACCCAGCTCGCCCATGCCACCGCCCACCACGCGCCCGCTGATCCCCCCCAGTGTATTGGCGCCGATATAGAGCCCCACGGCGGCCAGCATGGCATCCGGCTCGAACTCGTCCCCCATCCAGGCGATGGCCACCGCGGGCAGGCCACCCAGCACGAACCCCTGCAGCGTGCGCAGGGCCAGCAGCGTCTCGAAGTTGGGCGCCAGGGCCAGGGCCAGGGAGAGCAGCCCCGCCGCCAGCAGGCTGAGGCGCATGATGCCGGCGCGGCCGATGGCATCCGACAGCGGACCGAATACCAGAAGCGAGGCCGCCAGCGACAGCGTGGCCAGCGACATGACCAGCCCCACCACCAGCGTCGAGACGCCATAGGCCTCGCGCAGGTCGGGCAGCAGCGGCTGAGGCGCGTAGAGGTTGATGAAGACCAGCAGCGACCCCAGGCTCAATGCCAGGGTGGCTCGCCACCAGGCGGCGCTACGTATGCGAATCATGACGAACCCTGAATGCCGGGCGCCCTGCCCCCCTCAGGCGTCGACGTCGGCCTGCAGGCGCTGGGCCAGGTTGGTCGGCTCCAGGGCACGCCGCGCCTGCCAGAAGTGGCGACGCCAGTAGCTGTTGTCGAGCTTCGAGATCATCACCCCGCGCGAGGAGGAGGCGTGCAGGAAGCGGCCCTCGCCGACATAGATGCCGACGTGGCGGTAGGTGCCTGGCGGCCGGAAGAACACCAGGTCGCCCGGGGCCAGCTCGTCGCGTGCGATGGGATGCCCCTGGCTCACCTGCTCACCGGTGGTGCGCGGCAGCGAGAGCCGGAAGGTCTCCTCGAAGACGTTCTGCACCAGCGCCGAACAGTCGACCCCTCCCCGGGAGGTACCGCCCAGGCGGTAGGGGGTGCCCACCCAGCGCTCGTGCTGGGCCAGCAGGGCCTGCCGCACCAACGCCGGGGGCGGGTTGCCGAGGCGACGCGCCTCGAGGATCGGATTATCCACCGGCGACATCATGGGGTCCCAGCCGCCGGGAAGGCCCGGCAGGTCGCGGGCAAAATAGGGCGCCTCGACGTCGCGAGAAGCACTCTCCCGCGATGTCGAGGCGCAACCGGCCAGCACGGCCAGCGACACGACAGCCAGCAGGGTACGGCACAAGGGGTTGACGACCATCCTGCAGCGACCTCTTCCCTGAGCCACTCCCGCCGGCATCGAGGATCCGGGGCGGGGAGCAACGCTGTGGCAGTGGCGCCGGCCTAGGCCGGTAGCACTGCCGAAGCGGCCTGTCGGCGGCTCGCAGTGTTAAGGGGCTCCCGACAGGTGGAGCCATGACATATTCGGGAACGACTATAAACCAGCATCGCGGGACTGGCGAGCCCCGCGAAGCGCCTCAGTGCAGCAGGCGGGCGTCGCCCGGCAGGGTATCGATATGCATCGGCGCCCAGTGGCGCGGCCGCGCACCGGGAAATTCCAGGCTGGCCCAGGGTCCCGCCAGGGGCGGCGCGGCGCTGAGCCAGGCCACCAGGGCCTGACGCAGGCCCGCCAGGAAGCTCTCGCGCTCCGGGGTCTCGCCCATGAAGAACGAGAAGCCGGCATAGAAGCCCCGGGCGTAGGCATCCCAGCCCGAGTAGTGAGCCGCGGCCAGGCCGTGGGCCCGCTCCAGCACCCTGTCGAAGGCGTCGGCCGGAAGCCAGCCCAGCTGCCGCGCGGCGACCGCCAGGTCCACCGCCTGGGCCAGGTCCCAGGCGGTGAGGTCGGTATCATTGCAGCCATCCTCGTTGTCGCGAACGCGCTGCAGGCGCAACAGGTGGGTGCGCTCCTCGTCGCTGCACTCGCCGCTCTCCAGGGTGGCGATCTCCGAGGCCAGGCGGGCAGGGTTGAGCGTGTAGGGGGCGTAGTTGATCTGGTACTCCTGGCGGTCGCCGTTCTCCAGCAGGAAGTCCAGAAACTCGCTGAGCTCCTCGGCGGAGTGCAGGCCGTAATGGCCATCGACCCACTCTCGGATGGCCACCGCCTCCCGCTCGCTCTCACGATGCGGCACGCTCCAGGGCGGGCTGTTGAGCGGCCCCACCAGCGACAGCGCGGTAAACTGCGAGAGCCTCGGGCGGGGGCCGGGCTCGTGCCATTCATCGACCCGCCAGTCGAGCCAATGGAACAGGCTGCCGGGGTCCTCCAGGTGCCAGCGGACCTCCAGGGCGAGGGATGGCTGGTCCTCCTCCGGCAGCAGCGAGTCCCAGCTGGCCCAGGCCTCCAGCAGGCGACGGGAATCGGGGTAGAAGCGGCACAGCGAGCCGCGCAGCGCCTCCGCCAGGGCCGCCAGCCCCTCGGCGTCGAAGGCCTCGCTGTCCAGAGCCATCTGCAGGTAGAAGGCGTACTTCTCAGCCATATGGATGGTCGCCGCATGACGGCTGGCCCGGCGCAGGCCATCGCGCTGGGCCAGCGCGGCGGGTTCCGCCACCCCGAAGGGCGTCTCGGCGGGCGGCAGTGCCCCGTGGGCCGCATCGGCGGCCAGCTGGTTCAGATGATGGGCCTGGGCCGGCAGCCAGTAACGCACCAGCGCCGCGACGCCCTCGTCGGGATACAGGTCGAGGTTCTCGGCCAGATAGCCCAGCGCCTCGTCGCGCCGCGCCGCGGCCACCGCCACCGGCGGTCCCTGTCGCACCGCAAGTTCCGGCTCGCGCACCGAGGCCAGCGCCAGCACCCAGTGGCGAGGATCGGCGCGCCAGTCACGCATCGCCTCGCGGGCCGGCGCCAGCCGCGCCTCGTCGACCAGCCCCTGCAGCGGCACCCGCCAGGGGCTCAGCGGCGACTGCAGCAGCAGGCGCCAGTCGCTCTCGAACGCCCCCAGCAGGTCGCGTCCATCGAACAGGCTGCGTCCCCGCTGATAGGCCCTCGCCAGGGCCGACCAGTCGCTGTAGCGGAGCTGGATCAGGTCGGCGGCGTGCAGGGCGAAGGCCTCGGCCTCCCCGGCCTCGAGCCAGCCCAGGCAGGCGCCCGCCCAGGCCAGGTCCACCAGGCGCAGCCAGTCCCAGGCGGCCCACTCCAGTGGTTCGCCCTGCTCCAGGAAGGCCAGCAGGGTACGCCCGTAGCGGCGCTCGTCCGCCTCCAGCCCATCGCGCCAGGCACGCCGGGCATCGCGATCGAGGGCCAACAGTCGAGTGGCGTCCAGATCCCAGCCCTGGCGGTCGCCCTGGGCGCCCAGCCAGAGCAGGACCCGGATCAGGTCCTCCCGGCCACGCACCCGCCAGTCCTCGGCGAGCCACTCGGCCAGGCCCGCCCAGTCGTGCTCGCCGGCGGGCAGGGCCAGCACCGGGGCAAAGCCGGCGCGCAGCCGCCAGGCCGCTTCGCCTCCGCTGCCGGGCCAGGGCGCCTCGGGACGATCATGCACCGCCAGCCACTCGCCGAGACGCTCCCAGGTGATGCCCTCCCCCTCATGCTCGAGCACCGCCAGCGCCTCGCAGGCATCGGCGAAGCCATCATCGCCACGCACCCAGCCTTCGGCGCTGCGCGCGCGGCGCAGCGCTTCCAGCCAGGCGTCCAGGTCGCGATGGTGGGCCACGATCTCGCCCGCCAGCCAGTGGGCCCAGGCGCGCGCCGGATCATCATCCAGCCAGCCCGCGGCCGCGCCCAGGGCGGCCAGCTCGAGGGCCGCCAGCAGCCTTGCCGGATCGGCATCGGCACCGCCGGTACCCAGGGACTCCAGCAGCCGCCAGCCAAGCTCACCGCGATCGGGCACCGCCAGGATCGACAGGCGCGCACGGGCATCTTCCGGCTCCACGCTGAGCGGGTCGGGGTCGAAGGCCCAGTCGCAGAGCACCAGCTGCTGGGCCCACCAGGCGTTCAGGAGATCGATCAAGGCTCACCTCGATGTCGGGTCGCAAGGGCCGCACGCGGCGGCAGAGGGTTGTCGACGTGGGAGTCGTTCGGCGTCGGTGATGCTGGGCGCCATGATTTCAGGCGCCATGATTTTAGGCGGCATAGTGTAGCGGAAAGCGCCGCCGGCGCCGATGGCTGGCGCGACCTTTCATCCGCCACCGCCGGCGGGATGCCGACCGCTTGGCGAAGCGTTTTAAATAATGCACACTGCGTAAAATATGCCAATAACACCCCCGGAGGACCCATGCCAGAGCTGCCCGAATTCCTGATTCCCAAGGCCTTCATCGCCGGTGAATGGCGCGATGCCGAGACGCGCTTCGCCGTCACCGACCCCGCCAACGGCGAGGTGCTGGCCGAGGTGCCCGACCTGGGTGCCGAGGCCACCCGCGATGCCGTGGCCGCCGCCGAGGCCGCCTGGCCGGCGTGGCGGAAGCGCACCGCCAAGGAGCGCGCCAATCTGCTGCGCGGCTGGTACGACGCCATCATGGCCCATCAGGAGGAGCTCGCCCGGCTGATGACCCTGGAGCAGGGCAAGCCGCTGGCCGAGGCCCGTGGGGAGGTAGCCTACGGCGCCTCCTTCGTGGAGTTCTACGCCGAGGAGGCCAAGCGCGTGGCCGGCGAGACCCTGCCCAGCCATGGCGTCGACAAGCGCATCCTGGTGTTCCGCGAGCCCATCGGCGTGGTGGCCGCGATCACCCCCTGGAACTTCCCGCTGGCGATGATCACCCGCAAGTGCGCCCCGGCGCTGGCCGCCGGCTGCCCGGTGGTGATCAAGCCCGCCGAGGCCACCCCGCTCACCGCCCTGGCCCTGGCGCGCCTGGCCGAGCTGGTCGGCTTCCCCGCCGGGGTGATCAACGTGGTCACCGCCAGCCGTCCGGCCGAGATCGGCGAGGTGCTGACCACCGACCCGCGGGTGCGCAAGATCTCCTTCACCGGCTCCACTCCGGTGGGCAAGCGACTGCTGGCCCAGTGCGCCGGCACCGTCAAGAAGGCCTCCATGGAGCTGGGCGGCAACGCCCCCTTCATCGTCTTCGACGACGCCGACCTGGACGCCGCCGTGGAGGGCGCGATTGCCTCCAAGTACCGCAACTCCGGCCAGACCTGCGTGTGCACCAACCGCCTGCTGGTGCAGGCCGGCGTCTACGATGCCTTCGTCGAGAAGCTCGCCGCCCGGGTCGCCGAGCTCAAGGTGGGCAGCGGCCTCGAGGAGGGGGTGACCCAGGGCCCGCTGATCAACGCCGCCGCGGTGGAGAAGGTCGCGGCGCACATCGCCGACGCCCTGGCCAAGGGCGGGCGCCTGGTGACCGGCGGCAAGCCCCATACCCTGGGCGGCACCTTCTTCGAACCGACCGTCATCGCCGATGTCAGCGAGGAGATGCGCGTCGCCCGCGAGGAGACCTTCGGGCCCCTGGCGCCGGTGTTCCGCTTCGAGACCGACGAGCAGGCCATCGCCATGGCCAACGCCACCGAGTTCGGCCTGGCCGCCTATTTCTACGCCCGCGACTACCGCCGCATCTGGCATGTCATGGAAGGCCTGGAGTATGGCATGGTAGCGGTGAACGAGGGGATCCTCTCCACCGAGCTGGCACCCTTCGGCGGCGTCAAGGAATCCGGACTGGGACGCGAAGGCTCCCATCACGGCCTGGATGAATATACTGAACTAAAATATGTGTGTGTCGGCGGCCTGTGAACGTCCGCCACCCAACCACCAGGAGGCAACATGACCAACGCTGAACTCAACGACCTGAAGAAGCGCTACGTCGCCAACGGCGCCGCCAGCCCGGCCACCCAGTTCGCCGACCGGGCCGAGAACGCCCTGGTATGGGACGCCGATGGCAATCGCATCATCGATTTCGCCGGCGGCATCGGCGTGCTCAACATCGGCCACCGCCACCCCAAGGTGGTGCAGGCGGTCAAGGACCAGCTCGACAAGGTCATGCACACCTGCCAGACCGTGATGCCCTACGAGGGCTACGTGAAGGTGGCCGAGAAGCTCAGCCAGGTCACCCCGGTGCGCGGCCATGCCAAGGTGATGCTGGCCAACTCCGGCGCCGAGGCGCTGGAGAACGCCGTCAAGATCGCCCGCGCCGCCACCGGCAAGAACAACGTGATCTGCTTCGACGGCGGCTATCACGGCCGGACCTTCATGACCATGGCCATGAACGGCAAGGTCGCGCCCTACGCCGGCGACTTCGGCTCCATGCCGGGCAACGTCTTCCGCGCCCCCTACCCGGTGCCCTACCACGGCGTCAGCGAAGATGAGGCCCTGCGCGGCCTGAAGATGGCGCTCAAGACCGACGCCAACCCCCGCGATACCGCGGCCATCGTGCTCGAGCCGGTGCTCGGCGAGGGCGGCTTCTATCCGGCTCCGGCGAGCTTCCTCAAGGCGATCCGCGAGATCTGTGACGAGCACGGCATGCTGATGATCGTCGACGAGGTGCAATCCGGCTTCGGGCGCACCGGCAAGATGTTCGCCATCGAACACAGCGGCGTGGAGCCCGACATCATCACCATGGCCAAGAGCATGGCCGACGGCATGCCGATCTCCGCGGTGGTGGGCACCGATGTCCACATGGACGCCTCCGGCGCCAACTCCCTGGGCGGTACCTATACCGGCAGCCCGGTCTCCTGCGCCGCCACCCTGGCCGTGCTGGAGGTCTTCAAGGAGGAGAACATCCTGGAGAAGAGCCAGGCCCTGGGTGACAAGCTGGCCAAGCGCTTCGAAAAGTGGCAGCAGGCGTTCGACTGTGTCGACAACGGCCGCAACATGGGCGCCATGGCGGCCATCGACCTGGTCTCCGACAAGGCCAAGCACACCCCGAATGCCGACCTGGCGGCGGCGCTGTGCAAGCGCGCCCGCGAGAAGGGGCTGATCCTGCTCTCCTGCGGCCTCTACGGCAACACCATCCGCTTTTTGATGCCCGTCACCATCGAGGACGAGGTGCTGGAAGAGGGCCTGGCCATCGTCGAGGAGTCCCTCAAGGAGCTGGTGGGCCAGCCCGCCACCGCCTGATCCCGGCGACCCCGCCCGACCTCACCGCCCGGCCACGTGCCGGGCGGTGCTCGTATTGAAAGCTCAGAGTCATGCTCTGGCATGAGAGGCGCCGGGAAGCCTCGAGTAGGGCTAAGGGCTATCGCAGCTAGCTATGCGGCGATAGCGAAAGGCGCCGGGGACAGGCTGAAGAGGGGGTCCTATGCCAGGGATGGCATCGGTAGCGCCCAAGGACGGGTTCACAGCGCCCCCTCGCAGGCCTGTCACCGGAAAAGCCTTGAGCGGTGCTTCCAACTGCAATTGCCCTGGAGTAGGGCTCTCCCTACTTGCATGGATAACAGCCAGCCAGGAAGATAGCGGCGTCCACCGCGAGGCCATAGCGTGATACTCAGAACCCTCTCCCTGCTGCGCTCCCTCCAGGGCGCCCGCGACACCGCCGACGAGGCCCGTGGCCGCGTGCAACAAGCCAGCGACTACCGCTGGCTGCGCGACCAGCTGCGCCACGGCGCGGTGGTCGACGAGGCGGCGCGCCTCGCCGACGGCACCCCGGCGCTGGCCGTCGCCCTCGCCTACCCGGCCACCGCGAAACGCCTGGCCGGGGGCAGCTGGCCCGAGACCCCCGAGGCCCGCGAGCGCTGCCATGTGGCCGGCACCCACGCCTGCCGCGCCGCCGGCGCGCCGGCTTACCGCACCCTGGAGGGCCTCTCCCGCGGCGTCGCGGAGGGCGCCATCGCCGTGCTGCGCGACGCCGCCCGCTTCCAGTACCTGCTGGAACGTGACGCCCTCGAGCTCGCCTGGCGGCGTCCGCAGCGCCTTCCGGCCGGCCTCGCCGCCGCCCTTCCCGAGTCATCCGGCGCCAGCGGCTGGTTCCTTCTCACGCTGCGGGTGCCCGGCACCACACTGCCTCCCCGCCTCACCGGGGCCTGGCTCGACGAACGCCTCGACCGCTATCGGCGCATCCTGCCCAGACTGGGCTGAGCCCGCACCCGCCTGACTGTCACCGACACGCCCATGGCCTACCGATACGTGCGGGCTGCGACGGCGCGATCACGCTGCATGCCCGGGGTGCCCCCTGCACACCGAGCGGCAATTCGCCGCAATCCTGCTACGCTGGAATAACGTAAGACCCGAGCAAGGGACGACTCCGGCACCAACACCACAAGCACAACAAAGGCGCGGCGCCGACGGGACACCGGCGCCTGACCATCAGGAGCAGTGCCATGACGAAACGCCCCCCCGACACCCGAACCCGCGGCCTCCATGAGCTCTATGCCGAGGACCCCGCCGCGGCGGATCGTAAGCTCTGGGACCGCGAGGTCGACCCCGTGACTCGGCGCGGCTTCCTCAAGCGCTCGAGCCTGCTGGCCATGGCAGCCGCGGTGGGTGGCTCGATCCCCTTCGCCGACAAGATGCCCGGCGGCCTGATCCCGGCGGCCCTCGCCCAGAGCGAGGAGCCCTTCACCCTGGAGGGCAAGGAGGGCCTCACGGTCCTCAACGACCGCCCGATCAACGCCGAGACCCCGGCCCACCTGCTGGACGACGACATCACCCCGGCGAAGCACATGTTCGTGCGCAACAACGGCATCCCCCCCGAGGTGGAGAGCATCGACGCCGACACCTGGGAGCTGGAAATTGCCGGGGAATCCTGCGAGAACCCGCAGACCTTCACCATCGCCGACCTCAAGGAGAGGTTCGAGCACCACACCCTGCAACTGCAGGTGGAGTGCGGCGGCAACGGCCGCAGCGAGTACGTGCCTTCGGCCAGCGGCAATCAATGGACCACCGGCGCGGTGGCCTGCCCCACCTTCACCGGCGTGCGCCTGCGCGACGTGCTCGAGGCCTGCGGGATCAAGGACGATGCCTTCTACATCGGCTACTACGGCGCCGACCGTCACGCCAGCGGCGATCCCAACAAGGAAGCCATCTCGCGTGGCGTGCCCATGTCCAAGGCCCTGGAGGACGAATCCCTGATCGCCTGGGCCATGAACGACGAGGACATCCCCTACCTCAATGGCTACCCCCTGCGCGTCGTCTGTGGCGGCTGGCCGGGGTCGGTCTCCGGCAAGTGGCTCAAGCGCATCGTCATCCGCAACGAGAAACACGACGGTACCAAGATGGGCGCCCCCTCCTACAGCGTGCCCAAGCATCCCGTGGCACCCGGCAGCGTGGTGCCCAACGAGGACTTCGTGACCATCGAGTCGATGCCGGTGAAGTCGCTGGTAACCTTCCCGAAGTCCGGCATCGACCATGCCCTCGGCGAGGCCATGGAGGTTCGCGGTCACGCCTGGGCCGGCGACCTGGCCGTGAAGGAGGTGCACGTCTCCATCGACTTCGGCGCCACCTGGCAGAAGGCCGAGCTCAAGGCGGCACCCAACCGCCTGGCCTGGCAGCGCTTCACCACCCCGGTGGAGTTCCCCGAGCCCGGCTACTACGAGGTGTGGGCCAGGGCCACCGACGATGAGGGCCACGCACAACCCATGGTCGTGCCGGGCTGGAACCCCAAGGGTTACCTCAACAACGCCTGTCACCGTATCGCGGTCCAGGTGGCCTAGGAGGCAACCATGAAACCTTTACATGCACTCGCCATGCCGACGCTGGGGGCGGCCCTGCTGTGGCTCCCCCTGTTGGCGGGGGCCCAGGAGACGGACCCGGAATCCGGCCTGGTGATGGCCGAGGGGTGGGAGACGGTACGCAGCAACTGCACCGCCTGCCACTCGGCCAACCTGGTGACCCAGAACAGCGGCACCCGCAACCACTGGGAGTACCTGATCCGCTGGATGCAGGAGACCCAGGGGCTATGGGAGTTCCAGCCCGAGACCGAAGATACCATCCTCGACTACCTGGCCGAGTACTACGGTCCCAAGGAGGACACCCGCCGTCCGGCGCTGCCGCGCACCCTGATGCCGGATAACCCCTACCCCACGGTCGCCGACTCCGGCTGATCCCCGGCACGCCAACGACGACAGGCCCCTCGCGAGGGGCCTGTTCTCGTTCAGGGTCAGGGAGCGGGGAAAAGCTCAGGGAATCAGCACCGCCGCCCCGGAGAGGCGCCCCTCGCGCAGGTCGTCCAATGCCTGGTTGGCCTCCTCCAGCGGATAGCCACGGGTCTCGGTGCGGATCGGCACCCCGGGGGCCAGGGCCAGGAACTCCTCGCCGTCGCGGCGGGTGAGGTTGGCCACCGACTTGACCGAGCGCTCCTCCCACAGCAGGCGGTAGGGGAAGCTCGGGATGTCGGACATGTGGATGCCGCCGGAGACCACCACGCCGCCGGGGCGCACTCGGGCGAGAGCGGCGGGGATCAGACCGCCCACCGGGGCGAACAGCAGGGCGGCGTCGAGGGGTTCCGGCGGTGCCTCGTCGCTGCCGCCGGCCCACTCGGCGCCGAGGCGGCGGGCGAAGGCCTGGGCCTCGGCATCACCGGGTCGGGTAAAGGCGAAGACGCGCTGGCCGCGGGCGACGGCCAGCTGTGCCAGGATGTGCGCCGCGGCGCCGAAGCCGTAGATGCCCAGGCGCCGGTTCGCCTCGCCGCCGGCCAGGCGCCAGGTGCGGTAGCCGATCAGCCCCGCGCAGAGCAGCGGTGCACACGCCTGGGCATCGTCGTCATGCACGGCAAAGCAGTAGCGGGCATCGGCCACGCAATACTCGGCGTAGCCACCGTCGCGGGTGTAGCCGGTGAACTCGGCGCGCTCACAGAGGTTCTCCTCGCCACGCCGGCAGGGGGCACACTCGCCGCAGGTCCAACCCAACCAGGGCACGCCCACCCGCTGGCCGGGCGCGAGTCCGCTCACCCCCTCCCCCAGTGCGGTGACCTCGCCGATAATCTCGTGGCCGGGCACCAGCGGCAGGCGTGGTTTGGTCAGCTCGCCATCCACCACGTGCAGGTCGGTGCGGCAGACGCCGCAGGCCAGCACTCGCAGCTGGACCTCTCCGCCCCCCGGGCGGGGCCGCGGCAGGCTTTCCAGCACCAGCGGCCGGCCGGGGGCATGCAGGCGCATGGCGTGCATGGTGTCGCTCATGGGGCGTCTCCTGTCGGCTGACATGTCGGGCTCAGCCGTCAGGATAGTCGAGGTGTCAGGCGACGACCTTGACCTCGTACCCGGTGTACTTGCGCAGGTTGATCACGCCGCTGTCCAGTATCAGGTACTGGCCCTTGAGGCCCAGCAGGGTGCCGGATACCTCGGGGGTCTTGTCGAGGTTATGGGAGACCACCTTGGTGGGATACTCGAGCACCGGATAATCGAGGGCCACCGGTGCCTCGTCCAGCACGCGGATGGCATCCGCACCGAAGCGTTCACGCAGGTTGGCGAGCCCGCCCTCGAGGCGCGCCAGCAGGCGGTCGCGCTCGGCGGGCAGGTCGAGCGCCGCGGTGTCGCCCTTGAGCATGGCCCGCCAGTTGGTGCGATCGGAGACCTCCTCCTTGAACAACATCTCCACGAAGCCGGACTGCTGGCGGGTCTCCACCGCCAGCACCGGCAGCGCCTGGACGGCGCCCTGGTCGAGCCAGCGGGTCGGCACCTGGGTGCCGCGGGTGATGCCCACCTTGAGGCCCGAGGCGTTGGCCAGGTAGACGACATGTGGCTGGAAACAGTGCCGCTCGGCCCACTCGGGCTCCCGGCAGGTGCCCGCGAAGAAGTGGCAGGTCTCCGGCTTGACGATGCAGGTATCGCACTGGGCGAGGCGCTTGAAGCAGGGGTAGCAGTAGCCTTGGGCGAAGCTCTTCTTGGTCGCCCGGCCGCAGTGGGTGCAGGCGATGGCACCGCTCCAGACGAGCGACAACGGCCTCCCCAGACGCGCATTGAGCTCGAGGCGCTGCTCCCCGGCCCGCAGGGTATAGCGAGCCGGCCCGCCGCCCTGCCCCGGGGCGATCGCCATCTTGGTCAGGTGGCCCGTCACCTCGACGGCCGCGGCGATGGTCTCAGTCACGGCCGGCGTCCTTGGCCAGGCCGGCAAGCGCAGGGTCGACATTCGCCCCGCTGCTGGCGCCACCGCAGGTGCGCCGCTCGAGGTAGCCTACTCGCTCGCTCTCGGGAACGTTGTTCTCCACCTCGAAGCGCATCACTGCCTCGAGGCACAATTCGGTCTGCTCGCGAGTCAGCATCCGGCCGTCGGGCCACTTGCGCAGGGACACCGCCTGCTTGAGGCTCGCGTAGATGGCCGGGGTCATCTGCTGGATCATGCGCTCGAAGGTCATATCGCTCATGGTTCATCTCTCTGTGTACATACGCAATGCGGTGACGGCGAGATCAGCGCTGTCGGCGCGCCCGCCCGGAATAATACCAGCCCAGCACCAGGCCCACGACCAGGCCGCCCAGGTGCGCCTCGTTGGCCACGTTGCCGAAGCCCACCGCGCCGGCCATCTCGGTCATGGTGAAGAGCATCCAGCCGAGCATGAACACCACCAGCATCTGGGGCACGAAGAAGCCGCTGCCCGGGGCACGCCGCGACATCAGCCAGACATAGCCGAGCAGCGCGAAGTCGACGCCGGACATGCCACCGAACAACGCCGTACCGGCGGCGTACTGGGCCAGGTTGGCACCGATGCCGGCGGCGAGCAGGATCGTCAGCATGCGCCGGCTGCCCTGCAGCGCCTCGACCTGGCGACCGAAGTACCACAGCCAGAGCATGTTGAAGATCAGGTGCATCCAGCCGAAATGCAGGAAGGCCGGCGACAGCAGCCGCCACACCTGACCCGACGCCAGTGCCTCCGTCAGGCTACCCACCGACAGGGTGCCGGCCGGGCTGATCCCCAGGGGCACGATGGCCAGCCCCGCGATCACCAGGTCGCCGAACACCGCCATGGCGGCAAACACCAGCAGACACAGGCCCAGCGTCGCCGCGGTGAGCGGCACCTGGCGCAGCACCGACGGCAGCGTGTCGGCATTGCCGGGACGCAACGGCGGCGTCTCGACCGGCAGCGGCTCGC
Organism: Halomonas sp. SSL-5; assembly: GCF_030708455.1. Classification (GTDB taxonomy): domain Bacteria; phylum Pseudomonadota; class Gammaproteobacteria; order Pseudomonadales; family Halomonadaceae; genus Halomonas. The sequence continues at coordinate 273,396 of NZ_JAUYWF010000004.1, forward strand.
CGCGCTGCCAGCGTCCCACCACCTCCAGCAGCGCCTCGTGCTGGGCCGGATCGGCCAGCCATAGCAGCTGGCCCTCTACCTCCTCGGTGATGCGATGGCCGATACGCGCCGCCCACAGGGCGCGGCGCAGTTCACGGGTATCGGCATCGGCGGGCAGCAGCATCACGCGATACATGACATCACCTCGAACGGCGAGCGGCGTCGGCCGAGGGCGACAGACGGACGCGCATAAAAAATCCGGCGGAGGGGGCCGCCGGACAAGAGCAAGGGATCATTCAAGGGAACACCTACTCAGATGGCGGATGGGGTCGGGAGTTCAGCGCCCGGCCCCGGAATTTTGTAACGGTTTGTATCAATCGAGATCGATCTCCCACGGCTGGGGACGCACCCGCTCTTCCCGGGGCACTCCCAGCCACACGAAGTGGTCGGCATCCAGGCGCGACTCGCCGCTCCAGCGATAGGCCACCAGACGCCCGAATTTCACCGCGCTGTAATCCAGGCAGGCGATGTTGGGGGCCGGCAGCGCCGGGACGCCCTCGCACCAGTAGTGGCCGATGAACAGCGGCGGCTCGTCGAGGGCGTAGTGGCTGAGGCGGGCGCGCTCCTCTGCCGTCAGGGGCCGCTGCTCGAGATCCCCCGGCAGGTTGTCGGGCTGGAACACCACATCGCCCCAGGTCTCGGGCGCCCGAGCCCAGAAGTGGGCGCGGAAGCTGCGCCGGGTGAAGCCGTCCCCGGAATGGATATCCACCCCCAACGGCAGGGGAATCTGGATACCCCGCGTGAGGCGATCGAGGATATGGAAGGCCCGGGTGCCGGGTGCCGTGGACTCGATCAGGAAGGCCTCGTCCATGCGGCCATCGGGCCGGCGCCGGTGGAGTTCGTCGACCAGCGCCTGGTCCCAGCAGGCATGCACCACGCGCAGGCCGTCGAGTTCCAGGCACAGCGGGATCTCCAGGAACCAGGCCAGGGCATCCTCCCACTCCTGGGGATGATCGCGATACTGCTCGAGGGTCTCGCGAATGATGCGGTTGTTGCGCGGGGTATGCTCGCGCAGCCAGCCCCGCCCCAGGCCGGCGGGGGCACGCTGGCAGTAGGTCAGGGCGTTGTACTCGTGATTGCCCATCACGATATGCGCCTCGCCCTCCTCCACCATGCGGCGGGCGATCTGCACCGCCAGCCGGATGCGCGGCCCCCTGTCGACCAGGTCGCCGAGGAAGATCACCCGGCGCCGCGGGTGGCGGTAGACACCGCCGCGCTGGTGGTAGCCCAGCTTCTCCAGCAGCGCGGCCAGGGTGGCGCCGCAGCCGTGTACGTCGCCGATCAGGTCATAGCCTTCGAGCCTCGCCCGCTTGTCCACGTCAGTCTCCCAGGCGGTGGCTCCAGCCCAGCTTGCTGCGCAGGACCTCGTAGAAGTTGTGCCCCACCGGATGCACCAGGTGCACCGTCTGGGGCTTGCGGCGAATCACCAGGACGTCATCGGGCTTGGCCACCGCCCGAGTCTGGCCGTCGCAGCTGATATGCGGGTAGGTCTGGTTGGTCTCGCCGATATGGATGCGGATCTCGCTTCCGGCATCCACCACGATGGGGCGGCTCGACAGGGTATGCGGAAACATCGGCACCAGGGTCAGCACGTCCAGCCGCGGGTGCATGATCGGGCCGCCGCCGGAGAGCGAGTAGGCCGTGGAGCCGGTGGGGGTGGCGATGATCAGGCCGTCGCTGCGCTGGCTGTAGACGAACTGGCCGTCCAGGAACAGCTCGAACTCGATCATGCGCACCGCCTTGCCGGGATGCAGCACCACCTCGTTGAGGGCATCGCCGCTGCCCATCAGGGTATCGCCGCGGTAGAGCTCGGCATCGATCAGGAAGCGCTCCTCCACCTCGTAGTGCCCCTCGAGCACCTCACCGACCCGCGCCTCCAGTTCGTCGGGGGAGATATCGGTCAAGAAACCCAGCCGGCCACGGTTGACCCCCAGCACCAGGGTGCCGCTGTGACAGAGGGTGCGCGCCGCGCCCAGCAGGCTGCCGTCGCCACCGACCACGATCACCAGGTCACACAGCTCGCCGAGCATGCGTCGACTGGCCTCGGGATGGCCGTGGTCGAGCAGCACCGTGGCGGTGCGATCCTCGACGATCACATGCAGCCCGCGCTCGTCGAGGAAGCGCATCAGCCGCTTGAGGGTCTCGACGACCTTGGCGCTGCCCAGGCGGCCGATCAGGCCGATGTTGCGGAAGGGTGGCGTCTCGCGCCCCACCGGGGTTCTCTGTTGGGATGGCATTCGGGAGCCTCTCGCATCGCAGCGGCTCATTATGGCGAGCGACCCGGCCCCGGGCAAACCCGACCTCAGGCCGCTTCAGCCGAGCGCCGGCGCACCCACCACTCGTTGAGCAGCAGGGCCGCCAGGATGATGGCCCCGCCCAGCCCCAGGCGGGCGAGGTCGGCATCGCGGTTCCAGATCACCAGGTTGACCACCAGCCCAGCCGGGATCAGCGCATTGTTCATGATCGCCAGTGCCCCGGCATCCACTCGGACGGCGCCGAGGTTCCACAGGAAATAGCCCAGGCCGGAGGCCATCAGGCCCAGCCACAGCAATACCCCCCACTGCACGCCGGTGGTGGGAAGCGCGGCGGCGTTGCCCAGCAGCGCGAAGGCAGGCACCGCCACCGCCAGGGCCCCGAGATAGAACCAGGCGAACACACTGTGACGCGGCAGCGAATCGGGGAGCTCGGCCGACAGCCGTCGATAGCCCACCTGGCCGGTGGCGAAGCAGAGGTTGGCGCCCTGCACCACCAGGAAGCCCAGCCAGAAGCCGCTGCCCACCTCGGCGTAGCGGATCACCGCGGCACCCAGCACCGCCAGCGCCGCCGTGACCAGGTAGAAGGGCGTGAAGCGCCCGAACAGCGCATCGTCGAGCAGGGTGATATAGAGCGGCGTGAAGATGGTGAACAGCAGTACCTCCGGCACCGACAGCAGCAGGAAGGACTGGTAGAAGAACAGGTACATTACCCCCAACTGCACCGCGCCCAGCCCCATCAACAGCCAGCGCTGCCGCCCCTTCAGCAGCCGCGGACGCAGGAAGGGCAGGAACACCAGCGCCGCCAGCCCGACCCGCATCAGCACCGCAAAGTAGCTGTCCACCTGGCCGGCCAGATAGACGCCGATCAGCGAGAAGGAGAACGCCCAGAGGACGGTGACGCCAACCAGCAAGCCCATTGGTAAACCTCAATATATAAACAAGTTTACCAAGCTTACAGGGGGCGCCGCCCCGCTGCCAAGAGGCTCGCGCCTCAGGGGCGCGAGAGGCGTCGCCAGGCGTATACCACCCCGGGTATCCAGCCCAGCAGGGTCAACGCCACGGCGATCAGCACCCGACGTGCCGACTGCCCGGCCAGGCCCAGGGCCAAGGGGGGCAGCAGAATGGCCAGCATCCGGAACGCCAGTCGCACCCGGGGCGGCTCCCCGGAAGCCTCCCCGGGCAACGCCGGGGAGCCGCCCGTGTCACCCACCATACTGTCCGAGGGCGGCGCATAGGTGCCGACCGCTTCGTCGCGGGCGGCCTCGTCATGCGCCAGGGCGCGGCGATGGGCCTCACGGTCGATCTTCTGGGCGATCGATTCGGCGCCCTCGGCCAGGTCGTCATGGTAGCGCTCCCACTCCTCCCAGTCGTGGGGCGTACCGGCCCGGGGTCGATGATCGCCGGCCTCCCGGGCACGCGCCCAGGCCTTCTCTTCCAGGGTGTTGGGGCGTTCACGATCGCGTTCGCCGTCGATCCCCTGCCTGGCGAGGTATTCGCGTGCATCCATGGGCGGACTCCGGTGGATAAAGGAATGGTGAGAACTTTGAGGGGGTGACGGCGCGCCGGGTTCCACAGACGCCGCCAAGCGTTGAAGCCGCCCGCCGGGGCGAGGCGGACAAGCCGCCATGGTCGGCTATGCTAAGGGCAAACCGGCATCAGGAGACCCGCCATGCCCAACAAGGCCCCCACCATCGTGCGTGAGATCATGTCCCGCGACTGCTATCGGGTCACCGCCAGGACCTCGGTCTCGACGCTGGCCGAAGGCCTCTCGCTGCACCGGCTGCCCGGCGTGCCGGTGGTCGACGATCGCGACCACCTCATCGGCTTCATCTCCGAGCAGGACGTGATGGGCAAGGTGCTGGAGAGCGCCTATCTCAACGACGAACCCCCGCTGGTCAGCGACCTGATGCGCCACGAGGTGCTCTCGGTGTCGCCCACCAAGAGCATCACCGACCTGGCCCAGGAGATGCTCGGCAACAAGCCCAAGGTCTACCCGGTCGTGGAGCAGAGCCGCCTGGTGGGCATCGTGACCCGCCGCGATGTCCTCAACGCCATCCTGCGCATGCGCCATCGTTGAGCCGGCTGCCGTCCCCTCGCGACGCCCCGCCACCGCGGGGCGTCGGCGCGTCCGCCACCGCACCCTGAAGGTACAAGCGCTGGATAAAAAGAAGGCCGCCTCGAAGGAGGCGGCCAAGATGCGATCGAAACTGCCAGCGGGGCAACAGTGTTAGCGACTGCTATCGCGACTGGCGGTACAAACTCAGACAGCGGCTGCCGAAAAAGTTCGCGACGGGACCGAATTTTTCTTGTCGCGCCGGACAGAGACCCAAATAAAACAGCCGCTTGGCACCGCCACACCGCCGGGACGGGAAAAACCACCGGAGCGGGCTTGCAAGGCTAAGCAGTTGGTTTTACTATCGAAACCACTTCGCGGGCGTAGCTCAATGGTAGAGCAGAAGCTTCCCAAGCTTAAGACGTGGGTTCGATTCCCATCGCCCGCTCCATCGATTCCTTCCGTGGCCCTACTCCGCCGTTCTCCTCGGGCCACCCTGGTGCGTCCCATGGCCCTGTTCCTGCTGGTCTTCGCCGTCTGTCTGCTGATCTTCGGCGGCATGGTCGGCGTCCTGCTGCTCTCCGGCACGCCGCGCTTTCGCACCGACCCCGACCAACTGCTCAGGCTCTTCGACCAGGCCCTGGAGGGCCGCGTGAACGAGAGCGAATGGAACGCCATCATGGGCTACCCGATCCGTCACGACGACTATCTGGATGGCGTGCGCCGTCGCGCCCAGCGCCTGATGGACGAGCACGGCAACCACGGCCGGGCCGCTCGCGGCAGGCCGCTACTGGACGCGACGGGACATGGCGAGCTCGAGGCGCTGCGCGCCCACCTGGCGAGTCGCCAGGCCCTCCGGGAGCGTTCACGCAGCGTGGAATGAATCACCCTGCCGCACGGGATAAGATGAGGTTTCACCCGCCTGCCGAGGGAGGCCACCATGCCCAGCGTGATCCGCCAGATTCCCCTCGATACCGCCACCCGTCACCATGCCCACGACTTTCATCAGGTGGTGATCGGCCTGCGCGGCCGAGCGGAGTTCGAGATCGAAGGGCTGGGCGGCGCCATATCGGCGCTCTCCGGCTGCATCGTGCCGGCCAACCATGTGCACTACTACGCCGGTACCGGTGACAACCGCCAGCTGATCCTCGATCTTCCGACCCGGTCCGCCGCCCTGACCGGCCCCCAGCAGCGGCTCTCCCGCCTGTTCGACGCCCCCCGCTTCTTCACCCTGGACGACCCGCTCAAGCGCTACCTGGAGTTCCTGCTGCTGGAACTCGAACACGCGGCACACGACGCCGAACAGGGCGACCGCCTCGCCGCCACCCTGCTGGGCTGCCTGCACGGCCGCCTGGCCCGCGATGAACCGACGCCTGCCCCGCGGCTCGACCTGGAGCGGCTCGAGCGATTCATCGAGGCGCATCTTGCCCGCCGCCTGAGCGTCGCCGACCTGGCCCGGGAGGCGTGCCTGAGCGAGTCGCACTTCCGCGACTGCTTCCGTCAACAGACCGGCCTGACGCCCTGGCAGTTCGTGCGCCGACGGCGCCTGGAGGCCGCCCGGCGCCTGCTCGACGAGAGCCGACTGCCGCTGGCGGAGATCGCCGCCCTCACCGGCTTCAGCACCCAGAGTGCGCTATCCCACGCCTGCCGCGAGGCCTATGGCCAGCCGCCGAGCCGCCTGCGTCGGCGCCTGGCCGCCACGCCCCGGCCCGCCGCCGGCGCACCGCACCGAGCCGTCTCGCCGAACACAGATTAAGACAAAAGTCTAACTATTTGACGCCATCGTCGGGCAATTGCCGCGGTTTTCGCAACAACTCCCGCGGAATACATAAGCATCATCGACGCCGGGCACCTACAGTCAGGAGAAGGCCAGGCTGCAACCGCTTCGCCCTCATGGCGCCGACAAGGCCGGACAGGGGTTCCGGTCCCGAACGCCACACGAACCCACCGACACCACAGGAGGCCACCACCCGGGAAACACCGCCACCCAGCCTCGGGACATCCCGGCGTGGCGTGATCGACACAACAAGGTCAACAACAAAGCGGTGCCCGACTGCCGGCCCCTCGGCACTGGCACCAACCACTCGGAGCCAAGCTCCCCCCTGATGAACTGGAGAGTTTTCATGGAAACTGGTGTATGGATCAGCCTGATGGGCTACTTCGTACTCATGATCGCCATCGGCGTTTATGCGATGCAGAAGGCCACCTCGTCCTCCGAGGACTACATGCTGGGGGGACGCGGCCTGAGCCCCAAGGTGGCCGCGCTATCCGCCGGGGCCTCGGACATGAGCGGCTGGCTGCTGCTGGGGCTGCCCGGGGCGCTGTTCGTGTCGGGACTCGGCTCGGCCTGGATCGGCATCGGCCTGCTGGTGGGGGCCTTCTTCAACTGGACCCTGGTCGCCCCGCGTCTGCGTGAGCAGACCGTCCACTACGGCAATGCGATCACCATTCCCGAGTTCCTGGCCAACCGGTTTCCGACCCGCGCGCTGTCGCTGAGGACGGTGTCGGCCATCGTCATCGTGGTGTTCTTCGCGGTCTACACCGCTTCGGGCCTGGTGGCGGGCGGCAAGCTGTTCGAGAGCGCCTTCGCCGGAATATTCAACATCGGCGGCATGAGCGACTACGCATCGGGCGTCGTCATCACCCTGGGCATCGTGCTGGTCTACACCGTCATCGGCGGCTTCCTGGCCGTCAGCCTGACCGACTTCGTGCAGGGCTGCATCATGATGCTGGCGCTGGTGATCATGCCGGCGGTAGTGCTCTTCGGCGAGGGCGGCGGCGGCTACTCCCAGGCCTCACAGACGCTCAACGAGGTGGACCCCACCCTGCTCACCTGGACCGAGGGGCTGACCATCGTCGGCTGGCTGTCGGCGGTGACCTGGGGGCTGGGCTACTTCGGCCAGCCGCACATTATCGTGCGCTTCATGGCCATCCGCAGCCTCAAGGAGGTTCCGATCGCACGCAACATCGGCATGTCCTGGATGGCCATCTCGCTGATCGGCGCCGTGTCGCTGGGCATCTTCGGCCGGGCCTACGCCGTGCGCAACGGCATGAACGTCGAGGACCCGGAGACCATCTTCATCATCCTCGCCGACCTGCTGTTCCACCCGCTGATCACCGGCTTCCTCTACGCCGCGCTGCTGGCGGCGATCATGAGCACCATTTCCAGCCAGCTTCTGGTCTCTTCCTCGTCGCTGACCGAGGACTTCTACCGGCTCTTCCTGCGCAAGCAGGCGTCGGACAAGGAGACGGTCGCGGTCGGCCGCATCTGCGTGGTGCTGGTGGGCATCGTCGCCGTGATCATCGCCTCCAATCCCGATTCCCAGGTCCTGGCCCTGGTCAGCAACGCCTGGGCAGGCTTCGGCTCGGCCTTCGGTCCCCTGATCATCCTCTCGCTGATGTGGCCGCGCACCAACGGCGCCGGCGCCATCGCCGGCATGGTGGTCGGTGCCCTCACCGTGATGATCTGGATCTCGCTGGGCTGGAACGGCTCCTTCATGGGCGGGCCCGGCGTCTACGAGATCATCCCCGGCTTCATCGCCGCCTGGGTGGCCATCATGGTGGTGAGCCTCGCCACCGCCGATGCCGGTGAATATCAGCATATCGCGCGCTAGGTCAGTACCGAGATCCCACGCTGAACCAAGCAACGTCATGTGGCCCCGCTCGCGGGGCCACTTGCAGGAGAGATCAACCATGAACCACGCCAACCCGGGTCCCCAGCAGGTCGAGAACGCCCTACGAGCGCGCATCCGCGACCACTATTCGATCGATGAGGCCAGCGTACTGAAGGGGCTGCTGGAGCAGCTCCGGCTCTCCGAGGAGGAGCGCCGCCGGATCGCCGAGGCCGGCGCCGGCTACGTGGCACGCGTGCGCAAGGACACCTCCCCCTCGATGATGGAGGCGTTCCTGGCCGAGTACGGGCTCTCCACCGCCGAGGGCGTCGGCCTGATGTGCCTCGCCGAGGCCCTGCTGCGGGTCCCCGATGCCGAGACCATCGACGATCTGATCCACGACAAGATCGAACCGTCGGACTGGGGCGCCCACCTGGGCAAGTCCTCGTCGTCGATGGTCAACGCCTCGACCTGGGCGCTGATGCTCACCGGCAAGGTGCTCGACGACGATCCCAAGGGCCCGGTGCGCGCGCTGCGCGGCCTGGTGCGCCGCATGGGCGAGCCCGTGGTACGCACCGCGGTGGGCCAGTCGATGCGCATCCTCGGCCGCCAGTTCGTGCTCGGCCAGACCATCGAGGAGGGCATGAAGAACGCCCGCGAGCTCGAGAAGCAGGGCTACACCTACTCCTACGACATGCTCGGCGAGGCGGCGCGCACCGACGACGATGCGCAGCGCTATCACCAGGCCTACGCCGCGGCGATCGAAGCGATCGCCAAGCAGGCCCAGGGCGACGTGCGCGGCAGCCCCGGCATCTCGGTGAAGCTCTCGGCGCTGCATCCGCGCTATGAGACCACCCATCGCGAGACCGTGATGGAGGTGCTGGTGCCACGCGCCAAGGAGCTGGTGCAGCAGGCGGCCAGGGCCAACATAGGCTTCAACATCGACGCCGAGGAGCAGGACCGCCTGGACCTGTCGCTGGACGTGATCGAGGCGCTGATGGCCGACCCCAGCCTCGACGGATGGGACGGCTTCGGGGTCGTGGTGCAGGCCTACGGCCGCCGCGCCGGGCCGGTGATCGAGGCGCTCTACGATCTCGCCGAGCGCCTCGATCGGCGCATCATGGTGCGCCTGGTCAAGGGCGCCTACTGGGACACCGAGATCAAGCTGGCCCAGGAGATGGGTGTGGAGACCTTCCCGGTCTTCACCCGCAAGGTCAACACCGACGTCAGCTACATGGCCTGCGCGCGGCTGCTGCTGGATCGCCGCGACCGCATCTACCCGCAGTTCGCCACCCACAACGCCCACACCTGCGCCGCCATCGTCGCCATGGCCGGCGACGACAAGGACAGCTACGAGTTCCAGCGCCTCCACGGCATGGGCGAGTCGCTGCACCATATCGTCAAGCAGACCGAAGGCACCCACTGCCGCCTCTACGCCCCGGTGGGCGCCCACCGCGACCTGCTCGCCTACCTGGTGCGCCGCCTGCTGGAGAACGGCGCCAACTCCTCCTTCGTCAACCAGGTAGTGGACGACTCGATTCCCCCGAGCGAGGTAGCCCGGGACCCGGTGGCCGGCCTGCTCGAGCTGGGCGATGCCATCTCAAGCCCCATGATCCGCCAGCCCGGCGAGCTGTTCGCCCCCGAGCGCAGGAACTCCCGCGGCTACCGGATCAATGAGCCCGCCTCCATCCTGCCGCTGCTGGCGGCCCGCGAGACATTCGCCGACGCCACCTGGACCGCCGGCCCCATGCTGGCCGGCAGCCCCGCGCCCCGGGGCGAGGCGCGCGACGCCCTCTCCCCCGCCGACACCTCACGCGTGGTCGGCAAGGTCCACGAGGCCACGCCTGAGGAGGTCGCGGCCGCCCTCGACGCCGCCGAGGCGGGCTTCAAGGAATGGTCGGCCAAGCCCGTCGCCGAACGCGCCGCGGTGCTGCGCCGCACCGCCGACCTCTACGAGGAGCACATCGCCGAGCTGACGGTGATCTGCACCCGCGAGGCCGGCAAGATGATGTTCGATGGCATCGCCGAGGTACGCGAGGCGGTCGACTTCCTGCGCTACTACGCCAACGAGGGCGAGCGGCTGGAGGCGGAGGAGCCCGGCAGCGCCCGCGGCATCTTCGTCTGCATCAGCCCCTGGAACTTCCCGCTGGCCATCTTCACCGGCCAGATCGCCGCGGCCCTGGCGGCCGGCAATGCGGTGCTCGCCAAGCCCGCCGAGCAGACACCCATGATCGCCGCACGGGCCGTCGAGCTGATGCGCGAGGCCGGCCTGCCCGAGGCGGCGCTGCAGTTGCTGCCCGGCGACGGCCCCACCGTGGGCGCGCCGCTGACCGGGGATCCGCGCATCGCCGGGGTCTGCTTCACCGGCTCCACCGAGGTGGCGCAGATCATCCACAAGACCCTGGCACAGAACGCCGGCCCGGATGCCATCCTGATCGCCGAGACCGGCGGCCTCAACGCCATGATCGTGGACTCCACGGCGCTCACCGAGCAGGCGGTTCGCGACATCCTGATCTCCTCCTTCCAGTCGGCCGGCCAGCGTTGCTCGGCGCTGCGCATGCTGTATGTCCAGGAGGAGGCGCGCGAGCGGCTACTGCACATGCTCGACGGCGCCATGGATGCGCTGACCATCGGCGACCCCTGGAACACCGACACCGACGTCTCGCCGGTGATCGACGCCGAGGCCCAGGCCGACATCGGCGCCTATGTGGCGGAGAAGAAGAAGGCGGGCAAGGTATTGAAGACGCTGCCCGCGCCGGACGTCGGCACCTTCGTTACCCCGGCCGTGATCGAGGTCGGCGGGATCGAGGAGCTCGAGCGCGAGATCTTCGGCCCGGTGCTGCACGTGGCCACCTTCAAGGCGCGCGACATCGACAGGGTGGTCGATGCGATCAACGATCGCGGCTACGGCCTCACCTTCGGCCTGCACACCCGCATCGACGACCGCGTGCAGCAGATCGTCGAGCGCATCCACGTCGGCAACATCTACGTCAACCGCAACCAGATCGGCGCCATCGTCGGCTCCCAGCCCTTCGGCGGCGAAGGGCTCTCCGGCACCGGGCCCAAGGCGGGCGGCCCGCTCTACGTCAACCGCTTCCGGCGCACCGCCCAGGAGGAACGTCTGGAGGCGCCCGCGGGCGATGCACTGAGCCGGGAGACGCTGCAGTCGGCCCTGAACGGCCTCGACGCCCGCAACTGGGCGGCGCGGCCGGATCGCGTGGAGGTGCTGCGTCGTGCGCTCTCCGGCAAGGGCGGGGTGATCCGCAAGGCACTGGCCGAGACCGCGGCGCTGGACATGACACCCCAGACGCTGCCCGGCCCGACCGGTGAGAGCAACCGCCTGTCGATGTACCCGAAGGGCATGGTGCTGTGTCTCGGCCCGACCCTGGAGATCGCCATCGCCCAGGCGGTGCAGGCGCTGGGCTGCGGTTCCCCGGCGCTGGTGGTGGCCCCGGGGGCGAGCCAGGCGGTCCGACCGCTGATCGAGGCGGGGGCGCCGGTCGCAGGCCTCGACGGCAGCGTCGAAGCCGAGACGCTGACCGAGCTCGGCGGCATCGTCAGCGTCGCCGCGGCCGGTTCAGGCGACTGGACACGGGCGCTGCGCATCGCCCTGGCCAGGCGCGAGGGCGCCATCGTGCCCCTGGAGACCCAGGTCATCGCCCCGGAGCGCTACGTGGTGGAGCGCCACCTGTGCATCGACACCACCGCCGCCGGGGGCAACGCCAGCCTGTTGGCCACGGCCGAGTAGGCCGAGCAAGTCGGCGCGAGGCCCCCCTCGCGTCACCCCACCCTCAGCAGGCAGGCCCTTACCCGCCCTTACCCACCAGCAGGCCGCCCTCGGGCGGCCTGCGACGTTTCTGCAGGAAGGCATCAACCGGCGAGCGTCCGCCATGCCAGCAGCAGGGTGAAGGCGACCAGCGCACCCAGCCGCCAGGCCGGCGACGGCACTCGCCCGCCCCTCTCCATCACCAGCGGCGCGGCGAAGGCCGCCCCCAGGATGGCGGCCCCCAACAGGACCAGTGGCAGCCGCAGCGCCATGGGCAGGGCGGCGATCAACTGCGGCTCGAGCAGCAGCCACACCCCCAGGCCGGCGGCCAGCAACAGCCCCGCCAGGGTCAGTCGGCTCTCGTCCCGCGGGCTCGCGTCTCCCATCCCGGCTCCTCCATGGTTCGTCCCCCCGTAAGTGAAGCCGATAGCGGCGAGTTCGGCGACCTGTCGCGATGCAGCGACACCGATGAACGGCGAGCCGCTCGACACGGGCGGCACCCAGGGGGTGGCACTTCACCGCACTGCGTCATTCTCTTGCCCTGGATCAATTCAAGTATCGGGAGCGGCGGCTACACTGAACTTATCTTCCCATGCGGCGTCGTGCCGCACCCGAGCCAGCAGGAGCCGACACCATGCACAAGAGCGCCCTCTCCACCCTGATCGCCGCCGGCGTGGCCGCCGCCGCCGTCACCGCCAGCACCCAGGCCTTCGCCTACGGCGCCGGCGACTTCTTCACCCGCGTCGGCGTGGCCAAGGTCGAGCCCAAGAGCGATAACGGCGACATCCTCGGCGGAGCCGATGTCGACGTTCAGGACGATAGCGCCTTCGCCTTTACCCTGGGCTACCGCTTCACCGACAAGCTGGGCGTGGAGCTGCTGGCCGCCGAGCCCTTCGACCACGACTTCCAGGTCGAGGGCGTGACTGGCGGCTCCGTCGATCACCTCCCGCCGACCCTGACCCTGCAGTACTACCCGCTGGGCGGCACCGACGCCCGTGTGCAGCCCTATGCCGGCATCGGCGTCAACTACACCACGTTCTCCGATGAAGAGTTGGATGCACCGCTGTCGGTCGAGTTTGACGACTCCTGGGGCGCCGCCGGCCAGCTGGGCGTCGACCTGCTGATCGACGACCACTGGGCCCTCAACGCCGCCGCTTGGTACCTGGATATCGACACCGACGCCAGCCTCAATGGCAACGACATCGGCAAGGTGGAGATCGACCCGGTGGTGGTGATGGGCGGCATCAGCTACCGCTTCTGATCGCCCCGCTCGACACGACGAGGCCCGCCATATGGCGGGCCTCGTCGCGTGCGGGAGCGGCGGGTCGAATCAGGACCGCCTTCAGCGTGGCGTAAGCCGCGAGAGGCCGAGGGCGGCGAGGGTCGCGGCGTCGAGCCCGGTAACCGCCTCCACCGCCGCGAGCCGCGCGTGGTAGCCGGGACTCAGGAAGGGTTCGCCGGCCAGCAGGTGCTCGAGGTACTCCCGCGCCGGCCGCAGCGCCTCGGCGGTGGTACCCGGCGCGGCGATGTAGACCCAGGCCTCCAGGGTCCCCTCCTGGGTCACCACCGGCAGGCGGTGGCGATCGTACTCCCGGGGGTAGCCCTCGTAGGGATCCATGTCCAGGATCTGGCCGGGATGCTCGAGCTCGAACAGCGCTCCCTCGACCCGTTCGCCCGGCCGGGGCACCACGTTGGCGTGGGCGATGCCCGCCACCCGGGACGCCTTGTCGAAACGCAGCGCGTGGTCATGCAGCACACCGGCCAACACTTGGCGGGTGGGGCCGATACGGGCGGCGACACGGGCGGGATTCATGTTACTGCCATAGGCAAAGTAGTAGGGCATGGCGCGGCCTCAGTTCTCGGTGACCAGCCGGTCGATCTCCTCCACCGCCTGGCGAAGCAGCAGGCGGTCGCTGGCGCGCATCCCCGCCTCGGCCAGGTAGGTGTCCAACATCGGGGCCACCTCGCAGCGCGCCGGCAGCGGCGCCCGGCGCTCCACCAGGGCATCCAGCCGGGGGATGAACACGAAGCGCATCCACTGGGGCAGCGCCATGGTGTCGACGCAGAAGGGCTGCTGGCTGTGGAACGCCGCGGGGTCGGGGGTGGCCATGCGCCACAGGCCGGCCGCCTTCATGGTCGCCTCGAGCCGGCGCAGGGCCTGGTCGAGTTCGTCGTGAACCGTCATCGGGAAACTCCATTCGCGTGTGCTCCCATTATCCCGTCCCCGGCGGCGAGTGGCCACCCACCGACCCGCTCTCCACGCCCCCATTCACAGTTTCCGTGAACGGGGCTGTGGATAACCACTGGAAAGAGTTCGCCAGCCCCGATGTCATGGGCAGTGCCGCCCGGCGATCAAGATTTGACCATCGCCACGGGAACCGCGGCGTACCTGCTGACAGCCCACCGGTGCCGCGGTAGAGTGCACGCTCTGACAAGCGGAGATGCCATGCAACCCATCCACACCCTTCACGACTTCTTCGTGCGCAGCGGTGCCGAGGTGCGGCTCTACCACCTGGGCCGGCGCGTCGAACCCTGCGAGATGTCGACCCTGGCGGCCCTGGAGGCCGACCAGGCGCCCTGGCCCGCCCCCTGGCAGGGCCAGGCGCGGCTGGGCCTGGTCTTTCGCCTGGGCGACATGCAGGACCCGCTGATCTGGTTCCTGGCCCTGCCCCTGGACGAACAGGGCCGCCTCGACCCGGCATCCCGCGATGCCTTCGTGCAGCGGCTGCTCGAGACCCTGGGCCATAGCGTGGCCAACGTCGGCCGCGAGGACGGTGCGGCGGTGGATAACCTGATGAAGGACAATCCCCTGGCCTTCACCCCCTCGCTGCCCTTCCAGGCCATGCTCCACGCCCGCGCCAGCCAGGACCTGGGGCGCCCGGCCAGCCAGCACCTGGAGCCGGTGGAGGCCTATCTGAGCGGCCAGCAGGCCCTCGACTGGCAGGCGCTGGGGCTCCAGGGCCTGGCCGACTTCGCGGTGCGGATGGGCGACGAGGAGCGCCGGCAGCTGGCTCTGCGGCTTCCCGCGCTGCCCCACGAGGTGCTCACCTCGCTGTGCTACTGCCTGGAGCATGTGGCCATCGACGCCGAGCTGGCCGCGGCGCTGCGCACCCGGGGCGAGGCGGCGGCGGCCGCGGGCGATGTGGAGGGGCTGTGCGCCTGCGTGCGCGCCGCCTCGGGCAGCGCGGCTGCCGGCGCCTGGTTCGACAGCCTGCTGGCCGATGCTCACGCCTGCGGCCCCGACCTGCTGGCGGCCATCGCCGCGCGCGGCTGGTCCCTCCTCGAGGATGGCCAGCGGCTGCCGCGCTACCTGGAGCGCCTGGCCAGCTGCGAGCAGGCAGACTTCATGAGAGTGGCCCGCGACCTGGCCCTGATTCCCAGGCTGCGACTGCCGGTACTGATGACCCTGCGCGAGGCGCCCGCCGACTCGCCCATCGGCCGACGGCTCGCGGCCCTGACGCGTTGAAGGCGAGAACGACCCATGACGATGATGAAGGAACTGCCCTATACCCCCAAGGCGGTGATCGGCCGCCGCGAGATGGTCGAGCTGCCGGAGATGCACCTCGTGCTGTGCGCCAAGGCGGATACCGGGGCACGCACCTCGGCGCTGCACGCCGAGGACATCGAATCCTTCGAGGAGGACGGCCACCTGTGGGTCAGCTTCACCACCCGCAGCGGTGGCCCGGAGACGCCGCCCCATGTGTTTCGCATGCACCTCCACGATCGCCGCAAGGTGCGCAGCTCCAACGGACAGGCGGAGTGGCGCTACGTGATCCGCACGCCCATGCGCCTCGGCTCGCTTACCTACCAGGTGGAGCTGTCCCTGACCGATCGGCGCGACATGCGCCACCCCATGTTGCTGGGCCGCCGTGCCCTGCGCCGCCTGCTGGTGGCGCCCGGCGCCGCCTTCCTGCACGGCGAACCCTGAACCGACCGGCCACCGCCCCGGAGCTACTCGATGCATATCGCGCTGCTGTCACGCAACCGTAACCTCTACTCCACGCGGCGCCTGGTGGAGGCCGCCGAGGCGCGCGGCCATACCGCCCGGGTGGTCGACACCCTGCGCTGCTACATGAGCATCGCCGCCCACCACCCCTCGATCCACTACAAGGGGGAGGAGCTGGAGCCCTTCGATGCGGTGGTCCCGCGCATCGGCGCCTCGGTCACCTTCTACGGCTGTGCGGTGCTGCGCCAGTTCGAGATGATGGGCACCTATGTGCTCAACGACAACGTCTCGATCACCCGCTCCCGGGACAAGCTGCGCTCGCTGCAGCTACTGTCGCGCAAGGGACTGGGACTGCCGATCACCGGCTTCGCCCACTCCCCCGACGACATCCCCGACCTGATCACCATGGTCAAGGGCGCCCCGCTGGTCATCAAGCTGCTCGAGGGCACCCAGGGCATCGGCGTGGTGCTGGCCGAGACCAATCAGGCGGCAGAAAGCGTGATCCAGGCCTTCATGGGCATGAAGGCCAATATCATGGTCCAGGAGTACATCAAGGAGGCCCGCGGCGCCGATATCCGCTGCTTCGTGATCGGCGACAAGGTGGTGGCGGCCATGAAGCGCCAGGCTGCCGATGGCGAATTCCGCTCCAACCTGCACCGCGGCGGCACCGCCAGCGTGATACGCATCACCCCGGAGGAGCGCTCCACGGCGATCCGCGCCGCCAAGGCCATGGGCCTGAGGGTGGCCGGCGTCGACCTGTTGCGTGCCAATCACGGCCCGGTGATCATGGAGGTCAACTCCTCCCCGGGCCTGCAGGGCATCGAGAGCGCCACCGGCAAGGATATCGCCGGCCTGATCATCGAACACCTGGAGAAGAATGCCGCCCCGGCCCGCAAGGCACCACCTAAGCCCAAGGGGTAATTGCCAGTTGTGCACAGGCCAGGCCCAATGGGCATCGCGGATTCCACACTTATTCCAGTCCGGGGGTAGCAAAACAGTGTTTCCCCGGCCACAATCTGCGTCACCAAAGGGGGTGACCGCTCATGTTTCTCGACAATCGCCAGGTGGCGATGGACAGCGTGCTGGAAGCGCTGGCCGACAGCATCGACTACTTTCAGGACAATCTGGAGCGCCTGCGCCCATCGCTGCGCGACGCTCTCAAGCCGCACTATGAGGCGCGCAGCCGGTCGATGCGCGAGCTGCAGGAGCTCGCTCGGGAGCACCTCAACATGCTGCCCCGGGACGCCGATGTCGAACGCGACGACTACATGTGGCTGTGGAGCCGGCTGAAGAGCTTCGTCGGCAACGAGAGCCAGGTGGTGATCGGCGAACTGCTGGAGCAGGAGCGCGTGCTGATGCAGGCCCTCTCCAACCTGATGACTCACCCCCTGCCCGATGCCCTGGAGCCGACGGTGGAGGAGTGCTGGAAGGGCTGCCGGGCGCTGATCCGCGAGCTCTACGCCCTGCAGAAGACCCACGCCAAGCGGCGCTGAGGGCTCCTGACCAAGGGGCGCTGAGGGCTCCTGGCCAAACGGCGCTGAAGGCTCCTGCTCAGCGCCGCTCCGCTGCCGGTCCCGGCGTATCGATGGCCCAGCCCCGCTGCGCGGCCTGGGGCACGATCTCCAGCGGCTCCCGGGGCCCCAGGAAGTGGGGCTCACGCCCCCACAGGTAGAGATCTCCCAGGGTAGCCAGCCGCGCCACCCACTCCCGCGCCGCCAGGCGCCACTGCCCCTTGACCCGGTGTGACGACACCGCGCAGCCCTGGGCCTCGATGCCCAGCGCCTCGGCGATGAACAGCGCCCGCGGCAGGTGCCAGGCCTGGGTGATCAGCAGCCCACGCTCCACGCCGAACACCGCCCGCGCCCGGGCCAGGGTATCGAAGGTGCTGAAGCCGGCGTAGTCCAGCGTCATGGCGGTTTCGGGCACCCCGCGACCGCGAAGGTCGCGCCACATGGTGATGGGCTCGTTGTAGGAGAGGGTGCGGTTGTCGCCGGAGAGCAGCAGGTGGTCGACCCGATCCAGGCGCAACAGCCGCGCCGAGGCGCTCATGCGCGCCTCGAAGTAGGGATTGCGGACACCGCTGCGGGTCCAGTGGGAGGTGCCGAACACGATGCCCACCCGCTCGGCACGGCACAGCGGCAGCTCATGCTCGATGCGCTCACGGGTCTGGCCCAGCACCCAGAGGTTGGCGACCAGCAGCAACAGTGCCGCCAGCAGCACCGCCGTGCCCAGCGCCATCAGGATGGCCCGGAGGACCCGCCACGCTGACCACTTCATCGGCATCTCCTGTTCCCTGTGCGCCCGGCACACCCCGGTCGATCACCGCAGGACGCCTCGGGCGCGGGCCGCTAGAACATGCCGAGCTCGAGCTTGGCCTCGTCGCTCATCATCTCACGACTCCAGGGCGGATCGAAGACGATCTCGGTGTGTACCTTGCTGATCTGGGGGGCGCCGAGGATCTTGTTGCGCGCATCGGCGGCGATCACGTCGCCCATGCCGCAGCCCGGCGCGGTCAGCGTCATGCGGATGGTGACGATGCGCTCGCCGCTGATCAGTCGCTCGAGGCGACAGCCGTAGACCAGCCCCAGGTCGACGATATTGACCGGGATCTCGGGGTCGAAACAGGTGCGCAGCTGGTCCCACACGAACCGCTCGATCTCCTCGTCGGAGGCGTCCTCGGGCAGGGTCGGACGCGGCAGCGCCTCGAGGCCCAGGGCATCGAGGTTGGCGCCCTCGATCAGGTAGAGGCGCCCCTCGAAGCCGACGCTGACCGTGCTGCCCTTGGCCTGCATCACGTTGACCACGCTGTCCTCGGCGAGGGTCACGGTCTTGCCGAAGGGAATGGAGATCACCTCCACGTCGCGGTGCAGGGGCAGCTCCTGCCCCTTGTGGAGGCTCGCTATCTGCTCGATATCGCTCATGGCGTTCCTTTTCTGGCGGTTCCCTGGCCGGCAGTGGTTACCTGACCATGCCGATGACTCGCTCCAGGGCCTCGGCGAAGACGTCGATCTCTTCCAGGGTGTTGTAGGCGGCGAACGATGCCCGGCAGGTGGCGTCCACGCCGAAGTGGGCGAGCAGCGGCTGGGCGCAGTGGTGGCCGGTACGGATCGCAACCCCGAGCTGGTCGATCAGCAGGCCGATATCCTGGGCATGGGCGCCGTCGACCACGAAGGAGAGCACCCCCGCCTTGTCCGGGGCGGTGCCCAGGATGCGCAGGCCGTCGATGGTGGAGACCCGCTCGGTGGCGTGGGCCAGCAGCCGCCCCTCCCAGGCGCCGATGGCGTCGAGGCCGACGCCGGCCACCCACTTCAGGGCCTCGCCCAGGGCGATCACCTCGGCGATGGCCGGGGTGCCCGCCTCGAACTTGTGGGGAAGCTCGGCGAAGGTGGTGCCGGCCTCGAAGGAGACGGTGGCGATCATCTCGCCACCGCCCTGCCAGGGCGGCATCGCCTCGAGCAGATCGGCCTTGCCGTAGAGCACCCCAACGCCGGTGGGGCCATAGACCTTGTGGCCGGAGAAGGCGTAGAAGTCGGCGTCGATGTCGCGCACGTCCACCGCCTGGTGGGGCGTGGCCTGGGCGCCGTCAACCAGGATAAGCGCGCCGTGGGCGTGGGCGATGGTCGCCATCGCCTTGACCGGGTTGATCGTACCGAAGGCGTTGGAGACGTGGTTGACCGCCACCAGTCTCGTGCGCTCGGTGAAGAGCGCACGGTAGGCGTCGAGGTCGAGCACGCCGCGTTCGTCCACCGGGATCACCTTGATGGTGAAGCCGAGCTCGGCGGCCAGCAGCTGCCAGGGCACGATATTGGAGTGGTGCTCCAGGCGCGAGATCAGCACCTCGTCGCCGGCCTTGAGGTTGGCGCGCCCCCAGCTGTTGGCCACCAGGTTGATCGCCTCGGTGGTGCCGCGGGTAAAGATGAGCTCGCGGGTCTCGGCCGCGTTCAGGAAGCCGCGAACCGTCTCCCGGGTGCCCTCGAAGGCCGCGGTGGCCTCGTCGGCCAGGGTGTGCAGGCCGCGGTGGATATTGGCGTTGTAGCCCCCATAGTAGGCATCGAACGCCGCGATCACCTGGCGCGGGGTCTGGCTGGTCGCCGCATTGTCGAGATAGACCAGCGGCCTGCCATGCACCTGGCGGGACAGGATCGGGAAGTCGGCGCGGATCGCCGCGACGTCCAGGGTCGGGGTCGCGGGGGCGCGAGTGGCCAGGTCGGTCATGGCAGGCTCCTCCTCAGGATGGCGCGGTCGCTCTCACTCATCGTCCTTACTCATCACCCTATTCATCACCCAAGGCCACGGCGGCTTCCACCAGCCCGGCCAGGTTGAAGCGCTCGGGCAGCTTGCCGGCCACGGCGAGCTCAACGCGCTCGGCGATGGCATCCAGGTTCACCTCCTCCAGCACCTCGCCGGCGAAAGCCAGGGTCAGCAGCCCGCGGGCGGTCTGGCGATCGATGCCGCGGCTACGCAAGGCGTAGACCGCCTCCTCGTCGAGCTGGCCGGTGGTGGTGCCGTGGGAGCACTTGACGTCATCGGCGTAGATCTCGAGCTCCGGCTTGGCGTCGATCTCGGCGCGGTCGGAGAGCAGCAGGTTGGCGTTGCTCTGGAAGCCCTCGATCTTCTGGCTGTCGCGCTTGACCACCACCTTGCCGTTGAACACGCCATGGGCGCGATCGTCGAGGATGCCCTTGTAGTTCTCGTTGGAGAACGTAAGGGGCGCGTTGTGGTTGGCCAGGGTGTGGCTGTCCACGTGCTGGCGGCCCTGGCCGTAGAACAGGCCATAGAAGTCGCAGGTGGCGTTCTCGCCGTTCAGGTCGCTGATCAGGTCGGTACGCACCAGGGCGCCGCCCAGGTTCAGGTTGAACGAGGTATAGCGGCTGTCGCGGGCCTGCTCGACGTGGATGGAGGCCACGTGCAGGTCGGCAAGCGGCGACTCCTGCAGCTTGTAGTGGGTCAGGATGGCATTGCGCTCGAGGATGATCTCCTCCACCAGATTGGTGAAGTTGGCGGCCTCTTCCTCGCCCACGTGGTGCTCGACCAGGGTCGCCTGGCTGCGCCCGCCGGCCTGGACCAGGATGCGCGGATGGCTCATCACCGGCTGCGCTCCGTTCCTGGAGAGGAACTGCAGGATGATCGGCTTCTCGACCACGGTGCCCGGCGCCAGGCGCAGCACCGCGCCCTCCTCCATGAAGGCGGTATTGAGCGCCGAGAAGGGCGAGAACTCGACCCCGGTGAGGCGTCCCAGCGGACCACCCACCGCCTCGTGGTTCTCCTCCAGGGCCGCCGAGAGCGGCACCAGGCTGACACCCGCCGGCAGGTCGTCGAGCCGCGACAGGGCCGGGGCGAAGACGCCGTCGACGAAGGTCAGCCGGTGCGCATCGATGGGCAGGGTCAGGGCCGCCGCGCCCGCCTGGGAGAACTCGGCATCGCCGGCCAGGGCGAAGTCGCCCCGGGCGATGGCACGAACATCGGTGTACTTCCACGCCTCGTCGCGGCGCGTGGGGAAGCCCATCGCCTCGAAGCGGGCCGCACCCGCCTGGCGCCGGGCGGCGATCCAGGTCGGCTCCTGGCCCCGAGTCTCGAGGCGGCCGGCGCGGAACTCGGCCAAGCGGTCGAGAAAACGCTGTGTCTCTTCACTCATGCGGCAGACTCCTCCAGCACCCAGTCGTAGCCACGGGATTCGAGTTCGCGCGCCAGTTCCGCGTCGCCGCTCTTGGCGATGCGGCCGTCGATCAGCACGTGCACGCGATCGGGCACGATGTAGTCGAGCAGGCGCTGATAGTGGGTCACCAGCAGGATGCCACGGTCCTCGGCGCGCAGGCTGTTGACCCCGTCGGCCACCACGCGCAGGGCGTCGATGTCGAGGCCGGAGTCGATCTCGTCGAGCATGGCGAGCTTCGGCTGCAGCACCAGCATCTGCAGGATCTCGTTGCGCTTCTTCTCGCCGCCGGAGAAGCCCTCATTGACGGAACGCTGCAGGAAGCTGGCGTCCATCTGCATCTCGGCGATCTTCTCCTTGATCAGCTTGAGAAACTCCGGGGCAGGCATCTCGCCCTCGCCGCGGGCCGCCCGCTGGGCGTTGAGCGCCGACTTGAGCAGGTAGATGTTCTTCACCCCGGGGATCTCGACAGGGTGCTGGAAGCCCAGCAGCAGGCCGGCCTGGGCGCGCTCCTCGACCTCCATCTCCAGCACGTCCTGGCCCTCGAAGGTGATGGAGCCCGAGGTGACTTCGTAGCCTTCCTTGCCGGCGATCACCGAGGAGAGGGTCGACTTGCCGGCCCCGTTGGGGCCCATGATGGCGTGCACCTCACCGGCATTGATGGCCAGGGAAAGGCCCTTGAGGATTTCCTTGCCCTCGACCGTGACGTGCAGATCCTTGACTTCGAGCATCGTGATTACCTTTTCGATTCGGGCGGGCCGCCGCCGCGGCCCGCCACGGTGAATTCATTGCCTGGAGGGCGACTCAGCCCACGGAACCCTCGAGGGTCACGCTGAGCAGCGCCTCGGCCTCGACGGCAAACTCCATGGGCAGCTCCTGGAAGACGTCCTTGCAGAAGCCATTGACGATCATGCTCACCGCGTCCTCCTCGGAGATGCCGCGGCTCTGGCAGTAGAACAGCTGGTCCTCGCCGATCTTGGAGGTGGTGGCCTCGTGCTCCACGGTGGCGGTGCTGTTGCCGATCTCCTGGTAGGGGAAGGTGTGGGCGCCGCACTTGTCACCGATCAGCAGCGAGTCGCACTGGGTGAAGTTGCGTGCCCCCTTGGCCCGCGGGCCGATTTTCACCAGGCCACGGTAGGACTGGTTGCTGCGGCCGGCGGAGATCCCCTTGGAGATGATGCTGGAGCGCGAGCCCTCGCCGATATGGATCATCTTGGTGCCGGTATCGGCCTGCTGACGGCCGTTGGTCACCGCCACCGAATAGAACTCGCCCTTGCTGTCCTTGCCGCGCAGCACGCAGGAGGGATACTTCCAGGTAATGGCGGAGCCGGTCTCGACCTGGGTCCAGCTGATCCGCGAGCGGTCGCCACGACAGTCGCCGCGCTTGGTGACGAAGTTGTAGATGCCGCCCTTGCCATCCTCGTCGCCGGGATACCAGTTCTGCACGGTGGAGTACTTGATGTAGGCGTCATCCAGCGCCACCAGCTCGACCACCGCGGCATGCAGCTGGTTCTCGTCACGCATCGGCGCGGTGCAGCCCTCCAGGTAGGAGACCTGGGCGCCCTCCTCGCAGATGATCAGGGTGCGCTCGAACTGGCCGGTGTTCTCGGCGTTGATGCGGAAATAGGTGGACAGCTCCATGGGGCAGGTCACGCCCTTGGGCACGAACACGAAGGAGCCGTCGGTGAACACCGCGGAGTTGAGGGCCGCGAAGTAGTTGTCGGTCTGGGGCACCACGCTGCCCAGGTACTGCTTGACCAGCTCCGGGTACTCCTTCACCGCCTCGGAGATGGAGCAGAAGATCACGCCGGCTTCGCCGAGCTTCTCCTTGAAGGTGGTGGTCACCGAGACCGAGTCGAACACCGCGTCCACCGCCACGCCGGCCAGGGCGGCACGCTCGTGCAGCGGTATGCCCAGTTTCTCGTAGGTCTCGAGCAGCTTGGGGTCCACCTCGTCGAGGCTC
Organism: Halomonas sp. SSL-5; assembly: GCF_030708455.1. Classification (GTDB taxonomy): domain Bacteria; phylum Pseudomonadota; class Gammaproteobacteria; order Pseudomonadales; family Halomonadaceae; genus Halomonas. Next base: position 296,682 of record NZ_JAUYWF010000004.1, read on the forward strand.
TGGGGACGGTCCTCGTCACGCTTGGGGGCGCTGAAGTAGGAGATGGCCTGGTAGTCGATGGGCGGATAATCGAGGTGCGCCCAGGAGGGCGGCGTCATCTTCAGCCAGGCGCGATAGGCCTTGAGGCGCCACTCGAGCATCCACTCGGGCTCGCCCTTCTTGTTCGAGATGAAGGCGATGGTGTCCTCGTCGAGACCGGGCGGTAGCGTGTCGCTCTCGATGTCGGTCACGAAGCCTTCCTTGTAGTCGCGACGGACCAGCTGTTCCATTTCCTGACTTGCCATGATCTCTCCCCTCCCGGGCGGTTGGGCCGGCGAGGCGCGCTCGCCGATTGAATCCGATGAAACTCGAGTGGCTCAGGCCGTGTCGGCGGCCAGGCTCACGCTCTGGATGGGCAGCTGTACCGGCAGCTTGATCGGCGAGGCACTGGCCAGGTGGGCCAGGGTCACACTGCCGAGCAGGGTGCGCACACCCAGCGAAACACGCTGCCAGTTGTCGGCCACGCCGCAGGTAGCGGCCAGGTCGCAGTCGCCCTCGGCGTGACTGCATTCGGTCATCGCCACCGGCCCCTCGATGGCGGTGATGATGTCGATGGCGGTGATCTCGGAGGCGGGCCGCGCCAGGGAGTATCCCCCCTGGGCACCGCGCCGCGACTCCAGCAACCCCGCCTTGACCAGCATCTTCAGCGTCTTGCTGACGGTGGGATGCGGAAGCTGGACCGCTTCGGCGAGTTCGGCCGCCGCCTGGGGCTGCTCGGGATGACGGGCAATCTGAGCCATCACCACGGCGGCATAGTCGGTCAGCCGCGAGAGCTTGAGCATGACGAGCCTCCTGTCAGCGAGCGGCCCGGCGAAATACCGTGCCTCGATTGCGGACCATTTTAGTCCTGTATGAATTCGATGTGAAGCCCGCGAGACGGTTTCCCTGCCGAGGGGGCAGCTTTACAGCACGATAGGCACCATTCGCATCAAAAACGACTATCGTTCTCATTGGCGCCCGCTATCGCGACCCTTGCCCCGAGCCACCTCATGCCTTCTTCACGAACTCGGACTTCAGCTTCATGGGGCCGACCCCGTCGACCTTGCAGTCGATATCGTGGTCGCCCTCCACCAGGCGGATATTCTTGACCTTGGTGCCCACCTTCACCACCAGGGAGGAGCCCTTGACCTTGAGGTCCTTGATCACGGTGACGCTGTCGCCATCGGCCAGCGGGTTGCCGTTGGCATCGCGGACCTCGAGGGCGTCGTCGTTGTCGACGCTCGCCTCCCCGGACCACTCGTGGCCGCATTCGGGGCAGACATACTGGATGCCGTCCTCGTAGGTATAGGGAGAGGAACATTCGGGACAGGCGGGCAGATCGCTCATGGCGGGCTCCAGGCAGCTGACAGGAAAGCCGCCAAGCCTACACCGCGGCGCCGCGGGTCTCCAGCCGGCACATGACGGCCGCGCCCGGGCCTGGCAGGATTGACGCTCCCCATCGGCGACGAGGAAGCAGCATGCAGGAGCGCCCGACCACGGTATTCGGCGGCACCGGCTTCCTGGGCCGCGCCGTCGTGCGCGAACTGGTGGAGTCGGGCCGGGCGGTACGCATCGCCGCGCGCCACCCACGGCTGCCCGACTGGCTGGAGCCCGGCGATCGCGTCGAGGCGGTGGCGTGTGACATCCGCGACGAGCGCCAGGTGGCCGCCGCTCTGGTGGGCAGTGAGGCGGCGATCAATGCGGTGGGCCTCTATGTGGAGCGCCGGCGTTCTGGCCTGACCTTCGCGGCGATCCACGTGACGGGGGCCGGGCGGGTGGCGAGGCTCGCCCGTGACGCCGGCATCGCACGGCTGATTCACGTCTCGGGCATCGGCGCCAGCACCGACTCCCCTTCCGCCTATGTGCGCGCCCGCGCCGCCGGCGAGGAGGCCGTGATCGAGGCGCTGCCCAAGGCGATCCTGCTGCGCCCCGGGGTGCTGTTCGGCCCCGACGACGCCCTGCTGGCCAACCTCGCCCGCCTGGTACACCTGCCGCTGGTGCCGCTGTTCGGCCGCGGCACGACCCGCCTGCAGCCGGTCCATGTGGACGATGTGGCCCGCGCGGCGGTGCGCCTGACGGCCTCGCGGCCCGTCGCCCGGCGGCTGTTCGAGCTGGGCGGCCCCGAGGTGCTCAACTACCGTGAACTGGTCGAACGGGTGGCGGCCCAGCTCGACCGCCAGCCGCGACTGCTGCCTCTGCCCTTCCTCGCCTGGCACCTCGCCGCGCTCCTGCTCGCCCCGCTGCCCTCGCCGCCCCTGACCCGGGACCAGGTGTGGCTGATGCAGCGCGACAACCTGGCCGACCCTGACGCGGGGAGCTTCGCCGACCTCGGCATCGTGCCGCGCACCCTCCACGACAGCCTGGCGCGCTGCCTCTCCGAGCGTTGACGCCCGGCCGCGTCAGGCGACCCGCGGCCCGGACGCAATGCCACCTTCGCGACTATGCTAGGTGGGTGGGCCCACCCCAAGTGAGGCCTCGGCCATCAGGGAGCCTTAGCCGTGAGCGACCAAAACCGGGTGATCGCCTTCTATGACGAGCGCATGCTGGCCCACGAACCGAATATCGAGGCGCCCTTCCTGCCGGGGCGTATGGACACGCGCATCCGCTCACTGCTCTCGCAGTTGGGGGTGCCCTGGAAGTATCCCGAACACTCCGCCAGATTGACTGCCATCCGGCACCTGCTGGAGCTCGAACCGGTCCCCGGCGTGCGCTTCGAGGCGGGCGTGGCGGCGACCCGGGAGCAGCTGGCACGCGTCCACACCCTCTCCTACCTGGACAGCATCTACCGACTGCGCGGCAAGAGCGCCTGGCTGGACGTGGACACCACGGCGGTGTCCCCGGGCAGCGTCGAGGCCGCCGAGGTAGCCGCCGGTACGGCGATCGCCGCCGTGGAAGCGGTGATGACGGAACGCACGGAGAGCAGTTTCGCCCTGGTGAGGCCGCCGGGCCATCACGCCGAGCCGGTGCGCGCCCGGGGCTTCTGCCTGTTCAACAACGTGGCGGTGGCCGCCGCCCATGCCCGCGCGGAACTGGGCTGCGAGCGGGTGATGATCATCGACTGGGACGCCCACCACGGCAACGGCACCCAAGACATCTTCTGGACCGACCCCGACGTGCTGTTCCTCGACATCCACCGCGCCGCGCCCTTCTACCCCGGCACGGGCAGCCTCGAGGAGGTCGGGGTAGGCCTCGGCGATGGCACCAACGTCAACGTCCCGATGCCTGCCGATGCCGGTGACGCCGCCTACCTCAAGGCGTTCCGCGAGATACTGATACCCGCGGCAGAGTGGTTCCGGCCGGACCTGATCCTGGTCTCGGCCGGCTTCGATCCCCACGCCCACGACCTGGCATTGAATGTCTCCTACGACGGCTTCGCCGCCCTGACCGGCATCCTCCAGACACTGGCCCGCCAGCAATGCGGGGGGCGGCTGGTCTTCGTGCTGGAGGGGGGCTACAACCTCATCTCCCTGTCACGCGGGGTCCGCTCGGTGCTGAAGGTACTGGCCGGCGAGGCGCCGCCGGAACCCGGCCGGCGCGGGGTGGCGGAAGTGGAGGCCGCCGCGGCCTTCCACCGCGGCGCCTTCACCCGCTAACTTACTTGACCTCGACCTTGCGCCGGTTGGCCCTCACACGCTGACGCCGAACAGCGCCTGGGCCAGATGCCCGGTCAGGAAGGCCAGCCCCGCCGCGGCGCCCCCCATCAGCAGGGTACGCACCCCGGAGGCCAGCACCGGCTGGTGGTAGACCAGGCTCTTGCCCATGCCGATCAGGAAGAACATCACTCCGGCGAGTGCGAGGCTCGCCAGGAACTGGGCATTGGCGGCCAGGCCGGGCACGGCGTAGGGCAGCAGCGGTACCGCGCCCACCAACAGGAAGGCGATGAAGGTCACCAGTCCCGAACGCAGGGGGCTCAGCCCCTCGGTCTGCAGGCCGTGCTCCTCGCGCAGCATGGTCTCTACCCACAGCTCGCGGTCGCTGCAGATGGTCTCCACCACTCGTTCGAGGGTCTCCCCCGCGAAGCCCTTGGCGATAAATATCTGGCGGATCTCCTCGCGCTCGCCGTCGGGGATCATCTCGATATGGTAGTGCTCGTCGCGGCGCACCCCGTCGATATGCTCGCGCTGGGCCTTGATCGCCTCATAGTTGCTGATCGCCATGCTGAAGCCATCGGCCAGCAGGTTGGCGAACCCCAGCACCAGCGCCACGCTGGCCGAGAAGCCGGCACCGAAGGCACCGGAGACCACCGCGAAGGTGGTCACACAACCGTCGATGCCGCCGAGGATGGCGTCGGGCAGGCTCTGCCCGGCGTTGCCGCCCTGCAGCCGCCGGCGAATCGCCTCCGGGTGGTGCTCCGCCTCCAGGTCGCCATGCTTGTGCCGTTCCATGCGAGAGCTCCTCTGCATCGTTATCTCAAGCTTGGCATATCCGCTTGCGCCGGGCAGCCACTGCTGAGTGGGGTCCCGTGCATGGTAAGCTGGGCGAACACCCTCACGGGAGCCCATCACCATGTCGCTGCTTCATGCCATCCTGCAGGTCGCCCTCTCGGCCGCCCCCTGGCTGCTGCTGGGCCTGACCATCGCCGGCCTGATCAAGGCGCTGCTCCCCGAGTCGCTGCTGCAGCGCTGGGTCGGCGGCCGCGGCGTGGCCAGCGTGGCCCGCGCCGCCATCATCGGCGCCCCGCTGCCGCTGTGCTCCTGTGGCGCCATTCCCACCGCCCTGGCACTGCACCGGGGCGGCGCCGCCCGCGGCCCGACCACCGCCTTCCTGATCGGCACCCCGGGCATCGGCGTCGACTCGCTGGCCATCAGCTATGCCCTGCTGGGCCCCTTCATGGCCGCGGCCAGAGCCCTCACGGCCGTGATCACCGCCATTGCCACGGGGCTGCTGGTCGGCACGACCGCAAGCGTCGCCCCGTCCAGCGCCGCGGCACCGTCGGCAAGCGCCGGCTGCTGTGCGAGCGGCGGCTGTGCCGGCTCGAGCAGCCAGCCCGAGGGTCCTGAGCCCCTGGCCCGGCGCCTGGCGGACGGGCTGCGCTACGCCTTCGGCGACATCCTCGATGATATCAGCCGCTGGCTGCTCGTCGGCCTGGTGGTGGCCGGTGCACTGATCGCCCTGGTGCCCGCCGAGCAGCTTGCCACCTTCGGCAGCGGGCTCCCCGCCATGCTGTTGATGGCGGTGATCGGCATTCCCATGTACCTGTGCGCCACCGCGGCCACCCCCATCGCCGCCGGCCTGCTGCTGGCCGGCGTTTCGCCCGGTACCGTGCTGGTCTTCCTGGTGGCCGCCCCCGTCACCAGCCTGGCCACCCTGGGCGTGCTGCGCCGGGAACTGGGCGGCCGCGCGCTGATCGCCTACCTGGCAGGCATCCTGACCAGCGTGATACTGCTGGGGCTGGGCATCGACGCCCTGGCCAATGTCTGGCAACTGAACATCCCGGATCAGGTCGAGGGGGTGCAGGAACTGCTGCCCGAATGGCTGGAAGCGACGGCCCTGATGGTGCTGCTGGTGCTCGCCGTCAAGCCGCTGCGCCGGATGCTGGGCGCCCGCCTGCTCCGGCACGCCTGATCCACGTCTCGATAGCCATCACGACCCGGGCGCCTTTCATTTCGCCCGGCATGCAAGGAGAACCAACGAATGAGCGATACCCCCTGGACGTCCGCCATGCCCGAGGAACAGTTCGCGCTGATGCGCGAGATCCTCGCCGCCCCGAGCCCCGTGGGACTCGAAGGCGCCATGACCTACGGCGTGCTCAAGCCCCATTTCGAGCGCTTCGCCCCCGAGGGCTGGCAACTGCACCAGTTCAAGGGCCACGCCGGCGTGGTGCTGGACACCCACCCCGGCCGCGACGACCTGTTCAAGGTGATGATCATCGGCCACGCCGACAAGATCCGCATGCAGGTGCGCTCCATCGGCGAGGACGGCAAGATCTGGATCAATAGCGACTCCTTCCTGCCCAACGTCCTGATCGGCCACGAGGTGACCCTGTTCAGCGAGGACCCGGAGGCACCGGGAAGCTACCGGCGCCTCCAGGGCGGTACCGTGGAGGCGCTGGGCGCCATCCACTTCTCCGATCCCGCCCAGCGCGATGGCAGCAAGGGCATCAAGAAGGAGCAGCTCTACCTCGACCTGCAGATCCACGGCGACAACAAGAAGCAGCAGGTGGAGAACCTGGGCGTGCGGCCCGGCGACGCCATCCTGCTGGAGCGCCCCATCCGCCACGGCTTCAGCCCGGACACCTTCTACGGCGCCTACCTCGACAACGGCCTGGGCTGCTTCGTCACCGCCGAGGTGGCACGGCTGATCGCCGAGGCGGGCGGCACCGATAAGGTCAGGGTGATGTTCGCCATCGCCAGCTACGAGGAGATCGGCCGCTTCGGCAGCCGGGTGCTGGCCGGGGAGCTCGAGCCCGACGCCATCATCGCCGTGGACGTCAACCACGACTACGTGGCCGCCCCCGGCATCGGCGACCGGCGCATGCAGCCACTCGAGATGGGCAAGGGCTTCACCATGTCGGTGGGTTCCATCGCCAGCGAGCAGCTCAACCGCATCATCGAGAGCACCGCCCGCGAGCATGCCATTCCCATGCAGCGCGACGTCGCCGGCGTCGACACCGGCACCGACGGCATGGCCGGCGTGCTCGCCGCGGTGGATTGCGTGGCCACCTCCATCGGCTTCCCGATCCGCAACATGCACACCATCTCGGAGACCGGCAACACCCGCGATGTGGTGGCGGCGATCCACGCCATCACCCGCAGCCTCCAGGCCCTGGACGCCCTGCCCGACCCGCACCGCGAGTTCCTCGACCACCATCCGCGCCTCGACGAGGCGTCCGACCTTGCCCACCGTGGCGGCGAGAAACCGGCGGACCAGCCGGGCTGATCGACGCACCGCGACAGCGGCCGGTATGCCCGCCACAGGGCCCGCACGCCTGGCGTGCGGGCCCTGTCGTTTGCGGCATCCATCATGCCGGCGAGGAATGATGCACCGGCGTTATGGGAGGTGTGACAACGGCATCCACAATCGCTCAGGAGATCCCCCGCGCAGGGCTATGATGGGTCCCACAGTCACCAGCCAGTGAGAGCGTCATGCAACCCTTCCTCGTCGACGTCTACGCGATCCATCCCCGCGGCCATGAGCAGCACCTCGGCGGCGGCATCTTCCATGCCACCAATGCCGGCGAGGCCGAGGAACTGGCCACCCGCGAATACTGGCAGGAGCGGCTGGCGGATCAGGGCTTCGATATCGGCTTCCAGACCGACCAGCCCGAGACCGGCCACAAGGTGATGAGCCTGGAGAGCCTCAAGGCCTTCATGCAGCGCCCCGCCTTCACCTGACCCGACATCCTGTCCCGCACGACCGCGCCGCCCCCAGGGCGGCGCGGTCGTTCTATCGGAGTTACCACAGCCCGGCCAGGGCCTCGGCCAACGCCGGCGCCATGGCGATGGCGTTGCTCTCGTGGGCGATGCAGTCGGTACTCCACACCTCCCCCACCCCGGCCGCGCGAATCACCGCCAGGGCGTCCCCGGCGAACAGCGCATGGGTCAGGGCCACATCCACCGAGGCCGCGCCCGCCGCCAGCAACGCGTCGGCGGCCCGGCCCACGGTATGCCCGGAGCTGGCCACGTCATCCATCAGCACCACCTCGCGACCCGCCACGGGGAGCTCCGGCAGGTGGATCGTCACGTCGCGGTCACCGCGACGCTCCTTGCGACACACACCGAAGTCGCCGCCGGTGACCGCCGCGGCCTGGGCCACCCACTGTCTCGCCTCCTCATCCGGGCCCAGCAACAGGGCCCCGGGGCGCTTCTCGGCGATCAGCTCGGCCAGGCGCGGCGCGCCGGAGAGCGCGATGGCGTGGGTGAGGGGGATCGCCTGATCGAGGCGCTCGATGCGGTGCAGGTGAGGGTCCACGGTGATCACGGCGTCGAACAGCTCGGCCAGGAAGCCGCCGACGATGCCCTGACTGACGATCTCGCCGGGATGGAAGGCGATGTCCTGGCGCATGTAGGCGAGATAGGGCGCCACCAGTATCAGGCGCGCCACGCCCTGGCGGCGGGCGTGGCGCGCCAGCAGCAGCAGCTCCACCAGCTTGTCGTTGGGCCGATCCAGGCTGCGATAGACCACCAGGGTCTCGGGCAGGCCACCCTCTCCCGGGGGCAGGGTCAGCTTGAGCTCGGCATCGGGGAAGCGATGGCGTTCGACGGCCAGCGCCGGTAGCCCGGCGGCGACCGCCAGGCGTCCGGCGGCGGCGGCCTCGTCGGCGAAATGCAGCAGTGCACGTGCCTTGTCTCGACTCACGGGATCACATCTCCACGTTCAGGTGCGTCAGCTCGTCGCGCTCGCCCAGGGTCACGGCGCTGTCGCGCTCGCTGGCCTGGTGGGCCAGCGACAGCTCGTTGCGGAAGGCGGCATAGACGGTATAGAGCGTCTGGCCGGCTCCCACCGTGTCACCCAGCCGCACCGCCATGTCGACCCCCGCCCCGACCGCCTTGGGCGCCCCGGCCAGCCTGGCGATGCGCGCCAGCTTGAGGTTGTCGATGCCCACCACCACGCCATCCCGGGGGGCCACCACCGCGAAGCGGTGCGGCGCCAGGGGTGGGTCCTCCGGGTCGAAGGGCTTCGCCCCCTGGGCCTCGATGATCGAGCGCATCTTGTCCAGGGCGCGCCCGGAATCGAGGATATCCCGGGCGATACCGAAGCCGTCACCGCCGCGCACGTCGGGGTCGAACTCGAGTATCCGCCCGGCCAGCCGCAACGCCTTCTGGCGCAGGTCCATGGGGGCGTCAGGATGGTTGGTCAGCACCTGCATCACGTCGCGGGCCTCGAGCATGGGGCCGATGCCGCGACCGATGGGCTGGCTGCCGTCGGTGATCACCACGTCCAGGGTCAGCCCCATGCGCCCGGCCACGAATTCGAACAGCTTGCGCAGCTGGCGGGCCTCGGGCATGGAGCGCACCTTGGCATGGGGGCCCACGGGGATATCCAGCAGCAGGTGGGTGGAGCCGGCGGCGACCTTCTTGGAGAGGATCGAGGCCACCATCTGCCCCGGCGAGTCGATGGAGAGCGGGCGTTCCACCGAGATCAGCACGTCGTCGGCCGGCGAAAGCTTGCTGGTGCCGCCCCAGGCGAGGCAGCCGCGATGGGTACGTACGATGTCGCCCAGGGCTTCGAATGGCAGGTCGACATTGGCCAGCACTTCCATGGTATCGGCGGTCCCCGAGGGCGAGGTGATGGCCCGCGACGAGGTCTTGGGACACAGCAGCCCGTGGGCGGCGACGATGGGTACCACCAGCATCGAGGTGCGGTTGCCGGGGATGCCGCCGATGCAGTGCTTGTCGACCACCGGATGCTCGTGCCAGTCGAGACGCCGCCCCACCCGGCACATGGCGTCGCTGAGGTAGAAGATCTCCTCGCGATCCAGCTCGCCCAGGTCGCAGGCCACCACGAAGGCGGTCAGCTCGATCTTCGAGTAGCGCAGCTCGGCGATGTCCTGGATGATCGCCCGGTAGTCGTCTCGAGTAAGGCGCTCGCCGCGGATCTTGCGATGCAGGGCGGGAATCGAGGCCGGCGGCTCCGCCTGGGAGACGCTCACCGGCCGGCCCTCGGCAAGCCCCAGCGAGGCGAAGGCATCCTCGGAGAGCCCGAGCTGTTGGCAGTCGACGATGCCGGGGTCGTCGACCACGTTGAGGCTGGCCAGGATGCGCTGGCCATTGGCGCGCACCTCCACCTTGGAGAGCGCCTGGAACCCCTCGGCACGGTAGAGGTGGCACTCGCGATGCAGGTAGGCCACGTTCTCGCGATAGGTATCGATGCCGACGCGCTTGAGTACCAGCGGCGAGAGGGTATCGTCCAGCGGTGCCACCGCGGGGGAGCTCTTCTTCATGGCGACGTCCAGGGAGGCAGGGCGGCCGGGGGCGACCAGCACGGGTGGGTTGGATGCCTTCATCCTATCAGTCGAGCCGACGGAGCGTCATGGCATCGCGTCGGGGTTAACGCGGACCAGCGGATCACGCTAGGCTAAGGTCTCCCGACCCTGGAGCTAGCCGAGTGCTCGATGCCCACCTGGATCCTGGCCACTTCTGGGCCGTGGCCACCACCCTGATCGCCGTGATTCTCTGCGTCCTGCTGCATTACGAGGTCTCGATGCGGCTGTGGCGAGGGCTCGAACGGGCCCACGGCACCCTGCGCCGCCGCTTCCTGATGCTCAGCTTCGTGCTGTTCGTCACCCATGTCGCGGAGATCTGGATCTTCGGCATGGGCATGGCCCTGCTCGGCGAGCATCCCCTGGCGGGTCAGCTGGTGGGCCTCGAGACCGTCAACCTGCTCGACTACATCTACTTCTCGGCCATCACCTACACCACCCTTGGCTACGGCGACCTCTTCCCCAGCGGGCCGATCCGCTTCATCACCGGCAGCGAGGCGCTGCTGGGGTTCATGCTGATCACCTGGTCGGCCTCGCTCACTTTCCTCGAGATGCAGCGCCACTGGTCGGCCCGCCGCGAACGCTGAGCCGGGCCCGTGCCGTCGCCGCCGCGGCGGTGTAGGCTCTGCCTGATCATGTCCGGACAAGGAGAGAGGGATGCGTTTCGCGATCATGGGCAGCGGCGGTGTGGGCGGCTACTTCGGCGCGCGCCTGGCCGAGGCCGGCCACGAGGTCACCTTCATCGCCCGCGGCGAGCACCTGGCGGTCATGCGCCGCGACGGGCTCGAGGTATCGAGCATCGAGGGGGACCTGCACCTGGCCAGGGTGAACGCCACCGACGACCCGGCTCAGGTGGGCGCGGTGGACGCCATCCTGGTGGCGGTCAAGGCGTGGCAGGTCCTGGAGGCCGCCGAGGCGATCCGTCCCCTGGTGGGGCCGGAGACCCTGGTGGTGCCGCTGGAGAACGGCGTCGAGGCCGCCGACATCCTCGCCGAGGCACTCGGCGAGGCGCACGTGCTGGAGGGGCTGTGCGGGATCCTGGCCTGGAAGGCCGCGCCGGGACACATCAAGCATGCCGGGGTCGCCCCCTTCGTGCGCTTCGGTGAGCGGGACAACCATCCGAGCGAGCGCGGTGCGCGCCTCAAGGCCGCCTTCGACGCCGCCCATGGCGTCACTGCCGAGATCCCAGATGATATCCAGGCCGCGGTGTGGGGCAAGTTCCTGTTCATCTGCGCCATGAGCGGCATCGGCGCCATCACCCGCGCCCCCATCGGCGTCACCCGCCGCCTGCCCGAGACCCGCGAGATGATCGAGGGGGTCCTGGCCGAGATCGCGGCGGTGGCCCGGGCGCGAGGCGTCGCGCTTGCCGCGGACGCCGAGGCCCGCGCGCTGCGCTTCATCGACGCCCTGCCCGAGGCCAGCACCGCCTCCATGCAGCGCGACATCATGGGCGGCCACCCCTCGGAGCTCGAATCCCAGAACGGCGCCGTGGTGCGCCTGGGCCGCGAGGCCGGCGTCGCTACCCCGATCAACGCCATGATCCACGCCGCCCTGCTGCCCCAGGAGCGCAAGGCGCGGGGGGAAGGGTGACGCGCGGCGGGCCCGTCCCCTCGCCTCGGGTCCGCCTCGAGCGGCCCGGGCAACGCGACGCCGACACCCCGCTGATCCGCGAGCGGATGGCGGGCGATCGCTGACGACGAGGAGCACGACACCATGTGGCACCAGCAGGAGATCCGCCTCCCCGCCCTGTCGCGGGGCTTCCACCTGATCACCGAGCGCGTCGTCGAGGGTGTGCCGGCACTGGCCCGCTGCCGGGTAGGCCTCCTGCACCTGCAGCTCATGCACACCTCGGCCTCGCTGACCCTCAACGAGAACGCCGACCCCGACGTGCGCCACGACCTGGATGCCTTCCTGCGCCGGCTGGTACCCGGCGACCTCCCCTACTTCCGCCACACCTTGGAGGGACCCGACGACATGCCGGCCCATGTCATCGCCAGCCTGCTGGGCACCCAGCTGACCCTGGCGGTACGCGACGGCCGCCTGGCGATGGGCACCTGGCAGGGCCTCTGGCTCGGCGAGCACCGTGATCATGGCGGGCCACGGCGGCTGGTCGCCACCCTACAACGGCGAAGGGTAAGGCAACCGACTCAGGGCAGGCGTCCCTGCCGCGCCAGGCGCCGCCTGACCCAGGCATCGTAGAGCCGGCGCAGCAGCGGCTTCAGCCCCGGCAGGCCGATCAGCGAAGCCAGCGGCTTGAGGCGCGGCACCCGGCGCATCAGCAGGATATAGGCGTCGATGCCCTCCACGATGCACCCGCCCTCCTCTTCCACATGCAGCGAGAGCAGCGCCGCCTGAGGGTCCACGCCCTTCTCGCGCAGCATCGCCTGATGCTCGGTCACATCGCACCACGCCACCCGGTCGCCGGCCTCACCCGCCCAGCGCTCGTAGCGGACGCGATCCTTGCGGCAGCCGGGGCAGATGCCGTCGTAGTAGACCTTGAGCGGTGGCAGTTCGGACATCGGCATTCTCCTGGCTCACCTGTATCAAGGGCCCCCCCCCGTTCGGCCATGGGGTTAACCGAACGCGGGCAAGCCTCGGTGTGATATGCCACCCGTAGGCGGGATCGTCGAACATCGTAACGCAGCGTGGGTCACCGGCGGGAACGTCGGCGCATGTCGGGCCGGTATCGGCCATCAGATCGAACACCAGCTCGATTTCTGCCGGCCCCTCGGCATCGGAAAAGATCCTGGCAAACAGCACCTGGAGCTCCTCCGCCTGGCGCTTCGCACTCCGACAGCGGTATGAAACCTTCCTCTCTGGGTAGGCTGTAGACAGGTCAACCTATGGGAAAATCCCCCCGACGCAGCAGGCAGCATTGGCTGCTTCCGGCCAGAAGCGGACTTTTCGTATATTCTGATGTAACGATGAAGCTCAGCAGCGGCGGTCGCGCACGGAGCTATGATTTCACGAGGAACCAGTATCACGGCCGCCGTCTGCTGTAGCGTTTGGTTCGGCCGGAACCTCGCCCTTTGCAAGCTTGTCCGCGATCCGTCCGATGTCTAGGATCAGATCGCGAAGTTCGTCGAAGGTCAGATTTGTCCCATCGGTATATAACCCGTCGTTCTTGATCCAGACCGCGTGGAGTTGCTCCGCTGGTAGCGCCTCAGGATTTGAATGCCTGCACTTGTTGTAGATCTGGTTGAGCCGCTCATACGGACTCCCATCGCCTTGGGTGAATAATTGGATTCCAAGGGCCTTCCGGACCAAGTCGAGCGACTGGTACAACATCCCGACGGAGGACTCGAAACGCCGAAGACAGCGGAAGTAGAGGGAGATGCTGCGGGTGCCACCTACGATATCCGTGAGAAGTTCACACGCCTCCTCGTAATCCACTACGGCCCCTTCCGCCCGCCTGATCAAGGCGAATGCCAACGCGGCCTTTTCCTTCGATAAAGGGATGCGGAAGTTCCAGTTGAGGACGAAAGAATTCAGCCACGACGCGCAGTCCGAGAGTTCTGGAGCCACCGGTACCGCTCGGCACTCGGTCAACTGGGGCAGGTCTTGGGCTACGAAGTTGTCCAGGGCGAACATCGACAGCGGCATGCCCACTACCCTCCCCCTTCTGCGGCCGAACAGGTATTATGTTTTTCCATGACCATAAGGCAATGCTGGTTTTGCAGGAACCTCCGAAGTAATTTCATCAGCATCGCAGTCACTCGTAAGCATGTTGACATTCACTTCAACATCAGGCTGAACAGTTTGGAGCTTGCCATCATCTGGCGACAAAGCGTCAAAGATTTCGTGCCCTATCTGTAGCTGCCCTACAAAAACTGTCGTTACAATGGCCAAGTTGCCCATGACTTGCCAGAATCGCTTTCCGAGGTCTGTTTCGCGTGTTCGAATCCAAACCTGCGGGTTTCTTGCAACCGCACCAGTAAGCCTTTCTACTTCTGCCTCTAGCGGTCTGCCCCCTCGAATCTTGTACTCCTCTACTGCATTCTTCACCAAAACTAGGTGCTCGAAAATGAAGTCTCGTAAATCTGGGGGTAGTTCATCTTCTTTAAGGTCTCCGATTAGATCGTTGATATCATTCAGCATGTTTTTCAATGAAGCTGGATCAACGACCCTTTCTGGACGATTTCGCCCCAAAACATCACCGCACACTTCAAGCCCGAATATCGTTTCTGCATTGAACCTTTCAATGAACTGTTTCCACTGAACTTGGAGGTTCAAGATCCCAAATGATGTCTCGACACTCGGAAGCCACTTCAAGTGAAGCTGATGGTTGATGTTGTCGACCTGCTCGATTTCAGCCTTGATAGCACCGGGCAGGGCCATGACATGGCCAACGCGTGAAAGAAGGAGGCTTTTGTCATCCTTCGGTACATCCAAGATAGCAGCCCAGGCGTCAAAAGCTTGCTGGTCCTTTTTCTGCTTCTGGCCGTCCTGTATGAGTTTGAGCAGGCGACTCGCTGGATTATTGGCACTCATATCGTTTCACTTTTTCAAAAAAACATAACTATTAAAAACCGATGAAAGAGCATTCCGCATTTTCCCCATGTCCGCTTAGGGTCGAAAACGGCTATCCAATTGCGCTGCAAGTAGCGCTCCCACGAAAGCCGCTGCAGCGAGAAGGGCTGGCTGTATTTGCCGATCACGGTGGTTGGCTGCGGCATTCCATCTGCCCTTTTGCATGGCCGGACATGGGTTCCATCGTAGATGTAATTTCCTAATATTTCTCGGATAACTGTGTATTTTCTTCGCAAATGTAAGCGATAACTTACATTCTGTAGGCTATTTCCACTGTCCTCCGTCGTCATTGACGACAAGGGGTGGCCACGTTCGCCGTTGATGCCATTGTCGGCACCGCGGCCTCACAAGGGCGCGGGGCCGAGGGCGGGGTAGGTAGCATCGCTGCCCGATGGAGACACTGCATACCGGCGATAGCCTATGCCCGATTCCCTATCGGCGGTCGATTGCGCCACACTGTCGCTCTACGACTTCCAAGAGAACGCCACGCAAAGGAGAGAGATATGAGTCAGCGCATCCTGATGGTCCTTACCTCCCACGACCGCCTGGGCGATACCGGCGAGCCTACCGGCTTCTGGCTGGAGGAGCTGGCGGCGCCCTACTATGCCTGCCGCGACGCCGGTGCCGAGGTGGTGCTGGCCTCGCCCGCCGGTGGCCAGCCGCCGCTGGACCCCAAGAGCGACGCCGAGGAGAGCCAGACCGAGGCCACCCGCCGCTTCAAGCAGGACCCGCAGGCCCAGCAGCAGCTGGCCACCACCCGTCGCCTCGACGAGGTGAGCGCCGACGACTTCGATGCCATCTTCTATCCCGGCGGCCACGGGCCGCTGTGGGACCTGGTGGACAATCCCGATTCCATCCGCCTGATCGAGACCTTCTGGGCCCAGCAGAAGCCCGTGGCGGCGGTGTGTCACGCCCCGATCGTGCTGCTCAAGGCGCGCGATGCCGACGGCCAGCCGCTGGTTCGCGGCCGCCGGGTCACCGGCTTCACCAACGGCGAGGAGGATGCCGTGGGCCTGACCGAGGTGGTGCCCCAGCTGGTGGAGGACGCCCTCAAGGCCGCCGGCGGGGACTACTCCAAGGCCGACGACTTCGCCCCCTACACCTGCCGCGACGGGCGCCTGATCACCGGCCAGAACCCGCCCTCCTCGGAGCCGGTCGCCAGGGTGCTGCTGGAGGCGCTGGCCGAGTGATCGCCTGAGCGCCCTTCAGTGCCCCACCCAAGGCCCGACACGACGACGCCCCGGCTTCCTTCGATGCCGGGGCGTCGTCGTCTGGGGCGGCTGGCTCAGCCGCGGCGGTAGGTGCCCACCAGGCGGTTCATGCCCAGCAGGTGCGGCTCGATCTTGACCAGCAGGTCACGCAGCGAGAGCCCTTCGGGGAGGTCGTCGGTAGGCTTGTCCATCGCCAGCACCCAGAAGTAGTAGCGGTGGGTGCCGTGCCCCTCCGGGGGCATGGGGCCGCCATAGCCCAGCTTGCCGAAGTCGTTCTTGCCGCGAATTCCGACTCGGGTCGCTTCCTCCAGGCTGCCGGTGGACGCCGGAATGTTGTAGAGCACCCAGTGCACGAAGCCGTAGGTGCCGTTCTGCACCAGCGGGGCGTCCGGGTCGTGGCAGATCAGCGCGAAGCCCTTGGTGCCCTTCGGGGCATCCTGCCAGACCAGTGCCGGCGAGAGATCATCGCCCTCACCCGTATGCTTGGCAGGAATGGCACCCCCGTCCTCGAAGGCGGGGCTGGAGAGTCGCAGGGTCGACGACAGGGCGAATGCCATGGATGATCCTCCTGATGAAAGCCTGAAAGTGTCGATGTAGCCTGGGAAACAACCGAGGAGCTGTCAATATGGCCAAGCGTCTGCTGATCGTCGCCCATGCCCCCTCCCCCAATACCGAAAGGCTGCGCGGAGCAGCCGAGGGCGGGGCGCGCCATCCCGATATCGAGGGCGTCGAGGTCAGCGTCAAGGCGCCGCTGGAGGCCGGCCCCGAGGATGTGCTGGCCTGCGATGCCATCCTGCTCGGCACCACCGAGAACCTGGGCTACATGAGCGGCGCCCTGAAGGACTTCTTCGACCGCAGCTACTACCCGGTGCTGGAGGAGAAGCAGGGGCTGCCCTGCGCGCTCTATATCCGCGCCGGCCACGACGGCACCGGCACCCGCCGGGCAGTGGAGGGGATCGTCACCGGCCTGCGCTGGAAGTGGGTGCAGGAACCGCTGACCCTGCGCGGCGAGTGGCAGGAGGCATTCACCGACCAGGTGGAGGAACTGGGCATGGCCATGGCCGCGGGGCTCGAGGCCGGGATACTATAAGCTTATGCGATTAAATTTCGTTTAAAGCAGATCTGGCGTGCAGGGCACCTGCTATACCTCAAGGAGCCCTTCGAAACGCAGGGAGACCGGGGCTGTCTCGACACCACCTTGGCCGACAACAACAGCCACATCACAACCCAGTCTGTCGACCAGATGCGATGCGGAGTCGCCCCCTTCGGCTTCTGCTTGGTCCTGCTGGTTCGGGGATGCCTCTGGCCGACTCACTAATGCGAGGTGAGTCATGATAACCACTGCTCGAGGGCTGGCCATCGGCATGGCCAGCCTGATCTTCAGCCTTCCCCTCACGACCCATGCCGAGTCACCACTGACCATCGCCACCGCCAGCCCCGCCGGGGTCTATCACGTGGTGGGCCGCGCCCTGTGCCGAGCCATCGACACGCCGTGCCGGGCCCAGCCCAGCGATGGCTCCAGCGCCAACCTGCGCGCCCTGCGACGCGGGGAGCTGCTCTTTGCCCTCGCCCAGTCGGACCTTCATCAGTATGCAACCCAGGGAATCGAGGGGTTTCGCCAGGCCGGGCCGGATGCGTCACTGCGTTCGGTATTCTCGCTGCACAG
Organism: Halomonas sp. SSL-5; assembly: GCF_030708455.1. Lineage (GTDB taxonomy): Bacteria > Pseudomonadota > Gammaproteobacteria > Pseudomonadales > Halomonadaceae > Halomonas. The sequence goes on from NZ_JAUYWF010000004.1 coordinate 314,029, forward strand.
CGAGCCCTTCACCCTCGTGGTTCGCCGAGACGCCGGCATCGAGAGCTTCGAGGACCTCGAGCAGCGCTCGGTCAATATCGGCAACCCGGGCTCCGGCCAGCGGGGCACCATGATCCGGCTGATGGATGCACGCGGCTGGAGCCGCAGCGACTTCCGTCAGGTTCACGACCTGCCGGCCGACCAGCAGTCCATGGAACTGTGCCATGGCAATATCGACGCCATGGTGTATACGGTGGGACACCCCAATGATTCCGTCGCCCAGGCCATTCGACTCTGCAATGCCGAACTCATCGATGTCAGCGGCGACACCGTCGACCTGCTGGTGAATGCCTACCCCTATTTCACCTTTGCCACGATTCCCGCCGGGCTCTATGGACCCGACCAGCCGGAAATTCATACTTTCGGCGTCAAGGCGACGCTGGTCACCCGCGCCGACACCGACCCCGAGCTGGTCTATCGGGTCGTGTCAGATGTATTCGAAAGGTTTACCCGCTTCAAGGCCAGCCATCCGGCCCTGGCGACGCTGACTCCCCAGATGATGATAGAGGAAGGCCTCAGCGCGCCATTGCATGAGGGCGCGCTGCGTTACTATCGCGAGAGGGGTTGGATCCAGGAGAGCCTGCAGGTATCCGCACGCCACGAAATGCGGCGCAACGCGGCACTCGCCGGCATGCTGGAGTGACAAGCACAACGCAAATGGTAATGGCGGCGCCCCTGAAGGCGCCGCCATTGGTTGTGCGTCCGGCCGCCCCTTACCTCAGGCGTTCGAACACCGTGGCCACGCCCTGCCCCATGCCGATGCACATGGTGGCCAGGCCCAGGGTGGTGTCGCGCTCGCGCATCACGTTGAGCAGGGTGGTGCAGATACGCGAGCCGGAACAGCCCAGGGGATGCCCCAAGGCAATGGCGCCGCCATGCAGGTTGACCTTCTCGTCCATCACATCGCGCAGGCCGAGGTCCTTGAGCACGGGTAGCGCCTGGGCGGCGAAGGCCTCGTTGAGCTCCACGGTGTCGAGGTCGTCGGCAGTGAGGCCGGCGGCCTTGAGCGCCTTCTTCGAGGCCGGCACCGGGCCATAGCCCATGATCGAGGCGTCGCAGCCGGCCACGCCGGTGGAGAGCACCCGGGCGATGGGCGCAAGGCCCAGCGCCTGGGCGCGCTCGTAGCTCATCACCGCCATGGCCGAGGCCCCCACCGAGAGCGCCGAGGAGGTGCCCGCGGTCACGGTGCCACCTCGCGGGTCGAAGGCCGGCTTGAGCTCGGCCATCTTCTCCAGGCTGGCATCGGCACGGATCACTTCATCGCGCTTGATCATGGCACGGAAGCCATTGGCATCGTGCCCCTCCACGCCGATGATCTCGTTGTCGAAGCCGCCCTTCTCCATGGCCGCCTGGGCGCGCTGGTGGGAACGCACGCCGAAGGCGTCCTGCTCCTCCCGGGAGACGCCATGCATCTTGCCCAGCAGTTCGGCGGTCAGGCCCATCATCATCGCGGCCTTGGCGACATGCTTGCTGGCCGCCGGATTGACGTCGACACCGTGGGCCATGGGCACGTGTTCCATATGCTCCACGCCACCGATCACGTAGAAGTCCCCCATGCCGGCGCCGATGTTGGCTGCGGCGATGTGCAGCGCGCTCATCGAGGAACCACACAGGCGGTTCACCGTCTGGGCCGGCACGCTGCGCGGAATGCCGGTCAGGATCGCCGCGTTGCGGGCGATGTTCATGGACTGCTCCAGGGTCTGGTTGACGCAGCCCCAGATCACGTCGTCCACTTCTGCCGGATCGAGACCGGAGTTGCGCTCGAACAGCGACTGCATGACGGCGGCGGAGAGATTCTCGGCGCGCACGTGTCGGAAGGCCCCATTCTTGGCCTTGGCCATGGCGGTACGCACGCAGTCGACCACCACGATATCTCTCGGATTCAGACTCATTTCTTGCGACTCCTGTTGTCGTGGCGGGGATCAGGCCTGGGCCGGGGCCTGGTTCTGGGTGTCGTAGAAGCGCTCGCCGGAGGCGGCCATCTCGCGCAGCTTGTCGGTGGGCGCATAGAGGGCACCCAGCTCTTCGGCCAGGCCGTCGGCCAGCGCGACGAAGGCCGCCACGCCCATGGCATCGATGTAGCGCAGCGCGCCACCGCGGAACGGCGGGAAGCCGATGCCATAGATCAGCGCCATATCGGCCTCGGCGGGGCTTGCGACGATGCCATCCTCCAGGCAGCGCACGGCCTCCAGGCACAGCGGCACCATCATGCGGGCGATGATGTCGTCGTCGCTGAACTCGCGGCTCTCCCTGGCCACCCCCTGTACCAGCGCGATGGCGGCCTCGTCGCGCACCTTCTTCGGCTTGCCGCGGCGATCCTCCTCGTAGGCGTAGAAGCCCTTGGCATTCTTCTGGCCCAGGCGGTCGTTCTCGAACATCACCTGGATGGCGCTCTTGCCCTGGCCATCGCCCCGCTCACCGGCCATGCCGGCCATGCGCTCCGGGAAGCCCTCGGCCATCACCTCGCCGGCGTGCACCGCGGTATCCAGCCCCACCACGTCGAGCAGGTAGGCGGGACCCATGGGCCAGCCGAATTTTTCCATCACCTTGTCGATCTGCTGGAAGTCGGCGCCCTGCTCCACCAACTGGCTGAAGCCGCCGAAGTAGGGGAAGAGCACGCGGTTGACCAGGAATCCCGGGCAGTCGTTGACCACGATGGGCGTCTTGCCCATGGCCCGGGCGTAGGCCACGGTGGCCGCCACGGCGGCGTCGCCGGTCTGCTCGCCGCGGATCACCTCCACCAGCGGCATGCGGTGCACCGGGTTGAAGAAGTGCATGCCGCAGAAGTTCTCGGGGCGCTTGAGGTTCTCGGCCAGGCGGGTGATGGAGATGGTCGAGGTGTTGGAGGCCAGGATGGTCTCCTCGCCCACCTCGGCCTCCACCTCGGCCAGCACCGCCGCCTTGACCTTCGGGTTCTCGACCACCGCCTCGACCACCAGGTCGACGTTACCGAAGTCGCCGTAGGAGAGGGTCGGACGAATGTTGGTGAGCCGCTCGGCCATCTTCTCGGTGGAAAGCTTGCCACGCTCCACCTGCTTGGCGAACAGCTTGCGCGCCTCCTTGAGGCCCAGCTCGATGGCATCGTCCTTGATGTCCTTCATCAGGATCGGCGTGCCCTTGGAGGCGCTCTGGTAGGCGATGCCACCGCCCATGATGCCGGCCCCAAGCACCGCGGCCTGCTTCACCGGGCGCGCCTGCTTCTCGTAGCGCCCACCCTTCTTCTTGACCACCTGGTCGTTCATGAACAGGCCGACCAGGTTGAAGGCCACGTCGGTCATTGCCAGCTTGGCGAAGGCCTTGGCCTCGATGGCCTGGGCCCGGGCGCGCTCCTCGCCGGCGCCCTTCTGGATCACCTTGATCGCCTCCACCGGCGCCGGGTAGTGCGGGCCCGCCTTGCCCTTGACGTAGCCCTTGGCCGTCTCGAAGGCCATCATCTGCTCGATGGGACCGAGCTTGAGCGGCTGGCGCTTCTCCTCGCGGCGGGCGCGGTAATCCAGTTCGCCGGCGATGGCGCGGGCCAGGATGTCGCGGGCCGCCGCCTCAAGCGCCTCGGCCGGCACCACGGCATCCACGGCGCCCATCTTGAGAGCGACATCCGCCCGGTTCTGGGTGCCGCCGGCAATCCACTCGATGGCGTTGTCGGCGCCGATCAGGCGCGGCAGGCGAACGCAGCCGCCCCAACCGGGCAGGATGCCCAGCTGGGTCTCGGGCAGACCGATCTGGGCGGCATCGCTCATCACCCGGAAGTCGGTGGTCAGCAGCACCTCGCAGCCGCCGCCCAGGGCCAGGCCGTTGATGGCGGTGACGGTGGGGAACGGCAGGTCCTCGATGGCGTTGAAGATCCCGTGGACGCGCATCAGCATCGCTTCCAGGAAGTCGCCTCCCTTGCCGAACATGGCCTGGAACTCGGTGATGTCGGCGCCGACGATGAAGGCCTCCTTGGCGCTGGTCAGCAGCAGGCCCGCCAGGCCGCGCTCGCCGTGGAGCGCCTTGACCGCTTCATCCAGTTCGGTAACCACCGCGCTGGAGAGCTTGTTGACCGACTCGTCCTGCAGATCGAAGGTGAGCGTGGCGATATCGTCATCGCCGCGCACCACCGTGATGGCATTGCCCTGATAGATCATTCCGCGAATCTCCCGATTTCATACGGCCGTTTGAATGCCCACAGCTTGGTTCAGCCTGGCGCCCGCGTCAAGTCTCTTCGCCAGCGACTCGATACTCCCGGCGGGCGGCGACTCCATGTCCCGAGTGCTAGGCTGCTAGGATGCCAGCTGACCGAGACGTCAGCCCAGCCGAGACGCGAATGCCCCTCCCGAACGAGACGCCGCCCGCCAGCCGTGCCACCCGCCTGCAGGCCCACGCCGAGGCACTGATTCGACGCCTGCGCCCCTGGAGCTGGCTCTGGCCGCCCATCGCCTTCGCCGCCGGCCTGGGCAGCTTCTTCCTGGTGGAGCGCCAGCGCTGGCTGGGTGCCATGCTGGCGCTGGGGATGCTCGCTGCCTGGCTGCTGCTGCTCTCCGAAAGCCTGATCGGTCGACTGCTGGCGCGCCGTGGCTATCCCACCCTGCCCCATGGCGCGACCCAGTTCATCGCCCAGATGATCCACCAGGAGACGCTGTTCTTCTGCCTGCCCTTCCTGCTGGCCACCACGGTGTGGAGCAGCGGCCAGGCGCTGTTCACCCTGTTGATCATCGGCATGGCACTCTTCTCCATCGTCGACCCGCTCTACTATCGGGTCGCCGATCGGCTGCGCTGGCTCTACTTCGCCTTCCACGCCCAGTGCGTCTTCCTGGTGGTGCTGGTCACCCTGCCCACGCTGCTCCACCTGACCACCTACCAGAGCCTGCTGCTGGCCATCGCCGCCATGCTGCTGTTCAGCCTGCCGAGCCTGCTCCACCTGACCGCCAATCAGCGCGGACGGCGCTGGCTGATGGTGCTCACCCTGCTGCTGCCGCTGGCCGGTGCCGCCTGGCTGGGACGCATCTGGGTGCCGCCGGCCAGCCTGTGGATCGCCGCCACGGCGCTCTCGCCGAGCTTCGACGAGGCCGCACGGGCGCCCAGCGGCGAGCTGCGCCTCACCCCCGAGGCGCTGAGCCGTCAGGGGCTGTTCGCCTACACGGCCATCCACGCCCCGCGTGGCCTGCGTGAGGAGATCCATCACGTGTGGCGCCAGGATGGCCAGGAGGTCGACCGCATCCCGCTGGTGATCGAGGGGGGCCGCGAGGCGGGCTACCGCGCCTGGAGCCACAAGCAAAATTTTCCCGAGTCGCCCGCGGGGCGCTGGCGCATCGACGTGATGACCGAAGGCGGCCAGCGCATCGGCGTGATCCGCTTCCGTGTGGCCGAGGATGAGTCGGCCACCCTGGCCGATGGTCGTCCACGCCGGCCGGCGGGCCTGCCGGGGCTGGCATGGCAACCCCCGGTTCCCGGCGAGAGCGAGGGCGAGCAGGACGTCTCGCAGGCGGCCACCACCGAGCAGCCCCCGGCCACCGTCGAGGGTGGGAATGAAAGCGGCGATGAAAGCGGCACCGATGAAGACACCGATGCAGCGGCGTCGGGAACTGCACGGGAAAGCGAATGATAAGCCAGCTTGCAATACACGCAGGGGATTCCGACAATTCAGGTATATTTCCTGAACCGAAGGGCCATTGCCCCATGCAAGAAAACATCGGGTTCCAGCTCAGCCGACTGCCCCGCTTGTGGCGCGCGGTCATCGACGAACGCCTCGCCCCCCTGGGGCTGACCCAGACCCGCTGGGTCACGCTCTACCACCTGTGGCGACTGGGGGACGGCCAGCCCCAGTGCGACCTGGCCCGGGCGATCGGGGTCGAGGCCCCTTCGCTGGTGCGTACCCTCGACCAGCTCTCGGAACAGGGCCTGGTGGAACGCCGCCCCTGTGACCAGGACCGCCGCACCAAGCGTGTCTATCTCACCGCCGCGGCCACCCCGCTGCTCGAGCGCATCGACGACGTGGTGCGACAGGCGCGCAACGAGATGCTTGCCGGCCTCGAGGAGACCGAGGTGGCCACCCTCACCGAACTGCTGTCCCGCATCGAGGACAATGGCCTGGCATTGCAGGCGCGTGACGATGCAGCGGAACGCTAGATAGCGGGCGGCACCGGTGGCCCGGATGCCTGGGGATCATCGGGTCGCCCCGCCAGGCCATCACGCAGCGCCTGGAAATCCTCCAGGTAGGTCGAGAAGCGTTCAAAGCCCTGGGATTCATGCCACCACAGGGTCACTGCCCGGGTATCGGATTCCACCACCAGGGCATCCTGGGGAAGGCGCTCCAGCAGCCGCTTGAGCCTTGCCTCCAACGCGTCGGGCAGGGGGCGCAGCGGCTCCTGGCGCCAACGCCAGTCGTGGGCGAAGGGCCTGAGCGCCTCGGCCGCATGCGAGCCGCGGACCAGCATGAAGTCCGGCCCCGGCCGCTGCGGCGGATAGGGCCAGCGATATGCCGGCATCGGCACCTTGTCGCCATGCAGCGGCGGCACCTGCAGCGTTACCTTGAGCCCGGCCTGCATGGCGGCGTTGCGCAGCGCCGCCACGCGCTTCTGGCGCGGGCTGGGCTTGAGCCACATCACCGGCGAGATCACCAGCAGCATGGCCAGCACGATGAACAGCCAGATCATCGGCGTCTCTCCCTTCCTGTTGATGCGAAATGGTTGATATAGATCGTTGTCTTGCCGGGCCAGCAGGCCTAGAGTGAAGGCATGTCGTTAACCGAGCCACAAACGTCGAGGAGCCTTCCCATGAGCAACGAGTATCGTCACGTCCTGGTCGCCGTCGACCTGACCAAGGATTCCCACCGGGTGCTGGAACGCGCCCACCAGATCGCCGATCGCAACCAAGCCAAGCTCTCCATCATGCACACCCTGGAGCCGCTGGGCTTCGCCTATGGCGGCGATATCCCCATGGACCTGACCAGCATCCAGGACCAGCTCGACGAGCATGCCAAGCACCGTCTCGCCGAGATCGCCGACCCCCGCGTGGCCAAGGAGGATCAGCACGTAGTGGTGGGCATGCCCGACACCGAGATCCACCGCTTCGCCGAGGAGCACGACGTCGACCTGATCGTGGTCGGCTCCCACGGCCGTCACGGCTTCGCCCTGCTGCTGGGCTCCACCTCCACCGGCGTGCTGCACGGCGCCCAGTGCGACGTGCTGGCGGTGCGCGTGGGCCAGAAGGGCGAGAAGAGCGAGGAGTAACCGCCCGCTGCCGCCGTCACTCACTCCACAAGGCGCCCTCCGGGGCGCCTTTCTCATGCGTCGCCGGAGGCCTGGGCCTCCAGCTCCATCCAGCGCTCCATGGCGGCATCGAGCTCGGCCTGCCGGGCGGCGAGCGCCTCCAGGGTGGCGGTCACCTCGTCGGCCTCCTGCTGATAGAAGCCCGGGTCACCGACACGGGCCTCGAACCCGGCGATCTCCCCTTCCAGCCGCTCGATCTCCGCCGGCAGGCCGTCGAGTTCGCGCTGCAGCTTGTAGGAAAGCTTGACGGGCTTCTTCGCGACACTCCGCGTGCCCGCCGATGCCGCGCCCGCCTTCGCCGCCTCTCTCGTTCCATCACCGGCTGCAGCCGGCGTGTGCCGCGAATCCGCCGGCTCCTCGGCCACCGGTTCGGCGTGCTGGCGAGCCGCCCCGTCCCAGGGGGCCGGCGGCAGGCTGCCGCCCTGACGCACCCAGTCGCTGTAGCCGCCCACATATTCGCGCACCCGCCCCTCGCCCTCGAAAGCCAGCACGCTGGTGACCACGTTGTCCATGAAGGCCCGGTCATGGGAGACCAGCAGCAGGGTGCCGTCGAAGTCGAGCAGCAGCTCCTCGAGCAGCTCCAGGGTCTCCACATCGAGGTCGTTGGTGGGCTCGTCGAGCACCAGCACGTTGGCCGGCTGGGTGAACAGCTTGGCCAGCAGCAGGCGGTTGGACTCGCCGCCGGAGAGCGCCTTGACCGGCTGCCGCACCCGCTCCGGGGTAAACAGGAAGTCCTGCAGGTAGCTCATCACGTGGCGGTCGCGGCCGCCCACGCTGATGCGATCGCTGCCCTGGGCGACGTTGTCGTAGACCGTCTTCTCGGGTTCCAGCCCGGCGCGCAGCTGGTCGAAATAGGCCACCTGCAGCTTGGTCCCGAACTGCACCTTGCCCTCGCTCGGCGCGAGCTCCCCGAGCAGGATCTTGAGCAGCGTGGTCTTGCCGGCGCCGTTGCGGCCGATGAAGCCGATGCGGTCGCCACGCTGCACCTCCAGGGAGAGGTCGCGAATCACCGCCTCGCCGCCGAAGCGCTGGGTGACGTGCTCGAGGCTGACCACCCGCTTGCCGCTGCGCCCACCGCTGTCGACGACGATCGAGGCCTTGCCCTGACGTTCACGGCGCTCGCTGCGCTCTCGACGCAACTGCTCCAGCGCCCTGACCCGGCCTTCGTTGCGGGTGCGCCGGGCCTTGATCCCCTGGCGAATCCAGGCCTCTTCCTGGGCGAGCTTCTTGTCGAACTCGGCATGCTCGCGGGCCTCGACCTCCAGCTCGTGGCTCTTCTGCTCCTGGTAGGCGGCGTAATCCCCCGGGTAGCGCCCCAGGCGCCCGCGGTCGAGCTCGAGGATCGCCGTGGCGAGCTTCGACAGGAAGGCCCGGTCGTGGGTGATGAAGAGCACGGCCCCCTGAAAGTCCAGCAGCTGTTCCTCCAGCCAGGCGATGGTGTCCAGATCCAGGTGGTTGGTGGGCTCGTCGAGCAGCAGCAGGTCCGGCTCGGCGACCAGCGCCCGGGCCAGCGCCACGCGCCGGCGCCAGCCGCCGGAGAGCGCCGCCATCTCCGCCTCGGCGGGCAGGCCGAGGCGTGTCAGCACCACATCGATGCGCTGGTGGAAGGACCAGCCGTCGATGGCCTCGAGTCGCGTCTGCAGCTCGGCCATGCGCCGCATGTCGGGCTCGTCCTCATGGATCAGGTGGTGGTACTCGGAGAGCAGCTCGCCGGCCTCGGGCAGTCCACCCGCCACCATGTCGAAGATGGTCTGGCCGGAAGCCTCGGGAAGCTCCTGGGCCAGCACGCCGATCTTGAGCCCGGGGGCACGCCAGATATTGCCGCCGTCGGGCAGGATCTCGCCGGCCACCAGGCGCAGCAGCGTCGACTTGCCGGTGCCGTTGCGCCCCACCAGGGCCAGGCGCTCGCCCTTCTGCAGCACCAGATCGGCGCCGTCGAGAAGCACATGGGTACCATAGGCCAGTTGCAGCTGTTCCAGACGTAGCAGGGTCACGCGCGAACCTCTCTTGATCGTGAAGGCCGCCAGTGTAACGCAAGCGCGCGCGGACGTGGCCGTAGCATCCGCGCGACGGGTAGAATAGCGCCCCTTGCCGACCTCACCGCACAGGAGCCAAGGCGTGGCCGACACCTTCGACGACTTCCTACCCGAGGCGCTGCGCCTCACCTCGCCCAGCCCGCTGGTCGATATCGGCGCCAACCTGACCCACGACAGCTTCGCCCGAGACCTCCCGGCGGTGCTGAGGCGCGCCCGGGCGGCCAACGTGACCACGCTGATCCTCACCGGTACCGACCGCGAGCACGCCGAGCAGGCGGTGACCATGGCCCGTCGGCACGCCGGCGAGGGCCTGGCGCTGCACGCCACCGCCGGGGTCCACCCCCACGACGCCAGCCGCTGGGACGCCGGGCTTGCCAACGCCATGCGCGAGCTGCAGCGCCAGCCCGAGGTGGTGGCGGTGGGCGAGTGCGGCCTCGACTTCAACCGCAACTTCTCCACCCCCGCCGAGCAGGAGCGCGCCTTCGAGGCCCAGCTGGACCTGGCCGTGGAGAGCGGCAAGCCGCTGTTCCTCCACGAGCGCGATGCCGGACGACGCATGCGCGAGATGCTGAGTGCCTTCCGCGACGAGATCGGCGATGCCGTGGTGCACTGCTTCACCGCCGACCGCGACACCCTGTTCGGCTATCTCGACCTGGACCTGCATATCGGCCTGACCGGCTGGCTGTGCGATGAGCGCCGCGGCCACCACCTGCGCGAGCTGGTCGCCCAGATTCCCGCGACGCGACTGATGGTGGAGACCGATTGCCCCTACCTGCTGCCGCGCAACTTACCTGCCAAACTCAAGGGCAGGCGCCACGAGCCGGCCCTGCTGCCGTGGATTGTGCGCGAGATCGCCCACTGGCGCGGAGACACCGAGGCCGAGCTGGCGGCGGCCACCACCGCCACGGCCCGACGCTTCTTCCGGCTGCCGGCCGACGCCCCCGCGAAACGCGCCGCGGCGACACGACACCATGAGGACACCCGACATGTCACCCAAAGGCGATGACACTTCGATCCCCGGCTTTATCGCCGTGGAGACCGGCGATGAGGGCGGCCTGCCGCTGGCGATCGCCTGGACGCTGCCCGACGGCCGCGTCAAGCACACCCTGATCCAGCCCGATGATGAGTGGCTGGAGGCCGAAATGGTCTCGCTGGGCGGCTACAGCCTCGAGGAGCTCGGCAGCATGGGCGTGAGCCCGCTGGACGTGATCCGCGAACTGGAGAACGATCACTTCAACCAGACCCTCTACACCGCGGGCGTCGGCGACGACGAAGCGGCCATCTCGCGCCTCTTCGACACCTACGGCCTCGACCCCTTCGTGGAACTGGCCCCGGCCGAGAGCCTGTATGGCGACCTCGCGCCCGGCGACTGGCCGCGCGCCCGCGGCGAGCTGTTCGGCGAACTGGGGCTCGAGCCGCTGCGCCCGGAGCACGAGGTGGAGGTCATGCTGCACCTGCACCAGCGTCTCGCCCCCGACGCCGAGGCCCGCGAAGCCATTCCCTTCGATGGCCGGCTGATGGATGGCGACGACGTCGACGACTAAGCGGGGCACTCAGGAAGCGCCGCCACCCGGCCGTGCCAGCAGGGCGCTCGCCGCCTCGACGATGCCCTCCACCGAGGGCAGGGTAAGCGTGGCGGCGCGCCCCAGGGGGATGAAGCTGTCCTCGGCGGTGAGCCGCGCCAGCCGCCTGCCATCCAGGCCACGCTCCACCAGCCCGGTCACCAGCTCTTCGCTCGGCGAGCCGGAGCGACGGCACTCGTCGACGATCAGCACGCGATCGCACTCGGCCACGGCGGCATGCACCGCGTCGTGGTCGATGGCGGTGAGCCAGCGCAGGTCGAGGATGCGCAGCGCGATTCCCTCGGCCTCCAGCCGAATCGCGGCCTGGCGGGAGAGATAGACGCCGTTGCCGTAGGTGACGATGGCCAGCTCCCGCCCGTCTCCCCACTGGCCCAGCTCCCCCACCGCCAGGCGATGCTCGGCCCCCGGATCGGCGAAGCACCAGGCGCCGTCGCCCTCCTCCCGCAGGTCGCGGGTGTGGTAGAGGGCGATGGGCTCGATCACCACCACCACCCGCTGCTCCTCATCGGCCAGGCGAACCGCCTCCTGCAGCAACCCTACCGCATCGGCCCCGTTGGATGGGCAGGCCACCAGCAGGCCGGGAATGTCGCGCAGCACGGCGATGGCGTTGTCGTTGTGGAAGTGGCCGCCGAAGCCCTTCTGGTACCCAAGCCCGGCGATACGCACCACCATGGGATTGGTGTACTGGCCACTGGAGAAGAAGCTCAGCGTGGCCGCCTCGCCACGCAGCTGGTCCTCGGCGTTGTGCAGATAGGCCAGGAACTGGATCTCGAGGATCGGCACCAGGCCGTTCTGGGCCATGCCGATGCCGAGCCCCAGGATGCTCTGCTCATCGAGCAGGGTATCGATCACCCGGTGCGCCCCGAAGCGCGCCTGCAGCTTCTGGGTGACGCCGTAGACGCCGCCCTTGCGGCCGATGTCCTCCCCCGCCATCACCAGGTGCGGGTAGCGACTCATCAGCCGCGCCAGGGCGCGATTGAGCCGCCGCGCCAGGGTATCCGTGGTGAGATCGGCCGTGCCCGGCCAGGGCCCGATGCGCGGCGGGCGAGGCGGCGGCACGATACTCGCCATCACCTGCTCCGCGCTCTCCAGGCGCGGTCGGCGGATCGCCTCCTCGGCGCGTCGCGCCACCCGCTCGCGCAACTCGTGGTAGCGCTCGGCGATGGTGTCGCGGCTCAGGATCCCGTGGCGGCGCAGCAGGCCGGCGCTGATCAGCAACGGGTCGCGGGCCTCGTCGGCCTGGATGCGTGCGGGGGAGAGATACGCCTGCTGGGCATCGGAGCCGGCATGACCATAGAGACGGACACAGCGCATATGCAGGAACACCGGCCGCCGACGGGTGCGCGCGACATGCACCGCCTGGCGTGCCGCACGCCAGGTGTCGAGCAGGTCGAGGCCGTCGCAGGCCAGGTAGTCAACGCCGGGGCGTGACGCCATGCTCGCCGCGATCCACCCCTCGGGGGTGGGGGTCGAGATGCCGATGCCATTGTCCTCGCAGAGCCACACCAACGGCATCGGCAGGCCCTGGAAGGCGCTCCAGGCCGCGGCATTGAGCGCCCCCTGGGCGGTGGAGTGGTTGAAGGAGGCATCCCCGAAGCTGCACAGCACCACCCCGTCATGGGGCCACTCCCCCTCGCTCCCCAGGCGCTTCGCCAGGGCCAGGGAGTGGGCGGCGCCCATGGCCTTGGGCAGGTGGGAGGCGATGGTGCTGGTCTGGGGTGGCACATTGAGGGCCTTCGACCCGAGCACCTTGTGGCGACCACCGGAGATCGGGTCCTCGGCACACGCCGCGAAGCTCAGCAGCAGGTCGCGCAGCGGATCCTGTCCCGGCACCATGCGCGCTCGCTGGATGAAGAAGGCCGCGTCACGGTAGTGAAGAAAGGCGGGATCGGTGGGGCGTAGCGCCATGGCCACGGCGGCATTGCCCTCGTGGCCGGCGCTGCCGATGGTGTAGAAGGCCTCGCCGCGCGCCTGCAGGCGGCGCGCCTGAAGGTCCAGGTGGCGGCTCATCAGCTGTGATTCGAACAGCTCGACCAGGGCCTCGGGAGAGAGCCCTGCCTGGTCCAGGGTCAGGGCCTGCCCGGGGGTGGGCCAGTCGTCCCGGGCCAGGGCCTCGAGGAAGCCCTGCTCCTGGGGGTGCGGGTCGGGGTACACGGTGCCTCCAGCGGCCGGCGATTCAGCCTATACCCTAGCCCGTCCACGCTCTCGGCGAACAGCGCCCGCCGCTCACGCTTGCCAACGCTTCAGGCCGGCTCGACCAGCAGCCGGGTGCGGCCGGCCGCCAGCGCCTCGGCAAGCGGTGCCCCGTCGCGGTAGAAGGCAGCCAGGGCGGTGCGCAGCGCCTCGGCCCTGAGCGGCAGGCCCTCCCGCAGGTAGCGCCGGGCACGCGCCTCGACCTTGGCGTGGAAGGCATCGCGATCCACCTCGGCAGCGCCGTCGAGGTTGTCGACGCTGACATGGAAGCCCAGCCCACAAGCCCGGGAGAAGAGCAGCTCCAGCGCCTGGGGCGCCACCTCCACGGCCTCGAAGTCGCGCTGTTGCTCGGCGTCGCGCCCGTCGGGCAGGTACCAGTAGCCATAGTCCTCCAGCTGACGTCTCCGCGCACCGGCGATGCACCAGTGGCTGATCTCGTGCAGCGCGCTGGTGAAGAAGCCGCGGGCGAAGATCACCCGGTGCCAGGGGCTCTCGGCGTCGGCGGGCAGGTAGAGGGGCTCATCGCCTCCGCGCACCAGGCGAGTCCGGTGACTCTCCTGGAACAGGCCGTCGAACAGGGCGATGATGTCCTCGAGGCGGTGTGTCACGCGGCCTCCATGGTCATGGATGAGGCATCAGTATACCCGCCGCCGCACGGGTAAAGAACGCTCGGCCTTGTTAGCATGGCCGCCCTGCCCGACCGCATGGAGCGCACGTCTTGAGCCGCCCGCTGGCCACTCTCCTCGATACCGCACGCCGCGAGACGCGCCCGCTGCTGGCGCTGGCCCTGCCGATCTGCGGCGCCCAGCTGGCCCAGGCCGGCATGAGCGTGGCCGACGTGATGATGACCGGACGCCTGAGCCCCACCGACCTGGCGGCGGTGTCGGTGGGTTCCAGCCTGTGGCTGCCGCTGATGCTGTTCATGACCGGCACCCTGATGGGGCTGACGCCCATCGTCGCCCAGTTGTTGGGTGGCCGACGCAGCGCCGAGATCGCCCCCAACGTGCATCAGGGGCTGTGGGTGGCGCTGACGCTGGGGGCGCTGGCTGCCGCCCTGCTGTGGTTTGCAGTAGGTCCGATCTTCACCCTGATGAACGTGCCCGAGGCGGTGGCGGAGGGCTCCCGTAGCTACCTCTTCGCGGTGGCCTTCGGCATGCCGGGCGCCGCCCTCTTCCAGGCCCTGCGCGCCTTCTCCGACGGCATGAACCACACCCGTCCCTCGCTATGGATCAGCCTGGTAGGGCTGGCCGTCAATGTGCCCAGCAACTTCGTGCTGATCTACGGCGGCGAGGGGCTAGGCGACCTGCTGGGCAGCTGGCTGCCGGACTGGATCCTGGCGCTGCCAGCCCTGGGCGCTCTGGGCTGTGGCATCGCCACGGCGCTGTCGCTATGGACCATGTGCCTGGCCATGGCGCTATACACGCGCCACTCGCGGGCCTATGGCGGGGTCTCGCTGTGGCATGCCCCCAGCCGCCCTCACCGGCGGATGATCGGCGAGCTGCTCTACGTGGGGCTGCCCATCGGCGTGGCGATCTTCGTCGAGGTCACCCTGTTCACGCTGATCGCCCTGTTCATCGCCAGCCTCGGCGAGATCACCGTGGCCGCCCACCAGGTGGCGCTCAACTATACTTCCATCCTGTTCATGCTGCCGCTGTCGCTGAGCATGGCCCTGACGGTTCGGGTCGGCAACGTGCTGGGGCAGCAGCGCCACCGCTACGCGCGCCGGGTGGCCTGGCACGGCATCGCCGTCTGCCTGGTAGTGGCGCTGATCAACGGCCTGCTGCTGCGCTTCACCGCGGAACCGGTGATCGGCCTGTATACCCGCGACGCGGAAGTGGCCAGGCTGGCCCTCTCGCTGGTGCTGCTGGCCATGGTCTACCAGGTCTCCGACTCGCTGCAGGTCAATCTGGCCGGGGCGCTGCGCGGCTACAAGGACACGCGTATCATCATGGCCATCACCCTGGCCTCCTACTGGCTGGTGGGCATGGCCGGCGGCCACTGGCTGGGCACCCGCGGCGTTCCCGGCCTGATCGAGCCCCTCGGCGTGCATGGCTACTGGATCGGCCTGATCGGTGGGCTTACCGTCGCGGCGGCGATGCTCGGCGAGCGATTGAGACGAATCGGCAAGGCGGTGGCCCATGGCGAACGCGACCCGCTCCATCCCTGACGCCCTGCGCCGCTGCGGCGTGGCCACCGCCCTGGCGGTGATCCTGGTCGGCTGCGGCGGGGGCGACGCCAGCGATACCCTGCTGCGCGACTACCAGCGAGCCCTCGCCGAGCGGCTCGACCTGACGCCTCCCGCCCATGCAACGCCCCGCAATATCGGTGCCTTCCCCGAACTGCGCGAGCGCCGCGTGAGCATCCCCGAGACCCGCGAGGGCATGCTCGACATCTACGCCCTGCGCGAATGCCATATCACCACCCTGGTCGCCGAGCGTAACAGCACCCTGGGCCGCGTGGCACCGGCCAGTCAGCGTTGGCAATACGAGCTCGAGTTGTGGCGGCGCCTGGCGTCATGCCTGTCGGGCGAGGTGCCGGGGCGCCTCGCCGCGGAGGACCTCGCCCGCCTCGAGCGGCTCACCGCGACCAAGCGCGAGCAACTGCCGCGCGCGACCTGGAACGGGCTGTTCGGATCCGAGGAGTGGGCGCAGAGCTTCTCGCGGGTCAGCTCCGTCCTGGCACCGGATGCATTGGCGCCTCCCAGCGAACAGCTGGCCGCCCTGGACTATCTCAACGAGCTGAGCCGTGCCCCCTTCGAGGCGAACCGGCCACTGCCGAGCCCCGAGGCGCTGGAGGGCCACCTGCGGGCACTCAACGACCGCCCCTACACGGCACAGTTGCTGCGCACCCTGCTGCTCGCGGAGCAGCGCCTCGCCGAAGCCAACGCTCTACTCGACCGGGCACTCGCCACCCCCGGACACTGCCCCACCGGAGGCTTCACCGCCGACCTCCAGCAGATCCCTGAGGCCCGGCGACTCGCCGACTGGCTGGACGCACTGGATGGCGCGGCCGCGGCGTGGCTCTCGGGCCTGGCACCGCTCTTCGCGAGCCTGGAAGCACCGCCGGACGCCGTGGAGGCGTACCGCCGGGCCTGGCTCTCGCGACAGCACTCCGAGGCGCCGCTACCCCGCTTTCGCGACGCCATGCAGGGCCATCTGGAGCGGCGCCGGCGCCTCGCATCGCGCTGTTGAGCGTCGCTTCGACGAAGGCCTCAGGCCACAGGGCTTAACCTGCGAGTGGGTCTATGCTATTGGTGGTGCCTGAGTGACGCAGCGCGCTTCCGCGCCGGCCCGGGGAGCCTGCCGCCCGGCCCGGTCCCGTGATCAAGCAGCATCTGGAGAGACGCCATGGGAACCCAGCTGTCACCCCGCTCCGCCCGGGTCATCGACCTGGAAGCAAGGCGCCAGCGTCAGCTGGCCAGACGCCGCCTGATACGACTGGCACCGGAACTCGATGGGCTCGAGATGGTGTATCGCCTGGACTCCAGCCCGGACACCCTGTATGGCATGCCGCTGCTGGCCTGGGGCCTGCGCGAGGATGGTGAGGTGGTCGGCCTGGTGGCGTGGATGGAGTCATTGACACCCTGCCAGCGCCTCGACGACGACGAGCATGGCCGCTTCGTCGGCTACCGGGACCCCGAGACCGAGGAGCTGTTCGAGGTAGCGCCGGAACACAAGCTGATGGAGCTGGAACACGCCGCCAGCTACTTCGACTACGAGGAGACCGAACAGGTCACCCTGATCCAGCAGCTGCCCGAGATCCAGGGCACCCACGCCCTGTGCATGGACGACGGCGATGCGCCCTGGCAGCTCAAACAGGTGTTCGGCTGGCGCCTCTACAGCGACGGCACGATCGAAGCGCTGCTCGCGGACGAGCGCCGCGTCGAGGAGACCCCGATCCTGCTCGGCGATGCCTGCCTCTATCCCGGGCACAGCCGCCATCGCCTGGTTTACTTCTTCCAACGCCAGATCGCCAACCGCATCCGTCAGGAGGACCCCGCGACTCTGGAGGCGCTGGCCCTGATGGTGATGCCGGATGGCGACCCCGGCACATCACCGTCCGCGCCAGGACAAGATTAGCCTAAACGGATAAAGTAGAGGTAGCTGTCCCCGAGCTGCTGCTGATGGACCAGCTCATGGCCCAGGAACTGGCAGAACTTGGGCACGTCACGGGTGGTAGCCGGGTCGCTGGCGATCACCTTCAGCACCTCGCCCGCCTGCATGTCGCGGACCTTGTTATGCATCAGCATGATCGGCTCGGGACAGTAGAGCCCGGTGGTATCGAGCTCGGCGTGAAAGTCGGGTTTCTCTGCCATCGAGGACCTCGTGGGTTGCTTAAGAAATCAGTCGGAGCCTGCAAGATGATCAAGATCATTATCGAACGCCGCATCATGCCCGGTCTCGAGGATGAGTACGAGGAGGCCGCCCGCGAGGCCATGCGCGAGTCCCTGGGCGCCAGGGGCTTCGTGGGTGGCGAGAGCCTCGTGGAACTGGGACACAGCGACCGGCGTCTGATGATCACCAAGTGGCGCGACATGCGCGCCTGGAAGGAATGGTACTCCAGCGAGACCCGCACCCGGGTGATGCAGCGCCTGCTGCCACTGCTCACCGAAGAAGAGCGCATTCGCATCTACGAGCCCGCCGCCCACTGAGCCTCACGCCCTCAGGCGGACATGCACCGTCACCTCTTCACGATCATGGTAGAGGTGGCGGCAGGCGATCTCGGCGTCGACCCTGGCCGCCGCCAGCGCGTCGGCGAGCCGTCGCAGGCAGGAGTCCACCTCGGGCCAGCGGCGTTTCATCGGCAGCTTGAGGTTGAAGACCGCCTCCCGGCACCAGCGCCGAACCAGCCAGCGCTCCACCATCGCCTCCACCCGTGACGGCTTGTCGACGATATCGCAGACCAGCCAGTCGAGGCGATACGGAGGCTCCCAGGTAAAACCATCCTCGTGCAGGTGCTCGACCTGTCCGGTGGCCATCAACGCCCTGTCCATGGGGCCATTGTCGATGGCGTAGACATGCATGCCGCGCTGCACCAATTGCCAGGTCCACCCGCCGGGCGCCGCCCCCAGATCCGCGGCCTGCATGCCCTGGCCCAGGCGCTCATCCCACTCCTCCCGCGGCACGAACTCATGCCAGGCCTCCTCCAGCTTGAGCGTGGAACGGCTGGGCGCCGCTCTCGGGAAGCGCAGGCGCCGAATGCCGCCCGGCAGCTCGCTGCGATTGCCGGGAAAGCTCATGCCCAGCTGCACACGATCGCCGGCGCTCCACAGCAGATGCAGGCGCCGTCCACCCGCCTTGCGACGCAGCGCCTTGCGCTTGGTCAGCAGCGAGGTCAGTGGCCTCTCCAGCGCCTTGGCCAGCCCGGCCAGCGCCTTGCCGTCGTTGGTGTCCGGGGTCTCCTGCCACAGGCTCTCGAAGCTCCAGCCGCTGGCGACCACCTGGTCGACGATCGGCGTCAGTCGGTCATCACGCGACAGCACCAGTGGCGGCAGTGCCACCAGACTCTGGCGGGCGAAGACCAGATCCGTCAGCGGCAGGTCACGATGCAGGCCGTTGGCCGCCTCGCCCTCGTGCAGCAGGAAGCGCACGAAGCCATCGTTCTGAGCATGATGCGCCTCCCCCTCCCAGCCCAGCGCCGCGACCTTGTCGGCAAGCTCGGCTGCCAAGTCGGGCTCGAAACCGGGACGACAGTAGCAGAGCAGCTCCCCCGGGTAAGTCATCGTCTTCTCCATGCCGCACCTTGTTCCTCAGTGTGCCTGTGGCCCCGCCCCTGCCGGAACAACCGGCGGCGAAGCACCTTAGCACCACGCCTGCCACGAGGAAAGCCGCCATAGTGACACAGGCACCGGGAGCCTAGCGTTTAATAAACATTTATGAAACTTTTCTTTTGCGCAATCGAGGTGCAAGCTTTTCCTGGATTTACAAGCGAGTTTGGCTCATAACAATGTCTCACGCGCGCATGGCCCATACATTTGCTGCATAATGGTGCATTGCTATATAGTCGTTGTCCGTGGAAACCACTTTCAGATTGGCCCGCTGCGGCCGGCACACTCACACACAGGACACGATGATGCCCTACGTTCACGATACTCTGGAAAACCTTCGCAAGAGCAGCCCCGCCCAGACCGAGTTCTACCAGGCGGCGGAAGAGGTACTGGAGTGCCTGCGCCCGCTGTTCCAGCATAGCCCCCACTATCTGGACCACAGCATCATCGAGCGTATCGTCGAGCCGGAACGCCAGATCATGTTCCGTATCTGCTGGACCGACGATGACGGCCGCGTCCAGGTCAACAAGGGCTACCGCATCCAGTTCAACTCCGCGCTGGGGCCCTACAAGGGCGGGCTGCGCTTCCACCCCAGTGTCACCTCCGGCACCATCAAGTTCCTGGGCTTCGAGCAGATCTTCAAGAATGCTCTCACCGGCCTGCCCATCGGTGGCGGCAAGGGCGGCTCGGACTTCGACCCCAAGGGCAAGTCCGATGGCGAGATCATGCGCTTCTGCCAGGCCTTCATGTCCGAGCTGTATCGGCACATCGGCCCGCACACCGACGTGCCCGCCGGCGACATCGGTGTCGGTGGTCGTGAGATCGGCTACCTCTACGGCCAGTACAAGCGCCTCACCGGCCGCTATGAAGGCGTGCTCACCGGCAAGGGCCTGGACTGGGGCGGCTCCATCGGCCGCAAGGAAGCCACCGGCTACGGTGCGGTCTACTTCGCCCAGAACATGCTGGAAGCCCTCGGCAAGACCCTCGAAGGCAAGACCTGCCTGGTCTCCGGCGCCGGCAACGTGGCGATCTACACCATCGAGAAGCTCTACGAGATGGGCGCCAAGCCGGTGACCTGCTCCGACTCCCGCGGCACCCTGCATGACGCCCGCGGCATCGACCTCGACCTGCTCAAGGAGCTCAAGGAGGTCAAGCGCGCCTCCCTGGAGGCCTACCTGGAGCAGCATCCCGAGGCCACCTACATCCCGGTTGGCGAGTACCCCGAGGGTGGTCACGCGGTCTGGCGTATCAAGGCCGACGCCGCCTTCCCCTGCGCTACCCAGAACGAGCTCACCGCCACCGATGCCGAGGCCCTGCTGAGCAACGGCGTCTACTGCATCAGCGAAGGCGCCAACATGCCTTCCACCGCGGATGCCGTGGATCGCTTCCTCGAGGCGAAGATCGCCTATGGACCCGGCAAGGCCGCCAATGCCGGCGGCGTGGCCACCAGCCAGCTGGAGATGGCTCAGAACAGCAGCATGGAGAAGTGGCCGCTGGAGAAGGTCGACGAGAAGCTCAAGGAGATCATGGCCAATATCCACCGCCAGTGCGCCGATACCGCCGAGGAGTTCGGCGAGCCTACCAATCTGGTACTGGGTGCCAACATCGCCGGCTTCCGCAAGGTAGCCGACGCCATGATCGACCAGGGCGTGGTCTGACCCCAGGCGCCGCACATCACGCAACAAAGAAGCCCGGGCCACTTGGCCCGGGCTTCTTCATGGATCCTCGACAGCCGCGCGGCCGTCGGTTGATCAGATATGCGGCAGGTAGCCACGGCGCGCCTGGGCCGCGCACTGCGCCTCAGCCAGGCGGAGCATGCCGCGCCACACCCGACGCAGCAGCGGGCGAACGATGACGCGCGAGGTACCGGTGCTGTCCCAGATGGTGGGATAGGTTTCGACCGACGGAGTCATGGCAGAGCCCTCTCAATGCTGTGGAAGATGGTCGTATCATACCTTGGTATAACAACCAAAGTCTAACCACCCGCCGACAGTCCCCAGACGCAAAAAGCCCCGAACTCACAAAGGAGCTCGGGGCTTTTCTCAATAAGTGCCTGACGATGACCTGGCCGGCGCTCCGGGGGCCGGCCTCCCGGCGGCCGGCGCTCCGCGACTTTACTCGTCTCATCCTGAGACTCGCCCTTCGGGCCCGCTGAAGCGGTTCCCGTTTGTTCCCGACAAACGGGCCATGGGGAGACCCCTAGAACGACGAAACCCCAGCCATGGGCTGGGGTTTCTGAATAAGTGCCTGACGATGACCTACTCTCACATGGGGAGACCCCACACTACCATCGGCGCTGAGCGGTTTCACTGCTG